>NZ_LGCN01000119.1 GCF_001279005.1 Streptomyces caelestis
GGGTGGGGGTGTGGGCGTGGGCGTGGGGGACGGCGGCGGCGGTGAGCAGAACGGGGGGTCGGTCCAGGTGACGTGTCCCGCGACCGCCACCGCCTCCGTGCCGCCCGGTCCCGCCGAGGCGTACGCGCAGGCGTCGGCCACGGCCGTGCCGGGTGCGCCGACGATCGTCCAGATCAGCGTCGCCACGGCCAACGCGCGTGCCGCGGCGTGGGATTGGGTCGATACGAGTGCTTGCACGACGAAGATCATGAGTCGTGCGCCGCCGGGCCACGCCCGGGATCCCGGTGATTGCCCCGAAGGAGTTAACGAAAGAAATCCGGGACACCGTTGAACACGACCCGTGCCTCCGTGCGTACCCATCGTCGAGCGGCGGCACAGCAGGGCGCTGCACGACCCTTGCGATGATGTGGAGTTGACGATGAAGACCTCCTGGCGGAGCGCCTCACTGGTGGCGAGCGCCGCGGCGGTGCTGGCCCTGACCACGGCGTGCGGGCAGGAGAGCCCGCCGCCCGCCTCCAGCCAGAACGTCGGCGCCACGGCCGGGGCCGGGGACGTCGGCAGCATCGACGCGGGCCAGGCGGGAGGCGGCGGCGCGCAGGCGCCGGCGAGCCCCGCCGACACGGCGGGCGAGCTGAACGTCTCCACCAACGCCGAGCTGGGCAAGCTGGTGACCGACAGCCTTGGTCTGACCCTGTACCGCTTCGACCAGGACACCGCCGAGCCGCCCGCCTCCAACTGCGAGGACGACTGCGCCAAGACCTGGCCGCCGGTGCCCGCCGACGACGCCACGGCCGGCGAGGGGATCGACGAGTCGCTGCTCGGGGAGGTCGCCCGGGCCGACGGCACCAAGCAGCTCACCGTCGCCGGCTGGCCGGCCTACCGCTACGTCAAGGACGTCAACGCCGGTGACGTCAAGGGCCAGGGCGTGGGCGGCAAGTGGTACGCGCTGAACCCCGAGGGCAAGAAGGCGCAGGCGGCCGACCAGCCCGGGCTGTCCACCCGTGAGGACCCGAAGCTGGGCGAGATCGTCGTCGACGGGAACGGCATGACCGTCTACCGCTTCATGAAGGACGAGGCCTGGCCGAAACCCGTCTCGGCCTGCACCGGCGCCTGCCTGGAGAAATGGCCGGCGGTGTCGCCGGTCGCCTTCGACGACACCAAGGGCATCCAGAAGAAGGGCTACATGACCTTCACCCGCCCGGACGGCGCCGAGCAGCAGACGATCAACTGCTGGCCCATCTACACCTTCGCCGGTGACAAGGCTCCCGGCGACACCAACGGTCAGGGCGTCGGCGGCACCTGGTACGCCGTGCGGCCCGACGGAAAGCCGGTCGGCGCGTCGGAGAAGTAACGACCTTCCCAGGGTGTCGTCCACTCCGGACGCCGCCGGCCCCGTGTCCGCCCCTCCGCGAACCGCGGAGGGGCGGACCGTTGTGCCGTGGTTCACCGGCGCCCGGGGAATGATCGGCACCCTTCTCCGCGCACTTCTCGGCGCGTCGGGACTCTCCGGGATGCCGTGGACACATGTCGTCACGCTTTCCCGGGGGAGCCGAACAGGCACGTGCCCCTGGCAGTGACCGGGAACGGACGGTCAATTTCCGTTTGGGGTCGCTCCTTTGACCGGCGATCAGTAGCCTCTGCTCGAACACCGGATCGCCTACGCCTGGAGAGATACATGGAGCGTCCCGCCTGGGCCCCACGGAGCATCGACATCTCGGTGCCCAGCGTCTCCCGGATGTACGACTACTACCTGGGCGGTTCGCACAACTTCGAGGTCGACCGGGAAGCGGCCCGCAGGGCCATGGAGTTCCTGCCGGGCCTGCCCAAGATCATGCAGGCGAACCGTGCCTTCATGCGGCGAGCGGTGCGTTTCGCGGTTGGTGAGGGCGTCACCCAGTTCCTGGACATCGGTTCCGGCATCCCGACGTTCGGCAACGTCCACGAAGTGGCGCAGGCCGCAGTGCCGGACGCACGGGTGATGTACGTCGACCACGACCCGGTGGCCGTGGCGCACAGCCAGGCCGTCCTGGAGGGCGACGACGGCGCGGGCGTCGTCGCCGCGGACCTCCGCAAGCCGCGGGAGATCCTCGACAGCCCCGAAGTGCTGCGGCTGATCGACCTGAATCGGCCAGTGGCGCTGCTCCTCGTTGCCATACTGCACTTCGTGGAAGACGCGGACGACCCGTACGCGGCGGTGGGCGAACTGCGCCAGGCCCTCGCGCCCGGCAGCATGCTCGTGCTCACCCACGCCTCGTACGAGGGGATCCCGCTGCCGGCGGAGCGGGCCGAGGGGGCGGTGGGCGTGTATCAGGACATTCGCAACCCGCTGATCATGCGCACGCGCGACGAGATCGCGCGGTTCTTCGAGGGGTACGACATGGTGGAACCCGGACTGGTGCCGATGCCGCGGTGGCGGCCGGACACCGCGCCGGAGGACGAGGATCCCTACGCGTTCTCCGGTTTCGCGGGCGTGGGGCGTACGGCGTGAGCGCGGAGCCGGACGGGCCGGAGGACAGACTGCGCCGGTTCGCGACGATCTGGAGCCGGGCGGTCTTCCCGGTGACCTCGACGTCGGCGACCCGCCCGGAGTTCGAGGAGCTGCTGCTGCCGCTGGCCCGGCTGCTGAGCGAGGCGCTGCGGGCCCGGTCGTTCGACCCGGACGCGGGCCGGACGGCCGGCGCGGCGCTGGTGGAGGCGCACTGCACCGACCCGGAGGCGCTCAGCCGGACCCTGGACTGCGTGGACGCCTATCTCGTCCTGTACTGCGGCGGGGACGGCGACCGGGAGGACCTGCGGGCGCGCTCCGGCAGGCTCCAGCACGCCATGGCCGCCGGGTTCGCGCAGGCGCTGCGCGAGCGGACGCTGGCCGAGCAGGAGGCCATCGCGCAGGCCGCGCTGGAGGCCCAGGGCGTGGTGGCGCAGGCGCTGCACGCCACCGAGGCCCGGTTCCGGGCGGTGTTCGAGGGCGCGGCCATAGGGATCGGCATCGCCGACCTGGAGGGCAACGTCCTGCAGGTCAACGGCGCGCTGCGGCGCATGTTCGGCCTGTCCGAGCAGGGCCTGCGCGGCCGCAAGGTCAAGGAGTGGGTCCACCCCGACGACGCCCCGCAGACCTGGCGGCTCTACGACGAGCTGGTGAGCGGCGAGCGCGAGCACTACCACCTGGAAAAGGCGTTCTACCGCCCTGACGGAACGGTCCTGTGGACCAACCTGACGGTGTCCCTGCTGCGCGACGCCGACGGCGACCCGCAGTACCAGCTCGCCCTCATGGAGGACACCACCGAGCGGCGGCTGCTCAACCTCCGGCTGCGCTACGAGGCCACCCACGACGCGCTCACCGGGCTGCCCAACCGGACGTTCTTCTTCGAGCGGCTGGAGAAGGCGCTGGGCGCCGGGGAGGGCCGGCGGTTCGGCCTGTGCTACCTCGACCTGGACGGTTTCAAGACCGTCAACGACAGCCTCGGGCACGCGGCCGGCGACCGGCTGCTCGTCGAGGTCGCCGACCGGCTGCAGGCCTGCGCCACCGCGTCCGGCGAGATGGTGGCCCGGCTCGGCGGCGACGAGTTCGTGGCGCTGACCACCGGCCCCGACACCGAGCGCACCGTCGACGAGCTGGCCGCGCGCATCATGAACGCGCTGCTCGCCCCGATCAGCGTGGACGGCCGGGAGCTGACCGTGCGCGGCAGCATCGGCATCGTCGAGGGACCCGCCGGGGAACGCAGCGCGGCGGAGGTGCTGCGCAGCGCCGACATCACCATGTACCGGGCCAAGTCGGCGGGCGGCAACCGGTTCGAGCTCGCCGACCCGGAGGCCGACGCCCGCGCCATCACCCGGCACGGGCTCACCACGGCGCTGCCGACGGCCCTGGACCGGGGCGAGTTCTTCATCGAGTACCAGCCGCTGGTGCATCTCGGCGACGGCAGCGTCCGGGGCGCGGAGGCGCTGGTGCGCTGGCTGCACCCGCAGCACGGGGTGCTGTCCCCGGACCGGTTCATCCCGCTCGCCGAGCACACGGGGCTGATCGTTCCGCTGGGCCGCTGGGTGCTGGAGCAGTCGGTGCGGCAGGCCCGTGAGTGGCGGGACCGGCACGGCGGTGAGGCGCTCGGGCCGCTGCGCATCAACGTGAACCTGTCGCCCTGTCAGCTCACGCATCCCGGACTGGTCCAGGACACGGTGGAGATCCTGGAGCGCACGGGTGTGGAGCCGGACGCCCTGTGCCTGGAGGTGACGGAGTCGGCGCTGATCGGCGCGGACGACGATCTGCTGAAGCCGCTGCGCCGGCTGGCGGAGATGGGCGTCGACATCGCGCTGGACGACTTCGGCACCGGCTACTCCAACCTGGCCAACCTGCGCCGGCTCCCGGTGAGCGTCCTGAAGCTGGACCGCTCCTTCACCCAGAGCATGCAGCAGTTCCCGGCCGACCCCGTCGACCTCAAGATCGTCGAGGGGATCGTCTCCCTGGCGCACAGCCTCGACCTGGCGGTGACGGTGGAGGGCGTGGAGACGGGGGCCCAGGCCGAACAACTCCGCCTCCTCGGCTGCGACACGGCCCAGGGCTGGTACTACGCCCGCCCGGGCCCGCCCGACCGCCTGCACGAGCTGGCCCTCGTCGACGCGACGGGCTAGCCGCCCAGCGGCGCGGGGCGTATGGGCCGTACGGCGGCTGCGGGTGGGGCGTGGCTGACCGCGCCCACGCGGCGGAGCCGCACAGGCGCCTGCCCCGCGCCCCTGGGGGAAGCTCTCACGGACGGAGAAGGACCAGGTGGGGACGGACCGGGAGAGGGGTCCGGTGAGGGCGGCGGTCGAAGGGGAGCTGCGGCTCATGGACCCGGCCGTGCGCTCCTCGCGTGCCGAGGTGGTGCGCCTGCCGGACCCGGAGTTCACCGAGGTGGGCGCCTCGGGCCGGCGCTACACGTACGAAGAGACGCTCGCCGAGCTGTGCGACCACCCGGGCGGCCCGGTGTACGAACCGTCGGAGATCACCGGCGTCCTCCTCGCACCCGGCCCGGTGCACCTCACGTACGAGACCCGCTTCGACGGTCACCGGGCCCGCCGCAGCTCCCTCTGGCGCAAGCACGACGACCGGAGGGACCGGCGCATGTACTACCACCAGGGCACCCCGGTCCCCTGAAGGGGCACGGGCCTACAGGGGCGCGGGGAACTGCGCACGGGGGTCCGGGGGCGAAGCCCCCGGGGACGGGAAGGGAAGGGGCGGCGGGGGCGAGGAAGCCCCCACGCGCCCCCCGCGTCAGCGCTCCAGCAGCATCCGCTGCAACTCCCGCGCGGCCCGAGGCGGAGCCACATCACTGCGGTGGGCCAGCGCGATGGTCCGGTACAGCCCCGGCCGCGCCAGCGGAGTCACCCGCAGCCCGTGCCCCGACCGCGCGGCCACCATCCGCGGCACCACCGCCACCCCCAGCCCCGCCCGTGCGAAGCCCAGCACCGCGTCCATCTCGCCGCCCTCCACCGCGAATCCGGGCTCGAAGCCCTCCGCCCGGCACGCCGCCACGGTCAGCTCGCGCAGGTCGTAGCCGTGCCGGAACATCACCAGGCGTTCGCCCTCCAGATCGGCGATGCGCACGGCGCGCCGGCCCCGCCCCGGCCGCGGGGCGTCCGGGGAGGAGACGACCACCAGGTCCTCGCGCAGCAGTTCCACCGTGGTGAGCGCGGGGGAGGGCGTCGGCAGCGGCAGGACCACCAGGGCGAGGTCGAGGGCGCCGCGGGCCAGCTCCCGTACCAGGTCGTGCGAGCCGCCCTCCTCGATCAGCAGCCGGACGCCCGGGTAGCGGTCGTGGAAGGCGCGCAGCACGTCCGGCAGCAGTCCGGTGCACAGGCTCGGCGTCGCGCCCAGCCGCACCCGCCCGCTGCGCAGCTGCGCCACCTCCTGCACCTCGTGCCGGGCGGTGTCCGTGTCGGCGAGGATCCGCCGGGCCAGCGGCAGCAGCGCCTCGCCCGCGTCGGTCAGCGTGATGTTGCCGCGCGCCCGCCGGAACAGATCCGCCCCCAGCTCCCGCTCCAGCGCCCTGATCTGCTGGGACAGCGACGGCTGCGCGACATGGACCAGCTCCGCGGCCCGGGTGAAGTGCCGGGTCTCGGCGACGGCCACGAAGTACTGGAGCTGCTGGAACTGCACGCACCCAGCATAGGCTTTTCCTATCGGAACGAGCCGGACCATGTCTTGGACCGATGGGGCCTTTCGGCCCTAGCGTCTGATGACATGGCTCTGGCAACGCGGACGGACCGACGGCCGTCCATGGCACGCACCGTGTGGGACTCGACCGTCGGCAAGAAGACGGTGATGGCGGTCAGCGGCATCGTCATGCTGCTCTACCTGGTCGCCCACATGATCGGGAACCTGAAGATCTTCTTCGGGGCGGGCGAGTTCAACCACTACGCCCACTGGCTGCGCACGGTCGGCGAGCCGTTCATGCACGAGGAGTGGACGCTGTGGATCGTCCGCGTCGTCCTCGTCGTCGCCGTGATCGCCCACGCCGTCTCCGCCTACCAGCTCAGCCGCCGCGACCTCAGGGCGCGCCCCGACAAGTACGTCCACAAGAAGGCGCGGACGAGCTACGCCACGCGCACCATGCGCTGGGGCGGCGTCATCCTCGCCCTGTTCATCGTCTGGCACCTGCTCGACCTGACCACCGGCACCGTGCACTCCGGCGGCTTCGAGACCGGCAAGCCCTACCAGAACGTCGTGGACACCTTCTCCACCTGGTACGGCAACGTCATCTACATCGTCGCGATGCTCGCCGTCGGCCTGCACATCCGGCACGGCTTCTGGAGCGCGGCCCAGACCCTCGGCGTCGGCAGCCGCACCCGCGACCGCGCCCTCAAGACCATCGCCCATGCCCTCGCGCTGCTGCTCACGGCCGGCTTTCTCGCCGTCCCCGTGGGCGTCATGACCGGAGTGGTGAGCTGACCATGACTTCCTACACCGCGTACACGACCGGCGAGCCGGTCGCCGACACCAAGGCCCCCGCGGGACCGGTCCACGAGCGCTGGGACAAGCGCCGCTTCGAGGCCGGGCTGGTCAACCCCGCCAACCGGCGCGGCAAGACCGTCATCGTCGTCGGCACCGGCCTCGCGGGCGGTTCGGCCGGCGCCACGCTCGCCGAACAGGGCTACCGCGTGGTCCAGTTCTGCTACCAGGACTCCCCGCGCCGCGCCCACTCCATCGCCGCGCAGGGCGGCATCAACGCGGCGAAGAACTACCGCAACGACGGCGACTCGGTCCACCGCCTGTTCTACGACACCGTCAAGGGCGGCGACTTCCGCTCCCGCGAGTCCAACGTCCACCGCCTCGCGCAGATCTCCGTCGAGATCATCGACCAGTGCGTCGCCCAGGGCGTGCCCTTCGCCCGCGAGTACGGCGGGCTGCTCGACACCCGCTCCTTCGGCGGCGTCCAGGTCTCCCGCACCTTCTACGCCCGCGGCCAGACGGGCCAGCAGCTCCTCCTCGGCGCCTACCAGGCGCTCAGCCGGCAGATCGCGGCCGGCAACGTCGAGATGCACCCGCGCACCGAGATGCTCGACCTGATCGTCGTCGACGGGCGGGCCCGCGGCATCGTCGCCCGGGACCTGATCACCGGGAGGATCGACACGTACTTCGCGGACGCCGTCGTCCTCGCCAGCGGCGGTTACGGCAACGTCTTCTACCTGTCGACGAACGCCATGAACTCCAACGCCACCGCGATCTGGCGGGCGCACCGGCGTGGCGCGTACTTCGCCAACCCCTGCTTCACCCAGATCCACCCCACCTGCATCCCGCGCACCGGCGACCACCAGTCCAAGCTGACGCTGATGAGCGAGTCGCTGCGCAACGACGGCCGGATCTGGGTGCCGAAGGCCAAGGGCGACACCCGCCCGGCCGACCGGATCCCCGAGGACGAGCGCGACTACTACCTGGAGCGCATCTACCCCTCCTTCGGCAACCTGGTGCCCCGCGACATCGCCTCCCGCGCCGCCAAGAACGTCTGCGACGAGGGCCGCGGCGTCGGTCCCGGCGGGCAGGGCGTCTACCTCGACTTCGCGGACGCGATCAAGCGGATGGGCCGGGAGGCGGTCGAGGCGAAGTACGGCAACCTCTTCGACATGTACCAGCGGATCACCGACGAGGATCCGTACCGGGTGCCGATGCGGATCTACCCCGCCGTGCACTACACGATGGGCGGCCTGTGGGTCGACTACGACCTGCAGACGACGATCCCGGGCCTGTTCGCGATCGGCGAGGCCAACTTCTCCGACCACGGGGCCAACCGCCTCGGCGCCTCCGCGCTGATGCAGGGTCTGGCCGACGGCTACTTCGTCCTCCCGGCCACCGTCAACGACTACCTGGCCCGCAACCCGCACCAGGACGAGGTCACCGGCGAACACCCGGTGGTGCAGGAGGTGCTGGCCGAGACCGAGGACCGGCTCAACCTGCTGCTGGCCGTGGACGGCGACCGCACCCCGGACTCCTTCCACCGCGAACTGGGCGAGCTGATGTGGGAGTTCTGCGGCATGGCCCGCACCGACTCCGGGCTGCGCAAGGCCCTGGAGCGGATCCCGCAGATCCGCGAGGAGTTCTGGCGGCGCATCAAGGTCCCGGGCACCGGCGAGGAGTTCAACCAGTCGCTGGAGAAGGCCAACCGCGTCGTCGACTACCTGGAGCTCGCCGAGCTGATGTGCCTCGACGCGCTGCACCGCTCCGAGTCCTGCGGCGGCCACTTCCGCGAGGAGTCCCAGACCCCCGACGGCGAGGCCGCGCGCCGGGACGACGCGTTCTCCTACGCCGCCGCCTGGGAGTTCACCGACACCGGCGAGGCTCCCGTCCTGCACAGGGAAGACCTGGTCTTCGAGTACGTCCACCCCACCCAGCGGAGCTACGCATGAAGCTCAACCTGCGCGTCTGGCGGCAGAAGAACGCCGACGCCGACGGCGCCATGTCCACGTACGAGGTGGACGGCATCTCACCCGACATGTCCTTCCTGGAGATGCTCGACACCCTCAACGAGGAGCTCATCCTCAAGGGCGAGGACCCGGTCGCCTTCGACCACGACTGCCGCGAGGGCATCTGCGGCGCCTGCTCGCTCGTCATCAACGGCGACGCCCACGGGCCCGAGCGCACCACCACCTGCCAGCTGCACATGCGGTCCTTCGAGGACGGCGACACCATCGACGTCGAGCCGTGGCGGGCATCCGCCTTCCCGGTCGTGAAGGACCTGGTGGTCGACCGGTCCGCCTTCGACCGGATCATCCAGGCCGGCGGCTACATCACGGCGCCGACGGGCTCCGCGCCGGAGGCGCACGCGACGCCGGTGCCGAAGCCGGACGCGGACCTGGCGTTCGAGCACGCCGAGTGCATCGGATGCGGGGCGTGTGTCGCGGCGTGCCCCAATGGGGCGGCGATGCTGTTCACGTCGGCGAAGGTCAACCACCTCAACGTGCTGCCGCAGGGGGCGCCCGAGCGGGAGACGCGGGTGCTGGACATGGTGGCGCAGATGGACGAGGAGGGATTCGGGGGGTGCACCCTCGCGGGGGAGTGCGCGACCGCATGTCCCAAGGGCATCCCGCTCACCTCCATCACGGGGATGAACAGGGAGTGGCTGCGGGCCACCCGCAGGGCGGGCAAGCGGTAGCACCGCGTCGCGGTGCGTCGCGCCCGCGCGGCGGAGCCGCACGATGTCACGTCCGCGCCCCCGTCGGGGCGCCTCACCGAACGTTCGCCGAAGGTGCGGACGGACGGGGCCGGGAGAGGTGCTCCTTCCGGCCCCGTCTCGCTTTCCGCTCCTGGCATTCAGCATCTCCACATCCGCACTCCCGGCTCCGGTCACGTACACGCCAACCCGGATCGGAAGAACAGGAGTGTCCCCACTCCCGCTCCGGTGCGTGATCAGGAGAGAGCCATGACCGGCGTACTGACCGTCGACCACCCGCGGCCCGCCACCCCCACCCGCTACACCGTCACCCTCGCCCGCGACGAGGAGGACGTGCGTGCCGCCCAGCGGTTGCGGTACGAGGTCTTCGCGGGGGAGATGGGCGCTCTGCTGGCCACCCCGCAGCCGGGGCTGGACGTCGACCCCTTCGACGCGTACTGCGACCACCTGCTCGTGCGGGAGGAGGCCGGCGGCCAGGTCGTCGGCACCTACCGGCTGCTGCCGCCGGAGCGCGCCGGTATCGCCGGACGGCTGTACGCGGAGGGGGAGTTCGACCTGTCGGCCCTCGACGCCATACGGCCGTCCCTCGTCGAGGTCGGCCGTTCCTGTGTGCACCCCGACCACCGCGACGGCGCGGTCATCGGGCTCATCTGGGCCGGCATCGCCCGCTACATGACCGACCGCGGCCACGCCTGGCTGGCCGGCTGCTGCTCCGTCCCCCTCGCCGACGGGGGCGCGCTCGCCTCCGCCACCTGGGACCGGGTGCGGGCGGGGCACCTCGCGCCGGAGGAGTACCGGGTGCGCCCGCTGCTGCCCTGGCTGCCGAGGACCTCGGCGCCCGCCGCCCCCGGTGACCTGCCCGCCCTGCTGCGCGGCTACCTCCGGCTCGGCGCCTGGGTCTGCGGCGAGCCCGCGCACGACGTGGACTTCGGTGTCGCCGACTTCTACGTGCTGCTGCCGATGGACCGGGTCGACCCCCGCTACCTGCGGCACTTCCTCTCCCTCGTCCCCGCCCGGTGAGCGTCTGGCAGCCGGGCGCGCCCTGCACCCCGCGGGGCTGTGTGGAACCGACGGCGTCCGCGGCGGCCGTACCGCTGGCGGTGCTGCGGCTGACGGCGGTGGGCCTGCTGGTCCTCGCCGGGATCGCGCTGCTCCCGCTCGGGCGGCGGATCCCGGCGGGCGCGGTGCGCCGGTGGTGCCGGTGGATCGTACGGGCCGCCGGTGTCCGGGTCCGCATCGACGGGGCCGCCGTGCCCACGGGCGGACTGCTGCTCGTCGCCAACCACATCTCCTGGCTGGACGTGCCGCTGCTCGCGGCGGTCCGTCCGGCCAGGATGCTGGCCAAGACGGAGATACGGCGCTGGCCCGTGGCGGGGGCGCTGGCGGCGCGCGGTGGCGTGCTGTTCATCGACCGTGACCGGCTGCGCGCCCTGCCGGACACGGTCGCCGCGCTCGCCGGGGTCCTGCGCGGCGGTGCGGCGGTCGCGGCGTTCCCGGAGGGCAGCACCTGGTGCGGCCGGGCCCGGGGGCACTTCCGCCGCGCGGTCTTCCAGGCGGCGCTGGACGCCCGGGTCCCGGTCCAGCCGGTGCGCATCGGCTACCGGGGTGTGCGCGGGACCCCGGCCACCGCACCGGCCTTCGTCGGCGACGACACGCTCCTCGCCTCGCTGTGGCGCGTGGCGTCGGCCCGGGGAGTGGTCGCCGAGGTCGAGGTGCGGCCTCCCCTCCCGCCGGGGAGCCACCTCGACCGCCGTTCCCTGGCGCGCGCGGCGCAGCCGGAGGCGGTGGCGGGGCACGAGGGCGGCCACCACGAGTGAGCACTGCGGAAAATTAAGTACCTTTTGTCGCTTTCGTACTGTTTTCGGTGAGGGATCCGGGAGAACCAGTGAGGGGCGACTTCCGAAAGGAGGGTGATGGAAGATGATCACCCGCGAAGAGATCTCGATCCTGCTGGATCACCCCGTCTACGACGGGGACGGGAACAAGGTAGGCGACGCGAAGCACGTCTTCCTCGACGACGCCAGCGGACGCCCCGAGTGGGTGACCGTCAAAACGGGCATGTTCGGCTCCAGCGAGTCGTTCGTCCCCATCCGTGACGCCGCCCTGGTGAAGGACCACCTCGAGGTCCCCTACCCCAAGGACAAGATCAAGGGCGCGCCCAACGTCGACATCGACGCGGGCGGCCACCTGTCGGTGGAAGAGGAAGACCGCCTGTACGACTACTACGGCATCGACTGGGACTCCGTGCTGGCCGAACCCGGCGAACGCGACCGGTCTCCCGGCGCGGGCGCGGCCGGTACGGCGGGAGCCGCCGGAGCCGCGGGCACGGCGGGCATGGCCGGCCGTCGGGACGACACCTCCCGGACGGCGCCGGACGCCGCCGGAACCGCGGCTGCCGCGGGCAGCCGGAGCGAGGCCCGGACCCGAGGGCACGGCGACGACGCCATGACCCGCTCCGAGGAGCACATGCGCGTCGGCGTCGAGCGGCACGAGGCCGGACGGGCCAGGCTGCGCAAGTACGTCGTCACGGAGGAGGTCCAGCAGACCGTGCCGGTGCGCCACGAGGAGGTCCGCGTGGAGCGCGAGCCGATCACGGACGCCAACCGCGACGAGGCCATGTCGGGTCCGGCCTTCAAGGAGGACGAGCACGACGTCACGCTGTACGAGGAGCGCCCGGTCGTGGAGACCGAGGCGGTGCCGGTCGAGCGGGTCCGGATGACCACGGAGGAGAAGACCGCCGACGAGACCGTCCGCGGTCAGGTCCGCAAGGAGCGCATCGAGGCCGAGACGGAGCTGGACGAGGAGTCCGGCCGCCGTGGCCGCGACGCCCCGGGGCGGGGCCGCGAGTAGGACCGCCCCCGACCCCCAGCGCGCGCCGGTGCCGTCTCACCGGCGCGTCGCCGTGCCGCCGTCCAGCCCGGCGATCGCGGCGAGCCGCCGGTAGGAGTCCAGCAGCGCCTCCCGGTCGTGGGTGCTGGTGGTGACGAGCACCTCCTGCGCGCCGGTCTCCTCCAGCACCGTCTCCAGCCGGTGCGCCACCTCCTCCTCGGTGCCGGCCAGGTGACCGCTGAGCCCCGACTCGTAGAAGCCGCGCTCCTTGGCGCTCAGGGAGAGCGTCTCGACGCGCTCGGCGGGCGGCAGCGGCGGAAAACTGCCGTGGGTCCGGGAGTACGCCATCGACCAGGCCTCCGGGATCAGCAGCCGCCGGGCCTCCTCGGGGGTGCCGGCCACCGCGACCGTGCCGGAGACGACCACGTACGGCTCGCTCGCCCACTGCGAGGGGCGGAACCGTTCGCGGTAGCGGTCGATGCCGCGCCGCACCCCGTCCCGGTCGCGGAGGTCGCCGATGACCATCGGCAGACCCGCGCGGGCCGCGATCGTGGCGCCCTCGCCCATGGCGAGCACGAACGGCGGCACGGTCAGCCCCTCGGCGGGCCGGGCGCGCACCCCGGTGGGGGAGGTGCCCCGGAACCAGCCGAGCAGCTCGTCGAGCTGGGCCGCGAAGTCCTCCGCGTCGTCCTTGCCGCGCCCCAGCGCCCTGCGCACCCCGTCGGTGAAGCCGACCGAGCGGCCCAGGCCCATGTCGACGCGGCCCGGGAACAGCGATTCCAGCACCCCGAACTGCTCGGCCACCACCAGCGGCCGGTGGTTGGGCAGCATGACCCCGCCGGTGCCGACGCGGATGGTGCGGGTCGCCCCGGCGACGGCGGCGGCCAGTACGGTCGGCGCCGACCCCGCGACCCCCGGCACCCCGTGGTGCTCGGCGACCCAGAACCGGTGGTACCCGAGCCGCTCCGCCTCCCGGGCCAGGCCGACGGTGTCCCGCAGCGCCTCGGGGCCGGTGTGCCCCTCACGGACGCGGGAACGGTCGAGTACGGAGAAGCGGGCCGAGGAGATCGCGGAACTCATACCCGGTTCAACACCCGGCGGCGCTCAGGATTCCGCGCGCTCCCCGTCTACGCTGGGCGGTGTGACCGACCGCGACGAGCGGCCGCCGGCCGTGTTCGACCTCGACAACACCCTCGCCGACACGGCGCACCGGCAGCGCTTCCTGGCGCGCAGGCCGCGCGACTGGGACGCCTTCTTCGCCGCCGCGCCGCAGGATCCGCCGCTCGCCGAGGGCGTCGCACTGGTCCGGGAGAGCGCGCGGGAGTGCGAGATCGTCTACCTCACCGGGCGGCCCGAGCGCTGCCGGCGCGACACGCTGGACTGGCTCGCGGCCCAGGAGCTGCCCGCGGGGGACGTGCACATGCGCGGCGACGCCGACCGCCGGCCGGCCCGCCGCACCAAACTGGCGGTCCTGCGCCGCCTCGCCCGCACCCGGGACGTCCGCGTGCTCGTGGACGACGACGAGCTGGTCTGCCGGGACGCCCGGCAAGCCGGCTTCACCGTCGTCCTCGCCCGCTGGACGGCCCCGTCCGGGGAGCTGGCGGACGCGCAGGAGCGGGAAGGGCGCACCTGAGCGGCGGCCCGGCCCCGCCCCGGCTCAGTCCGACTCCTCCAGCCGGAAGCCGACCTTCAGCCCCACCTGCCAGTGCGCGACCCGCCCCTCCTCGATCTGGCCGCGCACCTGGGTCACCTCGAACCAGTCCAGATTGCGCAGGGTCCGCGAAGCACGTTCGATGCCGTTGCGTACGGCCTGGTCGACGCCGTCGGGCGAGGTGCCGACGATCTCCGTGACCCGGTAGGTGTGATTCGACATGCGGCTGCTCCTCTCACGTCATTCCACCGTGCCCCACCCCGCGGCGGAGCGCGAGGCGTCGGCCCTGTTCGCCCGACGGCCTTGACCTACGCATTGGTCCATACCAAGATGCTGAGCACCCGTCCGAGCACCGCTCGCCCCCCACGTCGGGCCCCGCCCTGTCCGCCGGACCGAAACAGGACCCCTCGTGAGACGCCGTCTGCCCGCCCTCGTCTGTGTGTCCGCCTCCCTGCTCAGCGGCTGTGGGCTGCTGCCCGGCGACGCCGAACGGAGCACGGTCACCGTGTGGTTGATGCGGCACAGCGCCTCGCAGGAGTACCTGGACCGCTTCACCGAGGAGTTCGAGCGCGAACACCCCGCACTCGACCTCGACATCCGCGTCCAGGAGTGGACCGGCATCGGCGAGAAGGTGCAGAAGGCGCTGGAGTCGGACGAGGAGGACGGCCCCGACGTCATCGAGGTCGGCAACACCCAGGTCGCCACCTACGCGGAGGGCGACGGGCTGCTCGACCTCACCCTGGAGTCCCTGCGCGACTGGGGCCGCGACGACTGGCTGCCCGGCCTCGCCGAGCCCGGCCGGTGGGGCTCCCAGCAGTACGGCATCCCCTGGTACGCGGCCAACCGCGTCGTCATCTACCGCAAGGACCTCTTCCGGCAGGCCGGCGTCGCCGCCCCGCCGAAGACCCGCGACGAGTGGCTCGACCTCACCGAGAAGCTCGACGCCGGCGGCAACCAGGGCGTCTACCTCGCCGGACAGGACTGGTACACGCTCGCCGGCTTCATCTGGGAGGAGGGCGGAGAGCTCGCCGAGGAACGGGACGGGGTCTGGCGGGGCACGCTGGACGGCCCGGCGGCGCTGCGCGGCATGGACTTCTACCGCCGGCTCCAGGCGCTCGGTGACGGACCGGTCGACGCCGACGAGGAACACCCGCCGCAGGCGGACGTGTTCGCGCGGGGCGAGGTGGCGCAGATCGTGGCCGTACCGGGACTGGCGCGCGCCATCCTCAAGCAGAACCCGGGCCTGGCGGACGAGTTGGGCTACTTCCCCGTCCCCGGCAGGACCGCCGGCAAGCCCGGCGCCGTCTTCACCGGCGGGTCCGACCTCGTGGTCCCGGCCAAGACCGACACCAGGGAGGGCGCCGTCGAGGTCGTGGCCGCGCTCACCGGCGCCCGGTGGAACACCGACCTGGCCCGCACGATGAACTACGTCCCCAACAAGGCCGGACTCGCCGAGTCGGTGGCGGGGGAGGAGGGGGTCGCGGCCATGGCGGCCGGAGCCGCACGGGGCCGGGCGACCCCCGGCACACCCCAGTGGGCCGCGGTCGAGGCGGACAACCCGATCAAGGAGTACATGACCGAGGTGCTCACCGGGGCCGACCCGGCCACCGCGGCCGAGCGCGCCGCGCGCCGCATCACCGAGGCCCTGGCCTTCGACTAGGGCGGCGCGGCGCTCCCGTCAGCGCGCGACGCTCAGGGACAGCGCGAACCGTCCTTCCCCGTCCGTCCACCACCGGACCGGTTCCAGCCCCGCGGCCGTCAGTTCCGCACGCACTCCGTCCCGGCGGAACTTCGCCGACACCTCGGTGCGCAGCTCCTCGCCCGCCGCGAAGTCCACGGCGAGTTCCAGGGAGGGGATCTTCACCGTCTGCGCGGTACGGGAGCGCAGCCGCATCTCGATCCACTCGTGCCGGGCGTCCCACAGCGCCACGTGGTCGAAGGCGTCCGGGTCGAAGTCGGCGCCGAGCTCGCGGTTGATGACGGTCAGGACGTTCTTGTTGAACGCGGCCGTCACCCCGGCCGCGTCGTCGTATGCCCGGACCAGCACCCGCTCGTCCTTCACCAGGTCCGTGCCCAGCAGCAGCGCGTCGCCCGGGGCGAGCAGGGCGCGGACGGAGGCGAGGAACGCGGCGCGCTCGGCCGGCAGCAGGTTGCCGACGGTGCCGCCGAGGAACGCCACCAGCCGCGGCCCCGGCGTGTCGGGCAGGGCCGGCAGGGCGGTGAAGTCGGCGATCAGCGCGTGCACCTCCAGTCCCGGCCGCTCGGCGGCCAGCGCCCGCCCGGCCAGGGCGAGGGCGCTCTCGCTGACGTCGACGGGGACGTAGGCGTGCAGCCCGGTCAGGGCGTCGATCAGGTGCCGCGTCTTCTCCGAGGAGCCGGAGCCCAGTTCGACCAGGGTGCGGGCGCCGGACGCCGCGGCGATCTCACCGGCGCGGGTGCGCAGGATCTCGCGCTCGGCGCGGGTCGGGTAGTACTCGGGCAGCGCGGTGATCTCCTCGAACAGCTCGCTGCCCCGGGCGTCGTAGAACCACTTGGGCGGCAGCGTCCTGGGGCTGCCGGTCAGGCCCTCGCGGACGTCGGCGCGCAGGGCGGCGTCGGCGGCGTCCTCGGGCAGGGTGCGGGTGAGACGGAACGGACTCACGTGCGTGGCTCCCTCGAAGGTACGGGTGCGTCGGCCGGCGTCAGGGCGTCGCCGGGCTCCTTGAGCGGGGTCAGCAGGACGTCGGTGGGGCTCGCCGCGAGCAGGGTGCGGTCGGGGACCTCGCGCCAGTGCGGATCGTCGTCGTAGGGCTCGGAGGCCACGACGGTGCCGCCGCCGGTCCGGGTGAGGTACCACAGCGTGTCGCCCCAGGCGGTCGCGGTGACGGTGTCGCCGCTTGTGAGCAGCAGGTTGAGCCGGGCCCCGGGGGCCGCCGCGGCGACCTCCAGGACCGTGTCGGCCAGCGCCTGCCCCTCCTCGTCACCGGCCCGCAGCCGGGTGAGCACCAGCGCCCACACGAACGCGGAGTCGTTGCGGGCCTCCAGCGACAGCACGTCCTCGGCGGGCAGGGACGCCACCAGCGGCGCGAGCGAACCCGGCCAGCCCGGCACCGCCCCGTTGTGGCTGAACAGCCAGGTCCCGGCGGCGAACGGCGCCGCCGCGGCCTCCGCGTCGGCGCCCGACAGGGTCGCGTCCCGCACGGCCGCGAGCAGCGCCCGGGTCCGTACGACGCGGGCGAGGTCCGCGAACGACAGGTCGGCCCAGACCGGTCCGGCCCGCCGGTACCGGGCCGGCACCGGATCACCCTCGGCGTACCAGCCCACACCGAAGCCGTCGGCGTTGACCGTGCCGTACCGCTGCCGCCGGGGCGCCCACGACTGGCGGTACAGGCCGTACGGCGGCCGCACGAGCAGCTCGCCCAGCGGCTCCTCGGGCCCCACGTACGCCACGTGACGGCACATCAGACCTCCTCCGAGCGCGCCGTGCGGAACCCGGAGAAGATCTGCCGCCGCACTGGCAGGTCCCAGTTGCGGAACGTGCCCCGGCAGGCCACCGGGTCCACGGCGAACGAACCGCCGCGCAGCACCTTGTACTCCGGCCCGAAGAACACCTCCGAGTACTCCCTGTACGGGAACGCCCTGAACCCCGGGTACGGCAGGAAGTCGCTCGCCGTCCACTCCCACACGTCGCCGATCAACTGCCGCACCCCGAGCGGCGACTCACCGGCCGGACAGCTCCCGGCTGGCGCCGGACGCAAGTGCCGCTGGCCGAGGTTGGCGTGCTCGGGGCCGGGGTCGGCGTCGCCCCACGGATAGCGCATCGAACGGTCGCCGGCCGGGTCGTACCGCGCCGCCTTCTCCCACTCGGCCTCGGTGGGCAGCCGGCGCCCGGCCCAGCGGGCGTAGGCGTCGGCCTCGTACCAGCACACGTGCAGCACCGGTTCGTCGGACGGCACCACCTCGGTGACGCCGAACCGGCGCCGCAGCCACTGCCGGCCGTCCCGGCGCCAGAACAGCGGCGCGGTCAGGGAGTTGCGGCGGACGTGGGCCCAGCCCTCGGCGGTCCACCAGCGGGGCTCGTCGTAGCCGCCGTCCTCGATGAACGCCTGGTACGCGGCGTTCGTCACCGGAGTGGTGTCGATGCGGAAGGGCGGCACCTCGCGCCGGTGCGCGGGGCGTTCGTTGTCCAGCGCCCACGGCTCGTCCGAGGTGCCCATGGTGAACGGACCGCCCGGGACGAGGACGTCGGACGGGCCCGTGAACAGGGGCGCGGGCTCCGGGTCAGGGGCGGTCAGCGCCCGCGGCCCCTTCCGGAGCTGGTGGGTGATCAGCATGGTCTCGTCGTGCTGCTGTTCGTGCTGCGCGATCATCCCGAAGGCGAAGCCCGCCTCGGTCAGCCGCGTCCCGTGGAACGCGGCGCCCTCCAGCACGTCCAGGGCCCGGCCGCGCACGTCGGCCGCGTACCGGCGGGCCTCCTCCGGCGGCAGCAGCGGCAGGGCCGGGCGTTCGGCGCGCGGATGCTCGAAGGCGTCGTACAGGGTGTCGATCTCGGGCCGTATCGCCTCGTGGCCGGCGACGGCCCGCAGCAGCCACTGCTCCTCCTGGTTGCCGATGTGGGCGAGGTCCCACACCAGCGGCGACATCAGCGGCGAGTGCTGGGCGGTCAGCTCGGGACCGTCGACACAGCCGGTGAGCAGCGTGGTGCGGTCCCGCGCGGTGATCAGCGAGGCGACCGCGCGCTCGCGCAGGGCTTCGGCGCCGAGGGCGGGATCGGTCATGAGGGGGTGTCCTTCCCGTGCGGGTGCGGGGGCCGGGGGCGTGTGCCGCCGGCCGTCGCGCGCAACTCGTCGAGCAGGTCGTCGGCCGGGCAGCGGCCGCGGGCGACATAGCGGTCCCGGTACGTCCCGACCGCGTCGACCACCTGGGTGGTGGCGCCGAGCCGGGGCAGGGCGCGCAGCGCCGCCGTGAAACAGCCGGCGGCCACCTCGCGCAGCTCCGGGTCGGCCGGTCCGACGCGGGCCGCGTCCCACCAGAGCGGATTGTGCGGGGCCGGCATGCCGCGGGCCCGCTCGGCCAGCGGCTTCACCGCCCGGTAGGCGGTCTCGGCGGCCTCCGGGTCGTCGAACAGCGCCGCGACCACGGCCAGCGGCACGATCCAGCCGTCGTCGCCGGGCTGCGCGTCGATCATGCGCAGTTCCAGGTGGCCGCGCGGCCGCACCGGCGGGAACAGGGTCGTGACGTGGTAGTCGAGGTCGTCCCGGGTCGGCGGCCCGGGCGTGCCGGACCTGACCCACTTCCGGAAGGTGAGCCCCCGGGGCACGTCCCACGGCCCGCCGTCACGCCGTACGCACATCACGGGCGCGTCCAGGACGTGCCGGGCCCAGGCGCCGCGCGGGTCGGCGTCCAGCACGGGGGCGCCCGCCCGGCCGGTGCCGATCTGCGCCCAGCGCAGCTGCCGGGTGGACAGCCAGCCGGTCGGCCGGCCGTCGGCGATCGGGGAGTTGGCGAACACGGCGACCAGGACCGCGCCCAGCTGGTGCGCCAGCCACCAGCGCCGTACGTGGCCGAGCGGGCCGGGCTCCTCGTACCCGGCGTCCACGCACACCTGCACGGAGGCGGAGGCGCACATCATGCCCCGGCCGGCGGGGCCGGTGCGGTCGAGGCAGGCCTCCATGGCGTCGTACCGCGGTTCGCGCAGGAACCGGCGGGGGCGGTGCCAGGGGGCGTGGCCGAGGCCGGCGAGGAGCAGACCGTCCTCGCGCAGCACCGCGCGGACGGCGTCCAGGTCGGCGGAGACGGTGCCGACGCACTCCATCAGGGAGGCGGCGGGCGGCGAGCTCAGCTCCAGCTGGCCGCCGGGCTCGATGGTGAGCGCCGACCTCAGGGGCACGGTCCGCAGGGCGGCGTAGGCCGCTTCGAGTCGTTCGGGTGACACGGGGAGCCGCGGGTCCCGCAGCTCGTGGACGAGCCATTCCACCTCGACGCCGAGGAGGCGCGGCGGTCCGGTCTTGAAGCAGATGCCCCGGACCAGGGCCTCCACCTCGGCTTCCGTGACAGGGGTACGCGGCTCGGCACAGCCGCCCGCCGTATCGGACATGCAGGCATCCTCCTGAGATTCCGCCATGTCACCGGCCCGGAGCCTTCGCGGTCCCGGCCGGCACCAACCCGTCCACCCAAAACCTTCGCGCCGACGGGCACAAGGGCGCCCGGCGGGTCGTCCCGGTCCGGCCGTCCCTTCGTCCGGCCTGTTCCCGGGCGGTTCTCCACCCGTTCCCCGGGCCTTCCGGGGAGGCGGAAACTCCGTTGCGGCGCGTCACCAGCATCGCTCAGGATGCCCGCATGAGCACGACGAGCGAGACCGCGCGGTGCGTGGTCACGGCGGCTACGGGGGTGGCGCCGTGAGCGCGCCCGCGCGGCATCGCCCGCGAGACGAGCGGAGCGTAGCCGGAGCGGACGGGGGCGCCCCCGTCCCCGGCGGCGGGCACCCGAACGGGGCGCAGGCGCAGGAGGAGGCCCTGTGCCGCGCCTTCGCGCTGTGCACCTGTCTGCCGCGGACCGCCGGCTTCCACGACCGCCACCGCGCCCGCCGTGACCCGTTCCGCGCGGGCCGGGTGGTCCACTCACCCGCCGTGCCCGTCTTCCGCGACGACCGCGGACGCCCCCTGGACGAGCCGTTCACGGCCGGTTTCCCCACCTCCCCCGCGCCCCACGCGGGAGTGATCCCGCGGACGGCGCCGCAGCGGGCCGTCGAGGAGCCGCACGCCCCGGCCGTACGGGCCGGGCGCGTCCCGGAGACCGCCGCCGCCCACGGCTGCCGGCGGCTCGTCCCGGGCGCCAGGGGCCGCGGGGGTGTTCCGCGACGACCCCGCCCACGCGGCGGCGGCGTTCCGGTCGCACCCGGAGCCGGGCGGGCGCTTCGCGGGCGCCTTCGCCCATGTGGTGTTCGGCGTCCTGGACCGCACCCGCGACAGCGCGGTCCGCACCGCGTTCGAGCGGACCTCCGCGGACCTGCCGTCCGGGCCGACGGCGATCAGCTCCAGCCGTACCGCTCCCGCAGCCGCTGACGCACGAGGTTGAACCGCATCCGGTCCAGCGCGCACGCCTCCCGGCGCATGCCCTCCTCGTGCAGCCGCAGCACCCGGTCCACGGCCACCCACGAATCGCGGCCCGACCGGTCCCACGGCCCGCCGCCGATCGGCACCCACTCCCGGTGACCGTCGCGCCCCTTGCTGGACAACCGCACGGCGAGGAACGTCCCGCCCGCCTCACGGGCGACGACCAGCACCGGACGGTCCTTGCCCCGGCCGTCGTTCTCCTCGTAGGGCACCCAGGTCCAGACGATCTCCCCGGGATCGGGGTCGCCGTCGTGCGCGGGCGAGTACTCGGTGCGCACCCGGCCCACCTCACGGGGCGCGGCCTCGACGGTGGCGGAAGGGCCGTGGCGGCCCGGGGTGTTCTCAGGACTGAAGGCGGTCACAGGCGTACCGTACGGCACCCCCGAAGACGCCTCGCACGCGGCCGTGGCCTCCTCGCAGGAGGCGACAGGTGAACGGCCCCCGGCGGCCGTTGACAGCCGACCCGCCCCGGCGGTACTGATCGAGGCCGGAGCAGGCAGGAGGCGCGGACGTGCACGAACCCCCCTTGTCCGGGATCACGGTGGTCAGTGTGGAACAGGCGGTGGCCGCGCCCTACGCGACCCGGCAGCTGGCCGATCTCGGCGCCCGTGTGATCAAGGTGGAGCGGCCGGGCGAGGGGGACTTCGCCCGCCGGTACGACACGACCGTGCACGGCAACTCCAGCTACTTCGTGTGGATCAACCGCTCCAAGGAATCGCTCACCCTGGACCTGAAGGACCCGCGCGGCCGCGCGATCCTGCACGGACTGCTCCGGGACGCCGACGTCTTCGTGCAGAACCTCGCGCCGGGCGCCGCCGACCGCCTCGGCCTCGGGACCGGCGAGCTGACCCGCCGTCACCCGCGGCTGATCCCGTGCACGATCTCCGGATACGGCACGAGCGGCCCCTGGGCCGGCCGCAAGGCGTACGACCTGCTGGTGCAGTGCCAGACCGGCCTGGTGTCGCTGACCGGCACACCGGAGGGGCCCGCCCGCACCGGGATCTCCGTCGCCGACATCGCCGCCGGGATGTACGCGTACAGCGGTGTGCTCACCGCCCTGTACACCCGCGCGACCACCGGCAGGGCGCACCCGGTGGAGGTGTCCCTGTTCGAGGCGCTCGCCGAGTGGATGGGCCAGCCCGCCTACTACACCCGCCACGGCGGCGGCCAGCCCCCGCGCCTGGGCACCCAGCACGCCACCATCGCCCCGTACGGCGCCTACCGGGCCGCCGACGGACGCGAGGTGCTGTTCTCCGTCCAGAACGAGCGCGAATGGGCGGCCCTGTGCGCGGAGTTCCTCGGCCGGCCGGAGCTGACCGACGATCCGCGCTTCGCCACCGGCCCCGACCGGGTGGCCCACCGCGAGGAGCTGAACGCGGTCGTCGCCGAGCGCTTCGCCCGCGCGGACGCCGATGAGCTGCTCGGGGAGCTGGAGGGGATCGGCATCGCCTGCGCCGGGGTCAACGACGTCGCCGCGTTCCTCGACCACCCGGTGCTCGCCGCCCGCGACCGCTGGCGCGAGGTGGCGGTACCGGGCGGCACCGTGGAGGCGCTGCTGCCGCCCGCCGGCCTCGCGGGTCTGCCGGCCCGCATGGGCCCGGTACCGGCCGTGGGCGAGCACACGGAGGCGATCCTCACGGAACTGGGCCGCTCCCCCGGGGAGATCGCGGCACTGCGCGCGGACGGGGTCGTCTGACCGCGGCTACGCCTGCCGTCGGCTCAGCGCGTCCAGCACGTCCTCGTCCGTCAGCTGGTCGAACTCCTCGTACCACTGGCCCACGGCCAGGAACGCGGCCGGCTCGTGCGGACAGACCACCTCGTCGGCCTCGGAGCGCATCAGCGCGAGGCCCTCCCTCGCGCCGACCGGAACGGCCAGCACCAGGTGTGCGGGGTCCTGTGCCCGCAGGGCGCGCAGCGCGGCGCGGGCGGTGGAGCCGGTCGCCAGTCCGTCGTCGACGACGATCACGGTCCGTCCGCGCAGTTCGGGAGCGGGACGGCCCTGACGGTAGCGCTGTTCGCGGCGGCGCAGCTCGGTGCGCTCGCGCTCGACGACGGGCGCCAGGTCGGCCTCGTCCAGACCCAGCCGCGCCAGGGCGTCCTCGTCGAGGAGCGGAACCCCGTCGCCGGCCATCGCGCCGACGCCGAACTCCTCGTGGAAGGGGGCGCCGATCTTCCGTACGACGAGGACGTCGAGCGGGGCGTCCAGCGCCCGGGCGACCTCGACGGCCACGGCGGCGCCGCCGCGGGGCAGGGCCAGCACGACGGGGTCGGGCAGGGCTCCCTCGTCCTGCCTCTCCCGCAGCCGTGCGGCCAGTTCGCGGCCGGCCTGCCGACGATCGCGGAACCGCATGGCGGATGCCCTCCCTCCGCACCGGAGACGGCGCCTGAAGCACCTGATTCGCACCCGTGTACCCCGCTCTCCGGCGCGCGAAGCGCCCGGCGCCCGCATGGGTGCGCGGTCGTCGGGCAGGCGAGTCCCATGGTCGGTGACACGAGCGACTACGGGCAGGCGCGGCCGGAGGAGAGCGGGCACCGGGCGGTGGCGCAGGAGGACGAGCTCCGGATCGAGGTGTGGGCGGCGAGCCGGGAGAACTGTCTGGCGGAGGCGGTGGCGGCGATGGTGGAGTGCTTCGCCGACGTCTCCGGGGTGCGGCCCACGGGCGTGGGCCGCGTCCGGCTGGCCGGGGCCAGCGACGACGATCTGCTGGCGGCGCTGCTGGAGGAGATCCTGTACCGGCTGGAGGAGTACGGCCAGGTACCGGTCGACGTGGAGGCGGACGGGACCGAGGACGGTCTCGACGTACGCCTGGCGGTGGCCGCCCTGACGGACGTACGGGTCACCGGCCGGATGCCGACGGCCGTGGGCTGGGAGGAACTGCGGATCCACCCGGGGCCGTACGGCTGGACGTGCGCGCTCACGGTCGACGGATGACGGCCGTCCCGAAGCAGCCCCTCCGGGGGAGCCCGGGGACCGAGGGCCCGGGGGGCGGCGCCCCGGGCACGGACGGACGGGGCCGGCGGGGCGGGGACCCGCCCCCCCGGCCCGGGCTCCTCGGCTCCGGGAAGAACCGCGCTCAGTGCGTGGGGGCCGCCGCGCTGATGTCCGCCAGGGCGGAGTGCGGGTCCTCCGTCGCGGCGAGGTCGCCGAGGCTCACCATCCCCACCGGACAGCCGCCGTGTTCCACCACCGGGAGCCGTCGCACGGCGTACCGCCGCATCAGCTCCACGGCGTGCTCGGTGGTGTCCTCGGGGTCGAGTGTCACCAGGGGCGGACGCGTGCACAGGGAACCGACCGTCGTGGCCTCCGGGTCGCGTCCCTCCGCGACACCCCTCAGCACGATGTCACGGTCGGTGAGCACACCGAACAGATCACAGTCGTACGCGACGAGGACGTCGCCGATGTCCTGCTCGCGCATCAGGCGCGCCGCCCGCGCCACCGTCGTCATGGGCTCGACGGACGCGGCGTCCGCGGACATCACGTCCCGTATCCGTGTGGTCATGGGCACCTCCCGGTACGTGGCCGGCCTGGCCTCCCCGTGTCCGCCGCGTAGCCCGTCGCGCGGTGCGTAAACCGTCGCGCGGTGCGTAAACCGACCGGGCGGGGGCGGGCGTGCGGAACACGCCCGCCCTCGTCCCGGCTGCACGGTCACACGGCTTTGGGGACCTCCTCGGTGACGCCGTTCAGCGGCGAGGCCGGGTCGGTGCCGTACGGAAGGGTGATGGCCTCGAGGCCGTGGCCCGCCGGGTCCCGGAAGTACACGCCGCGACCGCCGTCGTCGCGGTTGATACGGCGGGAGTGCCTGCCGTGCGGATCGGCCCGGACGGGGATCCCGGCGTCCACGAGCCGGGTGAGGATCGCGTCGAACCCGTCCTCGGGGACGAGGAACGCGTAGTGCTGCGCCGGGATGTCGATGTCGACGGTCGCGAAGTCCGGGGTGACTCCGTTGGCGGTCGTCACCGGCGGGAACACTCCGGCCGGCTCCCCGGCCTCCAGACCCGGGATCCGGGCGAGGGATCGGGCGGACTTCTCCCGGTCACGGGTGGGCACGATGGTGTGGTCGAACTCGACTGACACGTCGTCCATGCCTCCACGGGCATCCGCGGCGCCTCCATGCCTCACCCGGCCGGGGACCGGCACGCGATGCCGCGCCGGAGAGCCTGGACGGCGGGACCGACGGCTGTCGAGCCGTTAAACGGCGGGCGGGACGCGCGGGCGCGTGTCAGGCCGGGGCGTCGTGCCCGCCCTCGGCAGCGGCGGCCTCGTCCACGCGGCCGGCCACCCAGTCCAGGAAGTCCCCGACCGCAGCCCCGGGCAGCGCGAGCGCGGACTCGCGGGGGCGCTCGAAGCTGCGCAGCGCGTCCGCGATCAGTGGCCGGAAACCCGCCTCCGAGGCGGCGACGATCCCGGCCGCCCCGCGTTTGGCGAACCAGCGGCCGGTGCGGCAGTACACCACGGAGCGGCAGCCGTTGAGCACCCGGTTGTCGGCCGCGTGTCCCTCCCCCACGGCGTGTTCCCGCACGGAGGCGCGGAGCGCGGTGAGTACGGCGGCCCGCTCCGGTGCGGCGATCACGTCCCGTACCGGCCCGCCGAACAGCGGGAGGCCCGCCTGGTGGGCGACGGAACGGTCGAGGACGTACCAGAACGCGGGCGACTCCCCGGGGTCGTGGCTGACCCGCTCGGGCAGGGACGGTCCGGTGTTGAGGTCCATGAGGTACCCGGCCCCGCCGGACGGACGGCCGGCGAAGTCGGCCGGGTACACGACCAGTTCCAGTCCGGCCGCGGGACAGGGCAGGGCGGGGTGGGCCAGCGCCCCGGCCAGTTCGGGCAGGGCACGCCGGGGAAGCGAGCGGTCCACCACGACGGTCACGTCGATGTCGCTGCGCCCGTGCCGGTAGTCGCCGAGCGCGAGGGATCCGACGGCGAGGACGCTCACCAGGTGGGGGCCGCAGACGGCGCGCGTGCGGTGGACCAGCTCGTCGAGGTAGGGACGGACCTCGCGGGGCGGGACGGGAGTACGGCTCATGGGACCAGTGTCGGCCCGCGGATCCGCGACGCGGTGCGTCAGTTCCACAACTCGTCGCTGTCACACACCCGTGCGCCCATGTTGCGTTCCATCATCCGCAGGGCGGCGTCCGCGAGGTCGGCGTGGATGTGGGCGACGGCGTCCCGGGGGACGATCACGTCGAAGTGGCGGATGTGCGCGTCGAGCGACGAGTAGAGGACGCACTGCTCCGTGACCTGACCGCACAGCACGAGCCGGTCGATGCCCTGCTGGTTGAGCAGATAGCCCAGGGGGGTCTCGAAGAAGATCGAGTGCCGTGCCTTGACGACGAAGAGCGAGGAGTCGTCCGGCACCAGTGGCTCCACGAGGCGCGCGTGCGGTCCCGACAGGGCCTTGTCGAGCAGCTCCCCGTGGTGGGAGCGCCACTCGCCGAAGTTGTCGTTGACGTAGATCACCGGCACGTCCCGGCGCCGCGCCCGTTCCAGCAGGGCGGAGACGACCGGTACGACCGCCTCGGCGGAGGGGAGCAGATGCTCGGCGTCCGGATGGTCGTAGGTGTTGATCATGTCGATGACGATCAGCGCGCTCTTGCCCATGCTCCCCGGGTTCCACGGACGAGGGGGAGTCAGACATGTCCCCTCGCCCGCACGACCACGGCGACGTCCTCCGGGACAGGGCCGTCCGGCCCTAGCCCCGGCGGGATCCGCCGACGACGATGGAGGAATGATCCACAGCGATGGCTTCCGGTCGCTCGACCGCCAGGAGTGCCTGCGCCTGCTGGCCGAGGCGCCGGTCGGTCGCGTCGTCTACACCCGGCAGGCGCTGCCCGCGGTCCTGCCCGTCAACTTCACCCTGGACACGGATTCCTCCGTGGCGCTGTGCACCTCCGCCGCCTCCGATCTGGTCCGGGCGGTCGACGGCGTCGTGGTCGCCTTCGAGGCCGACGACTTCGACGCCGGGAACCGGTCCGGCTGGAGCGTGGTGGTCACGGGCCGGGCGGCCGTGGTGACCGACCCGGCCGAGCACGAACGCCTGCTGCGGACCGGACCCCGCTCGTGGATGCCGATGCGCGACGGGGTGTTCGTCCGGATCGAGGCCGAGATGGTCAAGGGCCGGGAACTCACGGGACTGCCCGGGCCCGGCTGAACCGGCGCCCGCGTCGGCGGCGTTGTCCCGCCGCCCCGCTGAGGTCACCGTCCGGTGGGCACGTCGTCTCCGGAGCCGCCCGGACGACGTGGGACCGTGCCGCGGGCCCGACGGGGACCGCCGGTGCGTCGGCCGTCGGGCAGCGGCCGTCGCGGCGGACCGGTGCCGCCGTGCTCGGCCCGGAGACCGCCGGTGCGGTGCGCGCCACGGCCTTCTGGACGCATCCGGTCGGCGCCGAGCCGCGGCGCGGCCGGATCTCCACCCGGCCGCGCGGTGTGTCCCTCCAGGGCGCCATCGTCGCCGGCGCCCGCGCCCGCACGGTCGCCGACGCCGTCCTGCCGCTGGACGCGGCGAGCGGCGACCACGGCCTCGACCCGCACCGGCCGTCGGCCCTCGGCACCTTTGGGGCTGCCGGCCGCGAGCCCGGCCGGCCGCGGATCGCGCTCTCGCCGAGGCCGCCGCTCACCGCCGTGCCCGCCCGGCTGTGCTCCGAGACGCGCGCCCGGCTCGTCGAACCGGCCGGAGAACCGCCCCTGTCGGGGCCGTCGCCGCAGGCGGCGCGCCGCGCGGAGGCGGTGCCGCACCGGCGTGCCGGCGGGTTCTCCACCGGCTCGGCTTCACGGAGCGTCCGCGGGCCTGCTGCGGGAGACGATGCGGGCGCCGCGGTCGTCGACGGCACGGACCTGGAGCGAACCGCAGCCGCAGCGGGTCCACACCGTGCTGCCCGTCGCGGTGCCGTGCCGGGAGACCACCTGGAACGGCTCGGCGTCGTTTGGCCACCCGCAGTACGGGCAGCACATGCCGGTCGTGCCCGTGGCGCCGGTCGTGCTGGTCATGGTGACTCCTCGGATCCTCGATCACATGGGTGCGCTGCCGGTCGTCGCGACACGGCAAGGGTGCTTCGTGCCTTCCGTGCACGTCCAGGTTGACTTTGTGCACGCCATCGTTAAGCGTGGCCTTCATGATCGACCTGCGTCGGCTGCACGTCCTCAGGGCGGTCGCCCACTACGGCACGGTCACCGCGGCCGCCCGCGCGCTGCACTTCACCCCGTCCGCCGCCTCCCAGCAGATCCGTCAGCTCGCCCGCGACCTGGACGTCGACCTGCTGGAACCGCGGGGGCGGGGGGTACGGCTCACCCCGGCCGCCGAGAGTCTGCTGGCGCACGCCGACGCGATCCAGGCGCGCTGGGACCAGGCCGAACGGGACCTGCGCGCCGACCACGGCGCCCCGGCCGGGGTGCTGCGCGTCACAGGGTTCCCGGTGGCGATCTCGGTGCTGCTGGCGCCGATGGCCGCCCGGCTGGGCGGGCGTCATCCGCGGTTGTCGGTGCGGATCGCGGAGGCGGAGGTCACGCGGAGCTTCGACCTGCTCTTCGAAGGGGCCGTCGATCTGGCCGTCGTCGAGTCCACCCCGCACAACCCGCCGCTGAGCGACACGCGGTTCGACCAGCAGCCGCTGCTGGACGACCCGTTCGACCTCGTGGTCCCGGCGGGGCACCCGCTGGCCGGGCACGGGCGGACCGACCTCTCCGAGGTGGCGCGCGAGCCATGGGTCGTACCGGTGCCGGACAGCCCTTGCCGGCCGCATGTGCTGGCCGCGTGCGGTGCGGCCGGCTTCGCCCCGGACGTCGTCCACCACGCCTGTGACTGGAACGTCATCGCCCATCTCGTCGCCCACGGCCTCGGCGTCGCGCTGATCCCGCGCCTCGCCCGTCTCGCCCCGGACCTTCCGGTCGCCCGTGTGCGCTGCACCGGCGACCCGCACCGCAGACTGCTGACCTGCACCCGCGGCGGTGGCCACGCCCGCCCGGCGGTGGTCGCCGCCCTGCGGGAACTGCGCGAGCTGGCCGCCACGGCGGTCGACTGAGAGCGGGACGGCGCCCCTGCCGGGCGGGCGTCCGGGCGGGCCGCCGGGGACGGTGCCGGCGGCCGGCCGGGGTCGTGACGCCCGCGTGGGGGCGGGGCCGGCGGGTGGTCCGTCCGCCGGCGTTCCGGCCGGTGCGCTACCGTCCCGGCGCCCCGGCCCGCAGGCCGTCCATGACCAGGTCCAGCAGCCGGGTGGCGCGCGGCTGCCAGTCCTCGGCGGGATCGAGCTGCCACAGGCCGCCGATGGCGAGGACGAGGTCGTCCGCGGTCACTCCCGGACGAATGGATCCGGCCTCCTTGCAGCTGCGCAGCAGGAGTTCCGCCGCCTCGGTCACCGGACTGTGTCCCGGCTTCGCCGGGCTCCCCGGTCCGCTGGTGGCCTGCCGGATGGCGTCGGCCAGCCCGGCCTTGGCCATGGCGAAGCGGGCGAGCCCGTCCATCCACTCGCGCAGTGCGCGGTCGGGCTCCCGCGTGCTCAGCAACTGCGCCGCACTGTCCGCCACCTGCTGCATCTCGTACCGGTAGATCTCCATGACCAGCGCCTCACGGCTGGGGAAGTTCCGGTAGAACGTGCCCTGCCCGACGCCCGCCTTCTTGGCGATCGCGCTCAGCGGGGTGTCCGCCGCGCGCGTGAGTTCGACGAGGGCCACCTCCAGGATGCGCTCGCGGTTGCGCTGCGCGTCCGAGCGCAGGGGCGGCGCCGTGCTCCGCGGTGTCCGCGCGCACGGGGATGCGTCCTTCTCGTGCCCCACTCGTCCTCCTCCTCCCGGACCGTGACCGAAACCCGCCCTTGAGAACCGGACAACTGTCCACTACGTTCTCGGGGGTAACGGACAGCTGTCCGCTTCGGGTCCATCGTATCGGCGGACACGGACGGCGCGGGACGCCCGGTGGCATGCCCTCGACGACCGGCGCGTTCCCGGTGCCTCCCCCTCCTCCCCATGGTCCCGCACGCCCCCACGTTCCTCACGGCCCCCCCACGTCATCGACTCGTCCGCCTTCCCGATCCCTGAAAGAAGGCTTCCCATGGCCCCCCCGACGTCCAGCAGCGTCACCCTGAACATCAACGGCGAGAAGCACCCGCTGTCCGTCGACCACCGCACCACCCTGCTCGACGCCCTGCGCGAGCGCCTCGATCTGACCGGCACCAAGAAGGGCTGCGACCAGGGACAGTGCGGCGCCTGCACGGTCCTGGTCGACGGCCGCCGCACCGTATCCTGCCTGCAACTGGCCGTCGCCTCCGACGGACGCGAGATCACCACCGTGGAGGGCCTGGCCGACGGGGACCGGCTGCACCCGGTGCAGCAGGCCTTCCTCGACCTGGACGGCTTCCAGTGCGGCTACTGCACCCCCGGCCAGATCTGTTCGGCCGTCGCCGTCATCGAGGAGCACGCGGCGGGCTGGCCCAGCGCCGTCACCGGGGACGTGCGTCCCGAAGCGGGACCGCCGCCCCTGACCCCCGAGGAGATCAGGGAACGCATGAGCGGCAACCTGTGCCGCTGCAGCGCGTACGTGCAGATCGTCGAGGCGGTCGCCCGCGCCGCCGCGGAGCACCGCGGCGAGACCGAGAGGGCCGTGGCATGAGGGAGTTCGACTACCGGCGCGCCGACGACGTCTCCGGCGCGGTGGCGCTGCTCGACGCCGACCCCGACGCCCGCTACCTCGGCGGCGGCACCAACCTCGTCGACCTGATGAAGAGCGGTGTCGAGCGCCCGGCCCGGCTCGTCGACGTCCGCGCCCTCCCGCTGGACCGGATCGAACCGGCCGGTGACGGCGGGCTGCGCGTCGGCGCCACCGTCACCAACAGCGACCTCGCCGCGCACCCCGTGATCCGCCGGGACTACCCCGCCCTCGCCCAGGCCGTGCTCGCCGGCGCCTCCGGGCAGTTGCGCAACATGGCCACCGTCGGCGGCAATCTGCTCCAGCGCACCCGCTGCGGTTACTTCACCGATGTGACCAAGCCCTGCAACAAGCGTGTCCCCGGCAGCGGTTGCCCCGCCGTCGAGGGCGAGCACCACAACCACGCCGTCCTGGGCGCCTCCGGCCACTGCGTGGCCGTCCACCCCTCCGACATGGGGGTGGCGCTGACCGCGTTCGACGCGGTCGTCTCCTACGAGACCGCCGACGGGCCGGGACAGTCGCCGCTGGCCGACTTCTACCTCCCGGTGGGCGACACCCCGCACCGGGAGACCGTCCTGCCGCCCGGCGCGCTCATCACCCACGTCACCCTGCCGCCCGCGCCGGTCGCCGCCCGCTCGCGCTACCGCAAGGTCCGCGAACGCGCCTCGTACGCCTTCGCGATCGGCTCGGTCGCCGCCGCCCTCGACGTCGGCGGGGGAGTCGTGCGCGAGTCCCGCCTCGCCTTCGGGGCCGTGGCGTCCCGGCCCTGGCGGGCCCGCGCCGCCGAACGCGTGCTGAACGGCGCCCCGGCCACCGCGGAGTACTTCGCGGCGGCGGCGGACGCCGAACTCGCGGCCGCCAGGCCGCTGCCCGACAACGGATACAAGGTGACCCTCATGCGCAACCTCGTGGTGGCCGTGCTGTCCGAACTCGCCGAGGAGGCCGCCCGATGACCACCGCCACGACGGGCGCCGTCGGCACCGCGCACACCCGCGTCGAGGGCCGCGACAAGGTCACCGGCGCCGCCCGGTACGCCGGTGAGATCCCCTTCGCCGGCCTCGTCCACGGCTGGCTGGTGCTGTCCACCGTCGCCCGCGGCCGGATCCTGTCCGTGGAGACCGGGCCGGTGCTCGGCATGCCGGGCGTGCTCACCGTCCTGCACCACGGGAACGCCCCGCGCCTCGACACCGACTACGTCGGCATGCTGGGCGTTCCGCCGGACCCGACGGCCGCGGTCTTCCAGAACGACCGGGTCCCGCACGCCGGCTGGCCCGTCGCGCTCGTCGTCGCCGAGACGCCGGAGCAGGCCAGGGAGGCCGCCGAGGCGCTCGTCGTCACCTACGAGCGGGAACCGCACGACATCGAGCTCTTTGCCGGCCGCCCGGACGCCTACGCGGCGGACGGACACATGCCCGCGGTGACGGAGAAGGGCGACCTGGAGGCCGAACTCGCCGCCTGCGCCCACGTGGTGGACGTGGAGTACACCACGCCCGAGGAGCACCACGCCATGATGGAGCCGCACGCGGCGACCGCCCTGTGGGACGGCGGCCGGCTCGAGGTCGTCGACTCCAACCAGGGCGCCACCTGGGTCGCCGACGAGCTCGCGCGGATGTTCTCGCTGGACGCGTCCGCGGTGCGGGTGCGCTCCGAGCACATCGGCGGCGGCTTCGGCAGCAAGGGCCTGCGGGCCCACCAGGTGTCCGCCGTGATGGCCGCGACCGCCTTGCAGCGGCCGGTCCGCGTCGTCCTGACGCGACGCCAGATGTTCTCGCTCACCGGCTACCGCAGCCCCACCGTCCAGCGGGTCCGGCTCGGCGCCGGCCCCGACGGCCGGCTGCGCGCCCTCGAGCACCGTTCACTGAACCAGACGTCGACGGTCTGGGAGTTCGTCGAGCCGAGCGCCGGGGTGGCGCGCGTGATGTACGACGCCGACGCCCACCGCACCTCGAACGAGGTGGTGCGGCTGGACGTGCCGTCCCCGACGTGGATGCGCGGGCCGGGCGAGGCGCCCGGGTCGTTCGCGCTGGAGGCGGCGTTCGACGAACTGGCCGAGCGGTGCGGCATCGACCCGGTCGAGCTGCGGCTGCGCAACGATCCCGAGCGCGGCCCGGTCTCCGGACTGCCGTTCGCCGGCCGCAACCTCGCCGCCTGCTTCCGCGAGGGCGCCCGCCGGTTCGGCTGGGCGGACCGCGACCCGCGTCCGGGGACGCGCCGCGAAGGGCGCTGGCTGCTCGGCACCGGCACGGCCGCGGCCTCCTTCCCCTCGGGCGCCCTGCCGTCGACGGCCGCGGTGACCGCGGAGGCGGACGGCACCTACACCGTGCGGATCGCCGCGGCCGACATCGGCACCGGGGCGCGTACGGCGCTCACCCTGGTGGCCGCCGACGCGCTCCGGGTGGCGCCCGACCGGGTCCGGGTGCGCATCGGCGACAGCGACTTCGGCCCGGCGGGGATCGCGGGCGGCTCCATGGGCACCCGCTCCTGGGCCTGGGCGGTCACGGCCGCCGCCGAGGAGCTGCGCGGCCGGCTCGTCCCCGGAGGCGCCGTGCCGCCTGAGGGCATCACCGTACGGTCCGACACCACCGCCGCCCTCGGCGCCCTCGCCCAGAAGGAACGGCACTCCTTCGGGGCGCAGTTCGCCGAGGTGGCCGTGGACGTCGCCACCGGCGAGGTGCGGGTGCGCCGGATGCTCGGCGTCTTCGCCGCGGGCCGGATCGTCAACCCGCTCACCGCGCGCGGTCAGCTGGTGGGCGGCATGACCTGGGGCATCTCGATGGCCCTGCACGAGGAGGCGGTCCGGGACCGCGCCTTTGGCGGCCTCTACGGCGCCGATCTGGCCGGCTACCACGTCGCCACCCACGCCGACGTGCCGACGGTCGAGGCGGACTGGGTCGACGACCCGGACCCCGACGACCCCGTCGGCATCAAGGGCATCGGCGAGGTCGGCATCGTGGGCGCGGCGGCGGCCGTCGCCAACGCGGTCTGGCACGCGACCGGCGTACGCCACCGGAACCTGCCCATCCGTCCGGACCGGGTGCTGCGGGCGGGAGGAACGGGTGTTTGACATCGCCGGCGAGCTGCACCGCTGGCTGACCGAGGGCCGGGAGTTCGCCGTGGCCACGGTGGTGTCCGTGGGCGGCAGCGCGCCGCGCGGCCCCGGCGCCGCCCTCGCCGTCGACCGCGGGGGCACGGCGATCGGCTCGGTGTCGGGCGGGTGCGTGGAGGGCGTGGTGTACGACCTGTGCGCCCGGGCGCTGGAGGACGGCGAGACCCGTGTCGAGCGGTTCGGGTACAGCGACGAGGACGCCTTCGCGGTCGGTCTGACCTGCGGCGGGGTCATCGACGTCATGGTGACCCCGGTCGGCGTGCGGGCGCCCGCCCGGCCGGTGCTGGAGGCGGCGCTGTCGGCCGTCCTGCGGGGCGGGCCGGGGGCGCTGGCCCGGGTCGTCGAGGGACCGGCGGAACTCCTCGGCAGGGCCCTGTTCGTCCACCCGGACGGGTCGTACGAGGGTGGCCTCGGCGGCGCTCCCGAGCTGGACCGGACGGCGGCCGGGGAGGCCGGGGCCCTGCTGGAGGCCGGCCGCACCGGTACGGTCCGCGTCCAGGAGGACGGGTCGTACTGCCCCGGCGGGCCGGCCCTGTTCGTGGAGTCCTCGGTGCCGCCGCCCCGCATGATCGTCTTCGGGGCGGTCGATTTCGCGGCGGCGCTGGTGCGGGTGGGCAAGTTCCTCGGCTACCACGTCACGGTGTGCGACGCGCGGCCCGTGTTCGCGACCGGGGCCCGCTTCCCGGAGGCCGACGAGGTCGTGGTCGACTGGCCGCACCGCTATCTGCGGAGCACCGGGACGGACACGCGCACGGTGCTGTGCGTCCTCACCCACGACGCGAAGTTCGACGTACCACTGCTGCAGGTGGCCCTGGGGCTGCCGGTGGCGTTCGTCGGAGCGATGGGCTCCCGGCGCACCCACACCGACCGGGAGCGGCGGCTGCGGGAGGCGGGGGTGGGGGAGCGGGAGCTGGCCCGCCTCCGCTCTCCGATCGGCCTCGATCTCGGTGCGCGTACTCCGGAGGAGACGGCTCTGTCCATCGCGGCGGAGATCGTCGCGGCTCGTCGGGGCGGTACGGGGGTTCCCCTGACGGGCTCGCGAACGCCGATCCATCGCGACGGGCGGTCCGCGTCGGCGGCGGCCTGAGCCGTTGAGGGGTTTTCGCCCCCGCCGCCCCTTCCCGTCCCGTCCCGAACCTGGGGCTGCGCCCCGGACCCCGCTCCTCAAGCGCCGGAGAGGCTGAGACTCAGCCTCTCCGGCGCTTGAGGAGCGGAGATTCCGGGGGCGGAGCCCCCGGGCGAGGAGATCAGACCGCGGCCGGCGCGTCGACGATGCCGTGGAGGCGGGTGACGACCTCGGTCAGCTGGGCGGCGACCTCGTCGTCGTCGGCCGGGTGGGTCTCGGCGAAGCGGGTCACCGAGCCGGGGATGGAGAGCTTGATGTCCTCGATCACCTTGCCGCCGGCGATGCCCACGGCCTTGCGGGCCTCGTCCTGCGCCCAGACGCCGCCGTACTGGCCGAAGGCGGTGCCGATCACGGCGACCGGCTTGCCGCTGACGGCGCCGGCGCCGAAGGGGCGGGACAGCCAGTCGATGGCGTTCTTCAGGACGGCCGGGATCGTGCCGTTGTACTCGGGCGTGAAGAGCAGCAGGGCGTCGGCGCCCGCGGCGGCCTCGCGCAGCGCGGCGGCGGCGGCCGGGACGCCGCCCTCGACGTCGAGGTCCTCGTTGTAGAAGGGGATCTCCGCGAGCCCTTCGTAGAGCGCCACCTCGGCGCCCGCGGGAGCGAGCTTGACCGCGGCCTCGGCGAGCTGGCGGTTGTGCGAGCCGGCGCGGAGGCTGCCGACGAGGGCGAGGATGCGAACAGACATGGGGGAACTCCAGGGGGGATGCCGAAACACTGCCGAAACAATCCGGACCGAGGTCCGTTTCTCCGTTGTAGCACTTGAACCGGACCGCGGTCCAGTTTCCTCCCGATGCTTTACGCTGGCTTCATGTCCGCCGTGCCGCCGCCCGCCCCGGTACCCCAGGAGCCCGTACAGCCGCAGGAATTGCTGCAACTCGGCACCGACCCCGGCGAACCCTGTCTGCGCGCCGACGCCGCACGCAACCGGGCCCGCCTGCTGGAGGCCGCCGCGCTGCTCGTGGCCGAGCGCGGGGCCGACAGCATCACCATGGAGGAGGTCGCGGCGGCGGCCCGCGTGGGCAAGGGGACGGTCTTCCGCCGCTTCGGCGACCGTACCGGTCTGCTCACCGCCCTCCTCGACCACTCCGAGAAGAAGTTCCAGGCCGCCTTCCTCAGCGGACCCCCGCCGCTCGGGCCGGGCGCGCCCCCGGCCGAGCGGCTGCGCGCCTTCGGCCTGGCGATGCTCCGCCGCACGGCCGAGGAACTGGAGCTGCAACTGGCGGCCGAACCGGGAGCGGGCCGCCGCTTCACCAGTCCGCCCCGCCGCGTGCTGTGCCACCACGTGACCCTCCTGCTGCGCGAGACGGTCCCGGACGCGGACTGCGACGTCCTCGCCCACACGCTGATGGCCCAGCTCGACCCCGCCCTGGTCCACCATCTGATACGGCAGTGCGGCATGCCGCCGAAGCGGCTGGAGTCCGCGTGGCTGGACCTGGTCGACCGGGTGACGGGCCGGCCGTCCGACCGCTGACGGTGTATCAACTCCCCCGGCTGAAAGGCCGGTTACGGCTTCTGCGAGGATGCCGTACGTCATGGTGCAGATAACGAACACGCCCGCGTCCCCCGCACCGACGCGCTCCGTGCCCACGAGCGCCGATGTGGCCCGCCTGGCCGGCGTCTCGCGCGCGACCGTCTCCTACGTCCTGAACAACGCCGGTGCCGTCCGGATCAGCGAACCCACCCGTCGCCGGGTCCGCGAGGCCGCGAAGGAGCTCGGGTACGTGCCGCACGCGGCGGCCCGCAGCCTGCGCGCCGGACACAGTCGCACGGTCCTGATGCCCGCGCCCGCCTTCCCCGTCGGGCCGCTCTACAGCCGGTTCATCAACGATCTCCAGGCCTCCCTCGCCCGTCTCGACTACACGGTCGTGCAGTACGGCACCGTCGGCCTGCACGACGACGAGGCCGCCCGCGCCTGGGCCGAGCTGAGGCCGGTGGCGGTCCTGGTGCCCGGCTCCGGCCTCGGCCCGCGCGGCGTCGAGGTGCTCAAACGCTCCGGGGCGCGGGCCGTCGTCACCCTCGGCCCCGAACCCGTCGAGGGCGCGCATGCCCTGCTCCTGGACCACGACGTCGTCGGGCACAGCGCCGGCGCCCACCTCTTCGACCGGGGCCGCCGCCGGATCGGCGTGGTCGTTCCCGGGGAGCCCGGCCTGGAGGCGTTCTCCGCGCCCCGCCTGGCCGGGGTGCGCGCCGCCCTGCGCGGCACCGGCGCCACGGTCACCGAGCTGCCGCTCGCGCTCGACGAGGCCGACGCCGCCCGGCTGGCCGACCGCTGGCGCGAGCTCGGCCTGGACGCCGTGTTCACCTACAACGACGAGTACGCGATGCTGCTGATGCGCGCGCTCCAGGACGAGGGCGTCCGCATCCCGGAGGAGACCGCGGTGGTGGGCGCCGACGACCTGATGCTGGGCCGGCTGCTGCGGCCCCGGCTGAGCACCGTCCACCTCGAACTGCCGGCCGGCCGCGAGCTGGCCGAACTGGTCGACCGCGCGGTGCGCGACCCGGCCGCGGCGCCCGAGGCCCACAAGGTGCTGGGGGCGTCGGTGATACGACGCGAGTCCAGCTGACCTTCGGGCGCGGGCCCGTCGTGGCTGTTCGCGCCCACGCGGCGGAGCCGCATGTCGACACAGGTCGGCGCCCCCGCAGGGGCGCGGGGAACCGCGCGAGGGGGTCGGGGGCGAAGCACCCGGGGACGGGAAGGGGCGGCGGGGGCGAGAACCCCGCCCCACCGCCGCCGAGGCCGTCTCAGGCGCCCGGCGCCTCCCCCTGCTGCGCCTGCTGCTCGGCGATCTGCTTGCGGACGTCGTCCATGTCCAGCTTGCGGGCCTGCCCGATGACGTCCGTCAGCGCGGCCTCGGGCAGCGCACCCGGCTGGGCGAACACGGCGACCTGGTCGCGCACGATCATCAGCGTCGGGATCGACTGGATGCCGAAGGCCGCGGCCAGCTCCGGCTGCGCCTCGGTGTCCACCTTGCCGAACACCAGGTCGGGGTTCTCCTCCGCAGCCTTCTCGTACACCGGCGCGAACTGGCGGCACGGACCGCACCAGGCCGCCCAGAAGTCGATCAGTACGAACTCGTTGTCCGTGACCGTCCGGTCGAAGTTCTCCTTGGTGAGCTCCACGGTGCTGCTCATCGCGCGTTCCCTCTTCCTGGTCTCGGGTCGGGCCGTCGGCACAACACGGCCGGCCGGTCACGTATTCCGCGCCCCTACCCATGTGGCCCCGGGGCACACCGCCCACCAGACTGACGTCATGACGGAAACGCAATCGACGCAACCGGAATCAACCGCCTACGACGTCGTGGTGCTCGGCGCCGGACCCGTGGGGGAGAACGTCGCCGACCGCACCCGTGCCGCCGGGCTGACCACCGCGGTCGTGGAGAGCGAGCTGGTCGGCGGCGAGTGCTCCTACTGGGCGTGCATGCCCAGCAAGGCCCTGCTGCGCCCGGTCGTGGCCCGGGCCGACGCCCTCCGCGTCCCCGGCCTGAGCCGGTCCGTCCAGGGGCCCCTGGACACCGGCGCCGTACTCGCCCGCCGGAACTCCTTCACCTCCGACTGGAAGGACGACGGCCAGGTCCGGTGGCTGGAGGGCACCGGAGCCGACCTGTACCGCGGTCGGGGCCGGCTCACCGGTCCGCGCACCGTCACCGTCACCGGCGCCGACGGCGGCCGGCGGGTCCTCACCGCCCGGCACGCCGTCGCCGTCTGCACCGGCAGCCGCGCCCGCCTGCCCGACCTGCCCGGACTCGACGAGGTGCGGCCCTGGACCAGCCGCGAGGCCACCGGAGCGCAGTCCGCGCCCGGCCGGCTGGTCGTGGTCGGCGGCGGGGTCGTCGCCACCGAGATGGCCTGCGCCTGGCAGGCCCTCGGCTCACGGGTCACCGTCCTCGTCCGCGGCGAGAGCCTGCTGAACCGCATGGAGCCGTTCGCCGGCGAGATGGTGGCCGAGGCGCTCACCGAGGCCGGCGCCCGGATCCGTACCGGCACCTCCGTGAAGTCGGTGACCAGGGAGAACGGCACCGTCCTGGTCACCACCGACGGCGGTGACCGGATCGAGGCCGACGAGATCCTCTTCGCCACCGGGCGCGCCCCGCGCACCGACGACATCGGCCTGGAGACGGTCGGTCTGGAGCCCGGTTCCTGGCTCGCCGTGGACGACAGCCTCCGCGTCACCGGCCACGACTGGCTGTACGCCGTCGGCGACGTCAACCACCGGGCCCTCCTCACCCACCAGGGCAAGTACCAGGCCCGGATCGCGGGCGCCGCCATCGTCACCCGGGCCGCCGGGGAGCCCGTACAGGCGGAGGAGTGGGGCGCGCACGCCGCCACCGCCGATCACGCCGCCGTCCCCCAGGTCGTCTTCACCGACCCGGAGGCGGCCTCCGTCGGCCTCTCCCTGGCCGAGGCGGAGCGGGCGGGCCACCGCGTCCGCGCCGTCGACGTCGACCTGTCCTCGGTCGCGGGCGCCGGTCTGTACGCCGACGGCTACAAGGGCCGGGCCCGCATGGTCGTCGACCTCGAGGAGGAGATCCTGCGCGGCCTCACCCTGGTCGGCCCCGGCGTCGGCGAACTCATCCACTCCGCGACCGTCGCCGTGGCCGCCCGGGTCCCGATCGCCCGCCTGTGGCACGCGGTCCCGTCCTACCCGACGATCAGCGAGGTGTGGCTCCGCCTGCTGGAGGCGTACCGGGACGCCTGAGCCCCTCCAGCCCGTCCGCCCCCTTCAGTCCGTCCGGCGTTTGAGGACGAGGCCCGTTCAGGGCCGAAGGGGGGCCGGGGGGCGGAGCCCCCGGGGACGGGAAGGGAAGGGGCGGCGAACCACCCTCGGGAACGGCGGCCGACGGCCCGGTCCGGTGGAGGGCGAGGGCCAAGGCGCCCGGCGCCGAGCGCTCCGGTCCTCCGTCCGGCGGGCGGATGCCGCCGGACGGAGGACCGGAGCGGGGTCACGGCAGCTCGAACCCCAGCTCCCGGGCCGCCCGCTCCGGCGTCGGCTGCGACCAGCGTTCCATCGCGGACCGGTTGGACGACAGCGAGCGCGGCTCGGCCCGGTCGAGGTACAGCGTGCCGTCGAGGTGGTCCGTCTCGTGCTGCACGATCCGCGCGGGCCAGCCGCCGACCACCTCGTCCAGCGCCCGCCCGTGCTCGTCCCGCCCGGTCAGCCGCACCTCGGCGGGCCGCGCCACCACCGCCTGGTACCCCGGCACGCTCAGGCACCCCTCGAAGAACCCGACCCGCCGGGCGCCGACCGGCTCGTACGCCGGATTGACCAGCACCCGGAACGGCTGCGGCACCCGCCCGCGCGCCAGGCGCACCTCCTCCGGGACCGGCGCCGGGTCCTCGATCACCGCGATCCGCAGCCCCACCCCGACCTGCGGCGCGGCCAGCCCGACACCCGGCGCCGCGCGCATGGTGACCCGCAGCGCCGCCACGAACCGGGCCAGCAGAGCAGGCCCCAACTGCCCGTCGTACGGCTCGGCGCCGCGGCGCAGCACCGGGTCACCGGCCGCGACGATGGTCAACGGCCCTTCCACGGCGAGCAGTTGCTCGACCCGCTCGACCAAGGGCGCGCGATCGTCCGGAGTTCCCATCCCGCCAGCATCGCACGCCCGTCATGTGTGGCGCAGGTCACATGCGACGTCCGGGAACCGGACGCCCCGCCGCCCCGACTACTGCACCACCACCCCGCCAAGACGTTTCCGGGAGAACCCCACCGATGACCACCGCTCCCTCGACCGCCCCGGACGAGGCAACGAAACCCCCCGCCCCCGCACCCGTGAAGAGCGCCCGGGCCGGCCTGCGCCCCCTCGTCCTGCGCCTGCACTTCTACGCGGGGGTCCTGGTCGCGCCGTTCCTCCTCGTCGCCGCCCTCACCGGACTGCTGTACGCCGCCTCCTTCCAGGCCGAGAGGATCGTCTACGACCACGAGCTGACCGTCCCCGTCGGCGACCGCAAGCTCCCCGTCTCCGAGCAGGTGGCCGCCGCCCGCGAGGCCCACCCCGAGGGCGCCGTCTCCGCCGTGCGCCCCTCACCCGCGGCGGACGCCACCACGAGGGTGATGCTGTCCGGCGTGCCGGGCGTGGACCCCGGTCACACCCTGGCCGTGTTCGTCGACCCGTACACCGCGAAGGTGCGCGGCGCGCTGGAACAGTACGGCTCCACGGGCGCGCTGCCCCTGCGCACCTGGATCGACGCGTTCCACCGCGATCTGCACCTGGGCGAACCGGGCCGTCTCTACAGCGAGTTCGCCGCCAGCTGGCTGTGGGTGATCGCGGGCGGGGGACTGGTGCTGTGGTTCTCCCGGCGTCGCACCCTGCGCAAGCTGCGCGGCACCGGTGGACGGCGCCGTACCCTGGCCCTGCACGGCGGCGTGGGCGCATGGGCGGCTGCCGGCTTCCTCTTCCTCTCGGCGACCGGCCTGACCTGGTCCACGTACGCCGGCGCGAACATCGGCGAACTGCGCGCCTCCCTCGGCCAGGAGACCCCCTCGGTGTCTGCCGAGGCGGCCGGCGAGCACGCGGGCCACGACGCGGCCGGCGGCGCGTCGGGCGATGCGGCGCACGGGGTCGGCCTGGACGAGGTGCTCTCGGCGGCACGGGCCGAGGGACTGGGCGACCCGGTGGAGATCGTGCCGCCCGCCGACGGGAAGTCCGCCTACGTCGTGCGGCAGATCCAGCGCAGCTGGCCCGAGAAACAGGACTCGGTCGCCGTCGACCCCGCCTCCGGCGAGGTCACCGACGTCCTGCGCTTCGAGGACTACCCGGTCCTCGCGAAACTCACCCGCTGGGGCATCGACCTGCACACCGGCAACCTGTTCGGCCCGGTGAACCAGATCGTCCTGATGGCCCTGGCCCTCACCCTGATCCTGCTGATCCTGTGGGGCTACCGCATGTGGTGGCAGCGGGGCCGCGGCTCCGCCTTCGGCCGGCCGGTCCCCCGCGGGGCCTGGCAGCAGGTGCCGCCGTACGTGCTCGTCCCCCTGCTGGCGGCGATCGCCGTCCTGGGCTACTTCGTCCCGCTCCTCGGCATCCCCCTGGCGGCGTTCCTCGCCGTCGACGTCGTGCTCGGGGAGGTGGCCCACCGCCGGGGCCGGCGGAGTTACGGAGGCGACCCGGCGGCGCGATGACGCGCGGCGCCCGGCTCCCCGTCGCGGGGAACCGGGCGCCGGCCCGCCCTCACTCCTCGTCGAAGGAGCCGCCCAGCGCGGCGGCGATCCGCAGGTGCGGCCGGGCCTCGTCGTCCCGCCCCTGCCGCTGGAGGGTGCGCCCGAGCATCAGCCGGGCGTAGTGCTCCACCGGGTCACGCTCCACGATGACCCTCAACTCCTCCTCCGCGCGCCGCAGTTGCGCCGAGTGGTAGTAGGAGCGCGCCAGCAGCAGCCGCGGCCCGGTCTGCTCCGGCACCTCCTCGACCAGCCCGCCGAGGACGCGCGCGGCGGCGGCGTACTCCTTGGCGTCGAAGAACATCCCGGCGCGCTCCCAGCGCTCGGCCGGCGTTCCGTGGTCGTAGTACGTGGTGTCCACTTCTGACCTCCTCCGAGGCCGACAACGGACCCGGCCACCGCGGTATTCCGCCGCCTCGCGGTCGGGCCGCGGCGGTCAGGCCGCGGCGGTCAGGCCGCCAGGCCCCGGCGGTAGGCGTAGATCACCGCCTGGACGCGGTCGCGCAGGCCGAGTTTGGTGAGGATGCGGGAGACGAAGGTCTTCACGGTCTCCTGGCTGATCAGCAGGGCCGCGGCGATCTCGCGGTTGGACAGGCCGTCCGCGATGAGACGGAGGACCTCCAGTTCGCGGGGGGTCAGGGGGAGGTCCCGCGACGCCCCGTCATCGGCGGGGCGGATCCGGGCGGCGTAGCGGCCCACGAGCCGGCGGGTCACCTCCGGGTCCAGCAGCGCCGCGCCCGTGGCCACGGTCCGGATGCCGTGGAGCAGCCGGTCCGGCGGCGCGTCCTTGAGCAGGAACCCGCTCGCCCCCGCGCGCAGCGCCTCGTAGACGTACTCGTCCAGGTTGAACGTCGTCACCACGAGCACCTTCACCGGATGCGGCACCCCCGCGCCGGCCAGCAGGCGGGTGGCCTCGATGCCGTCGAGCACCGGCATGCGCACGTCCATCACCACGACGTCCGGACGGAGCCGGCCGGCGAGGTCGACGGCGGACCGCCCGTCGCCGCACTCGCCCGCCACCTCCAGGTCGGGCTGGGCGTCGATGATGGTCACCAGGCCGGTGCGGACCAGCATCTGGTCGTCGCAGACCAGGACCCGGATCGGCGCGGTCATGCCGTGCTCCCCGTCGGTATCCGGGCCCGTACGACGAAGCCGCCGCCCGCCTCCGGTCCCGCGCTGAAGTCGCCGCCCAGGACGTCGACCCGCTCCCGCAGGCCCGCCAGGCCCCGGCCGCTCCCGCCGGGGGAGGGGGCCACCGGTGCGCCGGAACCGTCGGTGCCGACCTCCACGGTGATCTGCCGTTCGCCGTGCCGCACCCGGACCCGGGTGGCGCCGCCGCGGGCGTGCTTGAGGGCGTTCGTCAGGGCCTCCTGCACGACCCGGTAGGCGACGAGGTCGGCGCTGCCGGTCGACGACGCCGGCGTGCCCTCCTCGGTGAACTCCACCGGCTGCCCGGCCCGGCGGCTCTGTTCCACGAGGGTGAGGAGCCGGCCTGCGGGCGGTGTCCTGGCCTCGGGGCCGTGGCCGGGGTCGAGCAGGTCGAGCAGGTGCCGCAGATCGGTGATGGCCCGCCGGCCGGTGTCGGTGACGGCGGTCAGTGTCCGGTCCAGCCGGTCGGGCGCGGCGGTCAGATAGCGGGCCGCCTCGGCCTGCACGACCATCGCCGTCACATGATGGGTCACGACGTCGTGCAACTCGCGGGCGATCCGGGCGCGTTCGGCGGCCCGGGAGTCCTCGGCGACGCGGTGCCGGCGTTCGGCCTCCGCGATCCGGGTGGAGCGCAGCCACGCCCCGGTGCCCCAGGCGAGGCACACCGCCAGGTAGAACGTCACGAACTCGCTCACCGGCTCGCCCGGACCGAGCCGGTGGAACACGACCGTCAGCGCCAGGTAGGCGACGGTGCACAGGGCCATGACGGTGCGCCGGTACCGCTCCAGGTACGCCCCGGCGCTCAGCAGCGCGATGACCAGCGCGGCGCCCGCGGGGGAGTGGTAGCCGCGGAGCTGGTCGAGGGCGAACCCGGCCGCCACCAGGGCGAGGCAGACGGCCGGCCACCGCCGGCGCACGGCGAGCGGAAGGGCCTGGAAGGCCACCGCCACGAGGGCGAGCCGGTCGAAGGGCCGTTCCGGCACGCCGCCGAGGAGCGTTCCGTGGTGCTGGAAGGCCGGCCACAGCGACAGGGCGAGGACGAGCAGCCCGAGCAGGAGGTCCCTGACGGTGACGTCCAGCCGGCGCCACGGGTCCCGGAGCCGGTGAGGAGCGATCACCGGGGCAGTCTAGCGGTGGCGTCGGCCCGGTCGGCGCGCCGGCGGCGGGGCACCAGACGGCCGCGCCGGTGGGCCAGCCACAGGAACGCGATCGTCAGCAGGACACCGAACAGCACCGAGTACACGCTTCCCTCCGGCCCGAAGTCGCCGCCGGTGATCCACTCGTTGCCCGACGTCGTGGAGTCCAGCAGCCCCTGCTCGGTGTCGTTGCCCGAGACCACGGTGCTGAAGACGCCGCCCGCGGCGAAGTTCCAGCCGAAGTGCACGCCGATCGGCACCCACAGGTTGCGGGTGGCGACGTACGCGGCGGCGAGCATGCCGCCGGCCTCGATCGCGATGGCGAAGGCGCCCCACGCCGTGGCGTCCGGGTTGGGCAGGTGAGCCAGGCCGAACAGCAGCGCGGTCAGCGCCAGCGCGATCCAGGTGCCCAGGTACTCCTCGACGATCCGGAACAGGACTCCGCGGAACAGCAGTTCCTCGGTGACGGCGGCGGCGGCCATGAAGCCGAACAGCCCGACGGCGCCGCTCGGCGAACCCAGGCCGTGCACCTCGTAGTCGCCGGCGGTGAAGAGGTTGGTGACGACCATCCCGAACATCACGACGCCGATCAGCGTCCCCCGGCCGAGCGCCGGCGCGGCGCCGTCCGGGTCCAGCTCCGTGACCGGCCGGCGCTCGGTCCGCCCCACCACCCACCGGTAGACCAGCACCGCGAGCACGGCGGTCAGCCCCCCGAGGGCGAGCGTGAGCCACGGGTTGTCCCGCACCGCGTTCACGCTCTGTCCGCCTATCGCGGAGATCGCCACCACGGCCAGGATCTGCCAGACCACTCTCATCGAGGACTCCTTCGTCACATCCGCGGCCGAGTGCCGCGTGCCGCAACGGACGCTACGGAGCCGGTGGCCGGAAAACGTCACCGCACGGTGGACACTTGCCCGTAGCTCGCTCGGGGGACAGGACATGTCTCGGACCAACTCCCGTGCGGGCGAAAGGTGTTCAGGATCACATTCCGGGGAATGAGTCGCGGGCGTGGGAGACGCCGTACCCACGGGCGACCGGTCGGCCCGGATACGACGACGAGGGGCCATGACTGCTGGACGGGGTGCTCGCACGGGGCGGGCCGCGGTGTTCGCGGCCGTCTGTGTCGTGCTCGCCGCCCTGGGGCACGTCATGATGTCCGGCGACCACGTCCCCCTCCGGACGCTGGCGGCCGGCTGGGCCGTGACCGGCGTCCTGGGCTGGGGACTCGCGGGGCGTGAGCGCGGACTGCCGCTGATCACGGCGGTCGCCGTCGCCGCCCAGACGGTCCTGCACGCGTCCTTCTCCCTGACGGCCCCCGCCGGCGCCGGCTCCACGGGCACGGGCGACATGGGCGCGGGCGCGATGCCGCACGGCACGCACTCCATGCCCATGCCTCCTCCGACGGGGACGGGCACGGGCATGGAGGGGCACACGGCGTCCTCCGGCCACTCCTCGGCCGGCATGCTCGCCGCCCACCTGCTGGCCGCACTGCTGTGCGGTCTGTGGCTCGGGTACGGCGAGCGGGCGGCGTTCCGGGTGCTGCGGGCCGTCGGCGGATGGCTGGCCGCCCCGGCGCGGCCGCTGTTCCTCGTGCCGAAGCCGCCGCGCCGTCCCTCCCTCCGCGTCCGCCGGCGCCGCCGCTCGCACCGCGCGCCGCGTCTCCTCCTCCTCGTCCACGCGATCACCTCCCGCGGTCCTCCCACCGGGGCCGCTGCCGCCTGACGGCAGCCGGCGACACCCCGGGCCGCCCCTGCGCGCCCCGGGCTCCGGTCGTGTGCCCGTACGCCCCCGTGCGCCGTACCGCCCGCGGCCGTACCCCCGCCGACCGGGCCGCGCACGCCCGCGGTTCCCGGTTCCTCCGCGAAGGACATCAGGTGATCACTCCCACCCTGCCCGCCCCTGCCGGAAGACCCACCGACGACGCGGCGACCGCCTGGGCGCTGGCCGCGCGCGGCGGTGACTCCGACGCCGTCGACCGCTTCGTCCGCGCCCTGCACCGCGACGTCGTCCGCTACGTCGCCCACCTGTGCGCCGACCCGCAGACGGTGGACGACCTGGCCCAGGACACGTTCCTGCGGGCGCTCGGCAGTCTGCACCGGTTCGAGGGACGCTCCTCGGCCCGCACCTGGCTGCTGGCCATCGCCCGCCGCGCGGTGGCCGACAGCCACCGGTACACGGCCGTACGGCCCCGGACGGCCGACGTGCCCGACTGGCGGCTGACCGTGGAACGGGCGCAGCCGCGCGGGCTGCCCGGATTCGACGACGGCATCGTGCTGCTCGATCTGCTGGACCGGCTGCCCCGGGAGCGGCGCGAGGCGTTCGTCCTCACCCAGCTGCTCGGACTGCCGTACACCGAGGCGGCGGCCCTCGGCGACTGCCCGGTCGGCACGGTCCGCTCCCGCGTCGCCCGCGCGCGGACGACCCTCGCCGCCCTCGTCGCCGAGGCGGAGGGGGCGAGCACGGCCGTACGGAGACCGGTCCCGGACCGGGGCTGACCCTCGTCCCGCCCCACGAACACCCGCACGTCATCGCGGGGCAGGGCACCCGACCAGCACGACCTCCAGCGTGCGCGGGCCGTGCACGCCCTCCACCCGGTCGAGTTCGATGTCGCTGGTCGCCGACGGGCCGGAGATCCAGGTGAGCGGGCGGGCCGGGTCGAGGCGTTCGAGGGCCTGGGGAACGGAGGAGACGACCTGGTCCGGGACGCGGACCACACAGATGTGGTGGTCGGGGACGAGGGTGATCCGGCGCCGGCCCTGGTCGGGGGAGCCGTCGAGGACGATCGTGCCCGTCTCGGCGACGGCGACCGCGCAGGCGGTGACCACGCTGTCGACCCGGTCCAGCTCGTGCGGGGTGCTCTCCGCCCGGTCCGCGACCCGGGTCGCCTCCGACCCGGTGAGCCAGTCCTCGTCCAGGCCGGGCGGAACGAGCACCGACGACGCCCCGCGCGCCGCGAGCAACCCGGCGACGACCCCGGCCAGCCCGGCCGCGTCCGTGCGGTGCACGATCGCCCGGTAGTCGGCCAGGTTCTCCGCGAGGAGGTCCACCGTCTCCTCGACGGTGCGCTCACCGTGCTCGCGCAGATAGCCGCGGGCGACCGCCCGCTCGTACGGGGTGTCGTCCCCCGGCACGTCGGCGAGGGCGCGCCGCACCCGGCCCAGAATCCGTTCCCTGCTGCTCACTTCGCCGCTCCCTTCCCGCTCCGCGTACGCTGCCACCAGTCCCGGAACGGCTCCGCCGGCACCGGCGGCAGGTCCCGGGTCCCGCTCCACGCCCGGCCGGGCCCCGGCAGGGTGCGCGGATGGAGGCGACGGGTGCGCGAGGCGAGGCGCTGGCCGGCGCGCAGGGCTCCGGGGTAGGTGAACGCCCAGCGGGCGGCGCGCATCGCGGCGCGCTCGGCGGCGTGCCCCTTGGCCGGCTTGAGCACCACCTTGTTGCCGCCCCGGGTCGCCTCCCCGCCCTGGGCCACCCGTTCCCGCAGGTGCACCAGCACCTCGGGGATGTCGATGGCCACCGGGCACACCTCGTAGCAGGCTCCGCACAGCGAGGAGGCGTACGGCAGGGAGGCGTCGATCTCGCTCCCGGTGCCCCGCAGCTGGGGACTGAGGATGGCGCCGATCGGCCCCGGGTAGACCGAGCCGTAGGCGTGGCCGCCGGCCCGCTCGTACACCGGGCACACGTTCAGGCAGGCCGAGCAGCGGATGCAGCGCAGCGCCTGCCGGCCCACCTCGTCGGCGAGCGTGTCGGTGCGGCCGTTGTCCAGCAGGACCAGGTGGAAGTCGCGCGGGCCGTCCTCGTCGGTGGTGCCGGTCCACGTCGAGGTGTACGGGTTCATCCGCTCGGCGGTCGAGGAGCGCGGCAGGGTCTGCAGGAACACCTCCAGGTCCTGCCAGGTCGGCACGATCTTCTCGATGCCGACGACCGAGATCAGCGTCTCGGGCAGGGTCAGGCACATCCGCCCGTTGCCCTCGGACTCCACCACCACCAGGGTGCCGGTCTCGGCGACCATGAAGTTGGCGCCGGAGACGCCGACCTTGGCGCGCAGGAACTTCTCCCGCAGGTGCTGCCGCGCCGCCTCGGCGAGTTCGGCGGGCGTGTCCGTCAGCCCCTCCGGGGCGGGGCGGCCCCACGCGCCCATCTCGCGGGCGAAGATCTCCCGGATCTCCCCGCGGTTGCGGTGGATCGCCGGCACCAGGATGTGCGAGGGCCGGTCCTTGCCCAACTGCACGATCAACTCCGCCAGATCGGTCTCGTAGGCGGCGATGCCCTCCGCCTCCAGAGCCTCGTTGAGGCCGATCTCCTGCGTGGCCATCGACTTGACCTTGACGACCTCCGACTCGCCGGTCGCCTTCACCAGTTCGGCGACGATCCGGTTGGCCTCGTCGGCGTCGACGGCCCAGTGCACGGTGCCGCCGGCCGCCGTCACCGACTCCTCCAACTGCTCGAGGTGGCGGTCGAGATGACGGAGCGTGTGGTCCTTGATCCGCTTGCCGGCCTCGCGCAGCTCCGCCCAGTCGGACACCTCCGCGACCGCGGCGGCGCGCTTGGCGCGGATGGTGCGCGTGGCGTGCCGCAGATTGCCGCGCAGCGTCGTGTCGCGGACCGCTTCGTGCGCGGCCCTGGGAAACGCCGGCATCCCGACGAACGTCCCGCTCATACCAGGGGCTCCTCTTCCGTGCTCGCCAGGATCTCCGCGATGTGCACCGGCCGCATGCCGACCTTCAGCCGGCTCATCGTGCCGCCGATGTGCATCAGACACGAGTTGTCGGCCGCGCACAGAGTCTCGGCGCCGGTCGACTCCGCGTTGCGCACCTTGTCGACGCCCATCGCCGTGGAGACGTCGGAGTTCTTCACGGCGAAGGTGCCGCCGAAGCCGCAGCACTCCTCGGCCCCCGGCAGCTCGGCCAGTTCCAGGCCCTTCACCGCCCGCAGCAGCTTCAGCGGCCGGTCACCGAGGCCCAGGGCGCGCAGCCCGTGGCAGGTCGGGTGGTAGGTCACCGTGTGCGGGTAGTAGGCGCCGACGTCGGTCACCCCCAGCACGTCCACCAGGAACTCCGTCAGTTCGTACGTCTTCGGCACGACCGGCGCCACCGCCCGGGCCAGGGTGTCGCCGCGGCCCTCGGCGCGCGCCCGCTCACCCATCCGCGGATACAGTTCCCGCACCATCGCCCCGCAGGACCCGGACGGTGTCACGATCGCCTCGTAGTCCTTGAAGACATCGGAGAACTGACGGGCCAGCGGCTCGGCCTCGTGCCGGTAGCCGGTGTTGTAGTGCGCCTGCCCGCAGCAGGTCTGCGCCATCGGGAAGTCGACGTCCACCCCGAGCCTGGTCAGCAGTTTCACCACGGCACGGCCCGTGTCGGGATAGAGCGTGTCGTTGACGCAGGTCAGGAAGAGGGCGACACGCATGGTGGCTCCTTGCTTCGGTCATCGGATGAGTGCAGCGTACGACGGGGTGGCGGCGCGGGGGAGTGCCCCGCACCGCCACCGCGGCGTCATACCGCGGCGGGCTCGGCCCCGCGGCCCGTGAGCCGGGCCTCGGCCTCCCGCCAGGCCGCGGTGCCACCACGCGGCTCGTACCGCTCGAGCGGCTGGGTGCGGGCGAGCAGCCGGCGCATCCCGGCCCGGTCGCCGACCAGCCCGTGCGCACGGGCCTGCACCAGGACGTTGCCCAGCGCCGCGGCCTCGGCCGGCCCGGCCACCACCGGCAGCCCGCAGGCGTCCGCCGTCAGCTGGCACAGCAGCGTGTTGCGGGTGCCGCCGCCGACGATGTGCACCACGTCGACCGGGTGATCGGCGAGCGCCTGCGCCTGGGCGACCGCCTTGCGGTGGGCCAGGGCGAGCGAGTCGAGGATGCAACGGGTGATCTCCGCGGGGGAGTCCGGCACCGGCTGTCCGGTGGCCCGGCAGGCGTCCGCGATCCGCTCGGGCATGTGCCCGGGCGCGAGGAACGCGGCGTCCCCCGCGTCCACCACCGACCGCAGCGCCGGCGCCTCGGCCGCAGCCCGCAGCAGTTCGCCCAGGTCCGGATTCCCCCAGGCGCGCACGCACTCCTGGAGCAGCCACAGACCCATGATGTTGCGCAGGTAACGGACCGTACCGTCCAGGCCCAGCTCGTTGGTGAAGTTGGCCGCCCGGCTCGCCTCGCCGAGCACCGGCGCGTCCAGCTCCAGGCCGGCCAGCGACCAGGTGCCGGTGCAGATGTACGCGAACCGCTCGCCGTCGGCGGGCACCGCCGCCACGGCGGAGGCGGTGTCGTGCGAACCGACCGTCGTCACCGGCACCGGGCCGCTCAGCCCGGTCTCCTCCAGCACCCGCGGACGCAGCACGCCGGCCGGGTCCCCCGGCCGCCGCAGCGGCGCGAACAGGTCCAGGTCGACGCCCAGGCGCGCGGCCACGTCGTACGCCCAGTCGCCCGTGCGGGGGTCGATCAGCTGGGTGGTGGAGGCGTTGGTCAGCTCCGTGCCCTGTTCACCGGTGAGCCAGTAGGCCAGCAGGTCCGGGATGAGCAACAGCCTTCCCGCCTGCGCGAGCTGGGCGGAGCCGCGGGCCGCCGCCAGCTGGTACAGGGTGTTGAAGGGCGCGTACTGCAACCCGGTCGCCGCGTACAGCTCGGCGGCCGGGACCGTCGCCCACACCCGCTCGGCGACGCCCTCGGTGCGGGCGTCCCGGTAGTGCACCGGGTTGCCGAGCAGGGCGCCGTCCGCGTCGAGCAGCCCGTAGTCCACCGCCCAGCTGTCGATGCCGACGGAGTCCACCTGCCCCGCCGCCCTCAGGCCTTCCAGGACGCCCCCGTACAGCCCCAGGATGTCCCAGCGCAGCCCTTCGGGGACCCGCACCGGACGGTTGGGGAAGCGGTGCGCCTCGGTCAGCTCCAGCGTGCCGGGGCCGACGCGGCCGACCATGACGCGTCCGCTGGACGCGCCCAGGTCGACCGCGGCGTACGACTTCACGGACGCGCTCATCGCAGGAAGGCGGCGGCGACGCCGGCGTCGACCGGGACGTGCAGCCCGGTGGTGTGGGTCAGCTCCCCGCCGGTCAGCGCGAACACGGCGTTCGCCACGTGCTCGGGCAGCACCTCGCGCTTGAGGATGGTCCGCTGGGCGTAGAACTCGCCGAGCTTCTCCTCCTCGATGCCGTAGGTCGCCGCGCGCTGGGCGCCCCAGCCGCCGGCGAAGATGCCGGAACCGCGCACCACGCCGTCCGGGTTGACACCGTTGACGCGGATGCCGTGCTCGCCCAGCTCGGCCGCGAGCAGCCGCACCTGGTGGGCCTGGTCGGCCTTGGTCGCCGAGTAGGCGATGTTGTTCGGGCCGGCGAAGACGGCGTTCTTGGAGGCGATGTAGACGATGTCGCCGCCCAGCTCCTGCGCGATCATCACCCGGGCCGCCTCGCGCGAGACGAGGAAGGAGCCGCGGGCCATGATGTCGTGCTGGAGGTCCCAGTCCTTCGCGGAGGTCTCGAGCAGCGGCTTGGAGATCGAGATGCCCGCGTTGTTGACGACGAGGTCCACCCCGCCGAAGGCCAGCGCGGCGGCCTTGAAGGCGTCGGCGATCTGCTCCTCGTCCGTCACGTTCACGGTGACCGCCACGGCCTTGTCCGCGCCGCCCAGCTCCTCGGCGACGGCCGCGGCGCTCTCCGCGTTCAGGTCCGCGACGACGACGCACGCGCCCTCGGCCACCAGCCGGTGCGCGATCGCCCTGCCGATCCCGCTGCCCGCGCCGGTCACCAGCGCCACCCGGGTCGCCAGCGGCTTCGGCTTCGGCATCCGCTGGAGCTTGGCCTCCTCCAGGGCCCAGTACTCGATGCGGAACTTCTCCGACTCCTCGATCGGCGCGTACGTCGAGACGGCCTCCGCGCCGCGCATCACGTTGATGGCGTTCACGTAGAACTCGCCCGCCACGCGCGCGGTCTGCTTGTCCTTGCCGAAGGAGAACATGCCCACGCCCGGGATCAGCACGATCGCCGGGTCGGCGCCGCGCATCGCGGGGGAGTCGGGCCGAGCATGGCACTTGTAGTAGGCGGCGTACTCCTCGCGGTATTCGGCGTGCAACTCCTTCAGCCGCGCGACGGCCGCCTCCACCGGGACGGTCGGCGCCAGGTCGAGGACGAGGGGGCGGACCTTGGTGCGCAGGAAGTGGTCGGGGCAGGAGGTGCCCAGGGCCGCGAGCCGCGGGTGCTCGGCCCGGGCCACGAAGTCCAGCACGACCTCGGAGTCGTTGAAGTGCCCGACCTGCGGCCGGTCCTGGGAGGCGATGGCCCGCACGTACGGGGCCAGCGCCGCCGCCCGCTCACGGCGCTCGGCCTCGGGGAGCGCCGCGTAGCCCTCGATCACGGGCCCGAAGGGCTCCGCCTCGCCGCGCTCGGCGAGGAACCGCTCGGCGGTGCGGATGATGTGCAGCGAGTTGCGCTCGCACTCCTCGGAGGTGTCGCCCCAGGCGGTGATGCCGTGGCCGCCCAGGACGCAGCCGATGGCCTGCGGGTTGGCCTCCTTGACGGCGGCGATGTCCAGACCGAGCTGGAAACCGGGCCGGCGCCACGGCACCCACACCACACGGTCGCCGAAGCACTCGGCGGTCAGCTTCTCGCCGTCCGCCGCGCAGGCCAGCGCGATACCGGAGTCGGGGTGCAGGTGGTCGACGTGGGCCGCGTCCACCAGACCGTGCATGGCGGTGTCGATGGAGGGGGCGGCGCCGCCCTTGCCGTGCAGGCAGTAGTCGAACGCGGCGACCATCTCGTCCTCGCGCTCGACGCCCGGGTAGACGCCCTTCAGCGCCCGCAGCCGGTCCAGCCGCAGCGCGGCGAGCCCGGCCTCGGTGAGGGTGCCGAGGTCGCCACCGGACCCCTTGACCCACATGAGCTCCACGTCACCGCCGGTGACGGGGTCGGTGTCGGTGCCCTTGGCGGAGGTGTTGCCGCCGGCGTAGTTGGTGTTGCGGGGGTCGGCGCCGAGCCGGTGCGAGCGGGCGAGGAGGGCGTCGGCTGCGGGGTGGGGTGCCATGGGGAGATCAGTCCTTCGGGGAAGAGAGGTGTGCGGAGTCGGGATGCCCGGGAGGGGCGCGGGCCTGTGCTCGTGTGCGGCTCCGTCGCGGGGCGCGACCGGCCGTGGCCGGCCCGCGGCCCGCGAACGACGGAACCCGGCGGACGGGACCCGGGGCTCAGGCGCCCCAGCCCGCCTGCTCTCCGCCCACGCGCTCGGCGACGATCTTCTCCTGCCATCCGCTGGAGCGGTACGCCGCGATGGGGTCGGGGTCCAGCCCCTGCTCCTCCCGCACCTCGCGCAGCAGCGGACGCACATCCGTGTTGTACGCGTCCATCAGCACCGCGTTGGCCTCCAGCACGTCCCCCGAGCGCTGGGCGGCAACGAGCGCGTCCCGGTCCACCAGCAGCGCCTTGGCGGTGGCCTCCTGGACGTTCATCACCGAGCGGATGATCGCCGGGATCTTCGCCTCGATGTTGTGGCACTGATCCAGCATGAACGCCACCTCGGGAGTGAACCCGCCCCCGCGGATGACCTCGTACATGATCCGGAACAGCTGGAACGGGTCGGCGGCGCCGACCATCAGGTCGTCGTCGGCGTAGAACCGCGAGTTGAAGTCGAACCCGCCGAGCTTCCCCTCCCGCAGCAGCGTCGCCACGATGAACTCGATGTTGGTCCCCGGGGCGTGGTGCCCGGTGTCGACGACCACCTGCGCCTTCTCGCCCAGCTTCAGGCAGTGCGCGTAGGCGGTGCCCCAGTCCGGCACGTCCGTCGTGTAGAACGCCGGCTCGAAGAACTTGTACTCCAGCAGCATCCGCTGGTCGTCCCCGAGCCGCTCGTATACCTCGGCGAGCCCTTCGGCGAGCCGGTCCTGCCGCGCCCGGATGTCGTCCTGGCCGGGGTAGTTCGTCCCGTCGGCGAACCACAGCTTCAGGTCCTTGGAGCCGGTCGCGTCCATGATGTCGACGCACTCCAGCAGATGGTCGACGGCCTTCCTGCGCACCGCCGGGTCCGGGGCGCAGATGCTGCCGAGCCGGTAGTCGTCGTCCTGGAAGGTGTTGGAGTTGATCGCTCCGAGCTTCACCCCGCGGTCCTCGGCGTGCTCGGCCAGCGCCGCGTAGTCCTCGACCTTGTCCCACGGGATGTGCAGCGCCACGGTCGGCGCGACACCCGTGAACGCGTGCACCTGGGCGGCGTCGTCCAGCTTCTCCTGCGGGGTGCGGGGGACGCCCTGTTGCGCGAACACCTTGAACCGGGTCCCCGAGTTCCCGTACGCCCAGGACGGCGTCTCCACGGCCTGTGTCTTGAGAGCGGCTTTCACCGCGGCGAGCTCGGTCACGTCAGGGCTCCTGTGACATCGGGTCGTGACGACCAATGAATGAAACGATTCAGAACGGGAAGCTATGGGTCTCCCGAAGGGGTGTCAACCCCTGTGGCGAAGACAGCCCTCCGTGACCAGGGCGAGACCTGAAGGTGTCGAAAGTTTTTCGACCGGAACCCATTGACGCGCCCTGTGTCTCGCGCCTAACGTCCCGGCAACCCAGTTGAAACCTTTCACGACGTCGCGAGGGCCTCCCACCGGCGTCGTCGAGGAGCCCTCATGACCCACCCGTCCGACACGGGTCCGGCCCCGGTTCTCGCGCTGAAGGACATCTCCAAGTCCTTCGGCGCGGTCCGCGCCCTGCGGGACGTCTCCCTGGAGCTGTTCCCCGGGGAGGTGCACGCCCTCGCCGGCGAGAACGGAGCCGGCAAGTCGACCCTCATCAAGACACTCGCCGGAGTGCACCGTCCGGACGCCGGCCAGGTGCTGCTCGACGGCGCCCCCGTCGTCTTCCACGGCCCCGGTGACGCCCGCGACGCCGGCATCGCCGTGATCTACCAGGAGCCCACGCTCTTCCCCGACCTGTCGATCGCCGAGAACATCTTCATGGGCCGGCAGCCCCGGCGGGCGTTCGGCCGGATCGACCACCGGGCCACCCACGAGGCGACCGCCGCCCTGATGGAGCGGCTCGGCGTCGAGCTCGACCCGGACCGCCCGGCCCGCGGTCTGTCCATCGCCGACCAGCAGATCGTCGAGATCGCCAAGGCGCTCTCCTTCGACGCCCGCGTCCTGATCATGGACGAGCCCACCGCCGCCCTCACCGGCAGCGAGGTCGCCCGTCTCTTCGGCGTCGTGCGCACCCTGCGCGAACAGGGCGCCGCGGTGCTGTTCATCTCCCACCGGCTGGAGGAGATCTTCGAGATCTGCCGACGGGTCACCACGCTGCGCGACGGCGCCTGGGTCTCCAGCGAGCCGCTGGACGGCATGACCGAGGACGACCTGGTCCGCCGCATGGTCGGCCGCGACCTCGAGGAGCTCTACCCCAAGCAGGACGTGACACCGGGCGAGACGGCCCTGAGCGTGCGCCGGCTGACCCGCGAGGGCGTCTTCACCGACGTCTCCTTCGACGTGCGGCGCGGCGAGATCGTCGGCCTGGCCGGACTCGTCGGCGCCGGGCGCACCGAGGTCGCCCGCGCCGTGTTCGGCGTCGACCGCTGGGACGCCGGCGAGGTGGAGGTCGACGGGCGCAGGCTCACCAACGGCGCCCCGTCCACCGCCATGGCCGCGGGCCTCGCCCTGGTCCCCGAGGACCGGCGCGCCCAGGGCCTGGTGATGGACATGTCCATCGAGCGCAACATCGGCCTCACCGGACTCCGTACGACCGTGCGGGCCGGCCTGATGGACCGCGGCGCCGAACGCAGCCGCTCCCTCGACTGGGCCGTCAGGCTCCAGGTCAAGTACGCCCGGATCGCCGACACGGTGAACACCCTGTCCGGCGGCAACCAGCAGAAGGTCGTCCTCGCCAAGTGGCTCGCCACCGGGCCGAAGGTGCTGATCGTCGACGAGCCCACCCGCGGCATCGACGTCGGCACCAAGGCCGAGGTGCACCGGCTGCTGTCCCAGCTCGCCGCCGACGGCGTCGCCGTCCTGATGATCTCCTCCGACCTGCCCGAGATCCTCGGCATGGCCGACCGCGTGCTGGTGATGCACGAGGGCCGGCTCACCGCCGAGATCCCCCGCACCGACGCCACCGAGGAAACCGTGATGGCCGCAGCCACGGGGAGGGCCGCCGCATGACGGTCACCGCTCCCGAAGAAGCCCCCGTCGCCGAGGCGCCGAAGGCCGGCGCCACCCGGCTGATGGACCGCGTCTTCAAGATGCGCGAACTCGCCATCCTCCTCGTCTTCCTGGTGATGATCGCCGTCACCCAGGCCGGCAACAGCGAGTTCCTGTCCGAACAGGGCGTCAAGGACCTGCTGCTGAACGCGACCATCCTGATCCTGGTCGCCACCGGCCAGTCCCTGGTCGTCATCACCCGCAACGTCGACCTGTCCGTCGGCTCCACCCTCGGCATCAGCGCCTTCGCCGCCGGCCTCCACCTCCAGAACGGCGGGAACCCGGTCGTCGCCATCGCCCTCGCCGTCCTGCTCGGCATCGGCTTCGGACTGCTCAACGGCCTGCTCGTCAGCCTCGGTCAGGTGCCCGCCCTCGTGGTCACCCTCGGCACGCTCTACATCATCCGCGGCATCGACTCCATCTGGGTCGGCTCCCGCCAGATCACGGCCGCCGATCTTCCCGGCGGGTTCGTCGACTTCGGCTCCGGCGGCATCTCGGCGGTGCCGTACCTGGCGCTCATCGCGCTCGCGGTGCTCGTGGCGACGGCGTACTACCTCAAGCACTTCGGCGGCGGACGCGAGCTGTACGCGCTCGGCTCCAACCCGGAGGCCGCCCGGCTCGCCGGCATCCCCGTGCGCAGGCGGATCCTCGCCGCGTACACCTTCTGCGGCGCCCTCGCCGGCCTCGCCGGCGCCCTGTACCTGGCCCGGTTCGGCAACGTCGACTCCGGCACCGGGAACGGCTACGAACTCACCGTCGTCAGCGCGGTCGTGGTCGGCGGCGTGGTCTTCACCGGCGGCTCCGGCAGCGTCTACGGCGCGGCCCTCGGCGCGCTGCTGCTGACCTCCGTCAACAGCGTGCTGCCCGCCCTCGGCGTCAGCTCCGTGTGGGTGCTCGCCATCAACGGCATCCTGCTCATCCTCGCCATCGCGGTCGACCGGGTCGTCGCGCTGCGCGTGGCCTCCGCCCTGAAGAAGAGGAACGCCCGCCATGCCTGAGTCCCTCACGCGCGCGGTCCGCTGGGACACGGTCGTCGGCGCCCTGCTCGTCGTGGTCCTGCTGCTGTCCTTCACCACCGTCGACGGCTTCGGCAACGCGCTCAACCTGTCGTTCCTCATCGGCAACACCCTGCCGATCGCGCTGATCGCCCTGCCCATGACCCTGCTCGTGGTCTCGGGCGAGATCGACCTGTCCGTGGCCTCCACGGCCGGCCTGTCCGGCGCGGTGATGGGCGCCCTGTGGAACCAGGGCATGACCATCGAGACGATCATCCCGATCTGCCTCGTCATCGGCGTCGTCTGCGGCCTGGTCAACGGCCTGCTGGTGACCCGCCTCGGGCTGCCGTCCCTCGCCGTCACCATCGGTACGCTGGCCGCCTACCGGGGCATCGCGCAGATCGTGCTCGGCTCCGACGCGGTGACCGACTTCCCCGTCCCGTACCTGGACTTCGCCGCCGGACGCATCGGCGACACGTTCGTCCCGTACGCCCTCCCGCCCTTCCTGGTGCTGCTCGCCATCGCCGTCGTCGCCCTGCACGCCACCCCGTTCGGCCGGTCGCTGTTCGCGATCGGCGCGAGCGAGGAAGCGGCCCGGTTCGCCGGCCTCCGCGTCAAGCGGCAGAAGCTGATCCTGTTCACCCTGACCGGTCTGATGGCCTCCCTCACCGGCGTCTTCTGGGCGCTCCACTACGCCAGCGCCCGCTACGACAACGCCACCGGCCTCGAACTCTCCGTCGTGGCGGCCGTCCTGCTCGGCGGCATCGACTTCGACGGCGGCAAGGGGACGCTCGGCGGCGCGATCGCCGGTGTGTTCCTGCTCGGCGCGCTGCAGAACGTGATGAGCCTCCAGGACGTCTCCGCGCAGTCGCAGATCGTCGTCACGGGTGTGCTGCTGGTGCTGTCCGTGCTCGGACCGCGGGTCGCCCGGCAGATCGCCGTCGCGCGGGCCGGACGCCGGGCAGCCGCGTCACCACCGGTCCCCAAGGCCCCCACTGCCACCCCCTGAACCCCTCTCGTCCGCTAAGGAACCCACCATGCGCAAGGCATCCATCCGCCGCACCTGCGCGGCCCTCGCCGCCGTCACCTCCCTCGCCCTGGCCGCCACCGCCTGCGGCGGCACCACCAAGGAGGACGTGAAGAACGAGGGCGGCGCGGCGGCCTCGGCCGGCAAGGCCGACCCGAACGCCGAGACCAAGAAGGGCCTGACCGTCGGCTTCCTGCCCAAGCAGGTCAACAACCCCTACTTCACCACCGCCGACAAGGGCGGCCAGAAGGCCGTCGAGGAACTGGGCTCCACCTACAAGGAGGTCGGCCCCTCCAGCGCCACCGACACCGCCGGCCAGGTCTCCTACGTCAACACCCTGACCCAGCAGCAGGTCGACGCCATGGCCGTCTCCGCGCAGGACCCCGGCGCCCTGTGCACCGCGCTCAAGCAGGCCATGAAGAACGGCATCAAGGTCGTCACCTACGACTCGGACACCACCGCCGACTGCCGCAACGCCTTCATCTCGCAGGCCAGCGGCGAGGACCTGGGCCGCACCGAGGTGCAACTGCTCGCCGAGCAGATCGACTACAAGGGCGAGATCGCGATCCTGTCCGCCGCGCAGACCGCGACGAACCAGAACGCCTGGATCGAGTTCATGAAGGACGAGCTCAAGGACCCCAAGTACAAGGACGTCAAGCTGGTCAAGGTCGCCTACGGCAACGACGACGCCCAGCAGTCCTTCCAGCAGACCCAGGGCCTGCTCCAGGAGTACCCGAACCTGAAGGGCATCATCTCCCCGACCACCGTCGGCATCAAGGCGGCCGCCCAGTACCTGTCCGGCTCCAAGTACAAGGGCAAGGTCAAGCTGACCGGCCTCGGCACCCCCAACGACATGCGCAAGTACGTCAAGAACGGCACCGTCGAGGCGTTCGAGCTCTGGGACCCGGCCAAGCTCGGAGAGCTGGCCGCCCGCACCGCCATCGCCCTGTCCTCCGGCCAGATCACCGGCAAGGAGGGCGAGACCTTCACGGCCGGCGCGCTGGGCGAGTACACCATCGGCGAGAACGGCGTGATCAACCTCGGCAAGCCCACCGTCTTCAACGCCGAGAACATCGACCGGTTCGACTTCTGATCCCGTTCCGGTCCCGACCACCCCTGGAGGAGCGGTACTTCATGCAACGCGTCTGTTTCCTGCTCAAGGTCCGACAGGACCGGATCGCCGAGTACCGCGAACGCCACGCCGCCGTGTGGCCCGAGATGCGCGAGGCGCTCTCGGCCACCGGCTGGCACAACTACTCCCTCTTCCTGCGCGACGACGGCCTCCTCGTCGGCTACCTGGAGACCGAGGACTTCGAGGCGGCCAAGGCCGGCATGGAGGCCACCGAGGTCAACGGCCGCTGGCAGGCCGAGATGTCCCCCTTCTTCGAGTCCCTCGACGGCTCCCGGCCGGACGAGGCGATGAAACCGCTGACCGAGGTCTTCCACCTCGCCTGACGACGAGAGCCCGCGATGAGACGACGCACTCCGCCGGCCGGCGCGCTCCTCGGCACCGCGGCGGCCCCCGCCCTGGCCGCCGCGCCCGGGCCGTCGGTCACCCGCACCGGCAGCACCACGCTCGACAGCCGGGCGGTCTTCTCCGTGTCCCACGACGGCCCGGTCAGCGACAACGCGTTCCGGAAGAACGGCCTGCTCACCCACAAGGGCCACCAGCACGCGGCCCGGTGCACCGCCGACCGGGGCGTCGTCGGCCGCCGCGCCCTCGGCACGAACACCTGGCGGACCGTGCGGGCCGGTCACGCCTTCCCCGTCCGCCGTACCGCCGCCGGCACCCGGCGGAAGACCGGGATCCCCGTCCCGCTCGACTCCGGCCGGCGCACCGAGCCGGCCCCGGACCGGTACGGCGACGCCCGCGCCGTGTTCCCCTACGGCCGTATCGCCGCCGCCTCCGCGGCCTTTGGACACACCGACCAAAAGCCGCTGTACGACGGCGCCGGCCCGAACGCCTCCGGCGAGGTGGTGACCGACGGGACACGTGTCCCCCAGGACGGGGTGCTGCCGGTCGTGCACCAGGAGAAGTCCACCGGTAGGACACCCTCGCCCCTGCGCGTAGTCGACTCCGGGCTGCCCGCCCGACCGTGACCGCTCACGGGCGGCGCTGCCGGTAGTGTGATGGCCCGCCGCGCCGCCCCCTCTCCCTGGAGGTCCCTGCCCGATGGCCCAGTCGGTGGGTATCAAGGACGTCGCCCGCGTCGCCGGAGTGTCCGTCGGCACGGTCTCCAACGTCATCAACCGCCCGGACACGGTCGCCGCCGAGACCCGGGCGCGGGTGCTGTCCGCCATAGACCGGCTCGGCTACGTCCGCAGCGAGTCCGCCCGTCAGCTGCGGGCCGGCCGCAGCCGCATCATGGGCCTGCTCGTCCTCGACATGGGCAACCCCTTCTTCGTCGACGTCGCGCGCGGCGCCGAACGCGCCGCGCGCGCGGCCGGGCTCGGCGTGATGGTCTGCAACAGCGCCCAGAGCCCGGACGAGGAGGCCGAGTACCTCTCCCTCTTCGCCGAGCAGCGGGTGCGGGGCGTGCTGCTCACCCCGGCGGACGCCACCGGCCGCAACATCGAGGCGTTCCGCCGGCACGGCATCCCCTTCGTGCTGGTCGACCGGGTCGCCGAGGGCACCACCGAGTGCTCGGTCTCCGTGGACGACGTGGCGGGCGGCGCGCTGGCCGTGCGGCACCTCGTCGACGCCGGCCACCGTTCCGTCGCCTACGTCTGCGGCCCGCCCGGGCTGAACCAGGTCCGGGACCGCCGCACCGGCGCCCTGAACGCCCTCGCCGAGGCCGGACTGGGCCCCGACCGCCTGCGCGAACTGCCCACCGAGCGGCTCGACGTCGCCGCCGGACGCGACGCGGGCGCCCGCCTCCTCGGACTCGCCGACCGGCCCACCGCCGTCTTCTGCGCCAACGACCTGCTCGCCCTCGGTGTGCTCCAGGCGATGTACGCGGCCGGCGTCGGCGTCCCCGACGACCTCGCGATCGTCGGCTACGACGACATCGAGTTCGCCGCCGCGGCTGCCGTACCGCTCACCTCGGTGCGGCAGCCCGCGGTCACCATGGGCGCCCTGGCGGCCGAGCTGCTGCTGGAGGAGACCGGGAGCGGGAGCACCGCCGAGCCGCACGAGCACCGCCGGGTCGTCCTGCGCCCGGAACTGGTGGTCCGGCGCTCCAGCCTGACGGCCCGCTGACGGACGGTCCGCTGACGGTCGGTCCGCAAGGATTCCGTGATCCCGGGCTCGTCGGCCGGACGAACGTGTGCTGAACTGGGGCACGGTCCGACAATCCGTTCGTCCCTGGAGCCCCGTTGTCCGTCAGCTACCGCCAGCCCGGAGTGGTCCTCACCGACCGCCGGTTCACCGTGCCCCTCGAGCACGACGACCCCTCGGGGGAGACGATCGAGCTGTACGCGCGGGAGGTCGTCGCCGGCGACAAGGCCGGCCGGGACCTGCCCTGGCTGCTCTACCTCCAGGGCGGACCCGGCTTCGGGGCGAACCGCTTCATCGGGAAGCAGGCCTGGCTCGGCCGCGCCCTCGAGGAGTACCGCGTCCTCCTCCTCGACCAGCGCGGCACCGGCCACTCCACCCCCGCCAACCGGCAGACGCTCCCGCTGCGCGGCGGCCCCGCCGAACAGACCGACCACCTCGCCCTCTTCCGCGCCGACTCGATCGTGCGGGATTGCGAGGCCATCCGCCCCGAGGTGACCGGCGGCTCCCCCTGGACCGTGCTCGGCCAGAGCTTCGGCGGCTTCTGCACCGTCGCCTACCTGTCCACGGCCCCCGAGGGCCTCGACACCGCGCTGATCACCGGCGGACTGCCCTCCCTCGACGCCCACGCCGACGACGTCTACCGGGCGGCCTACCCGCGCGTCGAACGCAAGGTCGCCGCCCACTACGCCCGCTACCCGCAGGACGTCGAGCGCGCCCGCCGCATCGCCGACCACCTCCTGACCCGCGAGGTGGTCCTCCCGAACGGCTACCGGTTCACCGTCGAGGCGTTCCAGTCCCTCGGCCGGCTGCTCGGCGGCGGCGACGGCAGCCACCAGCTGCACTTCCTCCTCGAGGACGCCTTCGTCCGCACCCCGGGCGGCCCCGCGCTCTCCGACGCCTTCCAGGAGCAGGTCCAGGGCCTGCTGTCGTTCGCCGGCCACCCGCTGTACGCGCTCGTCCACGAGGCGATCTACGGCCGGGACGCCCGGCCCACCGCCTGGTCCGCCGAACGCGTGCGGGCCGAGTTCCCGCGGTTCGACGCGGCCAGGACGCTCGCCGGCGACGAGCCGCTGCTGTTCACCGGAGAGACCATCCACCCCTGGATGTTCGACTGCGACCCCGCGCTGCGCCCGCTGCGCGAGACCGCCGAACTGCTCGCCGCGCGCACCGACTGGACGCCCCTGTACGACCCGGCGCGCCTCGCCGTCAACGAGGTCCCGGTCGCGGCGGCCGTCTACCACGACGACATGTACGTCGACACCGCCCACTCCCTGCGCACGGCCCGCGCGATCCGCGGCCTGCGCACCTGGGTCACCGACGAGTTCGAACACGACGGCGTCCGGGCCGGCGGTCCCCGCGTCCTGGACCGGCTGCTCGCCCTGGCACGTGACGAGGTGTGAGCCGGGAGCCGGGTGGGATGCCGGTGCGGCGGGTTAGTCTGCGGTCATGACCGAGCCGACGATCAGTCAACTCCAGCCCTTACCCGACGACTGGCAGCGCGCCCTGGCCGTGGTGGCCCACCCGGACGACCTCGAGTACGGCTGCGCGGCGGCGATCGCGTCCTGGACCGACGCCGGCCGCGAGGTCTCCTACGTCCTGGCGACCCGCGGCGAGGCGGGCATCGACACCCTGGAACCGGCGACGTGCGGCCCGCTCAGGGAGCGGGAGCAGCGGGCGAGCGCGGCCGTGGTCGGCGTGTCGGAGGTCCGCTTCCTCGACCACCCGGACGGGGTCGTCGAGTACGGCCCCGCGCTGCGCCGGGACATCGCCGCCGAGATCCGCCGGTACCGGCCCGAGCTGGTGATCACCCTGAACCACCGGGACACCTGGGGCGGCACCGCCTGGAACACCCCGGACCACCTGGCCGTCGGGCGGGCCACGCTCGACGCGGCCGGTGACGCCGGCAACCGGTGGATCTTCCCGGAGCTGACCGAGCGGGGCCTGGAGCCCTGGGACGGCGTGCGCTGGGTGGCGGTCGCCGGTTCCACCGCCCCCACGCACGCCGTGGACGCGACGGCCGGGCTGGAGCGTGCGGTCGCCTCGCTGCTCGAACACCGGACCTACATCGAGGCGTTGACCGACGAGGACCCGGAGGCGTACGCGCGCGGGTTCCTGACGGGGAACGCCGAGGAGGCGGGCAGACGGTTCGGCGGCCGGCCGGCGGTCTCCTTCGAGCTGTTCCCCCGGTGAGCCCCGTGGCCGACGAGGGGGAACTGCTGGCGGAGCGCTTCGAGGAGCACCGGGGGCATCTCAAGGCGGTCGCCTACCGCATGCTCGGCTCGCTGGCCGAGGCGGAGGACGCCGTCCAGGAGGCCTGGTTGAGGCTGGGCCGCACCGACACCGGCGACATCGGCAACCTCGGCGGCTGGCTGACCACCGTGACCGGCCGGATCTGCCTGGACCTGCTGCGTTCGCGCGCCGCGCGCCGCGAGCAGCCGATGGACGAGACGTTCGTCCCGGACCCGGTGATCAGGCCCCTCTCCCCGGTGGACCCGGAACAGGAGGCGCTGCACACCGACTCGGTGGGCGTGGCGATGCTGGTGGTGCTGGAGACGCTGGAGCCCGACGAGCGGCTGGCGTTCGTCCTGCACGACATGTTCGCCGTGCCGTTCGACGACATCGCCCCGGTGGTGGAGCGCAGCCCGGCCGCGACCCGCCAGCTCGCCAGCCGGGCCCGTCGCCGGGTACGGGACGCGACCCCCTCCTCCGAGCCCGACCCCGGCCGGCAGAAGCGGGTGCTCGAAGCGTTCATGGCCGCCGCGCGCGGCGGTGACTTCGAGGCGCTGGTCGCCGTCCTCCACCCGGACGTGGTGCTGCGGGCGGACGCGGGCGCACTGGTGCGCGGCGCGGCCGGGTCGAGGACCCTCCGCGGCGCGAAGACGGTGGCCGAGTCGGCGCTCCTGTTCGCGCGGTACACCGCGGCGGCCCGGACGGTCCTGGTCAACGACGCGCCGGGCCTGCTCAGCGTGGTGGACGGCCGCGTCCACTCGGTCATGTCGGTCACCGTCACCGACGACCGGATCACCGGCATGTACATCCTGTCCGACCCGGACCGCCTCGAACGTGTGGAAGCACTGACCTAGTCGCGGGCGGTCGTGCCGCAGGGCGCTGGGGCAGGGTGGACGCCGGGGTGCTCCCTCCCGGGGGAGGCACCCCCGCGAGCGCCGGGCCGCGCGACCCGCCCCCGCCCCGCGCCTCGACGCGGGTTCGGGCGGACTCGGACCCCGCCCGGCCCCGCGTCGAGGCGCGGCGTTCCGGCCGCAGCCGCAGCCCCTCCGGCATCGGCGTCAACCGCTCGGTCACCCGCGGGCGGTACCCGGGCCCGGCCCGCAGGTCACGGTCCACGCCCCACACCCCGGGATCCCGGTGCGGCATCGAGTGAGCGCCGGCGTCCCCGCACCATGCCGCATCGGACACGGCCGGCCGAGCACCGTGTCCTGTGGCCTCCCGGGTGAAGGCCGGCGCGGTCGGCCACGGCCGCGGCGACTCGTCGAGCACTCGGCGGAGCGCGGCCGGCCGGCCTTCACCACGGCGGTCCGTCCAAAGTGGCCGCGCGGCTCGGAGCCGGCCCGCGAGCAGGTGCGCGACCTGTGCGCACGTGCCCTGCCGGGCGTCCTCACGCCCTGAGAGGTCTCGTGGGGATCACGGCATCCGGTTGGCGCGCACTCCGATCTTCGGTAAGTTAGGCAAGGCTTACCTAAGAGGAGGTTCGGGGATGGCTGACGACACGCACGGCTGGACGGCCGCGCCCGGTGCGGCGGAGCGGGCCCGCTCGGTGCTCGCCGCCGCGTGGTCCTGCGCGGTGACCGCGGAGGGCGCCCGGGAGGAGCTCGTCGGCGCGCACGGCGTGACCGACGACGGACGGGTGCTGCTGCAGGTGCCCGAGGACAGCGCCCTGCTCGCCGCCGCGATCTGCGCGCCCCGCGGCGAGCCGTCCGCCGTGCTGGAGTTCGCCGACGTGGCGCCCGTCCCCGTGCGCGACCGCATCCGCGCCCGGCTGTGGCTGGCCGGCCGGCTCGCCGCGCGGGACGGGCGTCACGTCCTCCAGCCCACGCGCGTGGTGCTCCGGCAGCCCTCCGGCACCCTGGTGGTCGACGTCGACGAGTTCGCCGCCGCCGCGCCCGACCCGCTCGCCGCCGCCGAGGCCCGGCTGCTGACCCACCTCGCCGACCGCCACGCCGACGCGGTCGAACGGCTGACCCGGCTGGTCGACCACGGCAGCCTGCACGGCGCGGTCCGCGTCCAGCCGCTCGCCGTCGACCGGCACGGACTGACCCTGCGCGTCGAACGCCTCCGCACGAGCGGTGACGTACGCCTGCCGTTCCACGCGCCTGCCGACGACGTCTCCCGGCTCACCGAACGCATGCACGTCCTGCTCGCCCAGGCGGGCGCCGCCTCCCGCCCCCGTGCGCTGCAGCGGCAGCGCACGGACGGCGAGGGGTGACGCGGGGGGTCCGGTCGTCCCCGGCCGAGTACGTCACCGGGGGCGGGGGGAGGCGTCACGGCGGTTCCGGCGCAGCCGCTCCCACAGCCGGGTGAGCCGCGGCAGCCGCGCGCGCTGCGCCTGCGAGTGCCGGTCCAGCTCCTCGAACAGCCGGCGCGTGCGGTGCTCGGTGTCCATCTCGTCGAGGATGCGGTTGACCTCGGTCAGCACGGCGCCCAGCAACTGCCACTGGCGCGCGTCGCGCCGGGCCTCCTCGAAGAGCAGCCGGGCCAGCTTGTCGCGGGTGGCGGCCGCCTGCCGCAACTGGGAGGCGAGCCGTTCCTCCGCGGATTCGGCGTTCGCGCTCACGCTCGTGGTCACCAGCACCGCGAAGCTGACCACGGCGTCCGCGATCTCGGACAGCAGCTCCTCGAAGACGGCGCCCGTCTCCGGCTCGAACAGAGGTTCCGGGTCGCGCTTCTTGGTCAGGTCGGCCAGTGTGCGTGCCAGCACCCGCAGCACCACCGTGCAGATCTCCAGCGTGTCCAGGCCGGTGCGCAGCACCACCCGGTGCAGCAGGCCCTCGCGCACCCGCGGATTGAGCCGCAGGCTGTCCTCCGCCTGCCGGAGGTCCGCGTCGACCTCGGTGATGTCGTGGTCCAGCCGGCGGGCCTCGTGCAGCCGGGCCTCCGCGCGGTGCGGGGGCGTGCGGCCCGCCGCCTCCTCGCCGATGCGCAGCATCAGCTGCCGCACCCGGCGCGCCAGCTCCTCGATCGACTCGCCGGCCTCCTCCACCCACACGGGCGGGGCGAGCAGGAGGTTGAACCCCATCCCGACGAACGCCCCGATCAGTGTCTCCACGATCCGGGCCCAGGCGGTGTCCCCGTGCGTGGTCACGCCGAGCACCAGCATCGCGCTGATCGCCACCTCGGGCACGAACTCGTCCACCCGCACCAGGTGGCCGACGATCAGCGACGCCAGGATGAGCAGGCCCAGACTCCACCAGGTCAGGCCCACCAGGAGGCTGAAGAGGATCGCCACGACGACGCCGGTCACCACGGAGTTCACCCGGCGCATCCCGGTGGTGAGCGTGGAGTACAGGGTGACCTGGACGACGAGCAGCGCGGTGAGCGGCGCGGTGAGCGGCGCGGCCTCCGGACTCAGCCGCACCGCGATGACGTAGGCGACCGTCGCGGCGGCGGTCGATCTCACCATCTGCACGGTCACCGGGTCCCGGTGCCGCTTGACGAACTCGACGGCCGGCGCGGTCATCTCACGTACCACTTGCATCCTCGGACGGTTCCCCCTCCCCGGACGCCTCGAACGTGTTCACCTGCGACGGCAGTCCCCCGGCGGACAGCCGGGCCGCTCCTACAGCTTGTCGAGGAAGGCGGACAGGTTGCCCCTGGTGCGGGCGATCTGTTCCTCCAGGGTGAGGCTCTCCTCGAAGCGGGCGCCGGTCTCCGGGACCTTCCTGCCGCGCAGGTAGAGGGAGCAGGCGAGGTCGGTGCACATGTAGGCGCCGACCGAGTTGCCCTCACGGCCGGCCGGGCCCGCCTTGCGCGCCGTCATCAGGGCGACCCCGCCGCGCGGATGGGTCGTCAGGCACAGGGAGCACATGCTGCGGTGCAGGAAGCCGCGCCGGGCGGGCTGGAAGCGCATGGCCACCCCGACGAGGCGGTCCTCCCGCTCGGTGACGAGATAGCTGCGGTCGGGTGCGCCGGGATCGCGCCAGCCCAGGAAATCGAGGTCGTCCCAGGGGCGTTCGTCCAGGTCGCGCGGCACGGCCAGCCGCTTGGCCTCACCCTTCGAGCAGTTGATGAACGAACCGCGGATGTCCTGCTCGGTGAGTGTCCTCATGGGGCTTCTCCTGGCGTGCTCTTTCGAAACCTGGGGGGTCTAGGTTTCTGGGTCAGGGTAGATATCCGGCCCGGGGGAGGGCCAACGATTTTTCCGGGGCCCCGCCCGCGTGCGTTCCGTACGCTGTACCGCGGTCGCCGAGGGGAAGGGGTGTGGACGATGGGGGACTCCTGGGAGCGGGCCCGCCGGGTGCTCGCGGGGGCGGGGCTGCCGCCCGACGCGCTCACCGGGGTGCGCCCGCTGAGCGGGGGCACCTACAACACCGTCGAGGAACTCTCCCTCGCCGACGGCGGCCGCTATGTGCTCAAGGTCCCGCCCGCGCCCTCCGTCCCCGGCCTCCGGCACGAGCGGCGCCTGCTCGTCTCCGAGGCGGACTTCTGCGCCGGGGCCGCCGAGGCCGGCGTGCCCGCCCCGCGCGCGGTGTCCGTCGGCGGCGACACCTCCGCACCGTATCTGCTGATGACCGCCTGCCCGGGCGAGCCCTGGACGGAGGCGGAGCCGGCCGACGGGGAGCGGGCGGGGCTGCGCACGGAACTCGGCCGTCAGGTGGCCCGGCTGCACCGGGTGACCGGACCGGGGTTCGGCTACCCGTCCGGCGCCCTCGGCCCGCTCGCCCCCGACTGGCGGACGGCGTTCACCGCGATGACCGACGCCGTGCTCGCCGACGCCCGTGACTACGGCGCCCGGCTGCCGCGTCCCGTCGACGAGGTGGCCGCCGTGCTCCGTGCCGCCGCCGGGGCGCTCGACGAGGTCACCGTGCCGGCCCTCGTCCACTTCGACCTGTGGCCGGGCAACATCCTGGTGGAGCGCCCGGCGGCGGGGGAGGCCCGGATCGGTGGGCTCGTCGACGGGGAGCGCATGTTCTGGGGCGACCCGCTCGCCGATTTCGTCTCCCTCGCCCTGCTCGGCGACATCAGGACGGACCGGGCGTTCCTCGCCGGGTACGGGGAGGCCGGCGGCCGGGCCGTCTTCGACACGGCGGCCCGCGTCCGCCTCGCCCTCTACCGCGCCTACCTCTACCTGATCATGATCACCGAGACGGTCCCGCGGGCGGTCGGGGACGAGCACGAGCGCCGGGTTCAGGAGACCGTCGCCCCGGAGCTGACGGCCGCGCTGGACGAGATCGGCGACCTCGGTTAGTTCACATCGTGAAATAAGGGGGAGGGGAAGTCGCGTCGCACCGCTTTCCGGCGGTATGTTGCGGGTCGGGCAAGGCCTCGGAAGGAGCCGCATGGCGGGGCGGAACGGGCGCACGGTACGCGACCTCAGGCGGGCCAACCGCACGGCCGTGCTGCAACGGCTGTACTTCGACGGCCCGCTGAGCCGCTTCGAGCTCGGCCCCGCGACCGGGCTCAGTTCCGGCTCCGTGAGCAACGTCGTCGCCGACCTGGTCGCCGACGGCCTCGTGGAGGAGGCCGGCAGCGTCGACTCCGACGGCGGCCGGCCGCGCACCCTGCTGCGGGTGGCGCCGGCCAGCGGCCACATGATCGGCGTCGACGTGGGGGAGACCCGGGTCCGCGTCGAACTGTTCGACCTGACCCTCACCGAGCTCGCCCGCGCGCAGCGCCCGCTGGAGCCGCAGCGCTACGAGGTCGAGGTCATCGTCGACCACATCCGCTCCGGCGTCGCCGAGGTGCTCGCCGGCGCCGGCCTCGCCCCCGAGCGGCTGCTCGGCGTCGGCATCGGGGTCCCCGGCATCGTCGAGCACACCCCCGGCCGGGGCGCCGTCGTGCACGGCCAGACCATCGGCTGGGACGCCGTCCCCCTGGAGTCCCTGGTCCGCGCCGGGTCCCCGCTGCCCGAAACGGTGCCGTACTTCATCGACAACGGCGCCAGGACCCTCGGCCAGGCCGAGATGTGGTTCGGCGCCGGGCGCGGCGCCCGCAACGCCCTCGTCGTCCTCTTCGGCTCCGGCGTAGGCGCCTGCCTGGTCACGCCCGAGGTGGAACACGGCCGGGCGGTCGAATGGGGGCATCTGACCGTACGGGTCAGGGGGCGCCGCTGCCGCTGCGGTGCGCTCGGCTGCCTAGAGGCGTACGCGGGCGCCGAGTCGCTGCTCGCCCGGTGGCGCGAGGAGGGCGGCCGTGTGCCCGAGGGCCTCGGGCACACGGACGAGGAGACGGCGCTGACGACGATGCTCGCCGCCGCCTACCCGGCCGACGACGGCGCCCCCGACCTCGTCGCGCTCGCCGTGCTGGAGGAGACCGCCGAGTACCTGGGCGCGGGCCTGTCCGACCTGATCAACCTCTTCCAGCCCGAGCGCATCCTCATGGGCGGCTGGGCCGGCCTCCGGCTCGGCTCCCGCTTCCTGCCGTCCGTGCGCCGGCACGCCCTGTCGTACGCGCTGCGCCACCCGGCCGGGAAGGTGACGATCGAACTGGGCCGGCTCGGCCCCGACGCGGTCACCGTCGGCGCCGCGATCCTGCCGCTCGCCGATTTCTTCGCCCGCGGCGGCCGCCGCCCCGACCCGGACCCGCAGTCCCCGCCGCCCGCCTGGCACACGGCCCTCCGGGAACGCACCCCGGGCTAGGAACGCCCGCACGAGGGTCCCGCGCGAGTCGGCCCGGCCTGGCACCGGGTCTCGCGGGAACGCGTCCGCGTCGGGGGCGACCCGGCCCGGACCGGCCGGAAGGCGCCGCCGACGCGAGCCGGCCCGGGCCGCACGGACGGACTCCGGGTCCGTCCGTGCGGCCCGGTCAGGCGGAGGGTTCGTCCGGCACCGGCTGCTGCGGGTTGCCGGACGCCGAGTGCGGGGCGCCCTTCCGGCCCGTGCCGGCCTCGTCCGTGTCGGGGACGTCGGACTCCGGCTCCTCCGGCTCGTCGGCCTCGTCCTCGCTCCTGCGCTCCGCGGCGCCCGGCGCGACCTCCCAGGGGTCCTCGCCGGCGCCTGCCTGCTGGTCCGGCAGGTCACGGGGAACACCCGCGCCGTTCTCGCCGGGTCCTTCGAGGCGGTGGTCGGTCACGGCACTCTCCCTTCGTTCGTGCGCTGACCCTCGCGGATACCTCCGCGAGGGCCGGTGAAACCCGGTGCTCAGCCGACCTTGCGGCCCCGCATCGGTTCCGTGTCCTCCCCGGCGCCCTGCTCCATGCCCAGCAGGAACTCCTCCACCACCCGGGTCGCCGTGTGCTCCGGCCGCCAGCCGAGTTCCACGCGCGCACGCGTGCAGTCCATCAGCGGAAGCCTCAGCACGGCGTCGAACAGATGCGGCGAGGCGGGCAGCAGACGCAGCCCCCAGGCGGCGGCGACCGCCGAGCGGGCGGCGGTGCGCGGCAGCCGTACCCGGCGCGTCCCGAGCATCTCCCCGAGCAGTTCCGCGTCGACCGTCGGCTCCGCGGCGAGGTTGAAGGCGCCCCGCGCCTCGGCGGACAGCACGGCCAGACGGTAGGCGTGGGCCGCGTCGTCGGTGTGCAGCGCCTGCACCCGCAGCCCCGGGACGTCCGGGAGGACGGGCAGCAGCTCGGGCCGCGCCAGCTGACCCGGCAGGAAGCGGCCGCCGAAGATGCGGCGCTGCTCGCTCGCCGACTCCCGCTTGAAGAGGAACGCGGGCCGCATCCGTACCACCCGCGTCCCCGGGTGATCACGCTCGAACGTGTCCAGGGCCCGCTCCAGGTACGCCTTCTCCCGGCAGTACGCGGCGTCCGGCCAGCCGTGCGTGGGCCACGACTCGTCCACCGCGCGGTCCTTCGGGCCCGGCGAGTACGCCCCGACCGACGAGGCGTGCACCAGCGCGGGCACCCCCGCCTCGGCCACCGCGTCGAACACCCGCATGCCGCCGAGCACATTGGTGCGCCAGGTGCTCGCCGGATCGTGCGTCGGCTGGAACGCCCACGCCAGATGGATCACCGCGTCCGCGCCGGTGAACTCGCCGACGAGATCGGACCGGTCCGAGGCCAGGTCCACCGCCGACCACTCGGTCTTCGGGAGCGACAGGTCGGGGATCCGCCGCGCCAGGCCCCGTACGGAGCCGACCTCCGGTTCCTGCGAGAGGACCCGCACCACGCTGGTCCCGACATTGCCGGTGGCGCCCGTGACGACGATCCTCCTGCCCGCTGCGCTGCTCACCTTCCCGCTCCTCTCGGCCGCCCGTTCCGCGGAACGGGCCGAGTACCCCTCGGGCGGGGGCGTGCACGCCCGTCGGACGTGCCGGAGCGGGCGACGCCGGGCGACGGCAAGGGAAAGCCCCGACCGCGACGGGGGAATCACGGCCGGGGCGGCTCGATGTGGGCACGGACGGCGGTCGCCTCTCGGCGAAAGGCTCCACAGGGCTTCAGCCGAACGATCGTCCCTGTGGGCGGATGGTGAGGCCCGGGGACACTGTCCCGTCCGCACCCACGGTCGGTTCAACGGAGAACCGCCCCCGGGTGTTCCGCGTCCGGCCGCTCGGGGGCGTGACGTGTGTCACCGGACCCGGGCGCCGCCGTCGAGCTCGGCCCAGAGGTTCTCGGCCTGGAGCACCAGCGTGCCCAGGACGGCCGTCCGCGCGGCGCCCCGTCCGGCCTGTTCGCGCAGCCCGTCCTGGAGCTTCTCGTGCAGCTCCCGCATCACCGCCCCGGTCCGTTCGTCCAGAAAGGCGTCCGTGCGCGTGCCGCCCTCCAGCAGCCGGTCGGCCTCCGCGTGGCAGGCGTCGCCGATCAGCTCCAGCAGTTCCGCGTAGGAGCCCAGTACCACGGCGTCCGGCGCGGCGGGCGTACGGTCCTCGTCGGCGGCCACCGCGAGCGTGCGGGTCAGCGCCGTGACATGTCCGGTGACGCGGCTGAACCGCTCGTCCTCGTCCTCCGGCGGCAGCGCCTCCGTCGGCGCCCGGTGCAGGGAGCGCAGGACGCCCGAGGTCAGCCGCAGGCTCTCCCTGCTCCAGCCGCGGGCCGAGCGCAGCGCCTCCAGACGGTCCTGCAGCCGCGCCGCGGCGCCGAGCCGGCCCGCGGCGGTCTGCGCGTCCCATTCGTCCCCGCGCAGATCCCCGGCGACGGCGTGCAGCACGTCACCCGCCTCGCGGGCGAGCGCCGCCAGGTTCTCCCGTACGTCCCGCAGATGGACCGGCGGCAGGATCAGCGCGTTGACGGCGATGCCGATGACCGCGCCGAGCGCCGCCTGCCCCAGCCGGTGCCCGACGGCGATCGTGCTCACCGTTCCCGTGGCGATCGTGAAGACGGCCGTGGTGGCGGCGTAGATGCCCTGGTCGCCGAAGCGCGGCCAGTTCGACAGCAGCACCAGCACCGGCAGGGACAGCGCCAGGGCGCCCGTGGTGTCGTCGGTGACCGCCTGCGCCCCCGACGCCACGAGGGCTCCCACGCAGATCGCCGTGAACTGCCGCGCCCCCTGCACCAGCGAACTGAAGACGGTGGCCTGCACCAGGACCAGCGCCACCCAGGGCGCCATCAGCGCCATCGGGTCGTCGAGCCACACCTGCGCCAGCAGCCAGGCCAGCAGCGCCGCCCCGGCGGCCTTCAGCGACTGGACGAGCAGGTCACGCTCCCGCCCGGGCCCCCGCCACACGGCCCGCGCCGCCCGGCCGACGGACCGCGCGTCCCAGCGCACGGCCTCCCGCACCCGCGCCACCGGAGCCGACCGCCCCACGGCGTCACCCTGCCCGCTCTCTTCTCGCACACATGACATGCCCCGCGGGTATCCCGGCCCCGGGGGATCTCATGCCAGGGGACCGTCCGACAGCGACGCCAGGAGGTGCGCCGGGTCGTCGTAGACCGCTTCCGCGCCGGCCTCCTCCAGGTCGGCGCGCGGAATGCCGCCGCACAGCACGCCCACGCAGCGCACACCGGCACGGCTGCCGGCCCGCATGTCCCACACCGTGTCACCGACGAACACCGCCCGCTCCGCGGGCACCCCGGCCAGTTCCAGGGCGTGCTCGACGGGTTCCGGCGCGGGTTTGCCCTCCGTCACGTCGTCGGCGCTCGCCGTCGCGGCGATCGCCTCGTCCGCGTCGATCGCCCGGCGCAGCGCGCTCAGCTCGGCGCCGCCCGCCGAGGTGGCGAGCACCACCGTCCAGCCGTCCCGGTGCAGCCGCTTCAGCAGCCGGCCGGCGTCCGGCAGCGCGGGCAGCCGGTCGAAGTACTGCCCGTACAGCGCCTTGTGCGCCGCGCTCAGCTCCTCGTCGCGGCCGGTGTCCCGGTCCTCGCCCAGCAGGTGGGCGACCAGGTCCGGGGAGGCCAGCCCCACGGCCCGGTGGACGGCGTGCATCGGAACCCGGTGGCCCGCCTGTCGCAGGGCCTCCCACCAGGCGATCACATGCAGGTGGTTGGTGTCGACCAGAGTGCCGTCGACGTCGAACACGGCCGCCCGTTCCATACGCGGTCCCTTCTCGTCCTCTCGCGGGCGGTACGGGTACCACCTCGGCCGCCCGCCACTCCGGAGGACACCGTTCGCACCGCCCGGCCCGGCCGCGGACCGGGCGGCGGCCGTCCGGCCCGGCCGCCGCCCTCCAGGACGGCGCCGGTCCCCGCGCACGCCGCGAACCCCTCGTCCGGGCCGAACCGCGGTCGCCGGCCGGATCCGGGAGCGTGCGGGCCGCGGTACGGCCGCACGGCGGACGCGGGGATTGGCCCGCACGCGTGCGGGTACTGCGATGCCTCGCACCCGACCGTCGGCGACCAGGAGGCCCGCATGTCCGTCCCCACCACTCCGAGCGGCAGGGTCGCCGTGATCACCGGCGCGGACTCCGGGATCGGCCGGGCCACCGCCGTACGCCTGGCCGCCGCGGGCATGGACGTGGGCATCACCTGGCACAGCGACCGCGAGGGCGCCGAGCGGACGGCGCGGGAGTGCCGGGCGCACGGGCGGCGGGCCGAGGTGGCGCCGCTGGACCTCACCCGGCTGCCCGCCGCCGCGGACACCGTCGACGAGCTGTGCGAGCGCCTGGGCCGCGTCGACGTCCTGGTCAACAACGCCGGTACGGGCACGATGACGCCCTTCCTCGACCTGGAGCCGTCGACGGTGCGCGAGGTCCTCGACGTCGATCTGATCGGCCCGTTCCTGTGCGGGCAGAAGGCGGCGCGGCACATGATCCGGCAGGGCGACGGGGGCCGCATCGTCAACGTGACGTCCGTGCACGAGCACCAGCCCCGTGTGGGCGCCGCGCCGTACTGCGCCGCCAAGGGCGGTCTCGGGCTGCTCACCCAGGTGATGGCGCTGGAGCTCGCCGAGCACGGCATCACCGTCAACGCGGTCGCCCCCGGTGAGATCGCCACGCCCATGACCGGCCAGGAGGACACCGACCCGCACACCGAGAGCCGCCCGGGCATTCCCCTGGGACGTCCCGGCGACGCCCGGGAGGTCGCCGCGGTCATCGCCTTCCTCGCCGGGCCCGAGGCCTCGTACGTCACCGGCGCCTCCTGGAGCGTGGACGGCGGAATGCTCCGGATGGGACCGCAGGCCGGGTCGCACCTGACGGGCGACGACTGGCGGCGGCCCTGAGCGGCGGCGCGCCCGCACGCCGCGTTCGCACCGTTCGCGCTCTACCCTCGAGACATGACCGAAAGCGCGAGCCCGTACATGTCGCACCCGCGGATCGTGGTGCTCGGGGTACAGCCCGGGACTCCGCCGTTCCGGATCGTGGAGATCGACGGACAGGTGGTCGGCGAGGCGAAGACCGTCACCGACGTGCTGCACGCCGCCGCCTCGTTCGGGATCACCGTCCACGACCTGGACGACCCGGACGTGGTCCGCTGGGTGGGCGGCGACAAGTTCACCTGGACCCTGCGCGGGGCCCCGCGCGCGAGCGAGCGACCCTGACCACGAAAGCCCGCCCCCGGGGCCGGGCCCCGGGGGTCAGGCCTTCGGTCGGCGCGCGTGCACGGCCCGGCTCAGGCGGCGGCCCAGGAGCAGGTAACCGAGCAGCGCCCCGCCGGTGTTCAGGATGACGTCGTCGATGTCGAAGGCGCGTCCGGTCACCAGGGTGCCCTGCGCCAACTCCACCAGCAGCATCACGACGGCCGTCAGCACCAGCACCCGCAGGAATCCGCGCGTGCGCGGTGCGACGACCGGCGCGAGCACGCCGAAGGGCACGCCGAGCAGGATGTTCCCGCCGATCTGACGCACGGCGTCCCGCAGCGCGGGCTGGTCCAGATAGGCCCTCAGCGAGCGGCCCGGGTGCAGATTGGTGTGGGTCAGCGCCTCCGAGGCGGGGGAGGGGTACAGGGTGAGCCGGGCCAGGACCGCGGCGAAGGCGACCATGAACACGAAGGCGCACAGCATCGCCAGCAACCGCGGGAGCAACGGCAGCGGGCGCCGCTCCGGACCGCCCTCCGCGGTGCCGTGCGCGGACGGTCGCGGACGCCGTCGGAGCAGGGAGCGCGGATGCGGGACGGCGCGGGCCATGATGTCCTCCAGTCGTCAACTTCCTTGTGTGGTACGCCTGTTACCCCCGGCCGTGCGGGTCAGTCGCCGTAGCTGACCCGCACCTCCTCGAAGCCCAGGGAGCGCAGCAGTCCTTCGAGCATCTCCGTGGTGTTGGTCTCGGCCCGGGCGGTGAGGCCGCTCTCCTTCGCCGCGTCGCCGATGTGCCGTACGGCGAGCTTCTGCACGGCCTGTTCGCTGTTGGGGTTGTCCGAGAAGAGGTCGCCGAGCCGGTCGAGCAGCCCGCGCTGCTTGGACACGGCGTAGGAGCGCTCGGGGTCCAGGGCGGGCTTGCCCAGACGGGCGTGGGGCAGCCGCAGCGTGGCGGACGTGCGGTCCTCGTCGACCCGTACGTCGTCCTCGTCCAGCTTCCCGAGGTCGACGTAGGCGTCCACGGTGCCCGCGCCCACGTACAGCGTGCGGCTGCCGCGGACGGCGTCCGGCAGGAACTTCGCGTCCTTCTCCAGGTCCACCACCACCTGGAAGTTGCCCGAGGCGGCGTCGTAACGGCTGATGTCCTGGATGGACTCCAGCAGCACGGGCCCGGAGCGGTCCTCGGTCTCCGTGCCGAACAGGTCCTTCAGGCCCGGCAACAGGCTCAGCCGGATCCCGGCGAACAGCACGACGAGCAGCAGCACCACCGCGCCGAGCGCCTTCACCCATCCGGGTACGCGTGCGATCGGTCTCTTCACGGGAGTCGTCATGGTGACGGCCCTCCTTCCTCCTGACCGGATTCCCCTCAGTTCCCCGGGCAGACAGGGAAGCCGGGACGGACGACCGCACCGGAAGCACGGAGGGGCGCACGGCGGACGCCGGGCCGTGAAGCCGTCGGTCAGAGCGGGCCGGAGGCGCCCTCTGGATGTTCCAGTGCCGCGTCCAGGGTCGGCCACGGCGGCAGCAGACGGGACGTGCCGGTGATCCGCAGCATGCGCAGGGTCAGCGGGTGGGCGCACACGAGGCGGAGCCGGCCGGGGCCGTCCGCGATCCGCTGCCGGGCCCGGTACAGCAGGCGCAGCCCGGAGAGGTCGAAGAACTCGACGTGGGTCAGGTCGATCACGATCCGGGCGCCCGGTTCGGCGGTCGCCATGTCCAGATGCGGGACGATCTCCGCGGCCGCGGCGATGTCGATCTCGCCGCGGAGCTCCAGCACCGTGTGCCCCCGGTCGTGGCGGACGCGCAGATGCCGGGTCAGCGGTGCAGGTTCGTACCGCACGACGCCCTCGCCTCCAGCCTGCTTTGTGCAACGGGGGAGTGGATCGGCCCCAACACCGTTCCACACCATGGAACTTACCTTCGGTCGAGTGCATTTGAGCATGTTCGATTGACATATGTCTTCGCATTGCGACCGAGTTTTTTCGAACCGGTCGGCCGGCCCCGGAAGGCGCCGCCGGAGCGTGACGGAACCCTCACTTCGGGCAGCGGCGGAAGTTGATCCACAGGGGTGCCGACCCGATAAGCTCCTTACCGGCGCCACGAGTTGACCGACATCACGACAGGTCGCCTCGTGGTGCGCACGCGTGAGCGCGGTCCCCGTCGCACGCCCCTGCACACCCCCCATGTCGCTTCGAAGGATGCAGATGGAACTCGCCACTCCGCCACCGGCGGCGCGGGCCCCCGTCGCCTGGCACGGCTGGTGGCTGATGCCGCTCGGCCTCGGCGGCGGGACGGTCGCCGCCACGTCGATGGGCTCGGACCGGATCACCACGGCCGTCCTCGGCGCCGCCGCGACGGCCGCCTGCTCCGTGTGCGTACGGCTCATGCTCCGGTACCGGGTCCGCCTCCTGCGCGCGGAGGACGCCCACCGCACCTCGCAGGCCGAGCACACCCGGCGCTGGCAGCAGCACATGGCGGACCAGGAGCGGAGGTTCACCACCGAACGCGCCGAACGGGAGCAGGAGTTCGAAGAGCGGCTGGCCGAACGGACCAGGACCTACGAGGCACGGCTCGCCGAAGAGACCGAGGCCCGGCGGGAGCAGCTGGCCCACCAGCTGTCCGCGGTCGCCCGCCTCGCCGACGAACAGCTCCCGGAGGCGATCGGGCGGCTGCGCGCCGGCGACGCCATCGACGACCTGCTGCCGAGCGTCAACCAGTGCGCGAAGGTCGGCGCCAACCTCCAGACCGAACTCCGCAAGCTGCTGCGCACCGCGCTGATCGGCCTGGAGGAGGAGTTCGACCGTTCCACCTCCGCCGAACAGGCCGTCATCAGCATCGGCAACCGCATCCACGTGCTGACCAGCAAGCTGCGCGGCCGGCTGCACGAGATGCAGGGCGAACACGGCCGGCTGCCCGCCGTCGCCCGGGGGCTGATGGAACTCGACCAGGAGATCGGCCCCGCCGACTGCCTGGCCGCCAGCATCGGCGTCCTCGGCGGTTCCGACCGGCCCGGCAGACAGTGGCAGGAGCCGCAGCGGCTGCTGAGCGTGGTGCGCGGCGGCATCGGCCGGATCAAGGACTTCCACCGCGTCCAGCTGAGCCGGCTCCCCGAACTCGGCGTGGACGGCGGACTGGTGGACCACCTCACGCTGATCTTCGCCCATCTGCTCGACAACGCGGCCCGCTACTCGCCGCCCTCCGAACCCGTGGTCGTCTCCGGCCGCGAGGTCCCCAACGGCGTCGGCATCGAGATCCAGGACTCCGGCAAGGGCCTGAGCGAGGAGAAGAAGCGCGCGGCCGAACACGCCCTCGCGGGCACCGCGCCCGGGGCGGGCATCGGCGGCATCACCGAGGACGCCAACATCGGCCTGCGGGTCGTCGGGATCCTCGCCCGCCGCTACGGCATCCGCGTCACCTTCGCGGACTCCCCCTGGCTCGGCACCTCCGTGGTGGTCGTCGTACCGCACAAGTACTTCAGCCCGCTGCCCGCGGCCGCCGTGGTGGAGAACCCCGCCGTCGAGACCGGTCCGGCGTCGCCGGACGCCGTCGCCGGACCGGCCCCGGGCGAATCCGCCGGGCCCGCCGACACCACCCCCGGCGGACTGCCCCGCCGCCGCAGGCGGACCGACGCGGACGACCCGCGGCCCGCCGGACCCGTGACGGCCGGCGCCGTGGCCGCCGTACCGCCGGACGCCTCCTTCGCCGGCCTCGCCGCCTTCGCCACCGCCGGACGCGCCGGCGACCCGGCGCCCCGGACGCCCGGCGACCGTGAGACCCCCACCGGACGTGAGTCCACCGAGCACCGCACCGAAGAGAGCGACCAGACCACATGACGCAGCAGGGAACCGACGTGAGCTGGGCGCTCCGCGACCTCGTCGAGAGCATCCAGGAGATCCGCTTCGCCCTCGTGGCCTCCAGCGACGGCAAGGCCATCACCTCCTACGGGGCGGACGACCCCGACGACGTCGACCGCTTCGCGGCGGTGGTGGCCGGCCTCCAGGCCCTGGCCCAGCCGGTCGCCGAGCAGTTCCCCGCCTACGCGGGACAGCTGCGGCTGGCGATGATCGAGGTCGACGGCGGTCACCTCTTCGTGGTCCGCGCCGGCGTGGAGACCTACCTCGGCGTCCTCGCCCGGGAGGGACTGGACCAGGGCCTGCTCGGACACCAGATGAGGGACCTCGCCCGCAGAATGGGCGAACTCCTCGGGACCACTCCGCGCCTGGAGGAGCACTCTGGATGAGTGCTCCCCGCCGGCCGTCGGACCCGTCCGGTCTCGAGCGCTACTACGTCCTCACCCGGGGGCGCAGCGGACCGGGCGGTGCGGCGGCCGGACTCGACGTGGCGACCCTCGTCGTCTCCCGCCCGGGCCCCGTCCCGGGCCTGCAGCACGAGCACGAGGAGATCGTCCGGCGCTGCCGTGAGCCGCTCTCGGTCGCCGAACTCGGCGCCCACCTCGGGCTGCCGTTCAACATTCTCGCGGTGCTGCTGTCGGACCTGCTGGACGCGGGCCGGATCGAAGCCCGTGACCCCATCCCGGCACACGTCGCCGGTCGCGGGCCCGACCTCGCGCTCCTTGAGGAGGTACTCAGTGGACTTCAAAGGCTTTGACCGGCCCGGCCGGCAGGGCGGCGGGGACATCCGCTCGGTGAAGGTGATGATCGCCGGCGGCTTCGGCACCGGGAAGACCACCATGGTCCGCTCGGTCAGCGACATCAGGCCGCTCACCACCGAGGAGACGCTCACCCAGGCCAGCGCCGGCGTCGACGACCTCATCGGGGTCGCCGACAAGTCGCAGACCACCGTCAGCCTGGACTTCGGCAAGATCGGCCTCAACGACAGCCTGATGCTGTACCTGTTCGGCACGCCGGGCCAGGAGCGGTTCTGGTTCCTGTGGAACGGGCTGTTCAAGGGGGCGCTCGGCGCGGTCGTCCTGGTGGACACCCGGCGGCTGGCCTCCAGTTTCCGGGCGATCGAGGAGATGGAGCGGCAACAGGTGCCGTTCGTCATCGCCCTCAACGTCTTCCCCGACTCCAAGGACTTCCCGGCCGAGGAGATACGGGACGCCCTGGACATCCCCGCGCACATCCCGGTGGTGTCCTTCGACGCCCGTGACCGTGCCTCCAGCCGTGATGTGCTGGTCGCCCTGATCCGGCACCTGAAGGAACGCTCGGCCGTCGCCGTGGAGCCCCGATGAACGACCCCGAGACCCCCCGCGGCTGCCCCGTCGCCCACCACGGCGCCGAGCTCACCCGGCTGTACGGGCCGGAGGCGGCCACCGACCCGGCCGGCATCTACGAACGGCTGCGCAAGGAGCACGGCCCGGTGGCGCCCGTGCTCCTGGAGGGCGAGGTGCCGGCCTGGCTGGTGCTCGGCTACCGGGACGCCCGCCGGGTGCTGGACAACCCCCGCCAGTTCACCCGGGACGCCCGCATCTGGCGGGACCGGGCCGACGGCCGTGTCGACGACAACTCACCGCTGGTCCCGATGCTCGGCTGGCGTCCCGACTGCGTCTCCCAGGACGGCGAACCGCACCGCAGGCTCCGCGCGGCCGTCACCGACGCCCTCCAGGCCGCGGCCGGCCGCGGCATCCGCCGGCACGCCGCGCACTACGCCAACAAACAGATCGACGCGTTCGCGGACACCGGGCGCGCCGACCTGGTGCACGACTACGCCGAGTACCTGCCGATGCTGGTGCTCAGCCGCCTGCTGGGGCTGCCCGAGGCGGAGGGACGCGACCTGGTCGAGTCCTGCGCCCAGGTCCTCAAGGGCGGCGAGAGCGCCGTCGCCCACGACGCGCGCATCCAGGAGATCCTCGGCGAACTCGTCGCGCGCAAGCGCTCCGAGCCCGGCAGCGACCTCGCCACCGCCCTGCTGGAGCACCGCGCCGGGCTCGACGAGGACGAGGTCGTCAGCCACCTGCGCCTGGTGCTGATCGCCGCGCACACCACCACCAGCAATCTGCTGGCCCGGGTGCTGCAACTGGTCCTCACCGACACCTCGCGCCTCTCCGGGCTGATCAGCGGCCGGCTGAACGTCTCCGAGGTGGTGGAGGAGGTCATGTGGGACAGTCCGCCGCTGGCCGTCCTGCCGGGCCGCTTCGCCGCGAGCGACCTGGAACTCGGCGGTCACCGCGTCCAGGAGGGCGATCTGCTGGTGCTGGGGCTCGCCGCGGGCAACCGGGACCCCGAGATCCGTCCGGACGCCGGAGTGTCCGTCCAGGGAAACCAGGCCCACCTGGCCTTCAGTTCGGGTCCGCACGAGTGCCCCGGACAGAACATCGGCCAGTCCCTCATCGAGATCGCCGTCGACGTCCTGCTGCACCGGCTGCCCGGACTGCGGCTGGCGGTGGAACCGGAGGAGCTCAGCTCGACCGCCTCCACCTGGGAGTCCCGGCTGGACGCCCTGCCCGTCGAGTTCGGCGGATGACTCAGGGGGGCGTCGTTCGGATCCTGCCGGGGCGCGGGGTCCGGCACGCACGTCCGCGGCGTTGTCGTCGGTTGCCAGGGCTCCGCCCCGACGCCCTCCTCCGCCTTGCGGCCGCACGCACCGGACCCCGCTCGACTCAGCCGCACGGTGCCGTCTCCCGGAGTCGGTCCGATCCGGACGACGCCCCCCGGCCGCCCGGCCCCGGCGGCCGGGCGGGACGGCCGTCTCACACGGTCAGCAGATCGTCCACGGAGCCCCGCCCGGCCTGCTCCGCGGTGGCCACGGGGCCCTCCTTCACCGCCGCGTACCGGCCGGTGGTCAGCGCCCACTCGTAGTTGCCGTTGATCCAGTGCCGGATGGCCTCGACCCCTCGGCGCACCCGGTCGCGCTCGTCCGCGTCCAGCCCGAGCTCGTCGCACATCCGCGGCACCCGCTCCTCCAGTTCGAGGTACTCCGTCAGACGGGCGGTCGTCATGCCGTACGCCTCCGCGGCGGCCTCCTCCCAGGAGCAGCCCCGCTCCCGGTGCAGGACGGCGATGAGGTTGTGCCCGTCACCGCGGCGGCGCTCCCGCTCGAAGGAGTGGATGTCGTTCATGAACCCGATGGTGTCCGCGGCCAGGTCGCGCAGCCGCTCCATCAGCGGATGCGCCATCGCCTGCGCCGGGACCTCGAAGCCGCGGCTGCGCTCGCCCGCGTCGATGCTGTGGTGGATGCCGACGGTACGGCGCCGGAAGGCCGCGTACTCGTCCAGGCCGAGGGTCCCGGCCAGCCCCCGGGCGGCCAGGTCGACCTCCTCGCAGTGCGCCACCAGGAACCGCCCCCAGGAGGCCGCGAACCGGGTCTGCCAGGTCAGGGACATGCCGTCCGAGAGGCGGGCCCAGACCTGGGCCCAGGCCAGCGTGATGGGGCAGGCGACCCTGGGCGTGCTCCCCGCCGGCCGCAACGGGGTCACGATCAGCTCCCGCGCCACCTCGGCTATGCGCTCGGCACGGTCGGGCCGCCCGGCGTCGAACTGGTCGTCGAAGAGGAACGCGAGGGAGAACCAGTTCATCAGGACGACCAGGTCCTCCGCCGAGGCGTACGGATACGTACGGGCGGCGGCCTGGGGCAGGTCCCAGGACCGGTACTCCTCGAAACCGGCCCGGCTGCGGACCAGCCCCGTCTCCCGCACCCAGCGCAGATGACGCGCCCGCGCGTACTCCAGGTGGTCGCTGACGGGGGTGTCGAAGGGGAGGTCGAACCGGACGTCCTGAGACATGTGTTTCCTTTCGGGAGACGGAACGCGGAGTCCCCCGCCCTGCGAACGGGCGGCCGTGAGGGCAACCGCCCGCGCACTCGAACTAGGTTTCAAGCCAGGGAAGTTGGATCGAGAAGCGCTACGAGGATGCCCCAAGATCGAAAAATCTACACCGTGACGACCGGTGATCTCCGTTACCCTGCCGGAACGTTGGCGTGCGTACGCTCACACATTCCCTGAAGTCACTTGCCGAGGGCCCCGGTTGAATCCGGCGAGCGGGGATAGGCGTCACGTACAGGGCGGGGCAGGAGCGCCCCGTGCCCCGGACTCCCGCGGAGGAGACATGACCCTGGTGACGGCCGGCATGGTGGTGCTCGACTGTGCCGAACCCGAGAAACTCGCCGAGTTCTACAAGGAGCTGCTGGGCGCGGAGGACGTCGACGCCCACGTCAACCGGGTGGAGATCCGGGCCCGCGACGGTTTCCGCCTGGCACTGCGCCGGGACGTGAACGCGACCGCCCCGAGCTGGCCCCGCCCGGAGAACTCCCTCCAGGCGCACCTGGAGTTCGTGGTGGACGACCTGGACGCGGTGGAACGCCTGATCGTGGGTCTCGGCGGGCGTCCGGTGGAGACGGGCGACGCCTCGGGACCCACCGGGGAACGCGGCTACGCCGACCCGGCGGGCCACTCCTTCACCGTCCGGCGGGGCACGTCGACGGCGCCCAAACAGGGCTGACCCGCCGTCGGGGGACGGCGGGCCGGCCCTACGGACGCGTCAGTCGCGGCCGCCCTTGTCCGGGACCGGCCAGGTGCCCGTGGAACGTTCGATGGCCTTGGCGCCGGCCCGGTCCACGGCACTGCGCACCACCGCGAAGATGGCGCCCTGGATCGCCGCGGCCAGCAGGATCTCTCCCCAGCGGCGGTCGCGGTCCAGCGCGTCCGGCGCGTCGTCCTCGTGCCGGATCACCTTCCAGGTCTTCTGGAACGCCATCCCCGCCACGGTGCCGCTGGTCCAGCCCAGCACGAAGCCGATCGGCTTGTACGCCATGGGCAGCTTCTTCTTCGCCTTCTTGCTCTTCTTCGCCACGTGGGTCTCCTTGGGTCGGCTGCGTCGTCTCGTCGGTGGATGGATCGTCGGTGAACGGGGCGCCGGGCCCGGCCGGTCAGGGGCGACCCGGCGCCGGCACCTCCTCGCCGGCCCGCACCGGACCGGGCGGAGTGCCGTCCCCGAACGGCCGGCCGCCCAGCTCCGCCCGGTGGTGGGGCGCCGTCCAGCCGGACAGGTCGGGACCGAGGGGCACGATGCCGGACGGGTTGATGCCGGTGTGCACCTGGTAGTAGTGCCGCTTGATGTGGTCGAAGTCCACGGTGTCGCCGAATCCGGGCGTCTGGTACAGGTCGCGGGCGTACGCCCACAGCACCCGGTTCTCCGTCAGCTTCCACCGGTTGCACTTGAAGTGGCCGTGGTACACCGCGTCGAACCGCACCAGCGTGGTGAACAGCCTGATGTCCGCCTCGGTGATGGTGTCGCCCACCAGGTACCGCTGCCGCTCCAGCCGCCCCGCCAGCAGCTCCAGCCGCCGGAACAGGGCGGTGCACGCGGCCTCGTACTCCTCCTGGTCCGTGGCGAAGCCCGCCCGGTACACGCCGTTGTTGACGTCCTGGAAGACGTCCTCCGCCAGCGCGTCGATCTCGTCACGCCGTGCCCGCGGGTACAGGTCGGGCGCCCCCTCGCGGTGCAGGGCCGCCCACTCGGTGGCGAGGTCCAGGGTGATCTGCTGGTAGTCGTTGGTGACGAGTGCGCCACTCTCCACGTCCACGACCGCCGGCACGCTCACCCCGCCCGGGTAGTCCGTCTCCCGCCGGTCGTACGCCTCGCTCAGGTACCGGATGCCCAGAACCGGGTCGCGGCCGTCCGGGTCCAGGGTGAAGCGCCAGCTCCGGTCGTCCTGCAACGGGTCCGTGACGGCCAGGGACAGGGCGTCCTCGAGACCGAGCAGCCGCCGGGACACCAGCGCCCGGCTCGCCCACGGACAGGCCCGGCTCACGACGAGCCGGTAGCGCCCGGCCTCCACAGGCCAGCCGTCCCGGCCGTCCGCGGTGATCCGGTCCGCGAAGTGGGCCCTCGACCTCTTGAACTTCTTCCTGCCGTACGACCTGTTGCCGCCGCCCCCGTCGTCGCGGCCCATGGTGCCCTCCTCGTCGCCGTTCGGATGTCCCTGTGACCGCGTTCCCCGTTTTCCGCCGACGGCACGGTATGGCGTGGGCCGACCGGGGCAATCGGCCGAGGGTGAGTACTCGATCGGATCGCAGAACCCGGATCACGGTGCTGGTGGCGCTCGCCGCCAATCTGGTGATCGCCGTCGCCAAGGCCGTCGGCGGACTGGCCGCCTCCTCCCCCGCGTTGCTGTCGGAGGCGGCGCACTCGGTCGCCGACAGCCTGAACGAGGTGTTCCTGCTGGCCGCGCTGCGGCGCAGCCGGCGCCCGGCCGACCGCCGTCACCCGTTCGGCTACGGCAAGGAGCGGTTCTTCTGGTCGCTGCTCGCGGCCGTCGGGATCTTCGTGATGGGCGGCTGCTTCTCGTTCTACCAGGGCGTGGAGGCGCTCAGGAGCGGGAGCGAGGAGGACCTGGACGGCTATGTCGCCGGACTGGTCGTGCTCGGCGTCGCCCTGCTCGCCGAGGGCGGCTCCCTGCTGCGCGCCCTGTACCAGGTGCGCGGGCAGGGCGGCCTGGGCAGCGGACTGCGTGATCCGGCGCTGCGCACGGTGGTCGCCGAGGACGGCACCGCGGTGGTGGGCGTCACCCTGGCCATCGTCGGCATGGTGCTGCACATGATCACCGGGCAGGCGGTGTGGGAGGCGTCCGCCTCGCTCGCCATCGGCGCGCTGCTGGTCTACGTCGCCTTCCGGCTCGGACGCGACGCCCGCGACCAGCTGATCGGCGAGGCCGCCGACCCGCGGGCGAGCGACCGGATCCGGGAACTGCTGTGCGAGCAGCCCGAGATCGACAGCGTGGAGGCGCTCTTCACCATGAAGACGGGCCTGGACACCGCCCTGGTGGCCGCCCGCGTCGACCTGGTGCCCGGCATGGACAGCGAGCGGGTGGAGAAGGTCGCCGTACGCATCAAGCGGTCCATCGCCCGTGAGGTGCCCGAGGCGGACCAGATCTTCCTCGACGTCACCGAACGGGGCGACCCGGAGGCACGGGAGGCGTGGGAAAGCCCCGCCGCGACGGGGGAACGCGGCGGGGCCTGACGCACGGATGCCCGGCGGCCGGTGCTTCATGCGCACCGGGGCGGGGATTTCTCCCCTCCGCCCGCCGGACCCGCGTCCGTCAGCCCTGTTCCCGCCGCTCCAGCACGAAGACCGGGATCTCACGGTCCGTCTTCTCCTGGTAGTCGGCGTACGGCGGAAAGGCCGCGACGGCGCGCTTCCACCACTCGGCCTTCTCCTCCCCGGTGACCTCACGGGCCGTCATGTCGAACTTGGCCGGCCCGTCCTGGAGCTCGACGTGCGGGTCGGCCTTGACGTTGTGGTACCAGACCGGGTGCCGGGGGGCGCCGCCCAGCGAGGCGACCGCCGCGTACCGCCCCTCGTGCTCGACCCGCATCAACGGGGTCTTGCGCAGCTTGCCGCTCTTCGCGCCCCGGCTGGTCAGCACGATGACGGGCCTGCCCTGCAGGGTCGTCCCCTCCGTGCCGCCGGAACTCTCGTACAGCTCCACCTGTTCGCGCACCCACTGCGTCGGACTGGGGTCGTACTCGCCTTGCAGAGGCATGGCATCCATCCCGTCGTTCTCGCGTCCTGCGGTCGAGTCGATCACTCCTGCAACACCATCGCACGCCGAATTCATCCGAACCGGGCCCGCGGGCCGTCATCGCTCCGGACGCCGCCGGCCCCGGTGACCGGTCGGCGCCCGGCCCAGCAGGGCGCCGCCGGCGAGCAGCACCTGCCGGCTCGCGGACGCGGCGAAGGCCGCCGTCACGAACACGGTCCGCCCCGGAGCCCGGCCGCCTCCCCGCCGCGGGAGCCGAGCACGAGCGCCGCGAAGCGGATCACGGGGGCGGGGTTCGGCAGGGGGATTCCGGGCAGCGACGGATACGCGCGGGCGGCGCGCGGGGGAGCGGATCGAGGAGCGGGAGACGCTGCCGCTCCGCGCCGACCGGGGCGTGGGCGTCCTGCTCCGGAGCCCGCTCGCCCGGGGCCGGCCCACCCGGGACCGGGACGCCACCACCGGGCGCAGCGCCACCGACGCGTTCGGCGGCGCCCTGTACCAGGAGGGGGACCGTGCCGTCGTCGAGTCGGTCGCCCGCATCGCCGAACGGCGCGGCGCGCCGCGCCGCGCGTCCGGGGCGCCCTCGCCCGGCCGCTCCACCAGGACACGGTCGCCGCACCGATCACCGGCGCGTCCAGGGCCCACCACGTCGAGGACGCCGTGGCCGCCGTCGGACCCGGGCCGACCGACAAGGAGGCGGAGGAACTCCGGCAGCCGTGCGTCCCGCACCCGGTCGCCGCTCACCGAGGGCTTCGGCGTTCAGGGGCCGGTGCCCGGCTCCAGCACGGTGAGGAACACCGAGGACGCGTTGCCGGACATCGGGACCGCACCGTCCGTCCAGGGCACCTTCAGGGGGTCCCGTTCGTCCGGTGGGGTGACGAGGAGCGCCGCCGGGGTGGCCGCGCGTGCGCCGCTGACTCCGGGGCTCGCGTAACTCAGCCCCGCCCAGGCACTGGCGCCGGGCGTCAGGGTGACGGTCGCCGGGGCACCGGGGGTGCGCTTCGGGTCCCGGCCCAGCTGCCCGCCGGCCGCGTCCACGAAGGCGGCGCCCGGATGGCCGTACAGGGTGCAGGTGCGGGAGGAGACGTTCGTCAGCACGACGGGGAGGTTGCGCTGCCCCGCACCCGGGTCCATCCGGCCGACGGCGGCGCTCAGTTCGGCGGTGCGGCACCGGGACGCCGAGCGGTCCGCGGACCCGGCGGCCGTCGGGGACAGGTCGTTCGTGGAACCGGCGGCGTCGCTCGGCACGGCGCCGTGCGGGGAGTCCCCGGTGGTCCGTGCGGCGGACGCGGAGGGCTGCGGGGAAGGGCCCGCGGTCCCGCCCCCGGTGCCGCAGGAGGCCAGCGCGCCCAGCAGGACCAGCGCACCCGCCACCACCGCCGTCGTGTGCCGTGACCCGTTCGCCATGGTTCACCTCGTGTCACATCTCGTCCGCCAGTGCCAGTTCCGACCAGATGGTCTTGCCGTCGGCCGTGTGTCTGCTGCCCCAGCGCTGGGTGAGCTGGGCGACCAGCAGCAGACCCCGGCCCCCCTCGTCCCAGGTCTTGGCCCGCCGCAGGTGCGGCGCCGTGTGGCTGGTGTCGGACACCTCGCAGATCAGCGTCGAGGCGTCGTGGATCAGCCGCAGCCGGATGGGCGGGGCGCCGTACCGGATGGCGTTGGTGACCAGCTCGCTCACCACCAGCTCCGCGGTGAACGACGCCTCGGTCAGCGCCCAGGTGGCCAGTTGCTCGAGGACCTGCTTGCGGACGGGGGCGACCAGCGCCGGATCGGCGGGGATGTCCCAGGTGGCGACCTGCGCGGACGGCAGACCGCGGGTACGGGCCAGCAGCAGGGCCACGTCGTCCGTCGCGCCGTCCGGTGCGAGCATGGTGTGCAGGACCCGGTCGCAGGTCTCGTCGAGCGGGCCGGCGGCGTGGGACAACGCCTCACGGAGCAGGACGTGACCGGCCTCGGTGTCCCGTCCGCGGGACTCGACCAGCCCGTCGGTGTAGAACGCCAGCACCGCGTCGTCGGGCAGCTCCAGCTCGACCGACTCGAAGGGCAGCCCACCCAGGCCCAGCGGGGGTCCGGAGGGCAGTTCGAGGTGCCGGGCCGGGCCGCCCGGCGGGATCAGGACCGGTGAGGGGTGCCCCGCCCGGGACAGGGTGCAGCGCCGTGACACCGGGTCGTACACCGCGTACAGACAGGTCGCGCCGACCTCGCCCGCCCCGGGGTCGCCGTCCGACTCGTGCGAGAGGTGGAGCACCAGGTCGTCGAGGTGGGTGAGCAGTTCGTCCGGCGCCAGGTCGATGTCGGCGAGAGTGCGCACCGCGGTGCGCAGCCGGCCCATGGTCGCGGACGCCTGGATGCCGTGCCCGACGACGTCCCCGACCACCATGGCCACCCGCATCCCGGACAGCGGGATCACGTCGAACCAGTCGCCGCCCACCCCGGAGCGCGCGGCCGGCAGGTAGCGGGTGGCCGCCTCCACGGCGGCCGTGCGCGGCAGGGTGCGGGGGAGCAGGCTGCGCTGGAGCGCGAGGGTGGTCTCGCGTTCCCGGGAGTAGCGGCGGGCGTTGTCGATGCAGACGGCGGCGCGCGCGGTGACCTCCTCGGCCAGCAGCACGTCGTCGTGGGTGAACGCCTCGGGACGGGCGAAGCGGGTGAAGGCGGCCACTCCGAGGGTCGTACCGCGCGCCTGGAGCGGGACGGACAGCATGGAGTGGACGCCGAACTCCCGGACCTGCCGGGCGCGTGCCTCGTCCACCGTGAGCCACGGGTCGAGATCGCCGGACGGCACCGAGGCCGCGATGCTGTGACCCGCGATCAGCGAGTCCGCCTGCGGCGCGGCCTCCGGGTAGACGACCACCTCGCCCACGCGGGCGACCGCCTCGGGGCTGCCCGGTGTGAGGGACTGGTGGGCGACCCGGCGCAGCGAGACCGGCGTGGTCAGCGGACCGGTGGGCTCGCCCCCGGGCTCCTCGGGCTCCAGCAGGTCGACGCTGACGAAGTCGGCGAGGGCGGGCACGCACACCTCGGCCAGCTCCTGCGCCGTCCGGGCGACGTCCAGGGTGGTGCCGATGCGGATGCTGGCCTCGTTGACCAGCTGCAGCCGCTCCCGCGCCAGGTACTGCTCGGAGAAGTCGTGGGCGGTCACGCACACGCCCCGCACCCGGCCGGACCGGTCGGTGAGCGGGGCGAGCCGGGCCAGCCAGGCGTGCGGGCGGCTCTCGCTGGTGGCCTTCATGTACGTCTGCATGTCCTGCGGCCGTCCGGCGCGCAGCACCTGACGCAGCTGCCGCTCCAGTTCGGCGTGCTGCGGCCGGCCGCCGACGTCGGTGGGCCTGAGTCCCCGCAGATGGGGGGCCGGCAGCCCGAGGAGGTGGGCCATGGCGTCGTTGACCCCGCGCAGACGCAGCCCTTCGTCGAAGACCATCGTGGCGCAGGGCGACTGGAACACGGCCGTCCTGACCAGCGGGTCGTCGGGCAGTTCCTGGTCCGTGGCCTCCAGCGGGGTGACGGCGAGCCATTCCCCCGGACCGTCGTCCGCCGGCCGTCTGCGGTGGGCGAGCACCCACACCGTGACGGTTTTGCCGTCGCGGTGCCGCAGGGCGAGGGTGCCGCTCCAGCGGGCGGCCGGGAGCCGGGACGGGGCCGGACCCTCGGCCAGCAGTACGGCGGCCGGGCGTCCGACGACCTCCTCGGCCGTGTGTCCCAGCAGCAGGCGGGCGCCCTCGCTCCACCGTGCGAGCGTGCCGTCGGCGGCGATGACGGCCCGGGCCGTCACGGCATCGTCGAACGGGTCGTCCGGCCTCATCGTCGCCACTCCATCGCGCACACTCACCGTGAACCGGTGCATCGCCTGGGTTCCAGCCTAGTGGGTCGGGGCCCGACGCGGACCGCGAACCTCCGCTCCAGGTGGCCGTCACCAGTCCTGTCCCAACCGTTGACGGAGTGTCACCCCTGCCACAACCATGGTCCGCGTACGGAAATGGGAGCGCTCCCAAACGCGCTTCCCGTGCCCCCGCACCTCCCCACGAGGAGCCCAGACGTGAACAGACGCAGAACCGCCCTGCTGTCCCTGACCGGACTGCTGGCGACCGCGCTCACCGCGCTGCCCGCCGCCCCGGCCGGGGCCGACGAGGTGGAGCAGGTCCGCAACGGCGCCTTCGACAACGGCACCGACTCCTGGTGGGCCTCCGCCGGCGTCGCCGCGGGCCCGTCCGAGGGCCGCCTGTGCGCCGACGTCCCCGGCGGCACCGCCAACCGCTGGGACGCGGCCGTCGGCCAGAACGACATCACCCTGGTGAAGGGGGAGTCGTACCGCTTCTCCTTCAGCGCCACCGGCTCGCCCGCCGGCCATGTCGTGCGGGCGATCGTCGGCCTCCAGGTGGCGCCGTACGACACCTACTACGAGGTGTCCCCGCAGCTCAGCGTCTCGGGGGACACCTACTCGTACACCTTCACCTCACCCGTCGACACCGCGCAGGGCCAGGTCGGCTTCCAGGTCGGCGGGAGCGCGGACCCCTGGCGGTTCTGCGTGGACGACGTGTCCCTGCGGGGCGGGGTCGCCCCCGAGCCGTACGAGCCCGACACCGGCCCCCGCGTCCGGGTCAACCAGGTCGCCTACCTGCCCGCGGGACCCAAGAACGCCACCCTGGTCACCGACGCCGGCGAGCGGCTGTCCTGGCAGCTGAAGGACGACGACGGCCGTGTGGTCCGGCGGGGCTGGACCGTGCCGCGAGGCACCGACGCCTCCTCCGGGCAGAACGTCCACTCCCTCGACTTCGGCTCCTACCGGAAGCGCGGCACCGGCTACACCCTGACCGTGGACGGTGAGACCAGCCGGCCCTTCGACATCGACGCGCGCGCGTACGAGCGGCTGCGACTGGACTCGGCGAAGTACTACTACACCCAGCGCAGCGGCATCGAGATCCGCGACGACCTGCGCCCCGGCTACGGCCGTCCGGCCGGGCACGTGGGCACGGCCCCCAACCGGGGCGACGGCGAGGTGCCCTGCCGGCCGGGGGAGTGCGACTACACCCTCGACGTCACCGGCGGCTGGTACGACGCCGGCGACCACGGCAAGTACGTCGTCAACGGCGGCATCAGCACCTGGGAGGTGCTCAGCACCTACGAACGCGCCCAGCACGCCCGCACCGGCGAGGCGGACAGGCTCGGCGACGGCACGCTCGACATCCCGGAGAGCGGCAACAAGGTCCCGGACATCCTCGACGAGGCCCGCTGGGAACTGGAGTTCCTGCTGAAGATGCAGGTCCCCGACGGTGAGCCGCTGGCCGGCATGGCCCACCACAAGATCCACGACGAGCAGTGGACCGGACTGCCGCTGCTGCCGAGCGACGACCCGCAGAAGCGGGAACTGCACCCGCCGACCACCGCCGCCACCCTGAACCTCGCGGCCACGGCCGCCCAGGCGGCACGGCTCTACCGCCCCTACGACAAGGAGTTCGCGGCCACCGCCCTCGCGGCGGCCCGCAAGGCCTGGACGGCGGCCCTCGCCCACCCGGACCTCCTCGCCGACCCGGACGACGGCGTCGGCGGCGGCGCCTACCCCGACGACACCGTGGCCGACGAGTTCTACTGGGCGGCCGCCGAGCTGTACCTCACCACGGGGGAGCGGAAGTTCCAGGAGTACGTCCTGAACTCCCCGGTGCACACCGCCGACATCTTCGGCCCGACCGGCTTCGACTGGTCCCGCACCGCCGCGGCCGGCCGGCTCGACCTCGCGACCGTGCCGAACCGGCTGCCCGGCAAGGACAAGGTCCGCCGCTCCGTGACCAAGGGCGCCGACCGCTATCTGGCCACGCTGAAGGCCCACCCGTACGGCATGCCGTACGCGCCGGCCGACAACGTCTACGACTGGGGCTCCAGCCACCAGGTGCTCAACAACGCGGTCGTCCTCGCCACCGCCTACGACCTCACCGGCGCCTCGAAGTACCGGGACGGCGCGCTGCAGAGCATGGACTACATCCTGGGCCGCAACGCCCTCAACATGTCGTACGTCACCGGTTACGGCGAGGTCAACGCGCACAACCAGCACAGCCGCTGGTACGCCCGGCAGCTCGACCCGAACCTGCCGAACCCGCCCGCCGGCACGCTCTCCGGCGGACCCAACTCCAGCATCCAGGACCCCTTCGCCCAGTCGAAGCTCCAGGGCTGCGTCGGTCAGTTCTGCTTCATCGACGACATCCAGTCCTGGTCCACCAACGAACACACCATCAACTGGAACGCGGCCCTGACCCGCATGGCCTCCTTCGTGGCCGATCAGGGCTGACACCCGCTCCCGGCAGGGCGGCGGCCACCCGGCCGCCGCCCTTTTCGGTACCCCTGCACGTACGGTCCGACCTGCGCATATTTACGATTCAGTACCCGAGCGGTACCGTGAAGACATGCCAGCTCTCAACGTGGAGTTCAGCGACCGCGAGCTCGAGGACCTGCGGCAGATCGCCAAGGAACGCGGTACGTCCATGAAGGCGCTCGTGCGGGAGGCGGCCGCGGCGGACATAGCCCGCCACCACGCCCTGCAGGAGGGCGCGGAAGCCTTCCGCCGCTTCTTCGCCTCCCACGCCGACGAGTTCGCCGCCGCCTTCCCGGACGACGAACCGTCCGCCGGGCGCGAGGGGCGGGCCGCCTGACCGATGGCGTCCGTGCTCCACATCGACGTGCCCTGGCTGCTCCAGCGGCACGAGGAGGTCCTCCCGGACCAGCCCACCGTCAACGACTTCTCCGCCCTCGTCGCGGCCGTCGCCCGCCATCGGGTGGACCCGCCCCGGCTGGGCGTCGACTCCGATCCGGCCTGGCGGGCGGCGGCCCTGCTGCACACCCTCGCCGTGCTCCGGCCGCTGCCCTCGGCCAACGCCCGCTTCGCCTGTGCCACGGCGGTCGCCTACATGTTCGTCAGCGGGGTCGGCATCGACCCGCCCTACGGCGCCCTGGTCGATCTGGCGCGTGACCTGATCTCCGGCGAGGCGGACGTCTACGGCGCGGCCGACCGGCTGCGCTCCTGGCAGATTTGAACCGGGCCGGACGGGCCGCGCGGCATGCCGGGAGCCCCTCGGGGCCGCCGGCCGAGGACGGGAGGACCGGGGCCGGCGGCCGCGCGCGGGGGAGCCGCCGGCTTCGCGCGTGACCTCCGGGAAGGGCCGTGACCAGGCGACTGTGCTCCGGCATGCGCCGAAAGCGTGCGCGGGGCGCTGCCATGAGCGCGGAGTTCGCACGGGGGCGGCGCGGCGGGGATCCGGGCATCCCCTGGGGCGCCCCGGCTGTGAACGGCGTGAAAACCCGGGGCGAAAGCCGTGGGCCGCGTTTCCTCTCTGACTTCCTGTCAACGCGCGGATGTCGCCCGACCGCCTTGTTGGCCGAGCGCGGGTTGTGCGAGAGTGAGCCACTCGTGCGGGGGGTAAAGGCCGGGGTCGCACGTGAGTTGATGAACCGGGTCCGATTCGCCGTCGGTGAATTCGCGCCCCTCGCGCCCCGCCAAAGAGGTATGAACCAATCGGTCTTCCTTTTCGGCGTCGGAAACCCTCGAATGACACATGCGCTGTGGGAAGGAACCATCTCAGTGCACACCCACCCCCCTCGGCCCCCGTATCCCCCGCCCGGCGGGGATCCGGAGGAATCCGACGAGTTCCTCGCCGCCCGGCTGCGGAACCGTCCGGAGGGCGAGGCCGCCCACTCCGTCGCGCTGCTGACGGCGCGGCACTGGCCGTCGATGCACGACTACGCGGCCGTCTGCCTCGCGTCGTCCGGGCCACTCGCCGCCATGGTCACCGCGGCCGCCCTGCACCGGGCACTGGACCGGGTCGCCCTCGGCGAATCGGCCGTCGCGCTCCGGCCCGTACTGCTGGTGGCCGTGCGGGACACGGTCCGCGAGTGGGCCGCGGACGATCGAATAACCGGGGTTATGCCGGAGCTGCAGAAACCGGCCGGCGGGCGCGGCATGCGCGCGGCGAACACCATGACGCCGGAAAATCGCTCACTCGCCCAACGGGCATTCCGGTCGTTGCCCGCACGCGCGCGCTGTTTGCTCTGGCACGTCGAGGTCGAGGCCGAGCCGATTTCCGTACCGGCCGGTCTGCTCGGCATGGACCCCGCCGTCGCTCCGGGCGCACTCGAACAGGCACGTGAAAAATTCCGTCAAGCCTGTGCCCACGCCCATCAGGAACTGGCACCGACGAAGGACTGCCGCTTCTACAACCGGCTCCTCGACGTCCCCATCCGGCGGGGCGGGGCCCTGCTGCCGGACGTCCGGCAGCATCTGGCGGAGTGCCGCCACTGCCGGAACACGGCCGAGCAACTGAGCCACTTCGAGGGCGGGCTGGGCACGCTGCTCGCCGAGGCGGTGCTCGGGTGGGGAGCCCGGCGCTACCTCGACTCGCGCCCGGGGCGCGCGACGGCCGGCCCGCGCGGCGGGCGCGCCGCCCGCCGCCGGCGCGGGGGCGGGCGGCCCGGCAGCGGCCGGCGCCGCGTGCTCTCCCGCATCCCCGTCCCCGGACGGCTGACGGGCCTCGCGTTCCCGGACCCGGTGCGCTCCACCAGGACCCTGCTCACCGGCCTCGGCGCGGTGTCCGCCGGAGTGCTGGTGAGCGTGCTCATCGCCGGGTCCTCCAGCCCGGACGGCGGCGGCGCCGCCCCGACGGGCTCCACCGGAGCGGCGGGCGGCCGCGCGGCCGTGCCCTCCGCGTCCCCGCCCGGCGTCGCCGGCCTGCCCACCGCACCGGAACGGACGCGGCTGCGCAACGTCGCCTCCGGCCTGTGCCTCGACACCCGGGGCGAGCCCCGGGACGGCTCCGGGACCCGGCTGGCGGACTGCTCCTCGGCGTGGACCCAGCAGTGGACGTACGAGGACGACGGGCTGCTGCGCAGCGTGGCCGACCCCGGTCTGTGCCTGGACTCGCACAAGGACGCCGGTGTCGTCGTCCTCGGCACCTGCGCCGACCCCGGCGACCAGCGGGGCGCCGACGTGCGGTACGACCTCACCGCGCAGGGCGAGCTGGTGCCCCGCTGGGACGTCCAACTGGCCCTCGCTCCGGCGACCCCTGACGCGAACGCCGACATCGTCGTCAAGGTGCGCGAGCGGAGCGTGGACCAGCGCTGGATCCCCGAACCGGTACGGACGGACACGGGCTCCCTGTCCATCAGCGGCGCGGACACCCCGTCGGCCCGGCCCGCGGGACTGGCCGAGCCGGTGACGTGACCCCCGGCCGGGGCGGGGCGGGAATCCGCCCCGCCCCGGCACGTGTCGTGGCGGGCCGGGGCGGGTCAGCCCACCGTCTCCATGAGGGACTCGGGACCGATCGTGGACGGGATGGCGTGGCCCGACAGGGCCATGGTGAGGTCGAGTTCGGCGAGCAGGCAGCGGATCACGTGCTCGACCCCCGCCTGTCCGTCGAGGCCGAGCCCGTAGGCGTACGGACGGCCCAGCAGGACCGCCCGTGCGCCGAGGGCGAGGGCCTTGAAGACGTCGTCGCCGGTGCGCACCCCGCTGTCGAACAACACGGTGAGCCGGTCGCCGACGGCCTCCACCACGCCGGGCAGCGCGTCCGCCGCGGCGATCGCCCCGGCCACCTGGCGCCCGCCGTGGTTGGACACCACCACGCCGTCCATCCCGGCGTCGGCGGCGAGCCGCGCATCGTCGGGGTGGAGCACGCCCTTGAGGACGATCGGGCCGTCCCAGTTCTCCCGCAGGAACGCCAGATCCGGCCAGGACTTGGCGGGGTCGGCGAACATGCCGACGAAGTGCATCACCGCCGCGTCGGGATCCTCGTGCACCGGCTTGGCCAGCCCCGCCCGGAACGCCGGGTCCGAGAAGTAGTTGGCGGTGCCCACACCGTGCAGGAACGGCAGGTACGCCTGGTCCAGGTCGCGCGGGCGCCACGACAGCAGGGGGGTGTCGAGCGTGACGACGAGCGCCGTGAACCCGGCGGCCTTCGCCCGGTCCAGGAAGCTCCGGGCCACCTCCACGTCCTTCGGCCAGTACAACTGGAACCAGCGCTCCGCCCCGCCCATCGCCTCCGCCACCTGCTCCATCGGCGTACTGGACGCGGAGGACAGCACGAACGGCACGCCCTGGGCGGCCGCCGCCCGGGCGGCGGCGGACTCGGCGTCCGGATGCATGATCGACAGCACCCCGACCGGCGCCAGCGCCAACGGGGCCGGCAGCGTGCGGCCCAGCACCTCGACCGACAGGTCACGCTCGTGCACGTCCCGCAGCATGCGCGGCACGATCCGGCGGCGTTCGAGCGCGGCCCGGTTGGCGCGGGCGGTGCTGCCGTCGCCCGCGGAGCCCGCAACGTACCCGACCGGTCCCGGGCCCAGCCGCTGCCCGGTCAGCTCCTCCAGCCGGGTCAGATCGGTCGGCAGCCGGGGCACGGCCCCCGTCATCCCGTTCAGGTAGATCTCGTACTGGAAGTCGGCCCAGTGCTTCGCCATGCGTCCCGCCTCGTCTCCCGGAGCCACGCCGTCCCGGTGCATGCTGGCCGCTGGGCGCGGGGCGCGTCCAGCGCCGGGCGGGAGGAGGGATCAGCGGACGGCGGCCGCCTCCCGCAGGATCCGGGCCAGTTCGCGCGGCCGGGAGAACATCGGCCAGTGCCCGGTGTCCATGGTGACCAGCTCCCACGTCTCGCTCTTCAACGCCTCCGCCACGGCGGGAAGGGGCTCCTCGCCATCCAGCAGGCACTTCACGTACGTCGCCGGCAGCTCGACGAGCGGCCGCTCCAGCACGGCCGGCTCGGTGAGCGTGGCGCCCGGGTGCGGGGTCGCTCCGCCGATGAGGCGGGCCGTCTGCTCGTTCGTCAGGCCCTGGCCCACGCAGTCGTCGGCCTCCAGGGGCGGCCAGAACCCACCGTTGGCGTCGATCGCCCGCCGGACGCCGTCGCTCGGCCAGCCGGACAGGAACGACTCCCCGTCGACCGGCACGTTCGCGTCGACGAACACCACGCGCCGCAGCCGCTCGCCGATCCGCTCGGCCGCCTGGCCGACCGGCACGCCGGAGTAGCTGTGTCCCACGAGGACGACGTCCCGCAGGCCGAGCCGCTCCACCACGTCCACGATGTCCTGGACGTGGGTCCGCTGTCCCGCCCGCACCCCCTGCTTCTCGGCGAGCCCGGACAGCGTCAGGGGATGCACCTCGTGCCTGCCCGCGCGCAGTTCGTCCGCGACCTCGTCCCACACCCAGGCCCCGAGCCAGGCCCCGGCCACCAGCACGAATCGAGTCATGCCCGCACCGTAACGGACGCCACCGACAACGCCGTTCACCCGCTGCCGGTGCCGGGCTCCGCCTCCTCCGGCTCGTTGTCCGGCCCCCGGTCCCGTACCCGCTGGACGTGCTCCAGCGACTCGCGCAGCTCGGTGAGCCAGTCGTCGGTGTGCCGCTGGACCAGGCGTACGCACCAGGCCAGCGCCTCGCTGCGGCTGCGGGCCACCCCGCTCGCGATGAGGGTGTCGAGGACCTGCCGCTCCGGCTGGCGCAGCCGGGTCATGACGGGCGCCGCCACATGCGTGAACAGGACACGGCGCCCGTCGCACTCCACACCCCAGGAGACCTTCCGGCCGAAGCGGCGCTCGGCGTCCCGGGCGACCGCGATCCGGTCGTCCCGGGTGCGTTCCCGGAACTCCTGGACGCGGCCCTCGACCGCCGCCTCCCGCTCGGCCGGCGAGACGTCCTTTGCCGGCCGGGGGCCGGGAACGCGGCCGATGACGGTGATCTCCTCGCGGTCGACCGTGACCTCGGCCAGCTCCTCGAAGAGACCGTCGGGGAGCCGGCCGGTGAACCAGCCCCGCAGTTGTTCCCGCTGCTCCTTCGTCATCATGTAATGACGATTACTCGCCCGGTTCATGAACACAAGGCGTCACGGAACGGTCCGCCAAGAGCGGAATCGGAATGTTTCAGGCCGATTGCCGAGCGGCCGCATTCCGGCCATCTGGCCACTTCGCGCACCCGGTCTCCGTGCGGTTAAAGGGCCGTGTCCCGCGCGTTCCGTGACTTCGCGCCACTGATTCAACACGCAAGGTTACCGAAATCCGTACACCCGATGTGAAGTTCCGGCGCGGACTCGGCAGACTCCGGCACGCCGGTTCGGCACCGACCGAGCACGGGCCGGCTACTCGTCGACACGAGCGGAAGGAAGCACACAATGCGGAACACCGCGCGCTGGGCCACCACCCTCGGCCTCACGGCCGCCGCCGTCTGCGCACCCCTGTCCGGGGCGGCGCTGGCCGCCCCGGGAACCGCCCCGTCCGCGCTCTACGCCCCCTCGGCCCTGGTGCTCACCGTGGGCCACGGCGACAGCGCGACGACCGTCGCACCGGAACGCGCGGTCACCCTGACCTGCGCCCCGGCCCCCTCGGGCACCCACCCGGCCCCGGGGGCGGCCTGCGCGGAGATGAACCGCCTCGGCGGCGACCTCGGCGCCCTGACGATGCGGGAGGGCGTCTTCTGCACCAAGCAGTACGACCCGGTGCTCGTCACCGTCGACGGGGTGTGGCAGGGACAGCGCGTCTCCTACGAGCGGATCTTCTCCAACGCATGCGTGATGAGCGCTCACGGTTCGAGCGTCTTCGCGTTCTGAGACCGGGATCGCACGGTTTCCCGTGACCGCGCGGCGGCCGGTGGACTGGGGAGTTCCGGACCTCCCGCGGAACGTGCGATCCCGCACAAGGAGGCCGGCGGGCGGAGTGGGGCCGCCCGCCGGCCTCCGGGCCCTCACGGAGCCCGGCGGTTCAGGTCCGGTCCCGGTGGCTGGTGTCGCACCACGGATACCGCCGGCTGCGGCGGCAGGTGCACAGGGCCACCCGGAAGCGGTCGGAGGCGACCACCGTGCCGTCCTCCAGCTCGACCTCCACCGGCCCCTCCACCAGCAGGGGGCCCTTGCGCCGGACGGTGACGCGGCGTGGGGCGTCAGACGGGGAGTTCGGCACGGATCACCACCAGCTCTTCCTCGTCGTCGGTCACCGACAGCAGCCCCCGCTCCCGCAGCCAGCGCTGCCTGCCCCGCACCACCGGGCCGAAGGCGATGCGCCGGCGCCGGATCACCGCGGCCTTCGTCCCGGCCGTCCGCAGCCCGCCGACCGTCAGCCCGGGGTCGCTGAGCGCCGACTGCACCAGCAGCAGGACGCCGCCCGGCCGCAGCAGCGCGGGCGCCTCCCGGCAGATCCGGTCCAGGACGAGCCGTCCGTCGCCGCCCGCGTCCCAGGCCCGGGCCGCGCCCCGCGGCAGCGAGCCGCCGCCGGGTGCCGGGACGTACGGCGGATTGGCGAGGATCAGGTCGAACGACTCGCCCCGTACCGGCGCGAACAGGTTGCCGCGCCGGACCCGTACCGGCACGCCGGCCAGCAACGCGTTCAGCCGCGCCGCGCACACCGCCCGCCGCGAGACGTCGACCGCGGTCACCCGGCAGCCGCGCCGGGCGGCCTCGACCGCCAGCGCGCCGGATCCCGTTCCCACGTCGAGGACGTCGGCGTTCTCGGGGACGGATTCGTCGGACAGGGCACCGGCCAGCAGCTCGGTGTCCTCTTGAGGGGCGTACACGCCCGGTGGCGCCAGTGGAGTCACGGACCGCCGAGTACCCCCGCCGTCAAGAAGCATGGGCGAACTCCTGGGACAGGGGAGTACGCAGTGACGACCGGCCGGCGCTCCAGTCCGCGAGCAGCCTCTCGCCCAGGCGGTCCTCGGCGAACACGGTGGCGTCCACGCCGAAGGCGATGTCCGCCGCGAGGTGCGGCTCCACCTCCAGCAGACCGGCGATGACCTCGTGGCGCACCACCTGCTCGTGCACCGCGTCCGCCTCCACGTGCTCGTCGTAGAAGTGCTCGGCGGCGGGCCCCGCGCCCGTGCGGCGCATCGCCTCGGCGAGCCGCCGCGAGCCGGGCGACGAGGTGATCTCGACCGTCGCGAAGTGGCCCACCAGGGCGCCCCTGAGGGAGCGGTGGAGCCCGAAGAGGGACATCAGGTTCACCGTCACGAGCAGTTCGGCGCAGGCCGCGTCCAGATAGCGGCCGTACGTGGTGTCCAGGCCCAGGTCCGTCATCAGGTCGGCGAAGAGGCGGGCGTGCACCCGGTCGGCGCGGCCGCCGCCGTACTCGTCGAACTCGACCGCCGCCATCGCCGCCTTGGCCCTGCCCCACAGCCGGGGCAGCACCCACGCGTGCGGGTCGGCCTCCTTCAGGTGGTACAGGGACCGCTGGGCGGCGTACTCGCGGACGTGCCACAGCTCGCCCTCGTCGCGCAGGAAGTGGCTGACGCCCGTGCCGTCCACCGGTTCCACCAGGATCCCGGCGAGTGCCTCGTCGACGCCGTCGTGCCGCCGGGCGTCCGCGCGGAGCGCGGTGAGGAAGCGGTCCTCCAGGGCGGCGCGGACGCGCAGCAGCTCCGGGTCCCATTCACGCTCCGCCACCACGCCCGCGAACCCGCGGTAGTGCAGCTCGTAGCACAGGTACAGGGCGAGCTGGAAGTCGTCGCCGTACACGGGGGCGGCGGTGATCTCCTCGTCGGGAGGCAGTGGGCCGGTGGCCCGCAGGTGGTCCTCGACGGCGCCGCTCAGGGGGCCGCGCGGTGCGGGCAGCCGGGGTTCTTCACAGGTGTGCTCCATGAGCCCCGGGTACCCGGACGGCCCATGGACACCCGCGTCCGCGTGGCGACCGGCCGCCCGCGGGGTACTCCATGACCGCATGAAGGCACTAGTGATCAACTGCACCCTCAAGAAGTCACCGGAGACCTCCAACACCGAGGCGCTGTACGGGACCGTCGTCGAGCAGCTGCGCAAGGAAGGCGTGGAGGTCGACGTCGTCCGCGCGGTGGACCTGGACATCGCTCCGGGCGTGGTCAGCGAGGCCGTGCACGAGGGCGACGCCTGGCCGGGCGTCCACGAGAGGATCCTCGCGTCCGAGATCCTCGTCATCGCCTCCCCGACCTGGCTCGGGCAGCCGTCGTCGGTGGCCAAACGGGTCCTGGAGCGGATGGACGCGATGCTGTCCGAGACGGACGACGACGGCCGGCCGGTCGCCTACAACCGGGTCGCGGGAGTCGTCGTCACCGGGAACGAGGACGGCGCGCACCACGTGATCAGCGAGATCACCGGCGGCCTGCAGGACATCGGCTACACCATCCCCGGCCAGGCGTGGACCTACTGGAACCAGGGCCCCGGCCCCGGACCCAGCTTCCTGGAGGGCGGGAGCGGCCACGACTGGTCCCGCAAGACCGCCCGCGCCATGGCCGCCAACCTGCTGGGCGTCGCCCGGGCCCTGGCGGCGCACCCCCTCGGCCCGCCGCCGCAGTAGCACCCGCCGGGGGTGTCGCCCGGACCTTGCCGGGGCCGAGCGGAGCCCGGCTGCGAGGAGCCGCTCACCGGAGCCGACCTGATCCGAACGACACTTCCCTAGTCGCCCCGGGACTCCTCCTGCGCCTCGGTGTTCGGGGTGACGGCGTCCGCGGCCTCGCCCCGGTGGTGGCGCCCGGCGGAGTCCTCGGTGCGCCGCTCGGCGTCCGCGACCTCGCGCAGCACCTCCTCGACGGCCGTCTCGGGCTTCTCGCGCTCGTCCCGCTCCGACACGGGTCTCTCCTTTCGTCGTACGTCCGGGTCAGCCGTGCGCGGTGGCGATGCGCAGCGGCACGGGGTCGGCGGCCGCCGGCCCCTTCTCGTTGAGGCGGGTGATCTCCGCCCACCAGGAGGGGCCGTCCTCGATATGGCGCAACAGCACCCCCTCGCGCAGCGCCCAGGGGCAGATCGTCACCGTGTCCAGGCCGGTCAGCTTCATCGCCGTGTGCCCCACGACCGCGCCCGCCAGGCTCTGCGCGGACCGCGGGGCGGAGATCCCGGGCAGCCGGGCGCGTTCGGCGGCGGGCAGGGCGGCCAGCCGGTCGATCGCCACCCGCAGGTCGGCGCAGGACAGCTCCCGCTCCACGAACGGGCCGTGCCGTCCGGGCGCGGCCCCGCACAGCCGCCCCAGCTGCTGGAAGGTGCGGGAGGTGGCCACCGCCGTACGGGGCCCCTCCCAGCGGATCCGGGCCGCCACGTCCCGCAGCTGGTGACGCACCCGTCGGCGCAGCGCCCGCACCTGCTCCGGGGACGGAGGGTCCGCGTCCGCGAAGTACTCGTGGGTGAGCCGGCCCGCCCCCAACGGCAGCGAGGCGACGAAGTCGGGCAGCCGGCCGCGTCCGAAGGCGACCTCCAGCGAGCCCCCGCCGATGTCCAGCAGCGCCAGCGGCCCGCAGCGCCAGCCCATCCAGCGCCGGGCCCCGAGGAAGGTGAGCTCGGCCTCCACCTCGCCGGGCAGCGTGCACAGGTCGACGCCGGTCCGGGCCCGGACCGCGCTCAGCACCTCCTGCCGGTTCGGGGCGCCGCGCACCACGGCGGTCGCGAACGCCAGGGGGCCCGACGCGCCCCATTGCGCGGCGGTCCTGTTCGCCGCGGCGACGGCGTCCACGAGGCGCTCCACGGCTTCCTCCGGCACCGGCTCCCCGGGCGTGACCTGCTCGGACAGCCTGAGCGGCCACTTCGCCGTGTGCACCGGCAGCGGCGCCCCGTCCGCCGTGTCCGCCACGACGAGTCTGACGGTCTTCGATCCGACATCCATCACGCTGGTTCGCATGGCTCGTGGGTACCCGTTTACCGCGCGGAGCAACGGACGGGCCCCCGCACGGGGCGAAGACGCGCCACAGACGTGACCGGACGGTGACCGTCCGTCGACGTGCGCGCCGCGGACGCCCGGCGCCTCACGCCAGCTGCCGCCGCACCAGTTCGTGCAGCCGCCCGCCGGTGTCGGCCAGGAGCTGCTCCGGCGGGCCCTGCTGGACCACCTTGCCGCCCTCCATCACCACCACCCGGTCCGCGTCGAGGACCGTCGACAGCCGGTGCGCGATGACGATCCGGGTCGCCTCCAGGGCCTTGGTGCTCTCGATGACCGTGCGCTGCGTCTCGTTGTCCAGGGCGCTGGTCGCCTCGTCGAAGAAGAGGATCCGCGGCCGGCGGATCAGCGCCTGGGCGATCATCAGCCGCTGCCGCTGACCGCCGGAGACCGCGCCGCTGCCCGAGACGATGGTGTGCAGCCCCATCGGCATCCGCCGGATGTCCTCGGCCAGCCCCGCCATCTCCGCCGCCGCCATCGCCTCCTGAGGCGTGTACGGCTCGCTCCCGCAGATGACGTCCAGGACGGACCCGGTGAACGGCTGCGCGTGCTGGAGCACCACACCGCACTGCCGGCGCACCGCCGACCGGTCGAGCGCGGCCAGGTCCTGACCGTCGTACAGCACGCTGCCGGACACCGGCCGGTCGAAGCCGATCAGCAGCCGCAGCAGGGTGGACTTGCCGCAGCCGCTGGGGCCGACGACCGCCACGAACTCGCCCGGCCGCGCCTCGAAGGACACGTCGTCCAGGACCAGCGGACCGTCGTCGGAGTAGCGGAAGGACAGCCGCCGCGCCTCGATCGCCCCGGACAGCGGGCCCGGCCGGGTGCTCGTCGCGCGCACCTCGGGCGTGGCGTCCAGCACCGGCTTGAGCTGCTCGAACAGCGGCAGCGCGGCGACCGCCGAGACGAACGCGCCGGTCAGCTGGGTGACCGAGGTCAGCACCATGGTCACCGCCGTGTTGAAGGTGAGGAACTCCGCCGCCGTCATCGAGCCGCGCGCCGGTCCGGCCAGCAGCATGAACATCGCCAGCGTGACCAGCGGCAGGTAGACCGCGCCCAGCACCGCCGTCAGGTTCTTGATCCGGCCGGCCCTCTGCTGGAGCTCACGGCTGCGGGCGAACTGGGACGCCCACGCGGCGTACGCGTAGTTCTCGGCCGCCGCCACCCGCAGCTTCGGCAGCCCGCGCAGCGTCTGGAAGGCCTGGTTGTTCAGCTTGTTGGTGAGCACCACCAGCCGCCGCTGCCAGCGCACCTGCCACAGCCCGAGCCCCAGGAACACCCCCGCGACGACCACCAGCATCCCGATCGCGGCCAGCGCCATCGGCACGCTGAACCACAGCAGCAGCCCCAGGTTCACCGCGCCCACGGTGACCGACTGGGCCACCGCCGGGCCCACCCCGGCCAGCATGCGGCGGATCGCGCTGATGCCCATCGCCGCGCTCGCCAGCTCACCCGTCGAGCGCTCGGTGAAGAACGTGGTCGGCAGCCGCAGCAGCCTGTCCCACACGGCCGGCTGGAGCGTGGCCTCCACCCGGCCCTCCAGCCGCAGCAGGGTGAGGTTCTGCAGCAGCATGAAGGCGGCGGCCACCACACTGCTCAGGATCACCGCGAGACACACCTGCGCGATCAGCCCGGTCCGCGCCTGCGGCACGAACTCGCCGAGCACCTTGCCGGTCGCCAGCGGCACCAGGGCCCCGATCGCCACCGTCACCAGACCGCTCAGCAGCAGACCCGTCAGATCTCCCCGCGTCCCCGCCATGCAGAACCGCAGCAGCCGCAGCGGGCTCAGCCGCCGCTCGGGCAGCGGACGGTAGAACATCACCGCGCGGGGCTCGAACTCCTCGGCGTTCGCCTTCTCGACCGGCGTCTCGCGGCCGGTCGCGGGGTGCACCGCCACATAGCCGCCCCGCCGCCACAGCAGGGCCACCGGCGCCCCCGACAGGGCCCGGCGACCCACCAGCGGCCCCACGTCGTCCCGCCACCAGCGCCCCTCCAGCCGTACGACACGGGTCCGTACCCGGGAGGCCAGGGCGACCCGCTCCACCGGATCGAGCCGGTCGCCGCCGGCGCCGGACCGCGCGGGCGCGGCCAGCGTGATCCCGGCCGCCCGGGCGACCAGTTCGCAGGCCGCGTACGTGGCGTCCGCGTCGGCCGCCGTCGTGCGTCGCCCCGACCGCTCGCCGATGGCGGCGAGCAGCGTCCGGTCGGCCCGGGCGCGGACCGCCTCGCCGGCCGCGATGCCCTCGGCGGTCCGCGTCTCGTGCGTGTGCTCCAGCTGCTCGATCCACCGGTCCAGCGTGGTCATCAGCCGGTACTGCTGGTCGACCATGCTCTGCCACAGCGCCGGGTCCACCAGCAGATCGGCCGCCGCCTCCGCCCCGTACAGCGAGCCGTACTGCACGCTGCCCGGCGGCACCTGCATCCAGAACACGTCGTCGTCGCTGGGCGCGCCGGCCCGCTCCGCGGCCATCGGCGCCTGGAACAGCACCGCCAGACCGCGGCCCGCACCGAGCGCGAGGGCGTACTCCAGCGGGCTCGTCGTCGGCGGTACGTACTGCGGGGCGCCGTACTCGTCGTACGACCAGGTCTGGGTGCTCGCCGGCCGGTACAGCTCGCGCAGGGCGATCCGGCGCACCACGCAGTCCCGCAGCGGGCGCGCCACCAGCGTGTGCGCCGGACCGGCCCCCGGGCCCAGCACCAGCGAGCCCGCCTCCAGCCGGCCCAGATGGTGCCAGTGGCCCTGCCGCTCGGCGTCCACCGCGAACAGGTCCACGGCGCCGGACGCGATCAGCCACAGCGTCTGCGGCCCCTCCAGGTCCAGCCGGCCGAACCCGGAGCAGTCGATCGGTGTGCCCAGCGATCCGAGCGCGCCCAGGACGAGGTCGCCGCCCCGGTCCTCGTGCACGGCTGTCATCTCATCGCTCCCTGACCAGAGCCGCGTACGCGCCGCCGCGCGCCACCAGCTCCTCGTGCCGTCCGCGCTCCACGACCGTGCCGTGGTCCAGGACGACGATCTCGTCGCTGTCGCGCACCGTGCTCAGCCGGTGCGCGATCACCACACAGGCGCAGCCGCGCCGGCGCAGGTTGTCCATCACCACCAGCTCGGTCTCCGCGTCCAGCGCGCTGGTCACCTCGTCCAGCACCAGGATGCTCGGCCGGCGCACCAGCGCCCGCGCGATCTCCAGGCGCTGGCGCTGGCCGCCGGAGAAGTTCCGGCCGTCCTGTTCGACCGGGCTGTGGATGCCGCCGGGCCGGCGCACGATCACGTCGTACAGCGCCGCGTCCCTGAGCGCCTCCACCACCGCCTCGTCCGGGATCGACGGGTCCCACAGCGCCACGTTGTCGCGGACGGTGCCCTCGAAGAGGAACACCTCCTGGTCGACGAAGGAGACGGACGCGGCCAGCGCCCCGCGCGGAATGTCCTCGATGCGCTGCCCGTCGATCCGGATCACGCCCTCCCACGGCGCGTACAGCCCCGAGATCAGCCGGGACACCGTGGACTTGCCGCTGCCGGAGCCGCCCACCAGCGCCACCTGCTGCCCGGGGCCCACGGTCAGGTCGAAGCCGGTCAGCAGCGGCTCGTCCAGCGGGTTGTACCCGAAGGCGAGGTTCTGCAGCTCGACGTGGCCGTGCAGGCGGCGGGTCGACTCGCCGGCACCCGGACGGCCGTAGAGCGGGTCCGCCCGGAAGTTCTCCACGTCCTTCAGCCGGGCCACGTCCGCCGCGAAGTCCTGGATCCGGCCCGCGACGCCGTTGAGCCGGGTCAGCGGGGCGGTGAAGCGGGCGACCAGCGCCTGGAAGGCCACCAGCAGACCGACCGAGATGTGCCCCTCGACCGCCCGCATGCCGCCGATCCACAGGATCAGCGCGCTGTTGAGGGTGGCGAGGGTCGGCGCGACGACGCCGAGCCAGGCGCTCGGCACCCCGAGCCGCTGCTGCTCCTCCAGCGTGGTGGCGTGCTGCCCGGCCCACTTGCGGAAGTAGCCGTCCTCCCCTCCGGTGGCCTTCAGCGTCTCGATCAGCTGCAGACCGGTGTACGCCGTGTTGGTGAGCCGTGCGCTGTCCGCCCGCAGCTTCGCCGTACGGGTGGCGCGCAGCCGGACGACGATCCGCATCGCCACGATGTTCAGCAGCGCCACGCCGATGCCCACGAAGGTGAGCTGCGGGTCGTACGTGTACAGCAGCACCGCGTACAGCACGACCACCACCGCGTCCACGCCCGCCGCCGACAGGTCGCGGGCCAGGGTCTCGGCCACCGCGTCGTTGGACTGCAGCCGCTGCACCAGGTCGGCCGGGCTGCGCTGGGCGAAGAAGGTCACCGGCAGCCGCAGCAGATGGCGCAGGAAGCGGGCGCTGGACAGGGTGGAGGAGATCAGCCGGCCGCGCAGCAGGTTGGCCTGCTGGAGCCAGGTCAGCACCAGGGTGAGCAGTACGCACGCGCCCATCGACGTGAACAGCACGTCCAGCGTCGAGGTCCGGCCGCCGATCAGGAACTCGTCGATGAAGGTACGGCTGAGCCCCGGCACCGCCGCGCCGACCGCCACCAGCAGCAGGCTCGACAGCACCACCGCGGGCAGGGTGCCCGCCGTGCCGCGCAGCCGGGCCGGCATCGCGCCGAGCACGCCCGGCCTGCGGCCGCCCCGGGTGAAGTCCTCGCCGGGCTCCATCACCAGCACGACCCCGGTGAAGCTGCCGTCGAACTCCTCCAGCGGGACGAACCGCCTCCCCTTGCCGGGGTCGTTGATGTACACCCCGCGTCGGCCGAACCGGCGGCCCATGCCGTCGTAGACGACGTAGTGGTTGAACTCCCAGAACAGGACGGCCGGCGACGCCACCTCGGCGAGCGCGGCCAGGTCCATCTGCATGCCCTTGGCGGTCAGTCCGTAACTCCGCGCCGCCTTCAGCAGGTTGCTGGCGCGCGAGCCGTCCCGCGAGACGCCGCAGGCGATCCGCAGCTCCTCCAGCGGGACATGGCGGCCGTAGTGGCCGAGCACCATCGCCAGCGACGCGGCGCCGCACTCCACGGCCTCCATCTGGAGCACGGTGGGGGTGCGGACGGTCTTCGCCCGGGACGTGGGCGCCTTGCGCTTCGGCGGGGCGGCCCGGCGCCGGCCGCGGGTCTCCCGGGCGGTGGTCACGGCAGCAGCCAGTCGACGGGGCGCCGGTCGGCCAGCCGGATCGAACCCGTGGCCAGGGTCATCGAGGTCAGCTCGAACGGCGGTCCCTCCGCGGAGGACCACGCGTACCCGCTCTTCGTGCCCGACGACTTCTTCAGCTCGACCGTGACCGCCACCGGCCTGCCCTCCGCGGTGAACTGCTCGCCCAGTTGGCCGTCCCCGAGGAACGCGGCGATCTGCCGGGGGGACTGCGCCGAACGGTCCACCGACTTCACCTCGCCGTGCAGCACGCCGTACTCCTGGCTCGGCACCGACTGCACCGTCAGGTCGACGGAGGCGTGCGCGGGGATGCCGGCGGCGCTCTCGGCGGGGACGTACACCGTCGCGTACAGCGGGGCCCCGGCGCGGGTGACCTTCTCCACGGCGGCGACGTCCGCCCCGGTGGAGATGATCTGCCCGACGTCGGCCGCGAGCGTGGTGACCCGTCCCGCGTCGAGGGTGCGGACGACCTCGTCGCCCCGTTCGGTGCCGACCTCCAGGACGGGGGAGCCGGCGGGCAGCCGCTCACCCTCCTTCGCGAGGACGGCGGTGACCTGGCCGGCGACGGGGCTCTGCAGGACGTAACTGCCCTGCCCGTACGTGAGGACGGCGGGCGCGCTGACCGTGGAGGACACCGAACCGGTCACCGCCCACACCGACGCGGCCGCCATCGCGACCACCGTCACCGACAGCACCAGCCGGCCCTGCGGGCGCGCGAAGCGCACCGGGAGGTCGAGCTCCTCCGGTGACTGGACCCTGGCGAGGGCCTGTTGACGGAACTGCACGGGTCTTCCCCCACCTGCGTGAACTGTGCGACGTGACGCGTGGACCGTGGAGGCGTCGCGAGGTCCCGGAGCCGGGGAGCGGCTCCGGGACCTCGCGGCACGGGGGGCGCGATCAGAGACCGGCGACCAGGTTCGTGACCGGCGCGGTGTTCAGGCCGGTGGCGCCCTCGACGGTGCCGACGACCGTGTCGACCAGGCCGGAGACCGGGGCGATGCCGTCCACCGCGCCCGTGAGGGTGTTCACGGCGTTCACGGACAGGCCGCCGGAGACGTTGTCGAGGTCGGCGTCGGAGATCTCGGCGGTCTCGACCCGGGGGGTGGAGTTCATGGGGGAACTTCCCTTCGTATGGATGCTTCACAGGGGGAACGGCCTCTCCGGTGACGGAGGAAGGCCGCGACCGCGGGCGCCGGACGCCCGTCGCTGGGAGCCCCTGGCGGCCCCGCGGTGCGATGGATCAAAGCACGCGGTGGGCGCGGGTTTCCACTCGACCAAACCTCTGACCAGGCAACTTGCGCCCCACGGGGGTCCAGGCGTGCAGACGCGGGCACGGCTCGGCGGCGACTTCTTCACATGCCCCACCGCATCGACCCGTCCGGCCGCTTGCGCCCCGGTGACCGGAATCCGGCACACCTGCCCCAAAGGCGTACCCCGGTCCGCCGGCCTGTGGACGAACCCCGGCTCCGGTGACCGGGTTGGGCATGCGATGTGCAGATTCACTGAAGCCGGGATTCCGCCGCGTGGCGGCTACCCGGCGCTCACGAACGGCTTCCGAGCGTGATCGACCGGACGGGATTGAACGCCCTTCGCGGCCCGTGCGTACCCACAGCCGTCCAGGCGCCCCACATCCGCCGAGCACCGGCGCGACTCCGGTCCCCCCAGGAGGTCGAGAAGGTTGAGTCACAAGCGAATTCCGAAGCGCAAGGCCGCGATAGCGGCGGGCGGTGCGGTGGCGCTCGGCGCCGCCGCGTTCCTGCTCCCCCACGCGAACGCCTCCCAGGACGGCGCGTCGGACGCCGCGGCGGCGGCTCCGAGGACCCTGAAGGCGGGCGACGCCTCGGATCTCGCCTCGCGGCTCGCCGGGCTCCTCGGCGACGCGTTCGCCGGCTCCTACTACGACGGCGAGAACAAGCAGCTCGTCGTCAACGTCGTGCCGGGCGACGACGACAACGTGATCGCGCGGGCCGAGAAGGCGGGTGCGGCCGTCCGCGAGGTCGACAACAGCATGACCGACCTGGAGGCCGGGGCGCGGACGCTGAAGTCGCAGGCGACCATCCCGGGGACCTCATGGGCCGTCGACCCGCGCACCAACAAGATCCTCGTCACCGCGGACAGCACGGTGACCGGGGACAAGTGGGACCGGCTGGAGTCCACCGTCGAGAGCCTCGGCTCCGGCATGGCGACCATCAGGAAGTCCGCGGGCGCCTTCAGGACGTTCGCGTCCGGCGGCGACGCCATCTTCTCCGGCGGTGCGCGCTGCTCCCTCGGCTTCAATGTCACCGCGGGCGACGGTTCCCCGGCGTTCCTGACGGCCGGTCACTGCGGTGTCGCGGCCGAGCAGTGGTCCGACGCGCAGGGCGGGCAGCCGATCGCCACGGTCGACCAGGCGGTCTTCCCCGGCGCGGGCGACTTCGCGCTCGTCACGTACGACGACCCCGCCACCGTCGCGCCGAGCGAGGTCGACCTCGGTGACCAGACCCTCGCCGTCTCCCGGGCGGCGGAGGCCACCGTCGGCCAGGAGGTGTTCCGGATGGGCAGCACCACCGGCCTCGCCGACGGCCAGGTGCTCGCCCTGAACGCCACGGTGAACTACCCGGAGGGAACGGTCACCGGCCTCATCCAGACGAACGTCTGCGCCGAGCCCGGTGACAGCGGCGGCTCGATGTTCACCCGGGACGGCCTTGCCGTCGGCCTGACCTCGGGCGGCAGCGGCGACTGCACCTCGGGCGGCGAGACGTTCTTCCAGCCGGTCACCACGGCCCTGGAGGCGGTCGGCGCGACCCTCGGCGCGGAAGGCGGCGTGGGCGCCGGCGGCGACCAGGCGGGCGCCGACGCGGGCGCCGGGGACGCGGTGGACCAGGGCGCCGGGGACGACTCCGGCCCGACCGGAACCCACTGACGCTCCGGTCCGGGTATCCCCTCCGGCCGGGCCCCGCCCCCCACGGGTGGCGGCGCCCGGCCGCGTCAGGCGCCCGGCGGCGCGTGCAGGAGGAGCAGGGCGATGTCGTCCAGGCGGTTCTCCGCGTCCGCGCCGTGCCGCACCAGGGCGTCGGCGAGCTCGTCCAGGGGAAGGCCGCCGAGGCCGGTGAGGCGGCGGCACAGGTCGGCGACGGCGTCCTCGAAGTCGGTGCCGGGGGATTCCACCAGCCCGTCGGTGTAGAGGACGAGCAGCGAACCGGGGGAGAGGCCGACCTCGGTCGACGGGTACGCCGCCGAACCGTCGATGCCCAGCAGCGGGCCGCCCGCCAGGTCCAGCACCCGCACCCGCCCGTCCGGCCCGCGCAGCAGCGGCGGCGGATGACCCGCGCGGGACATCACGGCCCGGCCGCGCGCGGGATCGAGACGCAGGTACAGACAGCTGGCGAACAGGTCGGAACCCAGTTCGAGCAGCAGCCGGTTGGTGCTGCGCATCACCTCCTCGGGCGCCTGCCCGACCGCCGTGTACGCGCGCACCGCGGTACGGACCTGTCCCATCAGCCCGGCCGCCGTCACGTTGTGCCCCTGCACGTCCCCGATCACCGCCGCCGCCATCCCCTGGACCGGCACCAGGTCGTAGAAGTCGCCCCCGATCTCCATCCCCTGAGTGGCCGGCAGATAACGGGCCGCCGCCTCGATCCCCGCCAGCGACGGCAGCGTGTGCGGCAGCAGCGCCTCCTGCAGCCCGTGCGCGAGCAGGTGCTTGGCGTCGTACAGCAGGGCCCGTTCCAGGGCCTGGGCGATCAGGCCCGCCAGACTGGTCAGCACCGCCCGCTCCTCCGTCGCGAAGTGGTGCGGCGCCGCGTACGACAGCACGCACGTTCCCACCGGGCGCCCCGAGGCGATCAGCGGCAGGTACGCCCACGCCGCGAACTCGGACGGGTTCACCAGCAGCGCCGGATACAGGCGCCCGATCTCCTCCCGGCTCTCGAAGAAGGCGGGCACGCCGGAACGCAGGACCTGGCTGCCGGGGGTCGGCTCCGACAGCGGCATCCCGTCGAACCGCTCCACGACCCGCGCGTCCGCGTACCCCTGATGGCCGAGCACGCGCAGCCGGCCCGCCCGGGAGCCGAGCACCACCAGCCCCTGGCTGCCGACCGCCGGCGCGATCTCGTCCGCGACCAGCTGCACCACGTCCCGCACCCCGACCGTCTCGGTCAGCGCCCCGGCCAGGCTCAGCACCTGGGCGATGGTGACCAGCCGCGGTTGTTCCCGCCCGGACCGCGGCGCCGTGCGGTCGGTCTCCGTCACCGCCCGCGCCCGGCTGATCCGCACACTGAGTCCGGTGGTGCTCGGGTACAGCCGGAACGACAGCCACTCGTCCGGCGGGCGCAGCGCGACGAACGAGGTGACGTGCTGGCTCAACAGCGCGGCCCGGTACCGGTCCTCGTGGACGGGATCGTTCAGCCACGGTATCGACGCCCACATCTGGGCTCCGAGCAGCCGGCTCCCCGGAACGCCCAGCAGCTCCGCGGCGGCGGCATTGGCGAAGCCGACCCGCCCGTGCAGATCGAGCGAGCACAGGCCGTACGGCAGCCGGGACACCATCCGGGCCGCCTCCACCGCGCCGAGCGTGCCGACCGCGCCGCCCACCAGCGGCGCCGCCGGCAGATCCGGCTCCGGTGCCGACGGCAGGCTCTGCTCGGCGGCCCGCTCCAGCCGCGCCGCGAGCCGGTCGCAGGCGGCGGTCAGACGATCGTGCTCCCCGTCGGACAGCTCCTGCGGACGGGTGCCGGGCCAGGTCACGAAGACCGCGCCGTACACCCTGGCCGCGGTCGCCACCGGCAGCGCGGCCAGCGAGAAGGGGTACGGCAGCACCATGGCGATCCGGGGATAGCGGCGGGCCATCTCCTCCTCGCCGCCCACCCAGACCAGCCGCCGCTCGCGCACCGCGTCGGAGACCGGGATCGGCGCGCTCAGCCCCACTCGCTCCCAGGGGGCCGCGAAGGCGCGGGGCAGCCCCGCCATCACCGCCATCTCCAGCACCGGCCGGTCCGGCGAGAGCAGGTACACGGCCCCGGAGTGGGCGTGCACCTCGTCCATCATCGAGGCCAGCGTCAGCGCCAGCAGCGGACGGCCGACCGGCGCCCGCGCGGACGACCGCCCCTCGGACACGCCGACCACCTCCTCGCACGGCCGCGCCACCTGCCCCGGGACCCAATCTCCTCCCTGCCGGGCCGTCGCGCACGACGAGCACCGGGGAAGGGCCGTACGCCCCGCCGGACGACGCACCCCCGCGCACCTCGGGAGCCGCCGAACGCGCACAGGGGCTGCGCAGGTGTTCCCCAAGCGCTGTAATGGCCAACGTGGTCGGTGAGGGCGCTGCGGGACGCAGCACGAGGACGCTGCGTGCGGAAGGCGCCCTGACGGCGATCGCGGCCGACCCGCGGCCACCCGGACGGACGCGCCGGATCCTGGAGCAGGCCCTCGTCTTCGCCGACGTCGCGTTCGCCGCCGTGTACACGCTCAGCGCGGACGGAGAACTGCTGCACCTGGCGGAGTCCGTGGGGGTGCCGCGGACCCTGTGCGGGGTGCGGGACAGCTACCCCGTCGCCGGGCGCGCCCCGGTGGCCGAGGCCCACCGCGGGCGGCCGGTGTGGCTGGAGCCGGACGACCTCGCCGCGCAGGCGCAGTCGCGGCGCGTGCCCAGCCGTGACTTCTTCCTGGCGGCGCTGCCCGTGCGGGGCGGCGGCTGCCTGCTCGCGGTCAGCGAGCGCGCCGACGGCTTCGGCGCCGACGACCGCCGCTGTCTCGGCCTCGTCGCCGACGCCCTCGCCCCGCCCGCGCGGGCCGCCGCCGAGGGCGCCGACCTGCGGCCCGACGGCTTCAGCCTCGTCATGGACACCGGGCGGGTCCGGGTCGGCGAGGACATCCTGGAGCTGTTCGGCCTCGACCCGGACGGCTTCGACGGACGGGTGGAGACCCTGCTGGGCCTGACGGTGCCGGAGGACCTGCCCTCGCTGATGTCCGTCGTCGAGGCCGACCACATGACGATCGGCGACCGCGAACTGGAGTTCCGGGTGCTCCAGCCCGCCGGCCCGCCCAGGTGGCTGCGGCTGCGCGGCCGTCTGGTGCACGGCGGCGAGGGGAGCCCCGCCCGGCTCGTGGGCTCCGTGGCCGACGCCTCCACGGTGCGTTCCGACATCACGGACGTGGCCCGGATCCAGCGCCTCGCCGCCGCGCTCGCCACCGCGGTCACCGTGCGCGACGTCGGCAGGGCCGTGGTCGCCGCACTGCGCCGGCCGCTGCGCGCCGACCGTATCGCGCTCGCGGAGCTGGAGAACGAACGGCTCGTCGTCACCGTCCTCGACCCGCCCGAGCCGGAGGCCTGGCCGGAGCTGTGGCGCGCGGAGTGGCGCACCGAGTGGCCCGACGCGCCGGTGCGCACCATGCCCACCCTCGCCGCCGCCCTGCGCGAGGGCCGCGCCCGGATCTGGCCGGCGGGCTCCCCGCTGGAGCCCGCCCTCGCCGAGGTCGGCCCCGGCGGACTGGCCGTGCTGCCGTTGCCCGCCGGGAACCGCATGGCCGGCGCCTGTCTGATCGGGTGGGACGCCCCGCACGACTTCGGCCCCGACGAACGCGCCCTCCTCACCGCCGCCGCCGGCCTCGCCGGACAGGCCCTGATACGGGCCCGCGCCTTCGACGCCGAGCACGAACTGGTCGGCATGCTCCAGCGCCAGCTGCTGCCGCGCCGTCTGCCCCGGCTGCCCGGCGCGGTCGCCGTCGCCCGTTATCTGCCCAGCACCGCGGGCCTGGAGCTCGGCGGCGACTGGTACGACGTGATCCCGCTGCCGGACCATCACGTCGCCCTCGTCATCGGCGACGTCCAGGGACACAGCGCCGGCGCCGCCACCCTCATGGGCCAGATGCGCACCGCGCTGCGCGCCTACGCCGTCGAGGGACACCCCCCGGACGTGGTGGTCTCCCGCTCCAACCGGCTCCTCATGGACATGGAGACCGACCTCTTCGCCACCTGTTGCTACGTCGACGTCGACATGGAGGAGGGCTCCGCCTGGTGCGTCCGCGCCGGTCATCTGCCGCCGGTGCTGCGCCATCCGGACGGCCGTACCGAGATCGCGGAGGCCGAGGGCGGCCCGCCGCTCGGCGTGGTGCGGCAGAGCGACTTCCCCATGAGCCCGCTCAGGCTGCGGCCCGGCACGATGGTCGCGCTCACCACGGACGGTCTGGTCGAGTCCCCCGGGTCCGACATCGACGAGGGGATGAACCGCTTCGCCCGGCACCTGTCCGCCGCCGACCCCGCCCACCTCGGGCCCGTCGCGGACGCCCTGCTCGGCAAGGCCCCGCGCGGCGACGACGTCGCCCTGCTGCTGATGCGCTACGACGGCATGACCTCCCGGCCGCTGCGGGAGAGCTGGACGGTGTGGCGGGTGCCCCAGGCGGTCGGGCACGCCCGCCGCTTCACCCGGCGCACCCTGCGCTCCTGGGGGGTGAGCGCGGACATCGACGGCGCCCTGCTCGCCGTCTCCGAACTGGTCACCAACGCCCTGGTGCACACCGACGGCCAGGTCCGTCTCGACATCACCCTGGTCAACGACCGGCTGCGCCTCGCCGTCGCCGACGCCTCGCCCCGCACCCCTGTGAAGCCCACCAGCATCGGCTGGGAGGCCACCGGAGGCCGGGGCATCCTCCTCGTCGAGGCCGTGTCGGCCACCTGGGGGGCCCTTCCGGTCAGCGGGGGCAAGCAGGTGTGGGCGGAGTTCGTGCTGCGGCCCTGACGGTCGTCGGGAACACCCGCGCCCGGTGGCCCCACCGCTGCGCCGGGTGCCCGGGACGTCACCGGGGGACAGGAGAGGGGAGACGTCACGGCTCAGCGCGTGCGCGACATCATGACCGGCGCACCGGTGACCGTCGGGCCGCACACCTCGGTCGCGGAGGTCGCCCGCATCATGCGCGACCGCGGCCTCGGGTCCGTCCTGGTGACCGACGGCGACCGGCTGCGCGGCCTGGTCACCGACCGCGACCTGATGGTGCGGTCGGTCTCCCGGGGCGGCGATCCCGAGGACATCACCGTGGCCGGCGCGTGCAGCGACGACCCGGTGACCGTGGCGCCGGACGACGACCTGGACCACGCGGTGCGGCTGATGCGCGAACACGCCGTGCGCCGCGTCCCGGTCGTCGAGGACGGACGCCCCGTCGGCGTCGTCTCGCTGGGCGACGTCGCCATGGAGCGTGATCCGGAGTCCGCCCTGGGCGACATCGGCGTGGCCCGGCCCGCCACCTGACGAGGACGCCCGTCCGACCGGAACTCCCCGCCCGGGCAGGGATGTCGAGAAATCGGAAACCTGTGCGACGGAAAAGTGTTTGTCCGGTGCGGCGCCGGGGACCCGGACGGCAGCGGACCAGAAGGAAGATGATCAGTAGTGACTCCGGAGACCAGTGACCGACCCCGCCGGACGGAGACCGGCTGGGCGCGAGCCCGGCGACTGCGGGACGAGGACCCGCTGCGGACCTGCCTCCCCGCCGTGGACCGCGGTACCACCTCCACCACCCCGAACGCGAGTGCGGAGGAGAACATCGTCAGGGGCGAGGACTAGCCCGGGCCCGGGCGCCTCGTCGGCCCTCAACGGGATGTCGTGACGCACGGGACCAGGACGGTCCCGTGCGTCACGGCCGCGAGGACCGGGAGTCCGGCCGGCGGAGGCGCCGGCCTCGTCGAGGAGTTCCGCGGGCACCGGCCCGACGCGCGGGTCCCGCTCATCCGCGTCGCCGGCCCCTGCCCCCCGGGAGCGGCCCGACCGGCCCCGTACGGCCGGGCGATCGGCCCGGAGGGGAGAACCGGGCCGTCCCCCGGCTCGCCCCCGCCGGAGTCCATCCGCTCACACCCGCTTCCCGGCGCCCGCCCGGCTCCCGCACCGACGTACGCCGCACCGTGCCCCAGGGGGACGGGAAGGATGCCGGCGACGTCGTCGACACGGAGCACGTCGCCGACACGAGGCGCGCGGCGCGCGCATCATCGCGCGTGCCGCTTGGCTCCACGGGGTCCGCGGCGCTAACTTCATGCGGACGATGACCGGTCCGGAAGAAGCCCGCCGCCCCACCGACGCCACCGGCGTCGGCGAGGCCGCCCGGTGCGACCCGCCCGGGAGGCGTTCCGTCCGACGGGCGCGGTCCCGGAGCGGACACGGCCCGTCACGACGGCCTTCCCACGGCCCCTTACGGCGCCCCTCGCACACGACCGCGGACGGGGCCTCGGCCCGCCCGCGGTCGCGTGGTGGGCGCAGCCCTGCACGAAGCACTGCCCCGCATCCGCAAGGAGAGTCCCCTTCGTGAAACGCCATGAGTTCCTCCGGGAACTGCACAAGGTCAGCGCCAACCGCAACTACCTGGAGATCGGCGTCAACGACGGCCGCAGCCTGCGCCTGTCACGCGTCCCCAGCATCGCGGTCGACCCCGCCTTCAAGGTGGTCTCGGAGCTGAAGTGCGACGTCCACCTGGTGAAGGCCACCAGCGACGACTTCTTCGCCCGCGACAACCCCCTGGCCCACCTCAAGGGCGGCCGGCACCCGCTGCGCAACCTGCGCCGGGGCCGCAGCCCGATCGGCCACTGGCGCCGCACCACGCTCGACCTGTCGTTCATCGACGGCATGCACCTGTTCGAATACGCCCTGCGCGACCTCATGAACGTTGAGAAGCACTCCGACTGGGCCAGCGTGATGGTCCTCGACGACATGCTGCCGCGCAGCGTGGACGAGGCCGCCCGCGACCGGCACACCAACGCCTGGACCGGCGACGTCTACAAGATCACCGAAGTGCTGGCGCGCTACCGCCCCGACCTGGTGACCGTCCTGGTCGACACCGAGCCCACCGGCCAGCTCGTGGTCTTCGGCGCCGACCCCGACAACACGGTGCTGCACGACAAGTACGACGAGATCATGGCCGAGTACAAGGTGCCCGACCCGCAGAAGGTGCCCGAGACGATCCTGGAGCGGGCCGGGGCGGTGCCCCCGGAGGCTCTGCTGCGGGCCGGGTTCTGGCGCCCCCTCGTGCAGGCCCGCAACCGCGGCCTGTCGCGGCGCGTGGGCTGGGAGCCCCTGCGCCGCGCCCTGGAACAGGTCGGCGTCAGCCGCTGAGGCCTCTGCCGCGCGGTCCTTCGCGGCCTGCGCGGCAGACCTCGTACGGGGACACCGGGCGGCCGGCCGCGGTCACCGCCCCCTGCCGATCAGGGGAGACACCTTCGCGCGGGCCGTGCCGAGCGCCCGCCGCGCGGCGCGCACCAGTCTCCGTGCCGTGCCGGGACGCGGGACGGACACCACCCGCACACCGCCGCCGGTGACGCGGAGCGCGAACGGCAGCCCGCTCCAGGCGGGTCGCGCGGCATCGGGGGCCGGGCTCAGCGCGACCCGCCAGATCCCCCGGGGCAGCCGGTCGGGCAGTGTGGCCTCCAGCAGGGAGCCCGGCCCGTCGGCCGCACCGGTGAGCGTGCCGGACGCGTGCAGCGTCCTGCCGGAAGCGGTGAACCTGAGCCCCACCCGGGCGCCCCCGGCCGCGTGCAGCGGGATCCGGACGCGCAGCCGGGCCCCGCAGACGGTGACGTCCGGCCGCCGCACGCCGTCCAGACCGAGCCGCCGGCCCCCGGCCCCCGTGTCCAGCGAGAGGTTCCCGTGCGGCTCGGTCCAGTACGGCAGGACCGCGCGCCCGCCGGTCACCCCCGCGCAGGGCTCGGGACGCGTGGCGCGCGGGGCGGGGCCGAGCCGGCACTCCTTGGTCCAGCCGCCGAGCTTCACCCGTACGACCGCGTCCCAGACCCCGTCCCCCGGCAACTCGGCGGGATCGACGGCGGCGGTCGCCCGCAGCACCAGCCGCACCCGCTCACCGCCGTCGACGGGAACCGTCTCCCGGGTGACCTCCACGGGCTGGAAGTACTGGGCGGAGCTGGACCGTTCACGCAGCAGCAGGTCCGCGGTGGCCTGTCCGAACCGGGCCGCGGTCTCCGCGCAGACCCACGCCACCGCCTCCTCCACGTTCTTCGGAGCGTCGGCCAGCGGGGTGCGGGCGGCGTTCGCGGGGAAGGTCATCGGCGCGCGGGCGGAGGTGTACTCGGCGGTGAAACCGATGTGCAGCGAGCCGCCGCGCCACCCCACGTCCGTGGGCCCCGCGGTCGGCGCGACACCGGCCTCCCACGCGGCGAAGGCCACCACGTCGTCGTACCGGTCGGCCTCGGCCAGCGCGGCGACGACCTGCTGCGTCGGCTGCAACCCGGCGGGGACGCCCGGACCGAAGCGCTCGACGACGACCTTGTGGATCTCCGCGAACAGGGCCCTGCGGTAGTCGTCCGGCAGCCCCAGCAGCCGCCGGGCCCGCAGCCGCTCCACCATCTCCACCCGCAGCCAGCGGCGGAACAGCCGGTCCCGCACCGCACCCGGCTCGGTGTACCGCTCGACGACGTCGAGCGCCTCCCGCAGGTTGCCGAAGTACCCCACGGGGTCGAAGCGCTGGAAGCCGGCGTTCGAGGCGTCGTCGCGTCCGATGTGGTAGTAGCAGACGTAGTCACTGAGCACGGACACGTTGTCCGCGCGCAGATACGCCTCGGTGACGAAGACGTGGTCCTCCAGGCGCCGCCGCCCCTCCGGGAAGCGCAGCCCGATACGGTCGAGGAACTCCCGGCGGAACATTTTGTGCGGCGTGAGGCTGTCGATCAGCGGGGCGTTCTCGACCGTCGCCCGCGGATGGTTGCGACGGAACAGCTCCACCGGCACCCCGCGGTTCTTGCCGGCCATCTTCCCCACGACGACGTCGGCGCCGTGGGCCACGCCGTACGCGTACATCCGCTCCAGGGCCTCGTCGCCGAGGTAGTCGTCGTTGTCGACGAACATCACGAACTCGCCCCGCGCGGCGGCGATCCCCACGTTGCGGGGCTTGCCCGACCAGCCGGAGTTCTCCTGGTGGATCACCCGCATCCGGGGATCCCCGGATGCGAGCCGGTCGAGCCGGGCCGGTGTCCCGTCGGTCGAGCCGTCGTCGACGAAGATCGCCTCGTACGCGTCGGGAGGCAGCGACTGCCGCTGCAGCGAGGCGATGCAGTCCTCGATGTAGACCCCCGGGTTGTACACGGGAATGATGACGCTGACCTTGACCGGCATCTGGATCTGGGCCCTTCGGGTCTCTCGCCGTCGAACGTGCGGGCTCGGTGTGCGACGCCCGATCGTAGTGCCACGGCCGCCGCGTTCCCCGGACCGCCCCGCCGCCGGGAGCCCACCGTGACGAGCGCCGGCACCCGCCGGCCGGCGTGCCCGCCGGGTGGCTCGAGGCGTGGTACCGCACCGCGGGCGCGGCCGCCGCCTACGCTGCTGTTCGTGCGCCTGCTCCTGACCTCCGACACCCACCTGCCGAAGCGAGCCAAGCGGCTGCCCGCGCCGCTGCTGGACGAACTCCCGCGCGTGGACGTCGTGTTCCACGCGGGGGACTGGGTCGACACCGCCACCCTCGATCTCCTGGAGAGCCGCAGCCGCAGACTCGTCGGCGTGTACGGCAACAACGACGGGCCCGAGCTGCGGGCCAGGCTGCCGGAGACCGCGTACGCGGATCTCGGTGGGGTGCGCTTCGGCGTGGTCCACGAGACGGGCCCGGCGCGGGGGCGGGAGAACCGGTGCGCCGCCCGCTTCCCCGGGATTGACGTACTGGTGTTCGGACACAGTCACATCCCGTGGGACACCACCGCTCCCACGGGACTGCGTCTGCTCAACCCGGGTTCGCCGACGGACCGCCGCCGGCAGCCCCACTGCACCTATATGACCGCCACGGTGACCGGAGGCCGGCTCACGGAGGTGGAACTCCACCGGCTGCCCCGGCGCTGACGGGCCGGGCCGCTTCGTGTCGCTGGAAGCGGCCCGGACGCTGCGATCAGATGCGCTCTCACGGACCTCCTTCCCACGATCGGAGGTGATATCAGCCGACTACCCCCTCCCGTGGGACTTACACAGGTATGTCCGGTTTTCCTTCGGTTCGTCCGGCGGTCGTCCTGTCGTGGCCGGTGGGGCCCGGGGGAGTCGAGTGAGCCGGGTGGCCGGAGGGGTCGCGCTCTCCGTCGGGGGCGGCGGCGCGTCCGGCCGGCGGAGGTGCCGGTACTGGTTGCGGTGTCCGATCGGGTGCGGCATGTGGCGAGTTGTCCGCCGCGTGCTGCCGCACATCCCCTTCGGCGTGCCGCACGCCGCGACCGTCCACCACGCACGCGCGAACACGTCGCGCCGGGAGTGCGCCCATGCCCGACCGGTCGGCCCCCGCGGGCTGAACACCGACCCGTACGGCGCCGAGTCCCCTCGGGCCTCTCTCCGGGACTCCGTGCCCGGCACGGAGTTGACGCGACGCAGGCTCCTCGGGCTCGGCGCCGCGCCGGGACCGGTCGCGGCGGGCGGCACGGGACGCCGCCGCCGTCCCGTGCCCGCTCGACGGCGTCACGGTCGGTCTCCCGGACGCGCCCGGGCGCCCGGACCTCGTCGCCGGCTTCCGGGACGAGTCACCGCCGCCCGCCCTCCGCGCCCGGCCAGCCGGCCTCCACGTGGCCGAGGCGGACCCGCTGCGGGTGGTCGCCGACGGGTACGGACACGGTCTTCTCTCCGGTCGCGAAGTCGATGGCGGTGACCCGGTCGGCGCCGCTCTCGGAGACCACGCAGGACCTGCCGTCACCGCTGACGGTCGCCCAGTACGGCTTGGACGCGGTGACGAGCGGCCCCTGCTGGAGGGTCGCGCGGTCGACGACGGTCGCGTAGTCGTCCATGGTGCCCGCCACGCACAGTTTGGTGCCGTCGGGTTTCATGGTGATGCCGTGGTGGCGCGAGTCGTTGACCCAGGTGGTGCGGTCCTCGCTGGTGGCCGGGTTCTTCGGCAGGGTCTTGGTGCGGGTGATGCGGTCGGTGGCGACGTCGTACTCGAAGAAGCCGTTGAAGAAGGAGACCTGGAAGTACAGCTTCGACTCGTCCGGGGAGAACGCGGCCGGGCGCACCGCGTCCGAGTGGTCCTTCAGGCCGACGGCGTCGAGCCGGCTCCGCATGTCGATCACCTTGGCCTGCCGGAAGGTGGTCGCGTCGACGACCGTGATCCGGCGGTCGCCCTTCGTCCAGTCCAGCCAGGGCGCGTCGAGGGCGGTGTTCACCTCGCCGATGGACATGTTCCAGATGTACTTGCCGTCCTTGCTGAAGACGTTCTCGTGCGGCTTGTCGCCGGTCTTGAAGGAGCCGAGCTCGTCCCCGGTCCCGATGTCCAGGACGTGCACCGTGTTGGAGGTCGAGGCCGAGACGGCGACCCGCTTGCCGTCGGGGGAGACCGCCATGTGGTCGGAGCGGTAACCCGACACCGGGAAGCGCCAGTTGATCCGCCCGGTGGCGAGGTCGAGGGAGACCACGTCGGCGAAGCTCGGCCGGGAGACCACCACCGAGGCGCCGTCCGGGGTGGAGTACATGTCGTCGACGAACTGGTCGTGGCCCTCTCCGACGCCGCTTCGGATCGCCATGAAGTAGATCCAGTGGATCGGGTCGGCGTTGATCTCGGCCATCCGCTCGGCCTTGTCCGGGATGACGTCGATCCGGCCGATCCGTGCGAAGTCACCGGTGGACTCGATGACATCGGCGGTGCCGTCCCAGTTGTTGCCCACGAACAGCACTTCGCGCAGGCCCGCGGAGGGGGCGGCGGCGGTGGCCGTGGCGGGGGCGGCGGCGGTCAGGGCGAGGGCGGCGGCGACGGCGTACAGGTGCCTGGTTCTGCGGACCGGCATGACGGCTCTCTCCAGCCTCTGGAAGCATGTGCTCCGAAAATCGACTTACTGAAAAGTAAGGAAAGGAGCCGCCCGCGACAAGGTCGCGTACACGACAAAATTGAGCGCCGTCGGCCGTCCGGCCGGTTCCGGCCTCCACCGACCGGTCCGGACACGGTGCGCGTCCGGGCGATGTCACGCGGTACAGCGCCCGGACGCGCCGCTCACCTCCGTACCGCCGTTCCTACTCGTCCCAGGCCTGGATCATCACCTGTCCGGCGATCCTGCCGTCCCGCAGCGTGAGCATCGACTCCGACAGCACCCGCACCCCGTCCGGGTACCGGCAGCTCTCGCAGTAGGCGGCGTGATCCCCCTGGACGACGCACGCCTCGAGGGAGTGCGTCATGTCGCGGCTGTAGACGTCGTCCAGCGCGGCGGCGATCTCGTCCCGGCCGTGCAGGACCTTGGGGTGGCTGGGCTGGGTGTCGCGGTCCACGATGCGCACTTCCGCGTCGTCCGCGTAGAGCGACACCAGGTCCGCCGAGGTGTCCGCCTCGATGCCCCGGCGCAGCGTGTCGGTGCCGAAGACGGGGTGTGCCGCGGTTGTCATGGTGACCCACCTCCTCCGAGGCCGTGGCCCGGAACTCCGGCGGGCCGCAACGGCCTCTCCTACGAGCGTCCTCCGGCCCGGCGGGCACGGCAAGCCCGGCCGCCGTGCCCGCCCGCGCCGCTCACTCGGCCGTCGCGAGGAACTGGGTGGCGGCCAGCTCGGCGTACAGCGGATCGGCGCTCACCAGCTCCCGGTGCGTGCCGACGGCCCGTACCCGGCCCGCGTCCATCACCACGATCCGGTCGGCCGCCGTCACCGTGGACAGCCGGTGCGCGACGACCAGCACCGTCGTCGTGCGCGCCACGTCGGCGACGGTGTCCCGCAGCGCCGCCTCGTTCACCGCGTCGAGCTGCGAGGTCGCCTCGTCGAGCAGCAGCAGCCGGGGGCGGCGCAGCAGGGCGCGGGCTATGGCGACCCGCTGCCGCTCACCGCCGGACAGCTTGGTGCCGCGATGCCCGACGAGGGTGTCGAGCCCGTCCGGCAGCCGGGACACCAGTCCGTCGAGCCGGGTCGTCTTCAGCACCCGCGTCAGGGCGCCGTCGTCCGCCTCGGCGTTGCCCAGCAGCAGGTTGTCCCGCAGGGAGCCCGACAGCACCGGCGCGTCCTGCTCGACGTACCCGATCGAGGCCCGCAGCCGCGGCAGCTCCCAGTCGGCCAGATCCCGGCCGTCCAGCGTGATCACACCGGAGCCGGGGTCGTAGAACCGCTCGATGAGGGAGAAGACGGTGGTCTTGCCCGCTCCGGACGGACCGACGAACGCCGTCATGCCCCGTGCGGGCACGGTGAACGTCACCCCGTGGTGGACGTACGGCAGGTCGTCGGCGTACCGGAAGCGGACGTCCTCGAAGGCGAGCGCGGCGGGCTCGGCACCGGACGCGGGCAACGGCGCGGGCCCGGCGGCCGGCTCGGCGGGCAGTCGCAGCGCCTCCTGGATCCGGGCGAGGGCGGCGCTGCCCGTCTGGTACTGCGTGAGCGCGCCGACGACCTGCTGGATCGGCGCCATCAGATAGAACACGAACAGCAGGAACGCCACCAGCGTCCCGATGTCGATGGCACCGGTCGCCACCCGCGCGCCGCCCACCGCGAGCACCGTGATGAACGCGATCTGCATCGCGAGCCCGGCCGTGTTGCCCGCCGCGGCCGACCACTTGGCGGCGCGCACGCTCTGCCGCCACGACTCCTGCGCGGCCTCGTGCAGCGTGCGCTCCTCCCGCGGCTCGGCACCGGACGCCTTGACCGTGCGCAGCGCGCCGAGCACCCGCTCCAGCGAGGCGCCCATCACGCCGACCGCGTCCTGCGCCTGCCGGGAGGCCCGGTTGATGTGCGGCACGATCACGCCCAGCACCGTGCCGGCGAGCGCGATCACACCCAGGGTGACCCCCAGCAGCACCGGGTCCACGAAACCCATCAGCGTCACGGTCGCGACCAGTGTCAGCCCGCCCGTGCCGAGACCCACCAGCGAGTCCGTGGTCACCTCGCGCAGCAGGGTGGTGTCGGAGGTGATGCGGGCCATCAGATCGCCCGGCTCACTGCGGTCGACGGCGGTGACGCGCAGCCGCAGCAGGTACGACGACAGCGAGCGCCGCGCCCCGAGCACCACCGACTCGGCGGTGCGCCGCAGCACGTACGAACCCAGCGCCCCCAGCACGGCGTTGGCGACCACGAGCGCCGACATCAGCAGCAGCGCGCCGGTGATCGCCCGGTCGTCCGAGAGGTCGTCGATCAGGTCCCGGGCCACCAGCGGCAGCGTCAGCCCCGTCGCCCCGGTCATCAGGGACAGCGCGGCGCCGCCCAGCAGCGCCCACCGGTGCGGCCGTACATATCCCAGAAGCAGCCGCCAGGCGGGCGGACCGGATCCCTCTGCCACGATGCTCACGTCGCCCCCCTCGGCGTCGGACGGAGGTTCAGGCTACGTCGCGGGGGTGGCCCCGCCGTACGGCGGGCGGCGGAAGCGATCATTCCCGCGTAGGGTCGGAGGGACGGACCCGGCGGATGAAGGAGTCAGCAGGATGGCGCAGGAAGTACGCGGCGTGATCGCACCCGGCAAGGACGAGCCGGTACGGATCGAGACGATCGTCGTGCCCGATCCCGGCCCCGGCGAGGCGGTCGTCCGGGTCCAGGCCTGCGGGGTGTGCCACACCGATCTGCACTACAAGCAGGGCGGGATCGGCGACGACTTCCCGTTCCTGCTCGGTCACGAGGCCGCGGGCGTGGTCGAGTCGGTCGGCGACGGCGTCACCGACGTCGAGCCCGGTGACTTCGTGATCCTCAACTGGCGCGCGGTGTGCGGGAAGTGCCGGGCCTGTCTGCGCGGACGCCCCTGGTACTGCTTCGACACCCACAACGCGAAGCAGAGGATGACCCTCGCCTCCACGGGGCAGGAGCTCTCCCCGGCCCTGGGCATCGGAGCCTTCGCCGAGAAGACCCTGGTCGCCGCCGGACAGTGCACCAAGGTCGACCCCGCCGTCTCGGCGCAGGTCGCCGGGCTGCTCGGCTGCGGGGTGATGGCCGGGATCGGCGCCGCGATCAACACCGGGAACGTCGGCCGGGGCGACTCGGTCGCCGTCATCGGCTGCGGCGGCGTCGGGGACGCGGCGATCGCCGGGTCCCGGCTGGCCGGAGCGGCGAAGATCATCGCCGTCGACATCGACGACCGCAAGCTCGAGACCGCCCGCTCCATGGGCGCCACCCACACCGTCAACTCGCGCGGGACCGACCCCGTCGAGGCGATCCGCGAACTCACCGGCGGCTTCGGCGCCGACGTCGTCATCGAGGCCGTCGGCCGCCCCGAGACCTACCGGCAGGCCTTCTACGCCCGTGACCTGGCCGGCACGGTCGTCCTGGTCGGCGTGCCCACCCCGGAGATGAAGATCGAACTGCCGCTCCTCGACGTCTTCGGCCGCGGCGGCTCCCTGAAGTCCTCCTGGTACGGCGACTGCCTGCCCTCCCGGGACTTCCCGATGCTGATCGACCTCCATCTCCAGGGCCGCCTGGACCTGGGCGCGTTCGTCACCGAGACCATCCGGCTGGACGAGGTGGAGAAGGCCTTCGAGCGGATGCACCGCGGCGACGTGCTGCGTTCGGTGGTGGTGCTGTGATGGCCGCCCGCATCGAACGGCTCGTCACCTCGGGGCAGTTCAGCCTCGACGGCGGCACCTGGGACGTCGACAACAACGTGTGGATCGTCGGCGACGACCACGAGGCGATCGTGATCGACGCCGCCCACGACGCCGACGCCATCGCCGAGGCGGTGGGGGACCGGCGCCTGACGGCCATCGTGTGCACCCACGCCCACAACGACCACATCGACGCCGCCCCCGCCCTCGCCGACCGCACCGGCGCCACCATCTGGCTGCACCCCGACGACCTGCCGCTGTGGCAGCAGACCCACCCCGACCGCGACCCCGACGCCTGGCTGGTCGACGGCCAGGTGATCGAGGCCGCCGGCACCGACCTCACCGTGCTGCACACCCCCGGGCACGCGCCGGGCGCGGTCTGCCTCCACGATCCCGGGCTGGCGACGGTGTTCACCGGCGACACCCTCTTCCAGGGCGGCCCGGGCGCCACCGGCCGCTCCTTCAGCCACTTCCCGACGATCATCGACTCGATCCGGGACCGGCTGCTCACCCTCCCGCCCGAGACGAAGGTCCTCACCGGTCACGGCGACCCCACCACCATCGGCGCGGAGACCCCGCACCTGGAGGAATGGATCGCGCGGGGCCACTGAGCGGACCCGCCGGACGACCGGCGCGAAAAGACGACAGAAGATGTCCGGCTTACCCGTCATCCTCGAAGCGACAAGCAGGGAATCGGTGACGGGAGGCCGTACATGTCGGAGCAGCTCGAGGGCAGGGTCGCGCTGGTGGCCGGGGCGACCCGGGGAGCGGGGCGGGGCATCGCCGTGGAACTGGGGGCCGCGGGCGCGACCGTCTACGTCACGGGCCGCACCACCCGCGCCCGCCGCTCCGAGTACGGCCGCCCCGAGACCATCGAGGACACCGCCGACCTGGTCACCGAGGCGGGCGGCCGGGGGATCGCGGTGCCGACCGACCACCTGGAGCCGGGGCAGGTGAAGGCACTGGTCGACCGCATCGCCGGCGAACAGGGACGCCTGGACGTCCTCGTCAACGACATCTGGGGCGGCGAGACCCTCTTCGAGTGGGACGCGCCCCTCTGGGAGCACGACCTGGACAAGGGTCTGCGCCTGCTCCGCCTCGCCGTCGAGACCCACGCCGTCACCAGCCACCACGCGCTGCCGCTGCTGCTGCGTCACCCCGGCGGACTGGTCGTCGAGGTCACCGACGGCACCGCCGACTACAACCGCGACCACTACCGCGTCTCCTTCTTCTACGACCTCGCCAAGTCCTCCGTCCTGCGCATGGCGTTCGCCCTCGGCCACGAACTCGGCCCGCGCGGCGCCACGGCCGTGGCCCTCACCCCGGGCTGGATGCGCTCGGAGATCATGCTCGACCAATTCGGCGTACGCGAGGACAACTGGCGCGACGCCCTCGACGACGTCCCCCACTTCGCGATCTCGGAGACCCCGCGCTACGTCGGCCGGGCCGTCGCCGCCCTCGCCGCCGACCCGGACGCGGCCCGCTTCAACGGCGCCTCCCTCTCCAGCGGCGGCCTCGCCCGGGAGTACGGCTTCACCGACCTCGACGGCAGCCGCCCGGACGCCTGGCGCTACCTCGTCGAGGTCCAGGACGCGGGCCGGCCGGCCGACGTGACCGGCTACCGCTGATCCCGTCCGCCCCCTGCCGCCGCGGTCGCCCCGGCGGCTGCCTGCGCCCCATGGCGCCGGGGAGGGGGCGCGGGTCCTGGTGGCCGACGTGGATCCCGACGAGGCGGAACGGACGGCGGCGGCGCCGAGGGAGCGGGGGTTCGGCGCCGCCTCCGGCTGTGACGTGGCCGGCCGGGCCTCGGCCGAGACGGCCGTCGCACACGCCGTGCACACCTTCGGATCGCTCGACGTCCTGGTCGACGACGCCGCCCACCGCACACCGGACGCGCCCCGCTTCGAGGACGAACCGGACGACGCATGGGCCACGGACCTCGGCGTCACCCTCACCGGCGCGTACCGCTGCTGCCGCGCCGCGCTGGAACACCTCGCCGCCCTGGGCCGGGGCGCGATCGTGAACGTCGGCTCCGTCAACGGCCCCCGGGACTTCGGCGAGCACGCCTCCAGCGCGGCCGAGGCGGGCCGGGTCTCCCTCCTTTGCACCCTCGCCGGGCAGGCGGGGCCCCGCGGGGTCCGGGTCGGCCTCGTCGCGCCGGGGACCGTGCGCACCCGCGCCCGGGCGGGCCGGGAGGCGGAACCCGAAGCGGCCCGGCGCCTCCACCCGTTGGGCCGGGTCGGCGAGCCCGAGGACGTCGTGGCCGCCGTCGCCTTCCTCGCCTCCCGCGAGGCGGCCCGGATCGCCGGCATCATCCTCGCCGTCGACGGCGGCGTCACGGCGGTCGACTCGGGGTTCCGGCAGGCGCCGGGCGAGCCCCCGCCGCGGTAGCCGGTGACATCCGGCCCTGCCCGCCGGATGCCGCCGTTCGGCCGTACAACCGATTTCTCCGCCGGATCGTCTATCTGGCAGAGTGCGCAGGCCATGCGCTCACTTCTGCGGAAAGGCGGAACAGAACATGGGGGACATGCGTAGACGGAGTGCCGTCGTCCTCGGGGTCACCTCGCTGGTGGCGCCGCTCACACTCGCGCTCGGCGCGACACCGGCACAGGCCGCGAGCTGCACCACCTCGGCGGGCCCCTACCAGAAGAAGGTGGAGAAGTTCCTCGGCCGCCCGGTCGACGGGAAGCAGTCCTCCGCCGACTGCAAGGCCATCCGTTCCTTCCAGACCAAACACGGCATCACGCCGAACATCGGGTACGCCGGTCCCGTGACCTGGGGCGTGATGGACCTGATGAACAAGCAGAAGGCCGTCGGAAAGAAACCGAACAAGTCGGGCAAATGCCCCACGAACAAGGGTCGTATCGCCTGCGTGGACCTCACGCTCCAGCTCAGCTGGATCCAGGACGGCAAGAAGCTCGTCTACGGCCCCGTCCCGGTCCGTACGGGACGGGACGGGTACGAGACCCGCACCGGCCTGAAGAAGGTCTACTGGCGCAACATCGACCACGTCTCGACCATCTACGACGTGCCGATGCCCTACAGCCAGTTCTTCGACGGCGGCCAGGCCTTCCACTCGGTCGGCGTCAGCATGTGGAACCCGCCCGGCTCCCACGGCTGCGTCAACATGACGAAGACCGACGCCAAGAAGTACTGGTCGCTGCTGAAGAAGGGTGACGACGTCTACGTGTACGGCCGCAAGCCGGGCACCTGATCGCCGCGGGCGCCCGGACCGCCGGGCGCCTCGCACCCCGGTGCGTCCCCGAGGGCCCGGATGTGAACTCGCCCACGTTCCTTGGCAGATGGACGTGATCAGCGACACTGCCCGAAATGTCCCATGTGTGTGCGATTACTCACAGCGTCTTCACGTCCGGCCCCGTATGCTTCACGGCATGTCCACCACTGTTGAACCCTCTTCCGAGCGATCGGCTGACGAGGTCAACGAGGAGATCCGGGCCCTGTGGCTCCGGTCGGGCGGGACACTCAGCGTCGAACAGCGCGAGGAGTACCAGCGCCTGGTCCAGGAGTGGGCCTCGGCCCTCCCGCAGCCGGCCCGGGCCGCCTGAACGACTTTTGGGCGGTCCGGGATCACCATCCCGTCGGCTGGGCACCCGTCACCGAATGGGTGCCCTTCTCGCACTTGCCTCGGCCCTCTGCTACGGCATCGTCGTCCCCCGAGCTCTCGGCTTCGCTCGAGCAGGGAGGCGCCCCCACCGCCGGCGGACTGCTGTCCCGCCGCGTCCCGCACGCCGCCGTCACCTTCCTCGGCCGGCTCGGCGGCCTGCTGCTCGCCGCAGGGGCCGCCCTCCTCCTGCCCGCCGACGCCCTCGCCGGCTCCGACCTCCTCTGGGGCGCCCTGTCCGGCGTCGGCAGCGCCACCGCCATGCGCTTCCTCAACCGTGGCCTGAGTCACGGCGCGATGAGCGTGGTCGTGCCGGTGAGCGCCGTCACGGGCGTCGCGCTGTCCGTCCTGTGCGGCGTCCTCCTCCTCGGCGACCGCCCGGGCGTCGTGGCCTGGGCGGGGATCGCCGTCACCGGACCCGCCCTGTGGTGGGTGTCCGGCGGCGGCGCCCGCATGGGCCGGGAGGCGTCGGACGGGCTTCTGGCCAGTGCCGGCGTCGCCGTGCAGTACGTCGCCCTGGGCCAGGCCGATCCCGCGAGCGGGCTGTGGCCGGTCGTCGCGGGCCGGATCGCCGCCGTCCTCGTCCTGCTCCCCGGCGCCGTCCGGCGCCCCGGACTCCTGCGGCTGCCGGCGCGGCGGTGCGCCCAGGCCCTGCTGATCGGGGCGGGCGCCGCCCTCGGGCTCATCCTCTACCTGCTCGCCGCCCAGCGGCAGATGCTCGCCGTCGCGGTGGTCCTCGCCTCCCTCTATCCCGCGCTCCCGGTCGTCCTCGGCCTCGCCGTCCTGCATGAGCGCATCACCCGGCGGCAGGCCGCCGGGTTGCTGGGAGCCGCCCTGGCGACCGTGCTGCTCACCCTCGGCCGGCGGCGGACCCGCCGCCCGCTCAGCCCCATGTCGCCGAGTAGTGCCGCCGGTACGCCTTGCGGTCCTGCTCCGCCCGTATCCAGCGCGACGCCACCAGGGCGACCAGACTGCCCGCGATCACCAGCAGCCCGGGCCCGACGTTGCGGGGGTCGGCCAGCCGGGACAGCAGTGTCGACGGGTCCGGGACGATGCCCCGCACCGGAGCCGACGACCCCGGCGAGGCGGCGTCCGGAGCCGCCGCGCCCCGCTCGTCCGACGGAGCGGGGGAGGGGGCCGCCGCGCCGCCGTCGGCCCCGGGCGCCACGAGGAGCCGTACGCCGAGCCGCGTCAGCGCCTTCGTCACGGGCTGGAAGTACGTCGTACCGCCCGTGCGGCAGTCACCGCTGCCGCCCGAGGTGACACCGAGCGCGATGCCCTCGGAGAACAGCGGGCCACCACTGTCCCCGGGTTCGGCGCACACGTTCGACTCGATGAGACCGCTGACCGTGCCCTCGGGATAGTTCACCGTCGCGTTGAGCGCGGTCACCTCACCGTCCCGCAGCCCGCTGGTGCTGCCGCTGCGGAACACCCGCCGGCCCACCGTCGGATCCGCCACCCCGGTGATCCGCACGCCCTTGCCGTCACCGACGGCCACCACGCCGGCGCCCTCGCCGGCCCGGCCGCCGGCGTACTCGATCAGCGAGTAGTCGTCCCCGGGAAAGCTGCCGCCGACCGTCGTCCCGACCTCCTGCCTGCCCTGGCTGTCGGCGAACCACACCGACCCGTCGGGCCCGCAGTGTCCGGCCGTGAGGATGAAGTCCCGTTTCCCGTCGGTCACGTTGAAGCCCGCCGAACAGCGGCCGGCCGTCGACAGGATGGGCTGTGCCCCGTTGAGCCGGGTGGTGAAGGAGCCCTCGCTGCGCTCCATGCGGACGAAACCGCCGATGCCGTCCGCCACTTCGGTCAGCTCGGACCAGTCCTCCGCCGACACCGTGCTGTCGCCCCGGACCACCACCTCGTTGGTCCGGTAGTCCATGGCCCACGCCGTCCCGGGCACGCGCGGCGCCGAACCCAGCGTCTCGGTCGCGGACGTGAAGTCGTCCATGCTGTGCCGCACCATCTTCGGCTCGGCGCCGGCCTCGCGCACCTCGGCCGCCGCCTCCTCGTCGGTGACCGCGACCACCGTCCCACCGTCGTCGGCGATCCAGCTGCCCGCCGTACGGGACGTGCCGAGTTTCGCCACCAGATCGGCGCCCGGTCCGGTGCTCACCGTCCCCTCGGCGGTGGCGAACGGGACCGCGTCGGGCGCGCGGGGCTCACTGGCGACGGCGTGGGTGACCATCGTGGCTCCCAGGAGGAGTCCGCCGACGGCCGCCAGCCGTGTCACTCGCCGGACGACCCGTCGTCGTGCGTGCCTCATGCGTGGCTCCCGAACCCAGGCGGCGCGGTGCGCGCACCGCGAGGACCTTCCCTGCGTCGAAGGCCCTCTTCCCATACGGGTCCGCGGCCCGGCGCGTTCAGCCGGGGCACGGATCCCGCCCCGTCGTCCCGGGAGCACCGGGGCCCCTGTCGTGCGCCCAGGACCAGGATCCCGCACGGGACGTCCGGTGGACCGAATCCGCCGCCCCGGCCGGCGCCGGACACCGGCCGCGGAACAGGGGGTGTTCGCCTCGCCCCTGGCCGACCGGGGAACGACGCCGGGCACGGCTTCGCGGTGGAGGAGGTACGGGACGCCTCCGACCGCCCGGGCCGGGGGTTCGTCTTCGCCGCACGGCGTCCGGGCGCCTAGACTTCCCCGTATGGACGACGCGTTGAGGGACCGGCTCGGGGCGGGGAAGTACCTGTTGGTCACCAGCTACCGCAAGAACGGCACGCCCGTCGCCACGCCGGTGTGGGTGGTGCGGGACGGTGACGCGCTCGGGGTGTGGACCGTCGCCGACTCGTGGAAGGTGAAGCGGATCCGCGCCCGCGCCGACGTCCTCGTCGGCCCCTGCGACGTGCGCGGCAACCCGACCGGCGACCAGGTCCCCGCCACCGCGGAGGTCTGCGACCCGGCGACCACGGCCCGTTACCGCAAGCTGCTCGCCCGCAAGTACGGCGTCCTGGGACGGCTGACCCTCCTGGGCAGCCGGCTGCGCCGGGGAACAGACGGCACGGTCGGGATCCGCATCACCCTCTGAGTCGCGTGCCGGTCCGCCCGGCGGCCCGTCAGGTCCAGGCCCGGAACGGCTCGTCCACCAGCTGGAAGACCGGCTCGCCCCGCACGGGGTCCTCGGCCGTCGACAGCCGTACCCGGTCGCCGCCGTGGATGCCGATGGGCGGCCCCATGACCCGGCCGCGCACCACGAACCCCTCGGCCATCTCGATCAGGGACACGTTGCGGGCCGCCGGGGTGTTGCGGTGCAGCACCGTGGAATGGCGGACCGTCCCGAGGCCCTCGCTGCGCTCCGTGCGCAGGTCGCCGCCCTGGCAGACCGGACAGAGCAGCCGGTGGTACATGGCGGTGCCGCACCAGGTGCAGCGCTGGAAGAGCATGGCCTCCGCACGGTCCTTGCCCCGGGGGTCGAGGACGCCCGCCGTGGAGCCGGCTGCCTGCTGAGCGACGCTTCCTGAGTGGTGGTACACGCTGGTCAACTCCCTGCACTCGGCCGGAACCCCGCGTGCGCGGTCACCCGGCACGCATGTGCCGGTGCGCCCTGCCACCGTGCACGGCCACAGAGTATGGCACTCAGTGCCACCAGTAAAGGCACTCCGTACCCTCGCATGCGGGCGGACGTCCGCGCCGGGTCACCCGCGTCCGAGCGCGGTCTCCAGCTCCTGCACCACCCGCCACAGCGGCGCCCCGCGCCGTGAGACGACCACCACCACGTCCTCGGGTCCTTTGCCCGCCGCGGCGACGGGCCCGGCGCCGAACGCGGCCCGCACCTGCCCCAGCGCGTGGTCCACCGCCGCCTCCGCGTCCCCCTTCCCGTCCGAACGCAGCCAGGAGCGCAGGGCGTTGTGGTGCGCGGCGACCACCGCCGCCGCGATCACATCGGCGCGGAGGGCGCCGTCGCGCGGACCGGCGAAGCGCGCCCGCAGGTATCCGGCCGGCGCCCGCTCGTACCGCCGGACCACGGACGACTCGTACGCCCGCAGTCCGGGCACGCTCTCGGTGAGGCGGTAGCGCCGCACGGAGAACGCCGGGTTCTCGGCGTGCATCCGCAGCACCGGCCGGGCCGCGGCGCAGACCCTGCGCACCGGTTCGTCGTCGGCGCCCGCGGCGAGGAAGGCCGTCATGTCGGCCAGGCACCGCTCGTGGTCGGGGAAGACCGCGTCGTCCTCGGACGGGAAGCAGCGGAAGAAGGACCGCCGGCCCACCCCGGCGAGCGCCACGACGTCGTCGACCGTGGTCTGCTCGTAGCCCCGCTCCAGGAACAGCCGGAACGCCGCCGCGACCAGGGCGTCCCGCATCGGCGGCTTCTCGGCCCCGTCCCCGCGGCCGGGAGCCGCACTGCTCGAGCTCATGCACGGAACGCAGCACCGGGAGGCCGCTGAGGGCACTCGGTGCACACCGCCCACGGAACCCGGTACCGCCACGCCCCCTTTCCGCAGGTCGTTCCTATGATCGAGCCACCGCCGTCCCGAGGAGCCCGTATGCCGTCCGCCCGCCCCCGCGTCCTGTACGTCACCGACCTGGCCTACCCGGCCCGCGGACGCCGCTACGGCGACGAGGACGTCTTCCTCGCCTCCCGGCTGCGCGAGCACGTCGACCTCGCCCTGTGCCACCCGCGGGACGCCGTCGCCCTGATGGACGGCTTCGACGCCGTCGTGGTCCGCAACAGCGGTCCCGTACTGGAGTACCCGGACGCCTACGAGGCCTTCCGCGAGCGTGCCGCCGCGACCGGCACGCCGGTCTACAACCCGCTCACCGGCCGGGGCGACATGGCCGGCAAGCAGTACCTGCTCGACCTGACCGCCGCCGGCCGTCCGGTGATCCCCACCGTCGACCGGCCGGAGGACCTGCACCGGCTGCCCGCGGCGGAACGGTACGTGGTCAAGCCCAGGCTCGGCGCCGACTCCATCGGCCTGCGCGTCGTCCCCGCGGACGAGGTGCGCGGCCTCGTCGACGGGAACGTCCTGGTGCAGCCGCACATCGACTTCGCCTACGAGGTCTCCTTCTACTTCGTCGACCACGACTTCCAGTACGCCCTGTACGCCCCGCACACCGGGCGACGCTGGCAGCTGGAGCCGTACGAACCCGGCCCGGCCGACCTGGACTTCGCCCGGGGCTTCGTCGACTGGAACACCCTCGACCACGGCGTCCAGCGCGTCGACGCCTGCCGTGCGCCGGGCGGCGAACTGCTGCTGGTCGAACTGGAGGACCTCAACCCCTACCTGTCCCTCGACGCCCTCGACGACACCGGCCGGGAGGCGTTCGTGTCCGCCCTGACGGCGTCCCTGCGCCGTTTCCTCCACGACGCCTGAACCCGCGGCCCCTTCGTCACGTATTCCTCCGCGCAGGCGAATCGACTCCCCGCGGCACGGAAGGAGAGCGACGTGACGACACCGCCCGGACCGGGACGGCCGCACGACGGACCGCCCCTCGAACCCGTCCACGTCCTGCGCCCGCGCCGCACCGACGCACTCGCCGAGCTGTTCCGGGAGTTCGAGCGGGAGGAGCGGGGCGGGTACGAGTCGGTGCCGCTCTCCCGGCCGCCGCACGGGTCCGAGGACCGGACACAGGAGATCCCGCCCGTTCCCGCCGCCCGCCCCGCCTCCGGGATCCGCCGCACCGCCCTCGCGCTCGCCGTGGCCGCCGCCGCGGTGGCCGGCTTCGGCGGCGCGCTCCTGCTCGCGGGAGGCGAGGCCGACGACCGCGCGGCACCCGCCCCGCGTCCGTCCACGACCGTCCCCGCCACCCCGGCCCCGCCCGCCGCCCCCGCCGAGCAGGGGTTCCTGCGGGAGGGCGACTCGGGCCCCGAGGTGACCGAACTCCAGGAGCGGCTGCTGCGCGTCCCGGACGTCTACCGGTCCGGCGCCACCGACGGCCGCTACGACGCGGGCCTCTCCGCCGCCGTCGCCCGCTTCCAGCTCTGGTACGGCGTCCGGGGCGACGAGACCGGCGTCTACGGCGACGACACCCGTCTCGCGCTGGAGGCCCGCACCGGCTGACCGGGCGACCGCCCCGGCGGCTACCGCTCCTTCGGCACCCGGATGTCCAGCACGCACACGTCGTCGCGGCGCTCGTCCTCCAGCATCGCCTCCAGCAGCGTCCCCAGGGACCCGGCCGCGTCGCCGGGGCGGGCCGCCACGGCCTCGGCGAGACGCGCGAGGCCCACGTCGATGTTCTCCGGGGGCCGCTCCACCAGGCCGTCGGTGTACAGCAGCACCCGGTCGCCCGGTTCGAGACGGCACTCGGCCTCCTCGAAACGCGGTGCGGTGGCTCCGCCGAGCAGCATGCCGCCGGGCCGGCGCAGATACGTCACCTCGCCGTCGCGCAGCAGCAGGGGCGGGGTGTGTCCCGCCTGCGCCCAGACCAGGCGCCGGTCCGCCGGCCGGTAGCGGGCGAGCACCATGGTCGCGGTGGCGTGGCTGTCGCGGGAGTGCAGCAGCAGGGTGTTGAGCCGGGCGAGCGCGCCGGTCAGCGACGAGCCGGTGATGACCATGCCCTTGGCGGTGAACCGCAGCTGGGCCATGGTGGCCACGGCGCCGATCCCGTGCCCGGCGACGTCGCCGACGACGAACAGGGCGTCGCCGTCGGGCAGCTCGATGGCGCTGAACCAGTCGCCGCCGACGTGTATGCCGGCCTGGGCGGGAAGGTAGGCGACCTCGACGCGCAGTCCGGCCAGGTCGACCGCCCGCTCGGGCAACGGCAGCAGGGCGTTCTGCAGCCGGGCGACCAGGGACCGTTCGGCCTGGAGCACGTCGTGCTGGGTGAGGATGGCCCGCTCGGTCTCCACCAGGGCGAGCTCGGCCCGCCGCCGCGCGGTCAGGTCCTGCAGGAAGCCGTGCACCTCGACGGGCCTGCCGCGCAGGTCGGCCACCGCCTCGGCGGCGAGCCGCAGATGCCGGACGCCGCGCGCGCCGCGGACCCGGAACGGGGCGTCCAACGGCAGCGCCTCGTGGATCAGGGCGTCGACGGCGTGGCTCAGCGCGGACCGGTCCTCGGGCACCGCGAGCGCGGGGAGGTCGACCAGCCGGAGGGGCCCGTCCGCCGGGTCACGGCCGAGGATCGCGAAGACCTGCGACGACCAGGACGCCTCGGACGTGGTCAGGTCCCAGTTGGCCCAGCCGAGGTTGCCCAGCCGCTGCAGGTCGGTGAGCCGCTGCTCCTGCCGGTCGGAGGAGGCGCGCCGGACCCAGGTGACGACCAGCGCGTCCTCCACTCGGGTCACCCGTACGGAGTACGTCGTCAGCTCGGTGACGCCGTCCGCGGCCTCCTGGTGGGCGAACGGCTCGCTCTCGTACGCCTCCCCGCCCGCCAGGGTGTCCAGGCAGCCCTGCCACAGCGGGGTGTCCGCCAGGTCGGGCCGCACCTCCCGCAGCCGCCGTCCGGCCGGATCGCCCCCGGCGCCGCCCAGGACGGCGGACGCCTGCGCCGTCACGGCGTCGATCCGGAAGTCCTCGGTCCCGCCGGACGGGCTGCGCAGCGGGGTCAGCAGCATCGCCGCGACCGGCAGCGCCGCGAAGAGCGCCCGTACGGCGTCCGGGAGCGGGTCGGCCACGGCCCCGGACGGGGCCGTGCACGTACGCAGCCGGCCCGCGCAGAGCCGGACCGCTCCGCGCAGGTGGGCGCGGTCGCGCGGGGTGAAGGGAGCGGAGCGTCCGCGCAGCACACCGACGCAGACCTCGGGGGCGTCCCCGCCGGGCACCGGCAGCCAGGCGTGGGACCGCCATCGGTCGGGAGGGTCGCCGATCAGCAGGTGCCGCGCGCTGTCCTCGGCGAAGTCCTCCAGCCAGAGGGGCTCACCGGCCTCGAGCGCGTCCAGCGCGGCGACCCCGCTGAAGGGGGGCAGCCGACGCCACCGGGCGGCCAGCCGCTCGTCGACGCCGGCGTGCCCGAGCAGTTCGAGGCCACCGCCGGCACGGCGGGCGTAGATCATGACCGAGTCCGCGGCCAGGTCCTGCCCGAAGTGTTCCAGCAGGCACCGGGCCAGCTCCTGGGGGGTACGGGTATGCACCAGGACCCGGGCGAGACGGCTCAGGGCGTCGGCGACGTCGTCGGGGGCCGAGGGCGTCGCCGGCGGCTCACCGGGCCGGGCGGGCGCCAGTTCCCCCAGGGTGATCCAGCACTCCTCCAGCAGGGTGCGGCGGGCCGCCTTGGCACGCTGGAGCAGCGTCTCGTCGGCGGCGTCGGCGGAGCACCCGCTCAGCGCCATCACGACGCCCTTGGCCCGCTCCACGACGGCCGACGTCGCGGCCTGCTCGCGCAGCCGGTCCATCTCGGCACGCTGCCGGGCGACGACCTTGGCCAGTTCCATCAGGTCCGGCGCTGCTCCGGACCCCATCGGGACAATGGGCTCCCTCATCACGCCATGAGCATCGCACACGTCTCCCGGTTCGTTGACCGGCTCGGTCGCCCGGAATCCGCGCACGGCCCGGAGCGCGGGGGCGTGACGTGCGCGGCCGGTGGGGACCGGGGTCAGCGGCCGGACCCGGCCAGGGCCGGGCGGCCGCCCGTACGCCGCGGGCGATGTGCTGGAGCCGCGCGACCCCGGCCGCGTAGAGCTTGATCGTGTGCTCGACGACCCCTTCGTGCGGTCCGGCCCGGGGCAGGCCGGCCCGGGCGGTCCGCAGGGCGGTGCGGCCACCCGGATCTCGTGCTCGACCTGGATCCGGGCGTGCCGGGCCGGCGGGACGGGGTGTCGGACGAACACCGGGCAGCTCGCGCGGCGCGCGGGCACCAGCGTGCGCAGCCACGTGACCGCCGAGCGTGAGCGACCGGAGCCCCTCCCGCGGCGCGGGGCGGCCGCTGAAGCCGACCGCCGAGGCGAACCGGGTCACCGAGGGCCGACCCGCCCCGGCCCGGTCCGCGAGATCCGTGATCGACGGGAACGCCGCCTTTGCGATGTGCTCGATCAGGTACGGGGCGATGCGCCGCCGGCCGGGGGGAGAGCCGGGACCGGTCGAACAGCGTGCGGAGCCGGGCCGTCGGGGACACCTCCGGGTCCTGGCCCGCCTGCCCCGAAGTGATCGCGGACGCCTGTGCGCGTGCCTGCCGCGGCGATCGCGCCGGTGCGCCTCCTTCGTCTCCCACGGGGGTTCGACACAGCCCGCCCATCGTGGCGGTCGGGCCGCTCGCCGGAGCACACCGGACCGCCGCACCGGGGATATCCGCGCCCGTGCTGGGCACCCGACGGCACAGCGAAGCAGAAACCCCCTGACACACCAGGAGCCACCGGACATGACCGTCCCCGAGGAGAACCGGCCGAAGACCCGGGACACCGACGTCGTCGTCGAGCAGCGGCAGGACAAGGAGACGCGCGATCAGGGCGGCACCGGCCGCACGATGCGCGAGGCGCTGGAGGAGGCGGAGATCAAGCCCGACGACTTCCGGGAACGCTAGAGAACCCGCCGTCGCCCCGCCCCCGACCACGTTTCGAGCAGGTGAAAGCATGAGCGCCCTGAGCGCGCTGGAAGACGCCCTGGAGAACCGATGGGAAGCGCTGTGGACGCGCTTGTTCGGCCGGGAGCCGGTCGAACTCGTCGACGCCCTGCGGCGCGAGTGCGACAGCCACGCCGTGGTGTGCCGGGCGGGCCGGGTGATGGTCCCCAACGCCTACGACGTGGAGCTCGCCGCACCCGTGCACGAGGAACTGACCCGCCGCGGCAGTCGCGTGGGCCAGGCGCTCACCGACCGGCTGGCCCGGCACGCCGCGCGCCACGGTTACGAATGGGCGGGCCCGCTCGCCGTGCACGTCCGTCGGTCCGCCGAGGTCCCCAACGGCCGCTTCCGTGTGGCGAGCAGCGTGATGCCGCACGTGAGCGCGGACGCCTTCCAGCGGGTGGGGCAGGCGGAGGCGGTCTGAGGCCCGGTCGCCCCGGCCGCGGGTGAGGGCGCCGGGCCGCGGCCGGGTCCGCCTTCGCCCCACCCGCGGCCGGACCGGGGCCGGGCCGAGGCCGTCCGCGTGTTCCGCGGCTTCACCCGTGACGCCGACGGGAACGCCGCAGTCGTCGTGTCGGGACGGGGCGGGATCCCCCGGCCGTTCGAGTCGCGCACCCTCGCGGCGCGTCGCTCCGGCCCGGGTCCGGACCGGCAGGTCCGGCGTCACCGCGCCCGGTGCGCCACGGCCGGCGCCCGCGCGGCGAGTTCCTCCAGCGGGCCACCGGTCAGGCGGCACACCCTCCACTCCGTCAGCAGCCGTGCGCCGAGCGATTCGTAGAATCCGATGGCCGGCTCATTCCAGTCCAGCACCGTCCACTCGAAGCGCTCGAAACCGTTCTCCCGGCAGATCGCCGCGAGGGCGGCGAGCAGCGCCTTGCCGTGTCCGCAACCCCGGGTGTGCGGACGGACGTAGAGGTCCTCCAGATGGAGGCCGCGCGTGCCGGTCCAGGTGGAGAAGCGCGGGAACCACAGCGCGAACCCGGCGGTCTTGCCGGTGCCGTCGTCCTCCGCGATCAGGACGGACGCGGCGGGGTGCTCCCCGAACAGCGCCCGACGCAGCTGCTCCTCGGTGGCGCGTGCCTGCTCGGCGGCCTTCTCGTAGGCGGCGAGTTCGCGGATCATCGCGTGGATCTCGGGAATGTCGTTCACGGTGGCTGCTCTGATCATGCGCCAGAGCCTGCGGCACCGCGCCGGATCGCGTCCAGCCGGTTTCGAGGGCCGGGACGGCAGCGGCCGCCCGGCCGCCCGGCCGCCCGGCCACCGGCCGCCCTACGCCCCGGCGCCCGCGCCCGGCAGGGCCGACTCCGGCACCACGAGGTCGGCCCGCTCCCGTGTCGCGGCCACCAGCGCGGCGTTGCGCTCGTCCGTGCGCAGCACCCACGCCACCGCCTCCGCGTGACTCTTGCCGAACTCCTCGTGCCGGGCCACCAGCCGCCGCACCCGCTCCTCCTCGTCCAGGACGCAGAACCACACCTCGTCGAGCTGCGGCCGGACCCGCGCCCAGGCGCCGGTGTCCAGCAGCAGGTAGTTGCCCTCCGTCACCACCAGCCGGGCCGTCGGCGGTACCGGGAGCGCGCCCGCGACCGGCTGCTCCAGCACCCGCTCGAAACCGGGCGCGTACACCACGTCGTCGTACGTCTCCTCGCGCAGCCGCCGCAGCAGCGCCGCGTACCCGGCCGCGTCGAAGGTGTCCGGTGCGCCCTTGCGGTCGCGGCGGCCGAGGCGGTCCAGTTCGGCGTCGGCGAGGTGGAAGCCGTCCATCGGCACCTGCGCGACCCACGGCTCCCCGGCGCCGTTCAGCTCCCGCACCAACTCCCCGGCGAGCGTGGACTTTCCCGCGCCCGGGCTGCCCGCGATGCCGAGGATCGCGCGCCGTCCGCCCCGCGGGAGGGCACGGGCACGGCGGAGGAGGTCGTCGAAGGTCGGTGCCACACACAAGAGTGTGTCACCCGACCGCCGGAGTCCTGCCGCCATGTGGCCCGCGCCACTCACTGTTCGGCGCCGTACGGGGAACGGTGTCGGGTATGACGGATCTGGGTCTGCCCGATGACATCCTCGCCTGCCTCTTCGACCTCGACGGAGTCGTCACGAAGACGGCCGCCGTCCACGCGGCCGCATGGAAGGAGATGTTCGACGCCTTCCTCCGCGAACGGGACGGCGAGGCCTTCCGGCCCTTCACCGACGCCGACTACGACGAGTACGTGGACGGCCGCCCGCGCGCCGACGGCGTCCGCACCTTCCTCGCCTCCCGCGCCGTCGAACTGCCCGAGGGCGAACCCGGCGACCCGCCCGACGCCCGTACCGTGCACGGTCTCGGCAACCGCAAGAACGAGCTGCTGCTGGCGAGGATCCGCACCGACGGGGTGGAGGCCTACGACGGCACCCTGCGCTACCTCGCCGCGGTCCGCGCCCGCGGACTGCGCACCGCGATCGTCTCCTCCAGCGCCAACTGCCGTGACGTGCTGCGGTCGATCGGGGCCGAGGACCTCTTCGACGTCCGGATCGACGGTGTGGTCGCCGCCGAGCGCGGGCTGCCCGGGAAGCCGGAGCCCGACACCTTCCTCGCCGCGGCGGCGGACCTCGGCGTCGAGCCGTCCCGGGCCGCCGTGTTCGAGGACGCGCTGGCCGGCATGGACGCGGGCCGCGCCGGGCGGTTCGGATACGTCGTCGGCGTGGACCGCGTGGGCCAGGCCGACGCCCTGTACGCGCACGGCGCCGACCGGGTCGTGACGGACCTGGCCGAACTCGGGAGTGGCGAGTGATCGCACAGCGGGCGTACGACGTCGAACCGTGGACGGTGCGCGAACGGAACCTGGACCTGGACCTCCTGGCGCAGAGCGAATCGGTGTTCGCGCTGTCCAACGGCCATGTCGGCTGGCGCGGCAACCTCGACGAGGGCGAACCGCACGGTCTGCCCGGCTCCTACCTCAACGGCGTCCACGAACTCCACCCGCTGCCCTACGCCGAGGCCGGCTACGGCTACCCGGAGTCGGGCCAGACGGTCATCGACGTCACCAACGGCAAGGTGATCCGGCTGCTGGTCGACGACGAACCGTTCGACCTGCGCTACGGACGGCTCGTCAGCCACGAGCGGACCCTGGACCTGCGCCGGGGCGTCCTCGAGCGGACCTGCGAATGGACCTCCCCGGCCGGGTCCACGGTCCGGGTGCGCTCCACCCGGCTGGTCTCCCTCACCCAGCGGGCCGTCGCCGCCGTCGCCTACGAGGTCGAGCCCGTCGACAGCCGCATCCGTGTGGTGGTGCAGTCCGAACTGGTCGCCAACGAGAGCCTGCCCGGACCGGACGGCGACCCGCGCGCCGCCCGCGTCCTGAAGTCCCCGCTGGAACCCGAGGAGGACTTCGCCGAGGGCCACCGGCTGCGCCTGGTGCACCGCACCCGGCGCAGCGGCCTGCGGGTCGCGGTGGCCGCCGACCACGTCGTCGACGGCCCCGAACGCACCACCACCGGCTGCGAGAGCAACGTGGACGTGGCCCGGCTGACCGTCACCTCCGTCCTGGAGCCGGGACAGCGGCTGCGGGTGGAGAAACTCGTCGCCCACGGCTGGTCCGGCGCCCGTTCCCGGCCCGCCATGAGCGACCAGGTGGAAGCGGCGCTGGCGGCCGCCGCGCACAGCGGCTGGCAGGGACTCCTCGACGAACAGCGGGCCTGCCTCGACGACTTCTGGGACAGCGCCGACGTGGAGGTCGACGGCGACGAGGAGATCCAGCAGGCCGTCCGCTTCGCCCTCTTCCACGTCCTGCAGGCGGGGGCCCGCGCCGAACGGCGCGCGATACCCGCCAAGGGCCTGACCGGATCCGGCTACGACGGGCACGCCTTCTGGGACACCGAGGTGTTCGTGCTGCCCCTGCTGATCTGCACCGTGCCGGAGGCCGCCGCCGAGGCGCTGCGCTGGCGGCAGACCACCCTCCCCGTCGCCCGGGAGCGCGCCACCCAACTCGGCCTGCGCGGGGCCGCGTTCCCCTGGCGCACCATCGAGGGTTCGGAGGGTTCCGCCTACTGGCCGGCCGGCACCGCCGCCTTCCACGTCAACGCCGGCATCGCCGACGCCGTGGTGCGTTACGTCCAGGCCACCGGCGACGAACGCTTCGAACGCGACACCGGCGTGGAGCTGCTGGTGGAGACCGCCCGCCTCTGGCGCTCCCTCGGCCACCACGACGACCGGGGCGTCTTCCACATCGACGGCGTCACCGGACCGGACGAGTACAGCGCCGTCGCCGACGACAACACGTACACCAACCTCATGGCCCGGGCGAACCTGCTGGCCGCCGCCGACGCCTGCAAACGCCACCCCGACGCCGCGGCGGCCCTCGGCGTCGACGAGGAGGAGAGCGCCGGCTGGCGGGACGCCGCCGAAGCCGTCAACGTCCCCTACAACGACGAGCTCGGCGTGCACGAACAGCACGCGGGCTTCACCCGCTACCAGCGCTGGGACTTCACCCGCACCCGCGCCGGCCAGTACCCGCTGATGCTGCACTTCCCCTACTTCGACCTCTACCGCAAACAGGTGGTCAAACAGGCGGACCTGGTGCTGGCGATGCATACCTGCGCCGCCTTCTTCGAGGAGGTCTTCGACGAGGAGCAGATCGCCCGCAACTTCGCCTACTACGAGCCGCTGACCGTACGGGACTCCTCGCTGTCGGCCTGCGTCCAGGCCGTCCTCGCCGCCCGCACCGGCCACCTGGACCTGGCCCACGCCTACACCGCCGAGGCCGCTCTGATGGACCTCGCGGACCTGGAGCACAACACCCGCGACGGACTGCACATCGCCTCACTGGCCGGCGCCTGGACGGCGCTGGTCGCCGGGTTCGGCGGCATGCGCTGGGACGACGGCAGCCTCCGGTTCGCCCCCCGGCTGCCGCCGAGGCTGCGCCGCCTGGCCTTCACCCTGCGGTTCCTCGGCCGGCGCCTGCGCGTGGAGGTCACCGCGGACCGGGCCACGTACACGCTGCGGTCCGGGGCGCCGCTGACCGTCCGCCACCACGGTGCCGAGCTGACCGTGCGCGAGGGCGCCCCCGTCGAGCGTCCGCTCCCGGTGCCCCGGCCCCGCCCGGCGCCCGAGCAGCCCCCGCACCGGAGCCCGCACCCGCGCTGAGCGGCGGCGGGCCCCGGCGCGGACGGCGACGTCCCGCCCTGCGGGCCCGCCGCACGCGGGTTAGGTTGGCGGTGATCTCCGGAACGCCGGTTTCCCGAAACCCGTCCTTCAGAGCGCAGGGCCCGGGGAGCCCGGGACCCGACGACACGCGGGAGTGAGGGACGGACGATGACCGACGGCACCGGTGCCCTTCTCGCCGGCACACGGCGGCGCGAGCAGCGGGCCGGACCGGGCCCGGCGCGGCACGGCGGCACCCGCCCCCTCGCGGTGCTCGCCGCCGTCTTCACCCTCGCCCAACTCCTCCTGGTCCGCCCCGCGCTGGGCCTCGGCTGGGACGAGATCGTCTACACCAGCCAGGTCACCTCCCACCACCCGGCCGCCTTCTTCAGCGCGCCCCGCTCCCGGGGCGTGTCCCTGCTGGTGGCGCCCGTCGCGTCCTGGTCGGAGTCCACCGTCCTGCTGCGCGTCCACCTCGCCCTCCTCTCCGGCCTCGCCCTCCACCTGGCCCTGCGCTCCTGGCGCGGTCTGTTCCCCACCCGCGTCCTGGTCACCGCCGGCGCCTTCTTCGCCTCCCTGTGGGTGACGCTCTTCTACGGCCCCCAGGCCATGCCCAACTACTGGGTCGCCGTCGGCGCGCTGGCCGCGGTCGGCTGCTTCCTGCGCCACCGCGCGGACCCCTCGCCCGGTGGCCCCCTGTGGGGGATGGCGGCGGGGGCCGCGCTCATGGCCTGGATGCGGCCCACCGACGCCGTCTGGGTGACGGTCCCGCTCCTCGTCCTCGCCCTGGCCGGCCGGCACGGGCGGTCGCTGCTCGCCCTCGTCGGCGGTCTGCTGGCGGGAGGGGTCCCCTGGGTGGCCGAGGCGTACACCGCGTTCGGCGGCCTGCGGGAGCGGCTCGCCGAGGCCTCCCGGGTCCAGGGCGGCCTCGGCCTGAACATCGCCGTCGACGACCAGCTGCGCAGCCTGGGCGGGCGCGCCCTGTGCCGTCCCTGCACGGGCGCGATGCCCCACCCGGTGATCACCCTGTGGTGGTTCGTCCTGCCGCTGCTCGCCGTCCTCGGACTGATCGTCGCCGTACGGGCCCGCCGCACCCTGCGCACCGCGGTGCCGCTGGCCTGTGCCACGACCGCCGCCCTGCCGTACCTGTTCATGATCGGGTACGCGGCGCCCCGCTTCCTCCAGCCCGCCTACGCCCTGCTCGCGATCCCGGTCGCCGACGCGCTGTGGCACCTGGTCACGGCACCGCGCGGAAAGTGGCGGCCGGCCGCCAGGACCCTGGTCGCACTCGGGCTGGCCGGTCATCTCACGGTGCAGCTGACCGTCCTCGCGCACACGGTGGACCGCAACACCGACAGCCGCCGGGACTGGGCCCGCACGGCCGGCGACCTGCACCGGCTCGGTGTCCGCCCGCCCTGTCTGATCACCGGCCACGAGGCGATCCCCATCGGCTACTACACCGGCTGCTCCTCCGGCTCGACCGCCGGGAACAACGAGAACACCACGGCCGGGGAGATCCTGCGGACCGCAGACCGCATCCAGGTCGCCGCCCTCACCGGGCCCGGCGGCACACCGCCCGGGTACGCCCGCGCCTGGCCCGTCCACCGGCTCGGCGACCTCCAGGTCCGTGTCGCCCCGGCGCCCGGGTCCGACGGGACGACGGGTCTCCCGCGCGCCCGGTGACGGAGGTCCACCGCGCTCCACGACGCCGTCGGGCACGACTTCACGGCCGGCGGGGCCCGGACCTCGCCCGCGACCTCACCGGGACCCCCCCGCACCCGGCGCCACGAGGTTAGAGATCGCCTGACGGGAAACGCGGATCTGACACCGGGCCGAACGAGCCGACGCAGCGGAACAGGGAGGAAGCCATGGGCACCGAGCCGATGGGGGACGACGCGTACCAGCCCACCGGGAGCAACGAGGAGCAGGAGGACGCCGCGCCGCTCGACATGCAGGACGCCGTCGACGAACGCACCTACGACGACACCCTCGACGAGGGCTACTCCCCGCCGGAGAAACCGCTCGGCGTGACCAAGTACGGCACCACGGCCTCGGAGCAGCACGAAGGGGAGACCCTCGACCAGCGGCTGGCCCAGGAGGTGCCGGACGCGTCGGGGCCCGCCGGGGATGAGGTGGGCGACCTGCCCGGCGGCGAGGGCGAGCCGGTCGACCCGGAGGCGGGCGCCGGACGCGCCGGACGCCTGGTCGCCCCGGACGAGGGCGCCCACCCCGACACCACCAAGGAGGCCGTCGCCGAGGACGTCGGCATCGACGCCGGGGCGGCCGGCGCGGAGGAGGCCGCGATGCACGTGGTGGAGGACGAGACGGCGCTCCCCGAGGACCGGGACAGAACCTGACCCCGGCACGCCGCCGGCCCGGTGCGATCGCGCACCGGGCCGGCGGCCTGCTGCCCCGCGAACAGGCGTACGCGCGTTCAGGGCAGCATCTTGTCCAGGGCGGCGGGCCCCTCCTCGTTCAGCTTCCGCCTGGCCCACTCGAGGTTGTGCGGGGTGAGGTCCTTGCCCGAGGCAAGAACGAGGTCTTCCGGCGACACGTCGGTGCCGGTGCGGGCGTGGAGCAGGCTGTCCGGGGTGGCGCTGTCCTCGGGCTGCCGGGACGCGTCGGGCTGGGACGTCGACATCTTCTGGCTCCTCGGGTCCGGATCGCTGGAGCGGCCCCGGTGCTGTCATCGGGTCCGATACTCAACCATTCAACGCGGGGGCCCGCCGTGCATCCGGAACGCCCGCGGCGCCGCGGTGAAGGGCCGCTCCTGTACCTTCCCCGGCCCGCGGGAAACCTGCTCCACGGGCCGCCTAGAAGGCCGTGAGCGTCAGCCGCAGGCCCGTGGGCGCCGTGTCCTGGATGTAGGAGGCGAAGTCGGCCACGTCGTCGAAGGCGAAGCCGTACGCCCTGCCGTCCTCGGTGGCCGTGTGGACGGCCTTGGCGTAGTGGTTGGTGAGTTCGGTCCGGTAGAAGACCGAGGCGTCGGCCGTCGGCTGGTCCGGGTGGCTGAGCAGCGTCGAACGGTTGAAGCCGGCGCCCAGCACGGCGGCCACCGGGCCGGTCGTGCCGTCGTTGGGGGCGGCGAGGGCGCCGTCGCAGAACAGCACGTCCCGCGTGGAGGGCTTGCCGAAGGAGACCTGGGCGGGCCCGTCGAAGGTGAACCGCTCACCGCGCACCCGGCCGGTGAAGGTACCGGCGTTGGTGGTGACCTTGAGGTCCCGGCCGGTGTAGGTGCTCCACACCTCGTCGATGTACGGGGCGAGGTAGTCCTTCGCGAACAGACCGGCGTCCAGACCGTGCCCGGGGGCGATGATCCGGGTGTCGTCCACGACGAGCCGGGAGAACGCCTCCACCTGCTTGACGGCGGCGAACGCGGCCGCGCGGCCGCCCGCGCGCACGGTGCCGGTCGTCTGGTCCTCGGCGCCGGTGAGCCGGATGCTCATCGGCACGCTGAACATGTCGACCATGGTCGTGTTGCAGAACATGCCCGAGGAGTTGTACGTGAACTCGGCGCAGTCGTGGAGCACGCCGTAGTTGGGGTCGGAGGCGACCCAGCCGGCCGGGTACTGCAGCGCCGCGTCGCCGTTGCCGTCCGTGACGACCTTGAACTTGAGCTTCGCGCCGAGGGAGACGTAGATCCGGCCGGACATGTACGGCAGGGAGAGCTTGGTCCCGCCACTGCCGGCCAGGCCGATCGCGTAGTCGGCGAAGCCGTCCGGGCCGTTGTCGGAGGCGGCGACGGGGACGACGGCGCCCTCCGGGGTGACCCGGACCTGACGGCCGTCCACGTTGCCCACGATGTAGAGGTGCACGTTCGCGTTGCCGAAGGAACCGCTGTCGTTGACGATCGTCAGCGGCAGGGCCCCCGCCGCGGCGCCGGCCTTCTGCTCGCCGGACTGGTCCGCGAGGGCGTGCGGGGCGATCGCCGCCGCCGCGGGAAGGGCCACGGCGGCTCCGCCGAGGGCGAAGAGGACCTTGCGGCGGCCGAGGTCGCGCTGATGGCGGGGAGTCATGTGGGGGATCTCCAGGGGTCTCGTGCGGGTCGCTGACCGCGTCGGCCCGCCGACGTGGGGAGGCGGCCTGGGAGGGAGCGCTCTCAGGCGGTACGTCGGCACCGGCGCGCGGCATTGATGGTAGGGACGGCCGCGCCCCCGGCCAACGGTCCGACTTGTCCGCAACACCGCTCTGACCTGCTGTTCCTTCAAAGACCGACGACTGTCCAACGATCACTTAACCGGCCTTTAAGGGCTGCTTAAGCCGGTCGGGACCCCCAGCCACGGAGCGCGTCGGGAGCGCTCCGTTCCGCAGTCGGCCGGCCGGCGCCGCGGTCAGCGGGTCGTGCCGCCCAGCTGGGCCTCCGCCGCGGCCAGGATCTCCGTCACCCGGAGCGCGAACGCCGCGTCGCAGGGATGGGGGACGCCGGTGCCGGCCGCGGCGAGGAGGGCGTCCGCGGCCCGGGCGAGCGCCGGGGCCGCCCCCTCGGAGGCCTCCGGGAGACCGGTGACGCCCGCCGCGCCGCGGAGCTCGACCATGGCGCCGGCCGCGGCCGGGGGAGCGGTCAGGCTCAGGGTGAGGCTGCTCGACGCGCCGCCCGCGTGGTCGAGGACGAGATGGACGGTGTCGCCGGGGCCGTACGCCGCCGCCGTCACCCGCCGCGGTTCGCCGAGCACCGGAAGCAGGACGGACAGGGCGTGCGGGCCGACGTCCCACAGGGCGCCCTTCTCCCGCCGCCACTCAGAGGCGGCGAAGGGATCGCCGTCGGAGGTGAACACCGCCCCGAGCCACTGCGCGCGCCCGGTGAACCAGCCGCCCACGCGCGCCTGTTCGGTGATCCACGCCTCCGGCTCCGGCTGGAAGCGGGTGGTGAAGAAGACCACGGACGCGACCCCCGCCTCCCGGGCCGCCCCGACCACCGCGCGCCCCTGCGCGACGGTCGGCGCGAGCGGCTTGTCGAGCAGCAGGTGGCACCCCGCCCGCGCCGCGCGCACCGCCAGCTCCGCCTGCACCGCCGGCGGCAGCGCGACGGCGACGGCGTCCACGTCGGCGAAGAGCGCCTCGACGTCGTCGTAGGCCCGGGCGCCGTGCAGACCGGCGAGCTCCTCGGCGGCCTCGGGCCGGCGGCCCCACACGCCGGCGAGGTCGAGGTCGGGGTGCCCGCTCAGCGCGGGGGCGTGGGCCGCCCGCGCCCAGGGTCCGGTGCCGAGCAGTCCGATCCGCATGCCGCCGCCTCTCCCGGTGCGGCGACCGCCGCCGGACCGGTGTCCTGTCGCGCTCCGCCGGCGCGCTCCGGTCAGTACGGTGGTCCCCGCCGGAACGCCGTGTCAACGGCCGCCCGCCGGGAGACCGTCCGGGGCTCAGCCCCCGGGCTGGTTGATGTTGACCATCCAGGGGACGCCGAAGCGGTCCGTGCACATCCCGAACACGTCCCCCCACATCTGCTTCTCCAGCGGTACGGCCACCGAGCCGCCGCCGGACAGCTTCTCCCAGTAGCCGCGCAGCGCGGACCCGTCCTCGCCGCTGACGCACACGGCGAAGTTGTTCCCCGGGGCGTACCCCATGCCCGGCGGCATGTCGGCGCCCATGAAGGTGAAGCCGGCCGTGCTCGCCAGCATGCCGTGCATGATCTTGTCGGTGTTGTCGGCTCCGGCCCGGCCGAAGTCGCCGTACGTGGTGAGCCGCAGCTCGCCGCCGAAGACCTCCTTGTAGAACTCCAGCGCCTGCCGTGCGTTCCCGTCGAAGCTGAGGTACGGAGTGAGGAGCGAGGCCATGATTACCTCCCGGAATGTCCGCAAAGGGCCGACTGCGCGCAGCGTAACGCCGGGTATCGGCGCCCGCGCGGCGGCGGTGTGGCGGGCGGGGCCCCGATTCAGCGCCCCGTCTGCTGAATGCGTTCGCTTTCTTCTATTGGATTTCGGGCCGTGCGGGGGCCAGGCTGGTACGCGCTTTCCAAGATCGTGGGACGACAGCCGGAAGAGGTCACGCGCACATGCACACCCGCCGTATCGGTGACGTCGAGGTCGGTGCCGTCGGACTGGGCGCCATGCCCATGTCGATCGAGGGACGTCCGGACGAGGCCCGCTCCCTGGCCACCCTGCACGCCGCGCTGGACGCCGGTGTCACCCTGATCGACACCGCGGACTCGTACCACCTGCGCGCCGGCGAGGTCGGCCACAACGAGACCCTGATCGCCAAGGCCCTCGCCTCCCACGACCGGGGCGGCGACGTCCTGGTCGCCACCAAGGGCGGTCACCTGCGCCCCGGCGACGGCAGCTGGACGCAGGACGGCAGCCCCGCACACCTGAAGCGGGCCTGCGAGGCCTCCCTGCGCCGGCTCGGCGTGGAGGCCATCGGGCTCTACCAGTTCCACCGGCCCGACCCCCGCGTCCCGTACGCGGAGTCCGTCGGCGCGCTGCGCGAACTGCTGGACGAGGGGAAGATCCGCATGGCCGGCGTCTCCAACGCCGACCCGGAGCAGATCCGGCAGGCCGACGAGATCCTCGGCGGCCGGCTGGCCTCCGTGCAGAACAAGTTCTCCCCGGCCTTCCGCTCCAGCGAGCCGGAGCTGCGCCTGTGCGACGAGCTCGGTATCGCCTTCCTGCCCTACAGTCCGTTCGGCGGCATCGCCCGGGCCGGTGAACTCGCCTCGGCCCACGCCCCGTTCGCGCGGATCGCCCGGGCGCACGGGGTGAGCGCGTACCAGGTGTGCCTGGCGTGGATGCTCGCCAGGTCGCCGGTCGTCGTCCCCATCCCGGGCGCGAGCCGGCCGGAGTCGGTCACCGACTCGGCGGGCGCCGCCGGTCTCGTCCTGACGGCCGAGGACGTCGCGGAGCTGGACGCCGCCTGATTCCGCCCCGCCCGTCTCGGGCGCCGGACGCCGTGGGCGGACACCTCGCGTGCCTGGTGTACTCCTGGCGCGCAGGCCGAGAAAGCGCTTGCTGAAGAAAGTCACAGGGAGGACCACCGCCCATGGCGTCGTCGCCGGAAAGACCGCTCGACCACCGCTACCGCGGCGAGCACCCGATCCGCACCCTCGCCTATCTGTTCCGCGCCGACCGCGGCCGGCTCGCCGCCGCGGTCGGCGTCTTCACGGTCAAGCACAGCCCGGTCTGGCTGCTGCCGCTGATCACCGCGTCCATCATCGACACCGTCGTGCAGCACCAGCCGATCTCCCGGCTGTGGACCAGCGCCGGCGTCATCATGTTCATCCTGCTGGTCAACTACCCGCTGCACGTGCTGTACGTCCGCCTGCTGTACGGCAGCGTCCGCCGCATGGGCACCGCCCTGCGCTCCGCGCTGTGCACCCGCATGCAGCAGCTCTCCATCGGCTACCACTCCCGGGTCAGCGCCGGTGTGCTCCAGGCCAAGGTCGTGCGGGACGTGGAGACCGTCGAGCAGATGGTGCAGCAGACCGCGGAGAACGGGCTCGGCGCGCTCACCGTCCTCACCGGCGGACTCGTCATCATCGCCGTCCGCACCCCCGAGTTCCTCCCCGTCTTCCTGATCGTCGTGCCCGCCGCGGCCCTGCTCGTCGCCCGGCTCCGGTCCCGGCTGCGCACGCACAACGAGCACTTCCGCCACGAGGTGGAGACGCTGTCCTCACGGGTGACGGAGATGACCCGGCTCATCCCCGTCACCCGCGCCCACGGCCTGGAGGGCAAGGCGCTGCGCCGGATGAACGGCACCCTGAACCGGCTGCTCACCTCCGGGATGCGCCTGGACCTGGTCAACGGCCGGTTCGGCTCGCTGGCCTGGGTCGTCCTCAACGTCGTCGGCGTGTGCGTGCTGACCGGCGCGGCTCTCATCTCGTACTACGACGTCTGGGGCGTCACCGCCGGCGACGTCGTGATGCTCAGCGCCTTCCTGACCACGCTCACCAACTCCACGACCACGCTGGCGGGGCTGGCCCCGGTCATCACCAAGGGGCTGGAGTCCGTCCGCTCGGTCGGCGAGGTCCTCCAGGCCCCCGAACTGGAGGACAACGCGGGCAAGGCGGAGGTCGACGGAGTGCGCGGCGCGATCACCTTCGAGGGCGTCGGCCACGCGTACGAGACCGACGGGCGCCCCGCCGTGCGCGACTTCACCCTCGATGTCGCCCCGGGCGAGACCATCGCGCTCGTCGGCGCCTCCGGGGCGGGCAAGTCCACCGTGCTCAACCTGGTCATCGGCTTCATCCGCCCGACCTCCGGCCGGCTGCTGCTCGACGGCGCCGACATGAGCGGCCTCGATCTGCGCACCTACCGGCGCTTCCTGTCCGTGGTGCCCCAGGAGTCGATCCTGTTCGACGGCACCGTCCGGGAGAACGTCGCCTACGGCATGGACGACGCCGACGAGGAGGCGGTGCGGGCCGCGCTGCGCGACGCCAACGCGCTGGAGTTCGTCGACCGGCTGCCCCAGGGCCTCGACACCCTCGTCGGGGAGCGCGGTGCACGGCTGTCCGGCGGACAGCGCCAGCGCCTCGCCATCGCCCGCGCGCTGATCCGGGACCCGAAGGTGCTGGTCCTCGACGAGGCGACCTCGGCCCTCGACACCCGCTCGGAGGCGCTGGTGCAGGAGGCCCTCGGCCGACTGCTGCGCGGGCGCACCACGTTCGTGGTGGCCCACCGGCTCTCCACCGTGCGCGGCGCCGACCGGATCGTGGTGATGGCGGACGGCCGGATCCAGGAGATCGGCACCCATGAGGACCTGCTGCGCCGGGGAGGGGCGTACACGGCGCTGCACAGCGGTCAGGTGGCCTGATCGCCCGGTCATGGTACGGCGGTTTTCGGTCAATTGCGGTCGGTCGGGCAAGTGGGGTGAGTGCTTCCGCCTACTCCGGGCATACGGAGCGAAAACCAGAGAGGGGCGCTTCGTGCTCGCACCGGATCCCAAGGTCGTCAGACGGTTGCTCACACGGTACGCGACGCTGCGGATAGCTCAGGCGGAACGGTACTCGTCGGAGGCGGCGCGTGAACTGGACGACGTCAGCGAGACGCTCTGCGTGATGACGGGGGCGTCCCGCGTCCAGGACGCCATCGCCCTGGCCGACGCCCTGCTCGACGGGGCACGGCCCGCCGCGGGCCGGGCGGCCCCGCGGGCGGACGGGGAGAGCAGCCTGCCCCTGGCCGTCTGAGCCGCCGGACCGCTCACCCGTTCACCCGCTGCCCGCGACGGCGGCGCGCCGTCCGTTGAACGCCGAGCGGTAGGCGTACGGCGTCGTGCCCACGACCTTGCGGAACCGTTCGCGGAAGGCCGTGGGCGAACCGAACCCTGCCTGCCGGGCGATCCGCTCGACCGTGTGGTCGCTGTTCTCCAGCAGGTACTGGGCGCGCCGCACCCGCGCCCGCAGCAGCCACTGCAGCGGCGTGGTGCCCGTCTGCTCACGGAACCGGCGGCTGAAGGTGCGCTCGCTCAGGCCGGCCCGCGCCGCCATCGCCCCGAGGGTGACCTCGTGCGCCAGATTGTCCTCGATCCACTCCAGCAGCGGTTCCAGATCCGACCCGCGGGGCACGGGCGGGTGCTCGTGCACGATGAACTGGGCCTGGCCGCCCTCCCGCTCCAGCGGCATCACCGACATCCGGGCGGCGTTCGCGGCCACGGCCGATCCCAGGTCCCGGCGGATCATGTGCAGGCACATGTCCAGCGCGGCGGCGGCGCCGGCCGAGGTGAGGATCTGCCCGTTGTCGACGTAGAGCACGTCCGGCTGCACGTCGACGCGGGGGAAGTCCCGGGCGAGCCGCCCGGCGGCCACCCAGTGCGTGGTGGCGCGCAGGCCGTCCAGCAGCCCGGCCTCCGCCAGCACGAACGCGCCCACGCACACCGAGGCGATCCGGGTGCCCGCCCCGGCCGCGTCCCGCAGGGCCGCGAGCACGGCGGGCGAGAGCGGGGCCGCGCCCTCGGCGCGGCCCGGGACGATGATCGTGTCGGCGTCCGCCAGCGCTTGGAGTCCGCGCTCGACGCGCAGGGTGAAACCGCCGTCCGCGATCACCTCCGGCCGCTCGGCGCACAGCCGGACCCGGTAGGGGCGCCGGCCGTCGGGCAGCCGCGTCCAGTCGAGGACCTGCATGGGCGCCGCCATGTCGAACGGCACGACCCCATCGAGAACCAGAATCGCCACGGAGTGCATGACCGCCACGATAGGCGGTTTCCCGCCACCTTCGGGACCAGCGGCACAGGGGCGGTGACGCGGGCGATCCGTGGTGAACCGCCTTGGCGAGAACCCGTCGGAACCTGTCGTTTCAGCCCCTGGGTGATCACCCGGCGGGTCCCTAACGTGAGCCCGGCACCGCCGATCACACCAAGGAAAGAGTTCCGGTGACCAAGCTCCTGCTGTCCCTCCACGTCCTGGCCGCCATCGTCGCCGTCGGTCCCGTCACCGTCGCGGCCAGCATGTTCCCGCCGGCCGTACGCCGCGCCCTCCCGGCGGAGGGCGGCGAACCCGTCGCGACGGCCGTGGCCACCGTCGCGCTGCTCCACCGCATCTGCCGGGTCTACGCCCGCGTGGGGATCGCGGTGCCCCTCCTCGGTCTCGCCACCGCGCTGGCGATGGGCGTCCTGGACGACGGCTGGCTCGTCACCTCGGTCGGCCTCACCGCGGCCGCCGCCGGGGTCCTGCTCGCCTTCGTGCTGCCCCGGCAGGACGAACTCGTCGGACAGCTGGGCGGGAGCCGGCCCGTCGACCGCCGGAGCACGGTACGACTCGCCATGTTCACCGGGGTGTTCAACCTGCTGTGGGCGACCGTCACCGCCCTGATGATCGTCCGCCCCGGCTCGACGACGGGCGCCTGACCGCCCGGACCGCCCGGAGTCACCGATCTGCGCCTGATGTCCGTAATGCCCGTTCCGTGTTCCGTCGTGCCGGGGAATTCCCCCTTCGGGAGGGTCGGCCGCCTAGACTCTGCAGTCGCGTCCCGCATCGGGGCCGACGAGCAGAAAGGCACGTTGACGGGTGTTCCAGGATTCCCCCATCTACGACCGACTCATCGCGGAGTGCGGCGACGTGCCCGCACAGGTGCGACGCGAGGCCGAACGCGTGAGCAGGGAGCTGGAGCTGGTCATGCGGCCCCTGCAGTCTCCCGGCCTCGACCGGCCGCACTCCCCGGGCAACGGCTGGCAGCGTACCGCCCTGCTGCCGGGACCGCGGTCGCACTGAGCCCGGTGCGGTGACGGGCCCTCACCGCACCGTGCTGCCCGCCTCGGCCGGCTCGGCGGGTTCGTCGGGAAGGGGACGGGACAGCCACTCGGCGATGGTCCGGGCGATCGGTTGCCCCGTTTCCACCTCCACGAACCCGAACTGCCCCGACTGGTTGCATTCCAGGAACCACCAGGTCCCGTCGGCGTCCTCGGCGAAGTCGAAAGCGCCGTACGCCAGTTCGGACCGGCGCAGATAGTCGCGTACGGCATCGGCGGTGCGCGCCGGGACCTCGACCGGCTCCCAGGGCGACCCGGGAGCGGCGAAACGCACGTCCACCTCCTCCGGATCCGCGTCCGGCCGCGTCGCCTTGCGGGCCGCCAGCAGCCGCTCGCCCACCGCGGTGAGCCGGATGTCGGCCCGCTTGGCGATCCGCCGCTGCAGCAGCGTCGGTCCGAACGCGACCGCGGAGAAGTCCGTGTCCGGCGCCACCCTGCTGGTCGGCACCGCCCTCGGCGGGTCCTGCGGATGCGCCCCCGACACCGGCTTGACCACCAGGTCCGGGAAACGCTCCGCGAACTCCCGCGCGGCACGCGGGAACGTGGTGATCACCGTGGCCGGCACGGGCAGGCCGCAGCGCTGGGCCAGCCGCAGCTGCCACGGCTTGTGGCGGGCCTGCCGGGCCGCGTCCGGGTGGTTCATCCACCGCGCGTCACCACCGCGCAGCATGCCGTAGAGCGCCTGCGAGGCCTCCTCGGTCAGCCATGCGGACGGCTGCGCCGCGCGCCCGGCCGGCGTGCCGGGCCGGCGCACCCACACGGACCGCAGCCCGCAGATGCCCACCAGCCGCCCGCCGACGGACAGATGGCCGCGGAAGCGGCCGTGGACGTACTCGCCGGACAGCGAGACGCCGCCCGTCAGATCGGCGGGATCGAGGCGCACCACCGGTACACCGGAGCCGTTCAGATGGACGACCACCATGTCGGCGGTCACGTCCTCCTCGCAGGTGAGGATCAGCACGGTCATGGTTCACGGTCCGCGTTCAGTCGTCGAAGTGGGTCTTGGAGCCCGCGGTGGACGTCGTCGTCCCCGCCTCGCGCAACAGTGCGTGGTCGCAGGCCGCGATCCGCCCGTCGCCGAGTACGTTCAACTGCAGTCCGGAGTCATACGCGTACGGAGTGGCAACGGCCAACTCCACCGCCGGACGTGCGTAGTTGAGCGCGAACGGTTGCATCGTCTCTCCCTCGTCGGTGCTGCGCCGAGCAGGCAACGGCCCACGGTGCGCCGTTGCTTGGTCCGCCGACTTCTTTTGGCTTCCAGAGACTTATACGAATCGAACGAGTGGTTGGTTTCCTTACGGAGCGTAATCATCGGCGGGTCGCCGACCGCTCCGCCGGAGAGCTCCTCCGGGAGCCCGGGCGCCGGAGGAACCCCGCAGGGTGCGCAGAGCCAGCAGCAGCACGCCCACGTCGTCCAGATAGACCGGATCGGGCAACAGGTCGGTCGGCAGCACCAGATAGAGAACCGCGCCCCAGAACACCCAGCGGGGCCCCGTGGGCAGACCCGCGTGACGCAACTCACGCCGTGTGCGCACCAGTCGGACCAGGACGGCGATGGCGCCGGCCAGCACCGCGGCCGCGAGGACCGCGGCGACGACGAGCAGCACGGTGGTCGTCTCCAAGGGACCGCCCTCCTTCCGTGACCCGTGCCGCGGCCTCGCCGCGGCACAGCCTGCACTGAGCGGATTCCCGCTCGCGGCGCCGGTATGGCGGCGGGGACCGGCCATACGCGCACACGCCCGGTGCCCCGCGGGATCCGTGCGAAACGACGGATCACCGCAGGTCGTCCCGGTGCCTCAACCGAGTGGCGGCACGGGGTGGGGGCGCCTAGAAATGGTCATCAGCCTTCTCATGGAGCCGATCATGACCACCTGCTCTTCGTCGCCTTCCTCGAACGAACCGGTCATACCCGCCGGGGCGGCCCCACTCTCCGCCACGACGGCCGCGGCGACCGGCCGGTCCGCCGGCGAACCGGCCGGGCCGATCGACCGCCCGGCCGCCCACCGCCCGGCCGCCCACCGCCCGGCCGCCCACCGGCCGGCGACGGCCGACCCCCGTTCCGGGGACGAGGGCGACCGCCGGCCCGACAGCCGTACGCCCGAGCCGGTCGACGGGGCCGTGGTCCGGTCGGACCGGCTCGCCGTGGTGGCCCTCGCGGTGTGCGCGATGGCCCACTTCCCGCCGCGGTACGACGGTGTCCCCCTGGGCCTGCACGCCCTCGCCGTCGGCCTGTCGGTGTGCTGCGCGGCACTCGCGCTGATCCTGGTGGTACGCCCCGGTGCGGTGGTCCTCGCGGGGGCGGTCGTGGTCCCGGCGGTCCTGGCCGTGGCCCACGTCCACGGCGGCTCCCTCCCGTCGGCCGCCCTGTCCCGGTCCGTGGACCTCGTCCTCGCGCCCCCGTGGTTCGCCGCCCCGGTGGCCGCCGCGGCCGCCCTGCTGGCCCTGGCGGCGCTGGTCGTACGCGTGGCGTCCGCACGTCCCGCCGCCCGCCGGACCCCTTCGCCACCCCCGAAGACCCGCCGCACGGCGGACTGACGCCCCCACCGGCCCCCGAGCCGGCGGCGGGATCCGTCACCACGGCCGCCCGCACCGCCCCGAGACCGCGGGCGGTGCCGCCTCCCCGGCGCCTCGAGGGCCCGGGGGGGCGCCCCGTCGGCGCCGGACCGCGTCAACCGCCCCCGGCCCGCGACCGTCCGGCGGCCTCGCCCGCCGCGGGACCCGGCCGCCACCGCCCGCGGAACAGGGCCCGTACGCCCACGCCGGCGCGCCCCGGCGACCGCCCTCCCCGCACACCGCGTCCGGGCCGGACCGGATCGGACCGGAAGTGACTAATGGTCCAGTGCGGCCGGGTCCTCGGGGGCGGGGCGGCGGGTCCTGGCGCCGACCTTGAGGCGTTCCAGGGTGCGCGTCAGGGGAGACGGGGTCCGGGGCGCGGGGGGCTGCCCCGCGTCAGGGGATCCGGCGGACTCCCGGTACGCGGCCAACGCCTCGTGCGCGCGTTCCGCGGCCTCCCGGTACAGGTCCCGTGACTTCGTCATCGCCTCCAGCGCCTCGGCGTACATCGCCACCAGCGCCCGCTCGCGCACGAGCTCCTCCGCCGTCGTCAACAGACGCCACTCCTCCCGCAGCGCCGTCAGCGCGTCCCGCGCCCCGTCCGGCAGCGCCCGCGGCAGCGCGTCGTACCGGACCACCGCCTCCACGAGGTCGACCGGTTCCGTGCCGTCCAGGAACACCGCGCGCACGGCGAAGTCGTCGGCGTCGTAGCCCTCCGGGGCGGGATCGCCGGGCAGCACCACCGCGCCCCCGCGCGGAACCTCCACGCCGAACTCCCGCAGCGCCCAGTTCGCCACCCGCGACTGCTGGGGCGCGGCCCGGTGCTCCACCACCCGGTCCCGCAGCCCCGGCGGCAGCCAGCGCGCGAGCGGTATCCGGCCGCGCTCGTCCGGGGTCATGGCCTCGTGGACGACGACATGGACGTGCCACGGGTCGCGCGCGCAGTCGCGCAGCAGCCGTCGTACGGCCTTGTCGTCCTCGGGAAGCGGATTGATCACGCCCGCCCGCAGTCCCGTCACCGGGTCGGTGTTCCACTCCGCGTCCGGCTCCGACGGCCAGAACATGGCGGCCGGGGAAGGCCAGGAGGGGTCCCAGGGCCGCTCCGCCTCGGCGACCAGGACCCAGTCCCGGCCCGCGTCCGTGCCGGGCGCGAGGCTCAGCCGGGCGCGCACGGTGACCCCGTCGGTGACCCGCGTCCGAGATTCGAACACCAGGTCGGGGGAGGTCTCCGTCGGGGGGAGTTCCAGGAAGTCGTCGATGTCCTGGCCGGCCTTGAGCCAGTGCAGGGTGTGCCGGAGCGCCGCGTCGGGTGTGGCGCCGGTGTGGCGGCCGCGGGCCAGCCAGACGGTGGGAGGGACGGTGGGGCGGGCTGAGGAGGAGGTCGGCATGGGTCCAGTCGTGAGCGGGGGCACGTGTTCCTGCCAGTATCGTCGGGGCCGGCCGGAGGGTTGAGCCGGGGCTCCGCCGGTCGGCGTGTCGCGCACGGGGTGCGCGCGGCGCACACGCGGGGACGGCGGTTCACCCGTGGCCCCGGAGGCGGGGCCGTCACCACCATGGATCCCGCGGGCGGGTCCGGCCCACCGTCCGCACCGGGGCCGGACCCGCCCGCGCCCGGCCGGCGGCCACCCCTCCTTCCGGCGGCAAAAGCCCGGACCCTACCAGCGGCGCGCTCTCCTTGTCGCATATTCCCCCGGAAAACGCCAAAGCCCTCACCTCGGTCGAGCACCCACCGTAGCGTCGACGTCACGTTCGCGGTACAGCCGTGCGAGAAGGGGGATCCGGCGTGCCCGGAATCGACGAGAGCCTGCTGGAAGCCATGCGACTGCCGGGGGCGCGCGGTGCCCTGGTGGTCGACTGGATCAGCGGGCTCGCCCTGGGGGCGGTGGGCGAGGCGCCCGGCGAGGACGCGGAGGCCACGGCCGCGGAGACCGCCGAACTCGCCCGCCTGGCCATGGAGAGCGGCACCCTCGCGCCCGCCGTCGGCGGGGCCGAGGCGGGCGAGGAACCACCCGTCGACGACCTGATCCTCACCACCGCCGACGCCTACCACCTCCTGCGCTTCGTCATCACGACCTTCGACAGCACGGTGTTCCTGTACCTCTGGCTCGACCGCGCCGACGGCAACCTCGCCCTGGCCCGGATCCGGCTGGCCGAGATGGCGCAGCGGCTGGTGCTCGGATGATCACGGCGTGCACCGACGGAACCGCGTCGCAGCTGCTCGGCACCCTCGCGGCCGACCACGCCACCGGGGCGCTCTCCACGGAGTCCGGCGTCTTCTACCTCTCGGCCGGACGCGTCGTCCACGTCGAGTCCGCGTACAGCCCGGACCTCGGCGACCTGCTCACCCGCAGCGGCGCCGTCGCCCCGGCCGGCTGGTGGGACGCCGTCGAACGAGCGGGGGCGGCGCACGGCGTCGGCCGCCAGCTGGTCGACAGCGGGCGGCTCACCACCGGGGCGCTGGAACTGTGCCATCTGGGCGCCCTGTTCGACGCGGCGTACTTCGCGCTCGCCCACGACGGCGCCACGCTCCGCTTCCGTCCCGGAGCCGCGCACTGGCTCGGCGCGGTCCGCCCGGTCCCCGTGGCGACCGTGCTCGGCGAGTCACGGCGCCGCCGCGACCTGCTGCACCGCATCTGGCCCGACCCGGCCGTCGACACCGCGCCGCTCACCCGCGTGCCCGGCGCCCGTCCCGCCGAACTGCCGCCCCGCCGCGCCCGCACCCTCGCCCAGGTCGACGGCGCCCGCACCGCCGCACAGATCGCCGCGGCCCTCGCCCACCGCACCTTCCACACCCTCGTCGAGCTGCGCCGCCTGGCCGCCGGCGGACTGGTCACCCCCGCGCCACCCCCGCCCGCCACGCCCGTCCACGCCGCCCCCGACGCGGGCGGCGCGGCGTGGGACGAGCCCGACACAGCGCTGCTGAGACGGCTCCTGGACGCCTTGGAGGCACTGTGATCCGCGCGCGCCGACAGCGTGCCGAAAGGAGACTGCTCATGGCCGTCGAGACCGACGTGCTGGACGAACTGCGTCGGCTCCGCACCCGTATACCCAAACTGGCGGGCTCCCTGGCGGCCACCGTCGACGGACTCGTCCTCGCCCACGACGTGCCGGACACCGAACCGGAAGGGCTGGCCGCGCTCACCGCCGCCGCGCTCGGCGTCGCGTACCGCATGGCGGACGCCGCCGCCCGCGGCGAGTTCCGCGAACTGCTGGTGCGGGGCGACCGAGGCTACATCGCCACCTACGCGGCCGGCACCACCGCGGTCCTCACCCTCCTCGCCGACGACCGGGTCAACGTGGGCCGGCTGCACCTGGAGGGCCGGCGCAGCGGCGCCCGGATCGCGGAACTGGTCGACACCCGCATCGGCCCGGGCGGAGGGCGGCACGCCGACCGGCTCGCGGCCCGGGACACCCCCGCGCCGGTCCAGGACCCCGCCCGGACCATCGGCACCCTCCCGGTGCGGACCCCGCAGCGGCCCGCACACCGGCCCCGGCCCCAGCCCGGCGGCTGACTCCCGGACTTCCTCCCGGCCGGACGCCTCCGCACGATCCGGCGGCCGGTCCGAATCACCCGTCACGACCGAAAGGACACGTTTCATGGCCAACACCGAGACCGCGCTCAAGGAATGCCTCAGCTCCATCGACGGCGCGACGGCCGCCGCACTCGTCGACTACACCAGCGGCATGGCCCTCGGCACGCTGGGCGGAGGCAAGGACTTCAACCTGGAGGTCGCCGCCGCCGGCAACACCGACGTGGTGCGGTCCAAGCTGCGCACCATGGAGCACCTGGGGCTGAACGAGGAGATCGAGGACATCCTGATCACCCTGAGCAGCCAGTACCACCTCATCCGCCTGCTCAGGGGGCGCGGCGGGAACGGCCTCTTCCTGTACCTGGTGCTCGACGCCGGCCGGGCCAACCTGGCCATGGCGCGGCACCAGTTGCGCCGTATCGAGGCCGAGCTCGAGGTCTGATCCGGCGCCCGGGCCCTGCGCGCCGCCGTGGGCGCGAAGGGCCCGGGACGGTCAGGCCGCCGGCAGCCACAGGTCGGGGCCGAAGACCTCGTAGTGGATGGAGCGGGCGGGCACCCCGGCGTCGAGCAGCCCGCCGCGCACGGCACGCATGAACGGCAGCGGGCCGCACAGGTACACCGTGGCGTCCGCCGGGACGTCGATCCCCGCGAGGTCCATCAGGCCGTCGCGGGCGTCGGGCTCCTCCGGGCCGGGACGCTCGTACCAGAAGACCGCCTCCGCGTCCGGCAGCGAGTCCACCGTCTCACGGGTCTCGGCGCGCAGGGCGTGCTCGTCGGGCGAGCCGTCCGCGTGCAGGACGAGCACCCGCCGGGTGGAGCCGGTGGCGGCCAGCCGGGCGAGCATGCCCAGCATCGGGGTGCAGCCGATGCCGGCCGAGACCAGGACCAGCGGGGTGCGGGCCTCGTCGAGCGCCACGTCGCCGGCGGGCACGGACAGCATCAGCTCGTCACCGGTGCCGGTCCGTTCGTGCAGCAGGTCGGAGACCTCGCCGTCCGGCGCGCCGTCCGCCCCCGTGACCCGTTTGACGGTGATGCGGCGCAGATCGTTCCCGGGGTCCGAGGACAGGCTGTACTGGCGCACCTGGTGCACCCCGTCGGGCATGAGCAGCTTCACGCTGACGTACTGGCCCGCCCGGGCCGGCGGGGCGGCCCCGCCGTCGGCGGGGCGCAGCAGGAACGACACCACGTCGGCCGTCTCCTCGTGGCGCTCCACGACCGTCCACGGGCGCCAGATGTCGCCGGGTTCGACACCGGCGTCGTGGTACAGGCGCGCCTCCCGCGCGATGAGGGCGCCGGCCATCAGCCAGTACACCTCGTCCCAGGCGGCGGCCACCTCGGGCGTCACCGCGTCGCCCAGCACCTCGGCGATCGCGCCGAACAGGTACTTGTGCACGATCGTGTACTGGTCGTCGGTGATCCCGACCGCCACGTGCTTGTGGGCGATCCGGGACAGCAGGGCGTCCGGCCGGGTGTCCGGGTCGGCGAGCAGCGCCTGGGCGAAACCGGCTATGGACCCGGCGAGCGCCCGGCGCTGGGCGCCACTGGCCTGGTTGCCCCGGTTGAACAGGCCGTCCAGCAGCTCGGGCCGGTCGCGGAACATCGAGCCGTAGAAACGCGTGGTGATCTCGTCGAGCGCCCCGGCCACGGCGGGCAGGGTCGCCCGCAGCACTGCGGCGGACTCTTCGGACAGCATGAGGTCTCCCAAGGGCGGGACGGGGAAAGCGGGTGGGGCCGTGGATCCGGACCGGCGGCAGCACCTGTATAGCAACCCGGCACGCCTGTTTCCGGGGGTAACGGGGCCGTCGGGGGCGATGCGGGACCGTCGTCCCGCCGGAAGGGGACCTCCGGCCCCGGCGAGCGGTCGTGGGACGGGGCCGTCCGGCCCGGCGGACCGGACGGCCGGCCGTGGTCCCCGCCGGTCCGGCCCCCGTCCCATGCCGTACCGTCACTTTTGCTGGACCGTTACCGGGGCGCCGGCCGGGTGGCCGCCGGGCGACGGCGTCGGACGAGGGGACGGAGGCACACGGGTGGCAGGTTCCGAGCGGGACGAGGACGCCCGCGTACGGCTACCGCAGCTGAGGCTCGACGAGCTGCTGGAGGAGCTCCAGGCGCGGATCGACGCGGCCCGTGGCACCCGCGACCGGGTGCGCAGTCTGCTGGAGGCCGTTCTCTCGGTCGGCCGGGAACTCGACCTGGAACAGGTGCTGCACAGCATCGTGGAGGCCGCCGCGGCGCTGGTGGACGCGGAGTACGCCGCGCTGGGCGTGATCGGCCCGGACGGCAGGCGGCTGTCCGCCTTCCACACCGTCGGGGTCGGCGAGGAGGTGATCGCCCGCATCGGCCACTACCCCGAGGGCCACGGCATCCTCGGCGAGCTGATCCGCCACCCGGAGCCGCTGCGGGTGCCGAAACTCTCCGACCACCCCGCCTCGTACGGATTCCCGCCCCACCACCCGCCGATGAACACCTTCCTCGGGGTCCCCATCCGGGTCCGCGACCAGGTCTTCGGCAACCTGTACCTGACCGAGAAGCGGGGCGGGGCGCACTTCGACGAGGAGGACGAGTCGGTCCTGTCCACCCTCGCGGTCGCCGCCGGCGTCGCCATCGACAACGCCCGCCTGTACGAGGAGTCCCGGCTGCGCGAGCGGTGGCTGCGGGCCAACGCCGAGATCACCCACGGACTGATGTCCGGCAGCGAACGCGGCGCGGCCCTCCTGCTCATCGCGGAACGCGCCCGCGAGATCACCGGGGCCGCCCTCGCCGTGGTCGCGGTCCCCATGACCGACACCGACTCGCTGACCGTGGAACTGGCCATCGGACAGGGCGCGGACACCCACCGGGGACTCGTCGTGCCCGTCGACGACAGCCTGCTGGGCCGCGCCTTCACCAGTGCCGCCCCCGTCATCAGCGCGGACATCGCGTGCGACGACCGGGCCTTCCCGGGCCCCCAGCGGTACACCGGCCTCGGTCCGGCGGTCGCCGTGCCCATCGGGTCGGGCGAGGGCGTGCGCGGCATCGTCCTGCTGGTGCGGGCCGCGGGCCGCAACGCGTTCACGGACGAGGAGATCGAACCGCTGCGGGGGTTCGCCGCCCAGGCGGCCGTGGCGATGGAACTGGCGGAACGCCGTCAGGACGCCGAGCAGATCGCCGTGTTCGAGGACCGGGACCGGATCGCCCGCGATCTGCACGATCTGGCGATCCAGCGGTTGTTCGCCACCGGCATGACGCTGCAGAGCGCCGGCCGGTTCATCGAGCACAAGGAGGCCTCGGAACGGGTGCTGCGGGCCGTGGACGACCTGGACGAGACCATCAGGATCATCCGGTCGACCATCTTCGGTCTGCGCTCGCCCGCCGACGAGGGCGCGGGCGGAACCGGCCTGCGGGCCCGCGCCGTACGGGTGGCCGGTGAGGCCGCGTCCGTGCTGGGCTTCCCCCCGAGCGTGCGGATGGAGGGCCTGATCGACACCCACGTCTCCAAGGAGGCCGCCGACCACCTGGTGGCCGTGCTCTCCGAGGCGCTGACCAACATCGCCCGGCACGCCCGCGCCGACCGGGCCGAGGTGGTCCTCGAGACCGACGGACGCGAGGTGCGGCTGACGGTCTCGGACAACGGCGTGGGCGTTCCGGAGGAGGGCCGCCGCAGCGGGCTGCGCAACATGGCCGAACGCGCGGAACGGCTGGGCGGCACGTTCGAGGTCACCGGTTCCGCCGGCCGGGGCACCACCCTGCTGTGGCGCGTGCCGGTGGGGGAGCGGTAGGCGGCTCCCTCCGGGCCGTGTGTGCCGGGCACCCGCCACGGGTACTCCGGTGATCGGCCGTCGGCCGTGGCGGCCGTCCGTCCGGGGCCGACGGAGGCCTCACCGTCGGTGACCGCTCCGGGACGGACCGCCGCGGCGCGCAGCCGCGCGGCAGCCGTCGGCGGGAGGAGCGTCGCAGTGACGGGCTGGACCTGGGAGTACGAGGGGTACGACGCCGCCGACGCGCGCCTGCGGGAGTCGCTGTGCGCCCTCGGCAACGGGTACTTCGCCACCCGGGGCGCGCTGCCGGAGTGCTCCGCGGACGAGGTGCACTACCCGGGCACGTACGCGGCCGGCGTCTACAACCGGCTCGTCTCCGAGGTCGCCGGACGACACGTCGAGAACGAGGACATGGTCAACCTGCCCAACTGGCTGCCGCTGCGCTTCAGGCTCCCCGGCGGGCCCTGGCTCACCCCCGACACCGCCCACGTGCTCGACCACGGTGAGACCCTGCACCTGTCCTCGGGGCTCCTGGAGCGCAGGACGCGGTACGGCCTCGGCCCCGGACGGGCCCTCCTGGTGCGCCAGCACCGCTTCGTGCACATGGCCGACCCCCATCTGGCGGGCCTGCGCACCGATTTCACCGCCGAGGGCTTCTCCGGCGCCCTGGAGACCGAGGCGGCGCTCGACGGCGACGTCACCAACACCGGGGTGCCGCGCTACCGGGATCTGGACGGCCGTCACCTGACCCATGTGCTCACCGGCACGACCGCCGCGGACACCGTGTGGCTGCGCTGCCGCACCCGCACCTCGGACGTCCGGGTCGCGCTCGCCGCCCGGCTGACGGCGCCCGCTCCCGTCACGAACCGGCACGACCGCCCGCGCGCCCTGCAGAGCACCCGTCTGGACCTGGCCGCCGGGGACACCGTCACCGTCGACAAGATCGTCGCCCTGCACACCTCCCGCGATCCCGCGATCAGCGACCCGCTGCACGCCGCCGTCGACCGGGTGGTCCGGGCGGGCGGCTTCGACGAGCTGCTCCCGCCGCACCTGACGGCCTGGGACCAGTTGTGGCGCCGGGCCGAGCTGGACGTGCCCGGCGAGGCGGGCCGCATCCTGCGGCTGCACCTCTTCCACGTCCTGCAGACCCTCTCCCCGCACACCGCGGACCTGGACGTGGGGGTCCCGGCCCGGGGACTGCACGGCGAGGCGTACCGGGGGCACGTCTTCTGGGACGAGCTGTTCGTCCTGCCGTACCTCAACCTGCACTTCCCCGAGGTCTCCCGCGCGCTGCTGCACCACCGTCACCGGCGTCTGGAGCGCGCCCGCACCGCCGCCCGGGACGCCGGGCGCCGCGGCGCGATGTACCCCTGGCAGAGCGGCAGCGACGGCCGGGAGGAGGCCCAGCAACTGCACCTCAACCCCCGCTCCGGCCGCTGGCTGCCCGACCACTCCGACCTCCAGCACCACGTCGGATCGGCGATCGCGTACAACGTCTGGCAGTACTGCGAGGCCAGCGGCGACCAGGAGTTCCTGCACACCAAGGGCGCCGAGATGCTGCTGAACGTCTCCCGCTTTTGGGCGGACTCCGCCACCTTCGACGACCGTCTGGGCCGCTACCGCATCAAGGGCGTGGTCGGCCCCGACGAGTACCACGACGCCTACCCGGACGCCACCGAACCGGGCCTCGACGACAACGCGTACACCAATGTCACGGCCGCCTGGGTGCTCGCCCGCACCCTGGACGTGCTGCGCGGTCTGCCCGAGCCGCGCCGTCGTGAACTCGCCGAGCGGACCGGTCTGGACGCGAGGGAGCTGGAGAAGTGGGAGGAGGTCTCCCGCACCCTCCACGTCCCCCTCCACCACGGCGTCATCAGTCAGTTCGAGGGCTACGGCGAACTCGCCGAACTCGACTGGCGGGGCTACCGGCACCGGTACGGCGACATCCGGCGCCTGGACCGGCTGCTGGAGGCCGAGGGCGACTCCGTCAACCGGTACCAGGCCTCCAAGCAGGCGGACGTCCTGATGCTGGGCTACCTCTTCTCGCCCGCCGAACTCCGGGGGATCTTCCGCAGGCTGGGGATGAACCTGGACGAACGGACCTGGCGGCGCACGGTCGACCACTACCTCCACCGCACCAGCCACGGCTCCACCCTCAGTGGCCTGGTCCACGGCTGGGTGCTGGCCCGGGCCCGGCGCGCCGACGCCTGGCAGTTCTGTCAGGAGGCCCTGCGGGCGGACATCGCCGACATCCAGGGCGGCACCACCGGGGAGGGCATCCACCTCGGCGCCATGGCCGGCACCCTCGACCTCGTCCAGCGCGGACTGACCGGTCTCGAGACCCGCGGCGGAGCCCTGTGGCTCGACCCGGTGCCCCTGCCCGAACTCTCCTCCTACGGCTTCACCCTGCGCTACCACGGCCACTGGGGCGTCCGGCTGCGGCTGGAACACGGCCTGCTGGAGATCACCGTGCCCTCCTCAGGCCGCTCCGCGATCGAGGTCCACCTCCCGGACCGCACGGTCCGCCTCCAGCCCGGCGAGACGGACCGCCTGGCCCTCCCGGACTGACGCACGCGGGCGCCCGCCCGGTCCGGGGGACGGACCGGGCGGGCGCCCGGCGGTGAGCCCTCGCGGGGCAGGGGGTCAGGCGCCGCTCTCCCGCAGCATGTCCTCGCGCTCCACGAGCTTCACGCGTTCGCGGCCCTGCGGCTCGCCCAGCGCCTTCTCCGCGGCGTCCAGGCGGTACCAGCCGTCCCAGGTGGTGAAGCGGACGCCGCGCTCGGCGAGGAACGCGTCCACGGCCTCCGGGGCAGGCGACGCGGGCTCCTGGAGCCGGCCGTCCGCGTAGTCCTTCAGCAGGTTCCCCACCGTCTCGTTGGCGTCGCCCTTGGTGTGGCCGATCAGGCCCACCGGACCGCGCCGGATCCAGCCGGTGACGTACGTGGAGTCCAGGTGCTCGCCGGTCTCCTGGACGACGCGCCCGCCCTCGTCCGGGACGGTGCCGGAGCCGATGTCCCAGGGCAGCTTGGGGAGCTTGTCGGAGAGGTAGCCCACGGCCCGGTAGACCGCGGTGACGTCCCAGTCCTTGAACTCGCCGGTCCCCTTCACGTTGCCGGTGCCGTCGAGCGCGGTGCGCTCGGTGCGCAGGCCGACGACCTTGCCGTCCTCACCGAGGATCTCGGTGGGGGACTCGAAGAAGTGCAGGAACAGCTTGTGCGGACGGTCGCCGACATCGCGGATCGCCCAGTTCTCCAGGGTCTTGGCGACCATGTCGGCCTGCTTGTTGCCGCGCCGGGTGGCGATCGAGCCCTCGTCGTAGTCGATGTCCTCGGGGTCGACGATCACCTCGATGGTGGGGGAGTGGTCCAGCTCCCTCAGCTCCATCGGGCTGAACTTCGCCTGCGCCGGGCCGCGGCGGCCGAAGACGTGGATCTCCATCGCCCTGTTGGCCTTCAGGCCTTCGTAGACGTTCGGCGGGATCTCGGTGGGCAGCAGCTCGTCGGCCGTCTTGGCCAGGATGCGGGCCACGTCGAGGGCGACGTTGCCGACGCCGAGCACGGCGACCTTCTCGGCCTCCAGGGGCCAGGTGCGCGGCACGTCCGGGTGGCCGTCGTACCAGGAGACGAAGTCCGCGGCGCCGTAGGAGCCGTCGAGGTCGATGCCGGGCACGTCCAGCGCGCGGTCGGCCGTGGCGCCGGTGGCGAAGATCACGCCGTCGTAGAACGCGCGCAGGTCGTCGAGGTGGACGTCGGTGCCGTAGTCCACGTTGCCGAACAACCGGACCTGCGGCTTGTCGAGCACCTGGTGCAGGGCGGTGATGATGCCCTTGATCCGCGGGTGGTCGGGGGCGACGCCGTAACGGATCAGTCCGAACGGTGCCGGCATGCGCTCGAAGATGTCGATGGACACGCCCGGTTCGGCGGCCACGTCGGACTTGAGCAGGGCGTCGGCGGCGTAGATCCCGGCGGGGCCGGATCCGACGATGGCTACCCGCAGGGGGCGGGGCATGGTCAGGTTCCCTTCGAGTGAGGACAGGCGGCTCGATGGGAAGCCTAAACTGAGGCATGCCTTACCTGGTACGCGGGTCCGGTCTATGGACTCATAAGTTTCTCTTATGAGCTCTCCCCACGTGGGCTTATGCCTCACGGAACGGGCTGTTCCGCCCAGATGACCTTGCCGGCGGGCAGATAGCGGGTGCCCCAGCGCTCGGCGAGCTGGGCGACCAGGAACAGGCCGCGGCCGCCCTCGTCCGTCATGGTGGCGTACCGCAGATGGGGCGAGGTGCTGCTGCCGTCGTACACCTCGCAGATCAGGTTGCGGTCGTACAGCATCCGCACCTGGATGGGGCCGCCGCCGTAGCGGAGCGCGTTGGTGACCAGCTCGCTCAGGATCAGCTCCGTACCGAACGTCAGCTCCTCCAGCCCCCACTCGGCCAGCTTCCGGGTGACCGCCGCCCGCACCTCGCCGACGGCCGCCGGGTCCGGCGGCACCGGCCACTGGGCGATCCGGCCGGCGGCCAGCGCCCGTGTCCGCGCCACGAGCAGCGCGATGTCGTCACCGGCCCGTACCGGGCGCCGGGACTCCAGTACGGCCCTGCACGTGTCCTCGGGGGAGTCGCCGGCCCAAGACAGCGCCTCGCGCAGCCGTTCCAGGCCGACGTCGATGTCGTGCCCCCGGTCCTCGACCAGCCCGTCGGTGTAGAGGACGAGCCGGCTGCCCTCCGGCAGTTCCCGATCGGCCGACTCGAACGGCAGACCGCCGAGCCCCAGCGGAGGGCCGGCGGGCACGTCCCAGAACTCCGCCCCGCCGTCCGGGCGGACCACGGCCGGCGGCGGATGGCCCGCGCGGGCCACGGTGCAGTGCCGGGAGACCGGGTCGTAGACCGCGTACAGACAGGTCGCCCCCGTCACCGGTGCGCTCTGCTCGTCCTGCGCCTCGTCCTGGTCGATGCGCCCGACCAGCTCGTCGAGCAGGGTCAGGAGCTCGTCGGGCGGAAGGTCCAGCGCGGAGAAGTTGTGCACCGCCGTGCGCAGCCGCCCCATCGTGGCCGCCGCGTGCAGGCCGTGGCCGACGACGTCGCCGACCACGAGCGCGACCCGGGCCCCGGACAGCGGCAGCACGTCGAACCAGTCCCCGCCCACCCCCGCCTGCGCGGGAAGGTAGCGGTAGGCGATCTCCAGGGCGCTCTGTTCGGGCAGGGTCCGCGGCAGCAGGCTCCGCTGGAGCGTCACCGCCATGCTGTGCTCGCGCGTGTAACGGCGGGCGTTGTCGATGGAGACCGCGGCCCGGGCGACCAGCTCCTCCGCGAGCGCCAGATCCTCGGCGTCGAACGGCTCCGCCTTCCGCGAACGCCAGAAGCTGACCACCCCGAGCACCAGCACCCCGGCCCGCAGCGGCACGGTGATCAGCGAATGGATGCCGTACTCCATGATCCGCCCGGAGCGCTCCACGTCCTGGGCGTGCCAGCCCGGCGCCTCGCCGAGCCGGGGCTCCAGGACCGGCCGTCCGGTGGCGAGGCTGACGCCCTGCGGGGACGACGCGACGAAGCGGATCCGCTCGTCCTCGGGGTAGAGCGGGGCGTCCGCGTCGACCCCCGCCGACGCCGCGCGGCGCAGTACGCCGGCCGCGTCGGGGTGGCCGCCGGCCAGCACCGACGCGAACAGGTCCACCGTGACGAAGTCGGCGAACCGCGGCACGGCAAGCTCGGCGAGTTCCTCGGCCGTGCGGGTGACGTCCAGGCTCGTCCCGATGCCCACCCCCGCGTCGTACAGCATGTTGAGCCGCTCACGTGACTCCTCCGCCCGGCCGGACAGGGCGCGCAGCTCGGTGGAGTCGCGGATCGTGGCCACGCTGCCGGGCGGGCCGCCCGCCCGGTCGGTGGGCCGCTGGTTGACCGCCAGCAGCCGGTCGCCCACCAGGTGCACCTCGTCCGTGGCGGTGCGGCCCGAGCACAGCAGCTCGGCGGTGCCGGGGTCCAGGCCGAGGGCCGGCACGGACCGGCCCTCGGCGTCCCCGGGCAGGCCGAGCAGCCGGCGCGCCTCGTCGTTGGCGAGCATGAGCGTCCCGTCCCCGTCGACGATGACCACCCCTTCGCGCACCGCGTGCAGCACCGCGTCGTGGTGTTCGTACATCCGGGTCATCTCGCGCGGGCCCAGGCCGTGGGTCTGGCGCAGCAGCCGTCTGCTCACCAGGGCCGCGCCGCCGGTCGCCAGGGCGAGCGCGGCGAGCGCCGCGCTCAGGACGAGGGGCAGCTGGTCCTTCGCCGCCCCGCCGACGCGCTCGGTCGTGATGCCGGCCGACACCAGGCCCACCACCTTGCCGTCGGCGTCCTTCACCGGCACCACCGCCTGCACCAGTCGCCCGATGGTGCCCTCGACCTCCTCCACCACCGGCTCGCCGGCCAGCGCGGGCCCGATGGTGCCGACGAACCGCTTGCCGATGCGGTCCGGCCGGGGATGGGTGTAGCGGATGCCGTCGGTGTTCATGACGACGACGAAGTCGACCCGCGCCCGCTCGCGCGCCGCCTCGGCACGCGGCTGGAGCACGGCCGTGGGGTCGGGGGACTCCAGCGCCTCGACGATGCCCGGCGCGTTCGCGAAGGTCTCCGCGACGGCGAGCGAGCGGTTGCGGGCCTCCTGCGTGCTGTCCCGCTGCACCTGCAGCACCAGCGCCACGACGGCCGCCACGACCAGCAGCAGCACGATCACCAGATGCAGCGCGAACACCTGTCCGGCGACGCTGCGCCCGCTCAGCACCGACCGCAGTCCCGCCGCCGGGCGCCACCGGGAGCGGCCGTCCGCGTCCCGCCGACGCCGTACGGACGCCGCGGCACCGGGCCGCAGGGACGACCGGGGCCGGGAGCGACCCATGAGTCGGACCATGTGCCATGTCTACACCGCCGTGCCACGCGAGGCGAGGGACGGCGTCCGCCCGGCCGGCGGGTCGCCACCGCCGTGGCGCCGGTTCCCCGGGTCGCGCGCGGCCGTCCCCCGTTGACCGCGCGCGACCCTCCCCCCGGCGCGCGACCGTCCCCCGAAGGCCGCGCGCGTTCCTCGACCGGGCCACCCCGGCACACTGTGCTCCGCGGCCTCAGTCGGCCAGGGCGCGGGCCAGTTCCGTGGTGGCGCGGGCGATCTCGGTGTCCGGCTCGGCCAGCAGCCGGTTCAGGTCGCCGCGCCGGGCGCGCACCGCCTGCCGGGCGGCCCGCTCCCACACCACCGGGTTCTCCCGGCGGTTGAGCAGCTTGGGATACGCGGCGGCGGTGCTCTCCCACTGCCGGGCGTCGGCGATGGCCTTGAGCAGCTGGATGATCCCGGCCCGGCAGGCGACGTGCGGCAGCTGGGCCAGCTCCCAGAGGAAGGGGACCGTGGCGGCGGTCGCCTGTTCCGTGACGAAGCCGTACTGGCAGATCCGTTTCCGCAGATCCGCCAGGGCGGCGCGGGCGGTGCCGGCGTCCCCCCAGGCGATGCCGTTCAGCAACAGGGGGATGGCCGCCGCCGAGCCGGTGGAGTCCTGCATGTCGGCCCACGGCACGCGGGACAGCGCCGTGAGGGGCGTGGTCCGTGCCACTCCGGTGGGGGGCGTGTGGCGCACGGGGCGCTCGCTGCTCGGCCGTTCCGTGGAAGCGCTGCGCATGGCGTGGGTGCCTTTCCGCGGCAGTCGTGTCGGGTGGGGGGACGGGTCGGCGACCGGGCCCGCACCGTCCTGCCCGCCGGAGGGGCGGCGGACCGGTCCCGCCTCCTCGGGCGGGACGTCGACGATGCGCGGCCCTCGGCCGTGCGCCTTTGGACCGGAGCCGGCGCCGCGGACGGGCGGGTGGTCGTCGGGGTCGGCGACGGTGGGCGGCGGGTGCCCGGGCGCCGGGCGGAACCCGGGCCGGACGTCCGGCGCACCCGTGCACCGCGGTGCCGCGCGCGTCATGGCGTCGGCGGCGAGCTCGGTGATCACGAGGGCGGTGTCGTCGCGGTCGTGGCCGAGCGGCCGGTCGCGCGGGGTGCCCCGGGTGGAGGACCGCGCCCGCGGGAGGCGCGGCGTGACCGGGGTGGAGGCGGGGCGGGCCGTCCCCGGCCCCGGGAGCCGCAGGCGCGGATCCGCCGTCGCCGCGCCGCTCGTCCGTAGGGCGGCGGCCGGTGGCCGGAATAACGGATGCGCAGGTGATGACACGGCATCTCCCTGATGCGACGTCAGGACAGGGCGCCAGCAAGGGGGTTGACGCCGCAGCTATTATCCACGCTGACGGTGCTCGCGTGCAATTGCACGAGAAATTGCGCGAGATTTTTCCGGTGCACGCGGCCGGACGCCCGGGCCGCGCGCACCGGGAGACACGGGAACAGCGAGGAGACAGCGGTGCCAGGAGTGCGCAACGGAGTGCGGGCCAGTCAGTTGGACGCCCGCTGGATCAAGAGCCGGCACAGCAACGCCGAGGGCAACTGCGTCGAGCTGGCCCCGCTGACCGACGGGGGGATCGCGATGCGCAACTCCCGTGACCCCGACGGTCCCGCCCTCGTCTACACGGCCGCGGAGCTGGCGGCGTTCCTGGCCGGCGCGAAGGACGGAGAGTTCGACCACCTGCTCTGAAACGTCCGCGCCGAACCGGCGCCGGCCGTCCGGGCCGGCGCCGGTGAAGCGGAGCTCGACGCGCCACTTCCTCGGTGCTTTCGCGCGCGGATACGGTGAGGGGCGGTCAGGTGCGATAGTGTTAACCGCCCTTGTGTCGGTCTGCTGGGAGCCAGGATGTCCGCCGCGTCGCATCGAATCTCCCGTCTGGAACCCTATCTGGACAGGCCCGAGCCCGCTCCGACCCTGCTGAAGATGCTGGTCGGCGTGCAGCTGGCGGGTTTCCGCGACGATGCCGGGCTGTCCCAGGACCAGGCGGCGCGCTCCGTCGGCTTCAGCCCGGCGAAGCTGTCCCGCATCGAGTCGGGCAAGAGCCGCCGCCCGCCGACCGAGGGCGATGTCCGGGCCCTGCTGAAGCTGTACGGCACCGACGCGTACGAGGCCTCGGTACTGCTCAAGCTGCTCCGGCGGGCCGGGGAGCCCGGCTGGTGGCAGCGGTACGACAAGCGGCTGATGCCCGAGTGGTTCGACCGTCTGGTCGGGCTCCAGGAGGCCGCCGCCACCATCCGCACCTTCGAGATCCAGTACGTCCCCGGACTGCTGCAGACCGCCGCCTACACCCGCGCGGTGGTCGAGCGGGGACTGCCGAACGTCCCGGCCGGCGAGGTGCAGCGCCGGGTCGAACTGCGCATGCGCCGCGCCGAACTGCTGCTGCGCGAGGCCGCGCCGCAGCTCTGGGCCGTCATCGACGAGTCGGTCCTGCTGCGCGTCCTGGGCAGCCCCGCGGTGATGCGCGAGCAGCTCGAGCACCTGGTGACGATGGCCGAGCGGACCAACGTGACGGTGCAGATCGTGCCGCTGGACGTGACGAACGCGTCGGCTCCCGCCATCCCCGTGACCTATCTGCGCTTCGGCGGACTCGACCTGCCCGACGTGGTTTATCTGGAGCACATCAAGAGCGCCAACTTCCTCGAGGACCGCGACGAGACGGAGGAGTACCGGATCGCGCTGGACCGCCTCGCCGACGAGGCGCTCAAGCCGCGCGACTCGGTGGAGCTGCTCCGCAGGACGATCGAGGAGCGCTACGCCACGGCGTAGTGGAAGGCGCGAACACGCCGACGCCCCGTAGGACCCGAGAGGTCCGGCGGGGGCGTCGCGGCGTCAGGGGCTACAGCGGGATCCGGCCCACACCACCGAACTCGATCCACTCGTCGGTGAGCTGGCGGGGCGCCACCTCGGTGTCCGGGCGCCAGGTGGACACCTCCACCAGGCCCGGCTCCAGGATCTCCAGACCCTCGAAGTACGACTCGACGTCCTTCGGCTCGCGCACCCGGCCCCAGTTCCCGTGGGTCGCCCGGTCCATGAAGTCGGTGACGAACGCGCGGACCTCGGCGTCGTCGCTGACGAGCTGGCACATCACCATGAAGCTGCCGGGCGCCAGCCGTTCGCGCACCCGGCGGACCAGGGCGAGCGGGCCGTCGGTGTCGTCGTCCGGGATGCAGTGGAAGACCGAGTTGAACAGCACGCACACCGGCTCCGAGAAGTCGATCAGCCGCCGGGTCTCCGGGTGGCCGAATATCCCGTCGGTGTCCCGCATGTCGGCCTGGATGACCACGGTGCGCTCGTCCTGCTCCAGCAGGGCGCGGCCGTGCACCAGCACCATCGGGTCGTTGTCGGCGTAGACCACGTGGGTGGTCGGGTCGACGCGCTGGGCGACCTGGTGGACGTTGTCCTGGGTGGGCAGGCCGGAACCGTGGTCGACGTACTGCCGTATCCCGTACTCCTGCGTGAGGGTGCGGACCACTCGCTGGAGGAAGCGCCGGTTGTTCAGCGCCAGGCGGCGGGTGCTGGGCACCACCTTGTCGAGTTCCTCGGTCGCGGCGCGGTCCGCCGCGTAGTTGTCCTTGCCGCCCAAGTAGTAGTCGTACATGCGCGCTGCCGTCGGCACGGTCGCGTCGATCTCGGTGGACAGCTGCTTACCGGTGTGCATCGTTCCCCCTGCGGGCGGCGCCAACTGGACTGGCTGGACAGGGAGTACATCCTAGGGAGCCGTAGAGGGACCGTGCCAGTCCGTTGGTGAAGGTCACCCGGAGGGAACGGCGCGCCGGTCGTCCGCGATGGCCGGGAGCGCCGCACGGGGTGAGCGCTTGCGCTCCTGGGAGGGGGTGCTCGCGGGGCGACGCCGTTTCCCCGCGGGGCGGACCTCGGACGGCTCGACGGACCGGATCGCGGACCGTCCCCGGCCGGTGAGCGGCAGTGGGCCGTGGATCCGTGCCGGTCCGCTGCGGACATCCCGGACGGTGCGGGGTGTCCTGGCCGCCCGTGTCCGCTCCGCGGCCGGCGGCGCGGACCGGGTCCGTGGTCCGGGAAGGCGGGGGCGGGGTTCCTCGCACCCGGGTGGTCCGGCGCCCGTGCGCGTCGCTCCGGTGCGCACGGGGCGGCGCCGTCCGCAGTAGGCGGGGACGCCCCTGGGCGGCGTCGTCCGACCGCGACGCCCGCCGCGTCGTGACGGGCGATCGTGCGGGTGGCGCCGGCCGGGGCCTCTGCCGGTGCCGGGCGCCCCCTTCCGAGGCGCCGGCGGGGCCGGCGGTGATGACGGCGGTCACGATCTGCGCGCCCCGCATCCGGCCGCCGCACACCACTCGCTCCGCCGGGAGATGCCCGCCCGGGCGGCCCGGACCGGGATCCGCCGGAGCCGGCCTCCTCCCGTCGTCCGCGGGCCCTCCGCCGGACGCGCCGGACCAACGCGATGAGCGAGGTGCTGTCGCCGCGGCTCCTCGTCGGCGTGCGACCGGTCCGGGCGGTGGATCCCCGACGACGCCTGCGGCAGCGGCTGTGTCCCGCTATCGTCGGTTTCGTCCCCAAGGGACGTCCGTCGCCGGCGTCACCGGCTGGCCATCCGCTGCCCCGGGAGGCACGCATGGACGACTACTACGACCTCGGCGACCACCGCAGGCCCGTGACGACCTCCTCCGCCGACGCCCAACTCTGGTTCGACCGCGGGCTGATATGGACGTACGCGTTCAACCACGAGGAGGCGGTCTCCTGTTTCGAGAAGGCGGCCGAGGCCGACCCGGACTGCGCCATGGCCCACTGGGGCATCGCCTACGCCCTCGGCCCCAACTACAACAAACCCTGGGAGGCCTTCGACGGCGACGAGCTCGTCGGCGCCGTCGCACGCACCCACCGGGCGGTGGAGCGGGCGCACGAGAAGGCCGCGCACGCCACCCCCGTCGAGCGGGGCCTCATCGAGGCCCTGCGCGCCCGCTACCCGCAGGCGGAGGCCGTACCGGACTGCTCGGTGTGGAACGAGCCCTACGCGGACCGGATGCTCGCCGTGTACGAGGACGCCCCCGGCGACCCGGACGTGGCCACGCTCTGCGCCGACGCCCTGATGAACCTCACCCCCTGGCAGCTGTGGGACCTGCGGACCGGCCGTCCGGCCGACGGCGCCCGCACCCTGGAGGCCAAGGCCGTCCTCGACGGCGCGCTCGCCACCGACGCGGGCGTCCGGCACCCCGGCATCCTCCACCTGTACATCCATCTGATGGAGATGTCCCCCACGCCGGAAGCCGCCCTCACCGTCGCCGACCGGCTGCGCGGCGCCGTGCCCGACGCCGGGCACCTGAACCACATGCCCTCGCACCTGGAGGTGCTGTGCGGCGACTACCGCCGGGTCGTCTCCGACAACACCGCCGCCGTCGCCGCCGACGAGAAGTACCTCGAGCGGGCCGGCGCCATGAACTTCTACACGCTCTACCGCGCCCACAACCACCACTTCAGGATCTACGGCGCCCTGTTCGCCGGCCAGTCGGAGGTCGCCCTGGACGCCGCCGCGCGGCTCGAGGCCGCCGTCCCCGAGGACCTCCTCCGGGTGCAGAGCCCGCCCATGGCCGACTGGCTCGAGGGGTTCCTGGCGATGCGCGTCCACGTCCTGATCCGCTTCGGCCGCTGGGACGACATCCTGGCGCTGCCGTTCCCCGCCGACCCGGAGCTGTACTGCGTGACCACCGCCATGCTCCACTACGCCCGGGGCGTCGCCCTCTCCGCGACCGGCGCCACCGACGGGGCCGGGGCCGAGCGGGACGCCTTCCGCGCGGCCGTGCGCCGCGTCCCCGGGACCCGGATGCTGTTCAACAACACCTGCCACGACGTCCTCGCCATCGCGTCGGCGATGCTGGACGGCGAACTCGCCTACCGCAAGGGCGAGTACGACACCGCCTTCGCCGCTCTGGAGCGGTCGATCGAACTGGACGACAACCTGCCCTACGACGAGCCCTGGGGCTGGATGCAGCCCACCCGGCACGCCTACGGGGCGCTGCTGCTGGAACAGGGCCGCGTCGAAGAGGCCGAAGCCGTGTACCGGGCCGACCTCGGCCTCGACGGCACGCTGCCCCGGCCCCTGCAGCATCCGGGCAACGTCTGGGCGCTGCACGGGTTCCACGAGTGCCTGCTGCGCACCGGGAGGACCGGGGAGGCGGCGATCGTCGCCCCGCAGCTCAAGCAGGCGGCCGCGCTGGCGGACGTGCCCGTCGAGTCGTCCTGCTTCTGCCGGCTGGAGACCCACCGCCCGGCAACCTCCGGCGCGGACCACCCCTGCCACTGAACCGGCCCGGCGGGCCGGTCCAACGGGCCGGGGGATGCCCCCTCAGCTCGCCTCGACGACGTCCTGGAACGTCTTCATGCAGGAGAAGCAGTGCCGATCCGTCACATGCCGACGAGTCGACTCGTCCTGCTTCTCCACTCCGCAGAGCGTGGATGACTTGTCCGACGTGAGGACATGCCACACCAGCTCCCCCGAAGTGTCTGCACCGCACCACATCTCGTGCATTTCCAGCTCCCTCCGGGTAGGCATGGAGGCCGCTTCCATACCAGCACGGCCCGGGGCCGGACGGCTCGTCCGGTGAGCCGGTCGGGTGATGTGCGGGCCCGGGACGCATACCGGCGGTACCGGCGGTACCGGCCGGATCCCGGAAGGACGACGGGGGACCGGACGCGGCGGGATCACCGGCTTCGCGCGCTCCGGCCGGGACGCGGAGGATCTCCGCGGCGCGCGGAGGCTCCCGGAGGACGAACGGCTGCCGGACGGTCCCGCCCCGGCCGAGCGGGCCGGCGGCCGGGCCCACGCCCACGACGCGGCGCAAGGGGCCGCGCGCGACCGCCGCGGGGACGGCCCCCCGTCCACCGCGGCCACCGTCAGTGCCGACTCCGACGGTGACCGCGCGCCCGGACACCCCCGTTCCACCCCGGCGCGCCGTGCGAACGGGCACGGCCGCCCCGCGCGCCCGAACCCGGCGCGAGGCGGCGCGAACCGGCCCCGGAACGTCCGGCACGGCGCACGAGACCGGTGAGATTGCCGGTCCGTACCGGCCCCCTCCTCTCCGACAGTGGCACCCCCAGTCAATCGGCGGCGCCCCCGGCCGGGGCACGACCCCCACCACGCAGTGACCCCCGTGCCCCGGCCGGGCGGGCCGCCCGCCGCGACAGAGAGGACCACTCGTCGTGCAGCAGCACCCCCACACCAGCGGGCGCAGGACCCGCAGGCTCGCCGCGCTGACCGCGGCCGTCGCCGCCGTCGTCGGTCTCACCACCCTCGGCGGCCCCGGCGCCCAGGCGGCCGGCAACCCCTACGAGCGCGGCCCGGCGCCGACCGAATCGAGCATCGAGGCGCTGCGCGGCCCGTACGCCGTGTCGGACCTCTCCGTCTCCTCGCTGGCCGTCACCGGCTTCGGCGGAGGCACCATCTACTACCCGACCAGCACCGCCGACGGCACCTTCGGAGCGATCGCCATCTCGCCCGGTTTCACCGCCTACCAGTCCTCCATCGCCTGGCTGGGCCCGCGCCTGGCCTCCCAGGGCTTCGTGGTGTTCACCATCGACACCAACACCACCCTCGACCAGCCCGCCTCCCGCGGTGACCAGCTGCTCGCCGCACTGGACTACCTGACCCAGCGCAGCGCGGTCCGCGGCCGGATCGACAGCAGCCGGCTCGGCGTCATGGGCCACTCGATGGGCGGCGGCGGAACCCTCGAAGCCGCCAAGGACCGTCCTTCGCTCCAGGCGGCGATCCCGCTGACGCCCTGGAACCTCGACAAGACCTGGCCCGAGGTCCGGACCCCCACCCTCCTCTTCGGCGCCGACGGCGACACCGTCGCCCCCGTCTCCAGCCACGCCGAGCCCCTCTACACCGGCCTGCCGTCCTCCCTGGACCGGGCCTACATCGAGCTGAACGGCGCCACCCACTTCACGCCCAACTCGTCGAACACGACGATCGCGAAGTACAGCGTCTCCTGGCTGAAGCGGTTCATCGACAACGACACCCGCTACGAGCAGTTCCTGTGCCCGCTGCCCCGGCCGAGCCTGACCGTCGAGGAGTCCCGGGGCAACTGCCCGCACACCTCCTGAGCCCCGCCGCACGACCACCCGGTGGCGGTCCGCGCACGACGCGGGCCGCCACCGGCGTCTGTGCGCGCGCACCGCCGGACGCCGGGCGGCCTGTGCCCCGGCACATGCGTGGACGCGCCCCCTCCACCTCGCCTTACGCGTGAGTAAGGTCGAGTGAATGACCGGACAGACGACCCCGCGGCGGCAGGCGGTCCACCGGCTGCTGGACGGGCTGAGCACCGGCGGCGACGTCCGCGTCGTGACCGGTGAACCCGGCTGCGGCCGTACGGCGTTCCTCGAGTACGCCGCCGGCTCCTTCCGCGCCGGACCGGTGTGGCGCGTACGCGCCGACCCCGGCCGTGCCGCACCGCCGCTGAGCGGCCTGCACACCCTGCTGCGCACCGCCGGCCGCACCGCGCGGGGCACGGGGGACGGTACGGCGGGGGAGACGCTGTTCGACGTCCTGCGCGCGGCGGCCGGCGCGTCGCCGCTCCTGGTGTGCGTGGACGACGCGCACCTGTGGGACGCCGCGTCGCGCGCCGCGCTGGGACACGCCGCCGCGCGGGTGCGTGCGACGGGGGTCCGGGCGGGGCTGCTCCTCACGGTCCCCGGGCACCGGCCCGTCGACCGTGAGCTGGCGGCACTGCCCGTGCTGCGGCTGGGGCCGCTGGCGCCCGGGGACGCGGCCCGTGTGGTCGACGACGTGACCGGCGGCGCCGTCGACCCCGGCGTGCGCGAGGAACTGGTGACGGCGGCCGAGGGCAACCCCGCGCTGCTGCTCGCGCTGATCCACCGGCTGTCGCCCGCCCAGCTCGCCGGACGCCGGGCGCTGCCCCGGCCGCTGGCCGACGGGGAGGCCCTCGCCAAGGTGGCCGGCGGGTGCCTGACCGACGTACCGCCGGACCGGGCCGGCCTGCTGCTGACGGCGGCGGCCGCCGTGCGCGCCACGGGGGAGCCGGACGCCGACGCGGACCTGGTACGGCGGGCGGCCGGGGCCGGCGCGCCGCGTCCGCTGCCCGAGGCGCTGGTCCTGGCGGAGGGCCGCCTGCGGTTTCGCAGCGCGCTGCTGGGAAGGGCGGTGTACGCGGGTGCGCCGCCCGAACGACGCCGTGCCGCGCACCGCGCACTGGCCGCCTGCCTGACGGGCACGGGTGCGGACGGTGTCCTCGCGCTGCTGCACCGCTCCTGGACCGTCACGGGCCCCGCCCCCGCCCTCGCCGCCGAGCTCGCGGCGGCGGCGGCCCTGGCGCCGCCGGGCCTGCGCTGCCGGGCGCTCACCCGCGCCGCCGAACTGACGGCGGACGAGGCGGAGCGGGCGCACCGCCGCACCGCCGCCGCGGAACAGGCCCTGCTCGCCGGGCGCCCTCCCGAGGCCCTGCGCCTGCTCGACGCCGCCCGGGGCCGTCCGGCCCCCGCCTCCGTACGCGGCGGCGCGGAGCTCCTGCGGGGCGCGGTGCTCCTCGCCGACGGGCCGGTGGACGACGCCCGCGAGTCCTTCCTGCTGGCCGCGGGGCTGCTCGCCGGGGCCGACCACGAGGCCGCCGGCACGGCGATCCTGGGAGCGGCGGACGCCGCCTGGGCGGCAGGCGATCCCACCTCCTGCCTCCAGGTCCTCGCGACCCCCGCGACGCACACGCCGGTCGCCGGGGTCCCCGTCGTGGGCGGTGCCGGGCGGGTGGTCGTCGGCGGAACCCCCGGTGGGGCGGAGGCCGGCCGAGGTGTCCTCGGCGGGGGGACCCCGGGCGCGGGCGGTGGGGGAGCCGCCGTCGGAGGTGACGCGGAGGGCGCCGTCCCGCTTTCCGGGCTGCTCCGGGACCATCGGGACGGGATGCGGGCCGTCCTGCTGGGGCGGTTCGACCGTGCCGCCGGCCCGCTGCGGCGGGTGGTCGAGCGGGGGCTGTCCGGCGACGGGCCCGAGCCGCTCCTGCGGTCCGCCTCCGCCGCGCTCATGCTCGGCGATCCGACCGCGGCCCGCCGCGCCGGCGCGCGGGCACTCGCCGCGGCCCGCACCCTCGGCTGCGCCGCCCTCGAACCGAGGGCGCTGGAATACCTGGCCTACGCCGAACTGCGGGCCGGCCGCCACCAGCTCGCCCGGACCCACGCCGAGGAAGGGCTGCGCACCGCGTCGCGGACCGGACAGCGGAACACGGCCGCCCACCACCACGCGGTGCTGGCGCTCGCCGCGTCCATCGAGGGGGAGCGGGAGATCGTCGCCGAGCACGTCGCCGCGGCCCTGCGCACCGCCCGCCGGCACGGACTCGCGCAGGCCGCGACGCTCGCCCAGTGGGCCGCGGCCCGCTCCGACCTCGGCGCCGGCCGCCCCCGCGAGGCCGCGGACCGGCTGGGCCCCCTGGTCCGCCCCGGCGTGCGCCGCGGCCACTTCGCGGTGTGGATGCTCGCCGTCCCCTGTTTCGTGGAGGCCACCGCGCTCGCCGGACGTCCCGAGGACGCGGCCGCGGTCGTCGAGGACTTCGCCCTGTGGGCCGCCTGCGGAGCCGACCCGCAGGCCCCCGCCCAACTCCTGCGCTGCCGCGCCCTCCTGGCCGCCCCGGACGCGGCCGGCCCGCTGTACCTGCGTGCCCTGGAGCGCCACGAGGAGACGGCCGGGGACTTCGAGCGGGCGCGCACCGAACTGCTCTACGGCAAGTGGCTGCGGCGCAGACGCCGGCTGCGCGAGGCGCGGAACCGTCTCGGGGAGGCGCTGATGGGCTTCGAGCGCTGCGGCGCGCACCTGTGGGCGCAGCAGGCCGCCGCCGAGTCGCGGGCGGGCGGTGCGGCCCCCGGCCGGCCGGGGGCCGGGGAGCTGTCCCGGCTGACCCCGCAGCAGCTGCGCATCGCACGGCGCGTCGCCGAGGGCGCCACCAACCGGGAGGTGGCCCTGAGTCTGTCCGTCAGCACCCGCACCGTCGACTACCACCTGCGGAACATCTTCGCCACGCTGGGGGTGCGGTCCCGGGTCGAGCTGGTCCGCCTCGTCGAACAGCCGGAAAAGACCGGTGCACAACCCTAGGGACCGACCGGACGGTATGTCATCCTTCGGGCAGGACGAGTCCGACGGCGGCCGGCCCACGGGCTCCCCCGTACCGGCCGGGCGCCGATACGGGGACCGCCGCCGCACGGGCGCCGCCGGGAAGCCGACCCTGGGGGAGATGCGCGATGCCACACGCCGTACGGCCACGTACCCTGCCGCGCCCCGGACCCGCGCCCGCTCCGCGGCCCCGGACACCGCGCGTGCGGTCGCTGATCGACGCCGACGCGCTGCGCGTGCTGCACCGGGCCGCCCGCGTCCTGCTGGACGACCTGCCCCAGCTCACCGACGGGCTGGTCGCCGCGCTGCAGGAGCGGGAGCCCGCCTACCGGGCCGCGGTGGAGGACGACGCCACCGAGACCTGGCAGGAGGTGCACCGCTCACTGCGGCACAGCATCTCCTCCCTGCTCGATCCGCGCGGCGCCCGTGACGCGGCGCGGCGCTGCTCCTGGAAGATCGGCGCCACACGCGCCGAGCAGGGGCTGCCGCTGGACGCCCTGCTGCACGCCTTCCGGCTGGGCGGCTCGCTGGTGTGGCAGGGCCTGGTCGACGAGACGTCCCGGACGGCGCCCGAGGACGTACGGCTGCTGGTGCACGTGGCGTCCGACGTGTGGGACTTCGTCGACGAGCACTGCACCCTCGTCGCGGACGCCTACCGGCAGACCGAGCGGCAGCTGGCGTGGCGGAGGGAGAACAGGGTGCGTCTGCTGGCCGCGGCCCTGCTGGACGGCACGAGCAGGATCGCCGACCTGCCCGAGGCCGCGCGGGCCCTCGGCCTGCCCGAGCACGGCCGGTACGTGGTCGTCGCGGTCGCCGGCGGCCGGCCCGCCGGTTGTCCCGGTGCCCAGGCGGCCCTCGCCCCGGGTGTGCGCGTGCACTGGCACACGGGCGTGGACGCCGATCACGGCATCGTCCTGGTCGAGGACGGTACGGAGTCCGTCGTGCCGAAGGAGCGGCCGGCCGGTGCGCGGGTGGGCGTCAGCAGCGAGGTCGACGGACTGTCCGCCGTGGGGGAGGCGCGGCGGCTGGCGGACACCGCGTTGAGCCTGTGCCCCGAGGAGGGCGGCACGGTCCATCTGACCGAGCACCTGCCGGCGGCGCTGGTGGCGTCGAGTCCCGAACTCGGCGCCGCGCTGGCCGAGCGGCTGCTCGGCCCGCTGGCCCGGCTCGAACCCGCCGACGCGGAGGTCCTGCTGGACACCCTGGCCACCTGGCTGGCCTGCGACGGCTCGGCCCAACGGGCCGCCCGGCGCCTGTACTGCCACCGCAACACCGTCCTCAACCGCCTCCGCCGCTACGAACAGCTCACCGGCCGCTCCCTCTCCCGCCCCACCGACCTGATCGAAGTCGGCCTGGCCCTGACCGCCCGCACCCTCCTCCACCCCTGACCCCACCCCACCACGGCCGGCCACACCTCCCACCCGGCCGCGGGCAGTCGTGCCTTCCCCAGTGCCTCAAGGGCCCGGGAGGCACCCCCAGGGCGGCACGGGTGGGCGCTGAGGGCCCCCTCCGGGGGAGGCACCCTGCCGGAGGCGGCAAGCGACACCCCGGCCCGGCGCCGCGGCCCCGGCGCCGCGGCCCCGGCGCCGCGGCTCCGGCGCCCCGGGTCCCGGCCCCCGCCTGGGCACCCGCACAACCCCCGCCCGACCCCCTTGGTACGCCGCAGCGCACGGGCGCCGAAACCTGTACCGGCCGCCCGCCGCCGTGCTGTCGTGAGGCACCCCTTCCCCCGAAGCCGTGACCGCCCCGCGCGGCCCGGCCCCGAGGAGCCGTGATGCCCGAAGCACCACCGGACGACCCGCCCGCGCTGCACGTCGAGAACGTCGACGTGACGTACGGGCGCGCGCTGTCCGCTCTCCGCTCCGTGTCCCTGACCGTGCCGCACGGCGCCGTCGTCGCCCTGCTCGGCGCCAACGGCGCCGGCAAGACGACCCTGCTGCGGGCCGTGTCCGGCACGCTGCGCCTGCACCGCGGCGTGATCACGGCCGGCCGCGTCCGCTACGGCGAGACGGTGCTCGACGGCAGGGACCCCGTCGCGGCGGTACGCGCCGGAGTCGTCCAGGTCCCCGAGGGGCGACGGGTGTTCGCCGGACTCTCGGTCGACGAGAACCTGCGCTCCGGCGGCCTCGGCCTCGGCCGGCGCGGGCGCGCCCAGGCCCGGGAGGCCCGCGACCGGGTCCTCACGCTCTTCCCCCGCCTCGCCGAACGCACCCACCAGGCCGCCGGCCTGCTCTCCGGCGGCGAACAGCAGATGCTCGCCATCGGCCGCGCCCTGATGGCCGCCCCGCGCCTGCTGCTCCTCGACGAGCCCTCCCTCGGACTCGCCCCGCGGATGGTGTACCGCATCGCCGAGGTGATCCGCGAGATCAACGCCCAGGGCACCGCCGTGCTCCTCGTCGAGCAGAACGCCGGCATGGCGCTCTCCCTCGCCGGCCACGCGCACGTCCTGGAGGTCGGCGAGACCCGCCTGTCCGGCCCCGCCGACGAACTCGCCCGCACCGACGCCGTACGCCGCCTCTACCTGGGCGAGCCGGCCGAGGACCAGGGGGCGGCGTGACCGACCGCACCACCACAGCACCGCCCGTGCTGGACGTACGGGACGTCACCGTGCGCTTCGCCGGGCTCACCGCCCTCGACGGCGTCTCCTTCACCGTCGCCCCGGGCTCGGTGCACGCGCTCATCGGACCCAACGGCGCCGGCAAGTCCACCTGCTTCAACGTGCTGTCCGGCCTGTGCCGCCCCGCCGCCGGCACGGTGACGCTCGGCGGCACCGAGCTGACCCGGCTCGCCCCGCACCGCATCGCCGCGCTCGGCGTGGCCCGCACCTTCCAGAACATCGTCACCACCCACGGCACCGTCGCCGACAACCTGATGCTCGGCCGCCACGCCCTGTCCCGCGCCGGGTTCGCCGCGAGCGCGCTGCGCCTGCCGAGCGCCGTGCGGGAACAGCGCGAACACCTCGCCAGAGCACGCGAGATCGCCGGACTCACCGGTCTCGCCCACCACTTCGACACCCCCGTCGCGCTGCTGTCGTACGGCGACCGCAAGCGCGTCGAACTCGCCCGCGCCCTCTGCCTGGAGCCCCGCGTGCTGCTCCTCGACGAACCCGTGGCCGGCATGAACGCCGCCGAACGCGCCCGCACCGCCGAGGTGGTGGGCGAACTCCGCGCCGGACTCGGCCTGTCCGTCGTCCTCGTCGAGCACGACATGGGCCTCGTCATGCGCCTCGCCGACGACGTCACCGTGCTCGACTTCGGCAGGCCCATCGCCCACGGCACCCCCGACGAGGTCCGCCGGGACCCCGAGGTGCTGCGCGCCTACCTCGGCACCGACGCGACCGGGGAGGACGCGGCATGACGACACTCCTCGACAACATCCTCGGCGGACTGGCGCTCGGCGCGGTCTACGCGCTGGTAGCCCTCGGCTTCGTCGTCATCTTCAAGGCCTCCGGCGTCCTCAACTTCGCCCACGGCTCCCTGCTGCTGCTCGGCGGTTACCTCACCGCCGTCCTCCACGACGACCTCGGCTTCGCCGGGGCGCTCGCCCTGGCGGTCCTCGTCACCGCCGCCCTCGCGGGCGCGCTCGACCGGTTCCTGCTGCAGCGCGGCGGCCAGGACGCCCACTCCGCCCACGTGCAGACCATCGTCACCATCGGCATCGACATCGTCCTGCTCACCGATCTGTCCCGGCGCATCGGCGGCGACCTGCTGTCCCTGGGGGACCCGTGGGGCGACGCGGTGACCGAGCTGGGCCCGGTGACCGTCGCCGACAGCCGGCTCGCCGCGATCGTGGTGTCGGCCGTGGTCATCGGCGCGGTGTTCGCGCTCTTCCGGTTCACCTCCTGGGGGCTGTCCCTGCGGGCGGCGGCCGAGGACCTGGAGGCCGCCGCGCTCATGGGCGTACGGCTCGGCCGGGTCCGCGCGGGCGCCTGGTGCCTGGCGGGCGCGCTCGCCGCGCTGGCCGCCGTGTTCCTCGCCGCGTTCCCCGCGCCCGGACTGGAGCGCACCACCGGACAGATCGCCCTCAACGCCTTCCCGGCCGCGATCCTCGGCGGCCTCGCCTCCCCGGCCGGCGCCCTCGCGGGCAGCCTGATCATCGGCCTGACCGAGGCGTTCGTCGTCGGCTACCAGTCCGAACTGCACGTCCTCGGCGAGGGCTTCGGCGACGTCGCCCCGTACGCCGTGATGCTGATGGTCCTCCTCGTACGGCCCACCGGGCTGTTCGGCGCGAAGGGGGCGGCCCGTGTCTGACCGACTCCCCGCCGCCCTCACGCGCCGCCGGGCCTCCCTCCCGCTGCTCGCCGTGGCGCTGTGCCTGCCGCCGTTCTACCTGGACGCCTTCTGGCTGCGCATCGGCCTGTTCTCCATGGCGGCCGCCATCGGCGCCGTCGGCCTCGCCCTGCTCAGCGGCACCGCCGGACAGCTCTCCCTCGGCCACGCCTTCTTCCTCGCCGTCGGCGCCTACGGCTACGCCTGGCTGGCCGGCGAACCCGGACCGGGACTGCCGCCGGCCCTCGCCGCGCTCCTCGCGGTCCTGCTCGCGGGAGCGGCCGGCGGACTGTTCAGTCCCGTGGCCGCCCGGGTGAAGGGCGTCTACCTGGGCATCGCCACCCTCGCGCTGGTCTTCCTCGGCCACCACGTCCTGCTGACCGCCGACTCCGTCACCGGCGGCTTCAACGGCCGCTCCGTGCCCCCGCTGACCCTCGGCGGGTTCGCGTTCGCTCGGAGCGACCCCGAACCGACCGTCCTCGGCGTGCCGTTCGGTGCGGAGGAACGGCTGTGGTACCTGGGCCTGGCCCTGTTCGCGTTCACCTGGTTCACCGCCCGCGGCCTGCTGCGCTCACGCCCCGGCCGGGCGCTGGCCGCCCTGCGCGACAGCGAGACCGCGGCCTCCGTGATGGGCGTCGACGTCGCCCGGCACCGCTCGGCGGCCTTCGTGGTGTCGTCGATGTACGCGGGCCTCGCGGGGGTGCTCCTGGCGCTCGCCTTCCGCCGCGTCGTCCCCGACTACTTCTCCCTCGCGCTCTCCGTCGACTACCTCGCGATGATCGTCATCGGCGGCCTGGGTTCCGTCGCCGGAGCCACCGCCGGCGCCGTCTTCGTCACCGCGCTGCCGCTGCTGATGACCCGGTACGCCGACCAGCTCCCGCTGGTGACCGCCCCGGGCTCCGCCGAGGGCGCCGTGGGCCCCACCGAGGCGGCCCGCTACCTCTACGGCGCGGCGATCGTCCTGGTCCTGCTGTACGCCCCCGACGGCCTGCACGGCCTGGCGCGCCGGGCACGGGACCGCGTACGGCGCCGCCGCTCCCGGGCCCCCGCCCCGGACGCCGTCGTCCCTCCGCCTTCGCAACCGACCGCCGCACGAACCAAGGAGCACACTCCGTGAACACCACGCACCGCACCCGCCGCACCCGGCGCCGCACCGCCAAGGCCGTCCTCGCCGGCGCCCTCGCCCTGCTGCTCGCGGCCACCGGATGCAGCTCCAAGGCGGACGACGGCGACAAGGGCGGCGAGGCCGCCGACGGCGTCCGCACCGGACCCGGCGTCGGCGCCGACACCATCAGGCTGGGCGCCCTCACCGACCTGACCGGCCCCTACGCCACCCTCGGCAAGAGCATCGTGCAGGCCCAGCAGATGTGGGCCGAGGAGACCAACGCCAAGGGCGGCATCTGCGACCGCACGGTGGAGATCGTCGTCAAGGACCACGGCTACGACGTGCAGAAGGCGGTCACCGCCTACGCCGACATCGCCCCGGACGTCGTGGCGCTGCCCCAGGTCATCGGCTCCCCGGTGGTCGCCGCGCTGCTCGACGACATCGAGCGGGACAAGGTGCTCACCTTCCCGCAGGCCTGGGCGGCCTCCCTGCTCGGCAGGGACGCCGTCCAGGTGCTCGGCACCACCTACGACGTCGACATGATCGCCGCCGTCGAGTTCCTCACCCGCACCAAGGGCCTGAAGAAGGGCGACACGATCGGCCACGTCCACTTCGAGGGCGACTACGGCGCCAACGCGCTGGAAGGATCCACCTGGGCGGCCCGGAAGGCCGGACTGAAGGTGACCGGGCAGAAGATCAAGGCCACGGACACCGACCTGTCCGCCCAGGTCTCGGCCCTGCGCAAGGAGGGCGTGAAGGCCGTCCTGATCAGCGCCGGACCCGCGCAGACGGCCTCCCTCGTCGGCGTCGCGGCCTCCCGCGGTCTGAAGGTCCCCGTCGTCAGCAGCGCACCCGGCTTCGCGCCCCAGCTGATGAAGACCCCCGCCGCGCCCGCCCTGGCGGCCATGCTCAGCATCGTGAGCGCGGCGCCCGCGGTCAGCTCCGACCTGCCCGGCGTGAAGGACATGGTGGCGTCGTACCGGAAGAAGTACCCGGACTCGCCGGTCGACTCCGGAGTGCTCTCCGGGTACAACGCCGCACAGCTCATGGGCGCCGACCTGAAGAAGGCCTGCGAGGCGGGCGGCCTCACCCGTGAGGACGTCGTCAAGGCGCACCGCGCGCAGACGAACGCCGACACCGGCCTCGGCACCCCGCAGAACTTCTCCGACGTCGACCGTCCCGCGAGCGTCGAGACGTATGTGCTCAAGCCCGACGCCGAGGCGGTCGGCGGCGTGGTGAACGCGGAGGACGCGCACGCGGCGCCGGGAGTGGAGGAGTACCTGTCCGCGCGGTGACGGACGGCCGGGCGCCCCGGCGGGCCCCGGGGAGGGGACGCCGGGATCAGCCGCCGGCCGCCTCCGGATCGCGGTCGGACGACGGCCACACGTACGGCAGGTCGTCCGGCTCCCCGGGGAAGAGCTCCGTGTAGACGTCCGGTTCCTTGCGGAGCAGCGCCGAGCGGTGGCTGCGGTGCACGGCGTCGTCCCCCAGCCAGGGCGGCAGCTCCCCGGCCTCGGCCAGCTCCCGCTGACCGCGCACCGGCGCTCCGGGCCGCACCCGGGCGAGGTCGGCGACGAGGGTGGCGGCGCAGCTGTCCTGGTGGCCCCGGTCCCGCCAGACCCGGCAGATCTCCAGGCCGTACCGCACCAGCGCCTCCTCGTAGCCGGTCCACATGCGGACCGCGGGATGGCGGCGCCACCCGTAGCCCGGCACGGTCAGACCGCGCAGCACCTGGATCGTCTCCACCCGCTGTTTGCCCAGCCGGCGCCGGTCGAGCACCAGTGCCGACGCGCAGAAGTCGGGGTACGGCAGGAAGGTCTGCATACGGCCGTCCGAACGGGGTGGGGGCCACGCGGCTCACCGCACCGCAGTTCCCCTCACACGGCGGCGCACACCTCGCACCGCCCTTGAGGCTCAGTCCAGCGTGCCCAGCCGGGCCTCGCGCCACAGGTCGACGCCGCCCTCGGTGGCGTACGCGTCGATCTCGGCCAGCTCCTCGCCGCTGAAGTCGAGGTTCTCCAGCGCGGCGACGTTCTGTTCCAGCTGCTCGGTGCGGGACGCGCCGATGACCAGCGAGGTGACCCGCGGGTCGCGCAGGGCCCAGGCCAGCGCCAGCTGCGCGAGGGTCTGCCCGCGCCGGGCCGCGATGTCGTTCAGGGCGCGCAGCCGGCGCCGCATGTCGTCGGTCAGCCACGCGGGGTCGAACGACGTGCCGGCCGCCGCCCGCGAGTCCCCGGGCACACCGTCGAGATAGCGCCCGGTCAGCAGCCCCTGCGCGAGCGCGGTGAAGCCGATGATCCCGAAGCCCTCCTCCTGGGCCACGTCCAGCAGACCGTCCGTCTCGATCCAGCGGTTCAGCATGTTGTACGACGGCTGGTGGATCAGCAGGGGGGTGCCGAGGTCGCGGAGGACGGCCACGGCCTCACGGGTGCGCTCGGCGTCGTACGAGGAGATGCCGACGTAGAGCGCCTTGCCCTGGCGGACCGCCGTGTCGAGGGCGCCCATCGTCTCCTCGAGCGGAGTGGTGGCGTCCAGCCGGTGCGAGTAGAAGATGTCCACGTACTCCAGGCCCGTGCGCCGCAGCGACTGGTCCAGCGAGGCCAGCAGGTACTTGCGGGAGCCGCCGCCCCGGCCGTACGGGCCGGGCCACATGTCCCAGCCGGCCTTGGTGGAGACCACCAGCTCGTCCCGGTACGGCGCGAGGTCCCGCTTCATCAGCCGGCCGAAGTTGATCTCGGCGGAGCCGTAGGGCGGACCGTAGTTGTTCGCCAGGTCGTGGTGGGTGATGCCCAGGTCGAAGGCGCGCAGGGCGATCTCGCGCTGCGTCTCGAACGGCTTGTCGTCGCCGAAGTTGTGCCAGTACCCCAGGGACAGCAGGGGGAGGTCGAGTCCCGAGCGGCCGGTGCGCCGGTAGCGCATGGTGCCGTCGTAACGTTCGGGGCGGGCGATGTGGTTCATCGGCGGTTCTCCGGTGGTGCGGGCGGGGGCGTCCCGTGGGACGGTGTTGATCCTTGCCACAGTGCCCCCGCCCGATCGGGAAGTCCAACCGGTCCCTTCACGGAATTCAGCGGTACGGCTTCCTGCCCGGGTCGGCCGGAATGAGGGATTGGAGGCCGTGCCGGCGGGGCAGGAACGCCAGGTGTGTCATGTGCACGACTACCTTTCCCCCACATGGAGGTCGACCATGCACGTTCGCAGGATGACCGGCGGCCTGGCCGCGGTCGTCACGATGTCCCTGGCCCTGCTGGGCGGCCAGGCCGCGGCCGCGCCGTCCGAGGAGGTCGCGCGATCGGCCGCCGCCCGGGTGCTCACCTACGACGCGAGCGGTTCCGCGGAGTTCCGGTCCGCGGTCGACCGGGGCGCGGCGATCTGGAACGAGAGCGTCGACGCCGTGGAACTGCGCCCGGTGGCGTCCGGGCAGCGCGCCAACATCCGGGTTCTGGCGGACAACGGCTGGCCGCGTGCCTTGCCGGGCTCCCTGGGCAACGGCACCGTCTACATCGGCCGCCAGGCCGTGAACCAGGGATACAACACGGTCCGCATCTCGTCCCACGAGCTCGGCCACATTCTGGGCCTGCCCGACCGCAAGCCCGGTCCCTGCTCCAGTCTGATGTCCGGTTCCACCGCGGGTGTGGCGTGCACGAACCCGTACCCGAACGCGGCGGAGAGGGCGGAGGTCGAGGACGACTTCGCCCGGGCGGCCGTCGGGCAGCCGGTACCGGCGCCGCGAGCCGTCCCGGCCGGGGACTGACGGACCGCCCGACGCCCGCTCGGGATGCTTCCTGCCCCAGCACTCGTGTGACCGATGTGACTACTGAGGCGGATGCCGCTATGGTTGAGGCACGTCACGGCGGCAGGGGAACCTGCAGCCCGACCGTGCGTTGGTGGTCCAAGGAAAGACGCCCCGCTTCCTGCGGGGAGATGCAGGTGCAAGGCCTGCCCGGCGCTCCGTCACGAGCCCCGTACCGGAATTGCGGTACGGGGCTCGTCGCATGGCCGGCGGCGGACTCCGGGCGCACGCGGGAGCGGGCCCCGCCGGTCGCCCGGCGGGGCCCGCTCGCGTCGTGGCCGGTCAGGCCGTGTGCAGCGTCAGCCCGTAGCGGTTGAGGATCTCGTTGACCGGCTGGAACCAGGTCTCGCCCCCGCCGGAGCAGTTGCCCCAGCCGCCGGAGGTGACGCCCTGCGCCTGGTCGCCGCTGATGAACGAGCCGCCCGAGTCGCCCGGTTCGGCGCAGACGCTGGTCTTCGTCATCTGACGGACCGCGCCCTGGCTGTAGTTGACCGTCTCGTTCTTGGCCAGGACCCTGCCGCAGTGCCAGTGGGTCGTGGAGCCGGAGCGGCAGATCGAGGCGCCGACCGGCGCCTCCGCCGAGCCGCGCACCAGCTGGTCCGACACGGTGCCCCAGCCGAGCACCACCGGCACCGTCCACCAGCCGCTGCCCACGTTCACCCAGGCGTAGTCGTCGCCCGGGAACGAGGAGCCCTGGAAGTTGCCGATGTACGAGCCGTCCCAGCCCCTGACCTGGCCGCCGACGCCGCCGCAGTGGCCGGCGGTGACGAAGCCGCCGTGCACCGAGAAGCCTATGGAGCAGCGGACGTTGCCGGTGTAGTACGGGTCGCCGCCCACCGTTCCGGCGGCGAAGGTCTCCGCCGGGGCCCGCACGGTCCGCACGGTGACCGGGCCGGCCTCGCGGGCCTCGTCCACGAAGGAGCGGACATCGTTGTCCGTGCGTGTGCCGGCGACGACGTTCACGACGACCGTGTTGGCGGCCGGGTCGACGGCCCAGCTGCTGACGCCCGAGGGCGCGTCGAGGCGATCGATGCGGGACTTTGCGGCGTCGAGCTGCCGTGCGCTGTGCTCGACGGTGCGGACGGCCGCGCCGGACGCGCGCAGGGACCGTACCGTCGAGGCGTCGGCGTCCGAGGTGACGGCCACGGTCAGCTTCTCGCTCCCGGCGTCGAACCAGGCGCCGCCGTAGGCGGATCCGGCGGTCCTGCGGGCCTCGGGCGCGAGATCGGTGGCCTTCCGCTCGGCGGCCAGCCGGTCCTCCGCCTCGGCGCGGGTCAGCCCGAAGTCCCGCTGCATCGCCTCCAGCAGGCCGGCGGAGGCGGGCGCGGAGTCGGCGGCGCGGGCGGTGGGGGAGTCGGGGGCGTTCTGCGCCGCGGCCGGCAGGGTACCGGCCGCGGTCCAGCTGCCGATCATGAGCAGGGCGGCCACGCCGGCATGCGTGAGTCTGGTGCGTCTCATGGGAGGTGTCCTTCGTCGTTCCAGCGAGGTGGGGGTGGAACAACCGCAGTGTGAGAGCGCTCTCAGCCTGAGTTGAGCAGAGCTTAGCGAGCCGCTCGGTGTCAGGTCTATGCCAATGCAGGGCCCAATTCCCCTGGGCTCCGGGCGCCCTGTCCGGATCCGGCCGACCTCGGGGGCGCGAGCCCTCCGGAGGGCTGCTCCGGGAGGCCTCGCGCAGGGAGCCCCTCCCTCCGGGAGGGGAGGGGTCAGAGCCGTTCGCCCGCCACCTCGACCTCGTCCGGCTCCGGTCCCGCGCCGCCCGCCCGGGCCCGGCGGGTCCGCAGTCGGTCGAGGCGCGAGATGACGGGGGTGGCGCTCACCCCGTGCAGCACCACGGACGCCAGCACCGTGAAGGTCACCACCGCCCACAACCACTCGGCCGGGACGCCGAAACCGGCGGAGCCGAGCGCGTGGGCCAGATAGAACAGCGAGCCGATGCCACGGACGCCGAAGAAGGCGGTCGCCACACGTTCGCGGGGGCCGGCGGACGTGCCGAGCTGGGCGGCCCACGCGGCCAGCGGCCGGACCACCGACAGCAGCAGCAGACCCACGGCCGCCCCCTGCCAGGTCAGCGACGCCAGCCCGCCCTGTGCGACGAACACACCGAGCAGGAACAGCAGTGCGGCGGTCAGCAGCCGCTCCACCTGCTCCACGAAGTCGTGCAGCACCGTGTGGTAGCCGTGGGCGTGCTCCGCCCGGCGTATCCGGCAGGCGGTGACGAACACGGCCAGGAAGCCGTAGCCGTGCAGCAGTTCCGTCACCCCGTAGGCGAGGAACGTGGCGCCGATGGCGACGAACCCCTCCCGGTGCTCGGACAGCCGCATCGCCCGCCGGCCCGCCCGGAAGAACAGCCACCCGAGCAGCGCGCCGACGGCGAGCCCCGCGGACACGCCCATCACGCACTTGTACAGCACGTCGACCAGCGCCCAGTGGGCGATCCCGTCGCCGGTGGGCCGCCCGCCCGCGGCGGCGAGCGCGACGGCCGCCATGACGAAGGGGAAGGCGAGACCGTCGTTCAGCCCGGCCTCACTGGTCAGCGCGAAGCGCACCTCGTCCTCGTCGTGCTCGGAGTCGGTGGGCGCGCCCACCCGGACCTCCGAGGCGAGCACCGGATCGGTCGGCGCCAGCACGGCCGCCAGCAACAGCGCGGCGACCGGCGGCCAGTCGAGCAGGCCCCAGGCCAGGAGGCCCACGGCCGCGATGGTCAACGGCATGGTGACGCCCAGTTGCCGCCAGGTGCCCTGCCAGCGCCGGCGGCCGAACGGCCGGTTCAGGGCGAGGCCGGCGCCCATGAGGGAGACGATCACACAGACCTCGGTGACGTGCTCCACCCACGTCCGGTCCGCCACCGGGTCGATGCCGGGCATGGGCAGGGGCGACACCTGGAGGGCGACCCCGCAGGCGAGGAACACCAGCGGCAGCGACAACGGTCTGCGGGCCACCAGCCGGGGCAGCACGGCCGCGCCGAGGGCGCCGGCTCCGAGCAGGGTGAAGAGGTAATCAGGTGAGCTCACCGGTCACGGATGCCCGGAGCCGGCCGGGGCACGCCACGACCCCGGCCGGAACATCACCCCCAGGGCGGCGGCCCGCCCGCCGGGAGGCGCGCTCCGGCGTGAGGGGCGGGGCCGGCGGGAAGCGCCGCGGCCGCCCGCTTCGGCCTGCCCTCGGCCACGGTGCTGTCCTGTGGTTCCCCGCGTACGACCGCGACCACGGCCGGCACGCGCCCGGACCGGTGCCGCACCCGCGGATGCTCCGGGCGGCCGCGGCCGCGGCCGACGGCATCCGCAGGTGCGGCCCGGGCAGCGGCCCCGCCCGCCACACGGCTCCCTCAGGACCCGCGAACCGCCGGTCCACGAGGGCGCCGTGGCGCGTTTGGGGCCGGCCGCGGCGGCGCCCCTGTGATCACGGGCGCGTCACAGGGTGCGCTCCAGTCGGTCCGCCATCAGCCGCACGAAGCGCGCCGGGTCCTTCGGCCGGCCGCCCTCCGCCAACACGGCCAAGGAGTAAAGGAGTTCGGCGGTGTCGGTGAGCTCCGAGCGGTCCTCGCGCTCCCCGTACGCCTCGTTCAGGCCCTTCACCAGCGCGTGATCCGGGTTGAGTTCGAGGATGCGCTTGGCGCGCGGCACCTCCTGGCCCATGGCCCGGTACATGTTCTCCAGCGCCGGCGTGAGGTCGTTCGCGTCGGCGACGAGGCAGGCCGGGGACACCGTCAGGCGCGTCGACAGCCGTACCTCCTTGACCTCCTCGCCCAGCCGCTCCCGCATCCAGTCGAGCAGGCCCGCGTACTCCTCGGCCTGCTGCTCCCGCTCGCCCTCGCTCTTGTCGTCCTCCCGCGCGCCGAGGTCGACCTCGCCCTTGGCGATCGACCGCAGCCGCTTGCCCTCGTACTCGCCCACGGCGTCGACCCACACCTCGTCGACGGGATCGGTGAGCAGCAGCACCTCGATGCCGCGCTCCCGGAACGCCTCCATGTGCGGGGAGTTGTCGATGCTCTCCCGGGACTCGCCGGTGATGAACCAGATGTCGTCCTGCCCGTCCGGCATCCGCTCCACATACTGCTTCAGCGTGGTCGTGCCGTCGTCCCCGTGCGTGGTCGCGAACGAGGCCACCGCGAGGAGGGCGTCACGGTTGTCGGTGTCGGTGACCAGGCCCTCCTTCAGCACGGCGCCGAACTCCCGCCAGAACGTGGCGTACCGCTCGGCGTCACCGGTCATCATGCTCTTGACCGACGCCAGCACCTTCTTCGTGAGCCGGCGCTGCATCATCCGGATGTGCCGGTCCTGCTGGAGGATCTCGCGGGACACGTTCAGCGAGAGGTCCTGGGCGTCGACCACGCCCTTGACGAACCGCAGGTACGGCGGCAGCAGCGCCTCGCAGTCGTCCATGATGAAGACGCGCTTCACGTACAGCTGCAGCCCGTGCCGGAAGTTCTGGGTGAACAGGTCGTGCGGGGCGTGCGACGGGACGAACAACAGGGCCTGGTACTCGAAGGTGCCCTCGGCCTGCAGCTGGATGGTCTCCAGCGGTTCGCGCCAGTCGTGGCCGATGTGCTTGTACAGCTCGTGGTACTCCTCCTCGGACACCTCCTCGCGCGAGCGCGCCCACAGCGCCTTCATCGAGTTCAGCGTCTCGGGCCCGGCCGCCGCGCCGTCCTCGCCCGTCTCCCCGACGAGCCGGATCGGCCAGGTGATGAAGTCCGAGTAGCGCTTGACGATCTCCTTGATCTTCCACACCGAGGTGTAGTCGTGCAGCTGGTTGTCGGGGTCGGCCGGCTTGAGGTGCAGGGTGACCGAGGTGCCCTGCGGCGCGTCGTCGACCCGCTCCAGGGTGTACGTGCCCTCGCCGCGCGACGTCCACCGGGTGCCCTGCCCCTCACCCGCGCGCCGGGTGAGCAGGGTGACCTCGTCCGCGACCATGAAGCCCGAGTAGAAGCCGACGCCGAACTGGCCGATCAGCCCTTCCGTCCCGGCCCCCTCCTGCGCCTCCCGCAGCTCCCGCAGGAACTGGGCGGTGCCCGAGTTGGCGATCGTGCCGATGAGCTGCCCGACCTCGTCGTACGACATGCCGACGCCGTTGTCCCGCACGGTGAGGGTGCGGGCGTCCTTGTCGGTCTCGAGCTCGATGTGCAGGTCGGAGACGTCGGCGTCGAGCGCGTCGTCCCGCAGTTTGGCCAGACGCAGCTTGTCGAGCGCGTCGGAGGCGTTGGAGACGAGTTCACGGAGGAAGACGTCCTTGTTCGAGTAGACCGAGTGGATCATCAGCTGGAGCAGCTGACGGGCCTCTACCTGGAACTCAAACGTTTCGGTCGGCATGATGCGCGATTACCTCACTGATCCACGGATCACCGGATACTGGCGCGATCACTCTAGTAAAAGACGGCGTCAGCCGGTCGCGTCCACCGCCGAGTCCAGGAGCGGGCCGAGTTCGCGGGAGACCGCCGTCAGGGGCCGGACGTCCCGCTCGGCGCGGGCCATGAGGATCGCCCCCTCCAGCGAGCTGATCATCAGGGTGGCGAGGGGCCGGGCGCGCTCGGCGGGGACGCCCATGTCCGACAGGGCCAGGGCCACCGCGCCGGTCCACCCGTCGAAGGCGGCCGACACGGCCTCGCGGGTCGACGCGCTGGACCCGGCGCGGTCCACCGTGGCGGCGGCGACCGGGCAACCGCCCTCGAAGCCGGTGCTCGTGTACTCGTCGGTCCACTGCCGGACCATCTGCGAGAACAGTCCACCGGGCGTCGGTTCGGGCAGCGCGGCGAGGAACCGGGCGACGCGCCCGGCCGCGTACCGGCCCGCCCATCCCACCGCCTCGTTGACGAGCTGCTCCTTGCCGCCCGGGAAGTAGTGCTGGAGCGATCCGCGCGGCGCCCGCGCGTGCGCGGCCACCTCGCGCATCCCCGTCGAGGCGACCCCGTCGCGCCGGATGAGCTGGGCCGCGCTGAAGACCATCCGCTCCCGCGGCCCCCGTCCGGACACCGCCATTGCGACCTCCCGCCACGCCGCGATTCTCCCGCCCTCACCCTATGACCGCCGTCATGGCGGCGGCTACTATGACAGCGGTCATAGGGCGAGGCGCCGCCTCGGCGCGGCCCGGGAACGGCGGTGCGTCGTGCGCGTGGGTTTCATCGGACTCGGAGTCATGGGCCGGCCCATGGCGCTCAATCTCGTCCGCGCCGGAACGCCCCTCGTCGTCTGGAACCGCACCCGCGGCCGGTGCGACCCCCTGCGCGAGGCCGGGGCCGAGGTGGCCGGGAGCGCAGGCGAGGTCTTCCGGAAGGCCGGCACCGTGATCCTGATGCTGGCCGACGAGACGGCCGTCGACACGGTGCTGGGGCGCGGCACCCCGGACTTCGCCGCCCGGGTCGCCGGACGCACCGTCGTCCACATGGGCACGACCTCGCCGGAGTACTCGGCCGCCCTGGAGGACGCCGTCCGTGCGGCGGGCGGCGCCTACGCCGAGGCCCCGGTCTCCGGCTCCCGGGTCCCGGCGGAACAGGGGCGGCTGGTCGCGATGCTGGCGGGCGACGCCGCCGCCGCGGCGGCCGTGCGGCCCCTGCTCGCCCCGATGTGCCGCGAGGCGTTCGACTGCGGTGCGGTGCCGGGCGCACTGCTGATGAAACTCTCGGTGAACCTGTTCCTGATCACCCAGGTCACCGGACTGACCGAGGCGTTCCACTTCGCCGACCGGCACGGGCTCGACCGCCGCCGCTTCCTCGACGTCCTGGACGCGGGCCCGATGGCCAGCGCCGTCTCCCGGATGAAGGCGCCCAAGCTGCTCGCCCGTGACTTCGCGGTCCAGGCGGCCGCCGCGGACGTGCTGAAGAACAACCGCCTGATCGCACAGGCCGCCCGCAGGGCGGGACTGGCCTCCCCGCTCCTCGACGTCTGCCACGCCCTCTTCGACGAGACCGTGGCCGGCGGCCACGGGGACGAGGACATGGTGGCCGTACTGCGCGCGCTGGAGGCGAGGACCGGCGCCGCGACCCCGGGCGCCCCGGCGGACGACGACCGCCCCTGAGGCTCGCCGACGGCTTCTCCGCACGGCGTGCGAGCATGGGTGGATGAGCATCCACCGCAGGAACAACATCCGTGTGACCGGGCGCACCTCCGGCCGCACGGTGGTCTTGGTGCACGGATTCGGCTGCGACCAGAACATGTGGCGCCTCGTCGAGCCCGCACTGGCCCAGGACTTCCGGGTGGTGCTCTTCGACTACGTGGGCGCGGGCCGCTCCGACCTGTCGGCCTGGCAGGAGGAGCGCTACTCCTCCCTCGAGGGCTACGCCCGTGACGTGGTGGAGGTCTGCGAGGAGCTCGACCTCCGGGACGCGGTCGTGGTCGGCCACTCCGTGAGCGCGATGGCCGGCGTGCTGGCCCGGGCCGCGGCCCCGGACCGGATCGGCTCCCTGGTCATGGTGTGCCCGTCGCCGTGCTACATCGACGAGGACGGCTACCGCGGCGGCTTCAGCGCGGAGGACATCGACGAGCTCCTGGAGTCGCTGGAGTCCAACTACCTGGGCTGGTCGGCGACCATGGCTCCGGTGATCATGGGCAACCCGGACCGGCCCGAGCTGGGCGAGGAGCTCACCAACAGTTTCTGCGCCACCGACCCGGACATCGCCCGGGTCTTCGCGCGCACGACGTTCCTGTCCGACAGCCGCAAGGACCTCGCGGGCGTGACCGTGCCCACGCTGATCCTGGAGTGCGAACAGGACGTCATCGCGCCCCCGGAGGTCGGGGCGTACGTCCACGCCGCGATACCCGGCAGCGAGCTGGTCACTCTGAACGCCACCGGTCACTGCCCCCAGCTGAGCGCCCCGGAGGCCACCGTCACGGCGATCCGCGCGTTCGTGTCGGCCCTCGGCCGATGAACCGGGGGGCAGGTGGTTCGGAGGAGCCGGGCACAGGCGTGCCCGGCACGCGCGCGGCCTTCAGCGCGCTGCTGGAGGACTCGGCCGAGGAGCTGTACGAATCGGCGCCGTGCGGCTACCTGTCCACCCTGATGGACGGCACCATCGCCAAGATCAACGCGACCCTGCTGGGCTGGCTCGGTCTGTCCCGCGACGAGGTGGTGGGCCGGATGCGCTTCAGCGACCTGCTCACCGTCGGCGGCAGGCTCTACCACGAGACGCACTTCGCCCCCCTGCTGCGCATGCAGGGGCGCCTCGGCGGCATCGCCCTGGAGATGAAGGGCGCATCCGGTTCCCGGCTGCCGGTGCTGATCACCTCGACCGTCAAGAAGAGCGACGACGGCGAGCCGCTGCTGATCCGGACCACCGTCTTCGACGCCACGGACCGGCGCGCCTACGAGAAGGAGCTGCTGCGCGCCCGCCGCGCGGCCGAGGAGGCCCGCCGGCAGGCCGAGGCCGACCGCGAGGCGCTGCGCGAGGCGCTGGCCGTGCTCCAGCGCAGTCTGCTGCCCGCGGCCCTGCCCGACATACCCGGTGTGGAGGCGGCCTGCCACTACCACACGGCCTCCCCGATGGAGGTGGGCGGCGACTTCTACGACCTGTTCGCGCTCGACGGCGACCGGTCGGCGTTCTTCCTCGGCGACGTGTGCGGCAAGGGGCCGCAGGCCGCCGCGCTGACCTCGCTGATCCGCCACACCCTGCGCGCCACCGTGCTCCACGACTCCGATCCCGTCGCCAACCTGCACGTGCTCGACACGGTCCTGCGGGACCGGTACACCGGTGACGATCCGCGGTACTGCACCGTGGTGTCCGGTGTCCTGGAACGCGCGGGGGACACGGTGGAGGTCCGCCTGGCCTCCGGCGGCCACCCTCCCGCGCTGGTCCTGCGCGCGGACGGCCGGGTGGAGTACCTGTGGACCCGGGGCGGCATGCTCGTCGGAGCCCTTCCCGAGGCGGAGTTCGTCCCGGTGGGCACCACCCTGCACCCGGGCGACACGTTGCTGCTCTACACCGACGGCCTCACCGAGGCGCGTACCGGCCCCGACCGGGAGCTGTACGGTTACGAGGCCCTGGAGTCCTTCGCCGCCGACCTGGCCCCCTCGGGTCCCCACCGCGTGGTCCACGCCCTGACGGACCTGCTGAAAGGTTTCGGCGATGGTCTGGACGACGACACCGCCCTGCTCGCCATCGGCCCGCCCGCCCGCACCGACACCGGATTCCGAACCTCGTGACGACATCTCTGACGATCACCGCGTCCCCCACGCCCGCCGCTCTCGTCCTCGAGGTCGCCGGCGACCTCGACCACACCAACGCGCAGCGGCTGCGCCGCGCCGCGCGGGAGGCCGCTCTGCCGGCCGGGCGGCTCCTGGCGGTGGACCTGGGCAAGTTGTCGTTCTGCGACTCGAGCGGCATCACCGCGTTGATCGCCGTCCGCAACCACGTCGTCTCGGTCGACGCCCGGCTCGTTCTCGTGGCCGTGTCGGTCAACATGCGGCGCCTGCTGAACATGACCGGCCTCGATCAAGTATTCGACATTCGCGACGCCGCCTAGCGGGGCCGGAGGCTTCCCTCTCCTCCGGAAGTCCGGCCGCTCGTTCGAGCGCGGGGGCCGCGAGCCGATTGCGCCCGTCGCATCCGGGGCACCCGGGACGTGCCGAATCCACCGCCGGTGATCCCAGGAGCCGTGCGGAGACGGCACGGAACGAGGGCAAGGGGATCAGCGGTGACGGTGCGCATCGGAGCAGAGGAAGAGTTTCACGTCCTGGACGTGGAGAGCGGCCGGCTCGTGCCACGTGCCGACGAACTGCTCGGCCGGCTCGGCGGACTGGGGTTCGGCAGTGAGCTGCAGCGGTCGGCCGTGGAGAGCAACAGCCGGGTCCACGACACGCTGGACGCCCTCTTCGCGGACCTGTCCGACAGCCGGCGCCGGCTGGACGCGGCGGCCTCCTCCCTGGGCCTGGCCGTCGTGGCCGCGGGCACCGTTCCGCTGGCCGACGCCGCCTTCCACGACGTCACCGCGGATCCCCGCTACCGTCGCATGGCCGACGACTACCGCCGGGTCGCCGACGAACAGCTCATCTGCAGCGCCCAGGTGCACGTCGACGTGCCGGACCGGGACACCGCGGTGCGCGTCATGTGCCTGGTGTCGCCCTGGCTGCCGCCCCTGCTGGCCCTGTCGGCCAGTTCACCGTTCTGGTTCGGTTCCGACACCGGATACGCCAGCTGGCGCACCATGCTGTGGCAGCGGTGGCCGACCGCGGGCCCCGCCGGGTGCTACGGGAGCGCCGCCGACTACGACGCCGCGATGACGGAGCTGATCGGCTCGGGCGTCATCAGCGACCCCGGGATGCTCTACCACGACGTACGGCCGTCGGCCCACCAGCGCACGCTGGAGCTGCGGGTCTGCGACGCCTGCCCGCGCGCCGAGACCGTGGTGCTGGTCGCCGGGCTGTTCCGCGCGCTGGTGCGCGACGCCTGCGACCGTCTGGAGCGCGGATCGGACCGCGGGTGCGACGGACACCACGAGTGGCTGCGCGCCGCCACCTGGCGTGCCGCGCGCTCGGGACTGGAAGGCCGGCTCGTCGATCCGCAGACCCGCCGCGCGACTCCGGCCCCCATGGTGGTGCGCGGGATGCTGCACCGGCTGCGCCCGGCGCTGGAGGCGTCCGGCGACTTCGCCACCGTGCGCACGCTGCTCGAAGAGGTCCTCGCGACGGGCGGCGCGGCGCACCGGCTGCGGCGGGAGGCCCGGGACCTGCTCGCCGGCATCGACATGCTGGTCGCCGAGACCCGCGGGGACCGCCTCGCGCCCAGCGCCCCCGCCCGCCGTCACCGGCCCCCGGACGCCCCGCGCGGCCCCGGCGGGGCCCCGGTCCGCGTCCACTCGGCGACGACACCGGGCACACCCGGCTGATCCGGACGGACCGCCGGCCCCTCGGCCGCCCCCTGCGCATCCGCAACCCCCTGACCAAGGAGAGGGTCACACCGTCATGTCCAGCAGTACGCACGTCCCTTCGCCCCCGCCCCAGGACCGGTACCCGAGGGAAAGGAGGGACCACTGATGTGCGGCCTCTGCGGGGAGATCCGGTTCGACGGCGGGCAGCCGGACATCGCGGCGCTGGAGCGCATGACCGACCGCCTGGCACCGCGCGGCCCCGACGGACGCGGCCTGTGGTCCCAGGGGCCCGTGGCCCTCGGACACCGCCGACTGAAGATCATCGACCTGTCGGACAGCGGCGCCCAGCCCATGACCGACCCGCGTGCCCGTCTCGCCGGGGTCTTCAACGGCTGCGTGTACAACTACCGCGAGCTGCGGGACGAACTGCACGCGCTCGGCCACCGCTTCTTCTCGCAGTCCGACACCGAGGTGGTGCTCAAGGCCTACCTGCAGTGGGGCACCGACTGCGTCGAGCGCTTCCACGGCATGTTCGCCTTCGTGATCGTCGAGCAGGACACCGGGCGTGTCGTCCTGGCACGCGACCGGCTGGGCGTCAAGCCGCTCTACCTGTCCGGCACGACCGAACGCCTGCGGTTCGCCTCCTCCCTGCCCGCGCTGCTCGCGGCCGGTGGCGTCGACACCTCGCTGGATCCCGTCGCCCTGCACCAGTACCTCAGCTGGCACGCCACCGTCGCCGCGCCCCACACCGTCCTCAAGGGCGTGCGCAAGCTGCCCCCGGCCACGGTGCGGATCGTCGAGCCCGACGGCACCCACCGTGATCACCGCTACTGGCATCCCGTCCACACCCGCCGTCCCGAGCACGCCGGCCTCGGCGCCGACGACTGGACCGACGCCGTGCTGGACGCCCTGCGCACCGCCGTACGCCGCCGCATGGTCGCCGACGTGCCGGTCGGAGTGCTGCTCTCGGGCGGTCTGGACTCCAGCCTGATCGTGGCCCTGCTGGCCGGCGAGGGCCAGCAGGACCTCGCGACCTTCAGCGTCGGCTTCGAGTCCGAGGGCGACGAGGAGGGCGACGAGTTCTCCTACTCCGACCTCGTGGCCCGGCACTTCGACACCCGCCACCACCAGCTGATGGTTCCCTCCGACCGGGTCGCCGGCGCCCTGGACGGGGCCGTCCGGGCCATGAGCGAGCCCATGATGAGCCATGACGTGGTGGCCTTCCACCTGCTGTCCGAGCAGGTGGCCAAGGAGGTCAAGGTCGTGCAGAGCGGCCAGGGCGCCGACGAGGTGTTCGCCGGGTACGACTGGTACGCGCGGATGGCGGACGTGCCGCGCCCGCGCGCCGCCGAGGCGTACATCGACACCTACTTCGACCGCTCGCACGCCGATCTCGAGGCCATGGTCCACCCGGACCTGCTGCCCGGCCGCGACGTCTCCGCCGAGTTCGTGCGCGCGCACATGGCGGCCCAGGGCGCCGAGACGGCGCTCGACGCCGATCTCCGCCTCGACACGCTCGTGATGATGGTCGACGACCCGGTCAAGCGGGTCGACAACATGACGATGGACTGGGGCCTGGAGGCCAGGGTGCCGTTCCTCGACCACGAGCTGGTCGAACTGGCCGCGGCCTGCCCGCCCGAGCTGAAGCTCGCGGACGGCGGCAAGGGCGTCCTGAAGGCCGCCGGCCGCAAGGTCCTGCCGCGCCGGGTCGTCGACCGGCCCAAGGGCTACTTCCCCGTCCCGGCGATCAAGCACATGGCCGGGCCCGTCCTCCAGCGGGTCCGCGAGACCCTCACCGCTCCCGAGGCCAGGGCCCGCGGCGTCTTCCGCGAGGAGTACGTCGCCGAGCTGCTCGCCGCACCCAACGCGCACCGGACCAGGCGAGGGGCGAACACGCTGTGGCAGATCGCGCTGCTGGAGACATGGCTGCAGACGCACGGGATCCGCTGACGCCCATGGAGACGCGCACCGACGCCACCACGCGGGCGCTTCCCGCACCCGCGCCCGCCCCGCTCGCCGACACCTCGACGCCGTACGACGTACCGCCCCCGGCCGTCCACGGCTGCTGGTACCCCTCGGTCGACCCCGGCGGCGGGCACGTCGCCTTCGTCTGCGACCGGGCCGGGGTGCCGCAGCTGTGGACCGCCCCCGTGGCCGGCGAGGAGGTGCGCCGGCTCGACGCCGGCCCCGATCCGGTCACGGAGGTGTCCTGGTCCCCGGACGGGCGCTGGATCGCCTACACCGTGGCGCCGGACGGCGGCGAGCTCACCAGCGTCCTGTGCGTACGCCCCGACGGCACCGGGCGGCGCCTGCTGGCCGGCGGTGAACCGGGCACCTCCGCACGCCTGGGCTGCTGGCAGCACGACGGCTCGGCGGTCGCGGTGACCGTCACCGATTCCGCCCCGCCCGGGCGGCCCTTCGCCGCCCACCCCGGGGCGGACGGCGTCTCCCGCCCCGCCCGGGCGGGCCGCGACGGCCGGGCCGTGCTGCTGGAACCCGGCGCACCACGGCCCGGACCCACCACGGGGGCCGGCGACGGCGACCGGACGACGTCCGCCGGGGAACCGGAACCGAGGGCCCTGTCCGCCTATCTCGTCGACCCCGAGGGCATGAGCGCCCCCGTGCTGCTGGCGAGCGAACGCGGCGCGGCCAACCAGCGGGTGTGCGACCTCAGCCGGGACGGCAGGCTCGCCCTGGTGTACCGGGGTCCCCGCGGGCGCCGCGAGGCCCTCGTCGTCCGCACCGGCGACCGCGTGGTGACCTGTGCGCTGCCGGTCGCCGACGGCGACCCGTGGATCGGCGGCTTCTCACCGGACGCCGGCACCGTGTGGCTGCGCAGCGACGGCGACCGCGAACACGCCGCCCTCGTCGCCGCGCACCTCGATCCGCGGGGACACCTGCTCGGCACCACGGTGGCAGCCCAGCGCCCCGACTGCGGCCTGGAGCTGCTCGCCCTGGGGCGCGACGGGCGCAGCGCGGTGCTGGCGTGGAACGTGCGCGGGGTCAGCGAACTGGAGGTGACCGAGCTGACCGCCGCCCGGTCGCCCGACCTCCCGGCCGGCGCCCCGTCGTCCCGGCCCGCCTCCGCCGGCGCCGCACGGGCCGTCGGCCTGCCCCACGAGGTGGTCACGCGCATCGCGCCCACCGCCGACCCCGACACCCCCGTCGTCGCGCTGTCCGGATCCCGGCGCCACCCCGGAGTGTGGTGGCTGCCGCACGGACTGCCCCTGCGCACCCCGTGGTCCTCGCGCGACGAGGACGCGTTCCCCGAAGGCCGCACGCCGGCGCGCCCGATGCCCATGAGCCCCGTGGCCCGCGACGGCCTCGTCCTGGGCGGCTGGTACTACCGTGCCCCGGGCCGCTCGCCCGGCGAACCGGCACCGTGCGTCCTGCACCTGCACGGCGGGCCGGAGGAACAGGAACGCCCGGTGCTCGACCCGCTCTACCTCGAACTGCTCGGCAGGGGACTGGACGTCTTCGCGCCCGACGTCCGCGGCTCCTCCGGCCACGGCCGCTCCTTCGTCGACGCCGACCTGGGCACGGGGCGCTTCGACGCGATCAACGACGTCGCGGACTGCGCGGCGCACGTGATGGTGCGGGGCCTCGCGGATCCCCGGCGGATGGCCGTGATGGGCCGGTCGTACGGCGGCTACCTGGTGATGGCGTCCCTGGTGTGGCACCCGGACCTGTTCCGCACCGGTGTGGCGGTCTGCGGCATGTCGGACCTCACCACCTTCTTCGCCGGGACCGAGCCCTGGATCGCGCAGTCCGCCGCCCACAAGTACGGCCACCCGGAACACGACCGGGAACTGCTGCGCGCGCTGTCGCCGATGAGCCGGATCGACGCCCTGCGGGTCCCGGTCCTCGCCGTGCACGGCGAGCACGACACCAACGTGCCTCCGGGGGAGTCCGAGCAGTTCGTCCGGGCCGCCAGGGAGCGCGGACTGGAAGCGGAACGCCTCCTGCTGCGCCACGAGGGCCACGACTTCCGCCGCTCCGACAACCGGCGCCTGTTCCGCCGGACCGCCGCCGACTGGCTGGAACGGCACCTGGCGGGCTGAGATGTCGGAGGCACCTGTCACACTTCGGTGGCGTGCGGGGGAGCGACGCGGGTAGTCGCGCGGTGTGATCGGTGAGTGAGGGCGGACCGGATGGAACCAGTTCCAGTCGACGAGGGGGACACGGTGCCAGGGGCGCCACGGCTGCGGGCTTCGTACACCCTGGACGAGGACGGCGCCTGGATAGCCCAGGCGCGCCACCTCGCCGCCGCGTTCCTGACCCGGGCACGGGCGGAGGACGGCCTGGCGGTGTCGGCCCGCGCGGTGGAGATCACCCAGCTCGTGGTCAGCGAGCTGGTCACCAACGCCCGCAAGTACGCCCCGGGTCCCGTCGGCCTCGACCTGCGGGTGGCCGGCGACGCCGTCGAGGTGGTGGTCCGGGACGGCAACCCCGAGCCGCCGGTGGCCCGGAACGCGGACCCCGGCCGGGTGGGCCAGCACGGACTGGAGATCGTGATGGCCGTCGCCCAGGCCCTGGACGTACGCCAGGAGCCGGCCGGCAAGAGCATCACGGCCCGCATCTCGCTGCTCGCCTGAGCCCGCCGGGCCCGCGGCCCACTCGCCGTTCCCGGCCGAGGAGGGCTGTTCCGTCCGGACGACCTCGCCGTCCGCCGTGCACCGCGCGCCCCGGCGTCCGGCGGACCGCACGACGGGGAACGGTCCGCGTCCGCCCTCGTGCGGGGTGGCCGCCCGCCCGGTGCGGTCGCGGACGAGCCGTACCCGGACGGGCGCGAACGCGCCGGTGGACCGCTGCCCGGCCCGCTGTCCGAAGGCGGCGGCACAACCGGAACAATGGGGTCGCCGGTGCGGTTCTCACTGGTGGACGCCGCAGGACACGTGGGAGAAGGGCGAGACGAAGATGACGACGAACGAGGAGAGGGCGCTGCTCGCGGGCGGCTGCTTCTGGGGCATGCAGGAGCTGATCCGCACGTTCCCGGGCGTACTGACCACGCGGGTGGGCTACAGCGGCGGTGACGTGCCGAACGCGACCTACCGCGACCACGGCACCCATGCCGAGTCGATCGAGATCACCTATGACCCCGCCGTCACCGACTACCGCACGATCCTGGAGTACTTCTTCCAGATCCACGACCCGAGCACGAAGAACCGGCAGGGCAACGACATCGGGACGAGCTACCGCTCCGCCATCTTCTACGTCGACGACGAGCAGAAGCGCGTCGCCGAGGAGACGATCGCCGATGTGAACGCCTCGGGGCTGTGGCCGGGCCCCGTGGTGACCGAGGTCGTGCCGGCCGGCCCGTTCTGGGAGGCCGAGCCGGAGCACCAGGACTACCTCCAGCGCTACCCGGACGGCTACACCTGTCACTTCCCGCGGCCCGGCTGGCGTCTGCCGAAGCGCGCGCAAGCCTGACCGGACGCCCGCCCCGGCCCACCGGGGGCCGGGGCGGGCGCGTTCGGTCAGCCGAACTGGCCGGGCCGGTAGCCGCCGGCGGGCTGCTGGTTGATGACGTTGATGCGGTTGTAGGCGTTGATGACCGCGATCAGCGAGATCAGCGCGGCGAGCTGGTCGTCGTCGTAGTGCTTGGCAGCGTTCGCCCAGACCTCGTCGCTGACGCCGCCGGCCGCGTCGGCGAGCCGGGTGCCCTGCTCCGCCAGTTCCAGCGCGGCCCGCTCCGCCTCGGTGAAGACGGTGGCCTCCCGCCAGGCGGCGACCAGATGGAGCCGGACCGACGTCTCCCCGGCCGCGGCGGCGTCCTTGGTGTGCATGTCGGTGCAGAAGCCGCAGCCGTTGATCTGGCTGGCGCGGATCTTCACCAGCTCCTGGGTGGCGTGCGGCAGCCCGGAGTCCGTCACCGCCCTGCCCGCCGAGTTGATGTGCCTCAGCACCTTGGCCCCGACGGGGTTGGCGAAGAAGTCGATGCGCGCTTCCATGATGATCTCCTGGTCGGTTCTTGCGGTTACGCAGCACTGACGGACGGGCTCCACTTCGTGTGACCGGAACGGAAGTGTGACCTACGTCTCTCTGTCGGGCGGCACCGCGCAGCGTACCGTTCCCGGGGCACCGGACGACCGATAACCTGGCCGAATGGACGGGGAGCGGAGCGTCGGTGAGTGAGCGTCGGGAACGCGACTGGACGGACATGACGCCCGGGGACTTCGATCTCGACGCCCCGCTGTACCTCAACGTGGGGACCGGCCCCGTCGTGGTGCCGGCCGAGCCGGACGAGTACGGCACGGCGCCGCTGTTCGGGGAGGAGACCCCGGCGCGGGAACCCGGTCCGCGCCGCACCCCGCGCCGGACCGCCCCCACCGAGCAGGGGCAGCTGTTCTGAATCCGGCGCGGGGAGCCGTCACGCTCCGCGGGCCGTGCCGAGGACGCGGACGTGCCCGCCCGAGCCGCTCACCTCGTAGGAGGCCCGGGCCCCGGGTGGCGCCGATGACGGACTCGAGCGTGGTCCGGCCCCGACCGCCGGCGGAGACCTCGATCCGGAAGTCCTCGGCGCAGGCGGCCTCCCGGTCGAGGTCCACCGCGCACAGGTCGCGCACCGCGCCCGGGCCGACCCGCGCCCACCGCGGGTCCGAGGCCCGGCTCGACCGGCGGGTGCCGGCGTCGCCGTCGGAGGCGGGGGCGCCCGTGTGCTCCGTGCGTGAGGGCGTGCCGGAGGACTGAAAGGCGGCCCCGCGACCGCTTGGTTCAGGAGGTGATTCACGTAGTGGGACATCGCGCGGACGAGTCCCCGGACGGGAAGGGGTGGGCGGGCGCCCGCCGGCGGGGTGACATGCCGGGCCGAATCCGCATGCCTTGACCGCCGGGCCGGGGGTACGCGGGCGGGGCGGTCGGATCAGGCGGGGAGGAGCGGAGAGGGGGACGGGTGTGCGAGGCGCGGGGCGTGGCGTTCCGGGGCGGGGATTTCACCCCATCGGCGGACGTCCGCTGCGCGGGCGTGACCGCCGTGAGACGTTGACGGCACCCGATGCCCTTTTCGATCCTTTTGCCCCCGGATCGCTCGCAGTCGGCAACCGAACGTACGGCCACCCGTCCGTGGCCGGTCTGAAGCGGAGGAGTGTCACCCCCATGAGCGAGGCCAACCCCGTCAAGCGGGCAGCGAAGAAGATCACCGAGAAGCTGCAGGACGACGGATCGGCCCCGGCCGACGGCATTCCCGGACGGCCCGGCCCCCAGCCGCCGTCCGTGGCGGAGCCGACCGAGCCCCGTGAGCCGTTGCCGCCGAAGCCGGACCAGAGCGGCCCGGCCACCGTGTCGCCCACCGGCCAGCCCACCGGCGCCGACCAGGCCAGGGTGGCGCAGTCCGGGAGCTATCTGACCAACGCGCAGGGCACCCGGCTGTACGACACCGACCACTCGCTCAAGGCGGGTCCGCGCGGTCCCGTACTGCTCCAGGACCACCACCTGCGCGAGAAGATCATGCACTTCGACCACGAGCGCATCCCGGAGCGTGTGGTCCACGCCCGCGGCGCGGGCGCGCACGGGGTCTTCCAGAGCTACGGCACGGCGGCCTCCGTGACCAAGGCGGGGTTCCTCGCCCCGGACGTCGAGACGCCGGTGTTCGTGCGGTTCTCCACCGTGGTCGGCTCACGGGGGTCCGCCGACACCGTGCGCGACACCCGCGGTTTCGCCACGAAGTTCTACACCAGCGAGGGTGTCTTCGACCTGGTCGGCAACAACATCCCGGTCTTCTTCATCCAGGACGCCATCAAGTTCCCCGACGTCATCCACGCCGCGAAGCCGCACCCGGACCGGGAGATCCCGCAGGCGCAGAGCGCGCACGACACCTTCTGGGACTTCGTCTCGCTGCACACCGAGGCGACCCACCACACCATCTTCTTCATGGGCGACCGCGGCATCCCGCGCTCCTACCGCATGATGGAGGGCTTCGGCGTCCACACCTTCCGGCTGGTGAACGCCGAGGGCGGCACGACCCTGGTGAAGTTCCACTGGAAGCCCAAGCTGGGCGTGCACTCCCTGGTGTGGGACGAGGCGCTGACGATCAACGGCGTCGACCCGGACTTCCACCGCCGGGACCTCGCCGACGCCATCGAGGCGGGCGCCCATCCGCAGTGGGAGCTGGGCATCCAGACCTTCCCCGACACCCCGGAGCAGACCTTCGAGGGCATCGACCTGCTGGACCCGACGAACATCGTGCCCGAGGAGCTCGCCCCGGTGCAGCCGATCGGGCTGATGACCCTCAACCGGAACCCGTCCAACTTCTTCGCCGAGACGGAGCAGGTCGCCTTCCACGTCGGTCACCTCGTGCCCGGTATCGACGTCACCGACGACCCGCTGCTCGCGGGACGGCTGTTCTCGTACCTGGACACCCAGATCACGCGCCTGGGCGGCCCCAACTTCCCGCAGCTGCCGATCAACCGCCCCCACGCCCCGGTCAACGACATGCTGCGCGACGGCATGCACCAGACCGCCGTGCACCGGGGCGTGGCCCCCTACCGGCCCAACTCCCTCGACGGCGGCTGCCCGTTCACCGCGGGCGCGGACATGAGCGCGTTCATCGAGACGCCGGTGACCGTCCCGGAGGGGCGGAAGGTGCGCGAGGCGCCGGAGTCGTTCGCGGACCACTTCAGCCAGCCCCGCCGGTTCTGGCTGAGCATGAGCCCGGTGGAGCGCGAGCACATCATCGGCGCGTATACCTTCGAGCTGGGCAAGTGCTACGAAGAGGCCATCAGGGTGCGGACCCTCCAGGTCCTGGCCAACATCGACCCCGAACTGTGCGCCGGCGTCGCCGAGGGCCTCGGTCTGCCCGCGCCCGAGCCCACCGTCCCGCTCGCCGACGTCGAACCGAGCCCGGCCCTCTCGCAGATCGGAGGGACCTGGCCGGTGGACGGCCGTGTCATCGGCATCGTCGCCGGCCCGGACGGCGACCTCGAAGGCGTCCACGCGGTGCGCGACGCGGTGCTCGAGGCGGGCATGGTCCCGCTGGTCGTGGCGCCGGCCGGCGGCACGCTCGGCTCGGGCGACTCGGCCCTGACCGTCCAGCGCAGCTACGTCACCGCGCGCTCCGTCGAGTTCGACGCCGTACTGCTGGCCGGGGCGCCGGCCATGGGCGACGACCTGCCCGGCGCGCGCGACGGCAAGGGCGCGCCGTCCGCCGCGCAGCGGACGGCGACCGATCCGCGGATCGGGATGCTGCTGGCCGAGGCGTTCCGGCACGGCAAGGCGATCGGCGCGTGGGCGGGCGGCGAGGCGGCCCTGGAAGCGTCCGGCGTCCCCACCGACGCCCCCGGCGTCGTGGTCGGCGACTCCGGCTCCGCCGTCCTCGGGCAGGTCCGCGAGCTGCTGGGCTCGCACCGCGTCTGGGAACGCTTCACGGCCCGGGCCTGACACCCCGGCCCCGGCCGCGCTCGGCCCCCGGCGACCGGCTCGCCCCGGCCGCCGGGGGAGCGGACCGGCGCCGGTGGGTCCCCGGCGGCCGGGCCGGACCCTCGGCGCGCCGTCGGAGCCCGTGCGGCGGTGCGTGAGAGCGGCCGGCCGCACGAGCGGCCCCGATGGCACCAGGCGCTGCCGGCCGCCCTGCCCGTCCGTCCGCGCGGTCGTGGGGGTGGCCGGACGGTTGTCGGCGGGTGTGTGGTGATCGGTTCGGGCTGGTGGTGGTGAGTGCCTCCGCCCTGGGTGTCCGCGCGGTCGTGGGGGTGGCCGGACGGTTGTCGGCGGGTGTGCGGCGGCCGCCTCGGACCCGGTGGCGGCGAGGTGCGTGCCACCCGTCGCCCGTCCGGCCGCGGCGCCGGACGAGCCGCGGTCCGGTCGGCCGCGGTGTGCCGTCCCGTCACCGTACAGTGGGGGGACGGCCGGATTCCGACGGAACCGGCCGGCGGGCACCCGTACCGCCTCCCCGCCCGAGAAGCCGGTCAGGACATGCGCCACCACCCCTCCCCGCCCCACGGCCCGCAGGAGCCGCTCTTCGGCCTCGACGCGTTGCCGGCGCCGCCGGCGGCCGAGCCGGCGCCGTCCGCTCCCGCCTTCCGGGACTCCGCGCAGGCGCGCCGGCTTCTCGCGATCCGGGAGATCCACGCCGAACCGGCCGCCGCCGCCTCGCCCCGCGGGCGGCAGGTCCTCGCCCGGTTCCCCGGAGCCCGGCTGATCGAGACGGACTCCCACTGGCGCGTCCCCGAACTGCACGGCAACGAGGGCAGCGCCGACCGCTGGATGCGGATCAAGCGCGAGACCCTCGTCCTGGGCGTGAAGAAGACACTCACCACGCGCCCCAACGGCCGCTCCGCCGACTGGATCGCCCCCGGCCCGTCCAACGGCTGCGCCCTGTCCTGCGTGTACTGCTACGTGCCCCGCCGCAAGGGCTTCGCCAACCCGATCACCCTCTTCACCAACATCGACCGGATCATCGCCCACCTCGGCCGCCACGTCGCCGCCCAGGGCCCCAAGACGGAGCCCAACCAGTGCGACCCCGGGGCCTGGGTGTACGACATCGGGGAGAACGGCGACTGCTCCGTCGACGCCCTCGTCTGCGACAACACCGCCGACCTGGTGCGCGCCTTCCGCGACTGGCCCACCGCGAAGGCGTCCTTCGCGACCAAGTTCGTCAACCCCGACCTGCTGGAGCTCGACCCGCGCGGCCGCACCCGCATCCGGTTCTCGGTGATGCCGGCCGACGACTCACGCCTGCTGGACCTGCGCACCAGCCCGGTCGACCGGCGGATCGCCGCCGCCGCGGACTTCCTCGACGCCGGGTACGAGGTGCACTTCAACCTCTCGCCCGTCGTCGTCCGCCCCGGCTGGCAGGACGCCTGGGCCGAACTGCTGCGGCACATGGACGACGTACTGCCGCCGCGCGTGAAGCGGCAGGCCCGCGCCGAGGTCATCATGCTCACCCACAACGCGGACCTGCACGAGGTCAACCTCCGCTGGCACCCGCGCGGCGAGGACGTGCTGTGGCAGCCCGCCGCGCAGGAGACCAAACGCTCCCAGAACGGCGCCCTCAACCTCCGCTACCGCGCCGACATCAAGCGCCGGGCCCTCGCCGACCTGCGGGAACTGGTCGCCCGGTGCGCGCCGTGGCTCGATATCCGCTACGCCTTCTGACGGAGCGGCAGCAACCCGTTCCGGCTTCCTCCCAGGTCACCCCCCGGTAACGGAAATTAAGGGTAGGCTAACCTTGCCTCGTGATTCCTGCTGAAGAGGCGGCCCCGGGCCCGCGCGGCCATCAACTGTCGGCCACCGACGTGACCGTGGCGTACGACGGCGCCGACGTCGTGCACGACGCGGCGCTGACCCTGCGGCCCGGCGAAGTGACCGCCCTGGTGGGCCCGAACGGCAGCGGCAAGTCGACCCTGCTGCGCACCGTCGCCCGGCTGCAACGGCCGCGGAGCGCCACGCTCACGATCGACGCCGGAACCGACGCACTGGCCCTCGGCCCCCGGGAGTTCTCCCGCCGCGTCGCCCTGCTGCTCCAGGGACGCCCCACCCCCAGCGGTCTCAGCGTGCGGGACGTCGTCGAGTTCGGCCGCTACCCGCACCGGGGACGGTGGGGCGGCGCGGACCCCGGCGGCCGCGCCGCCGTGGACCGCGCCCTCGCCCTCACCGGCGTCGCCGAACTCGCCGACCGCGGCGCCGAACACCTCTCCGGAGGACAGCTCCAGCGCGTGTGGCTGGCCGGCTGTCTCGCCCAGGAGACCGGCGTCCTCCTCCTCGACGAACCGACCACCTACCTCGACCTGCGCTACCAGGTCGAACTCCTCGACCTCATGCGCGACCTGGCCGACGAGCACGGCATCGCCGTCGGCGTCGTCCTGCACGACCTCGACCAGGCGGCGGCCGTCGCCGACCGGATCGTGCTCCTCGCGGCCGGACGCGTCGTCGCCGAGGGCCCGCCCGAGGACGTCCTCACCCCGCAGCGCCTGACCGAGGTCTACGGCATCCGGATCGAGGTCGACACCGACCCCCTCACCGGCCGGCTGCGCACCCGCGCCCTCGGCCGTCACCACACCCGAAGCGAAAGGCTCGGCACCACCTCATGAGACGCCTCCTGCTCACCGCGCCCCTGGCCACCGCCGCCGCTCTCCTGCTGGCGGCCTGCGGCACCACCGAACCCGCCGCCGACGACGCCGGCGCCAAGGAGTCCGCGCAGGCCATCACCCTCACCGATGCCACCGGCGCGAAGGTGGAACTCGACGGCCCCGCCGAGAAGGTCGTCGGCACCGAGTGGAACGTCGTCGAGCACTTGGTCTCCCTCGGCGTCGACCCGGTGGGCGTCGCCGACGTCAAGGGCTACACCACCTGGGACGCCGCCGTCCCGCTCAAGAACGAGCCCACGGACATCGGCACCCGCGGCGAGCCCAGCATGGACACCATCGCCTCGCTCGAGCCCGATCTGATCGTGGCCACCACCGACCTGCAGCCCGACGCCGTCAAGCAGTTGCGCAAGGTCGCCCCGGTCCTGGAGGTGAAGTCCGCCGACGCCGCCGACCCGATCGGGCAGCTGCTGAAGAACGTCGACCTCATCGCCGAGGCCACCGGCACCACCGAGCGCGCGGCCACGCTGAAGAAGGACTTCGACGCCAAGCTCGCCGAGGGGAAGAAGGCCCTCGCCGACGCCGGTCTGGACGGCGCGGAGATCGCCTTCGCCGACGGCTACGTCGCCTCCAACCAGGTCTCCCTGCGCCCCTACACCTCCGGTTCGCTGATCGGCGCCGTCAACGAGCGGCTCGGACTGAGGAACGCCTGGAAGCAGAAGGGCGACGAGGCCTACGGCCTGGCCGCCACCGACGTCGAGGGGCTGACCGACCTGGGCAAGGTGAACTTCGCCTACATCGGCAACGACGGCGACGCCGCCAGCGACCCCTTCGGCAAGGAGCTCGCCGACAACTCGGTGTGGAAGTCCCTGCCGTTCGTGAAGTCCGGCGACGTCCACCGGCTGGACGACGGCATCTGGATGTTCGGCGGCACCGGCTCGATGGAGGCGTACGCCGACTCCCTCGTCGCCTCGCTGACGAAGTAGCGCGATGGCCGTCACCGCCACCACTCCCACCGCCCGTCCGGCGACGGTGTCGTCCCGGGCGGGCGCGGCCGCGGTGACGAGCGCGCTCGTGCTCCTGGTCGCCGCCCTCGCCGTCGTCGACATCACCCAGGGCACCGCCGCGGTCGGCCCGGCCGAGGTCCTCAAGGCCCTCACCGGACGGGCCGACCCGGCCGACGCGTCCGTCGTCATCGCCTCACGGCTGCCCCGCATGACCGCCGGACTCCTCGTGGGCGCGGCCCTCGGCGCGGCCGGCGTCGCCCTGCAGGCCGTCAGCCGCAACGTCCTGGCCTCCCCGGACACCCTCGCCGTCAACGCGGGCTCCTACTTCGCCCTCGGCGTCGCCGCCGTCACCGGTGTGTCCCTGCCGCTGCTCGCCTCCTCGGGCATCGCCTTCGCCGGCGGACTCGCGGCGGCGGCCGTCGTCCTCGGACTGTCGGGGCTCGGCGCCGGCACCGTACGGCTGGTGCTCGCCGGCACCGCGCTCGCCCTCGGGCTCACCGCCGTCACCGAGGGGCTGCTCCTGCTGTTCCCGCGGCAGACCGAGGGCCTCTACCAGTGGAACCAGGGCAACATCGGCCAGAACGGCTTCGACGGCGTCCTTCAGATGCTGCCCGTCGCCGTCGTCGCACTCACCGGTCTGCTGCTCATCGCCCGCCGGGTCGACGCCCTCGCCCTCGGCGACGACGCGGCCCGCGGACTCGGCGTCCCGGTGCGGGCCACCCGCGTCACGGCCGTCGTCCTGGCGACCCTGCTCTCCGCGGCGGCCGTCACCCTGGCCGGCCCGATCGGCTTCGTCGGCCTGTGCGCCCCGGCCCTCGCCCGCCCGCTCGCCCGCCGGGCCCGTGGGCTGCGGCGGCTGCGGGCGGGCGTGCCGGTCGCGGGCCTCGTCGGCGCCGCGCTGGTGCTCGGGGCGGACGTGCTGCTGCGCGCGTTCGTCGACGCGGACACCGCCGTCGCGGTGCCCACCGGCGTGGTCACCAGCCTCGTCGGCGCGACGTTCCTGGTGGTGATGGCGGCCCGGCTCCGCGACACCGCCGGTGCCGCCGCGCCGGACAGGCTGCGCATCCGCAGCCGCGCCGTCTTCCTCACCACGCTCACCGTGCTGACGGTCGTCCTGGCCGGCGTCACCGTCGCCGCCGTCCTGCTGGGCGACAGCAAGCTGCTGCTGGGCGACGTGGCCAACTGGGCGCAGGGCAGGGCGGGCAGGACCGTCTCCTTCGTCCTGGACACCCGTGTGCCCCGGGTGTCCGCCGCGCTCCTCGCCGGAGCGGCGCTCGCACTGGCCGGCACCCTGGTGCAGGCCGTCACCCGCAACCCGCTGGCGGAACCCGCCGTCCTCGGCGTCTCCGGCGGCGGCGCGCTCGGCGCCGTGATCCTCGTGACGACGGTCCCCGTCGCCGGGGGCTGGGGCGTCGCCGGGGCGGCCTTCGCCGGATCCGCGGTCACCGCGGTCGTCGTGTTCGGCCTCGCCGCGCGCGGCGGCTACCGGCAGAACCGGCTGGTGCTCGTCGGCATCGGCGCCGCGACCGCCACGACGGCCCTGATCAGCCTGCTGATCGTGCTCACCGATCCGTTCAACGCGACCAAGGCCCTCACCTGGCTGTCGGGCTCCACGTACGGCCGGACCCTGCCCGACGTCCTCCCCCTCGCCGTCGTCCTCGCGGTCGGCGTCGCGGTGGCCGGAGTGCGGCACCGGGAACTCGACCTGGTCTCCCTCGACGAGGACACCCCCCGGCTCCTCGGACTCGACCCGGCGCGCGGGAGACTGGGCTTCCTCGTCCTGAGCGTGCTGCTCAGTGCCACCGCCGTCGCCGCCGCGGGCACCATCGGCTTCGTCGGCCTGGTCGCCCCGCACGCGGCGCGCGCCCTCGTCGGACGGCGGCACACCCGCGTCCTGCCGGTCGCGCTGCTCCTCGGCGCCGTCCTGGTGTGCACGGCCGACCTGGTGGGCCGCACCGTGATCGCCCCCGCCCAACTGGGCGCCGGCCTGATGACGGCCGTGATCGGAACGCCGTACTTCCTGTACGTGCTGGTGCGCAGCCGCCGGTAGCCCGCGCGGGCGGACTGCCGGACGCCGTCGGCCCGTCGCGGGACCGGCGGCGTCCGGCCCGGTGCACGACGGGCTCGGCCGAAGACCTTGACGGCCTGGTGGCACCTCCACGCGGTGCCGGCGCGGGCGGTCTTCGGGGAAGAGGCTGTCGAGCCGTGACGCGTGTGCGCTGAAGGCGCCCGCGGCCTTCGGCCCGGTCCGCGCTCCAGGAGGTGTGGCTCGACGCGCCGGTCCGCGTCCGGCCCGCGACGGACCTGGAGCCCGTCCGCGGGTGCGGCGTCGGCGGCCGTGGCGGTGCCGAGGACGCCGGGGCCGGGGCCGGGGCGGCGAGCGCGGTGGCGGGTCCTCGGTTCACCTCACGCGCACCCGACGGGCCGTCACCCCCCGGCCGCGCATCCGGACGATCGTGGCGGAACGTGCTCAGGCCCGCGCGGTACGGGGCGGCCGGTACGTCCATCCCCGGTCCGCGTCGGTGATCGGCCGCAGGACGCGGGCCGGGGTTCCGGCGACGACCGTCATCGGCGGCACGTCGGCGGTCACCACACTGCCCGCGCCGCCGACCGAGCCCCGCCCGACGGTCACCCCGGGCAGGACCACCGCGCCGGCGGCGGCGAGCTCCTTGCCGCGCAGCCGCTCCTCCTCGAGGCGGTCGAGACCGGGCGCCGAGTCGGTGCACAGCTCGTGGGCCGCCATGCGGCGGTGTACCTCGCGCTCGGCGCCGTCGTCCTGTGCCACGGGTTCTCCACGGGTGTCGTGGAAACGGACCGGCCGCACCACGGGGCGGTGGTGCGGCCGGGCGGGGCGGACCGGTCAGTCCGTGACGTCGGTGACCGTCCAGCGCTGATTGGCGCCGGAGTTGGGCTGCCACGTCGTGACCGCGGCGCCCTCGTGCGTGGACTGTCCGCCGACCTCGAGGAGCCGTCCGGTGGCCGCGTTGACCAGGGTCCAGGTGCCGTCGCCCGTGGTCGACATGATCCACTCGGCGGCCGGGTCCCGCTTGCCGGCGCCGGGCTCCGCCACCGGCACGTCGTCCCGTACGGCGAGACGCCTGCCGTCCACCGGGCTGGTGAACTCGTAGCGCTGCCGCACGCCGTCGTCGGGACGCACCGCGCTCAGCCGCCACCGCTGGGCGGCCGAGCCGTCACCGGAGCCGATCACGAGGTGCGTGCCGTCGTCCGCGACGGTGACCGCCTTGCCGCTCTGCACGCCGGTGAGGGTGTAGGTGTGGCCCTTGCGCAGCAGCGGGGCGTCCTTCGCGACGCCGGAGACGCCCTTGATCTCGAAGGACGTCACCGACTGGGCGGGTACGGCGAAGGTGGCCGCGCGGTCGGTGACCTTGACGGCCCGGTGCCGCTTCAGCTTGCCGTCGGCGCTGGTCACCACGGGGGTGACGGTCGCGTCGCGGCCGACGGTGCGGAACCTGGACAGGTCGACGGTGACGTTGCGGGCCTCGGTGGTGCCGTTGACGTGGACGAGTGAGGCGCCCTTGCCGTTCTTCGTCACCGCCGCCGCGCTGGAGGTGTCGTCCACCTTGATCAGCCGGTCGCCCGGCTTGATGAAGTGGGTGAAGTTGCGGGCGGTGTCGAACTTGGTGTTCGTGTGGATCGGGCAGGTCTCGAGAGTGTCCTCGGAGGTGCAGCCGAAGGGGAGCTGGATCTCGCCCCAGTTGCCGCCCGCGGCGGACTCGCCGCCGGGCTTCATGTTGTCGTGGTCCTCGACGGGCTGCCAGAACACCCAGGCGCGGGGCTCCAGTTCACGCAGGTCGTCGACGATGCGCTGGGCGAGGCCGAGACCGGGACGCATGTCCGTGAAGCTCTGTCCGTCGCCCCAGTCGCCCTCGACCTCGCTCATCCACAGCGGCTTGTCCTCGGCCTTGGCGATGTCGCGCACGGTGGTGCGCTGACCGGTGCCGTAGGTGTGGACGTTCAGCCGGCCGACGAGGTCACGCGTCTCGGGGGAGTAGGCGTTCCAGTTCTGGGCGAAGATCGACGGGTTGGTCTCGTCCATGGCGGAGATCTCCGCCTTGGTCTTCGCCTTCTTCAGCGCCGGGGCGAGCGCGTGGAGCACCTTCTCCTGGAGCCCGGGGCCGATGTGGGCGCCCTCCTGGCGTCCGCCGACGGGTTCGCCGTCCGCGCCGAGGCGGGTGCTCCAGTAGTTGGTGTTCGGCTCGTTGAAGGGGTCGACGGTGTCGACCTCGATGCCGTGCGCCTTCTCCAGCCGTTCGGTGGCGCCCGCCAGGTAGGCGGCGAAGTCGTCGACCGACTCGGTCCTCAGCTGGTCGGCGCCTGCGTCGAACCCACCGGACACGTAGCCGCTGACCGTCATGAACCAGGGCGGGGAGTTGCTGAAGGTCTCCCAGTGGGTGATGTCCTTCTTGATGCGGTCCACCCACCAGCGCTGGGTGGCGTCGGCGTTCTCGTTCCAGTCGGTGGGGTCCTCGGCGTCCCACCAGTCGGTGTCCTCCCGGGTGGTGCCCGCGGGCGCCTTCCACCAGCCCTCGACCGCGCCGCCGGCGCGCAGGTAGTCCTTCACGTCCGGGGCGTTGCCGCCGCCGATGTTGTACCGGGCGATGTTCAGGGCGAGGCCGTCGTCGCCGAACAGCAGCCGCGCGAGCTTCTCGCGGATCTCCGGCGGGTAGTCGCCGGTGGCGTTGGCGAACCAGACGAGGCTGGTGCCCCAGCCCTCGAACTCCTCCTGCTGGTAGGAGGGGTCGGGCCGGACGGTGACGGAGGGGAGGTCCGCGGCCTGGGCGGCGGACGTCGGCCCGGGGATCAGGGCGGCCCCGGTGGCCAGGGCTGCGGTGAGCCCGGCGGCCCTGAGGAGCCGTCTGTTGCGGGTGCGGCGTGCCATCGGTGTGCTCCCAACAGTGAGGTGTGGTCGCGCTTCGGTGGCCCCTCCCGACGCGGCGGCGGCCGGCGGGAGGGGACGGCCCCCGGAACGGACGCGTGCCGTTCCGGGGAGTCGTGGGGTGTCAGGCGGCGGGCTGCCGCAGTACGGCGACCGCGCGGGGCCCGAGCGTGAGGGCGCCGTCGGCGCCGGTGGAGCCGACGAGCGCCTCCCCGTCGAGGCCGCGCACCACGACGGTGTCGTCGGTCCGGTTCACCAGGAACAGGAACCGGTTCTCGGCGTCCCGGCGTACGACCGGCTCGATGAGTCCTCGCACCTCGGCGGGGAGTTCGCTCTCCACGCCGGCCGGCCCCAGCAGCCGCGGCAGCAACGAGGTGAGCCCCTCGACACCGAGCCGGGTGGAGACGTACGCGGCGGAGCCCCCGCCGGTCGGACGCCGGGTGACGGCGGGCCTGCCCGCCTGCTCGCCGGTGCGGTAGGCGGCCAGGACCTCGGTGTCGCCGTCGGTGACGGTGATCCGGTCGGTCCACAGGCTGCCCGTCAGGGAGCCGTCCAGCTCCACGCTCTCGTCGCCGAGCAGCGGGCCGAACTCCTCGACGCGGATGCCGAGCAGTTCGCGCAGGGCGCCCGGGTAGCCGCCCAGCCAGACGTGGTCGTTCTCGTCGACGACGCCGGAGAAGTAGGTGGTGACCAGGTGCCCGCCCTGCTCGGCGTAGCGGGTGAGCTCCTTGGCGAGTCGGGCGGGGACCACGTGCAGCACGGGCGCGATGAGCACCTGGTGGCGGGAGAGGTCGGCGCGGGTGGTGACCAGGTCGGCGCGGATGCCGAGGGCGAGCAGCGCCGAGTACCAGTCGAGCGCTTCCTGCCGGTAGGAGAGCAGGGCGGTGGGGTGCGAGTCCTGCTCGCTCGCCCACCACGACGCCCAGTCGAAGAGGATGCCGACCGAGGCCGTCTCGCGGTGCGAACCGGCCACCGGCGCGAGGGCCCGGAGTGTGGCGCCGAGGCCGGCCACCGCGCGGAACACCTCGCTGTCCTCGCCGGCGTGCGGGACCATCGCCGAGTGGTACTTCTCGGCGCCGGCCGCGGACTGGCGCCACTGGAAGTAGCAGACCGCGTCCGCACCGTGCGCCACGTGCAGCAGGGCGTCGCGTTCCAGGTCGCCGGGGCGCTTCGCCACGTTGACAGGCTGCCAGTTGACGGCGCTGGTGGAGTGCTCCATCAGGAACCAGGGCCGGCCGGACGCGATGCCGCTGGTCAGGTTCGCGGAGAAGGACAGCTCGTCGCGGTCCTGCGGGCCGGGGTGGACGTAGTGGTCGTTGGAGACGAAGTCGACCTCGTCGGCCCAGTCCGCGTAGTCCATGCCCTTGGTGTTGCCCATCACCATGAAGTTCGTGGTGACCGGGGTGCCGGGGGTGAGCTCCTTGAGGATCTCCCGCTCGGCGACCAGGTGGTCCTTCAGGGCGTCCGAGGAGAACCGCTTGAAGTCGAGCTGCTGCGTGGGGTTCGGGTGCGAGGCGGCCAGCCGGGGCGGCAGGATCTGGTCCCAGTCGGTGTAGCGCTGCGACCAGAACGCGGTGCCCCAGGCGTGGTTGAGGGCGTCCAGCGTGCCGTAGCGGGCGCGCAGCCAGGCGCGGAACGCGCGGGCCGCGTCGTCGGAGTAGTCGTAGACGTTGTGGCAGCCCAGCTCGTTGGAGACGTGCCAGGCGACGAGGGCCGGGTGCTCCCGGTAGCGCTCGGCGATCTTCCGGACCAGGCGCAGGGCGTGCTCGCGGAAGACGGGAGAGGTGGGCCGCCAGTGCTGGCGGGCGCCCGGCCACACCGTCTCGCCGTTCGCGGTGACGGGGAGGATCTCCGGGTGGGCCGTGGTCAGCCACGGCGGCGGGGAGGCGGTGGCGGTGGCCAGGTCGACGCCGATCCCGCCCGCGTGCAGCAGGTCCATGACCTCGTCGAGCCAGCCGAAGTCCCAGGTGTCGGGGCCCGGCTGGAGACGGGCCCAGGAGAAGATCGCCACGGAGACGACGTTCACGCCGGCCTCCCGCATCAGCCGGATGTCCTCCTCCCACACCTCCCGGGGCCACTGCTCGGGGTTGTAGTCGGCGCCGTACGCCAGTCGCGGGGCGGGGTCGCCGTCCGCTCCGCGCGACGTGCGGGAGTGGAGGGTGGAGATCATGGCGGTCCTTCCGAAGGTGGTGCACGGGGGCGGCGCGGCCGCAGGCCGCGCCGCCCGGCGTTCGTCACTGCTGTGCCGAGAACTACTTCTCGACGGTGAAGCCCTGCTCCTCGCCGTACTTCACCGAGGCGTCCTGCCAGGACTTCAGGCCGTCCGACAGCTTGGTACCGGAGATGTAGGCCTTGCCGACCGTGTCGTTGAAGATCGAGTTGGCGTACGCCTGGAAGGGCAGGTACGACCAGTTGTCGGCCACGTCGGCGGCGGAGGCGGCGAAGATCTCGTTGGCCTTCTGACCGCCGAAGTACGGGAACTCCTTGTTCAGGAACTCGGTGGACTTCAGCTCCGCGTTGGTGGCGGGGAAGGCGCCCTCCGACACACGGGTGGCGACACCGTCACCGGAGTTCGCGTACTCCACGAAGGCGTAGGCGAGTTCCTTGTTCTTGGCGAGGGCGGGCACGGTCAGCGCGCTGCCGCCGTTCTCCGCGCTGGCCTTGTCGCCCTCGGTCCAGGCCGGCAGCGCGGCCGCGCGCCAGTCGCCGGAGGCGTTCGGCACGCCGGACTCGAAGTTGGCCGGCATCCAGGCGCCGGTGGCCAGGGTGGCGATGGAGCCGTCACCGAGGCCCTTGTACCAGTCGTCGGTCCAGCCGGTGACGGGCGCGAGCAGCTTCTCGTCGATCAGCTTCTGCCAGACGGCCTCGTACTTCTTGGCGCCCGCGTCGTCGAAGTCGATCTTCACATTGGTGCCGTCGACCTTGTAGGGCCGCGAACCGGCCTGCCAGAGCAGGCTGGTGGTGAGGCCGGCGTCGCCGGTGTCGTTGGCGATGTAGACCTTGGGGTCGGCCTTGTGCAGCTTGCGGGCCGCGTCCAGGTACTCGTCCCAGGTGGTGGGGACGGCGACGTCGTACTTGTCGAAGATCTTCTTGTTGTAGAAGAGCGCCATCGGACCGGAGTCCATCGGCAGACCGTAGACCTGGTCGCCTTCGGTGACGGCGTTCCACGGGCCCGGCGTGTACGTGGAGGCCAGCTTGTCCGCGCCGTAGGCGGACAGGTCGGTCAGGCCCTTGGTGAGGGAGTACTGGCCGACCGAGAAGTACTCGAGCTGGGCGACGTCCGGGACGCCCTTGCCGGCGGAGACGGCGTTCGACAGCGCGGTGTAGTGCTTGTCGCCGGAACGCTCGCTGACCAGGTTGATCTTGACCTTGGGGTGCTTCTTCTGGAAGTCGGCGGCGACCGTCTTCAGCGTGGGCTCCCACGACCAGACGGTGACCGTGCCGCCCTTGTCCAGAGCCGCCTGGATGTCCTCGGCGGAGACCGCCTCGGTGCCCGAGCCGTCGTCCGAGCCGCCGCAGGCGGTGGCGCCGAGGGCGACGGAGGTCACGAGGGCGATGCCGCCCAGCAGGCGGCTGGTCCTTCTGCGCATGAGTGTGCTTCCACTTCTTCGTGGGTGGGTCGGGTGAGGGTGGGGGTCGGGTGGGGGTCACGCGAACGTGGGGCCCGGGGCGGCCGGTGGGCCGCGGGTGTCACTCCTTGACGCTTCCGGCGGCGAGTCCCGACTGCCAGTACTTCTGCAGGAACAGGAACGCCGCGATGAGCGGCAGGATGGTGATGAGGGAACCGGTGATCACCAGGTTGAAGATCACCTCGCCGCCGACCGTCTCCGCCTGGGAGTTCCACGCGCTCAGGCCCAGGGTCAGGGGGTACCACTCCGGGTCCTTGAGCATGATCAGCGGCAGGAAGTAGTTGTTCCAGGTGGCGACCGTGGTGAACAGCAGCACGGTCACGATGCCGGGGGCGAGCAACGGGAGCGCGACCTGGAAGAAGGTGCGCGCCTCGCTCGCGCCGTCCATCCGGGCGGCTTCCAAGAGTTCGGTGGGAATGGCCTCGGTGGCGAAGACCCACATCAGGTAGAGGCCGAACGGTGACACCAGCGACGGGATGACGACCGCCCAGGGCGTGTCGGTCAGGCCCATCTTGCTGAACATCAGGAAGGTGGGGACGGCGAGCGCGGTGCCCGGGACCGCCACCGCGCCGATGACCGTGGCGAAGATGCCGCGCTTGCCGGGGAAGTCGAACTTCGCCAGCGCGTATCCGCCGAGGACCGCCAGCAGGGTGGCGCCGCCGGCGCCCAGTACCACGTACAGCAGGGTGTTCAGCAGCCAGCGCGTGAAGACGCCGTCGTGGTACGTGAACGTGTCGTGGATGTTGTCCCACAGGGCGAAGTCGTCCGCGAACCACAGGCCGTTGGAGTCGCCCAGGCCCGACTGCGTCTTGGTGGCGTTGACGGCCAGCCAGATCAGCGGGGCCACGGTGTAGAGGACCACCAGCGAGGTCAGTGCGGTCAGCAGCTTGCTGCGCTTGGGTCTGCCGGGGCGGTGGGCCTTGGCGCGGCGCAGGCGCGGGGCGCTCTTCGCGCGGCCGGAGTCCTCGGCCGGGGCGGCGGGGACGGAGGTGGTGACAGGGGTGCTCATCGGGTCACGCTCCCTTGCGCATGCCGCGCAGCTGCACGAGGTAGGCGACCACCATGGTGATCAGGCCCATGATGATGGCCACGGTCGCGGAGTAGTTGTGCTGCTGGCCGCTGAAGGACAGCGAGTACGTGTAGAAGTTCGGCGTGTAGTCCGTGGTGATGGCGTTGCGGGCCAGCGGGCGCAGGATGTTCGGCTCGTTGAAGAGCTGGAAGCTGCCGATGATGGAGAAGATCGTCGCGATCACCAGCGCGCCGCGGATGGCGGGCAGTTTGATCGCGGTGACGACCCGCCACTGGCCGGCGCCGTCGATCTCCGCCGCCTCGTACAGGGAGTGCGGGATGACCCGCAGCGCCGAGTAGAAGATCAGCATGTTGTACCCGACGAACTCCCAGGTCACGATGTTGCCGATGGAGGCCAGCACCAGGTCGGGGGAGAGCGGGTCGGGGAGGGACCAGCCGAAGGCGGAGTTGAAGTCACCGACCAGGCCGTACTTGGTGCCGTACATGAAGCCCCACATGAGGGTGGCGACCACGGCGGGCACCGCGTAGGGCAGGAAGATCGTGATGCGGAAGAAGCTCTTGCCGTAGAGCCGGCCGCTGTCCAGGGCCAGTGCCACCAGCAGCGCGATGCCGAGCATGATCGGCACCTGGATGCACAGGAAGAGCGCGACCCGGCCGAGGGCGGCCCAGAACCGGTCGTCCTGGAGCGCCTGTTCGTAGTTGTCGAAGCCGACGAAGGTGGTTCCGCCGATGAGCTGGTCGCGGAAGAGGCTCAGATAGATCGAGTACACGATCGGCGCCAGGAAGACCAGGGCGAACACGGCCACGAAGGGGCCGATGAAGCCCCACCCCGTCCAGGAGCGGCGGTCCCGTCTGGCCGGGGGCGGGGCCGGCCGTGGCTCGGCGGCCACCGGCGGTTGCAGCGTCGTCATGTCGTTCCTCGCTCGTCAGCATGTCTGAGCCAGTGGCTCGTCCCGGCCTGGAGCCGGGGCGTCACGGCCCCTCCCGCACTGGATGTTTACGCAAACATCAGCCATTTGACAGGAGTGTCGAAGTGTTATGTTTACGTAAACATCTGGTGGCGGCATGTCTACACTGCCCCGAGGACGACGGTCAAGGGTCCCCTGGGGGAACCCGTGACGCGAGCAGCGACAGAGAGGCGGCTGACGTCGAGTGGACACGGTGGGGAGAACGCCGGTGAACCTGCCCGGCCCCACGGCCGAAGCGGCCGACGCCACGCGGGACACGGCCGGCGGCGCTCCGGCGCTCCGGCGCATCCGTGCCCGCACCACGGCCTCCATGGCCGACGTGGCCCGCCTGGCGGGGGTCTCGTCCCAGACCGTCTCCCGTGTGTCCAACGGCTACGCGGGCGTGACCGAGGAGACCCGCCGTCAGGTCCTGGCCGCGATGAAGGAGCTCGGCTACCGTCCCAACAGCGCGGCCCGCGCCCTGAAGCGTGGCGAGTTCCGCACCATCGGCGTCATCACCTTCACCCTGTCCACCACCGGCAACGTCCGCACCCTGGAGGCGATCGCCAACTCCGCCGCGCGCGAGGGCTACGCCGTGACCCTGCTGCCGGTCGCCGTGCCGACCCAGGACGAGGTGCAGGGCGCGTTCTCCCGGCTGGAGGAACTCGCCGTCGACGCCGTGATCGTCATCATGGAGGTCCACCTCCTGGACGCGGCGACGGTCACCCTGCCCCCGCACGTCCAGCTCGTCGTGGCCGACTCCGACGCCGGCAACCACTACACGGTCGTCGACACCGATCAGGCCGGGGGCACCCGGGCCGCCGTGCGGCACCTGCTCGACCTCGGGCACCGCACGGTGTGGCACCTGGGCGGCCCCGAGGAGTCCTTCGCGGCCCAGCGCCGCACGGACGCCTGGCGGGCCGCCCTCCTCGAGGCCGGACGCGTTCCGCCGCCCCTCGTCCGGGGCGACTGGTCGGCGGAATCGGGCTACCGGGCCGGCCTCGAACTCGCGGCCCGGGACGAGTGCACGGCCGTCTTCGCCGCCAACGACCAGATGGCGCTGGGCCTGTTGCGCGCCCTGCACGAACACGGCCGGCGCGTCCCCGAGGACGTCAGCGTCATCGGCTTCGACGACATCCCCGAGGCGTCCTCCTTCCTTCCCCCGCTGACCACCGTCCACCAGGACTTCGCCGAGGTGGGGCGGCTCTGCGTGCAGGCGGTGCTGAGCAAGATGCGCCGGGGCGGCCCGGAACGGGGTACCACGCTCGTCCCGACCCGGCTGGTGCCGCGGGCCAGCACGGCACCGCCGCCGGGGTCCGCCTGACGAGCGAACTCCCTTTCTCCGTGGACCGGTCGGCGTGCGGGTCCCGGTGACCGGGGGCGTGCCCGGGCCGCTTTCCTCGCGCTGCCGCACGCTGCCTTTGGCCCTCGCGCCGGGCCGGCCGGGCGGGTCACCGCCGGGTGCGCCCGCGCCGGCGTCCGCCCGGGTTTCCGGCTCCGCGCCGAGGCCGCCCGCTCCTTCGGCCCCGGCCCGGTGACCGCACCGGAACGGTTCCGGACGGACCCGGCGCCCTCTCCCGGGGCAGCGGCGTCCACGCGGGTGTGGCCAGGGTCTCCCGGTCCTTCGGTGATCGCCGGGGGGTACGGAGGCTAGCGTCCTCCCATGGACGTTTCTTCGGGCCCCGGTCCGCGCCGGCGGTCACCGGGCGGCGACGACGCGACCGGAGCCACGGCATGACGCCGCCGGAGATGCTCGGCGTCTTCGCGGCGGGCGTCGGCGCCGGCACCATGAACGCGGTCGTCGGCTCGGGGACGCTGGTCACCTTCCCCGTGCTGCTCGCCACCGGGCTGTCCCCCGTCACCGCCACGGTCTCCAACGCGCTCGGCCTGATCCCCGGCTCCGTCAGCGGCGCCATCGGCTACCGCCGGGAACTCGCCGGCCAGGGCCGGCGCGTCCGCAGGCTCGGGGTCGGCGCCGCGCTGGGCGGGCTCTGCGGCGCGACGCTCCTGCTGGCCCTGCCCGCCGAGGCGTTCGAGACCATCGTGCCGACCCTGGTGGGGCTCGCCCTCGTCCTCGTCGCGTTCCAGCCCCTGATCGGCAGGAAGGTGCGCAGCCGCCGCGCGAAGGGACACCCCTCCCGCCGCGACGGCGGATGGCCGCTGTCCGCCGGCCTGACCCTGGCCAGCGTCTACGGCGGCTACTTCTCCGCCGCCCAGGGCATCATCTACATGTCCCTGATGGGCCTGCTCCTCGACGAGCCGCTGCAACGCCTCAACGCCGTCAAGAACGTGCTCTCCGCGATCGTCAACACGGTCGCCGCGGCCTTCTTCCTCTTCGTCGCCGACTTCGACTGGACGGCCGTCGCGCTCATCGCGGCCGGATCCGCCCTGGGCGGCCAGCTCGGAGCGAAGGCCGGCCGCAGATTCAGCCCCGCGGTGCTGCGCGCCCTCATCGTCACGATCGGCACCGTCGCCCTCGTCCAGCTGCTCCGCTGATCACCGCCCGCTCCCGGGACACGTCCTCGGGGCAGGAGCGCGTCCACGCAGCCGCCGTCGACGCGCGGCGCCCCGCCCGTCGTCGCGGAGGCCTGCTCCGAGCCGGGGTGGACGACCATGTGGGCGATCTCCTCCGGCTCGCTCAGCCGTTGCGGCAGCGACCGCGGGCCGGTGCTCGCGCAGGAAGGCAAGAGCCGGGTCGGCCGCACCGCGGCTGGGGACGTCCGCCTCGAAACAGCGCCGCCACTCGTCGTCGGTGATCTCCGGCGGGTGCGCGGAACCGAAGACACCGAGGCCGGCGGCGAGGACGTCCACCCGCGGCAGGGCCTCGGCGACCTGCGCGGCACCCGCCTCGGTGGTCACGTCCGCCGCGACCGGCACCACGTCGGCGCCGGGCACCTCCCGCCCGAGGGCGGCGGCACGGCCGCGCACGCGCTCGGCGGAGCGTCCGTCGACCGCGCCCCGGGCGCCCGCCCGCGCCGGCCCGGCGGCGATCGCCGCACCGATGCCCCGGGCGGAGCCGGTGACCGGCGCCGTACGGCCCCTGAGATCGATCCGCACGTCGTGCACCCCCTTCGCCTGGGTACCAGTGCCTGCATGAGATGCCCGAACACGGACGCAAGGCGCTGCCCGCGCGCACGCTCCACCCGGTCCCGGTCCTTCCCCGCACCAGCGGTCGCATCACCGCGAACCGCCCGGCGGGCATACGCTTCTCGTAACGCACTCGCGAGGAGGCGGGAGACGACGTGACGGCCGAACACGCGGACGCGCCGGACGGCCGGACGGGGGCCGGGACCGGCGGGAACGGCGACGACCTGCTCGACGGGCTGGAGGTGGACGACCGGCGCCCGGAGCGGCCCGTGCTGCTCGACGCCGACGGCACCCCGATCGAGACCTGGCGGGAGAACCACCCCTACGACCGCAGGATCAAACGGGCGGAGTACGAGAGGACCAAGCGCATCCTGCAGATCGAGCTGCTGAAGATGCAGCGGTGGGTGAAGGACACCGGTCAGCGCGTCGTCGTGCTCTGCGAGGGACGGGACGCGGCCGGCAAGGGCGGCACCATCCAGCGGTTCATGGAACGCCTCAACCCCCGTGGCGCCCGTGTGGTCGCCCTGGAGAAGCCGACCGAGCGGGAGGCGGGACAGTGGTACTTCCAGCGCTATGTGGCCCACCTGCCGTCCCGCGGCGAGATCGTCTTCTTCGACCGCTCCTGGTACAACCGTGCGGGCGTCGAGCGGGTCATGGGGTTTTGCACGGACACCGAGTACCACCAGTTCCTCGAGCAGGCGCCCCTCTTCGAGCGGCTGCTCACCGACGACGGCATCATGCTGGTGAAGTTCTGGTTCTCCGTGTCCCGGGCCGAGCAGCGGACCCGGTTCGCGATCCGCCAGGTCGATCCGGTGCGCCGCTGGAAGCTGTCGCCGATGGACCTCGCCTCGCTCGACCGCTGGGACGACTACACCAAGGCCAAGATCGAGATGTTCCGGGCGACGGACACGCCCCACGCGCCGTGGACGGTCGTGAAGAACAACGACAAGCGCCGGGGCCGGCTGGAGGCCATGCGCAGCCTCCTGGACCGCTGCGACTATCCGGCGAAGGACCACGGGGCCCTGGGCAAGCCGGACCCGCTGATCGTGGGCGCGGCGGACACCCTGCTGGAGGCCGGTGAGGAACCCGCGGTCCTCTCACCGACCCCCCTCGCGGGACCCGGCCACGGCCCGGGCAGTCACCCGGGTACGTGACCCGCTCACCCCAGCGGCAGCGTCACCTCGCCCGCGCCCCGTGCCTGGGCCCCGCCGGCCACGCGCACCGTGAACGGGCGGTCGGTCCCGGACGCGGTGACCCGCAGGACGTCGCCGTCGCGCCGGACCCGGAACGTCGCCGCCGCGAGCCCCGCCGTGTCCGGCACGGTGACCTCGGCCGCGTAGTCGGCCGCGGCCGGGGGGTGCACGAGCAGGACCGGGGCGTCCAGCCAGTCGCCGTCGGGCCGGGAGTCGTCGCCGGCCAGCGGCAGCACGGCGCCCTCGCGGACGTAGAGCGGAAGGCTGTCGTAGCCGTGCCGTTCGGTGCGCCAGCACGGGCCGGTGACCCGCTCGCCGCTCAGCAGGTGGGTCCAGGCGCCCTCGGGCAGGTAGACCTCCACCTCGCCGTCCTCGCTGAACACCGGCGCGACCAGCAGATCGGGGCCGAGCATGTACTGGCGGTCGAGCGGGCGGCACGCCGGGTCGTGCGGGAACTCCAGCACCATGGGCCGCATCATCGGCACGCCCGTGCGGTGGGCCTCGACGGCGGCGCCGTACAGATACGGCATCAGGCGGTGCTTGAGCAGGGTGAACCGCCGGGCGACGTCGACCGCCTCGTCGCCGAACTCCCACGGCACCCGGTACGACGTGGAGCCGTGCAGCCGGCTGTGCGAGGAGAGCAGGCCGAAGGCGAGCCAGCGCTTGAACACCGAGGGGACGGGCGTGCCCTCGAAGCCGCCGATGTCGTGGCTCCAGAAGCCGAACCCGCTCAGCGACAGGGACAGCCCGCCGCGCAGCGACTCGGCCATCGCCTCGAAGGACGACCAGCAGTCGCCGCCCCAGTGGACCGGGTACTGCTGGCCGCCGGCGGTCGCGGACCGGGCGAAGAGCACCGCCTCACCCTGCCCGCGCTCCTTCTCCAGGAGCTCGAACACCGTCCGGTTGTACAGGTGCGTGTAGTAGTTGTGCATCCGCTCGGGGTCGGAGCCGTCGTGCCAGACGACATCGGTGGGGATGCGCTCGCCGAAGTCCGTCTTGAAGCTGTCCACCCCCTGGTCGAGCAGCGGCTTGAGCTTCGACTGGAACCAGGCGCGGGCGTCGGGACTGGTGAAGTCGACCAGTCCCATGCCGGCCTGCCACAGGTCCCACTGCCACACGTCGCCGTTCGGGCGGCGCACCAGGTGCCCGAGGGCCGCGGCCTCGTCGAAGAGCGGGGACTTCTGGGCGATGTACGGGTTGATCCAGGCGCTGATCCGCAGGCCCTTCTCCTTGAGCCGGGCCAGCATGCCCTCCGGGTCGGGGAAGACGTCCGGGTCCCACTGGAAGTCGCACCACTGGTACTCGCGCATCCAGAAGCAGTCGAAGTGGAACACCGACAGCGGGATGCCGCGCTCGGCCATGCCGTCGACGAACGACGTCACCGTCGCCTCGTCGTACGAGGTGGTGAAGGAGGTGCTGAGCCACAGGCCGAACGACCAGGCCGGGGGCAGGGCCGGGCGGCCGGTGAGGGCCGTGTAGCGGCCGAGGACGTCCTTCGGGGTGGGGCCGGCGACGACGTAGTACTCCAGCGCCTGGTCCTCGACGCTGAACTGGACCTGCCCGACGGACTCGGAGCCGATCTCGAAGGAGACGGCGCCGGGGTGGTTGACGAAGACGCCGTAGCCGCGGGAGGAGAGGTAGAACGGGACGTTCTTGTAGGCCTGCTCGCTGCTGGTGCCGCCGTCGGCCTGCCAGACGTCGACGGTCTGGCCGTTCTTGACGAACGGGGTGAAGCGCTCGCCCAGGCCGTAGACCTGCTCGCCGACGCCGAGCGACAGCCGGCTCAGCACGTGGTGGGCTCCCTCGCCGGTGGTGGCGAAGGCGGTGCTCTTGGCGCCGGCGCGGGTCAGTTCGCGTCCGTCCGCGTCGTGGAAGGTGAGCGCGAAGGGGCCCTCCCCGTCCAGGCGCAGGGACAGGGGACCGCTGGTCAGCTCGGTGACGGTGCCGCCTTGGCGTACCGTTCCCGCGCCGTCCGCGTCCCCGGTGAGGGCGAAGTCGGGGCCCGGCCGGTACTTGCCCGCGTGGTGGGTGACCCGCACGCCGATCACGCCCTCGGCGGGGGAGAAGCACTCGACCGTGATCAGCGGGGCGTTCAGGGTGTCGCCCCTGCGTGTCACTTTCTTCACGGCGGCGTAGCCGGTGAAGCGCTTCGATTCCGGGCGCACATCGCGCACCTCGGTGGCGTACGCGATCTGGACGCCGTCGCGGATGCGCCAGAAGCCGTCAGTGAATTTCATGGTCTTCCTCGGAGGGGGAGGGCGGCAGAGGCCCGGGAGAAAGCCTCTGACCAGGAACTATGACAGGAGACGCAGAACCTGTCACGCCTTGGGACAAGCAGATCGTATCGCTGGGGGGCTAGCGCGACCGGCTTCTGCTGACGTATTAGTAATCAGGCAAAACAAATTACACCCGGTGCAGCGCCAGGCAACACCTCGGCGAGAGTCGTCACCAGTCGAAGCGCTTCACCAGCCTCCTGAACGAGTCACCGGCTCAGCACACGCCGAGCCGGTCCCCACGCAAGGGCACCCACCGTGACAGCACTTCCTCCGGTTGCCGCACACCGCGCGCGCGGACGTTCACGCGGAGCCGCCACGTCGTTCGCCGCCGTCTCCGTCCTCATCGCCGGAGCGGCGCTGACCGGCTGCGCACAGCAGCGCGACAGCGACGTGTACACCGTGATGAACTCCTCGACCGACGAGACCTACCACCGCTGGGACGCCGAGGCGATGGCCCGCTGCGGCGAGCAGCTGGGCGTACGCGTCGAGCAGCAGAGCGTCCCCGCCTCGCAGGTGATGACGAAGGCCCTGCGGATGGCCTCGTCGAAGTCGCTGCCGGACATCGTGCAGTTCGACGCCTCCGAGATGCCGACCTTCGCCGACGCCGGCGGGCTCGTCGACCTGCGCTCCCTGGGCCTCGCCACCGACGACATCCCCGAGGGCATCGTCGACTTCGGCTCCTACAAGGGCACGTACTACGGAGCGGCCCGCTCCGTGAACACCCTCGCCCTCTTCTACAACAAGGACGTCCTGGACGAGGCGGGCGTCCCGGTGCCCACCACCTGGGACGAGCTGCGGCGGACGGCGAAGAGGCTCACCGAGGGCAACCGGTACGGCCTGGCGCTCAGCGCGGGCGGCGCCGAGGACGGCGTCTTCCAGTTCACGCCCTTCATGTGGTCCAACGGCGGTGACGAGACGGACCTCGACAGCCCTCGGGTCGTCGAGGCGCTCGACTACTGGAAGGCGCTGCTCCAGGACGGGTCGCTGTCCAAGTCCACGGTCAACTGGACGCAGGCCGACGTGAACGACCAGTTCATGGCCGGGAACGCCGCGATGATGATCAACGGCCCGTGGCAGGTCGAGACCCTCAACACCAAGAAGTCGCTGCACTGGGAGATCGCGCAGATCCCCGTCCCCGAGGCGGGCGCCGACTCGGTGGGGCCGCTCGGCGGCGCCGTGCTCACCGTGCCCCGCACCGGCGACACCGAGCGCGAGAAGACCGCCGGCCGGATCGTCGCCTGTCTGGCGAGCGAGAAGGAACAGCTCACCTACGCCCTGAACAGCTGGATGGTCCCGGCCAACGAGAAGGCCGCCGCGAAGTGGCGCGAGGAGGTGCCCGAGCTGGACGCGCTGGCCGACCAGGTCGCCGCCGCCCGGTCCCGCACCGCCAAGCTCGGCGCCGGCTGGTCGGGCGTGTCGCTCGCCCTGCAGAGCGCCTTCCAGTCCGCCCTGACCGGCCAGTCCAGCGAGACCGCCCTGCAGCGCGCCCAGCAGCGCGCCACGAGCGGGAACTGAGGTACGCGCCCATGACCACGTCCACCGTCACCGCTCCGGCGCCCGCGAAGACCTCCGGGAAGGGCGCCGCGCCGGACCCGGCCCGGCAGCGGCTGCGCCGCCGACTCGCCCAGTGGGGCTTCGTCGCCCCCGCCGTCGTCTTCATGCTGCTGTTCTTCGGCTATCCGCTCGTCCGCAACATCGTGATGAGCTTCCAGCACTACACGCCGAAGACGTTCTTCACCGGCGAGGCCCCCTTCAACGGCGCCGACAACTGGTCGTCCGTCTTCCAGGACGCCCTGTTCGGCAAGGCCCTGTGGCACACCCTCGTCTTCACCGCCGGATCCCTGCTCGGCCAGTTCTGCATCGGCCTCGCCCTCGCCGTCTTCTTCAACCGCAGGTTCCCCCTCGGGGGCGTCCTGCGGTCGCTGATCCTGCTGCCCTGGCTGGTGCCCATGGTGGTGTCCGGCATCGTGTGGCGCCGCATCCTCGACCAGGACACCGGCGTGCTCAACACCTTCCTGGACACCCTGGGGCTGGGCGGTCAGACCCCGTGGCTGACCAGCCCCGACATGGCGCTGCTCTCGGTGATCCTGGTCAACATCTGGATCGGCATCCCGTTCAACATGGTCATCCTGTACGGCGGCCTCCAGGAGATCCCCAAGGAGCTGTACGAGGCCGCCTCCCTGGACGGCGCCTCGGGCTGGCGGACCTTCCGCTCCGTCACCCTGCCGATGCTCAAGCCGGTGATCACGGTCGTCCTGGTGCTCGGCTTCATGTCGACGGTCAAGATCCTCGACCTGATCCTCGCCCTCACCGACGGCGGACCCGCCGACGCCACCCAGACCCTGGGCACGCTCACCTACCAGAACTCCTTCGTGGAGCTGGACTTCGGCGCCGGCGCGGTCGTCGGCAACGTACTCATCCTCATCTCCGCGGTGTTCGCGGTGTTCTACCTGCGGGCCAACCGCACCGAGGGGAAGTGACCGACATGGCCGCTCACACTCCCGCCGCGTCCCGACGCCGCTGGGGCTCCACCGCCGCCGGCGTGCTCGTCCTGGGCGTGATGCTCTTTCCGCTGTACTGGATGCTCAACACGGCGCTCCAGCCCGAGTCGGGCCTGCTCCAGGTCGACCCGGTGCCCGGCAGCCTGGACCTCTCCGGATTCTCCAAGGCCTTCGGCGACCAGGGCGGACATCTGCTGACCTCGCTGCTGGTCTCGTTCGGCGCCGTCGCCATCTGCCTGGCCGTCTCCGCCCCGGCGGCCTACGGGCTGGCCCGGTTCGGCCTGCGCGGCTCGCGCACGATCGTGTTCGGCACCCTGATCACCCAGATGGTGCCGGGCATCGTCATCGCCAACGCCCTCTACAACTCGTACGTCGACCTGGGCCTGGTGAACTCCTACTTCGGCCTGATGCTCGCGGACGCCTCGCTCGGCATCCCGTTCTCCATCGTCCTGATGCGCTCCTTCATGGTGTCCATCCCGGGCGAGGTCATCGAGGCCGCCGAGATCGACGGCGCCGGTCCGGTGCGGGTCTTCCTGCGGGTGGTGCTCCCGATGAGCCGCAACTCGCTGATCACCTCCGGCCTGTTCGCGTTCCTGTTCTCGTGGAGCGACTTCATGTTCGCGCTCACCCTGAACACCACCGACGACGTCAAGCCGATCACGCTGGGCATCTACCAGTACATCGGCGCCCACGTCGGGGACTGGGGCGCGGTGATGGCCGCGTCCGTGCTCTCCGCCGTCCCGGCCGCGATCCTGCTCGTCCTCGCCCAGAAGTACATCGCCGCCGGCATCACCGGGGGCTCCGTCAAGTGATCACCACCGCACACACCGGGATGGACCGACCCGCATGAGCGACTTCCCCCGTTTCCCGCCCGGCTTCGTCCTCGGCGCCGCGACCGCCTCCTACCAGATCGAGGGCGCGGCGTACGAGGACGGCCGCGGCCCGTCGATCTGGGACACCTACAGCCACACCCCCGGCCTGGTCGCGAACGGCGACACCGGTGACGTCGCCTGCGACCACTACCACCGCTACCCCGAGGACGTGGCGCTGCTGCGCGACCTCGGCGTCGGCTCGTACCGCTTCTCGGTCGCCTGGCCGCGCATCGTGCCCGACGGCGCCGGCCCGGTGAACCCCAAGGGCCTGGACTTCTACTCCCGCCTGGTCGACGAGCTCCTCGCCGCCGGCATCGAGCCCGCCGCCACCCTCTACCACTGGGACCTCCCGCAGGCGCTGGAGGACCGGGGCGGCTGGCGGGTGCGGGAGACCGCCGAGCGGTTCGCCGAGTACGCGGCCGTCGTCGCCGAGCACCTGGGCGACCGGGTGCCCCGCTGGATCACCCTCAACGAGCCGTGGTGCAGCGCCTTCCTCGGCTACTCCGTGGGCCGTCACGCGCCGGGCGCCCGCGAGGGCCGGGGCGCCCTGGCCGCCGCCCACCACCTCCTGGTCGGCCACGGACTCGCCGTCCGGGCGCTCCGGTCCGCCGGGGTCCGCGAGGTCGGCATCACCCTCAACCTCGACCACCACCTGCCCGCCACCGGCTCCGTCGCCGACCGGGAGGCCGTCGTGCGCGCCGACACCCTGCACAACCTGGTGTGGACGGAGCCGATCCTCGCCGGGCGCTACCCGGACACCGAGGAGGACACCTGGGGCGAACTGATCACCGGACAGGACTTCCGCCGCGACGGCGACCTGGAGCTGATCAGCCGGCCGCTGGACTTCCTCGGCATCAACTACTACCGCCCGATCGTCGTCGCCGACGCCCCGTACCGCGAGGGCGACCCCGCCCTGCGCGTGGCGACCGACAACCGCTACGCCGAGACGGCGATGCCCGGCGTCCGGCACACCGCGATGGGCTGGCCGGTGGCCCCGGACACCTTCACCGATCTCCTGGTGGACCTGAAGGAGCAGTACGGGGACGCCCTGCCGCCGGTGCACATCACCGAGAACGGCTCCGCCGAGGACGACGAGGTGAGCGCGGACGGCGCCGTGCACGACACCGGCCGGGTGGCGTACCTGCGCGACCACCTCACCGCGCTGCGGGCCGCGATCGACGCGGGCGTGGACGTGCGCGGCTACTACGTGTGGTCCCTGCTCGACAACTTCGAGTGGGCCTTCGGCTACGACAAGCGCTTCGGCATCGTCCGGGTCGACTACGACACGCAGCGGCGCACCCCGAAGGACAGCTACCACTGGTACCGGCGCATGATCGCCGCCCAGCGGCCCTGACGGACCGACCCTAGGCGGTGCCCTCACGAGCGTCGAAGGCGCCGCCGACGCCCGGTCCCGGCTCCGCCGTGAGCGGCCGGACGACGGGGGAGCCGGTGGGCGCGGGGCCGCCCGCGTCCCCCGTCCCCGCGGTGGCGAAGGGCTTGCGCAGCAGGAGCAGGGCCGCGTCGTCGTGCAGCCGGCCACCCACGTGGTCCAGCAGATCCTGGTGCAGCGCGGCGAGCGTGCGGGCCGGCTCGTCGCACAGGTGCCGGGCCAGGCCCTCGGCCAGCGGGTAGAACTCACGCTCGGTGTCGCGGGCCTCCGTGACCCCGTCGGTGTAGAGCAGCAACTGGTCCCCCTCGTCGAGGGACACCACCTGGAGGCCGGGGGACTCGCCCGTCAGGGCGCGCAGCCCCAGGGGAGGCGCCGGGCGGACGGGGTCCACCGGCACCACCTCGGCGCCGCGGACCAGCAGCGGGGGAGCGTGTCCGCAGTTGACCACCTCCAGCCGCCCCGGCTCCGGGTAGCCGGCGACGACGGCGGTGACGAAGTCGTCGTCGCCGAGGTTGCGGGCCAGGCTCCGTTCGATCCGGGAGACGACGTCCAGCAGCTCCGGCTCGTCGTGGGCGGCCTCCCGGAAGACACCGAGCACGAGGGCGGCCGTCCCCACCGCGGGCAGCCCCTTGCCGCGCACGTCGCCGACGATCATCCGGACCCCGTACGGAGTGGGGACGAGCGCGTAGAGGTCCCCGCCGATCCGGGCCTCCGCCGCCGCGGCGCTGTAGTGGACCGCCGTCCGGAACGGACCGACGGTCTCCGGGACGGGCACGAGCAGGGCGTGCTGCGCGGTCTCCGCGACGGAACGGACGGCGGCGAGCACCCGCTCCCGGCGGGCGCGCAGGACGCCGGCGAGCGTGCCGGCCAGGGCGACGGCCACCAGCGTGGAGAGGACGACGGCCAGCTCCGAGGCCGCCATCCCGCGCCGGACGCCGATGCCCGCGCCGAGGAGCGCGGCGAGGAGCCCGACCCCGAGGACGCCGGCCGGCCGGCTGGTGGCCGCCGCCAGCGCCGGACCGGCGGCGAGCAACGGCAGCCACACCGTGCCCGTCCCGCCGACGAGGTCGACGAACACGACGGCGCAGACGATCAGTACGGAGAGGGCGGGGGTGCCGGCGACCCAGTGCGCGACGGCCCGTGCCCGGAGCGACCACGCGTGGCGGACCCCCCGTTCGTACTGCCGCATCGGCCGGTGGTCGCGTCCATGCTGACGGGCGTGACTCATGTGTCGTCCGCAGTCCTCACCTTTGCGCGGTGTGCGCGCATCCGTCATGTCTGACTCCATCAGGAAAGATGATGGTTGAGGACGTCACAAGGGGATGCTTTTCAGATAGTGAACGACAGTCCCCGGGTCACCCGCCCGGCGGTCGGCAGGAGGCGCTCGCGGACCTCGTCGAGCCGGTGCAGCCGGTCCTTCGGCATGGAGACGCCGAGCGAGCCCAGGGTGTTCCCGCTGTAGACCGGCACCGCGATGCAGACGGTGCCCAGGGAGTACTCCTCCAGGTCGGTGACGGCCGGGGCCAGGGCGCTGCGCTCCAGCCGGCGGACCAGCTCCTCGGCCGTGGTGATCGTCCGCGGGGTGAGGTCGTTCAGCGGATGCCGGGAGAGGTACTCCCTGCGCGCCTCGTCGTCGAGCTCCCGGAGCACCGACTTGCCCAGCGCGGTGGCGTGCCCGGCGTCCTCGAACCCCACCCACAGCTCGGCCCGCGGGGTGCGGGGACCGTCGACGATCTCGGCGACGCGGATCTCGCCGTCCTCGTAGAAGGTGAGGTAGGCGGCGCTGGACAGCTCGTCCCGCAGCGCGGCGAGCGCCGGGCGGACCCGGCTGAGCAGCGTCTGGCCGTGGCCCGCCGTGTGCAGGGTCTGGAACCGGTCGCCCAGGACGAATCCACCGTCCTCCAGCTTGCGCAGGTACCCGTCGTGCACCAGCGTGCGCAGCAGGTGGTAGGCCGTGGCCAGGGGCAGGCCCGTCTCCCGTGCCAGCTGTTTCGCCGGCGCGCCGTTGCGATGGGCGCTCACCGCCTCCAGCAGCCGGAAGGCCCGCTGCACGGAGGTGATGAGCGTCGGGCTCGCGCCCATGGGACCAGCCTGCGCCGGCCGCCCGCCGCAGGCAAGACCGGCGTCGCTCCCGCTTCCCGCCGCGGCCGGACGCCGCGTCGCTCAGTGGGCCGCCGCCTTCACTGTCGTGAGGTCCTCACCGGTCAGTTCCGCGATCCGGTGGGCCGGAACCCCGGTGGCCAGCGCCCGCGTCAGCAGTCCGTCCCGTCCGTTCGTGCAGGACCGGTAGGCCAGCAGTTCCTCCTCCACCCGTGCCTGGTCCGGGGGAGTGAGTTCACCGCGCAGGCGGCTCAGCTCCTCGGCGCCGAGCGGAACGGGAAGGCGTTCGGTGCCCTCCGGAATGGCCCCCGTCTCCTCGGGCGGGAGGAGGCGCAACCGGGGGGAGGTGACGGTGACCCCCTGCGCGCCGAGCCAGGCCCGCACCGCCGGCGTGTCCAGGCAGGCGAGTTCCCCCACGGCGGTCAGGGGGACGCCGAGCGGTCCGTCCGCGTCGTCGAGCAGGACCAGGTAGGCGTCGTCGGTCATGTCCGGATGTCCCTTCCTCACGGGAAAGCGGTCACTGATCGCAGCTCCTCTACCCCGTGAAGGCACTCTCACCGCGCACCGCCCACCATGGGGTGACCACCGTCCCGCGACCTCGGTCCGGCCGTGGCTCGTCGGCGGAAGCCCCGGAAGCCCCGGAAGCCCCGGAAGGTTGCGTGAACGCGGGGGAACGGACGGGCGCCCACCGGAATGCGGCCGGGTCCGCACGGAGCGGACCCGGCCGGCGGGTTGGCGGGGATCACGCCGCCGCGCGAGGGCTCAGGGAGCGGGGACCTCGTCCACGAAGGACGTGCCGGCGTCACGGTACGCGTCGATCCTCGCGGACACCTGGGCCGGGGTGAGCACCTGGTCCTTGACGTGCAGCACGTAGTCGACCTGCTGGTCGTAGGCGCGGGGTGTGGTCGACGTCTGGCCGTCGAGGTCGATCAGCCACTGGTTGAAGTTGATCGACATCGGGCGCTCGGGCAGGTACGCGGCGTCGTGGGTGCCGAAGTGCTGCCCGTCCACGTAATAGGTGATGGCGGTGTCGTCGATGGTCACGACGAGGTCGTGCCAGCCGGCGAAGCTGCGCCGGCTCTCGCTGTGCTGGTTGACGGCCTGCCAGGGATCGGGATCGTAGGTCTCCCACGAGGTCGTGTACAGGATGTTGGACGGCTCGCCCCAGCCCCCGTTGGGCAGGTACTCGAAGTCGTACTCGGCGTAGTCGTCGGCCATCGGGGCCTTGAGGTCGTTGATGGTGAAGAAGGTCTGGACGACGCGGTCGCCGTCGGGGCCGTACTTCGGGGCGTCGGAGAACCGCACCCGGGCGGCGTAGGTGCCGTTCCTGAACTTCATGCTCCTGGTGAGGACTTCGGTGTGGACGGTGGAGGCGCCGGTGCCGGCGGTGGAGGTCTCCAGGTTCATCACCGAGTTGCCGTCCGAGGCGCTGAAGGTGACCTTGGACGGGTCCCAGGCCGCGCCGGGCACGCCGGGGCCGCCGGAGTTGGAGCGCACGCTCCAGCCGTGCGCGGAGAGCGCCGGGTCGGTGTGCGAGGTGTAGGCGAAGTCGTCGAACAGGGTCTGGCCGCCGCCTGGTGGGTCGGTCTGGTCGTCACCCTCGGGGGCCGTGCCCCACACGGTGGCGTCGGCGAGCCGGGCGGTGACCCTGTTCCAGTCGGCGTACGAGGTCTGGGCGCCGCCGAAGGAGTAGTCGTCGCTCTGCCGCAGCGTCCGCCAGTCGGCCCGGTGGAAGCGCAGTTGCATGTCCCCGGTGTCGGCGCCGGGGACCAGCGATCCGGCGGACGCGGTGAACCCGATCTCCAGGTAGCGGTCGGCCGTCGCCGTGGGGTGGGCGAGCGTCCCGAACGTGCCGGTGACGGCGGAGCAGCCCCTGACCGCCCAGGAGCAGGCGAAGCGGTACGAGGCGTCCGGGGAGTCGGCCTTGAAGTAGTAGCGGATCTTTACCTGGCTCAACTGCACGGTGGTGGAACCGGTGTTGCGGACCTTGAACCAGGGCTCGCTCTGGTCGGCGGTGGCCCCGCCGGAGCCGGTGCGGTACTGGACGGCGAGGGCGCCGTCCGCGGCGGCGGCGGTGGTGGCGGGGAGGCCGGCCAGGGCGGCGCCGCCGAGCAGGGCGGTCAGCGCGAGTGCCGCTCGGGTGCGGCGGCCGGTGGGACGAGTGTTCATCCGTGTTCCTTTCGCTGTGGGGGTGGCGCACGGTGGATCGTCTGTGCGGCGTGTGCGGGTGCCGCCTCGTGCCATGGAGCGCGAGGGGTGGCTCGGACCCTCGCGGGACACGGACGGACGGCGGGCGGCGGTACACGCACGACCCTCGGGGCTGACCAGTTGGGCTCCGAGGCTTTACCAGTCGATGTCGAACGAAGGTGGCATGGACCAATGGGGCCGTCAACCCTCCTGGCACGTGCGGCACTTGGCGTCCTCGAGTGGGTTTTCCCGACCGGTGGACCAGTTATGGTCGAGGACGTACCAGTGCCACGACGGCCCCACGGCCCGCCGGTCCGACGACGAACGAGGGTCCCCCGTATGGAGATCGATCCCGCCGCATCAGGCGCCGTGCTCAAGCGTGAACGGGTCCGCGACGCGATCCTCGAGCTCATCGAGGTCCGGCGTCCCGGCGACGCCATCCCCTCGGAACGCAGCCTGTGCGCCCGGCTCGGCGTCTCCCGGCCCACGCTGCGCGCCGCCGTGGACGAACTCGTGGTCGCGGGGCTGCTGGTGCGCGAGCACGGCCGCGGCATGTTCGTCGCCGCCGAGAAGATCACCCAGGAACTGGTCCCCGGACGGGGCTCCTTCGCCGTGCCGCGGGCCGGCGGGGTGTGGACCAGCCGGGTCCTGGAGCTGCGCACCCTCCCGGCCGGCGCGCGGGTGGGCCGCAGACTGCGTCTGTCGCCCGCGGCGCGGATCCGGTACGTGGCCCGCCTCCGGCTGGTCGACGGCTCGCCCATGGCCATCGAGTACCTGCACGTCCCGGCGGACCTCGTGCCGGAGCTGACCAGGGAGGAACTGGAACAGGGCGATCTGTACGAGCACTTCCGCGACCGCCACGGTGTGCGGGTCGGCGAGGCGGTGCAGTCCATCGAGCCCACCGTGGTGACCCGCGCGGAGGCGGATCTGCTCGAAGTGCCCGAGCTGTCGCCCGCCCTGCTGTTCGAACGCCTCACCACCGACACCGGTGACCGCCCGGTCGAGTACGTCCACTCGCTCTACCGGGGAGACCGGTACCGCATCGTCTCGCGGCTCGCTCTCGCTCCCCGCACCGTCCCCGCGCCGCCGCCCGGAGGACACCACCCCGGCATCCCTCCCGGGGACTTCCCGTCCGGCGGGCCGGTCGCCCTCTCCACACGCGGCGTGGTGCAGAACGACCGGTGAGCCGGCGAGGGCCCCGCCGGCGGCCTCGTGCCGGGGGAAGCGCGCCAGGTGTCCGCCCGTCCCCCGAAGACTCGGAAATTCCTTAGCCGTTTCGGTGCTTGCATGGCTGCCACGAGGACGGCTCGTGAGTCAGCGCGGACCGCGCGTCTCGGTATGCGGCAGGACCGGCCCTCCGGCCGGTGCGCCAGAGGGTGCGCGTCTCGCGTCGAAGGCCGCCGCTTCCGGTCCGCGGGCGCGGTGCGGACTCCCGCCGACCGGTCCTCCCCGTGGCGGTGGAAAGAGAGAAGATGTCCAAGCGCGCACTGATCACCGGAATCACCGGACAGGACGGCTCGTACCTGGCGGAACACCTGCTGAGCCAGGGGTACCGGGTGTGGGGGCTCTGCCGTGGCCAGGCCAATCCGCGAAGGGACCGGATCGCCGAGCTGATCCCCGGCCTGTCCTTCGTGGACGGCGACCTGATGGACCAGGGCAGCCTGGTCTCCGCGGTCGACCTGGTCCAGCCCGACGAGGTCTACAACCTGGGGGCCGTCTCGTTCGTCCCCATGTCCTGGCAGCAGCCCGAACTGGTCACCGAGGTCAACGGCACCGGCGTGCTGCGCATGCTCGAGGCCATCCGCATGGTCAGCGGACTCAGCAAGTCCTCCGGCGGCGGCCCCCGGGGCCAGATCCGCTTCTACCAGGCGTCGTCCTCGGAGATGTTCGGCCAGGTCGCCGAGAGCCCGCAGAGCGAGACGACCCGCTTCCACCCGCGCAGCCCGTACGGCGTGGCCAAGACCTTCGGCCACTACATCACCCGCAACTACCGCGAGTCGTTCGGGATGTACGGCGTCTCCGGCATCCTCTTCAACCACGAGTCCCCGCGCCGCGGCGCCGAGTTCGTGACCCGGAAGATCACCCTGGCCGTGGCCCAGATCAAGCTGGGCCTGATGGACAAGGTCAGCCTCGGCAACCTGGACGCCGAGCGCGACTGGGGCTTCGCCGGCGACTACGTGCGCGCCATGCACCTGATGCTCCAGCAGGAGGAGCCCGGCGACTACGTCGTGGGCACCGGGCGGATGCACACGGTGCGCGACGCCGCACGCATCGCCTTCGAGCACGTGGGCCTGGACTGGCGCGACCACGTGGTGATCGACCCCGGCCTGGTGCGGCCCGCCGAGGTCGAGACGCTGTGCGCCGATTCGACCAACGCCCGCAAGGAGCTGGGCTGGGAGCCCGAGGTCGACTTCGAGCAGCTGATGTGCATGATGGTCGAGTCCGACCTGCGCCAGGCCTCCCGCGACCGCGACTACAGCCGGCTGGTGGCCGCCACCGGCAGCTGGTAGGCCCGTCCGGCCGTCGGGCCGCCCCGCGCCCCGGCGCCACACACTAGGGATTTCCGCAGACGTACCGCCCGAGACTGGGCCCATGGTCTGCGGAAGTGTGTGCACGGCACGCGCGCTGCGCGCGTGGTGCGAAGGAGTCGCCGCGGCGGTCCCCGCCCGGCGCGGTGCCGGGGACCGGCCACGGACGGGCGGACCCCGGCACCGCGTACGGCCCGGCCCGCCCGGCGCGTGACTCCCGCACCGGCCGCGCCCCACCGGCCCGGCCCCCCGCTCTCCTCCCTCCCGCCTTCCGACACCCCGGCCGTCCCGCCGAACGGCCGCCCCGAACACCCGGTGTCCCCGCCGGACCGCCAGCCGTCCGCCGGTCTTCTTCCAGATGGGTTGCGTTGAAATGGACAAGGAACAGAAGCTCCGGGACTACCTCAAGCGAGCGAGCGCCGATCTGAAGCGTTCGCGGCAGCGGGTGAGCGAGCTGGAGGCGGCGGCCACCGAGCCCATCGCGATCGTCGGCATGGGCTGCCGCTACCCGGGCGGTGTGAACAGTCCCGAGGACCTGTGGCGGATGCTGGTCGCCGGTGAGGACGGCATCACCCCCATGCCCGACGACCGCGGCTGGGAGGTCGCCGTCGGCGACGGGCCCGCCGACTTCGCCGGCGGCTTCCTGCACGACGCGCCCGCCTTCGACGCGGACTTCTTCGGCATCTCGCCCCGCGAGGCGCTCTCCATGGACCCGCAGCAGCGCCTGCTCCTGGAGACCTCCTGGGAGGCCTTCGAGCGCGCCGGGATCGACCCGTCCGGCATCCGCGGCAGCCGTACCGGCGTGTTCGTCGGCGCCATGCCGCAGGACTACCGCGTCGGCCCCGACGACGACGTCCAGGGCTTCCAGCTGACCGGCAACGCCACCAGCATCCTGTCCGGCCGGCTCTCCTACTTCTACGGCGCCGTCGGCCCCGCCGTCACCGTCGACACCGCCTGTTCGTCCTCGCTGGTCGCCCTGCACCTGGCCGCGCAGTCGCTGCGTGCGGGGGAGTGCTCGCTGGCGCTGGCGGCCGGTGTCACCGTGATGGCGAGCCCCACCACGTTCGTCGAGTTCGCCCGCCAGGGCGGCCTCGCGGGCGACGGCCGCTGCAAGTCCTTCGCCGACGCCGCCGACGGCACCGGCTGGTCCGAGGGCGTCGGCGTCCTCGTCCTGGAGCGGCTGTCCGAGGCCCGCCGCAACGGCCACCAGGTGCTCGCCGTGGTCCGCGGTTCCGCCGTCAACCAGGACGGCGCCTCCAACGGCCTGACCGCCCCCAACGGCCCTTCGCAGCAGCGCGTCATCGAGGCGGCCCTGGTCAACGCCCGTCTCTCCGCCGCCGAGGTCGACGCGGTCGAGGCGCACGGCACCGGCACCGTCCTCGGCGACCCCGTCGAGGCGCAGGCGCTGCTCGCCACCTACGGCCGGGGCCGTGACCCCGAACGGCCCCTGCTGCTCGGCTCGGTGAAGTCCAACATCAGCCACACCCAGGCCGCCGCCGGGGTCGCCGGCGTCATCAAGACGGTCATGGCGATGCGCCACGACCTGCTCCCGCGCACCCTGCACGTGGACCGGCCGTCCACCCACGTCGACTGGACCGAGGGAGCCGTCCGCCTCCTCACCGAGCCCGTGCCGTGGCCGCGCCGCGACGACGCCCCGCGCCGGGTCGGCGTCTCCTCGTTCGGCCTGTCCGGCACCAACGCGCACACCATCATCGAGGAAGCCCCCGTCGAGGAGCCCGCCGCCGACGGCGCCGAGGAGACCCCCGCGGCCCCCGCCGTCGAGCCCGGCGTCCTGCCGTGGCTGCTGTCCGGCCGCACCGCCGACGCCCTGCGCGAGCAGGCCGGCCGGCTGCTGACCCACCTCCGCGACCGGCCCGCGCTCACCGCCCTCGACACCGCCCACGCCCTGGCCACCACCCGCTCCGCCTTCGAGCACCGCGCCGCGCTCACCGCCGCCGACCGCGACACCGCCCTCGCCGCCCTCACGGCGCTCGCCGCCGGCGAGGACGCGCCCGGCCTCACCGTTCGCCGGACCCGCGGCCGCCCCAAGCTCGCCGTGCTCTTCTCCGGCCAGGGCTCCCAGCGCCCCGGCATGGGCCGCGACCTGTACGCCCGTTTCCCCGTCTTCGCGCGCGCCCTCGACGAGATCCTCGGCCACCTCGACGCCGGACTCGACCGCCCGCTGCGCCCCCTCCTGCTGGCCGAGGAGGGCACCGCCGAGGCCGCCCTGCTCGAGCGCACCGGATACGCGCAGCCCGCCCTCTTCGCCCTCGAAGTCGCCCTCTACCGGCTGGTCGAGTCCTGGGGCGTCACCCCCGACCACGTCGCCGGCCACTCCGTGGGCGAGATCGCCGCCGCGCACGTCGCGGGCGTCTTCTCCCTGGCGGACGCCTGCACCCTGGTCGCCGCCCGCGGCCGGCTGATGGAGGCACTGCCCGGGGGCGGCGCCATGGTCTCCGTCGAGGCCACCGAGGACGAGGTGGCCCCGCTGGTCGCCGAGCACGCCGACCGGGTGGCGATCGCCGCCCTGAACGGCCCCTCGGCGGTGGTCGTCGCGGGCGCCGCCGACGCCGTCGCCGCCGTCGCCGCGCACTTCACCGCCCTCGGCCGCCGCACCCGCCGGCTGCGCGTCTCGCACGCCTTCCACTCGCCGCTGATGGAGCCGATGCTCGCGGAGTTCCGGGAGATCGTCGCCGGACTGTCCCCGCAGGCCCCCGCGCTGCCCGTGGTCTCCAACCTCACCGGCACACCCGCCACCGTCGAGCGGCTGACCTCCGCCGACTACTGGACCGACCACGTCCGCCACCCCGTCCGCTTCGCCGACGGGGTCTCCTGGCTGGCCGGCCACGGCACCGGTGTCTTCCTCGAACTCGGCCCCGACGGCACCCTTTCCGCGCTCACCCGCGCCTGCCTGGACGCCGCCGGACACGAGGACGCCGCCGCCCTGCCCGCCCTGCGCAAGGACCGGCCCGAGGCCACCGCTCTCACCGAGACCGCCGCCGGCCTGTACCTGCACGGCGTGCCGCTGCGCTGGGAGCGCTGGTTCGACGGCACCGGCGCCCGCCGCGCCGACCTGCCGACCTACGCCTTCCAGCACCACCGTTACTGGCCGAAGGGCGTCACCGGCACGGCCGGCGACGTACGGGCCGCGGGCCTGGGCGCCGCCCACCACCCGCTGCTGGCCGCCGCCGTCACCCTCGCCAACTCCGACGGGCTGCTGCTCACCGGCCGCCTCTCGGTGCGCACCCACCCCTGGCTCGCCGACCACGTGGTCCGCGGCACCGTCCTGCTGCCCGGCACCGCCTTCCTGGAGCTGGCGGTGCGGGCCGGCGACGAAGTCGGCTGCGACCGCGTCGAGGACCTCACCCTCGCCGCCCCGCTCGCCCTGCCCGGGGACGGCGGCGTCCAGGTCCAGGTGTGGATCGCCGGCCCCGACGACACCGGCCGCCGCGCCCTCAGCCTCTACGCCCGCCCCGACGGCGACGACGACCAGCCCTGGACCCGGCACGCCACCGGCACCCTCGCCCCCGGCGCCCGCCGGGAGGAAGGCTTCGACGCGGCCGTGTGGCCCCCGGCCGGCGCCGAGCCGGTCGACCTGGACGGCTTCTACGACTCGCTCGCCGACACCGGCTTCGGCTACGGCCCGGCCTTCCGCGGCCTGCGAGCGGTGTGGCGGCGCGGCGAGGAGACCTTCGCCGAGGTCGCCCTCGACGCCGGACCCGCCGGTGACGCGCCCTCCTTCGGACTCCACCCCGCGCTCCTCGACGCGGCCCTGCACGCCACCGCCTTCGCCCCGCTCGGCGAGGACGGACGCGGCGGCCTGCCGTTCTCCTGGCAGGACGTCACCCTGCACGCCGGCGGCGCCACCGAGGCCCGGGTCCGCATCGTCCCGGCCGGCGACGACGCCGTGTCGGTCGCCGTCACCGACGCCACCGGGGCGCCCGTCGCCTCCGTGGCCTCCCTGGTCCTGCGCACCGCCCCGGACGCGCGCGCCACCGCGGCCTCCGCCCTGGAACGGGATGCGCTGTTCGCCCTGGACTGGGTCCGGACCACGGCCTCCGCCGACGACACCGCCCCGCCCGCGACCGTGGACCTGCTCGGCGCCGACCCCTTCGGCCTCACCGCCGCCCTGACCGCCGCCGGTGCGACGGTCGCCGACGGCGACGGGACGCCGGAGCTGGTGCTCGTCCCCGTCGCCGGCGCGGGCGAGGACCACATGCTCACCTCGGTGCACGAGGTCACCTCCCGCGCCCTGGGCCACCTGCGGGACTGGCTCGACGACCCGGCCCGTTCCGGCTCCCGGCTGGTCTTCGTCACCCGGGGCGCCGTCGCCACCGACGGCGGCGGTGTCACCGACCCCGCCGCGGCGGCCGTCTGGGGCCTGGTCCGCTCCGCGCAGACCGAACACCCCGGCCGCTTCGGCCTCCTGGACCTCGACCCGGCGTCCACAGTCGACCCCGCCGCCCTCGTGGCCGCCCTCGGCGCCGACGAACCGCAGGCCGCCGTCCGCGACGGCGCGGTCCTCGGCGCCCGCCTCGCCCGCGTCCGCCCGCCCGCCGAACGGGACACCCCTGCCTGGAACCCCGACGGCACCGTCGTGATCACCGGCGGCACCGGCGGCCTGGGCGCCCTCCTCGCCCGCCACCTCGTCGCGCGACACGGCGTACGGCACCTGCTCCTCGCCGGCAGGCGCGGCCCCGACGCCCCCGGCGCCGCCGAACTCGCCGACGCCCTGCGCGAGTCCGGCGCCGAGGTCACGCTCCGGGCGTGCGACGCCGCCGACCCCGACGCCGTCGCCGCACTGTTCGCCGCCGTCCCCGAGGACCACCCCGTCACCGCCGTGGTGCACACCGCGGGCGTCCTCGACGACGGGCTCGTGGAGTCCTTCACCGCCGACCGCCTCACCGCCCTCCTGCGGCCCAAGGCCGACGCCGTCTGGCACCTGCACCGGGCCACGCGCGACCTCGACCTCGCCGCGTTCGTCGTCTTCTCCTCCTTCGCCGGCACCGCCGGCGCCCCCGCCCAGGCCGGCTACGCCGCCGCCAACGCCTTCCTCGACGCGCTCGCCGCGACCCGGCGCGCCGGCGGACTGCCCGGACTCTCCCTCGGCTGGGGCCCCTGGGCGCCCGGCACCGGAATGACCGGCGAACTGACCGAGCACGACCTGCGCCGCCTGTCCCGCTCCGGCACGCCCCCGCTCACCCCCGAGGACGGCCTGGCCCTCTTCGACACCGCCCTCACCCTGCCGCGCGCCGCCGTCCTGCCGGTCCGGCTCGACCTGGCCGCGCTGCGCGGCGGGGGAGAGGTGCCGCCGCTGCTGCGCGGTCTGATCCGGGCCCGCCGCCGCGCCGTGCGCACCGGCTCCGGGACCGCGCTCGGCCTCGCCCAGCGGCTGTCCCGGCTCGACGCGGAGGCCCGCACCGAGACCGTCACCGACCTGGTGCGCGCCCAGGTGGCCGCCGTCCTCGGACACGCCTCCGCCACCGACATCGACCCCGAACGCGCCTTCCAGGACCTCGGCTTCGACTCCCTGACCGCCGTCGAACTGCGCAACAGGCTCGCCGCCGCCACCGGCCTGCGCACCTCGGCCACCGTCGTCTTCGACTACCCCACGGTCTCCGCGCTCGCCGCCCACCTGCTGGAGGAACTCACCGGCGACGCCGAAGCGGAGGCGTCCGCCGCCACCCCGGCCGCCGGCGCCGCCACCGCCGACGACCCGATCGTCATCGTCGGCATGAGCTGCCGCTACCCCGGTGGCGTCAGCTCCCCCGACGACCTGTGGCGCCTGGTCACCGAGGGCACCGACGCGGTCGGCGGCCTGCCCGTCAACCGGGGCTGGGACCTGGACGCCCTGTACCACCCGGACCCCGACCACCCCGGCACCTCGTACACCCGCCACGGCGGATTCCTGCACGACGCGGGCGACTTCGACCCAGGCTTCTTCGGCATGAGCCCCCGCGAGGCGCTGGCCACCGACTCCCAGCAGCGGCTGCTCCTGGAGGCGTCCTGGACCGCCGTGGAGCACGCCGGCATCGACCCGGTCTCCCTGCGCGGCAGCCGCACCGGCGTCTTCGCCGGCGTGATGTACAGCGACTACTCCGCCACCCTCGCCGACGAGCGCTTCGAGGGCCACCAGGGCAGCGGCACCGCGCCCAGCATCGCCTCCGGACGGGTCTCCTACGCCCTCGGCCTGGAGGGCCCGGCGGTCACCGTCGACACCGCCTGCTCCTCCTCCCTGGTCGCCCTGCACTGGGCGATGCAGGCCCTGCGCTCCGGTGAGTGCTCCCTCGCCCTGGCCGGCGGCGTCACCGTGATGTCCACGCCGACCTCCCTGATCGAGTTCTCCCGCCAGCGCGGCCTGGCGCCCGACGGCCGCTGCAAGGCCTTCTCCGACGACGCCGACGGCGTCGGCTGGTCCGAGGGCGTCGGCGTCCTCCTCCTGGAACGCCTCTCCGACGCGCGCCGCAACGGCCACCGCGTCCTGGCCGTGGTGCGCGGCTCCGCCGTCAACCAGGACGGCGCCTCCAACGGCCTGACCGCCCCCAACGGCCCCTCCCAGCAGCGCGTCATCCGCCAGGCCCTGAACGCCGCCGGACTGGACCCCGCCGACGTGGACGCCGTCGAGGCGCACGGCACCGGCACCACGCTCGGCGACCCCATCGAGGCGCAGGCCCTGCTCGCCGCCTACGGCCAGGGCCGCGATCCCGAACGCCCCCTGCTGCTCGGCTCGGTGAAGTCGAACCTGGGGCACACCCAGGCCGCCGCGGGCGTCGCCGGCGTGATCAAGATGGTCATGGCGATGCGCCACGGCGAGCTGCCGCGGACCCTGCACGCCGACCGCCCCTCCCGCCACGTCGACTGGGAGTCCGGCGCGGTCGCGCTCCTCCAGGAGCACACCCCCTGGCCCGAGACGGGCCGTCCCCGCCGCGCCGCCGTCTCCTCCTTCGGCATCAGCGGCACCAACGCGCACGTCGTCCTGGAGCAGCCCGCACCGCAGCCCGCGCCCCGCCCCGCGAGCACCGACGGCACCGACGCCCCCGCCGTCCTGCCGTGGGTCCTGTCCGGCCGCACCCGGCCCGCACTGCGCGCCCAGGCCGCCCGCCTGCTGGCCCACCTGGACGAGCGCCCCGCCCTCGCGCCCGCCGACGTGACCCTCTCCCTGGCCACCACCCGGCCCGCGTTCGAGCAGCGCGCCGTCGCCGTCGGCGCCCCCGACGACGTACGGCGGGCCCTGGCCGCCCTCGCCGCCGACCGCCCCGACCCGGCGCTGGTCCTCGGCGAGACCGGCGGCGCCGCCCGCACCGCCCTGCTGTTCACCGGACAGGGCAGCCAGCGCCCCGGCGCCGGCCGTGAACTGTACGCCCGGTACCCGCGGTTCGCCGAGGCGCTCGACGAGGTCGTGGCGAAGCTCGACCCGCTGCTCACCGACCCGGAGACGGACGCCGCGCCGCGCTCCCTCAAGGACGTCCTGTTCGCCGGGGACGGCACCCCCGAGGCCGCCGCGCTCTACGAGACCGGCTGGACCCAGCCCGCCCTGTTCGCCCTCGAAACCGCCCTGTACCACCTGGTCCGCTCCTGGGGCGTGCGTCCCGGCGTGCTCCTCGGCCACTCCATCGGCGGCATCACCGCCGCCCACGCCGCCGGCGTCCTCTCCCTGGACGACGCCTGCGCCCTGGTCGCCGCGCGCGCCCGGCTCATGCAGGCGCTGCCCCAGGGCGGCGCCATGTACTCCGTACAGGCCACCGAGGACGAGGTGCTGCCGCTGCTGGACGGTCTGGAGGACCAGGTCTGCCTGGCCGCCGTCAACAGCCCCGGCTCCGTCGTGGTCGCCGGGGACGAGGACGCCGCCGAGCGCGTCGCCGCCCACTTCGCCGGCCAGGGCCGCACCACCCGCCGGCTGCGGGTCAGCCACGCCTTCCACTCGCCGCGCATGGACGCCATGCTCGACGCCTACCGCCGGGTCGCCGAGGGCCTGACCTACCACGAGCCGACCGTGCCGGTCGTCTCCGACCTCACCGGCCGCCCCGCCACCGGCGGCGACCTGCGCACCGCCGACTACTGGGTGCGCCACGTCCGCGGCACCGTCCGCTTCGCCGACGCCGTGCGCGCCGCCCACGAGGCGGGCGCCGCCACCTTCCTCGAGCTCGGCCCCGGCGGCTCCCTGGCCGCCCTCGCCGAGGACACCCTCGGCGACGACGCCGGCACCGACGCCGTCCCCCTCCTGCGCACCGACCGCCCCGAGGACGTCAGCGCCCTCACCGCCCTCGCCCGCCTGCACGTGCGCGGCGTCCGCGTGGACTGGTCCGCCCTGTACACCGGCACCGGCGCCACCACCGTCGAACTGCCCACCTACGCCTTCCAGCACGAGACGTACTGGCCCGACACCACCGCCCCCGGCGCCCGCCGCGCCGTCTCCGACCCCGCCGACGCCGCCCTGTGGACCGCCGTCGAACGCGGCGACGCCGACGGGCTCGCCGGACTGCTCGGTCTGCGCGACGAGGAGCACGCCTCCCTGTACGCGCTGCTGCCCTCGCTGTCGTCCTGGCGGCGCGCCCGGCAGGAGAAGGCCGTCCTGGACGCCGCCCGCTACCAGGTCGCCTGGCGGCCCGCCACGACCACCGGCGCCCCCGTCCTGGACGGAACCTGGCTGGCCGTCACCACCGCCGGCGACGAGGCCGGCGAGGTCCTCGACGCGCTGCGCGGCCACGGCGCCCTGCTCCGGCGCCTGGAACTCGACGCCACCCACCTCGACCGCGAGCGGCTCGCCGGCGCCCTGCGCGCCGCCGGGGTCACGGAAGCGGCCGGCGTCCTCAACCTGCTGCCGCTCGCCGACGGCCCCCACCCCACCGGCACGGCCCCGGGGGACACCGCCGCCGGCGGCCTCCCGCCCGGCTTCGCCCTCGGCGTCGTCCTCGCCCAGGCCTGCGGCGACACCGGCGCCACCGCCCCGCTGTGGACCGTCACCCGCGGCGCCGTCTCCACCGGGCCGGGCGACCCGCTCACCCACCCCGCCCGCGCCGCCCACTGGGGCCTGGGCCGGGTCACCGCCCTGGAACGCCCCGAGCAGCCGGGCGGCCTCGTCGACCTGCCGGCCGTTTTCGACGCGCCCGCGGCACAGCGCCTGGCCGGCGTGCTCGCCGCCCGCGACGGCGACGACCAGGTCGCCGTCCGCGCCTCCGGCGTACTCGCCCGCCGCGTCGTCCGCCACCCCGGCGCCGACCTGCCCCGCGAGGACGCCCTCACCGTCTCCGGCACCGTCCTGATCACCGGCGGCACCGGCGGACTCGGCGCCGAGACCGCCCGTCTGCTGGCCCGCGCCGGCGCCGCCCACCTGATCCTCACCGGCCGGCGCGGCCCCGACGCGCCGGGTGCCGCCGAACTCGCCGCCGAACTCCAGGAGTCGGGCGCCCGCGTCACCCTCGTCGCCTGCGACAGCGCCGACCGCGACGCCCTCGCGGCCGTCCTCGCCGCCGTCCCCGAGGACGCCCCGCTCACCGGTGTGGTGCACGCCGCGGGCGTCGGCCAGGCCGCGCCCCTGTCCGCCACCCCGCTGGCCGACACCGCCGCCGCGATGGCCGCCAAGACCCTCGGCGCCGCCCACCTCGACGCCCTGCTCGACGGCCACGACCTGGACTTCTTCCTGCTGTACTCGTCCGTCGCCGGAGTGTGGGGCAGCGCCGGACAGAGCGCCTACGCCGCCGCCAACGCCTACCTCGACGCCCTCGCCGAGCACCGGCGCGCCCGGGGCCTGGCCGCCACCGCCATCGCCTGGGGACCGTGGGCCGAGATCGGCATGGCCCACGCGCACCACTCCGTCTCCGACACCCTCGAACGCAGCGGACTGCGCCTGCTGGCCCCCGCCACCGCCGTCACCGAGCTGCGCCGCGCCCTGGTCCAGCGGGACACCGCGCTCACCGTCGCCGACGTCGACTGGGACCGGTACCACCCGGTCTTCACCGCCGTGCGCGCCAGCCGCCTGTTCGACGGGATCGACACCGTGCGCGCCCTCGCCGCCCCCGCGGACACCGCCGCCGCCGTCTCCGAACTGGCCGGACGGCTGCGCGGACTGACCGGCGACGAGCAGGAGCGGCTGCTCGTGGACCTGGTGCGCTCCGAGGCCGCCCTCGTCCTCGGCCACACCTCCGCCGACGGCGTCCCCGCCAGGCGTGCCTTCCGCGACGCGGGCTTCGACTCGCTGACCGCCGTGGAACTGCGCAAGCGCCTCGCCGCGCTCACCGGCCTCGCCCTGCCCACCACCCTGGTCTTCGACCACCCCAACCCGGCCGCCCTCGCCCGCCACCTCCAGGACGAACTCCTCGGCGCCGGCGACAGCGCGCCGCCCGCCACCGCCGGCCCGGTCGCCACCGACGAGCCCATCGCCATCATCGGCATGAGCTGCCGCTTCCCCGGCGGCGCCCGCTCCGCCGACGCGTTCTGGCGGCTCGTCGCCGACGGCGCCGACACCATCTCCGACTTCCCCGTCAACCGGGGCTGGGACGCCGACGCCCTCTACGACCCCGACCCCGACAACCCCGGCACCACCTACTCCACCCTCGGCGGCTTCCTGCACGACGCGGGCGAGTTCGACCCCGGCTTCTTCGGCATCTCGCCCCGCGAGGCCGTCACCATGGACCCGCAGCAGCGGCTGCTCCTGGAGACCACCTGGGAGGCGTTCGAACACGCCGGGATCGACCCCGCCGCGGTGCACTCCACGCCCACCGGCACCTTCATCGGCTCCACCTACCAGGACTACGGCGTCGCCATGGACGACGGCTCCGCCGGGCACGCCGTCACCGGCTCCAGCCCCAGCGTCCTGTCCGGCCGCCTCGCCTACACCTTCGGCCTGGAGGGCCCGGCCGTCACCGTCGACACCGCCTGCTCCTCCTCCCTGGTCGCGCTGCACCTGGCCTGCCAGTCGCTGCGCAACGGCGAGAGCAGCCTCGCCCTCGCGGGCGGCGCCACCGTCATGACCAACCCGATGTCGTTCATCGCGTTCAGCCGGCAGCGGGCGCTGGCCCGCGACGGACGCTGCAAGGCGTTCTCCGACGACGCCGACGGCATGACCCTCGCCGAGGGCGTCGGCGTCCTCGTCCTGGAACGGCTCTCCGACGCGCGCCGCAACGGCCGCGAGATCCTCGCCGTCGTCCGCGGCTCCGCCATCAACCAGGACGGCGCCTCCAACGGCCTCACCGCCCCCAACGGCCCCTCCCAGGTCCGCGTCATCCGCCAGGCCCTGAACGCCGCCGGACTCGCCCCCGACGACGTCGACGTGGTCGAGGCGCACGGCACCGGCACCGCGCTCGGCGACCCCATCGAGGCGCAGGCGCTGCTGGCCACCTACGGCCGGGACCGCGACCCGGAGCGCCCCCTGCTGCTCGGCTCGGTGAAGTCCAACATCGGCCACACCCAGTCGGCGGCGGGTGTCGCCGGCGTGATCAAGATGGTCATGGCGATGCGGCACGGCACCCTGCCGCGCACCCTGCACGCCGACCGCCCCTCCCGCCACGTCGACTGGGAGTCCGGCGCGGTCCGCCTCGTCACCGAGACCACCGACTGGCACAAGGACGACGCCCCGCTGCGCTGCGCCGTTTCCTCCTTCGGCATCAGCGGCACCAACGCGCACGCCGTCCTGGAGCAGGCGCCCGACGACCCGGAGCCCGCCGAGGCCCCCGAGCCGGCCCTTCCGGCCGGCGGCGCCCTGCCCTGGATCCTGTCCGCCGCCGCTCCCGCGGCGCTGCGCGGCCAGGCCCGCAACCTCGCCGCGCACGTCACCGCCGCCGGGCCGCACCCCGCCGACGTCGGCCACACCCTGATCACCGCCCGCTCCGTGCTGGAGCACCGCGCCGTCGCCCTCGGCGCCACCACCGGCGAACTCACCGACGCGCTCACCGCGTTCGCCGACGGCGAGTCCACCGCCCAGGTCGTCAGCGGCACCGCCGACACCGACGGCCGCACCGTGTTCGTCTTCCCGGGCCAAGGCTCCCAGTGGGCCGGCATGGGCGCCGAACTCCTCGACACCTCACCCGTGTTCGCCGAGCGGCTGCACGAGTGCGCCGCCGCGCTCGCCCCGTTCACCGACTGGTCCCTGACCGACGTGATCCGCGGCGCCGACGGCGCGCCCGACTTCGACCGCGTCGACGTCGTCCAGCCCGTCACCTGGGCCGTGATGGTGTCCCTGGCCGAGCTGTGGCGTGCCCACGGCGTCACCCCGGACGCCGTCGTCGGCCACTCCCAGGGCGAGATCGCCGCCGCCGTCGTCTCCGGCGCCCTGTCCCTGGAGGACGGCGCCCGCGTCGTCGCCCTGCGCAGTCAGGCCATCGGCCGCGTCCTGGCCGGCGCCGGCGGCATGATGTCCGTGCAGCTGCCCGCCGCCGAGGCCGAGGAGTACCTGGCCGCCCACGGCGGCGCCGTGTCCGTCGCCGCCGTCAACGGACCCCGCTCGGTGGTCCTCGCCGGCGCCCCCGACGCGCTCGACGCCCTGCACGCCGAGTTCACCGTCCGGGGCGTACGCGCCCGCCGCGTCGCCGTGGACTACGCCTCCCACTCCCCGCAGGTCGAGCGCGTCCACGACGAACTCCTCGAACTCCTGGCCCCCGTGACGCCCCGCCGGGCGCGGGTGCCGTTCCACTCCACCGTCACCGGCGAGATCCTCGGCGCCGCCACCACGGACGCCGCCTACTGGTACCGCAACCTGCGGCAGACCGTCCGCTTCGAGGACGCCGTACGCGCCCTCCTCGACGGCGGACACACCGTCTTCGTCGAGATCAGCCCGCACCCCGTGCTCACCATGGCGGTGCAGGCCACCGCCGAGGAGACCGGCGACCCGGTCGCCGTCACCGGCACCCTGCGCCGCGACCAGGGCGGCACCGGCCGCTTCCTGGCCTCCCTCGCCGAGCAGTGGGTCCGCGGCGGCCGCGCCGACTGGGCCGCCGTCTACGCCGGCTGCGGCGCCCGCAGGACACCCCTGCCCACCTACGCCTTCCAGCGCGAGCACCTGTGGACCGAGGCCGCGCCGCCGCGCGCCGCGGGCGACGGCGATCCCGCCGACGCCGAGTTCTGGACCGAGGTCGAGCAGGAGGACGTCGACTCCCTCGCCACCCGCCTGCACCTGGACCGTGACGCCCTCGCCCCCGTCCTGCCCGCCCTGTCCACCTGGCGACGGCAGCGCCGTGACCGCTCCACCGTCGGCTCCTGGCGCTACCGCGCCACCTGGAAGCCGCTCGGCGCCCTGCCCGACGCCGCCCTCACCGGCACCTGGCTGCTGGTCACCGCCGACGGCGCCGACCCCGAGCACACCGCCGCCGTACGGGAGGCGCTCACCGCGCACGGCGCCGACGTGGCGCCGCTGCCCCTCGACGCCGCCGACACCGACCGCGGCCACCTCGCCGCCCGCCTGCGCGACCTGCCCGAACCCACCGGTGTGGTGTCGCTGCTGGCCGACGCCGAGGACACCGGCACCCTCCACCCCGTGCTGTCCGCCGGGCTCGCGCTCTCCGTCGTCCTGATCCAGGCCCTCGGCGACGCCGGCGTCGACGCGCCCCTGTGGGCGCTGACCCGCGGCGCCGTCTCCACCGGCCGCGCCGACCGGCTCACCCGGCCCGCGCAGGCCATGGTGCAAGGACTCGGCTGGACCGCCGCGCTGGAACACCCGCAGCGCTGGGGCGGCACCGTCGACCTGCCCGGCACCCTCGACCACCGCGCCGCCCGGCGGCTCGCCGCCGTCCTCACCGGCGGCACCGGCGAGGACCAGCTCGCCGTCCGCGCCTCCGGCGTCCTCGCCCGCCGCGTCGCCCCGGCGCCCGCCCCCGCCGGCGGCCCCGGCTGGAGCCCGCGCGGCACCGTCCTGGTCACCGGCGGCACCGGCACCCTCGGCCCCCACCTGGCCCGCTGGCTCGCCGACCTGGGCGCCCGCGACCTGGTCCTCACCAGCCGCCGCGGCGACAGCGCCCCCAAAGCGGCCGAACTCGTCGCCGACCTCGCCGCACGCGGCTGCACCGCCACCGTCGCCGCCTGCGACGTCACCGACCGGGACGCCGTCGCCGCGCTCCTGGACCGGCTCGCCGCCGAGGGCCGGACCGTCCGCAGCGTCTTCCACACCGCCGCCGTCATCGAACTCCAGTCGATCGACGAGACCGGCCTCGACGCCTTCGCCAAGGTCGTGCACGCCAAGACCGCCGGCGCCGCCCACCTCGACGAACTCCTCGACGACGACCAGCTCGACGCGTTCGTCCTCTACTCGTCCACCGCCGGCATGTGGGGCAGCGGCCGGCACGCCGCGTACGTCGCCGCCAACGCCCACCTCAACGCGCTCGCCGAGCACCGCCGCGCCCGCGGCGCCCGCGCCACCGCGATCTCGTGGGGCATCTGGGCCGACGACATGAAGCTCGGCCGCGTCGACCCCGGCCAGATCCGCCGCAGCGGACTGGTCTTCATGAACCCCGAGCTGGCCCTCGCCGGACTCCGGGGGGCCCTCGACGCCGACGAGGGCGTCCTCGCCGTCGCCGACGTCGACTGGGACCGCTACCACCCGGTGTTCACCTCCTCGCGGCCCACCGGCCTGTTCGAGGACGTCCCCGACGTACGGCGGCTGACCGAGGAGTCCCGGACCCGCGCCGCCGACGGCGGCGAGTTCACCGGCCGGCTGCGCGCGCTGCCCGCCGGCGAACAGGACCGCCTCCTGCTGGACCTGGTCCGCTCCGAGGCCGCCACCGTCCTCGGCCACGCCTCACCGGAGGTGCTGTCCGAGCGCCGCGCCTTCCGCGACGTCGGCTTCGACTCGCTCACCGCCGTCGACCTGCGCAACCGGCTCGCCGCCGTCACCGGCCTCACCCTGCCGAGCACCCTCGTGTTCGACTACCCGGACCCGCTCACCCTCGTCACGCACCTGCGCGGCCTCATCGGCGGCCCCGGCACCGAGGACGGCGGACCGGTGCGCACCACCGCCGCCGTCGACGACGAGCCCATCGCCGTCGTCGCCATGAGCTGCCGCTACCCCGGCGGCATCACCAGCCCCGAGGCCCTGTGGGACCTCGTCGCGTCCGGCGGCGACGCCATCACCGGCTTCCCCGCCGACCGCGGCTGGGACGCCGACGCCCTCTACGACCCCGACCCCGACAAGCCCGGCACCACCTACTCCACCCAGGGCGGCTTCCTCCACGACGTCGCCGACTTCGACGCCGGCTTCTTCGGCATCTCGCCGCGCGAGGCCCTCGCCATGGACCCGCAGCAGCGGCTCCTGCTGGAGACCGGCTGGGAGGTCCTGGAACGCGCCGGCATCGACCCCGCCACCCTCCGCTCCAGCCTCACCGGCACCTTCATCGGCGCCAGCTACCAGGACTACACGGCGGGCGGCGCCTCGACCGAGGGCGCCGAGGGCCACCTCATCACCGGCACCATCTCCAGCGTGATGTCCGGCCGCCTCGCCTACACCTTCGGCCTGGAGGGCCCGGCCGTCACCCTGGACACCGCCTGCTCCTCCTCGCTCGTCGCGCTGCACCTGGCCTGCCAGTCGCTGCGCAACGGCGAGAGCACCCTCGCCCTCGCCGGCGGCGTCAGCGTCATGGCCACCCCCAGCGCCTTCACCGGCTTCAGCCGCCAGCGCGCCATGGCCCCCGACGGCCGCTGCAAGGCGTACGCGGAGGGCGCCGACGGCATGAGCCTCGCCGAGGGCGTCGGCCTCGTCCTGGTCGAACGGCTCTCCGACGCCCGCCGCAACGGCCACCCCGTGCTCGCCGTCATCCGCGGCTCCGCCGTCAACCAGGACGGCGCCTCCAACGGCCTCACCGCCCCCAACGGCCCCTCCCAGGCCCGGGTGATCCGCCAGGCCCTCAGCAACGCGAACCTCACCCCGGCCGACGTCGACGTGGTCGAGGGACACGGCACCGGCACCGCGCTCGGCGACCCGATCGAGGCGCAGGCCCTGCTCGCCACCTACGGCCAGGGCCGGCCCGCCGACCGGCCGCTGCTGCTCGGCTCGGTGAAGTCCAACATCGGCCACACCCAGATGGCGTCCGGCATCGCCGGCGTCATGAAGATGGTCATGGCGATGCGCCACGGCACCGTCCCGCCCACCCTGCACGTGGACACCCCCTCCCGCCACGTCGACTGGGACTCCGGCGCCATCGACCTGGCCACCGACACCGTGCCCTGGCCCGAGACCGGCCGGCCCCGCCGCGCCGCCGTCTCCTCCTTCGGCCTGAGCGGCACCAACGTCCACACCGTCCTCGAACAGGCCCCCGACACCCCCGACGCGGAGCAGCCGAGGACCGTGCCCGCCGCGGACCCCGGCACCCTGCCGGCCGGCGTGCCGCTGGTCCTGTCCGCCCGCACCGCCCCCGCCCTGCGCGCCCAGGCCGGCCGGCTCCTCGACCACAGCGAGGCCCACCCGGACGTCCCGCTGCTCGACGTGGCCCACTCCCTGGCCACCACCCGCGGCACCCTGGAACACCGCGCCGCCGTCCTGGCCGGCGACCGCGACGGGGTCCTGCGCGCCCTGACCGCCCTGCGCGACGGCACCCCCGACGGCGCCCTCGTCACCGGCGCCCCCTCCCGGGGCCGCCTCGCCTTCCTGTTCACCGGGCAGGGCAGCCAGCGCGCCGCCATGGGCCGCGAACTGTACGGCCGGTACCCGGCCTTCGCGGACGCCCTGGACGCCGTCCTCACCCGCTTCGACCAGGAACTCGAACACCCGCTGCGGGACGTGCTGTTCGCCGAGGAGGGCACCCCGGACGCCGCCCTCCTGCACGACACCGCCCACACCCAGCCCGCCCTGTTCGCCCTCGAAGTGGCCCTCTACCGGCTCGTCGAGTCCTGGGGCGCCGTCCCCGACAGCGTCGCCGGCCACTCCGTCGGCGAACTCGCCGCCGCCCACGTCGCGGGCGTCCTCTCCCTGGACGACGCCTGCACCCTCGTCGCCGCCCGGGGCCGCCTCATGGCCGCCCTGCCGGCCGGCGGCGCCATGGTCGCCGTACAGGCCGCCGAGGACGAGGTGCTGCCGCTGCTGGACGGCCTGGAGGACCAGGTCTCCCTCGCCGCCGTCAACGGGCCCCGCTCCGTCGTCCTGTCCGGCGACGAGGAGGCCGTCACCCGGATCGCCGCCCGGCTCGCCGGGGACGGCCGCAAGACCCGCGCCCTGCGCGTCAGCCACGCCTTCCACTCGCCGCGCATGGACGCCATGCTCGACGACTTCGCACGGGTCGCCCGCGGCCTCACCTACCACCCGCCGTCCGTCCCGCTGGTGTCCACCGTCACCGGCGGGCCCGCCGACACCGACGCGCTGCGCACCCCCGACTACTGGGTGCGGCAGGTCCGCGCCACCGTCCGCTTCGCCGACGCGGTGCGCACCCTCGCCCGGCAGGGCCACACCTCCTTCCTGGAGATCGGCCCCGACGGCACCCTGTCCGCCGCCGCCCGCGACGTCCTCGACGCCGCCGAGGACACCGGCACGCCGGCGCACGCCGAGGCGACCGCGGTGCCCGCGCTGCGCCGCGACCGCGACGAGGTCACCGCGCTCACCGCCGCCCTGGCCCGCGTCCACGTCCACGGCGCCCGCGTCGACTGGTCCGGCGTCCTGCGCGGCACCGGCGCCCGCCGCGTCGACCTGCCCACCTACGCCTTCCAGCACAGCCGCTACTGGCCCGACACCGCACACGGGCCCGCCCCGACGACCGCGGCCGGCCCGGCCGACGGCGCGGACGCCGCGTTCTGGTCCGCCGTCGAGCGCGCCGACCTGCCCGCCCTCGGCGCCGACCTCGGCCTCGACGACGACACCCTCGCCGCGTTCGTGCCCGCCCTGTCCGCGTGGCGGCGCCGCCGCACCGAGCGGGCCGCCGCCGACGCCCGCCGCCACCGCGCCGTGTGGAAGCCGCTGGACGGCGCCCCCACCGCACGGCCGGCCGGCGCCTGGCTCGTCCTGCTCCCGGCCACCGGCCCCGGCACCGACGCGGCCGGACTGCCGGACGCCCTCGGCCTGCACGCCGTACGCGTGACCACCGACGGCCGGGACCGCACGGGCCTCGCCGACCTCCTGCGGGAACTGCCGTCGCCCGACGGCGGCTTCACCGGCGTCCTGTCCCTGCTCGCCCTCGGCACGGACGACTCCGACTCCGACGACCCCGCCGGCCTCGGCGGGGTGCTGCCCACGGCCACCGCCGTACAGGCCCTCGGGGACGCGGGGATCCACGCCCCGCTGTGGATCCTCACCCGCCAGGCCGTCACCACCGGCCGCGCCGACCGCCTCGTCCACCCCGGGCAGGCCGCCGCGCGCGGCCTCCTCCGGGTCGCCGCCCTGGAACACCCCGAGCGCCGCTTCGGCGCCGTCGACCTCCCCGAAGACCTCGACACCCGGGCCGTACGCCGCCTGGCCCACCTCCTGGCCGAGCCCGGCGAGGAGAGCGACCTCGCCGTCCGCGCCTCCGCCACCTACGCCCGCCGCCTGGTCCACCACCCCGCGCCCGAGGGCGCCGCCCCCCGGCGGTTCGCCCCCGAGGGCACCACCCTGATCACCGGCGGCACCGGCGCCCTCGGCGCCCACGTCGCCCGCCGCCTCGCCGAACGCGGCGCCCCGCACCTGCTGCTGGTCGGCCGCCGCGGCCCGGACGCGCCCGGCGCCGGCGAGCTCGCGGCCGAGCTGCGGGAGCTGGGCGCGGAGGTGACCGTGGCCGCCTGCGACACAGCCGACCGCGACGCCCTCGCCGCCGTCCTCGCGGCCGTACCCGCCGAACACCCCCTCACCGCGGTGATCCACACCGCCGGCGTGCTCGACGACGGCGTGCTCGACACGCTCACCCCGCAGCGGTTCGACACCGTCCTGAGGGCCAAGGCCCGCTCCGCCGCCCACCTGCACGAACTGACCCGCGACAGCGGTCTCACCGACTTCGTGCTGTTCTCCTCCACCGCCGGCAGCCTCGGCGCCGCCGGCCAGGGCAACTACGCGGCCGCCAACGCCTACCTGGACGCCCTCGCCGAACACCGCCGCGCCGCCGGCCTGCCCGCCACCTCCATCGCCTGGGGTCCCTGGGCCGGCACCGGCATGGCCGGCGACGGCACCGGGGTGGAGGACCGCGTCCGCCGCGGCGGATTCACCCCGATGGACGCCGAGGACGCGCTCGCCGCCCTCGACACCGCCGTCGAGCACGGCGACACCGCGCTCACCGTCGCCGACATCGACTGGCAGCGGTACGCGGCGGTCTTCGCCGCCCACCGCCCCCTCGTCCGCGACCTGCCCGAACTGCGCGCCACCACCCCCGACCCCACGACCACGGCCACGACCGCCGGTCCGGCGCTCGGCCGGGAACTCGCCGCGCTCACCGGACCCGCCCGGCAGCGGTACGTCCTGGACCTCGTGCGCGCCCAGGTCGCCGGCGTCCTCGGCCATCCCGACCCGGCCGCCGTCGAACCCGACCAGGCCTTCACCGACCTCGGGTTCGACTCGCTGACCACCGTCGAACTGCGCAACACCCTCAACGCCACCACCGGCCTGAGGCTGCCCGCCACCCTCGTCTACGACCACCCCACCACCCGTGACCTGGCCGCCCACCTCCTCACCGAACTGCTCGGCGCCCTGCCCGAGCCGGCCGACGGCCGCGCGGCCGTGGACACCACCGGCCACGCGGGAGACGACGACCCCGTGGTCGTCGTCGGCATGGGCTGCCGCTTCCCCGGCGGCGTCGACTCACCCGACGACCTGTGGGACCTGCTGTACGACGGCCGTGACGCCATCACCGGCTTCCCCGCCGACCGCGGCTGGGACCTCGACACCCTCGCCCGCGGCGGCTCCGCCACCCTGGAGGGCGGCTTCCTCGACGGCGCCGGCCTCTTCGACGCCGCCTTCTTCGGGATCTCCCCGCGCGAGGCCCTCGCCATGGACCCGCAGCAGCGGCTCCTCCTGGAGACCTCCTGGGAGGCCCTGGAGCGCGCCGGCATCGACCCGGCGGGCCTGCGCGGGAGTGCCACCGGCGTCTTCGTCGGCACCAACGGCCAGGACTACGCGACCATGCTGCGCCGCGGCACCACCGACGTGCGGGGTCATGCCGCCACCGGCACCACCGCCAGCGTCATGTCCGGCCGGCTGTCCTACACCCTCGGCCTGGAGGGCCCGGCCGTCACCGTCGACACCGCCTGTTCCTCGGCGCTCGTCGCCCTGCACATGGCCGCCACGGCGCTGCGCTCCGGCGAGTGCTCCCTGGTCCTGGCCGGCGGCGTCTCGGTGATGTCCAGCCCCGACGCCTTCGTCGAGTTCACCGCCCAGGGCGGCCTCGCCGGCGACGGCCGCTGCAAGGCCTTCGCCGACTCCGCCGACGGCACCGCCTGGTCCGAGGGCGCCGGCGTCCTGGTCCTGGAACGCCTCTCCGACGCCCGCCGCAACGGGCACCCCGTGCTCGCCGTGGTCCGTGGCTCGGCCGTCAACCAGGACGGCGCCTCCAACGGCCTGACCGCCCCCAACGGCCGCGCCCAGCAGCGCGTCATCCGCGCCGCCCTCGCCGACGCCCGCCTCACTCCGGCCGAGGTGGACGCGGTCGAGGCGCACGGCACCGGCACCACCCTCGGCGACCCCATCGAGGCGCACGCCCTCATCGCCGCCTACGGCGCCGACCGCGACCCGGAGCGCCCGCTGCTGCTCGGCACGGTCAAGTCCAACCTGGGCCACACCCAGGCCGCCGCCGGTGTCGCCGGCGTCATCAAGACCGTGCTCGCCCTGCGCCACGGCGAACTGCCCCGCACCCTCCACGTCGACACCCCGTCGACCCACGTCGACTGGTCCGACGGCACGGTCGCCCTGCTCCGCGAGCGCCGCGCCTGGCCGGAGACCGGCCGGCCGCGCCGTGCCGGCGTCTCCGCCTTCGGCGTCAGCGGCACCAACGCCCACGTCCTGCTGGAGCAGGCCCCGGTGGACGTCGAGTCGCGTGGTGACGCGGCTCCCGTGGCGCCCGCCGAAGTGCCCTGGCTCGTGTCCGCCCGCACCCCCGAGGCCCTCGAGGAGCAGACCGAACGGCTGCTGTCGTTCACCGCCGCCCACCCGGACGCCCCGGCCCTCGACACCGCCTACACCCTGGCCGTCGGCCGCACCGCGTTCGAGCACCGGGCGGTGCTCCTCGCCGCAGTGGACGGCGAACAGCCGGTGGAGGTGGCGCGTGGCCGTGCGGTGGAGCGCTCGCTGGCGGTGCTGTTCTCGGGGCAGGGTGCGCAGCGGGCGGGCATGGGGCGTGAGCTGTATGCCCGGTTCCCGGTGTTCGCGCAGGCGCTGGACGCCGTACTGGCGCGGCTGGACGTGGAGTTGGAGCGTCCGCTGCGGGAGGTGCTGTTCGCCGAGGCGGGCACGCCGGAGGCGGGACTCCTGGACACCACCGGCTACACCCAGCCGGCGCTGTTCGCGGTCGAGGTGGCGCTGTTCCGGCTCGTGGAGTCGTGGGGTGTGACGCCGGAGTTCGTCGCAGGTCACTCGGTCGGGGAGATCGCGGCCGCGCATGTGGCGGGGGTGCTGTCCCTGGACGACGCCTGCACCCTGGTCGCGGCGCGTGCCCGGCTGATGCAG
>NZ_LGCN01000120.1 GCF_001279005.1 Streptomyces caelestis
CGGTCAGCGGTGTGGCACTGCCTGACGGCCCTCACGCCGGGAAAACTTCAGTCCCTCCGGTGGAGCGGCGGACGAGGTGCCTCCGGGGGACGCGGGGGGTAAGACGGAACGGGGGGACGCGGGGGCTGAGGCGGGATCGGGGGCGTGTCTTCGCGGTGCTTGCGGGTGGCGGCGGCCTTGGCACGGTCGAACGCAGCCCGGCCCTTGCTCGCCGCGGCGCGGCTTGGTTCGGAGTCGACAACTCGCCGCACGGTCTCGTACCCGGCGGTCCTCTGCCCGCTGTCCGGGGCGTTCCGGACCGTGTTCTTCCAGGCTGCCCGGCCCTCACGGGCCCTGGTGAGCCCCAGGTCCATCGTCTGGGAGACACCCTGCCGCGCGGCGCCCCAATCGGGCTGGGGCAGCGTGATGTTGCCGACGGTGGTACCGGCCAGGCGGTCGGCGAGGGAGAGCCTGCGGCCCCGGAGGGCGGGGACGCCGTTGGCCCAGAAGACGGTCACCGCGACCATCCAGCACAACACCGACAGCGCGACCGAGCCGCTGATCAGCACGCAGCAGGCCAGCGCGAAGCAGCCGACGTCGGCGAGCGTGGTGACACCGGCTCGGATCGCGGCCCGGCGAGGCCCGAGGACACCCGGCTCGGTGGGGGAGACGCGCAGGCCGAGCAACAGCTTGCCCACCGTGCGGCTGGTCAGCACGAGCGCCGTGAAATGGTAGGCGAAGGTGATGAGTGCCAACGCGACGAAAGCCTGCTGGACGGCGCTCACGGCGGAGCCCCAGATGTGGTCCCACACCTGCTCGGTGGCGTCGAGAGGGTGACCGCCCGAGGTGAGAACCTCCCAGGCACTGCTGCCGACCAGCTCGGTGGTGTCGGTCAGCAGCGCGCTGATGCGATGGAAGGTGAAGGAGCCCAGAAGCACGGCCACCGCGACCACGAGGACGAAATCGATCAGCCAGGCCATGATCCGTCGACTGGCCCCAGGCATACGCGGCCCGGCGGCCAAGCCGAATTCTCCGACTGTTCCTGTCCTCGCGGACCTCGAATAGTGAGACACGCACGCCCCCGTGGTGACGAAGAGTCAGCAGGCAAAAGCCGGCAGCCACAGGCTAGCGCAGCCTCATGGCGTCGGGCAGGTGTGCGTGGGCGACGAGAACCCGGACGCGGAGGAGCGTGGTTCCGCGGAGCCGTCGGCGAGTTGGCCCGCATCCGGCCCGGGCGGTGACCACCTGCGTGGAGTGAGGATCCGCGGTACGTGCCGGCCGTCCTGGTGGTGTCACGCCGCGCCGTCCGGCCGGGGTGACGACGCCGTCCCGGCCGAACGGCCTCTAGACGGCCCTGCGGTAGAACCACACGCCCAGCGGCGCGAAGATCGCCACGATCCCGGCGTCCCAGACGAGCGCCTGCCACACGTCGGTGGTCGCCGGCCCTCCCAGTACCAGGGTCCGCACGGCTTCGGCGGTCTGCGAGACCGGTTGGTGGTTCGCGAACGCCTGCAGCCAGCCGGGCATGGTGTCCACGGGGACGAACGCCGAGGAAGCGAAGACCAGCGGTGCGAGCACCGGGAAGGCGGCGGCCTGCGCGGTCTCCGGGTCGCCGACCGCCATGCCGACCACCGCGAAGACCCACGACATCGCGAAGCCGAACGCCAGGACCAGCAGCACACCGCCCAGGAACGCCGGGACGCCGGCGTGGATCCGGAAGCCGAGGGCGAAGCCGACGGCGGTCATCAGCGCCACCACGAAGACGTTGCGTGCCAGGTCGGCGGTGGTCCGGCCGACCAGCACGGCCGAGCGGGCCATCGGCAGCGAGCGGAAGCGCTCCATCAGGCCGGTCTGCATGTCGGTGGCCAGCCCGATCGCCGTGTTCATCGATCCGAAGACGGCGGTCTGCACAAAGATCCCGGGAATCAGGAAGTCGACGTAGGAGACGCCGGGCGGCAGTGACGGGCCGACGACACCGCCGAAGACGTAGCGGAACATCAGCACGAAGACGAGCGGCTGGATGGTGGAGAACACCAGCAGCCTCGGCACCCTGCGCAGTGCTATGAGGTTCCGCCAGGCAACCGCCAGACCGTCTTGGACCGTGGCGGCGATCCGGCTGCCCTGCCGCCCTGCCGACAAGGACTGCCCGGTGGTGGTCGTGGTCATTCCCGCCCCCCTGCGGTGGCCGGGCCGGTCCGTGTGCGGTGGCCGGTCAGCGCGAGGAAGACGTCGTCGAGACTGGATTCGCGCACCGTGACGTTCCGCGGGGCGAGCCCGTCGGCTTCCAGCAGGTTGAGGATGCCGCGCAGCAGTCCGAAGGCGCTCCGGCAGGGCAGTCTGAGCCGCGAGCCCTCGATCTCCGCTGTCTCTCCGAGGCGTCCTTCGATGGTGGCGGCTGCGGTCACCGCGTGGCGCCGGTCGCCCATGTCCAGTTCGATCACGGTGTTGCCCAGGTGGGCCTTGAGGGCGGCGGGCGTGTCGTCGGCGATCAGGCGCCCCTCGTCCACGACGACGATCCTCTCCGCCAGTTGGTCCGCCTCCTCCAGGTGCTGGGTGGTCAGGAGGACTGTGGTTCCGTCGCTCACCAGCTCGCGGATCAGCTCCCACAAGGCGTTGCGGCTCTGCGGGTCCAGGCCGGTGGTCGGCTCGTCCAGGAAGAGGAGGGGCGGTTCGGCGACCAGGGCGGCGGCGACATCGAGACGGCGCCGCATCCCGCCCGAGTAGGTCCGCACCGGGCGGTCGGCGGCCGCCGCGAGGTCGAAACGGTGCAGCAGGGCGCTCGCCCGGGGACGGATCCGGGAGCGGGCCAGCCGGGTCAGCCGGCCGATCAGCCGCAGGTTCTCCCGCCCGGTCAGGTTGGGGTCCACGGCCGCGTACTGACCGGCCAGCCCGATCAGCCGCCGGACCACGGCGGCCTCCCGCACCACGTCGTGCCCGAGTACCTCGGCGCGCCCGGCGCTGGGGTGCAGGATCGTCGTCAGGATCCGGATGACGGTGGTCTTGCCCGCGCCGTTCGGGCCCAGCAGCCCGAAGACCTCCCCGGGCCGGACCTCGAAGGTCAGCCGGTCGAGGGCCACGAGTGATCCGAAGCGCTTGCTGAGGCCGTCGACGTCGATGGCGGCTCGCTCCATGGGCTGCCTCTCACTCGAGGTGGCCGTTCGCTTCGGCCGGGTCTCGTTGTGGTCCCTCCATTCTGGCCTCGCACCGTCGCTGCCGCAGGGCGACGGAACGCCGGGGTGCGTGGCCGGTGGTGTCCTGGGGGCCGGCCGAGAGCGGCGGTTCGTGGTGGGTGAAGCGGAGAGGCCGCTGTAACCGTCGTCCTCCCCCCGGCGGGCGACCGCCCCGTCCGCGGGCCGAGGGCCTGCGCTCACCGTGGTCCACGGGTGGCCCCGGACCGCAGGCGCGCCCTGCCGCGCCACCGCCGCCTGCCGTGGAGGGACACGACGGCGCAGCAGCACCAGCCGATCGGCAGGACGGCCCAGTAACTGACGGTGCGGTACAGCAGCGCGGCGGCGAGCGCCTGGCCCGGCGGCACGCCGTACGCGGACAGCAGCGCGGCCAGGCCAGCCTCGACCACACCGATGTTGCCGGGCGTCAGTCGCAGGCTCGCCGGAATCTGGGTGAGCACGTAGGCGCCGAGTACCCCGGGCCAGGGGACGTCGATGTGCAGAGCTCGCATGCACAGGGCCAGACACGCCACATCGAGGACCCAGTTGAGGAGGGCCTGGGCGGCAGGTGACAGCCAGGGGCGCAGTCCCGGCTTGAGGTGCCACGCCTGCTCGGCGACCCTGCCCGCGGCGGCGCCGAGGTCGCGCGCCCAGGTGGAGTGCTTCGACGCCCTGGCCCAGAGCCTGTGCAGACGCCGTCGTACGGTCTTCGACCGCTGGACCAGGGCGGCACCGGCGCCCGCCACCGTCAGGGCGGCCAGCGCGACCGACATCGTCCAGACTCCCACGGTCCGGGCGGACGGCCCCGAGGCGATGAGCGCCACCGTCATGAGGGCGCCGAGGCCCAGGGCGGACAGGGCGCCGGCGACGGCCAGGACCGCCGCCGCGAGCTCGGGCCCGATCGCACGGCGGCGCAACTGCCGGTAGGCCCAGGCAGTGGCCAGGAGCGCCCCGCCGGGCAGGGATCCGGCGACCGCGTTCGCGCCCAGGGTCACCGCTGCCGCACGGCGCAGGGGCCAATCGGCGCCGCCGGCGTTCAGGAGCCACCGCCACACCCCGGCGAAGCACAGGAGCGACGCCGCCTCGCACACGGCACTCGCGGCCAGTACCAGGGGACGGACGTCGGCGAGCAGCCGTACGGCGTCGGCGACCTCACTCCTGCGCGCCACCGCCGTGACGGCCAGGGCGACCAGCACCGCCCCGGAGAGGAACCACCAGACGTGACGCGGCCAGCGGTGCGAGCCGGCGGCCCGGCCCGGCGAGCCGTCACCGACGAGCCGGCGTCCCTCCCCGCGATCAACCACGATGCCGGAACACCCCCTGAAGCTCCGCGCCGGCGAACGGCCCTTCCGCGCCCGGCTCCGTCACGCCGGTCAGCGGCCGTGCCCCGCCCGTGCGTCCGGTGGGGGCCGGCCCCGTGGGTCCGAGTGACGGCCGCCGGCACCGGCGAGGTCCGCGCCGGTGACCACGCCGACGACGTGATGATGATCCACGACCAGGACGGGTCCCGCGCGAGACATGGCGGCGCGCTCCAGGAGATCGGTCAGCATCTCGTCCGGACGGGCCAGCACACACCGCTCCAGCGGCACGGCGACATCCCGGACACGGGTGGCCGGCCTGCGCGCGTCGGGGACGGCGCGTAGTACGGGCACCGTGACGTAGCCGGTGGGACGGCCGTCGAGATCGGTGACGGGGATCACCGGCTGGTCGCCGGCGTGCCGTGCGGTCTCGGCCAGGAAGCGGTCGACGCTCTGCCACTCCTGCCCCGTGATCACGGGCCGCATGGCCTCGGCCACCCGCAGCCCGCGCAGAGATTCGAGCAACTGGGCGCGGCGGATCTCCGCGGAAGCGACCGCCATCACGAACAGTCCGATCAGTCCCAGCCACAGACCCGCCCCGGTTCCGTGAAGGAACCGGAACAAGCCGCCTGCCGCCATGACCGTTCCCGCGACCTGTCCGCAGCGGCCGGACGCCCGTGCCGCCCGCTCGCGATCGCCCCGCACGCGCCAGATCAACGCCTGGAGGACTCGGCCACCGTCCAGCGGCGCTGCCGGCAGCAGATTGAACGCCGCGAGCACGATGTTCGTCCACCCGCCCCAGGCCAGGACCCCACCCGGCAGCGGCCAGTGCAGGACGTCACGGGCCAGGAACGAGCCGCCCAGGCACAGACCGCCGAGCACCAGGCTGATCGCCGGGCCCGCGGCCGCCACCAGGCCCTGGCTTCTCGCGGTGGTGGGGGATGCCATCCGGGTCACGCCCCCGAGGGCGAAGACGGTCACGTCCTTCACCGCGATCCTCGATCGTCGCGCGACGAGGGCGTGACCGCCCTCGTGAGCGATCAGGCTCGCCGTCAGCAGCAGCGCCCCCGCGATCGCCCAGAGCCGGTAGGCGGACGCGGAGTGGCCCGGGGCCCAGGCCGGCAGGACGCTGCCGCCCAGTCCGATGCTCAGTACGAGAACCAGCAGCGGCGCGCTCCAGTGCAGCCGCAACGGCACACCGGCGACGTGCCCGATCATGAGGGAACCGTTCATCACACCCTCCGCCCGACCCGGTGGGGCCGACCGTTCCGCTCCTCCCACTGTGGACCCGGTCGGCCACGTGTGGCCAGGTCCGACCGGCCCTCGACGAAGGCCGGTCGTCCTCGACGGGTTCGTGACGGGCCGAGGGCTCGGGCGGTGCCGGGCTGTCGTGGTGAGCGGGGCAAGCCGCCGGGCGGGGACCGGCCTCGCGAGCTCGTGAGCCCCGTGGCCCCGTCCGGACCAGGTGGGGCGAGGTGCTCGGCGTGGTCGGTGCGGAGAAGCCCTCCTCGGCGAAGACCCGGCCGAGATCCGCGTACCGGTCGCCGACCCGTCAGGACCCGGCCGTGAACGTCGCCGGTCCGACCCGGTGTTCCCGCGGCCGCGTCGGACCGGCGGGACCGCCTTTCCGCCGCACAGCGCCCTCCCGGTGCCGACGGCGGCGGGTACGGCGATGCCGGGCCAGGGCGCGGTGCACGGACTGTGGTGGTCTCCGACCGGCGCCGGGGTACTCGTCCCCGGCGTCCCGGGTCTCGCTTTCCCGTGCGGCGCACGCGGGACCCGAAGCGTACGCACGACCGGTGTGGAGGATCGATGAGCGGGACGGCACGGCAGACGGTGGTGGTGACCGGGGCGAGCGCCGGGATCGGGCGGGCGACCGCCAGGATGTTCGCCGCCCGCGGAGCGCGGGTCGCGCTGCTGGCGCGGGGACGGGCGGGCCTCGACGCGGTCGCGGCCGACGTACGGGCGGCCGGCGCGCAGGCGCTGCCCCTCGTCACCGACATGGCGGAATGGGACCAGGTGGAGAACGCCGCCCGCCGCGTCGAGGAGGAGTTCGGGCCGCCCGACGTCTGGGTGAACAACGCCTTCACGGCGGCCTTCGGCAAGTTCACCGACATCTCCCCGGAGGAGTTCCTGCAGGCGACGAGGTCGACGTACCTCGGCTATGTGCACGGCACCCGGGCGGCGCTGGAGCGCATGGTCCCGCAGGATCACGGCACGGTCGTGCAGGTGGGCTCCGCGCTCGCCTACCGCGGCATTCCGCTGCAGAGCGCGTACTGCGGAGCCAAGCACGCCATCCAGGGCTTCAACGAGTCCCTGCGCTGCGAGTTGCTGCACGACAGGTCCCGGGTGCACGTCACCATGGTCCAGATGCCGGCCGTCAACACCCCGCAGTTCACCTGGCTGCGCACCCACCTGCCGCGCCACGCCCAGCCCGTGCCGCCGATCTACCAGCCCGAGATGGCCGCCCGCGCCGTGCTGCGCGCCGCGGACCACCCCCGACGGCGCGAGTACTGGGTGGGGACGTCCACGGCGCTGACGCTGCTGGCCAACGCCGTCGTACCGGGGCTGCTCGACCGCTATCTGGCGCGCACCGGGTTCGACTCCCAGCAGACCGACGCCCACCGGCAGCCGGAGGGGGACGGCAACCTCTTCGCGCCGGCGGACGAGAGGGAGGACTACGGCGCCCACGGCGTGTTCGACGACCGGGCGCACGACGCCGACCCGCAGGTGTGGGCGAGCCGCCATCACGTGGGCAAGGCGGTGGCCGTCGCGGGACTCGCCGGCGCGGGATACGCGCTGCTGCGCCGTCGCGGCGGGCGGTGACCGTCCGGCCCGTCACGCGCTCCGGCCGCCCGCGCGGCCCCGCGCGGTGGCTCCGATGCGCCGAACGCCGCCCCGGTTTGCGGGTGCGGGGCCGGGGATACACGGTCGAGGCGTTCCGGTCGACGCACAGGGATCAGCGCACGGCGATCAGCACACAGCAGAGGGAGCAGCCATGGGACACGGCGGGGACGTCATCGCGGAACTGACCACCGATCACCGCGAGGTCGAAGAACTGTTCGGGAAGATCGAGGCCCTGTCGCCGGGGGACGAGCAGCGCAAGAAGTACGCCGACCAGGCCGTGATCGAGCTGGTGCGGCACTCGGTGGCCGAAGAGGCGTACCTCTACCCGGCCGTGCGCACGTTCCTGCCGGACGGTGACACGATCGCCGACAGGGAGATCGAGGACCACGCCGGGGCCGAGCGGACGATGAAGGCGCTCGAAGGCGTCGACGCCGGCGACGCGGAGTTCGACCGGCTCATCGGCGAGCTGATGACCGAGATCCGCTCGCACGTCCGGGACGAGGAGGACAACCTCTTCCCCCGGCTGCGGTCGGCGGCCTCCGAGGACGAGCTGATGAAGCTGGGCGACAAGGTCCGCCAGGCCAAGAAGACCGCTCCCACCCGGCCGCACCCGTCGGCCCCGGACACGCCGTCGGCCAACAAGCTGCTGGCTCCCGGCGCCGGCATGGTGGACCGGATCAGGGACGCCCTGACGGGACGCGGCAAGGACTGACGGAGCGCGGCGTCCCCCGGCGCCGCGTCCGTCGACGGACCATCCGTCACCCAGGGGAGTGTCGTCCATGGAACCGGTCGATCTGCCCCTTCCCGTCGTCAGGCGCCCGCGGGCGTCCATCGACGCGAGGGCTCTGGAACGGGACCTGCGCGCGCGGGTCGACGGCGAGGTCCGCTTCGACGCGGGCACGCGTGCGGCGTACTCGACGGACGGCTCCAACTACCGGCAGGTGCCGATCGGGGTGGTCGTCCCACGGACGGTGGAGGCGGCCGTCGAGGCGGTGGCGGTCTGCCGGGGACACGGGGCACCGCTGCTGTCCCGCGGCGGCGGCACGAGCCTGGCCGGCCAGTGCTGCAACACCGCGGTGGTGCTGGACTGGAGCAAGTACGGCAACCGTCTGCTGTCGGTGGACCCGGACGGCCGGCGCTGCGTGGTCGAGCCGGGCATCGTCCTGGACGACCTGAACCGGCGGCTGGCCGGGTACGGCCTGCAGTACGGGCCCCGGCCGGCCACCCACCCCAACTGCACCATCGGCGGGATGATCGGCAACAACTCGTGCGGGTCGACCGCCCAGGCGTACGGCAAGGTCGTCGACAACCTGCACCGCCTGGAGGTCCTCACCCACGACGGCGTGCGGATGTGGGTGGGGCGGACGGACGAGGGCGAACTGGAACGGCTCACGGCGTCCGACGGGCGTACGGGGGAGCTGTACCGGGGTCTGGTGGCGCTGCGGGACCGGTACGCCGGGCTCGTCCGCGAGCGGTATCCCGACATCCCGCGCCGGGTCTCCGGCTACAACCTGGACTCGCTGCTGCCCGAGCACGGGTTCGACGTCGCCGGACTCCTGACCGGCTCCGAGTCCACGCTGGTGACCGTCCTGCGCGCGGAACTGGAACTCGTGCCCGTGCCGAAGCACACCGCCCTGGTCGTGCTCGGCTACGAGGACATCTGCCGGGCGGCCGACCACGTGCCGGCCGTCCTGGAGCACGAGCCGGTGGCCCTGGAGGGCGTGGACCACCAGCTGATCCACTTCCAGCGGATCAAGCACCTCAACCCGGAAGCCCTGGGGGAGCTGCCCCGCGGCCGGGCGTACCTGATGGTGCAGCTCGCCGGCGACACGCGGGAAGAGGCCGACGCCAGGGCCCGGGCGCTGATCGACGCCAAGCCGGACGACGTCGACCACACCTGGTACGACGACGAGCGGCACGTGCACGAGCTGTGGCTGGTCCGCGAGTCCGGTCTGGGGGCCACCGCGCACGTGCCCGGCGAGCCGGACACCTGGGAGGGCTGGGAGGACTCCGCGGTCCCGGTCGACCGCCTCGGCGACTACCTGCGCGACCTCAAGCGGCTGTACGAGGAGTTCGACTACGGACACCCGTCCGTGTACGGGCACTTCGGTCACGGCTGCGTCCACACCCGCACCCCCTTCGACCTGGAGTCCGAGGAGGGCGTCGCCCGGATGCGCGCCTTCGTGGAGAGGGCCGCCGATCTGGTCGTGTCCTACGGCGGATCGCTGTCCGGCGAGCACGGCGACGGCCAGTCCCGGGGCGAGCTGCTGGAGAGGATGTTCGGGCCGGAGCTGATCGAGGGGTTCGAGCGGCTGAAGGGGCTGTTCGATCCGGACAACCGCATGAACCCCGGGAAGATCGTCCTTCCGTACCGCCTCGACGAGAACCTGCGCCTGGGCGCGGACCACCTGCCGTGGGAGCCGGAGACCGTCTTCTCCTTCCCGCACGACGAGGGCAGGTTCAGCCGGGCCGCCACCCGCTGCGTCGGCGTCGGCAAGTGCCGCTCCCTGGAGGGCGGCGTGATGTGCCCCAGCTACCGGGCCACCCGGGAGGAGGAACACTCCACCCGGGGCCGCGCCCGGCTGTTGTTCGAGATGGTCGACAACGACGGCGACTCGCCGATCACGGACGGCTGGCGGTCCGACGAGGTCCACGACGCCCTCGACCTCTGCCTGGCCTGCAAGGGCTGCAAGACGGACTGCCCGGTCAACGTCGACATGGCCACCTACAAGGCGGAGTTCCTGCACCACCACTACAAGGGACGACCGCGGCCCCTCGCGCACTACTCCATGGGCTGGCTGCCGGCGCTCGCCCGGGTGGTCGCCCTCGCGCCGCGCACCGTCAACGCGTGGGCGTCGGTGCCGTGGGTGGCCCGCGCGGCCAAGGCGCTCGGGGGCGTCGCCCCCGAGCGCGACGTGCCCGTCTTCGCGGAACAGCGCTTCACGGACTGGTGGCGCGAGCGGGGAGGGCCGCGCGGTGAGGGACACCGGGGTGAGGTCGTGGTGTGGCCCGACACCTTCACCGACCACTTCCATCCGGCGATCGGCAGGGCCGCCGTGGAGGTGCTGGAAGCGGCCGGCTTCCGGGTCAAGGTGCCCCGGGCGGCGGTGTGCTGCGGCCTGACCTGGATCTCCACCGGGCAGCTGAACGTGGCCCGGCGGGTGCTCGGGCACACGATCGACGTGCTGCGTGAGGACCTCCGTCGCGGCACCCCCGTGATCGGCCTGGAACCCAGCTGCACGGCCGTCTTCCGCGCGGACGCGGCCGAGCTCCTGCCGAAGGACCCCGACGTGGGCCGGCTGCGCGAGCAGACCCGCACGCTGGCCGAACTCCTCCTCGAACGCGCCGGGGACTGGCCGCCGCCCCGCGTCGACGCGCGCGCGGTGGTCCAGCGCCACTGCCATCAGTACGCCGTCATGGGCTTCGACGCCGACCGCGAGATCCTGCGGCGCGCCGGGGTCGACGCCGACGTCCTGGACGCCGGCTGCTGCGGACTGGCCGGCAACTTCGGCTTCGAGAAGGGGCACTACGAGGTGTCCATGGCCTGCGCCGAGGCGGGACTGCTGCCCGCCGTGCGGGACGCGGACGACGCGACGCTGGTGCTCGCGGACGGCTTCAGCTGCCGCACCCAGGTCGACCAGGCCGGCACCGGACGCACCCCGCTGCACCTGGCGGAAGTGCTGGCGGCCGGGCTGACCGGCCGGGAAGCCGCCCCGGAGCGTCCCGAGGCCCCCGGGCCCCGGGCCCTGCTGCCGTGGGGCGTCGCCGGCACGGCCGCGGGCGCACTGGCGGTGTCGGCCGTCGTGCGGCGCCTTCGCCGTACGCGCCGCCCGGGCCGTCCTCCACGGTGAGCACGCCCCCCTCCCGGCGCGCCGGGACGTTCACCAGCCGACGGACGGGATCGCGTCCGGGCCACGCCCGAACCGTGCCGAGCACTCCAGCAGCAGGGCGTGGACGAAGGCCTGCGGCAGGTTGCCCCGCAGCTGGCGCTGCGCCACGTCGTACTCCTCGGCGAACAGTCCCGTGGGCCCGCACGCCGAGCGCGTCCGCTCGAACCACCGCGCCGCCTCCGTGTGCAGGCCCTGCGCGTGGGCGGCCAGCGCCATCGTGAAGCCGCACAGCAGGAAGGCCCCCTCCGCGTCGCCCAGCGGCTCGTCCCCGTGCTCGAAGCGGTAGACGTAGCCGTCCCGCGCCAGGCGGCGCGCGACCTGCGAGCGCGTGAGGGCGAGCGCGGGATCGGTGCGCGGCACCGCCCCGCGGGCCAACGGCAGCAGGAGGGCCGCCTCCGGCCCCGGGTCGTCGTCGGCGCGCTGCCAGTGGCCGTCGGGATGGACACAGCGCGCCCGGGTGGCGTCCAGGATGCGATCGGCCAGGCGTGACCAGTCCGCCGACGCGGGAGTGCGCAGCTGCCGGGACAGGTCGCGCAGGCCGACGACACAGCAGAGCCGGGAGTGCGTCCACCAGCGGTCCTCCAGCTCCCACAGTCCGGCGTCCGGCCGCGTCCAGCGGTCCGCGACGGCCTCGGCGGCCAGGGCGGCGGCCTCGGCCGCCCGGCCGTCCAGCACGCCGTGGCGGGCGGCGGCGGCGAACAGCTGGAGCGCCTCCCCGAAGACGTCGAGCTGGAACTGCCGGCCCGCGCGGTTGCCGGTCCGGTCGCCGCCGCCGGGATAGCCGACGAACGGCAGGTCGCGTTCGGGAGGCAGCGGCGACCCGTCGACCGTGTAGGCGGGACGCAGCGCGGCGCCGTCCTCCAGGACGCGGTCGGCGACGAAGCGCACCGCGCGGTCCAGCAACGGGTGCGGTCCGTGCGTGGCGACCGCGATGCCGGCGTAGCACTGGTCGCGGACCCAGGCGTACCGGTAGTCGTAGTCGCGGCCGGTGTCGGCGCGTTCGGGCAGCGAGGTGGTGGCCGCGGCGACCATGCCCCCGTCGGCACTGGTCAGCCCGTTCAGGACCGCGTACGCCATGCGGGTGTCGCGGGGGGCGGCGGTGTCGGAGCAGTCGGGCACGGCCTGCTTCCACCACCGCTCGGTGGCGTCCCACAGGGCCCGCGGGTCGAGGGGGGCGCCCTGCGGCTCCGTGGCCATCTCCAGCACCAGGTCGTGGGCGCCGCCCTCCGGCAGGCGCAGCCGGGTGCGCAACCCGCCGTCCGCGCCGGGGCGGGCGTCCTCGGCCCCCGTGAACCGCACGTGCAGGGGGCCGGTACGGGCCCGCCAGGCGCCGTCGCCGTGCCGCACCTCCGTCATGGGGCGCCGCCCGTAGTCGGCGCGCACGTCGAGGTCGACGTCGACGAGGGCGGTGCCGCGTACGGCGCGGACCTGCCGGAGCAGCACCACGCGCCCGGCGTCGGCCGGGACCGCCAGGGCCTGCCGGCAGGAGACGATCCCGTCGGCGGTGACCCACCGGCCGACCCGGATCAGCGTGCCGTCCTCGTAGTAGCCGCCCCACACGTTCCACCGGTCCGCGGGGCGGACGCGGTAGTGGCCGGGCCCGCCGAGGAGGCCGCTGAAGACGGCGCCGTGGTGCCAGGCGGGCGCGCACAGCCAGGCGATCCCGCCGCGCGGATCGATGAGCGCCCCGCGCTCCCCGTCGGCGATCAGGGCGTAGTCGCGCAGTGTCCACGGGCCGTCCGCCGGGGTGGCGGCCGCGTCGTCGGCCGTGCCGGGCCGGGTCATGCGATGCGGGGGCGGTCGGCGGCCGCCCGGTTCGGGGTCCGGCCGTGTGGTGCCGCCCGGGTCACTTGTTCTCTTCGGTGCTGTCGTGCGCTCCGGCGCCGGGGCGGTCGTCGCGGTGCCGGCTGCCCGGCAGCATCTCCTGGACCTTGGCCTTGAGTCCCTGCTTCACCACGGAGCCGCGGTCGCTGTCGCCCTTGAGGATCGCGGTGGCCGCGGCCTCGATCTGGTCCAGCGAGGCGTGCGGCGGGACGGGCGGGACGGCCGGGTCGGTGCGGAAGTCGATGACGAAGGGCCGGTCGGCGGCGAGGGCCCGGTCCCAGGCGGACTCGACGTGCTTGGGCTTCTCCACCCGGACGCCGTCCAGGCCGATGCGCTGCGCGATGTCCGCGTACGGCAGGTCGGGGATGGCTTGCGACTCCTCGAACTGCGGGGCGCCGGACATGGCCCGCATCTCCCAGGTGACCTGGTTGAGGTCGCCGTTGTTCAGCACGGCCACGATCAGGCGCGGGTCGGACCACTCGCGGTAGTACTTCGCGGCGGTGACCAGCTCCATCAAGCCGTTCATCTGCATGGCGCCGTCGCCGACCAGGGCGATGGCGGGCCGGTCGGGGTGGGCGAACTTCGCCCCGATGGCGTACGGCACGCCGGGGCCCATCGTCGCCAGGGTGCCGGACAGGGAGCCGCGCATCCGGCCGCGCAGCCGCAGATGGCGGGCGTACCAGTTGGCGGCCGAGCCGGAGTCGGCGGCGAGGATCGCGTCGTCGGGCAGCTTGCCGTCCAGGGCGTGCACGACGTACTCGGGGTTGACCGGGTCGGCGCTGACGGCGGCCCGCCGCTGCATGACCTCCCACCAGCGGGCGACGTTCTTCTCGACCTTCTCCCGCCAGGTCCGGTCCGTCTTGCGGTGCAGGCGCGGCAGCAGCCGCCGCAGCGTCTCGCGGGCGTCGCCGACGAGGTTGACCTCGTTGGGGTAGCGCAGGCCGATCATGTGCGGGTCGATGTCGATCTGCACGGCCCGCGCCTGGTCCAGCTCCGGCATGAACTGCGTGTAGGGGAAGCTGGAGCCGATCATCAGCAGGGTGTCGCACTCCTGCATCAGCTCGTAGGAGGGGCGGGTGCCCAGCAGTCCGATGGAGCCGGTGACGTAGGGCAGGTCGTCGGGCAGGGCGTCCTTGCCGAGCAGGGCCTTGGCCACGCCCGCGCCGAGCACGTCCGCCAGCCGTTCGACCTCCTCGCGGGCCCCGCGGGCCCCCTGCCCGATCAGCACGGCGACCTTCTCGCCGGCGTTCAGCACGTCCGCGGCCCGCTGGAGGTCCTCGTCGGCCGGGACCGGCGCGTACCGTCCCAGTCCGAGGCTGGAGGGCACCATCTTGAAGGCGTGGGTGGGCGGGCTGTAGTCCAGCTCCTGCACGTCGGCGGGGAGGATGATCGCGGTGACGGTCCGTTTGGCGTACGCGGTGCGGAAGGCCCGGTCGATCAGGTTCGGCAGCTGCTCGGGCACCATGGCCGTCTCGCAGAAGTCCGAGGCGACGTCCTTGTACAGACTCGCCAGGTCCACTTCCTGCTGGTAGGAGCCGCCCATGGCGCTGCGGTTGGTCTGGCCGACCAGCGCCACGACCGGAACGTGGTCGAGCTTGGCGTCGTAGAGCCCGTTCAGCAGGTGGATCGCGCCCGGTCCGGAGGTGGCCGCGCACACGCCCACCTTGCCGGAGAACTTGGCGTAGCCGACGGCCTGGAAGGCGGCCATCTCCTCGTGCCGGGCCTGGACGAACTTCGGCTTGTTGTCCGCCCGTCCCCAGGCGGCCAGCAGCCCGTTGATGCCGTCACCCGCGTAGGCGAAGACGTGGTCGACGTCCCACTCGCGCAGCCGCTGGAGAACGTAGTCGGACACCTTCGTGCTGGCCATGCAAGCTCCCTTTCCGATCCCGCTGGTGAACGGCTGTCCCCGGCGTCGGGACGCGTGGGGCACGACACTCCATGGGTAACCGTGCGGGAATGCGGGAAACGTCGCCCCGCGAAGCCCGCCCCGGACGCGCGGACGCGGCGGACTTCCCCCCGAGGCCGGACGTGCGGTCCTGTCCGGCGGCGGGGCCGAACCGGAGATCGCCGTCGTGACGAGGCCGGCCGCCCGCGGACGCGGAGCGGACCCGGACCGAACCCCGGAGCCGACCGTTCGGACCCGGCAGGAACCCGGTGGTGTCCCGCATGCCCGAGGACACCACCGCGGCGGCGGCCCGGCGGCCCGGCGCACCTGGGCCCCGGCGATCCCGCACCCGAAGCCGTTCCAGCTGCTCCACCCCGGCGGCGGGGTGAGCGCCGGGCCGTCCGGCTGATCGTCCGGGCGGCCTGGGGCTCCTTTCCGGGATCACCCGAAGAAGGTTCGAACGTTCGGGCGTCGTTCGGAAAGCGGGGTGTCACGGGATGCCGCGGACGCGTCCGGCCATGTCACCGCCGTCCGCGGACGCGTCCCGGCCCCGGCGCCGCACGGTCATCCGTCTTCGCCGTTCGACGCGTGAACTGCGCGGATTCGCCCGGAGGTTCGGCGAACATTTCGAACTCTCCCTCGATTCATGCGAGAGGTATTGACGCCGTTCGCCGGGTCCCTATCATTCAGGTTGCTCGACACTTCGGCCCTTGTTCGATATCACGAACGCGCTTGAGCCGCTCCATCCGCTCCACTCGCACCATAGGGGCGCCTCCGGGTCGCACCCGTCGAAACGTCACGACGCAAAGGACGGCGCCGCACCTGCATATGTCATGACCGCAACAAATTTTCCCCCTCGTCGCGCTCCGACGGCCGCCACCGGTCCTCCGGAGGGCCGCGAAGGGCCGGGAAACCACGAACCGACAGTCCGGACGGCCTTCGACCAGGTCGTCCGGAGCCGCTCACCCGAGGTTGAGGAAGTCCCCATGCGCAGAGGAAGTTCCACCCGCAGGCGTCCGTCCGCGGTGCTCGCCGCCGTGGTCGCGGCCCTGGCCGCGCTGGCGGCGATGCTCGTCGCCACCACCCCGGCCCAGGCGGCCACCAGCGGCGCCTTGCGCGGTGTCGGTTCGAACCGGTGCCTCGACGTACCGGGCGCCGTCCAGACCGACGGCACGTACCTGCAGATCTACGACTGCTGGGACGGGACCAACCAGCAGTGGACGTTGACGGACGCCAACCAGCTGACCGTGTACGGCAACAAGTGCCTGGACGTTCCGGGGCAGGCCACCACGGCCGGCACCCGGGTGCAGATCTGGTCCTGTTCCGGCGGCGCGAACCAGCAGTGGCGGGTGAACTCCGACGGCACGGTCGTCGGCGTGCAGTCCGGGCTGTGCCTGGAGGCCGCAAGCGCCGGCACGGCCAACGGCACGGCGGTGCAGCTGTGGACGTGCAACGGCGGCAGCAACCAGAAGTGGACCGGCCTGACCGGGACGCCCCCCACGGACGGCACGTGCTCCCTTCCGTCGACGTACCGCTGGACGTCGACGGGTGTGCTGGCGCAGCCTGCCAACGGGTGGGCCGCGGTGAAGGACTTCACCACCGCGAAGTACAACGGCAAGCACCTGGTCTACGCGTCGAACGTGTCGGGGTCGTCGTACGGCTCCATGATGTTCAGCCCCTTCACGAACTGGTCGGACATGGCGTCGGCCCGTCAGACCGGGATGAACCAGGCCGCGGTGGCGCCCACGCTGTTCTACTTCGCGCCCAAGAACATCTGGGTCCTGGCGTACCAGTGGGGTGCGTGGCCCTTCATCTACCGCACGTCGAGCGACCCCACCAACCCCAACGGCTGGTCCGCCCCGCAGCCGCTGTTCACCGGGAGCATCCCCGACTCCGGCACCGGCCCGATCGACCAGACCCTGATCGCCGACGGCCAGAACATGTACCTGTTCTTCGCCGGTGACAACGGCAAGATCTACCGCGCGAGCATGCCGATCGGGAACTTCCCGGGCAACTTCGGCTCCTCGTACACGACGGTCATGAGCGACACGGTGAAGAACCTGTTCGAAGGGCCTCAGGTCTACAAGGTCCAGGGCAAGAACCAGTACCTCATGATCGTCGAGGCCCGGGGCGCGAGCGAGCAGCGCTACTTCCGCTCGTTCACGGCCTCCAGCCTGAACGGTTCGTGGACCCCGCAGGCCGCCACCGAGAGCAACCCCTTCGCGGGCAAGGCCAACAGCGGCGCCACCTGGACCAACGACATCAGCCACGGTGACCTGATCCGCACCGGCCCCGACCAGACCATGACCATCGACCCCTGCAACCTCCAGCTCCTCTACCAGGGCAAGGACCCCAACGCGGGCGGCGACTACAACCGGCTGCCGTGGCGGCCGGGCGTCCTCACCCTGCGGCGCTGACCTTCCCGGTCCACGGTGACCGTGGAGCGCGTGGCCCACAGGCGGACCACGCGCTCCACGCGCGCTCCGGCGTCCGGACGCCGGACGTCGTCAGTCCCCGGCCACCGTGCCCAGGAAGCGGATGTGCGGCCGGTCGCCGGGGCCGGGGCGGGTGACCGCGGCGCGCACGCCGTAGACGTCGGCGATCAGGGACTCGGTCAGCGTGCCGCCCGGGGCGCCGGCGGCGACCGCCCGGCCCTGCCGGAGCACGACGACCTGGTCGCAGTACATGGCCGCCAGGTTCAGGTCGTGCAGGGCGACGACGCTGGTGACGGGCAGCTCGGCGACCAGGTTCAGCAGGCCGAGCTGGTGCTGGATGTCGAGGTGGTTGGTCGGTTCGTCCAGCAGCAGCTCGCGCGGCTCCTGGGCCAGGGCGCGGGCGATCTGCACGCGCTGCCGCTCGCCGCCGGAGAGCGTGTGCCAGGGCTGGTCCGCGCGGTCGGTGAGGCCGGTGCGCTCCAGGGCGGTGCGCACGGCCTCCTCGTCCGCCGCGGTCGCGGGGGTCCAGGCGCGGCGGTGCGGGATGCGGCCGAGGCGTACGACGTCGAGGACGGTCAGCTCGACGAGGGTGTCGGCGTGCTGCTCGACGACGGCCACGCGCCGGGCCACGGCCCGGCGGCCCCAGTCGCCGAGGGGGCGCCCGTCGAGGGTGACGACGCCGGCGGCGGGGGCGAGGACGCCGGCCAGCAGCCGCAGCAGCGTCGACTTCCCCGAGCCGTTGGGGCCGAGCAGCCCGGTCACGGAGCCGGGGCGGGGGCTGAGGCTCACGCCGTCGAGGATCAGCCGCCCGTCGGCGCCGCGGCTCACGCGGTCGGCGGCGAGGGTGGGCGGCCCTGCGGGCGGCCGGGCGCCGTCGTCCCGCCGCCCGGCGCCGGCCGTCATCGCGTCCTCCTCGTGCGGTACAGGACCAGGACGAACGCCGGGACGCCGACCAGCGAGGTCACCACGCCCACCGGTACCTCCTGGGGGTCGAGGACGGTACGGGCCAGGGTGTCGGCCCAGACCAGGAACACCGCCCCGGCGAGCGCGGTGACCGGCAGCAGCCGGGCGTGCCCCGGACCGACGAGGGCGCGGGCGGCGTGCGGCAGGACCAGGCCGACGAAGCCGATCGCGCCCGCCGAAGCGACCAGCGCGGCGGTCAGCAGCGCGGTCACGCACAGCAGCACCCGCCGGGTCCGGGCGACCGCGACCCCGAGGGCCGCCGCGGCGTCCCGGCCGAAGGCGAAGGCGTCCAGGGTGCGCGCGTGTCCCAGACACACCAGCAGCGCGAGCGCCAGGATGGCCAGGCACAGCCCCACCTCGGTCCAGCCGGCCCCGCCGAGCGACCCGAGCAGCCAGAACAGCACGCCCCGGGTGGTCTCCGCGTCGGCCGCCGTCGTCACCACGAAAGAGGTCAGGGCGGAGAACAGCTGCATCGCGGCCACCCCGGACAGCACCACGCGGTCCGTCGTCCCGCCGAGCGTGTGACTGAGCAGCAGCACCAGCGCGAACGAGCCGACCGCGCCCACGAACGCGCCTCCGGAGACGGACAGGACACCGCCGCCGGCGCCGAGGACGACCACGGCGACGGCGCCGGTCGACGCCCCGGAGGAGACGCCCAGGACGAAGGGGTCGGCGAGCGGGTTGCGCAGCAGCGACTGCATCACCGCGCCGCACACGGCGAGTCCGGCGCCGCACACCGCGGCGAGCAGGGTGCGCGGCAGCCGCAGCTCCCAGACGATGCCCTCCCGGATCGGAGTCAGCTCCGTCGTGCCCCAGCCCAGGCGGGAGGCGACCACGGACCAGGCGTCGCCCACCCCGATGTCCGCCGGGCCGATGGTGATGGCCACGGCGACGGACGCGGCGAGCACCGCCAGACCGGCGCCCAGGCCGGCCACGTCGCGCAGTGCGCCGGCGGCGGCCCGCCGGGGGCGGGACCGGGGAGACCGCGGGACGGCGGTCATCCGGCGAGCCCGTGCGCGCGCAGCGCCGCGGCCACCTTCTCCACGCCCTCGACGGTACGGATCGTCGGGTTCATGGCCTGCCCGCTGAGCAGCACGTAGCTCTTCCCCTTCACCGCCCTCATGTTCCTCGTCGCCGGGTGGGACTCCAGGAAGGCGATCTTCTTCGCGGCGGACTCGGCCGTCTGCGACCTGCGGGTGAGGTCGCCGACGACGAGCACGTCGGGGTCGCGGTCGGCGACGGTCTCCCAGCTGACCTGGGGCCATTCCTGCCTGCTGTCGTCGAGGACGTTCTTCGCCCCGAGCGCGTTCGTGATGACGCCGGGGGCGCCGCAACAGCCCGCCATGTAGGGGGACTCCTGGTTCGCGAACCAGTACAGGACGGTGGTGTCCTCGGCGCGCACTCCGGAAGCGGCCTTCGCCACCCGGCTCTTCAGCCGGGCGACCAGTTCCTCGCCGCGGTCCTCCACCCCGAAGACCCTTGCCAGTTCCTCCACTTCGCGGTAGACGGTGTCCATGGCCAGTGGCCTCGTCCGTGAGCCGTCGCCGTCGCCGCTGTTGTCCTTGCCCTCGCAGTCGGCGGGCGACAGGTACGTCGGCACCCCGAGCTCCTCGAACTTCTCGCGGGGCGCCACCCCGCCCGCGCTCAGGGTGGAGGCGAAGGAGGCGGCGACGAAGTCCGGTTCGGCGGCCAGGACGCTTTCGAACGACGGCTGGTCGTCGGCGAGCCGGGGCACCTTCGCGTCGGCCTTCTCCAGCCCTTTCAGGACCGGGTCGGTCCAGGTGGCGGTTCCCGCCATGCGGTCGGCCAGGCCGAGGGAGAGCATGATCTCGGTGGTGCCCTGGTTCAGGGACACGGCCCGCTTCGGCGGGGCCCCGACCGTCACCCTCCGCCCGCAGTTGTCGAACGCGACGGCCCGCGCCCCGCGGGTGGCCGGCCCGTCGGACGAGCCGGAACCGGAACCGCACGCGGTGAGCAGCAGCGCCCCGGTCAGGAGCAGGACGGAACGGCGGGCGGGACGTGGCAGATGCACGGTGGCGGCTTCCTCAACGTCAGGACCCATACGCGGGGCCCGTGCGGACGATCGGTCGCCAGCAGGTCTTCGGACTCGGGATCACCCCGGCGGGACGCCTTCCCGGACCCGGCCGTGACCGTCGTCCAGTGGCTGCTGCCCCGCCCGTCACCCTCACCGCTGCGCGTCAGTTCCGGACTCCCACCGGATTCCCTGACCCGTGCACGCGTACGGCCGCGTTCACGAGTTCGACTGGCGTCCGGAAGCTACCACAGCCCCGCTCATACGGCCCGAAGCGCCCGTCGCGGGCTTCCGGGCGCACGCGTCCGCCGGTCACGGCGAGCAGCCCTCCCTTCGGCCCCGACCACCCCCGCGCCACCGGTCGCCGCGGGCCGCCCGGCCCGCTGGACAACGACTCCGCCCTGGCGGAGGCTTCCTGAATGATCGATTCCGCCGTGCGCCGACGCCGTAGAGCGCTCTTCGTCTTCTTCCTGATATCCGGCCTGTCGATGTCCTCGTGGGTCACCCGCACCCCGGACGTGCGGGACCGGCTCGGCGCCTCCACCGGCGAGATGGGCCTCGTCCTCTTCGGGCTGTCCGTCGGCTCCATGCTCGGCATCCTCGGCTCCGGCCCCCTGGTCTCCCGCTTCGGACCACGGCCCGTCATCGGCGTCGGCACCACCCTGATCGTGCTGAGCATGCTCCTGATCGGCCTCGGCGCCACCACCTCCTCGGCCCCCGCCGTCACCGCCGGTCTGTTCCTCTTCGGCGCCGGAGCGGGCGGCAGCGAAGTCGCCATCAACGTCGACGGCGCCGAGGTCGAGCGCCTCACCCGGCGCACCGTGCTGCCCACGCTGCACGGCTTCTTCAGCCTCGGCACCGTCATCGGCGCCGGCGTCGGCATCGCGTGCACCGCCGCCTCCGTACCCGTGCCCTGGCACCTCGCCGCCGTCGCGCTCATCTGCGCCGCCCTCTTCGCCCACGCCTACCGGGCCGTCCCCGCCGGGACTGGCGGAGCACGGGACGTCCCGGAGCACGCCGGGGGCGGGGAGAGGGGGCGGCGGCCGGTGGTGTGGAAGGACCGGCGCCTGCTGCTGATCGGCGGCATCGTCCTGACCATGGCCCTGGCGGAGGGAGCAGCCAACGACTGGCTGCCGCTGCTCATGGTCGACGGACACGGCATAGACCCCGCTCTCGGCTCCGCCGTGTACGCGGGCTTCGCCGCCGCCATGGCGATCGGCCGTTTCGGCGGCGGATTCTTCATCGACCGCTTCGGCCGTGCCCCCGTCGTCCGCGCCAGCGCCCTCTCCGCCGCACTCGGGCTCGCCGTCGTCGTCTTCGTCGACGTGCCCCTCGTCGCCGGAGCGGCCGTGTTCTTCTGGGGCCTCGGCGCCTCGCTCGGCTTCCCCCTCGCCCTCTCCGCGGCCGGCGACTCCGGACCCGACTCGACGGCCCGCGTGAGCCTGGTCGCGACGATCGGCTACGTCGCGTTCCTCGTGGGTCCCCCCGGACTGGGCTTCCTCGGCGACCACTACGGCCTGCGCGCCGCGATGACCGCCGTCCTCGTCCTCGTCGCCGTGGCGATCCTCCTCGCCCCGGCCGTCGGCACCCGCCCCGCGACGCCGGCCCACCGCCTCCCCGAGCAGCGGCAGGCGCCGGCGGACGCACCCTGACGTCAACCGAGCGCGCGCCAGGTCGCCTCGTCGAAGTCGGCGGGCAGGCCGCCCCCGGTGAGGTCCCAGGCCCACAGGCCGGCGAACGCGCCGGTGAAGCCGAGGGCCCGGATCCGGCCGTCCTCGAACTCCTCGGCGTGCTCGTCGGACAGGACGGTGGCGTCGAGGGGCGGTCCGAGGGGGCGCCAGTCGTCGCCGGTGGCGTAGCGGAAACGCAGGACGGACCCCCGCAGGTCGAAGCCGAGACGCAGCCGGCGGACCTCGCCGAGGGGCACTTCGCCGGCTTCGTCCACGCTCAGCGCGCCGCGGTCGCAGCCGGCCGCGCGCAGCACCGTCCGTCCTTCGTCGTCCGCCGTGACATGCAGGAAGTACCAGTTGCGCGTGTTGTAGTACGCGGTGATCCCGGCCAGGTGCTGGAAGGACCGCGGCCGGTACTCCATCGTCGCCTCGAAGGAGCCGTCCGTGGACGTCATCCGGCGGCCCACCAGGCTGGGACCGGTCAGGCTCTGCGGCGAGCGGCCGCCGTGCAGCCGCAGATGGGACGGGCGGGCGGTGAGGGAGACCCAGTCGGGGGCCGCGGGGCGACGCAGTGTGGACCACTGCGGCCCGAGCACCGGCCCGTCGAAGCCGTCCGGCTCGTCGGCCCCGCTCCGCGTCATCACCCCGTCCTCGTCGGCGGGCCGTTCGGGGGCGGGGACCTCCAGGGCGGGCAGGCCGGTGGGGACGCGCGGCCATCCGTCGTCGGTCCAGGTGACGGGCGCCAGCGCGGTCTCACGGCCGAGCACGCACGGGCCCCGGCGGCCGTGGGGCCGCGCGACGAGGTACGCCAGGTACCACCGGCCCCCGCCCGTCTCGATCAGGCTGCCGTGTCCCGCCTTCTGCAGCGGCAGGTCCGGGCGGTGCCGGGCGGTGATCAGCGGGCCGTGCGGGTCGCGTGCGTAGGGACCGGCCAGCGTGCGGGAGCGGGCGACGGTGACCTGGTGGTCGTAGCCCGTGCCGCCGTCCGCGGTCAGCAGGTGGTACCAGCCGGCGTGCCGGTAGAGGTTGGGGCCCTCGATCCACCCGGCCCGCGGCGGCAGCACGATCCGCACCGGGTCCCCGACCAGCCGGCGCGCGGACCGGTCGTAACGGGTCGCCTCCAGGCCGGCCGAGCCGCCGTGCCCCGGCCGCCAGTCGTGGACCAGGTTCAGCAGCCAGCTGTCGGGGCCGTCGTGGAAGAGGGACGCGTCGAAGCCCCGCGCGTGCAGCAACACGGGATCGGACCAGGGGCCCTGGATCGACGGGGCCGTGGTGAGGAGGTTGGGGCAGTCGGTGAAACCTCCCGCATAGGTGGAGACGTTGCTGTGGACCAGGTGGAACAGCCCGTCCGCGTAGGAGAGGTTCGGCGCCCACACTCCGCCGGAGTCCGGGCAGCCGGTGAGGTCGAGCAGGCGCGTGGTGTCCAGGGCGCCGCCCAGCGGTCGCCAGTTCACCAGGTCGCGGGAGTGGTGCAGCCGTACGCCGGGGTGCCACTCGAACGTCGAGGTCGCCAGGTAGAAGTCGTCACCCACGCGCAGCGCGGACGGATCCGGGTGCGACCCCGGGAGGACCGGATTACGGATGATCCGGGCAGGTGGTTGCCGCATGCGCCTCGTGTGCCTCTCGAACCCTGGACGACCGCACCGTGAGAGCGCGGACCGTGAGAGCACGGACCGTAATGTCGAACGCGCTTGCGTTCAAGTGGTGGAGGCGACGGTACGGCGCCACCCGCGACCAGGTCCGCCGCGTCGGCCGACGGGCCACGGCCGCCCGCCCGCCCGTTCGTGCGTACGCCGGGGCCGAGGGAGAACCGTCACCCCGGTCCCGCGCGTCATGGCCTGCGGTCTCATCCGTCGTCTTCCGGGACGGGGGAGGGGGCGTGGAGCAGCCCGGGACGGCGTTGGCCGAGCGGATCGCCGAGCGGATCGCCGAGCGGCGGGCGGGGGCCGGCGACCCCCGGGCGCTGGTCGGCGAGACGCGCAGGACGGTCCTGCCGGTCCCGTCCGTCGACGGGCGCCTGTGGAGCGCGCGTTCGGGCGGGGTGCGGTGGGTGTGCGCCTTCACGGACGAGGCGGCGCCGGCCCGGTTCGCGCTTCACCACGGGTCCGGGGAGCGGCCGGTGGAGTACGCCGCGCTGCCGGGCGCGCGCCTCGTGGACGAGATCGTGCCGGGCCCGGGCGAACCCGCGGGCCTCGCCGTGACCGCCCCTGCTCTTCGAGGCGCCGGAAAGACCCTCCAGGAGAAGTGAGCAATGCCCGATCCCACCCCCGCGGCCAGAGGCCTCGGCCGGGCGATCGACGGCGCCGACAGCCGGCAGGTCAACGAAGCCGCCCGTGAGTTCGTCGAGAAGCTCACCTTCACGACGGCCGACGAGATCCTGGCCATGCTCCGGGACGTCCTCGCCGAGGACTGGACGGCTCTGCCGCCCTGGGCCAGGAACCTCGCCTACCGCCTGGCCTGCCTGCGACGCTCCGGGGACCCGCACCTGCTCCGGGAGGCGGCCGCGGACCTGCTGTCCTTCGGACCCGACTGGGACACGTTCGCCTGGCGCATCGAGAACCAGCTCCACCACGTCCGCGACCGCACCTTCCACGAGGACGCCTCGCACATCCGCACCCGCCACCTGCCCCGCGTCATGGCCGGCCTGCGCAACCTCGCCATCGGCATCCACCGCCAGGACGGTCACACCAACATCGCCGCCGCCCTCCGCCGCACCGCCCGAAACCACCAGCGGCCCCTCACCACCCTCGGACCGACCTGACGAACCCGGACACAAGATCACTTCTCAAAGACCCTGGGCCAGGACCCACCGGTCGTGCGTGGGCTGTTCGCCGTCGAAGTCGTAGACGGCCGGCAGCTTCGCCGCGGCCCAGTCGTAGACGCGCGGCCCCTTCGCTCCATCACCGCAGGAATGACGTTCCCATGCTTCGTCCGGCGCCTGGGCGATGACGAGATCGATCCGGCCCAGCGCAGGGACGGGCTGGGACTTCGGGACGGCCAAGACGTAACCGACGCCGGCTTCCTCCAGCATCCGCCGCCATTCCTGGCCATAGGCCGAGTCCGCGGTCACCCAGGCGATGGGCAGTGGCGAGGCCAGGGCCCGCTGGATCATGGCTTTGGCCAGGTTGCCCTTGGTCGCGAAGTCACGGTCGTCGGGTATCTTCGCCGCCTCGCAGCGGTCCCGGTCCGCAGTCCAGGACTTCGGCAGATACAGCTCCCGGTCCACCAGCGCTCGTCCGTGCCGGGAAGCGTAGGCGGCGAAGACCCCGATCTGACAGTTCTCCGTGCGGCCGGCAGTCCCCGAGTACTGCCGCTGGACGCCGGCCGAGACCGTCCCCTTCTTCAGGAAGCCGGTGTCGTCGATGATCAGCACACCGCCCGGCTCCCCAAGCTTCTGGGCGACATACTCCTGCAGGTCATCACGCACCTCGTCAGGACTCCAGCGCGCACGGTTCAGCAGATTCTGCAAGCCCGCAGGGGTGCGGTGGCCTACGTACTCGGCCGGCTGCCAGCTGTTCTTCCGGCCCACCGGGCCGAGCAGACCATTCAGATAGGCCCTCATCTGCCGGCGTAGGTCCACCCGCCCGAACCGGTGACCGACCCGAACGAGCACCTCTTCCAGTTCCGCCGACCAGACGTCGGGCCGTACATCCTGCGTGACAATCACAACGGGCTGCCGCGGTGGCGGTTACGAACTTCCGGCACCAGGCGCCACGGCAGCCGAATAGACCCAAGAAGGCGCCTCTGACCAGCAGAGATAGCGAACTGCAACTGGAGTACTAGCGTGCTCGGACTGTCCGTCGAGGAGTATCACGTCTCCCTTCACGTTCGCCACGACGAACGAGTATGGTCAGCCGGGGATGACCTGGGAAGCCGTCTTCGCTCGGCCGTAGACGTGACAGAACAGGCGGTCCGGCGAGCACGGCGCGTCGTGCACGATGCGGTCAGCGATCACGCGGTCCTTGTCGCTGTGACGCCTTTCGGGATGCGCCTACTTCGCAAGTGCCCGGCTCGGCGCAGTCGGGAAGCAGGGGCGGGAAGTGACAATCTTCGGCCAAGGTGGTCACTAACCGCTGTCTTCTGATCCAAGATCGGATAATTCGGTTGCTCAGCCCTGTGTGCGGAGAGACATGAAAAAGTCGTCGATATCCATGATCTCTTCGTCTGTGAGGGAGGGTGCGTGCCAATCCGTTCTCCCTCCGTGTTCCATGAACGCGGAAGGAAGGCGTGTGCCGTAAGTTTCCACGTACTCGGCTGTGTCGCGACGCCAGTAGTAGGTGCCGTCACTGTGAAGGGCGGATCCGCCCATGACCGAGAATTTCTGATCCACGACGTCCTCAGTGTGTCCCATGAGAGCGATGATCACGGGTGCCGTTCTCAGATATTCCGCTGCACGTGCGCGTTCGTGCAGGGGCATCTGACCGGAGAGTTCCTTGATCTCCTTCGCGTTGCGGCTGAAGTGGGACTGGCCGGAGATGCTGCCGAACAAGCCGAGGGGGGACTTGACGCATGCGATGTCCTCCTGGTCGGACTGTTGGCGGTGGTGAATGTGGTCACGTTAGCGCACGCGGGGGTGCCCGGAACCCGGTTCCGGGCACCCCCGCCGGGCTACTGCCGGGCTGTTCCGGGCCGGTTCACTTCGGGTCGCCCAGGCTGCCCTCAGGCCATTCACGGACCTTTCCGGTCCGTGGATCGAGGTCCACCTGATGACCGCTCGCGTTCCTCACTTCCACGCCACCGAGAGCGTCGGAAAGTTCGTCCGCGGCCTTGCAGGTGCCGTGGCAGGTAACCAGCTGGATGGGACCGCCGTCGGATCGCGGCCTTTCCGTAGGTGTCGGAGGCCACGATCCGACGCGGATCAATCGGCCAGGGTCAGTTCTCCAGCCGTTTCGATGCCTGCCGTCCGTGCTGCCGCGCGGCAGAACTCCTCGGGCGGGCAGTAATGGTGCGCCGTCATGTAGTGGATCACCAGGTTCGGCGCCGCGTAGCGCGTGCCGTCGGCTCCCTGCACCCGAATCTCCGCCGATCCGAGCCACACCTCGGTGTCCCCGGCGGGGCCGCCGAGGACGACGGGACGGTCGATGCCACAGAACTCACAGTGGTGGACGCCGCGCATCTGGTTGTCGTAGGCGGCGCTGAGGATCTTCAACGCGTCCACTACGCGCTCATCCACGACTCCCGTGCGGTAGCCGTGCTCCGGCGCCAGCCAGCCGACGTTGAGCATCTCCTGGTCCGACTCGTCGTAGGAGTAACGGGTCAGGTCGGGGTAGTAGGTCATGCGTCGCTCCTCAACGACGGGGGTCGCAGTGCTTCCGGCAGATTGCCAGGTGTACCGGGCCCATGTTGGGTTTGAGGATCTCACTGAGCAGCGTGTCCTTGCTCACCGTGATCGAGCCGTTCATCATCCTGAGGTCGTGGCCCGGAGCCACGGTGTAGTCGGGAAGTGTCTTACCGGGACCGACGATCTCTGTGGGCTTGATCTTCTTTCCCTGTTCGACTGCGAGTCCGACGGACTGGCGAAGACCCAAGCCGTCCTCCACGTAGAAGTAGCCCCAGGTGCCGCTTGGCATCTGCGTGTCGCCGGTGCCACGGACGTACCAGCCGTGACCTGCGATCACGGCTTGGCCGTCAGGACGTCCACCGGGGAGTCGTTCGGCGGCCGGGCCGACACCCTTGCCGTGCGTGGGGATGTCGTGCCCGCGTACCTCGGGCGCCACAGCCGCCCGGCGCCAGCCGGTGAGGCCGCCGATGCCTACGAGGGCGATCTGCTGGGTGAGTTCCTCGGCGGTTTCGGCGTACAGGTCTGCGAGGGCGTCGCAGCCCTGCTGGCGGAGCATGTATTCGGCGCGGTAGAGGCGGTAGGCGGGGCGGACGGGGAGGTACTTGTCGACGAAGGCGCCGGCTCCGCCGTTCTGGCCGGTGAACGCGTCGTAGGCGTCTCCGAGGAAGACGAAGGGGGACTTCAAGCCCTCGACGAAGCCGTCGCCGAAGATGCGCGCCGCCTCGCCGAGGCTGTCGACGCGGTCGTTGTCGGGGTCTTCGGGGGTCAGTCCGCTGGGGTCGGTGAGGAGGGTGGGGACGTTGTCGGCGTAGGCGTAGGGGGAGATGTACGGGGTTGACTGGGCGCGGGTGGCGGGGTCGGGGCGGGTGAAGCGGCCGGTGGTGGTGTTGTACTGGCGGGCGTGGAGGTCGAGGTTGCCGGTGGTGGTCTCGTAGCGGGCGCCGGTGTAGGAGGGAGGGCTGGCGGGGGCGCCGCCGGTGGTGGTGCCCAGGACCCGGGTGCCGAAGGGGTCGTAGGCCCAGCGCTGGTAGAGGGCGCCGGTGCTGTTGGTGACGTCGACCGGTGAGCCCTGGGTGTCGTGGTGGTAGTAGAAGAGCGCCCCTGTGCCGGTCTTGGCGGAGGTGGGCTGGCCGAGGGGGTCGTAGCGGAAGGACTGCTTGATGGTCCAGGCGCTGTCGTATTCGGTGGCCAGGATCGGCAGCGGTGCGTTGGGGTCCCACTGGGTGCGGTGGGTGACCGTGCCGTCCTTGAGGGTGGCGACCTGGTTGCCGCTGGCGTCGTGGTCGTAGGTGTAGGCGGTGCCCGCGACGGTGGCGGCGGAGATCTGCCCGGCCAGGTCGTAGGTGTAGGTGTCGGTGCCCTTCTTGGTCTGGTTGCCTTCGGCGTCGTAGTCGTAGGCGGTGGTCGTGGTGCCGGTGGTGGTGGAGGTGAGTTGGTCGGCCGCGTCGTAGGTGTAGCTGGTGGAGGTGGTGCCGAGGGTGGAGGTCAGACGGTTGCCGACCTTGTCGTAGGTGTAGGACGTGGCGCGGCTGGCGGCGCAGCCGGCGACCCAGGGCTGCGGGAAGCAGCCGGAGGTGAGGCGGCCTGCGGTGTCGTAGGTGAGGTCGTAGCCGGTCGTGCCGACGCCCGCGCGGGTGATGTCGACGTGGGTGGGCAGGCCCGCGGCGGAGAGGGTGTGCGCGGTCTTGGTGACCGTGGTGCCGGCCTTGGTGGAGGTGACGGCGGTGAGGCGGCCGGCCCGGTCGTAGGCGCGGTCCTCGGTCTCGGTGTTGGGCAGCGCGGACCTGGTGAGGTTGCCGGCCGGGTCCCAGGAGTAGGTGGTGGTCTTACCGTCGGCCAGCATGGTGGCGGTGCGGCCGTCGTTGTCGTAGGCGTAGGTGATCGTGTTGCCGTCGGAGTACTTGCGGGTGAGCATCTGCCCGGCGGCGTCGTAGGTGTAGGCGAAGCCGCGGGTCTTGGTGAGGTTGCCGACCGCGTCGTAGACGAAGTCCTCGGAGATCTTCGAATTGGCGCGGGCGGTCAGCTGTCCGGCGTCGTCGTAGCCGAACGTCGCATCGGGGGTGGCGTCGGAGTAGTCGACCTTGGTGAGCAGGCCGCGCGGGTCGTAGGTGTAGCCGGTGGACCCGCGGGGTGTGGTCTTCTTGGTGAGGTTGCCGGCGGTGTCGTAGGCGTAGGTGGTCTCCCGCTTCAGCGGGTCGGTGACCGAGGTGAGGCGGCGGGCCGCGTCGTAGCCGTACGTGGTGACGTGCCCGTCGGCGTCGGTGCGCTCGGTGATGTTGCCGGCCTTGTCGTGGCCGTACCTGGTGACCGCCCCGCCCGGAGCGGTGACTTCGGTCAGCCGGTCCAGCTTGTCGTATCCGTAGGCGGTGGCGCGTTTGTCGGCGTCCGTCTGCTTGACGACGTTGTCCACGGCGTCATAGGCGGTGGTGGTCACGCCGCCGAGCGGGTCGGTGACCGTGGTGGGGTTGCCGGCCGGGTCGTAGCCGTAGGTGGTCGTGTACGGGGCCGGGTCGGCGCCGGTGGCGTTGCCGCGCGGGTCGACCGCGGTGGCCCGGCGGCCGTCGCCGTCGTAGGTCCAGCTCTCCTTGTGGCCGAGCGGGGAGGTGCGGCTGAGCAGGTTGCCGTCGGCGTCGTAGGCGTAGGAGGTGGTCTTGCCCAGTTGATTGGTGCTGCTGGTCAGCCGGTTGTTCTTGTCGTAGACGGAGGCGACCGTCTCGCCTGCGGCGTCGGTGACCTTGGTGACGTTGTCGTTGGCGTCGTAGGTATGGCCGGTGGTGTGGTCCAGCGGGTCGGTGACCGTGAGGGGCCGGTTGACGGCGTCGTAGGTCGTGGTGGTGGACGCGCCGGTCGGGCCGGTGACTCTCGTGGTGTTGCCCGCCGCGTCGTAGGTGTAGCTCGTGGTGTGGGCGGCGGGGTCGGCGCCGGTGACGTTGCCGCGCGGCGAGACGCTGCTCAGCAGGCGTCCCACCTTGTCGTAGGTGTAGGTGGTCTTGCCGCCGGTCGCGTCGGTCTGGGAGGCCAGGCGTCCGCTCGCGTCGTAGGTGCGGGTGACGAAGTTGCCGGACGGGTCGGTGGTCCGGGTCAGGTGCCCGGCGTCGTCGTAGGCGAACGTGGTGGTGTCGCCCGCCGGGTTCCTGGCCGACGTCAGTTGCTCGGCCCCGTTGTACTCGTAGGTCGTGGTGCGGCCCAGCGGATCGGTGGCCGAGCTGAGCAGGCCGCGGCCGTCGTAGGCGTACGTCGTGGTGTGGGCGGCCGGGTCGGCGCCGGTGACGTTGCCGCGCGGGTCCGTCTTCGTCAGAATCCGGCCGGCCTTGTCATAGGTGAACGTCGTCTTCTCACCCAGCGGCGTGGTGACCGACGTCCGGTTGCCGGCCGCGTCGTAGCCGTAGACGGTGACCTTGCCGCGCGGTGTCGTCACAGTCTCCAGCGCACCGAGCGGGGTGTACGTGTAAGCGGTCTTACCGCCCAACGGGTCCGTGGTGGACGTCAGCTGGTTCGACGTGTTGTAGGTGTACGTCGTCTTGTTCTTGCGGCCGTCGGTGTGACTGGTGATGTTGCCCGCACCGTCGTAGGTCCAGCTCTCCACGTAACCGAGCGCGGACGGGGCGCTGCGGGTGAGCATCCGCCCGGCGCTGTCGTACGTCATCTCCGTGGTGTTGCCGCGCTGGTCGGTGATGGCGACGGGTCGCAGATGGCGGTCGTAGTCGTAGGCGATGCTCTTGCCGTACGGGTCGATGGTCTCCATCAGGACGTTGCCGGCGTACACGTCGGTCCATACGCCGCTGTCCGGCGCGGTGGTGTGCGACTCGCTCTTGCCGTCCCAGGTGAACGTGGTGGTCTTGTCGTTCTGGTCGGTCTGGGACTTGATGCGGCCCGCGGTGTCGTAGAAGTTGGTGACCTTGCCGCCCGCCGGGTCGGTGTAGGAGGACAGCCGCTTGTTCGCGTCGTAGGCGTACGACGACGTCCGGTCGGCTGGGTCGGTCACCGAGGTGAGCAGACCGCCGGTGTAGCCGTACGACACCGACGTGCCGTCGGGCAGGTTCACTTTGGACAGCAGCCCGTCGGCACCGGGCGTGAAGGTGGTGGTGCGGCCGGCGGCGTCCTTGACGGAGGCGAGCGTGCCGGACGCGTACGTCAGGGTCAGTCCTTTGCCGGCTCTGTCGACCACGGATGTGAGCCGGCCGCCGCTGTTGAATGTCCGCTTTGTGTGGTCCGGCGTGGTGATCGTGTAGGTGCTCGCGCCCTTGACCAGCTTGGCCGCAGAACCTGCCGGGGCGGCGTACGTGCCGTCATTGTTCTGTGTGAAGACGAACGACGCCCCGTCGTCCGTCCGGTAGGTCACCTTTCCCGTCGCCACGGTCAGCTTGGCGTCGAACGGCGTCGCCCAGCCGCGCCCCAACAGGCCGACGGCACTTGAGTCGGAGCGGTAGGTGCGCTCCAGGGTCAGAGGTACACCGGGGCTCACCAGGGAGGCGTCGGTGAGCTGTTCGAAGAACATGCCGGTGGCCGTGTTGACCGGGTCGGCGCGGTGCGCCTGTGCGTAGCAGGTACAGATTCCCGCCTGCGCACCGGGGATCACCGGCGTGTAGAACGCCTCCACCAGTGGCGAGGTGGTGCCGCCCGGACTCGACGTCCCGTCGGCGCTGTTGAGGAAGACCCAGGCGTAGTACTCCTTGCCGTCCTCGAGAATTCCGCCCAGCGCGTTGCCGGCCCACCAGAAACACTGGTCCGTGGGGTAGGAGTTGCTCGCCCACCAGTCGTAGCACCAGGCCCCGGTGTCCGGGGTGTCGCCGCTGGGATCGTCCGTGGTCTTCTTGATCTCCTGCTGCACGACGGGGGAGCCGCCCTCATCCAGGACGTACAGCCACATCCCGGTGTATGAGTCTCCCCGCTTGGGCAGCTTCACCTGCCCGCCGATCGACAACATGCCCGGGTACGCGGTGGCCCAGGATGACACCCAGGTCGGGTCGGGCGGGCATTCGGCGCCGTCCGCCTCGAACACGGTCTCCGGAGTCGGCCTGCCGTCGATCCTTTCCGAGGCCTCGTCTTCGAGGTCGAAGCGGGCCGAGAAGAAAGAACTCTCCGGCAGGCCGACATTCGACAGGAGGTGCGCCGCATCGCTTCGTATGCGGCTGCCGACAGAACGAGGGAAGTATGTGACGCAGGCAAGGCCGAAGCTGTCGACCACCCGGCGCGGTGTGGTGCTGGTCAACAATTCCGTTTTTCCTGCTGAGGGCTCGTCTCGTTACGCAGTCCGTTCGATGTCAGGAGCAGCCGCACTGAGCGATCCCGTCATGGTCCCGGAGTCATGGACGGGGGCGATCACGCATGTCTGTTCTGTCGACTGCCGAGGGTGAACCCGCGATGCCGTAAAGGTCGGCCGGCCCCGGCGCCAGTTCCACGATGTCCGTCCTTTGGCCTCGGTGAAGGCGTTCGGCGTGGCGAGGTGGGCATGGCGCCGTCCACCAGCGGTGCCGGACCGCTTCGGGTGCGGCGTCACGCGTGACGGAGTGGTCGTTTACCGCGACGAAGAACAGGGCCCAGGACACGACGCTGTCGCCGGCGCGCTGGGCGCCGACGTCGAGTGGGAAGCCCTCGCAGGTCACCTGGGGGCCGAGGCAGGGCTTCGGCGTGGTGTGACGTCGTCCGTTCTGATCATGCGAGGGCGAGGGCGAGGGCGAGGGCGAGGGCGAGGGCGAGGGCGAGGGCGAGGGCGAGGGGCCGGGGTCGGTCCCGGGCCGCCCGTCGGAGGCCGGGAGCGGGTGATCTCGTCGGTCCTCTCACCGACGTCCCGGGCCAGGGCCAGTGCGTTCACAGGGGCGCAGGCGGCCGGGAGGCGGATCCTCCGTCCCTTCGCGCGGGCCGCACCCGCAGCGACTTCCCGTCGACCGCGAGCCCTCGCAGCCCTTGTCCCCTGGTCCGCCCGTCCGCGAGTCAGGCTCCGACCGCCCGGTCCAAGGCGTCCGCGCCGACTCCGGCGAGCACGCGCCGGATCGTGGATCTCGCGGGCCGGGGCCGTTTCGGGACCAGTGGGTCGACGGCCGTGCCGAGCCGTTCGAGCAGGGATCGCGCTCCGGCGAGGACCGCGCGGGCCGTCCGTGCCAGGAGCGTCACGAGAGGGTGCCGTACTCCCCGCGGATCCCGCGGATCCGGAACCTGCGCGCGGCGTTCCAGCAGATCCGGGAGATCGCTTTCGCGCTCCGTCCGGATGGTGCCGGTGAGGTCTCCGTCGGCGCGTCGCCGGGCCGTCCGGTTGGTTTCCGCTGCGCTCTTCGAGATGCGCGACGAATGGACCGCCTTGCCTCGCCGGCACCTTCCCGAAGGTGATATGGGCGATATCTGCCCTCAAATCTCTTTTGGTTCCTCCGTGCTACCGACGCACCGAAATGCAATCGCCAGTTGATCCCCAACGCCGCGCCGAGGGATACTACCCGGCGGATGCGTGTTCCCGGCCGAGTGGCACTCGCCTCAATATCCTCCCGCGCAGGTCGTCGGAGGCCATTTGCCCAAAGATTCCTGGGCAGTTGACCTCAGGGTTTCGTGGTAACGTCCTCGCTCGGAGGGACAGTGCAACCTGAAAGGGAAATCGTGAACACGGAGAAGATCGCCGCTCGCCGCCTCTCGCTGGAAGAGGTGACGAAGCTCGGCGTGAAGGACAGGGTCTTCGTTTCCGCCGACACGGCAGAACTCAAACTTCCCGACTGCTATGTCCCTGCTTTTCTGACCAGGCCCGGTGAGGATTTCGAGGGCGGCTCGATCACGGCGAGGACCGTATTCCAGGAAGAGGTCTCCTGCCTCCCCGACGACGAGAACGAAGCCGGAATCCACGTGGCCGACGAGAACGGCCCGGTGACCATCGAGGTCCTCCAGTCCGCCGGTGTCGTGCTGGACCTGGCGCTTTTCGTCCCTGGTGGGGACAAGGGGTCCCTCACGGCCCTTTACGCCGCGGTCCGGCAGGCGTTCGGCGCCGACGTCGTGCAGATCTGGCGCCAGGGCCTCAAGGAGGTTCCCGACGTGAAGGTCGACATCTTCGAGGAGCAGGTTCCCCGGGGGCGCAAGGGGAGCGACAGCCCCAAGCGTGACCGTCGCGCGATCGACACCTACCCCACCCGTGCGGACTTCATCGAGTTCTCCACGGGGTGGAAGCCGGTCGTCGAGATTCACCGGCCGGTCGTCGACGACACCCCGACCATCTGAGGCGGCGTCACCTCTCGTCCGCTCGACACCCGGGGCGTCCCGCACGGCGGCGAGGCGTCCGACACCGCCGCCCCGCTCGTCGCCGAGCCGGCGGTCGACGCCGTTCCGCGGAGACCGGTCGGGGCGCGGTTCTCGTGGAGGCGCTCGCCGGCGCGGGTGAGTTGTCCACAGGGCGGGGCATCCGCCGGGCGCGGCGGCGATGATGGACCGATGGTGGAAGATCTGATCCGGCCCACCCGTGGTGGGCGTCCGGCCGGTCGTCCGGCGCCCGCGGTGCTGCCTCCGTCGCTGCGCGCGTGGCTCGGGCCGGTCGCGGTCCTCGCCGCGCTGGTGGTCGCCGTGCTCGGGGCCGTGTACGCCGGCGACGGCGAGCCCGGCGGGGTGGATGCGCGGATCGCGGTGGACGGGGTGGGGCCGTCGTGGCGGCACACCGCCCTGGCCACGGACTTCCTGGGGGAGCCCGGGGGAGCGGCGGTGCTGGCCGGGGCGGCCGTGACGGGCTGCCTGCTGCTCCGGTGGGCCCGCGCGGCGGTGCTCGTCGTGGCCGGCCCCGGCTTGGCCGTGATGGCGACGACGCTGCTCAAGCCGCTGGTGGGACGGACCATCCACGGCGACGACAACCTGTCCTACCCGAGCGGGCACACCGCCTTCCTCACCGCCCTCGCCCTCGTGGTGGCGCTGCTCGTGACCGGCCGGCTCGGCCTCGGCAGGACGGCCGGCCTGTCACTCGTGCTCGGCGCGGCACTCGTCGCGGGCGCCGCGATGGGCTGGGCGCAGGTCGCCCTGGGCGCGCACTACCCGACCGACGTCCTCGGCGGCTGGTGCACCGCGCTGGCGGTGGCACCGGCGGCCGCGTGGCTGGTCGACCGGGTGGCCGACACCCTTCGGGAGCGGCGCTCCTGACCTCACGTCATGTCACGCCAGGCGGCGGAAGACCGGCTTCACCGGGCGGCCGCCCAGCCACGGGGTGGGATCCCCGGCGTCCAGCGCCTTGCGGTACACCGCACACGCCTGGGCCACCACGTCGACGGTGTGCTCGATGTCCGCGTCGTCGAGCGCGCCGCTCACCACGAACGACGGGGCCAGCACCCCGCCCGCGAGGAGCCGGCGCAGGAACAGGGTGCGGTACTCCTGCGACGGCCGCCCGTCCCCGTCGAGGGTGGCGAAGACCAGGTTGCTGGCCCGGCCCCGGACGACGACGTGGTCGCCGACGCCCATGCCGGCCGCGGCCTCGCGGACACCGGCGGCCAGTTGCTCGCCGAGGGCGTGCAGCCGCGCGGTGACGCCCTCCTCGACGTAGGTGGTCTGCACGGCCATCGCGGCGGCCAGGGAGTGGGTCTCCGCGCCGTGCGTGGTGGACAGCAGGAAGACCCGCTCGCCGGAGTGGCGCAGGCCGCCCCGCTCCAGCAGCTCGCGGCGTCCGGCCAGCGCGGAGACGGCGAACCCGTTGCCCAGCGCCTTGCCGAACGTGGAGAGGTCGGGGACGACGCCGTACAGGCCCTGGGCGCCCGCCTCGGACCAGCGGAAGCCGGTGATCATCTCGTCGAAGACCAGGACGCAGCCGTGCCGGTCGGCCAGGGCGCGCAGGCCGGCGAGGTAGCCGGGCGGCGGCTCGGTGTGGGTGGCGGGTTCCAGGATCAGGCAGGCGACCTCGCCCTCGTACCGGGTGAGCAGCTCCTCCGTGGCGGCCAGGTCGCCGTAGGGGAACGCCACGGTGAGGTCGGTGGTCGCCGCCGGGACGCCGGCGGACATCGGCGTGGTGCCGATGAACCAGTCGTCGACGGAGAAGAACGGGTGGTCGGCGCAGAGGGCCACCCGCGGGCGCCCGGTGGCGGCGCGGGCGAGGCGCACCGCGGCGGTGGTGGCGTCGGAGCCGTTCTTCGCGAACTTCACCATTTCGGCGGTCGGCACCGTGGCCAGGAAGCGTTCCGCGGCCTCGACCTCCACCACGGACGGCCGGACGAAGTTGCCGCCGCGGTCCAGTTCCCGCCGCACCGCCTCGGTCACGCGCGGGTGGGCGTGGCCGAGGCTGACCGACCGCAGGCCGGAGCCGTACTCGACGTAGCGGTTGCCGTCGACGTCCCACACATGGGCGCCGCGGCCGTGGCTGATGACCGGGGCCAAGCCCTCGGGGTACTGGTCGTCGCCCTTGGCGTAGGTGTGCGCGCCGCCGGGGATCATGGCGTGCAGGCGCTCGTTCGCCTCCCGCGAGCGGGGCAGCGCGAACTCTTCGGTCTCTTCGATGGTCACCGCGGCCTCACTTCTCCAGGTGCTTCAGGACCTCGGCGAGGCTCGGCGCCTCCCGGTCCCGCGGGGACGTCGACGTGACCGGCAGCGGCCAGTCGATGGCGAGCTCCTGGTCGTCGAAGCGGATCGTCACGTCCTCGGCCGGGTCGTGCGGGCGGTCGATCCGGTACGAGGTGTCGGCGGTCTCCGTCAGCGCCTGGAAGCCGTGCGCGCACCCCGCCGGGACGTAGAGGGTCGTCTGCGTGTCGCCGGACAGCTCGAAGGAGGCCCACCCCAGATAGGTCGGCGAGCCCGGCCGCAGGTCCACGACGACGTCGAAGATCCTCCCGTAGGAGCACCGCACCAGCTTCGCCTCGCCGGCGCCGGTCCGCAGGTGCAGGCCGCGCAGCACGCCGCGGACCGAGCGGGACAGGCTGTCCTGGACGAAGGCGTCCGGGTCGAGGCCCACCGAGCGGACCACGTCGGCGTCGAAGGTGCGGCAGAAGAAGCCGCGTTCGTCGGTGTGCGGCGTCGGTTCGAACAGGTACGCGCCGGCGATCGCCGGGACTTCGGTCGCCTTCAAGGTGTCTCCCGTACGGCGTGGGTGTGGTCGGTTGCCGGGAACAGGGCCGCCGTCAACGCGGTGAACTGGCGGTCGAGTTGCTCGGTGGTGAGGCGGTTGCGCTCGGTCAGGGTCCGCCGCAGCCCGGCGGACCGCTCCTCCAGCGCCCTGAACTGTTCGAGGAGCCGGTCGGCGTCGACCTCGCGGGCCGGGTGGCAGTAGGCGTCCAGGCCCATCCGGGTCATCAGCGCGTCGCTCTTCGCCGCGTAGCTGAGCGCGAGCGTCGGGGTGCCGGCCTTCAGCGCGCAGACCAGGTTGTGGTACCGGGTCGCCACCACGGCGTCGGCCGCCGCCGTCTCCTTCATCAGGTCGGCCAGCGAGGCCGCCCGGGAGGCGGTGACCAGCGGCGAGTCCACCGCGTCGAGGATCGTCCCGACCACCGCCGCGTCGCAGGCGTCGCCGGTGAGCAGCCGCACCGGCCTGCCCTCCTGGACCAGCGCGCGCACGAAACGGGTCACCCCGTCGAGGTAGCGCCGGTGGATCTCCTCGGACCGGGCGCGGTCGTCGTCGCCGCCGTGGAAGTCCATGACGCCGACGCAGACCAGGCCCGGGGAGGGGTGCGCGGGCGGGGCCGGCAGGGCGAACGCCAGGTCCGGGTGGACCTCGTCGCGCGTGGTGTCCACGCCCATCGCCCGCATCGCGTCGCGGGACAGGGCGTCCCGGTACGACCGGTGGGCCGCCAGCCGCGCCGACCAGCGCACCAGGGCCCGCGTGGGCCGGCTGCCGATCGGGGCGGCGCCGACGCCGACCAGCGCGACCTTGGTGCCGAGCAGCCTGCCGCTCGCGCAGAGCAGGAACAGCGCGTACGGGAAACCCCACGGCCGCAGCGGCAGCGTGGCCTCCAGGACGCCCATGCCCGGCACGATCACCACGTCGTGCCGGCGCACCCAGGCGGCGGTGCGGACGGCGTCGACGAGTTTGCCCAGCCCCTTCCCCGCGATCGCGCCCGCCCGCGACGCGGTCCGGTACTCCCCGCGGTACCAGTGCAGCCGCGTCGCGGGGATGCCGTACCGGGCGGTCACGACCTCGGGTCCGCCGCACAGCGCGTCCACGGCCGCCTCCGGGTGCGCGGCGCGCAGGTACCCGAGCACGGCCTCCAGCGACCCGTCGTTGCCGAGGTTGCCGGAGCCGAGCAGACCGAACACCCCGACGCGGGGGGCGGTCACGCCCGCCTCCCCTCACGGCCGGCGACGAGGGCGTCGACGGAGACGGCGAACCGGTCCGGGTCGACCGGGGCGCGGTCCTCGACCCGCTCGCCGGCGCCCGGCCGGACCCGGCTGGTCATCCACGCGGCCAGGTGGCGGTAGCACGCGCGCCGGTCGGCCGGGGACAGCGGCGCCCGCCGGATCGCCGAGACGAAGCCCCAGACGTACTCGGCGAGCAGCCGGGGCGTCGGGTGCAGCGGGCCGGCCCGGCGCGGGTCCAGGTTGACGCACCGGGAGCGCTTGGAGGGGTTCGCCCGCTCGGCGCGGGTGGGATGGTCGCGGCGGAAGTACAGCAGCTCCGGCACCTGGTGGAAGGGCCCGTGCAGGGTGATCTCGGCGACGAACGTGCGGTCCGCGTGGTGGTAGCTGTCGTGCGGCTTCACCCGGCGCAGCACGTCGGCCCGCATCACCCCGTAGAAGTCGTCGCCGCCGGGCTCGAACAGCAGGCTGCGGAAGCGCTCCGGCGCGTGCGGCGAGGCGGTGGCGAGCCCGTACGGGTAGGGGACCTTCACCCGGCCGTCGCCGTCGACGACCGCCTGGTCGGCGTGGGCGAGGATCACGTCGGGCCGCTCGTCCAGCGCCTGGACGCAGCGCCGCAGCAGGTCCCGGGCGTACAGGTCGTCGTGCGAGGCCCACTTGAACAGCTCGCCGCGGCACTCGGTGAACACGTGGTTGTGGTTCGGCGCGGCGCCGATGTTCCGGGGCAGCCGGATGTACCGGATGCGGGAGTCCCGCGCGGCGTACTTCCGGCAGATGTCCCGGGTCCCGTCCGTGGAGGCGTTGTCGGAGACGACCAGCTCGAAGTCCTCGTAGGTCTGGCCCAGCAGGGCGTCGAACGACTCGGCCAGGTACTCCTCGCCGTTGTACACGGGCAGGCCGATGCTCAGCCTGGGTTGCGCGGTCATGGCGTCCTCACTTCACGGATGGTGTTCTGGTGGTGCTCGCGCAGGGCGGACCGCAGCTGCAGCCACCACACGGCGGAGCCGCAGACGGTCGCGGCGGCGACGCCCCAGGCCGAGCCGGCCGTGTCGGCCACGACCGCCCCGCCGAGCCCGCCGGTGACGTAACAGGCGGAGGCGATCAGCTGGCTGCGCAGGCTGCGCCGGGCCGCGCCGAGCGCGCGCAGCCCGGCCGCCGCGCCGGTGCCGAGGCCGGCGCCCGCGACGCCGAGCGTGACCGGCACGACGAGCTCCGCGGCGGCGCCCCAGACGCCGCCGAGCACGGCTTCGCCGAGCCGGTCCGGCACCAGCAGCAGGGCCCCGCCCCACAGCAGGGCGGCGACGGCCTGTCCGCCGCCGAGCAGGAGGCAGAACCCGCCGAGCCGGTGCGGGTCCCGCCGCAGCACCCGCGCCGCCTCCGCGACGGTGACCAGCGACAGCCCCATCAGCAGCGCGAGGAACGGGCCGAGCAGCAGCTCGGCCCCCCGGATCACCCCCACCGCGCCGACCCCGACGATCACGCCGAGCCCGTACGCCCGCAGCTGGCTCGCGCCGCTGTTGCTGACGTTCTCGACCAGGTACCGGTAGCCGAGGTCGCGGTGCTCGCGCACCCACGCGCGCGCTCCGGACAGCCGGGGCCGGATGCCGGACTGGAGGCAGCCGTACGCCGCGGCCACCGCGGCGGACCCGCCCCAGGCGAGCACGAAGGCGGACACGCTGCCCACGCGGGCCGCGACCACCAGGGCCGGGACGAGCGCGACGCCCCACACGACGTCGTTGACGAACGCCTTCCGCCCGGTGCCGGCGGCGAAGAACGCGAACCGCCAGGCGTCCTGCAGCAGCAGCCCCGGCAGGACGACGCCGAGGCAGGCGAACGCGGTCCCCACCCGGCCGCCGAGGGCGAGACCGGCCACCACGGACGCCGCGCCGAGGGCGGCGCCGGCGCCGAGCGCGGCCCCCGACGAGCGGGCCACCGCCCCGCGCCAGGACGCGTCCGGCACGCCGCTGAAGCGCACCACCAGCGGGTCGGTGGCCACGCCGCGGGAGACGTTGAGCACCACGCCGTAGGTCACCCAGGCGAGGCTGAACACGCCGAACGCGGTCACCCCCAGCGAGCGGGCCACGTAGACGCCCACCACGAAGTTGCTCATGCTGGAGGCCGCCTGGTCGGCCAGTCCCCAGGACAGCCGCCCGAGGACGCCCCGCCGGGCGGACCCGGCCGGTGTCGTCGTCTCCCCCTCGGTGGTCACGGGCGTCACGCCTTGAGCAGCCCGGCGCCGTGCAGGGCGTCGGCCGCGGCCGCGACGGTGTCGAACGGCAGCCCGGACCGCTCGGCGACGTCCAGCAGACTGTGCTCCCCGTCGGAGAGGCTGAGCACCCAGAGCATGGCCATCTGGGCCTGCTGGGCGTCGCTGCGGCCCCCGAGCGAGTCGTACAGCCCGCGCCTGCCGAGCTGCGGCTCGCCGTGGGGGCTGAGGTTGACGTACCGCCGGTTGCGGTCCAGGACGGCGAACGCCTCGCGGCAGACCGCGAGGGTGTCCGCCATCGCCTCCGGCGAGACGAAGTCCGGGTTGTCCGCCGAGGTGTGGTACTCGGGGTACCCGGCGTACGGGGTCCGGCTGAGCGAGCCCACGCCGAGGTCGAACCCGGGGGAGCAGTACTGCCGCTCGTCGTAGCCGTACGGGGTGAACCCGGTGACGCGGTGCGGGCGTCCGGAGGCGGTCAGCACGTGCCGCAGCACCCGGTCGATCTCCGCGTCGCCGCGCCTGCTCCGCTTGTACGTCAGGTCGCCCGGGTCGCCGGCGCAGGCCAGCACGAGGCCGTGCCTGACCCGCTCCACCCGCTCCCTGTTGCGGGCCAGCCAGGTGATCGCCCCGATGGTGCCGGGGGCGAAGATGAACCGGTAGGTGTAGTGCGGTTCTCGCTCCGCGAGCGCCCGGGCCAGGAAGACCGCCACCGCGATGCCGGCCAGGTTGTCGTTGGCCAGCGACGGGTGGCAGACGTGGCAGGAGACGATCACCTCGTCGGGCACCCGCCCGGGGACCACGTGCTCGGCGTAGGTGAGGTGGCCGTCGGCGAGCGTGGAGTCGATCCGCACCTCGTACTCGCCGTCCGGCAGCGCGTCCAGGGTCTCCTGCGCCAGGCAGAACCCCCACTCCGGCTTGTAGTAACTGGTGCGGTACGGCACCCAGGTCGGATGATCCGGCAGGGTGTGCAGGTGCGGGCGCAGCTCGGCCAGCGGCATGGTCGCCGACACCGGCACGCTGTAGCCGAGCACGTGCAGGCTGGACGCGGCGAAGTCGACGACCCGCCGGCCGGAGGCGTCGGCGACGTACGCGTCCCGGATGTTCCACTCCTGCGGCACCGTCCAGTCGAGCACCTGGGTCCCGGTCGGCACCTCGTGCACCTCGAGCGGGACGTACTCGCCGACGATGTCCAGGGTGGCGCGCACGCCGTCGCCGGTGATGCTCCGGCACAGCGGGTACAGCCGCTCCACCAGCGCGTGCATCTCCTCGCCGACCTCGGTCACCGGCGCCACCGCAGGGTGTCGTCGACGTCCTTGGCGTCGGACGCGGCGCGCAGCACGGCGAGGCGGGTGAAGCGCCGTTCGAAGTCCTCCCGGGTCAGCCCGTGCTCCCGGTAGGCGTCGGCGAGTTCGAGCGCGCCCCGTTTCACCGTCCACGCGCAGTCGAAGCCGGGCACCGCGGCGCGGAACCGGGAGAAGTCCACCCGGTACGACCGCGGATCGGCGCCGGTCTCCCCGGTGATCACCACCTCGGAGCCGGGCACCGCCTCGGCGACCTGCCCGGCGATCTCGGCGACCGTGACGTTGTTGGTCTCGCTGCCGATGTTGAACGCCCGGTCGTGCACCGCGTCCCGCGGCGCGGTCAGCGCGGCGGTGAAGGCCCGTGCGATGTCGGCGGCGTGCACCAGCGGGCGCCAGGGGGTGCCGTCGGAGAGCACGAGCACCTCGCCGGTCAGGAGCGCGTGGCCCACCAGGTTGTTCAGCACGATGTCGGCGCGCAGCCGGGGCGAGAAGCCGAAGGCGGTGGCGTTGCGCAGGTAGACCGGGCTGAAGTCGCCGTCGGCCAGCGCGTGCAGGTCGTCCTCCACCCGCACCTTGGACTCCGCGTACGGCGTCACCGGGCGCAGCGGGGCGTCCTCGCCCACCAGCTCGTCGCCGCCGGCGGCACCGTAGACCGAGCAGGTCGACGCGTACAGGAAGCGCCGGACCCCGGCGTCGCGGGCCAGCTCGGCCAGCCGCACGGACGCGTGGTGGTTGATGTCGTAGGTGAGCTCCGGCGCCAGCGAGCCCAGCGGGTCGTTGGAGAGCGCGGCCAGGTGGATCACGGCGTCCACCCCGGCCACGTGCTCGGCCGTGACGTCGCGCAGGTCCACCCGGTGCCCCGGCGGGTCCGCGGGCGCCGGGCCGAGGACGCAGCCGGCGAACAGGCCGGAGTCGAGGCCGACGACCTCGTGCCCGGCGGCCGCGAGGACGGGCGCCATCACGGTGCCCAGATAGCCCTGGTGTCCGGTCAGCAGTACGCGCACAGTTCATTCCCCCAGGTTCAGAGTGAGTTTGGCGACGGCGAACGCCTCGGCGTAGCGCGTGTGGCTTTCGATGCCGCGGATCCGGGCCAGGCCCAGGAAGGCCTCCCGGTCGTACCAGGGCCGGTGCCGCTGCGAGGGGTAGTGCTCCTGCAGCAGCCGCACCTTCCGTTCGGCGATCTCGGGCGACAGCGGCTGGTACGCCGCCATGCGGCCGAGGTCGCCGTCCCACTTGACGATCTCGTAGCCGAGCACGAGGTGGTCGCGGAACGCGGTGGACATCAGCCCGGCCAGGCCGCGGTGGTCCTGGTGCGCGTCCTCGGTGCGCGGGGCGAGCACGAGGTCCGGCTCGGTCCGCCCGCGCAGCTCCTCGACCGCGGTCTTGGCCTCCTCCCAGTGCGCCGGCATCCGGCCGTCCGGCAGCTTGAGCACGGTCAGCCGCAGGTCGGCGTCCGGACAGAAGGCGGCGAGCGCGGCCCGCTCCTCCTGCTCCCGCTCACCGCCGCCGCCGGAGAGCACCAGCGCGTCGACGCGCAGGCCCGGCCGCGCGAGGCACAGCGTCAGCAGGGTGCCGCCGGCGCCGATGGCGATGTCGTCGCAGTGCGCGCCCACCGCGACGACCCGGTCCAGGCGCCCGGCCCCGAGCCGGATCACGCCCGCACCCCGGCGCCCGCGCCGTCCCGCTCCCACACGGCCCACGGACGGTCGCCCCGGGTGTAGGCGGCGTCGAGCGCGGCCCGCTCCTTCACGGTGTCGGTCGGCTTCCAGAAGCCACGGTGCCGGTAGGCCGTCGTCCGCCCCTGCTTGGCCAGTCCCGCGCATCCGTCGGCGACCAGGTCCCCGTTCTCCGGGATGTGGTCGAAGACCTCCTGGCGGAGCACGAAGTAGCCGCCGTTCTCCCACAGCGGCAGTTCGCTCACCGCGGTGATGCCGCCCACCAGGCCGTCCTCGCCCAGCTCCACGCAGTGGAACGACGACTGCGGCGGCACCACCATCATCGACGCGCCGGCGTCGCGCTCGGCGAACCGGTCGATCATCTCCGGCAGCGGGGCGTCGGTGAGCACGTCGGCGTAGTTGGCGAGGAACATCTCGTCGCCGTCCAGGTGGTGCCGCACCCGGCGCAGCCGCTCCCCGATCGGCGACTCGACGCCGGTCTGCGCGAACGTGATCGTCCAGTCCGCGATGTCGGTGGACAGCAGCTCGGTCCGTCCGCCCCGCAGCACGAAGTCGTTGGACGTCGTCTCCTCGTAGTTGAGGAAGAAGTCCTTGATGTGGTGCGCCCCGTACCCGAGGCACAGGATGAACTCCTTGTGCCCGAAGTGCGCGTAGTAGCGCATGACGTGCCAGATCAGCGGCCTGGGCCCGACCATCGCCATCGGCTTGGGCACGTCGTCCGCGGCTCCGCTGCGCATCCGCATCCCGTAACCGCCGCAGAACAGTACGACCTTCATCGCTCGACCTCGACAATGCTCAGTTCCGGGATGGGGAAGACCAGCCGGCCGCCCCACTCGTGCACGAACGACAGCTGTTCGGTCAGCTCGTCCCGCAGGTTCCACGGCAGGACGAGGACGTAGTCCGGCCGGTCGGCGGCGATCCGCTCGGGCGGCAGGACCGGGATGCGGGTGCCCGGGGTGAACCTGCCGTGCTTGTAGGGGTTGCGGTCGACCGTGTACGGGAGCAGGTCGGGCCGGATGCCGCAGTGGTTGAGCAGGGTGTTGCCCTTGCCCGGGGCGCCGTAGCCGACGACGGTCTCGCCGCGCTCGGCCGCCTCGATGAGGAACCTGAGCAGGTCCCGGCGCACCTTGGCCACCCGGGCGGAGAACTCGGCGTACCCGGACAGTTCCTGCAGCCCGGCGGCCTTCTCCCGGTCCAGCACGTCGGCCACCCGGCGGGCCGGCTCGCCGGCCACCCCGTCCGGCCGGGCCCACAGCCGGATGGAGCCGCCGTGCGTGGGCAGCAGCTCGACGTCCACGAGCGTGAGTCCGCCGCTCGCCAGCGCCCGGGCCGCGGACGCGACCGTGTAGTACTGGAAGTGCTCGTGGTAGATCGTGTCGTACTGGTTCTCCTCGATCAGGGTCAGCAGGTGCTGCACCTCGATCGAGACCCAGCCGTCGTCGGCGACCAGGGCGCGCAGACCCCGGGTGAACCCGACCACGTCGGGGATGTGCGCGTACACGTTGTTGGCCACGACCAGGTCCGCCGGGCCGTGCTCGGCGCGGACGCCGGCGCCGGTGTCCGGGGTCAGGAACTCCGTGAGCGTGGGCACCCCCGCGTCCCGCGCCGCGGCGCCGACGTTCACCGAGGGCTCGATGCCGAGGCAGCGGATCCCCCGGTCCACCACGTGCCGCAGCAGGTACCCGTCGTTGCTCGCGACCTCGACCACGAAGGAGCCGGGTCCCAGCCCCACCCGCGCCGCGGCACCGTCGACGAACGTGCGCGCGTGCTCCACCCAGGAGGTCGAGTAGGAGGAGAAGTACGCGTACTCGCTGAACGTCTCCTCCGGCGTGATCAGCGGGGGGATCTGCGCGAGCCAGCAGTCGGTGCAGACCCGCAGGTGCAGCGGGTACGCCGGCTCCGGCAGGTCCAGTCGGTCCGCGGCGAGGAAGCTCTCGCACGGCGGGGTCGCGCCGAGGTCGACGACGCTCTCCAGCGCCGCCGAGCCGCAGAGTCGGCATCGTGTCATCTTCTGCCCCCATCCCGCCCGCGCGGGTGTCCCCGCCGCGGGCCAGTGTGTTCGTTCCCTGCCGGCGGCGGGCCGTCCCCGCCGCCGGACCGACCCGCGATCGCGGTGCGGTACCCCTCCACCAGGCGCTCCAGCCCGACGGCCGGGCTGAAGCCCCGCTCGTAACGGCGCCGGGCCGCCTCGCCCATCTCCCGGCCCAGGACCGGGTCGGCCGTGATCCGCCGCACGCAGGACGCGAGCGAGGCGGCGTCACCCGGCCGGTGCAGCAGCCCGGTCGTCCCGTCCTCGACGAGTTCGACGAAGGCGCCGTGACCGGCGGCGACGACCGGGACGCCCGCCGCCATCGCCTCCACGACCACCAGGCCGAACGCCTCCAGCCACGTCGAGGGGGCCAGCACGGCGACCGACCGGGCGACGGCCCGCCGGCACTCCTCGGCGTCGTACAGGCCGACGTACCGCACGTCGTCCCGGCCCGCCGCCCAGGCGGTCACCTCCGCCTCCAGCGGCCCCGTGCCGGCGATCACCAGCGGCACGCCCGCACCGCCGCCGGCGGCGATCCCGTCCCACGCGGCCATGAGCAGCCGTACGCCCTTGGTCTCCGCGAGCCGGCCGAGGTAGAGCAGGTGCTCGCCGGCGCCCGTCCGGCGGGCGTCCGGGTCGGGCACGAAGTTGTGCTTCACCGCCAGCCGTCCGGCCGGCAGGCCGGCCCGCACCAGGACGTCGCGCTGCGCCGCGGAGATGCAGAAGAACCGCTCCACGCCGGTCCACCACCGCCGCCGGTTGACCGACAGGCCGACCGCGAGCGGCACCGTCGCCAGCCGGGAGCCGCGGTAGCAGCCGTGCCGGACGGCGGGCAGCGGCGTGGCCCCGACGCACTCGGTGCACGGCCGGCCGTCCCGCTGGAGCGTGCCGGGCGGGCAGATCTGGGTGTAGTTGTGCAGCGTGGCGACGACGGGCACGCCGGCGTCGGCGCAGGCGGCCAGCACCGCCGGCGACAGCAGCGGGAAGACGTTGTGGACGTGCACCACGTCCGGCCGCTCGGCGCGCAGCCGCGCGGCGAGCTCCGCGCGGACCTTCGGGTTCCACGGCACGAGGAACGGCAGCGCGGCCTTGGCCGGCAGGGACCGGGCGGCGATGTCGTCGCTGCGCCGCTCGAACACCCCGACCCGGTGGCCGGCCCCGCGCAGCAGCGCCACCTCCTGGTCGACCACCTTGTTCTCCCCGCTCGGCTGCGCCGAGGCGTAGCGGTTGTGCACCACGAGGACGTGCATGCTCAGATCACCTCCGAGGTCCGGGCCCAGCGCGGAACACGTCGTCGGGGGACGTCGGGCGCCGGGAGGGGAGCGGCCGGGGCGGGCGCCGCGAGCAGCGAGGCGGCCACGGCCAGGTGCAGCAGGTACGGCGAGGCGTCGCCCAGCCCGGCCTCGGTGTACGACGCGATCGCGCAGTAGCTGATCAGGAAGATCGCGCAGGCCCTCGACAGCGACGGCGGACGCAGCAGCGCGACGCCGCCCAGCACGACGAGGACCGCCGCCACCAGGGCGACGCCGGTCAGTCCCTGCTCGTGGTAGACGGCCAGCCAGCTGTTGTCGATCGGCAGCCCGCCGAACGACTTGTCGCCCAGGCCCGTGCCGAGCAGGAGCTCCGAGGCCGTCCGGTCCGCCGCCAGCAGGGCGTCCCAGACCTTGGCCCGGCCGGTGAGGCTGGTGAAGTTCTCCTGGCTCTGACCGCGCAGGAACCACGCCTGCAGCGCGGAGCCGAACCCCACCGCGGCCACGGCGGCGCACAGCACCGTCCAGCCGAAGAACCGGCGGGCGGCGGCGCTGGTCAGGAAGAGCGAGCCGATCGCCAGCACCAGCCCGGCGATCAGTCCGAGCGTGGCCGTCCGGGTGTGGGTCAGCGCCAGCAGGACCAGCGACGGCACCACGACCAGCGCCGCGCCGCGCCGGTCGGTCCGGCCGCCCAGGAGGAGCAGCACGGTGAGCCCGATGATCACCGCGGCGTACTGTCCGATCTGCGGCGGGGTGAGCGGCCACAACGCGCCGACCAGCCGCCCGCCGTAGAGCTCGGGCAGGGCGGCGCCCGGGGAGACGACCAGACCGGCGGCCACCGACCCCAGGACCAGGAAGTACATCCGGATGTGGTGCCGGACGAACGTCGGGCCGCCGTCCCACCAGCGGCTGAGCAGCCACAGCGTGCCGACGAAGAGGGCCAGCCGGGCGCAGCGGAACAGCGCGCCGAACCCGGACTCCGGGTCCGCGCTGGAGACCAGGCTCGGCACCAGCAGCAGGGTGAGCAGGAACAGGTAGGCGCTCGGCCGCACGCGCAGCCGGAGGTTGACCGTGAGCGCCAGCGCGAACGCGGCGGCCAGCGCGCCCATGGTGACCATCTGAATCAGGGAGCGGGGCAGCGGGACGACGGTCCTCGCCCCGGCGGAGCCGAGCGTGTTGAGGACCAGCAGTCCCCAGGCCGCCCCGACGGCCTTCGGCGTGCGGTCGGCGCCCACCTCAACCACCGTCCCCCGCGCGCAGGGTGCTGCCCGCGTCCTGCCGGTACGGCGCGCCCTGCCACTGCCCGAAGTCGAGCGTCCGGCTCGGGTCGTGGACGACGAACGTCCACGGTCCGACGTAGACGTTGTCGCGCCAGCGGTTGTGCTGCTCCAGGGTGATCGCCTCGGCCACCCGCTCGCCCTGGTACGGCGACCAGTCCGGGTAGGTGCCGTAGTTGGCCAGCACCGCCATGCGGTCGCACTGCACCGCGCAGTCGACGACGGACTTGTCCAGCACGAAGCGGTTGCCGCGGACGTCCACCCGCTGGGTCTTCCACCGGCAGTCGGCGTAGAGCGGCGCGGTGGCGATCGCCGGCTGCGCGCAGCGGTCCTTGTCCTTCACCAGCAACGTGCAGTCACCGGAGGAGGTGTTGGCCGGGCTGTTGCAGAACCGGTCGGCGTTCTCCCACAGGGTGATCCCGGACCAGTTGTCCTCCAGCACGTTCCGGTGGATCTCGATCCTGTCCGTGCGGGCCCGGATCCGGGGTTCGCCGCCGGACTCGGACAGGTAGACGGTCGCGTACGGGAAGGTGTCGCCGCGGTCGGCGTACCTGCGGCCCTCGACCCAGTTGTTCCGCCGGATCGTGTTCTCGCGGACGACCGCGTTGTAGCTGGTCTCGTAGATCAGCGCGGCGCCGTCGTTCTCCTCCAGCACGTTGCCCTCGATGCGGAAGTCGTTGTTGTTGGTGTCCGCCCACAACCCGGCCCCGCGGTTGTCGTGCACCCAGTTGCCGCGTACGTCGGCGCCGTCGACGGACCAGAACTTGACGCCTCCGGTGCAGCCGCAGCCCGGCCGCCGCCGCTCCCAGTCGTCGGTGTTGTTGCCCGTGATCTCGTTGCCCTCGACCACCAGGCCGCTGATGCGGCCGCCGGCCTTGTACGCGTTCATGCCGTACTGGCCGTTGTCGCGCAGGCAGCTGGCGCGGACCTGCTGGCGGGCGCCGGCCATCAGCCCGGCGCCGGAGTTCTTCCGGATCGTCGCGTGCTCGATCGTCCACCCGTCGGCCGAGTCGTGGTTGACCACGCCCTCGTCGTGCGGTGCGACGAAACCCTGCACGGTCAGGTGGCGGATGGTGACGTCGCGGGCGGTGCCGCCGAACGCGTACTGGTTGGTCCTGCGGCCGTCGAGCACCGCGCCCGGCGCGCCGAGGTAGCTGTTCCCCTCCTTGGGGACGACCTGGGCGTAGCGGTCCGGACCGAGCCGGTGCGTGCCCGGCCGCAGCCAGAACGTGGTGTGCGGGGGACTGGTCCTGGTCTTCGCGGCCAGGTCGCCGGGGACCGCGGGGTCGACCGTCACCGCGCCCGCCGGCGCCTTCGCCGGCCCGGCCGCGGGTGCGGCGCACACCCGGGCCACGGGCGCGGCCGGCGCGGCGGTCGGCTCCGGCCGCGCGTCCGGCGTGCCCTCGCAGCCGGTCGCCGCCAGCAGGACCAGCGCCAGCGGTGCCGCCGGTAACGCCCGGCGCCGCCCCTTGCTCCCCACGCGTCCTCCTCCCCGGGGGGCGTCCGACACATGCCCGCGGCGTCGCGGCGCCTGGCACGCACGCTCCGGCGTCTTGCGATCGCACGCACCGGACGCCGCTCCTCCTTCCGCGCTCATGTGTCGGACACCCCCTAGCCCTGGAACCCGAGTACGGTCGTGAACGTCCGCGCGCCGTCGGTGAAGCCGGTGCCGACCAGCGTGGTGGCGGGTTCCCTGCGGCCGAAGCCGGCGGAGTACCAGCCCAGCGGCGGGTCGGTCTCGCCGCGGTGCGCCCGCCAGGACAGCCCGCCGGGCAGGTCGAGCACCGCCGAGCGGTCCTCGCCGTCCCGTCGCCAGGTGAGCAGGGCCCGGTTCCCCGCCAGGTCCGCGGTGATCGCCGGGCCGAGGTGGAACGCCAGCCGCACCTCCCGGCGCGGGCCGCGCACCTCGTCGACCACCCTCAGCTCCCGGCTCGCGGCGGTCAGTTCCACCCGGCGGCGGTGCACGGAGCCCCGGTAGCCGTCGTGTTCGGCGCACCAGCGGGCCGTCCCCCCGTCGGAGGCGTCGCAGGCGTCCGCGACCAGGACGCGGCTGCGGGCGTGCCGGGTCCACAGGAACGGGCCGCCGGAGACGGACTGGTCGGCGCCGTCCAGCTCCAGGGTGTTGTGGCCGAGGGTCGACCGGAAGTACCGCCGCCACTCGGGCTGCCCGTGGTAGCAGTACGTCCCCGGGTCGGCGAGCACGTCGACCCCGTCGTGCCGGACCTCCACGGACAGCGCGTCCGCGTGGGCGTGCGCGGCGATGGACAGGAAGCCGTGCGGGCCGCCGTCGCAGCGGCACCAGATCCCGCCCGGACCCCGCAGGACGGTGAGCCCCGCGTCGGCGAAGTGGGCCGGGCGGCGCGCCGGGCGGGACACGGGCGCGCCGGCGCCCACCGGGCGGTCCCCGCCGGCGGCGGGAGCCATGAGGTCCGGCGCCTGCCCCCGGCGGGCGGGACGCTGCCCCCCGTTCGGCGGAGCCGCTCGGCGGGCACGGGCGGCCGGGCGCGGCCATCCGTCCGACGGTGTCGTACGTCCTGGGCGGGCTCCGGGCGAGGGAGCGCGGCCGAGGGGGACCGACGGGATCCCGGGCCGGATGAGCGCGGCCAGCAGCGGGGTGCGCACATCGGCGCCGGTCACCGCCGGCCACCAGTCGAGCCGCCCGAACACCGCGTCCCCGGTGGCCAGCAGCGAGCCCCAGCGGTCGGTGCCGGCGCCGTCCAGGACCAGCCCGTGTCCGTCGTCCGCGTCCCCCTGGCGCGGCGGCCGCAGCCGGTCGTCCACGACGGCCGCGAGCGCGTCGGTCATCCGCAGCAGCACCAGCCGGACGGTCGCGGGCACCGGCACGCCGGCGGCGTCCGCCTCGGCCACTGCGGCCAGGCCGAGCTCCAGCACCAGTCCGTGGTACTCGGTGGCCAGCTCGCGGTTGAGACCGGAGCCGAAGGTGTTGGCGCGCAGGTGCCGCTCCAGCGACCGCAGGGCGTCGGCCCGCCGGCGCGCCGAGGCGGGGAACCACCCGAACGCGCAGGACGCCGCGAACTGCCCGGCGGCCTCGGCGATGACGTGGTTGTTCGCCGAGGAGCCCCGGCTGGGGAAGGCGGCCAGCCAGCGCTGGTGGTGCCAGATCTGGTGGTGGGCCACCGGGTTGTCCTCGAACAGCCCGGCCGCGCCCGGCCAGCCGTCGAGCAGCCGGCGGATCCACACCCAGGACAGCAGCCGGATCCCCAGCTCGATGCCGCTGGTCCAGTGCACCCCGCGCAGCGGCGGGTTGACCGCCCACCACGACCGCAGGTGCTCCGCCACCCGCTCGGCGTACCGCTCGTTCCCGGTGACCGCGTAGGCGGCGGCGAGCACGGTGAGGTACTGGTGCCGGGACGGCTCCCAGATCTGCTTGATGTCCCCGACCGCCTCCTCGTCCCGGTACGGCACGTCGAAGGCGTACCCCCCCGGCGCGCGGCGCCCGGTCCTCGGGTCGTACCACCAGTCCGGGTCGGCCAGGTCGTCGCGCTCCACCCCGAAGAACCCGGCGCGCCCGGCCATCAGCCGGTCCGCCTCGGCGACGAGGCGTTTCGCGGCGTCCGGCGGCACCGCGTCGATCGCGCCCGGAGGCAGTACGGCGGTGAACCGGGCGCCGGCCGCGTCCGGGCACTTCGGCGGCGGCGCCGACCGCCACCGCCGCCTGCGCACCGCGTCGGCCGCCCGGCCGCCGACCTCCCGCGGCCCCATCCGGGACAGCCGCCGCAGGTACCAGCCCGGACTCCCCGAGCTCACCGTCATCGCGCTCCCGCCAGCGTCACCGGCACACCGGCGGCCAGGCCGGCCGGCACGGCGAGGGTGGCCGCCGTGGTGGCGACCAGCGACTCCAGCGGCACCGGCATCGGCCCGCCGGTCCGCACCGCCTTGACGAACGCGGCCAGTTCGGCGGACTGGCCCTTGTCCCGGGCCTTGGGCAGCCGCGAACTGACCCACCGCTTGCGGCCGTCGTACACGGAGGCGCGGACGAAGTCGTCGAGCCGCAGCGCGCGGCCGTCCGCGACCAGGTCCAGGGTCTCCTTGGGGAAGCCGGCCGGGCCGGTGGTGACGTAACCGATGGTGGCGGTGGACCCGTCCGGGTAGCGCAGTACGACCTGGAGGTCCTCGTTGCCGGGCGTGGTGATCGCGTACACCGAGTCCGGGTCGGCCCCCAGCAGCCAGCTCGCCGTGTCGATGAAGTGCCCGCCCTCGCCGGCGAACCGCGAGCCCTCGGTGCCCTGCCGGAGGTACCAGCTGCCGGGGTCGAGGCGGCCGGCGTTGACCAGGTAGCGGAGGTGCCCCGGCCCGGTGCGGGCGCCGAACCGTTCCCGGGCCTCCCGCAGCAGCGGCGCGAACCGGCGGTTGAAGCCCACCTGGAGCCGGTCGTTGCCGGACTCCTCCACCGCCGCGAGCACGCCGGCCAGTTCGTCCCCGGTGAGCGCCAGCGGCTTCTCCACGAACACCGCCTTGCCGGCCAGCAGCGCCTTCCGGGTCAGTTCGGCGTGCGAGCTGTGCCGGGTGACCACGAACACCGCGTCGACGGCACTGTCGCCGAGCACGGCGTCGAGGTCAGTGGTCGCCCTGCCGAAGCCGAACGTGCGCTGCGCGTTGGCCGCGGACAGCGCCGTCGTGGTGACGACCGTCGACAGCTCGACGCCGTCGCGCCGCGCCAGGTGCGGCAGCAGCATCGACGACGCGTAGTTGCCCGCGCCGACGAACGCCAGGCGCACCGGCGTCCGCGCGGCCCGCACCGGGGCGCCGGCCGTGCCGTCGCGCCGCACCGCGGGCACGGTCACCGCCGGGGCCCCGGCCCCGGCCGTCTCCTGCCCGGGGTACCGGAACAGCACGGCCACCGCCTTCAGGCCGCCGTCCTGCAGGCTCCGGTACGTCTCGACGGCGTCGTCGAAGTCGGCCGTGCGGGAGACCAGGGGCTCCACGTCGACGCGGCCGCGGGCGACCAGGTCGAGGAAGCACGCCAGGTTGCGGCGCTCGGTCCAGCGCACGTAGCCGATCGGGTAGTCCCGCCCCTGGAGCTCGTACTCCGGGTCGTAGCGCCCGGGGCCGTAGCTGCGGGAGAACCGGACGTCGAGCTCCTTCTCGTAGTACGCGTTCCACGGCAGGTCGAGGCGGCACTTGCCGATGTCGACCACCCGGCCGCGGTCCCGGCTCAGCCGGGCGGCCAGCTCGACGGGCTGGTTGCTGCCGCCGCCGGCGGCCAGGTACACCTGGTCCACGCCCAGGCCGCCGGTGAGTTCGGCGACGGCACTCTCCACGGCCGCGGAGCCGGGGTCGCCGCAGGCCGCCGCGCCCAGCCGCTCGGCGAGTTCGCAGCGCACCGGGTCGGGGTCGGCCCCGACGACGCGGACTCCTGAGGCGGCGAGGAGCTGCACCACCAGCTGCCCGATCAGGCCGAGGCCGACGACCAGGGCCACCTCGCCGAGCCGCGACTCGCCCTGGCGGACGCCCTGCAGCGCGATCGACCCGACGGTGCCGAAGGCCGCGTGCCGCGGCGCGAGGCCGTCCGGCACCGGGACGTAGAGGTTCTTCGGCACCCAGTTCAGCTCGGCGTGCAACGCGTGCTCGTTGCCGGCGCAGGCCACGAGGTCGCCGACCTTCACGTCGTCGATCCCGGCGCCGACCTGCTCGACCACCCCGCACAGCGAGTAGCCCAGCGGCGTGTAGGAGTCCAGCTTGCCCATCACCTTGCGGTAGGTGGCGGGCACCCCGTTGACGGCCACGCTCTGCACGACCTTGGCCACCTGGTCCGGCCGGGAGCGGGCCTTGCCCACCATCGACATGCCGGCCTCGGACACCTTCATCAGCTCGGTGCCGGTGGAGATCAGCGAGTAGGCGCTGCGGACCAGCACACCACCCGGCTTGCACCCCGGCGCCGGCACGTCGAGCAGGGCCAGCTCGCCGCTCTTGTAGTTCTGTACGACCTGTTTCACCGAAGTCCTCTTGTCTCTACGCCGTCGGGGAGTTCTGGCCGGACCCGGAGGTCGCGCCGCGGTACCAGTACTCGAGGGTCAGCACGTGCCACAGATGCTTGGAGAAGTCCCGCTGCCCGGCGGCGTCCTCGGCGACGAGCCGCCGGAGCGCGTCGCGGCGCAGGATCCCGGAACGGACGAGCTCGCCGTCGTTGACCACCTCGCGCACCAGCGGCGCCAGGTCCCGGCTCATCCAGGCCCGCAGCGGGGCGCTGAACAGGCCCTTGGGCCGGTACACGATCTCCCGGGGCAGGACGGAGGTGGCCGCCTCCTTGAGGACGGCCTTGCCCTGCCGTCCGACGATCTTGCGGTCGCCGGGCACGGCGAACGCCGCCCTCACCACCTCGACGTCCACGTACGGCACCCGCACCTCGGTCGACGCGGCCATGCTGGAGCGGTCCGTGTAGGCGAGGTTCAGGCCCGGCAGGAACATCCGGGCGTCGCCCAGGCACATGCGGTTGACGAAGTCGTCGAGGTCGTTGTCCCGGTAGGTGTCCGCGTGCTCGGTCAGCACGTCCTCGACCGCCGGGGCCAGGTCCGGATCGATCAGGGCGAGCAGCTCGCCCCGGTCGTACATGGTGTAGCTGCGCCGGAACGCGGTCTCCTCCGGCAGGTCGGCGAAGGAGAGGAACCGCTTCGCGAAGCGCACCGACCGGTACCCCCGGCGGCTCGTGGCGACCGGCAGCCGGTCCACGGCCGCGGACACCCCGCGCCGCAGGGGCCGCGGGACGCGCTGGTAGCGCAGCGCGATCAGGTTGGCCAGGTGCTTGCGGTACCCGGCGAACAGCTCGTCGGCGCCCATCCCCGAGAGCATCACCTTGACCCCGGCCTCCCGGGCGGCCGAGCAGATCAGGAAGGTGTTGATCGCCGCGGGGTCGCCGATCGGCTCGTCCAGGTGGTACGTCATCCGCGGCAGCAGGTCGAGCACGTCCGGGGCGATCTCGATCTCCCGCAGGTCGACGCCGAACCGCTCGGCCACCCGCCGGGCGTAGCGCAGGTCGTCCGGCATCGCCTCGAACCTGGCGTCCTCGGCGCGGAACCCGATCGTGTAGGCGGAGATCCCGGGCCGCTCGCGGGCCGCCAGCGCGGTCAGGTAACTGGAGTCGAGGCCGCCGGAGAGGAAGGTCGCCACGGGCACGTCGGAGAGCAGGTGCCGCCGGGTCGACTCCTCGACGATCGCGTGCAGGTCCGGCCGCTCGCCGGCCCGGGCCCGCTCCCGCCCCTCGGCGGCGACGTCCCTCAGGTTCCAGAACCGGCCGCGCTCCACCCGGCCGTCGGGCCGGCACCTCAGCCAGCTCCCCGGCGGCAGCTTCTCGGCCCCGCGCAGCGCGCACCGCGAGTCCGGCACCCAGTAGTACAGCAGCGAGGCCACAAGGGCCGCGTGGTCCACCTCCAGCGACCCGCCGGCCACGGCGGCGAGGGCCTTGAGCTCGGAGGCGAACACCAGACCGTCCCCGCGCCGGAGCAGGAACAGCGGCTTGACGCCGAGCTGGTCGCGGACGAGCACCAGCTCACCGGTCCGCTCGTCGAAGACCCCGAACGCGAACATGCCGCGCAGCCGGGGCAGGCAGTCCGTGCCCCAGCGCCGCCAGGCCTGAAGGAGCACCTCGGTGTCGGAGGTGCCGCGGAAGCGCACCCCGGCGGCCGCCAGCTCGGCCCGCAGCTCGGGCGCGTTGTACAGCTCTCCGTTGTACGTCAGGACGAGGCCGTCCGAGGCCATCGGCTGGGCGCCCGTCCCGGACGGGTCGATGATGGCCAGCCGACGGTGTCCGAGGTGCACCTCGCCGTCACCGGCGGGATGGCTGTAGCGGCCCGCCCCGTCCGGGCCGCGGTGGGCGAGGACATCGGTGAGCCGGTCGGTCACGGCCTTCCCGTCCGGCCACCGGTACGTGCCTGCGATGCCACACATGTCCTACCGCGCCTCCTGGTCGCTGTCCGGGACCCGGGCCGCCGCCATCGGCAGCCGTTCCGTCCGCGGCCGTTCTTCCCCCACCGCCTGGACGGCGTGGGAGGTGCCCCCACCGTTCCGTCGTCCCGGCCGCTCGCCGTGGGCGCGCGGCACGGTGTGCGGCCCGTCCCACAGCGTGCCGTCGGTCCGGTCCCGCGGATCGGGGTCGATCAGCACCACGCCGATCACCGCGACGCGCCGGTCCGCGAGCTGCCGCGCCACGGTGTGCAGCCATGCGACGCTGCCGTGCCCGGCGCGCACCACGAGCACGGTCCGCGTGCCGAGGTGCGGGAGGTCGGCCCACGCCGTGCCGGGCGCCACCGAGCCGACGCCGAGCAGGCGCTCCTGCCGCGGCACGGCCGCGGCGTCCGCGCCGCTGACCACGGCGGGGTCCCCCGGCTTCGGGCGGCGCCCGGCGAGCTGAGAGCCGGGCAGACCGTCGACGACGACCACGGGCTCCTCCGCGGCCAGCGCGCGGGCGAGGTCCAGGGCGATCCCGCTCGCGTCGCGCGCGCAGCCCAGTTCCAGCAGCGACACCGGCTCGGCGGTGCCGCGCGCGGTGCGGGCCAGGGACGCGGTGAGCCGTTCGCGTGTCGCCCGGACCCGCCGGCGCCGCCACGGTCCGGCCGGCCGGCGGGGCAGCTCCGCGAGGACCGAGGCGCCGAGGTGCGCCGCGATGTCCCGGCGCAGCACGGGGCGGTCCGCCACCACCGCGGTGACCGCGGCCACCGCGAGCCCGAGGAAGAGCCCGAGGAAGAGCCCGAGCGCGGCGTTGGTGGCGGCGGTCCGGGTCAGGGAGTGCCGTACCGCGCGCGGGGCGTCCACGATCTGCGTGCCGGCGACGAGTTGGGGCGTGCCGACCCGCGCCTCCGCGGCGCGCCGGCCGAAGTCGGTGATCCGCGAGGTGAGTTCGGCCCGGCGGGCGAAGAGCGTCTCCAGGTTCGCCGACGCCTTCGGCCCGCTCTCCTGGGGTCCGTCCTCGATCGCCTCGTTGACCTGGGCGAGTTCGTCCCGCATGCGGTCACGCTGTTCGAGCAGGGTCTTGGCCTCGGCGTCCGAGGCTTCCCGTATCCGCCTCACGTGGTCCGCGACGAACGCGTCGGCCAGCGCCCCGGCGCGGGCCGCCGCCTGCGCGTCGCTGTCGCCCGTCGCGGTGATCTGCAGCAGGTTGTTGGTCAGGCCGGTCCCCTCGTAGTCCGCCATGAAGTCCTCCGGTTCCTCCGGGGACCCGAGGGACCGCAGGGCCGCACCGGCGATCCGGGTGGTGTGCAGCAGCGCGGCGTCGGTGCGGATCAGTGTTCCGGGGTCGTTCGGCTGGTCCTGCTGGTGCGCGACCAGCACCTTGGTCACCGCGGTCGGCGGCGGCGGCAGCAGGACCGCCACGGCCGCGCCGAGGAGCAGCCCCAGCAGCGCCGCGGAGCACCAGAGGCGGCGCCGCCTGCGCACCGCCACCACCAGTGCCTGCAGGTCCAGCAGCGGAGCGGCGGCCGGCGGCTCCGGCGTCGTACGCGTCGTCACCGTGCGCCGCCTCCCGTCGGGTCGTCGGCCACCGCGAGCGCCGGCGCGGCGGCGTCCCGGGGACGGCCGGCGGACCGGGAGCGGCCGGCGGAGCGGGTCGGGCGGGTCCGGACCGGGGAGGCGAGGACGGCGCCGACGACCGCGTGCCCGGCGTCCGCGCACGCCTCGGCGAGGCCGGCGAGCTCCTCCGCGGTCCAGCGGCCCGCGCTGAGCACGACCAGGACACCGGACGCGTCGTCGCGGTCGGGGACCACCGGCCGGCGCAGCGGGACCTCCACCACCCGCAGCAGCGGATCGCCCCCGGCCTCGGCGAGGAGCTGTCCGGCGGCCCGGCGTGCGGTGTCGTCGCCGTCCGGGACGACGGCCAGCAGCCGCCGCGGGGCCGGCAGCCGGTCCCGGAGGCGGGCGCACACCCGCCGGTGGCGGATCCGCCGGCCGGCCTCGTCGCCGGACGTGTGCGGGGCGGGCGCGTCCCACCGGACGTCGAGGTCCAGCAGCCGGCGGATCCGGGCCCACGGGCCGCGGTCCCCGGGCCGGCGCGCGGGCCGTTCGTCGGGCACGTCGACGGTGCCCAGCGGCGTCGAGCCCAGCGCCGCGGCGATCTCCGGTTCGGTGCGCGGCCGGCGGCTCGTCCGCGCCGCGGCGAGATGGCCGACGACCCCGAGCAGGAGGAACAGCAGCGCCCCGCCGCCGACGAGCTGCGTCCTCGTCGGCGGCGCCTCGCCGGCCGGCCGGGCCGCCGGCCCCATGACGACCATGTTGGCCTTGCCCGCGGCCGGATCGGCCTGGTCCAGCCTGGTGACGGCCTCCTGCAGCGCGGTGCGCAGCTTCGCGAGCTCGGTGCGGGTCTGCACGCTCTCCACGGTCCGCCCGGGATCGACGGCGCCGGCCAGCTCGGTGATGCGGCGGCTGGTCCGCACCACCAGCTGCCGCAGCGCCTCGGGCCGCGCCGCCGCCTCGGAGTCGGCGTCGGCGCCCGCGACCCGCGCGGCGAAGGTGACGAACTGCTGGACCACCTGGTCGGAGAGCTGCTGCGCGCGCTCCGGGGTGTCGGCCGTGCCCGAGACCTCGATGATGTTCCCGTCGGCGGCCCTGGCGCTCACCCGGTCCCGCAGCTCGCCGCCGTCGACCCCGCTCCAGCCGAGCTCGGCGGCCGCGCGGTCGACCACCACCGAACTGGTCGCGATCTCCGTCTGGGTCAGCAGCTCGCGCTCCTCCCACGCCCCCGGCAGCAGGACCGACGCCGACGTCGTGTACCGCGGCGGGAGCAGCAGGGAGACGCCGTAGCCGACGAGTGCGCCCAGCACGGCGAGGACGGTGAGCAGCCGCCGACGCCGACGGATCATCCGCCCGATCGTGACCAGGCGTATCGTGTCATCGCTCAACGACGCGGCCTTCTCCCTGCCCGGTACGCGCCGCCCGCCGACACCGGGGCGCGGCCCCGGCAGGCGGCGGCGTAGGCGGCGAGCAGCGACGCCTGGGAGTTCCGCCAGGAGAGCGGTCCGCCGATCCGCTCCCGGCCGATCCCGCCCATCCGCGCCCGCTTCTCCGGATCGTCCAGCAGCAGCGCGATGAGCTTCGCGAACGCGGACTCGTCGTTCGCGGACGCGTAGAGGGCGGCGTCACCGGCGGAGACCCGCGCCTCCTTCAGGTCGAACGAGACGACCGGCCGGCCCATCACCATGTACTCCAGGACCTTGTTCATGGTCGACACGTCGTTGAGCGGATTGTGCGGGTCGGGGGAGAGGCACACGTCCGCGGTGGACAGGTAGCGCACCAGGTCGGCGTCCGGGACGCGCCCGGTGAACTGCACCTGCTCCGTGAGCCCGAGCCGCCGGGACAGCTCCACCATCGCGTCGAAGGTGTCGCCGGCGCCGACGAACACCGCGTGCCAGTCGGTCCGTCCGACCTCGTCGCGCAGTTTCGCCAGGGCCCGCAAGGCGTAGTCGACGCCGTCCTGCGGGCCCATGACGCCGAGGTAGCACAGCAGATGGGGCTTGCCGCGCTTCAGCTCCGGCTCGGGCGGCACCGGGTGGAACCGTTCGACGTCGGGCGCGCTGCGCACCACGAAGACGTCCTCCGGCCGCCGGCCGCCCCGGCGCACCGCGACGTCCTTGTAGCTCTCGTTGGTGGCCAGCACCACGTCCGCCGCCCGGTACGTCATCCGTTCCAGCGCGCACACGCCCTTGTAGAGCAGGTCCTCGCCCCGGCCGAACCGGGAGAGGTACAGCTCGGGCACCAGGTCGTGCTGGTCGAAGACGAACCGCGCGCCGCGCCGCTTCATCCACAGGGCGGGCAGGAACAGCAGGTCCGGCGGGTTGCAGGCGTGCACCACGTCGACCGGGCCGACCTTCCGGGCCAGCCGGGCGGTGTGCCACAGCGCGGCGCCGTACTCCTTGAGGTAGCCGGCCGGGCCTCCGGTGGCCGCGCGCAGCGGGTAGCGGTGGATCCGCACCCCGTCGATCACGGCCTCCGGCTCGGTGTCCCGCTTGGTTCCGCGCGGGCAGATGACGTCGACCTCCCAGCCCGCGTCGCGCAGCGTGGTGCACTCCTGCCACACCCGCCGGTCGAACGGCACCGACAGGTTCTCCACCAGGACCAGCGCGCGTCGGCCCCGCGCGCCCTTCGTCTCACCAAGCAAGGCCCACGTACCCGGGTTCGGCCCGGCGCGCCTCGGCGTCGGGGAGGCGGACGAGGTCGACGATCACGGGGCCGCCGGCGCCGTGCGGCAGGGCCGACAGCACGGCCGGGTCCTTGGTCCCGACCAGGACGACCTCGGCGTGCTCCAGCACCTCGTCGACGGAGTCGGCGAGCAGCTGGGCGAGGTGCGGCAGCCGGGTCTCGATGTACTCGCGGTTCGCGCCGAGCAGCCGGGACAGGCTCACGTTGGCGTCGTGGATGCGCAGGTCGTACCCCTTGCCGAAGAGCCGCTCCGCCAGTTCGACGAGCGGGCTCTCGCGCAGGTCGTCGGTCCCGGGCTTGAACGACAGCCCGAACAGGCCCACCTTGCGTCTCCCGGTGCGCTCGACCAGCTCGATCGCCCGCTGCAGGTGCTCCTCGTTCGAGGGCAGCACATGGGCGAGGATGGGCACCGAGACGTCGGCCCGCTGCGCGGCGTACACCAGGCTGCGCAGGTCCTTGGGCAGGCAGGAGCCGCCGAAGGCGAAGCCGGGCCGCAGGTAGGCGGGGCTGATGTTCAGCTTGCGGTCGGCCAGGAACACGTCCATCACCTGGTGCGAGTCCACCCCGAGCGCCTGGCACACCGCGCCCAGCTCGTTCGCGAAGCCGATCTTGAGGCCGTGGAACGCGTTGTCCGCGTACTTGATCGCCTCGGCCGTCGGGACCGGCACCCGGAACACCTCGCCGGGCAGGCCGTCGTACAGCGCCGCCACCACGTCGCCGCTCGCCGGGTCGAGTTCGCCGATGACGGTCTTGGGCGGGTCGGAGAAGTCCCGCACGCTCGTGCCCTCGCGCAGGAACTCCGGGTTGACCGCGACCCCGACGTCCACTCCGGCCGTGCCGCCGAAGGACTTCTCCAGGATCGGCACCAGCAGGTCCAGGCAGGTGCCCGGGAGCATGGTGCTGCGGAACACCACGGTGTGCCGCCCGCCCCGCCCGCCCTGCTCGGCCAGCGCGGCGCCGATCTGCTCGGTGACCCGCTCCAGGTACGTGGTGCACAGGCTGCCGTTGGGCTCCGAGGGCGTGCCCACGCAGACCAGCGACACCTCGCTGTTCATGACCGCCTCGCGGACGTCGTCGGTGGCGCGTAACGCCCCGCTCCCCACGACCTCGGCGACGAGCTCGCCGATCCGCTCCTCGACCACCGGGGCCCTGCCGTCGTTGACCAGGTCGACCTTCACCTGGTTGACGTCCACCCCGACGACCTCGTGACCCATGTCGGCCAGGCACGCGGCCGACACGCAGCCCACGTAGCCGAGCCCGAAAACGCTGACTCTCACGTCCCGTTCCTCCCCCCAGGCAGGCCCCCACGGCCTGCGTCGCGTGCGCCGGCCGGACGACGGTCCCGGCGCATCAGTAGGCCCCCTGGCCGTAGAACACCGCGCGCAGCGTCTTCCACAAGATCACTGTGTCGAGGGCGAGCGACCAGTCCTCCACGTACCGCAGGTCCAGCCGGACCGCCTCCTCCCACGACAGGTCGCTGCGTCCGCTGATCTGCCACAGGCCGGTGAGTCCGGGCTTGACCAGCAGCCGCCGCCGGATGTCCGGGCCGTAGGCGGCGCACTCCTCCGGTAACGGAGGCCGCGGCCCGACGAGCGACATCGATCCGGCGAGCACGTTGAAGAGCTGCGGGAGCTCGTCGATCGAGTACCGGCGCAGCACCGCTCCCACCCGGGTCACCCGCGGATCCCGGCGGAGCTTGAACAGCAGGCCGGCGCCCTCGTTGCGGTCGGCCAGCTCGGCCCGGATCCGGTCGGCCCCGGCGACCATGGTGCGGAACTTGAGGATGGTGAACTCGCGGCCGTCCTTGCCGACCCTGCGCTGGCGGTAGAACGCCCCGCCCCGGCTGGTCGCCAGCACGAGCAGCCCGACGCCCGCCATCAGCGGCGCGAACAGCACCAGCAGGAGCGCCGCGCCCAACCGGTCGACGACCCCTTTGACCACCCGGCGGCCCCCGGTGAAGGCCGGCATGCTGACCCGCAGCAGCGGGATCCCGAGCACCGCGTCGATGTGCAGCCGCGGCCCGGCCACCTCCATCAGCACGGGGGCCACGACCATGTCGGCGTCGCTGCCCTCGAGGTTCCAGGCCAGCCGTTGCAACCGGTCCGGCGACCAGTGCGGGTCCGGGGTGACCGCGACGACGCGGTAGCCGTCGCGGCGGACGTGGCCGGCGACGTCCGTCAGCCGGCCGACGACCGGCACGCCGTCCAGCTGGTCACCGTCGGGCCCGAGACCGTCCGGAGTGCACACCGCGTCCACCCGCCAGCCGAGGTGCGGGAACTTGCGGGTCCGGGTGATCAGGTCGCGCACCGTGTCCGGGCTCCCGGCGGCGAGCACCGGTCTCAGACACCATCCGTCCTTCCGCTGCTTGTGCAGCCGGAGGCGGAGCAGGTACCGCGTGGTCATGGTGACGAGCGCGATCGCGGGAACCGCGACGAAGATCCAGAGTTTGATGTTGCGCGAGGTCAGGGCGATTCCGCCGAGCGCCAGGACGACGGTCGCCGCGAACAGCGAACGTCCGAGCCTGCGGAACTCCTCGGCTCCCTGGCCGAGAACCGCCGGAGCCCACGACCGGCTCACCGCGAGCGCCCCCAGCACCAGCAACCAGGTGCCGAACGCGAGGATCCCCCACTTCTCGTGCCAGTTGGCCGCGTCCCGGGCCCCGAAGAAATTGCCGATCGCCGCCACCACGCACGCCGTGGTCACGGCATCGCCGGTGATCACGGTACGGCGGTACCGCTGTTCCCAGTCGGTCGCGGGCCTGCTGATCGCCCCGTTCGCCAGACGCCCGCGCGCTGACGGAAACGGGCTGAGTAATCCCCCTTGCCGCACAGAACCCCCCAGGTCCCCAGTGGTTCGACGTGTTCCCCTGACACCGTTTCTCCCCCCGGGAGGCCCCCTCCCCCCCCGCGCCCCGCCCTTCCTCCCCCACAGGAGGCCCCCGCCTCCCGCACATGCCCTTCCGGCTGTTTCAGAACTGGCCGGACGACCCACCCCGGCAGCAGTGGACGCGTATGTCCCGCCGGGCTCTCGAGGTGGGTGGGAACCCGGCGGACCCCCGGGCGCTCCCCGCACCCAAGACCCCTCCCGGGCTCCAGGAATCGATCACCCCCGCGTCCGGCGCGGAAGACGTGACCGCCGGCTCTCCCCCACACCGGACCTAAAGATCATTATTGGTCGCCCCGTGTCCGAACGGCTGAAGCAAGGTCAATCTAGACCATCGGGGGCCGGTGTGTAGAGAGTACGTGTGTGATTTGTGGTCAACCTTTGAGAGCGGGCGCGCCGGTCGGTGAGCGCCCACGGAGTTCCTGACGCCACCGTGTGCTCCGGCAACCCCTCCGGCCCCGGGCGAGGCCTCCGCGCGGCACGCCGTCCGCGCCACCGGCAAGGCGGTTCGCGCCGTCACCGGGCCCGTACGGCCCGGTGGCGGCGTCCACCCGGATCCGTGGCGCCCCGGCTGCCGGGACCCACGGCCGGGACGCCCCGACGCCCCCATCCGCCCAGGGGCACGTCACCGGCGCCGGCCCCTGGGTCTGGTGGGGAAGTGCCGGCCCGCGGCACGACGATGTCCGATCGCCGCCGGTGAGATCCTGCCGCGGTGCGCATGCTGGCGGCATGACGATGTCATCCACCACTGATTCGGCGACGGTGCTCGCCGGTATGTACGCGGCCGAGGCGGAGTACCTGGCGGCAGGAGGTCCCGGCGAGGCTCCGTTCGGCCTGCTCGCCCCCTTCTTCGCACCGGACGTCGAGCTGCACCAGGCGGACGCCCTGCCCTACGGAGGCGTCTGGCGCGGACACGACGGTATGAGGCGGTTCTTCCTCGCCATGAGGGAGACGTGGGAGTCGTTCGACATGGTGGAGCAGGAGTTCCTCGCCACCGGTGAGACCGCGGTCGTGCTCACGCGGGTCCGTGCGCGCGCCCGGGCGACCGGCCGTGAACTCGGGTTCCCGATCATGCAGACGATCACGGTCAAGAGCGGGCGGATCACCGAGGTCCGTCCGTTCTACTGGGACACGCGGGCCGTCGCCGACGCCTGCGCCGTGCCGACGCCCGGAGGCTGAGGCCGACGGTGGAACCCGCCGGTCACCGCCGGTCACCGCCGCTCGCCGGGCGCTGTCGCCCGAGGCGCCGCGCACGGACCGGGACGCCTGGCACGAGATCCGGCACGCCGACCGTCCCCACGTCTCCCGGCTGCGCTACGGCGACCACGGCATCCACCCCGCGACCTACGTCACCCGGCCGTCGGCGTCAGGCAGCGGCGGCTCGCCGTGGGGCGTCCTCCGCTGCACGACCGCCCGCTCCCACCACCTCGTCAAGGCGCCCTACGGCAGGCAGTACGACGACGCGAACCGGGATGCCGCCAGGATCCTCACCGGCCTCGCCGACTTCCGGGGAGCGGCGGCGAGCGCGGGGGAGGAGTGGCTGTGCGGCCGGGGCCGGGGCGTCGGGACCCGGGCAACCACTCCACCTGGAACAGGGCTGGGAACATCCAGTACATGGCGTTCGTGGCCCGTGGTTCCGGCCGGTGAGAGGAGCGTGCCCGCGCTAGCGCTCCGCGACGGCGCGGCGGGAGCCGGCCGACGCCATGCCGAGCCACGTGTGCGGGTTGCCTTCCCAGCACCAACCCAGTTTGGGGGCGTGCCGACTGATCCAGATCGCCGGGACGCGGCGGTCGCCGGAGCGTGAACCGCCCAGGGAGAAGCACTTGTTCTTGACCAGGACCTCGGGGAAGTGGGTGATCAGCGCGACCCCCTCCTCGATGGTGAGCGGGGTGCGTCCCCTGGCGGCGATGGTGTCCAGGGCGTCCTTGGGTACGACACCGCAGAACTCCTCCCCGCGCTCGACGTCGAACAGCAGGTAGGCGCGCGGATCGGGGAGGCCGGTCTCCTCGACGGCGGCGAACCGCTCGAGGGCGCCGGGTTCGAAGGACCGGTCGACGAAGCCGGGCTCGGCTCTTCCGCGGAGCGTGGTGCGCGCCATCGTGTGCTCGATCGGGGCGACTTCCCGGGTGACCACGAGCAGGAAGGGGACGCGGCCGGTGTCCGGTGCCCACGTGCCGTCCGCGGTGTCGACGGCGAGGTCGCGCAGGGGTGCGACCAAGGCGGTGAACTGGTCCGGGGTCAGGCCGGCCGCCGTCGGCCAGTCCCGTTCGACGAGGTTGCGGACCTGCCGGTCGAACTCGGCGCCGGGGGCGGGGGAGCCGGGCCGGCTCCTCGCGGTTCCCGGCCGGGGGATCGTGTGGTCGGACGTCACGGGTGAGGTTCCCTCCCGGGGCGGGGCAACGGCTTCGGGGCGAGGCGGGCGAGGGCGCCGGTCTCCAGCGCCGTCCACACGGCGCCGTCGGGGCCCAGGGTGATGCCGTGCGGCTCCGAGCCGGACGTGGGCAGGTCGTGCACCTCGATCACGCCCTCGACGGTGATCGAGCCGACGCGGTTGCCGCCCCACTCCGTGAACCACAGGGCGCCGTCGGCGCCCGGAGCGATGGCGTGCGGCCGGCCGGCGCGGTCGGGCAGCGGGAACTCCCTGATCCCGCCCTCGGTGGTGATACGGCCGATGAGACCGGCGGCGATCGCGACGTACCAGAGGGCGCCGTCGGGGCCGGGGGCGATGCCGACCGGTGCGGAGCCCGCGGTGGGCAGTGGATGGACGGTGACCGTGCCGTCGGCGGTGATCCGGCCGATCGCGTCGGCCTGGTTCATGGTGAACCACATCCCCCCGTCCGGTCCCGCGGTGATCGCGGACGGGAACGCGCCGGTGGCCGGGAGCGGGAACTCGGTGACCGCACCGCCGGTGGTGATGCGACCGATGCGGTCGGCGGCGGTCTCGGTGAACCACAGCGCCCCGTCGGGGCCCGCCGCGATGCCGAAAGGCCCGCAGTCAGGAGTGGGCAACGGGAACTCCGCGACGGTGCCGTCGGTGGTGATCCGGCCGATGCGGTGGGCCCGGTACTCGGTGAACCACAGGGCGCCGTCCGGCCCGCTGGTGATGATCGTCGGCCCGCAGTCCGGGTCCAGCCGGTGGTTCACCGGTTCGGCGCCGGGCACCATCCGGCCGATCCCACCGCTGTGGACCAGCGTGTACCACAGCGCCCCGTCCGGACCGGTGGTGATCGCGTACGGTCCGCCGCCGGCCACGGGGTGTTCCTCGATCGACACGTCCGTCATGCGGTCCCCGGTCCGTGGTCGGCGGCGATGCGGGCGATGTCGGCCGGGGTGCCGGCCATGATGGTGCGGGCGTGCTCCGTGACCAGCTCCACCGGCCAGTCCCACCAGGCGGCCCGCAGGAGCCGGTCGACGTCGGCGTCGTCGAACCGCTGCCGGATCGGGCGGGCCGGGTTGCCGCCGACGATCGTGTACGGCGGGACGTCCGCGGTGACGACCGCCCCGGCGGCGACGATGGCGCCGTCGCCGATGCGCACGCCGGGCATGACGGTGGCCCCGTGGCCGAACCAGACGTCGTTGCCGACCACGGTGTCGCCCCGGCTCGGCATGCCGGTGACGATGTCGAGGGTCCGCTCGGCCCACTCGCCGCCGAACATGGTGAACGGGAAGGTGGACACGCCCATCGTCGGGTGTTCGGCACCGGCCATCAGGAACCGGGTGCCCATGGCGATGGCGCAGTACTTGCCGATGACGAGCCGCTCCGGGCCGTAGGCGTAGAGCACGTTGCGGTGCTCGAAGCCGGTGGCGCCTTCCGGGTCGTCGTAGTAGGTGTACTCGCCCACGACGATCTTCGGTGAGTCGACCAGCGGTTTGAGGAACACCACCCGGTCGTGTGCCGGCAGCGGGTGGAGGGTCATGGGATCAGGTGTCAACTTCCGGCTCCTGGTGCAATGGTGTCCGTGAGGACGGGGTCGGGGAATCCGTGGACGCGGCGCGGGCGGGCCCGTCCGGTGACCATGACGGCGAGTCCGGCGATCACCGCGGGGCCGCCGGCCGCCGGCCGGCGCCGGTTCCCGGGCGGGGCGTGCCACGTCGTGGTGACCGTCGGCCTTCCCGGCCGGCCGGCACCCCGGGCCGGGGAACTGCCGCCGGGCCGTGGCCACCACGTCGTCGATGGCGTCGCGGCCCTCGGCCGCCACGATCGGATCGGCGCAGCCCGCGTCATCGGTCCAGAGCCCGTCGGCCATCGCCCGGCGCCCGGCCGGGTCGCGCTCGTTCCCACTCGCCGGGTACCGCCCGGCCGGCTCGTCGGAGCCGGACATGATCGATCCCCTTCCGCCGACGTGCTCCCTCCCCACCACGTTACGGCCGGGCACGGGGAGCCGAATCCGTCACGCCCCCGGTCATCCGGTCCGGGAACTCCGGTCGGTTTAAGTACCCTCACCAGGTGTTGCACGGACGTAGTGACGAGATATCAGTCATCGACCGCCTGCTGGCGGACTGCCGGACCGGTCGCAGCGGTTGCCTGCTCATCACCGGGGAGCCGGGCATGGGCAAGACCGCGCTGCTGGAGTACGCGGCGTCGGCGGCCGACGGCTTACGGGTCGTGCGCGGGACCGCGATCGAGTCCGAGGCCCACCTGCCGTTCGCCGGCCTGCACCTGCTGCTGCGACCCGCCCTCGACCGGGCCGGCGCCCTCCCGGAGCCACAGGCGCGCGCCCTGCGCGGGGCCTTCGGCCTCGCCCCGGCCGAACCGGGCGACCGCATGCTCGTCGGCCTCGCCGTCCTCTCCCTCCTCGCCGAGTTCGCCGACGGCGGGCCCGTCCTGTGCCTCGTCGACGACGCGCAGTGGCTGGACCGGGCGTCCGCCGAGGCCCTGCTGTTCGCCGCGCGGCGGCTCGACGCCGAGGGCACGGCGCTGATCATCACCGCCCGGGCCGGCTTCGACGTCCCCGGACTCGCCCACCTGCCGCTGACGGGGCTCGACGCGCCCGCCGCCGCCGGCCTCCTGGCCGAGCACGCCGCCACGCTGTCCCCCGCCGACCGGTACCGGATACTGGCCGAAGCACAGGGCAACCCGCTCGCCCTCCTCGAACTGCCGGTCGCTCTCGCCGCCGGCCGGCCGGTCGCCGGCCAGGCCCTGCCCATGACCGACACGGTCCGGGCGGCCTTCCTCGACCGGGTACGACGGCTGCCCGAGCCGAGCAGGCACCTGCTGCTCGTCGCGGCCGCCGAGGACACCGGCGACCGGGACGTCGTCCTGCGCGCGGCCGCCGCCTTCGGCTGCCGCCCCACGGACCTGGTGCCCGCGGAAACGGCGGGGCTGCTCCGGATGGACAACCGCACCGTGCGCTTCCGTCACCCTCTCGTGCGGTCGGCCGTCTACCAGGCGGCGCCGGTCAGTCTCCGCCTCGTGGTGCACACGGCCCTCGCCGAAGCCCTTCACCGGCCGGAGGACGCCGACCGGCGCGCCTGGCACCGCGCCGTGGTGGCCACCGGCCCCGACGAGCAGGTGGCCGCGGGACTGGAGGGCACCGCCCGGCGGGCCACCGAGCGCAGCGGGTACGCCGCCGCGGCGGCGGCCTACGAACGGGCCGCGGAGCTGACGGAGCCCGGCACGGACCGGGCCCGCCGCCTCGTGCTGGCCGCGGAGGCGATCGCCGAGGAAGGCGACATCGACCGCATGGTGGAGCTCGCCCGGCGCGCCGCGGCGAGTACCGACGACCCGTCCCTGACCGTGCGCGCCATGCGGGTCCGGGCCGCCGCGGCGTTCCACCACGGCATGCTCCGCACGGCCCGCGGACTGCTGACCGAGGCGGCCGAGCCGACCCGGACCGGCGACCCGGCACTGGCCGCCCACCTGATGCTCGACGCGGTGCACGCCGCCTGGTACCTCGGGAAGGACGAGATCGCGGACACCGCGGACCGGCTGGACGCCCTGCCGTTGCCGCCCGACGACCCGCTCACCCACGTGGCCCGCCTGCTGACCCGGGTGGTGCGGTCCGCGATCGGACAGGGGGACCGGGACCCCGAGACCCTCGCACGACGCGTCGCGGCCGCCGAACGGACCGGATTCGGCGGCCCGCACGACACGATCCTGGTCGGAGCCACCAGCCTTCAGGCCGCCGGCCGGGACACCGAGGCACACCGGGTGGCCGGCGAGCTCCTCGCCCAGTGCCGGGACCGCGGATGGATCGGCCGGACGCCGCCCGTGCTGGCGTGTGTGGCCAGGGCGTCGACCTTCCTCGGCCGTCACACCGACGCCTGGGACGAGGCGACCGAGGCGCTGCACATCGCCCAGGAGCTCGGCCACCGGCAGTGGACCGCCGAGATCAGCGGCGTCCTTGCCCACCTGGCCGCGGTCGCGGGCGACGAGCGGCGCTGTCACGCCTTCGCCGACGACGCGCTCGCCGCGCCGGAACCCGGCGCGGTCCCGCCCGGCATGTCCTGGGCACACTGGGCACTGGCCCTGCTCGACCTCGGCCACGCCCGATGGGAGTCCGCCCGCACCCGCCTGGCCGCCCTGCACACCGGGCCGGTGAGCCATCAGCTTCCCGGCCTGCGCAGCATCCCCGACCTGGTCGAGGCGGCGGTGCGGCTCGGCCGGCCGGCCGACGCCCACGAACCGCTCGCACGGCTCACGGCCTGGGCGCACGACGCCGCGCAGCCGTGGATCGACGCGCACGTCCAACGCTGCCGCGCGCTGCTCGCGCCGGACGCGGACGCCGCGGAGCTGTACCGGGCCGCCCTGCGGCTGCACCCCGACGACCGGCCGTTCGAACGCGCGCGGACCGCCCTCCTCCACGGCGAGTGGCTGCGCCGCACGCGCCGCAGGTCCGAGGCCAGGACCCAACTCCGCGACGCGTTCGAGACCTTCCGGAGGCTCGGCGCCACGCCCTGGGCGGAGCGGGCCCGCGCCGAACTCGACGCGACCGGCGAAACCGCACCCGGTCCCGGGGCCGCGGGCGGAGCGCTGTCCGTGCTCACCGCGCAGGAACGGAAGATCATCCGGCTGGCCGCACGCGGCCTGTCCAACCGGGACATCGCCGCGCAGCTGTTCCTCAGCCCGCGCACCGTCGGGTACCACCTCTACAAGGCGTTCCCCAAGCTCGGCGTCACCGCGCGCACCGAACTCGCCGCCCTCGCGCTCACCGACGCCGCGCCGTGACGCCACCGTGTGACCCCGGCCCGCCCCGGACCCGGCGTCCGCCTCCCCGGCCGCCGTGACCGCCTCCCGGTCGATCGCCCAACGACCGCCTCCGGAAAGGCACATGAGGGCGAGAGCGCATACCGGTGGTCGTCCTCTGCCGGAGAGCAGGTGTGCGGGCTTCCCGGATGGATTGTGAAGACTGGATGGATGGGGACACTCCGGTCGCGGGAAGTAACGGTTCCGATTCGGAACGGGCGTGCGGCGTCGGGAACGAAGATCCGGAACGCTTCCGTCCCTAGGATCTCCGTGTGCTTGTACAGCACTTGAGACGACTGGCGTGACTCTTCCACCACGCATCACGTGTGAACACATCTCGCGTGGCCCGTCGCGGGTCCCGCCGGAGGGGAAATCCGTGTTTGCTCTACATTCCGCGTCCGCCATGACCGGGCGACGCACCACCGCACGACGTGCCGCCGCAGGGGCGGCCACGGCCGGCCTGCTGACCATGGGCCTGCTCGCCGGTGCGGGCAACGCCGCCGCCGACGAGGGCGACGTCCACCACCAGGGGGGTGCGGTCGCCACGCTCGACGGCCTGAAGACGTACGACTCGGCACGTCTGGACGTCGGCGACGGCAAGACCAAGAACATCGCCGCCGGCCTGTTCGAGATGAGCGTCGAGGGCAGCGGCCGTCTGCAGTCGTACTGCATCGACATCCACAACCCGACCCAGAACAAGGCGACGTACCTGGAGACCCCCTGGGCCCAGACCTCGCTCGGCGCCAACGAGAACGCCGGCAAGATCCTCTGGATCCTGCAGAACTCGTACCCGCAGGTCGACGACCTGACGGCGCTCTCCCAGAAGTCGGGCGCCGAAGGGCTGACCGCCAAGACCGCGGCGGCCGGCACCCAGGTGGCCATCTGGCGCTTCTCGGACGGGGCGAAGGTCGAGGCCCGCGACGCGCAGGCCGAGAAGCTCGCCGACTGGCTCGAGGGCCAAGCCCAGAACCTCCAGGAGCCGAAGACCTCCCTGACGCTGGAGCCCAACGCGGTCTCCGGCAAGGCCGGCGGCAGGCTCGGCCCGGTGACCGTGCGCACGGACGCCGGTCAGGTCTCCGTCGCCGCGTCCGCCGATGCCGCCGGGGCCGGCGTCAAGGTGACCGACAAGGACGGCAAGGCCCTCACGTCCGCCGGGGACGGCAGCGAGCTGTACTTCGACGTTCCCGAGGGGACGGCCGACGGCGCGGCCTCGCTGACGGTCAAGGCGACCACCGAGATCCCGGTCGGCCGCGCGTTCGCGAGCCCCAGCAAGAGCCAGACGCAGATCCTCGCCGGCTCCAGCGAGTCCACCGTCACGGCCGACGCGACCGCGAACTGGGCCACCAAGGGCGCCATCCCCTCGGTGACGGCGGAGAAGAACTGCGCCGAGGGCGGCGTCGACGTCACGGCGAGCAACGAGGGCGACGCCCCGTTCACCTTCGAACTCGCCGGCGCCGAGCACACGGTCGAGCCGGGCGGGACCAAGACGGTGACCGTCCCGGTCGACGAGGACGCGGCGTACGACTTCACCGTCGAGGGCCCGAACGGCTTCTCGGAGCGTTTCCAGGGCGTCCTGGACTGCAAGACCCAGGGCACCCCGGCCCCGGGGACCGACACACCGGGCACCGGGACGCCGGGCACCGACGGGGACACCCCGTCCTCGGCCCCGAGCACGGCCGGCGGCTCCTCCGAGGAGGCGACCGGCGGCGAGGGCGACCTCGCGAACACCGGCGGTTCCAGCGCCACGCCGGTGATCGCGGGCATCGCGGTGGCCCTCGTGGCCGCGGGCGGCGCGGCGATGTTCTTCCTGCGCAGGAAGAAGGCGGCCACCGGGGAGTGACCGGCCGCTGATCCGGCGGACGGGCCCGGCACACGCATCGCGTGCGCCGGGCCCGTCCGTCATGGAGACCCGTGCGGACCGCACGGCCCGCATCTCCGGGTGCGACGGGTCGCGGAGCCACGTACGCGGCGTCGCGTCACTCCGCAGGCGTCCCGGCGGCTGTCTCGGATCGGGTACGCCGTGTGAATCCGGCCGTCGCGGATGACGTCTTCGACGACACCGGTCCCCCGCCGGCTGCCGTGCACGCCCACGGCGCTCGTGGACTCCCGAGGTGAGCCACGGCCGAGTGACACGCGGCGACGACGCTTCCGATCGACGACGGTGGGAAGAGTCCGGTCCCGCGGAGTTGACGCATCTGGCCGAGCAGCGGCCGGAGAAGCTGTACGAAGCCGCGGAGTGGTTGTGCCGGAAGGCGTCCGGTGGAAGGTCCGGCGGGGCCTCGGTGACGCGGACCGTCGGGCGGATCGCCGAGGCCCTCGCCGACACGCGCTCGCGGGACTGTGCCGTGTACGCCGTGGACATCGTGAGCCGGCTGCTGCCCCTGGAGGCAGCGGCCCGTGGGGAAGGCGACCGGCTGCGGCGTTCGGTGGCCGCGAGGCTGGTGAAGGCGCAGCATCCGCGAAACCTCGAGCCCTTGTTCGAGGAACTGCCGGACGACATCCACGATCCGGCGGCCGAGACGCGGGCCTGTCTCCTCGGGGAACTCGCGCTGATCGGTTCGCTGGAGCATGATGCTGACCTCCTTCGGGTCCGGGACCAGCATCCCGCCGCGCTGTCCCTCCGCGTAGCCGAACCACTTGTTGTCCGGCGACTCCAGAAGCATCAACGGCCCGTCGAAACCGGCGTGGTCCGGCTGGTGGCGCGGCATGATCTGCAACTCGACGTTGAACTGGGACGACCGTTCCAGGAGGCTGTCGAGCAGCTCTCGCGTCACGTCCGGGCCTCCGGTGCCACGCTCGAGCAGTGCCTGCTCGATGATGAAGCTGAACGTGATCGGTGGTCTGCGGTCGAACAGTCGATGGCGTTCCAGCCGGGCCGTTACCTGCTCGGTCACCTGTTCCTCGTCCTTCACCGGCGGGACGCTCTCCGTCACCGCCCGCGCGTAGCGTTCCGTCTGCAGCAGGCCGGGTACCACCCGGCACTCGTACGTCCACAGGGTCACCGCCTGCGTCTCCAGCCGTGCCCACTGCCGGAACCAACTCGCCAGCCCCGCCTGCCGGGACAGATGCGGTGCGGTCCTCCGCAGCGCGCCGGTGTTGCCGGTCGCCTCTTCCGCACGCTCCACGAAGCCCCGGTCCGGCATCCGGCGGCCCAGCTCCACCGAGGCCACCGTGTGCTTCGAGAAGCAGACCAGGGCGGCGAACTCCTCCCGGCTGAGGTCCGCGTGTTCCCGCAGGGCCTGGACGAACGCGCCGAAGGTGCGCAGGCTGTCCGAGGTCCCGGGTTCGCCGCAACTCCCCGCGCCCGCCCCGCCGTCCGTGTTCTCATGAGCCACCATCGGCCACCTCCCGCGCATGTGCCACGTTCCCGCCGCTTCTGACCGGTCGTCATCGTCACACTGAGTGACACGCACCGTCCACCGAAAGTGCTCGTACACTGACTCTGCGTACGCGTACTCTCGTCGACGGGCGATCGGGAATCGCTGCCGAGCCGAGCGCGTGGCGCCGATGTCGCGCCGTTCGCCGTTCCCGCGGAAAGCGTTGACGCGCCGCCGGTCGAGCCCTACCTTCTGACCGGTTCCCCGAACTTTGTTCGCCATATCGAACAAGAGGGGGCTGTTCCGTCTGTCACGTCCGCTCTGTTCGCGCACCCGCCCCACACATTTGGAGAGCCGATGAGCGCACGCCCCCGTAGCCAGGCCATGCCGTCCCGCAGACTGTTCCTCGGCGCCGCAGCGGCCACGACGGCGGCCCTGGCCGCCGATCTGTCCCTGGGCGCCCCACCCGCCCGTGCCGCCGACTCCGCCTACGTCATGGGCTACTTCACGGAGTCGCCGAACGGCCTCGGCACCGACTACGGCCTCCACCTGGCCGTCAGCACCGACTCCCTCAACTGGACGCCGCTGAACCAGAACAACCCCGTCGTCACCCCCACCGCGGGCGCCGGCGGCCTGCGCGACCCGTTCATCATGCGCAAGCGCGACGGCGGATTCGTGGTGCTGGCCACGGACCTCAAGGGCACCGACTGGGGTTACAACAGCCAGACCATCCACGTGTGGGACTCCGCCGACCTGCGCAGCTTCACCCACTACCGCCGCCCCCACCTGCACGACATGGTCACCCACAGCTGGGCCCCCGAGGCCTTCTGGGACGCGAGCCGCGGCCAGTACGCGATCGTCTACTCGTCGGTGAACAACAGCGGTCACAGCGTCCTGATGGTCAACTACACCAGCGACTTCACGACCGTCTCCGCACCTCAGGTGTTCTTCGACCCCGGCTACGACATCATCGACGGCGACATGGCCGTCGGCGTGAACGGTGTCAACTACCTCTACTTCAAGAGCAGCAGAACCGGCGGCCTGGTCGGCGCCCGTTCCACCTCACTGAACCCGGGCAGCTTCACGCCGTTCAGCACGTCGGTCGCCCACGGCGGCACCGAGGCGCCGACGCTCGTGAAGTCCCTGACCTCGAACACCTGGTACCTGTGGGGCGACACCTACACCCCCAACGGCGTCTTCTACGCCTGGCGGACCACCGACCTCGCGGCCGGCACCTGGACTCCGGTCGACCAGAAGCTCTACACCCACCCGGTCAACGCCAAGCACTGCACCATCGCCCCGATCACCACCGCCGAGTACACCAACCTGCTGGCCCGCTGGGGCGCCCCCGCCTGGAACCGGCTCAAGTCCTACAACCACCCGGCCCGTTACGTGCGCCACGCCGACTACCTGGCACGGATCGACACCTACCCCTTCGACCCGTACACCGACTCGCAGTGGAAGACGGTCCCCGGGCTGGCCGACTCCTCCGGAGTCTCCTTCCAGTCGGTCAACCACCCCACCCGCTACCTGCGGCACTACGACTACCAGGTCCGTCTCGACGTCAACGACGGCACCGCCGTCTTCGCCCAGGACGCCACCTTCCACCGGGTCGCGGGCCTCGCCGACGCCTCCTGGTCCTCCTTCCGCTCCCACAACCACCCCACCCGTTACATCCGGCACTCCGACTACGCCCTGCGCGTCGACCCGATCACCACCGCCACGGACCGGGCCGACGCCACCTTCTCGGTGGGGCACTGATCGCACGGCGAGCGGGCACGTGCGTCATGTGACCGTCCCCGCCGTCAGGCGGGTCGTCGTGCGCACGAGGGACGCGGTGAAGGGGTGGGCCGGGGTGGTCAGAACCACCTCGGCCGGGCCCTGTTCGACGAGTTCACCGGCGTCCAGTACGGCGATGCGGTGGGCCAGGGCGGCCGTGTCCAGGTCGTGGGTGATCAGGACGAGGGACAGCTGGTCGCGGTCGCGGACCAGCGCGGTGAGCACGTCGAGGATGCCCCGGCGGGTGAGCGTGTCGAGACCGGAGGTGATCTCGTCGCAGACGAGGACGCGGGGGCGGGCGAGCAGGGCGCGGGCGAGGGCGGCGCGCTGGAGTTCGCCGCCGGAGAGCCGGCCGGGGTGCCGGTGGGCCAGCTCCTCCGGAAGCCCGAGACCGGCCAGGGTGGTCAGCGCCTCCCGGGTCGCCGTGTCCTCGTCGGTGCCGCGCAGGCGTACGGCGGTGCGGGCGACCTGCCGTACGACGGGGCGGTGCTCGTCGAAGGCGGCGTGCGCGTCCTGGAAGACGTACTGTACGGCCGCGAGTTGGGTGGGGCTGCGGTCGCGCAGGCTTCGCGGCAGCGGTGTGCCGTCCAGGAGTACCTCGCCGTCGTGGTCCCGGTGGAGGCCGGCGACGCAGCGGGCCAGGGTGGTCTTGCCGCTGCCGGACCGGCCGACGACGGCGAGCGACCGGCCCGGGTACAGGTCGAGTTCGGGGACGCGCAGCACCACGGTGGCGCCGCGGGCGCCGTCGCGGTGCCGGGCGGTGAGTCCGCGCACCCGCAGGACGGGCTGTCCGGCGTCGCCGGCCGGAGCGCCGGGCGGCGGTGACTCCGTGCGGTCGTCGAGCGGTTCGCGCCCCCGTGGTACCGGCGGCCCGGTGGCCGGCTCCTCCGGGCCCGTCGACTCCGTACGTCCGTGCAGCAGTTCGCGGGTCCATGCGTGCCGGGGCGAGGTCCGGACCCGTCGGGCCGGGCCCGACTCGACGACCCGGCCCGCCCGCAGCACCACCACCTCGTCGGCGAGGGCGCGCACCACGTCCAGGTCGTGGCTGAGCAGCACGACGGCGATGCCGCGGGCCGCGACGGCCCTGAACCGCTCGACGATACGGCTCTTGGTCAGGGCGTCCTGGCCCGTGGTGGGCTCGTCGGCGACGACGACGCGCGCGCCCAGCAGCAACGCCTGAGCGAGGACGACGCGTTGCTGCTGGCCGCCGGAGAGCTGGTGCGGATAGCGCCGCAGCAGGTCTTCCCCGTCGGGGAGTTGTGCCTCCGCCAGGGCGCGCAGGACGCGGTCGCGGGCCGCCGCCCGGCGCTGCCGCACCGGCAGCCGGCGCACCTGGGCGCGGGCGATGTCGGTCAGCAGCGCGGAGACCCGGCGGGCGGGGTTGAGGGCCGCCGCCGGATGCTGGGGGACGTAGCCGACGCGGCCGCCGTCCGCCACCCGTACGTCGCCGGTGACGTGGGCACCCGCCGGGTACTCGCCGAGCAGGGCGAGGCCGGTGGTGGTCTTGCCGCTGCCGGACGCGCCGATCAGCGCCGTGACCCTGCCGGGCCGGGCCCGCAGGCTCACCCCGTCGACGATCGCCCGACCGTCGACGACGACGCGCAGGCCACGGATCTCGGCGACGGGACCCCCGCCGGTGTCCGCGTCGGCAGGCGCGCCGACATTCCGGTCGGTGTCCGCGTCGGCGTGCACGCCGACACTTCTGCCGGCATCCACGTCGGCGCCCTTCTCGTCCTCGTGCTTCACGGGCGTGTTCCCTTCTCCGTCCGGCGCGGGCCCCGACGCCCGCCCTGGTCCAGCGCGGCGTCGAAGAGGAGGTTCGTCCCCGTCGTCAGCGCGACGATCAGCACGGCGGGGACGACCACGGCCCACGGCTGGACGAACAGTCCCGTTCGGTTGCGGTCGACCATGACCGCCCAGTCGGCGGCGTCGGGCGCCACGCCGACCCCGAGGAACGCGGCCGTGGCGACCAGGTAGAGCACGCCGGTCAGCCGGGTGCCGGCGTCGGCGGCCAGGGTGCGCAGCATGGAGCGGCCGACGTAGCCGAAGGCCGTCCGCCACCACGTCTCGCCCTGCATGCGCAGCGCCTCGACCGCGGGCCGGGCGGCGGCCTCCGCCGCGGCGGCGCGCACCAGCCGGGCGGCGTCGGGCACGTTGGCCAGGGCGACCAGCAGGGCGAGACCGACGGCGCCCGGCGAGAACACCGTCGCGGCCAGCAGGATCAGCAGCAGCGACGGGACGGCGAGCAGCACGTCCAGGGGCCGCATCAGCAGCTCCTCCAGCAGGCGGTGCCGGGTGAGCGCGCTGAGCAGACCGACCGGGAGGGCGACCAGGTAGGCCAGGGCGGTCGCGGCGAGCGCGGTCAGCACCACCGGCCGCCCGCCGTGCAGCACCTGGCGCCAGACGTCCCGCCCCACGAAGTCGGTGCCGAGCCAGTGGCCGTCGCCCAGTGTGAAGGACGCGGCCCGCGCCCCCGGTTCACCCGCGAACACCGGCCCGAGCAGGGCGAGTACGAGCGGTACGGCGACGATCGTGAGGCCGAGCGCGAAGCGGCCCGTACGCGGACTCCTCACGCGGCCACCCCCGCCCGGGGTGCGAGGCGGTGGGCGATCAGGTCGGCGCCCAGGTTCAGTACGACGGTCAGGACGCCGAACACCACCGCCAGCCCCTGGACGACGGGCACGTCGCGTTCGGCGACGGCGCCCAGCAGAACCGTGCCGAGTCCGGGGATCACGTACAGGGCCTCCACGACGACGACCCCGCACAGCAGCCAGTCGACGGTGCGGGCGAGCTGCTGAGCGGCGGGGGCCAGGGCGTTCGGCAGCGCGTGGGTGTACCGGACACGGGCGCCGGACACGCCGTAGCGGCGGGCCTGCGCCACGTACGGGGAGGCGAGCGCGTCGATCATGCCCGCGCGCACCAGCCGCACCAGCGAGCACACCGGCCGCGACAGCAGCACCAGCACGGGCAGGACCAGCGCGGCCGGATGGGCGAGCAGGTCGGCGCCGTAGCCGACGGCGGTCGGCGGCAGCCAGCCGAGCCGCAGCGCGAACACGGTCACCAGCAGCACACCGAGGGCGAACTCGGGGACGGCGTACACGGCGAGCGTCACGGAGCTGATCAGCCGGTCCACCGGCCGGCCCGCGTGACGGGCGGCCAGCACCCCGAGCCCGAACCCGGCCGGTACGAGCAGCGCCACGGTCAGCACGGCCAGCAGCAGGGTGGGGCCGAAGCCGTCGGCGAGGTACCGGCTCACCGGACGGCCGGAGACCAGCGAGGTGCCGAGGTCGCCGTGGAGCAGCCCCGCCGCCCAGTCGGCCAGCCGCTCCCACGCCGGCCGGTCGAGCTCCATCGCCTCCCGGATGGCCGCGATGCGGGCCGGGTCGGGCTGGTCCCCGGCGAGGGCGACCGCGGCGTCGCCCGGCAGCGCCTCGGTGAGCGCGAAGACCAGCAGCACCACGGCCACGGTCTGCAGCGCGCCGAGGAGCAGCCGCCGGGCGACGAAGGAGCGCAGTCCGCTCACGCGAGCCACACCGTGTCGAAGCGCGCCCAGTCGAGCGTGTTGGCGGGCGCCTCCGCATCGACGCCCTTGACACCGCGTGCGGTTCCGATGATCCAGTCGGCGAACCCCCAGATGAGGAAGCCGCCCTCGCCGTACAGGCGGCGCTGCATGCGCTCGTAGACGGCGGCGCGTTCCGTCTTGTCGCGGGTGGACTGGGCCTGCTGGTACAGCGCGTCGAAGTCCTTGTGCCGCCACTTGGTGGCGTTGGTGGTGGAGTCGGTCAGCAGCCGCTGGGAGATGTGCGCCTCGATGGGCATGGCGCCGGAGCGGTAGCAGCACAGGGAGCCGTTGTCGAGGATGTCGCTCCAGTAGGAGTCCTTGCTGCCCATCCGCACCTCGACGGTGACTCCGGCCTTCTTCGCCTGGTCGCGGAAGATGCCGGCGGCCTCGGTGAACCCGGCGGCGACGGCGGAGGTGTCCAGGGTGACCTTCAGGCCCTCGGCGCCGGCCTGCTTCAGCAGCGCACGCGCCTTGCCGAGGTCCTGCTCCCGTTGGGGCAGGCCGTCGGCGTAGTACTCGTAGCCCTTGCCGAACAGGTCGTTGCCGACCTCGCCCGCGCCGGACAGCGCGCCGTCGACGAGTTCCCGGCGGTCGGCGATCAGGAAGAACGCCTGGCGCACCCGCTCGTCGTCGAAGGGCGGCCGGTCGGTCTTCATGCAGAACGCCTGCATGGCGCTGCCCCGCAGCCGCACGATCTCGATCCGCCCCTGGTCCTCGTGGGCGCGGGCGGTGGTGGGGTTGAGTTCGTGAGCGTACTCGACCTGCCCGCCGAGCAGCGCGTTGACCCGGGCCGACTCCTCGTTCGCCACGACGAACTCGATCTCGTCGAGGTGCGGGGCGCCCTCCCAGTAGTCGTCGTAGCGGCGGAAGACCGCCGAGCGGCCGGGCGCGAACGACACGAAGCGGAACGGACCGGAGCCGACCGGCTCCTTGTCGAACCCGGTGGCGTTCTCGGGCACGATGTACGCGCCGAACGCGGCCAGGACGTTGGGGAATTCGGCCGTGGGCCGCTTGAGCACGAACTCGATGACGCGTTCGCCGGTGGCGCGGCTGGCGTCGAGGTCGATGGGCTCCAGGGACGCCTTGGCGCGGAACGCCTGCTTCGGGTCGGCGATACGGCGGTAGCTGTAGAGGACGTCCTGCGCGGTGACCGGGCTGCCGTCGTGGAAGGTGGCCTCACGCAGGGTGACCCGCCAGCGGTCCAGCGTCTTGTTGGATTCCCACTTCGCGGCGAGGCGGGGCTGTGCGGACAGGTCGGCGCCGTAGTCGGCGAGCTTGTCGAACAGGGCCTTGGCGCGGGCGACGTCGGCGAACAGGTTGGCGAGGTGCGGGTCGAGGGTCTCGCTCGCGCCACCGCCCGCGAACGCGGCGCGCAGCCGGCCGCCCTTCTTCGGCGAGCCGTCGCCCGCACCGTCGTCGGAGTCGGAACCGGAACCGCCGCCGCAACCGGTGAGGGTGAGCGCGCCGAGCCCGGTCGCGGCGAGGAAGCCGCGGCGGCGCAGGGCCGGGAAGGGGAGGGAGCGGGTCGAATCGTCGTGCATGTGAGGTTCCTCAGTGTGTAGTCGTGCAGGTGAGCCGGGCCACCACGTGCAGCCGGTCGGCGTCGGTGGTACGGCCGGGGAGCAGGCCCTCCTGCCACGGCGGTTCGGTGCGCGGACCGGGTCCGTCGTGGAGTTCCAGGACCTCGTAGCCGTGCGCGGCCAGCAGGTGGCGCAGCTCCTGCGGGAACAGCAGCCGCCACGCGGACCGCTGCTCGACGGGTGCCGACCCGTCGTCCGCGGTCCACACGCGCCTGCGGCGCAGCAACTGGTCCGTACGGTCCACGGTGAGGGTGGTGACGGACCGGTGGACGGTGCCCCGCCAGGCGAACTCGTCGGCCCTGGGCGTGTCGAGGAGGTCGGTACGGCCGAGGAAGTACGCGCCGTTGCGCATCTCCGCGACGAGCAGGCCGCCCGGTGCCAGGGCGCGGCGGCAGGAGGACAGGAAGCCGTCGAGCTGGTCGTTGGTGTGGCAGTACAGCAGGGCGCTGTCCAGGCACACCACGGCGTCGAACCTGCCGTGCCCCAGGTCGAATCCGTGCAGGTCGGCACGGACGTACCCGGGTCCCGGATGGTGCGCGCGGGCGTGCGCGAGCATCGCCCCGGAGAGGTCCGCGCCGGTCACCTCGCGGCCGGCGTCGTGCAGCCACGCGGCGTCGCGTCCGGTGCCGCAGCCCATGTCCAGCACCCGCTTCCCCGCCCCGTGCCGGCGCAGGCAGTCCTCCGCCCAGCGTCCGGCCAGCCGGCCGGGGTCGGGGAAACGGGCCTCGTAGAGCGTGGGGTTGTCGGTGAGCAGGTTGTCCGTCATGCCGGGGTCCTTCCTCGGGCGGGCGCGGGTGCGGCGGGCTGTTCCGGCGGCGCGGGCAGCGATCCCAGCCGGCGCAGCCGTACGACGCCGAGCGCGGAGGCGAAGCCGGCCAGCGCGCAGCACGCCCACGGCAGCCACGCGGCGTCGCCGTCCCGCCCGGTGTCCATGGCCCAGCCGACGACGGTGTTGCCGATCGCGGCGGCGACGCCCGAGACAACGTAGAAGATCCCGAAGTAGGTGCCGGTCAGTGCGGGGCGGCCGAAGGCGGGGACCATGTCCATCACGAACGGCTGGGCGATCATCACCCCGAGGTACAGCAGCAGGGCGCCCGACAGCACGGGCAGCACCCGCAGCACCGCGTCGGCCACGCCGTCCGGGCCGCCGGACACCGTGGTGGCCAGGGCCGGCGGCAGGAAGGCCAGCGCCATGAGGCCGAGCCCGGCGACGATCCAACGGGCCCGGTCCCCGCGCCGCTTGAGCGCGCGGGTCAGGCGCAACTGGAGCAGGAGGTTGGCGGCGGCGCCGACGACGAAGACGAGACCGGCGGCGCCGTCCCAGCCGGTGGCCCGCCGTGCGCCGTCGGGCAGCAGCAGGTACAGCTGGCTCTCCAGGGTGAACAGGCCGGCCATGGCGAGCGCGAACGCCAGGAAGGCGCGGTTGCCGAGCACCTCCCGCCAGTCGGCGAGCACCCCGCCCCCGCTCGGCTCGACCCTCCGGGCCGGCAGCACCAGGGCCTGTGCGACGGTCAGGACCGCGAAGATCCCGGCGGCGGCCAGCGCCGACGTACGGAAGTCCACGAGCAGCAGCGCGCTGCCCAGCAGTGGCCCGATCAGCGCGCCGGTGGTGGCGAACACGTTGAACAGGGCGAACGCCTCGGCCCTGCGCTCCTCGGCCTCCTGCGCGAGGTAGGCGCGGACGGCGGGGTTGAACAGCGCCCCCGCGAACCCGCTGAGGACGGACGCGGCGAGCAGGACGGCCAGGTGGTCGCCGAGCGCGAACAGCGCGAAGCCCGCGGTGCGCAGGGCGCAGCCGGCGATGATGACGCCCCGCGCGCCGAGCCGGTCGGAGGCGGAGCCGCCGATGACGAACAGACCCTGCTGGCTGAGGTTCCTGACCCCGAGGACGACGCCGACGACGGCGGCCGACAGGCCCAGGTTCTCGGTGAGGTGGGTGGCGAGGTAGGGGATGAGGAGGTAGAAGCCGGTGTTGACGCCGAGCTGGTTGACCAGCAGGAGCTGAACGGCGAGCGGGAAGCGACGTATCTCATGCCAGGTCCGCACGGCGCCCCTCCGGGTCCGTACGGCGCCCCTCCGGGTCCGTGCGGCGTCCGCCCGGGTCCGCACGGTGTTGCTCCGGGTCTGTACGGCTCCCGTTCGGGTCCGCACGGCGCCCCTCCGGGTCCGTACGGCGCCCCTCCGGGTCCGTGCGGCATGCCTCCACGTCCGCGCGGCGCCCCTCCCGCGGCTCGACGCCCAGTCCGGGCAGATCGCTCGTCCTCACCCGGCCGTCCTCGCCGCCGATGCCGGTCCACGGGTCGTGTGCGAGCAGCAGATGGCCGTCCAGGTCGGCCCAGCGGGCCCGGTCGGCGAGGTGCACGGCGGGCGCGAGTCCGAGGCTGCTGGCGGTCAGACAGCCCAGCATCAGCTCCGTGCCGCTGCCGTCGATCAGCTCCGCGATGCGCAGGGCCGCGTGCACCCCGCCGCACTTGGCGAGCTTGACGTTGACGCCGTGGACGCGCCCGGCCAGCCGGCGTACGTCCTCCAGGTCCACGGCGTCCTCGTCGGCCACGACCGGCAGCGGTGAGCGCTCGGCCAGGGCCGCCAGGGCCTCCGGGTCACCGGGGGCGAGGGGCTGTTCGACGGCCTCGACGCCGAGTGCGGCGAACCGGGGCAGCAACGCCTCCGCCTGCCCCGTGGTCCAGGCGCCGTTGGGGTCGAGCAGCAGCCGCGCGCCCGGCGCGGCGTCCCGTACGGCCCGTACGCGCTCGACGTCCTCCTCGGGATCGGCCGCCCCCGCCTTGACCTTGAGGACCTCGAAGCCGCTCGCCACGAGGGAGCGGGCCTGCGCCGCCGCGTGCGCGGGGGAGGTGATGCCGAGGGTGCGGGCGGTGGCCGCGACCGGGGTGTCCTCGGCGCCCAGCAGCCGGTGGACGGGCCTGCCCGCGCGCTTGCCGACGAGGTCCAGCAGGGCCGCGTCGACGGCGGCGGTCACGGCCGGGGGAGCGCCTGCGGAGGCCGACTCGCCTGTGCGCAGGACCTCCAGGGCGGTCTCCGGGTCGGGGAAGCGGGCCAGGTCCGCGCCCACGGCGGTGAAGTGACGTCCGAGGCTCTCGGCGTCGAGCCGGTAGTAGACGCTGCTGACGGCTTCGCCGTGACCGGTCACGCCCTCGTGCTCGACGCTCAGCCACACGGCGTCACGGGCGGACATCGTGGAACGGGATATCCGCAGCGGCTCGGTGAGTTCGAGGCGCACGGTGCGCAGGCCGGTCCTCACCGGTTCTCCTCCGGACGGGCGAGCGGGTCGGTGACGCGGGTGCACCGCGCCCAGCCGGTGGCCTCGGCCGCGTACGGGTGCGGGATCTCCACGGGACGGGTGGCCGCGGCGTCCGGGTCGACGCCGTGGGCGGTGGTGAAGTCGTCGTCGTAGACGGTGGAGAGGTAGCGGTGCGGCCCGTCGGGGAAGACGGTGGCGACGACCGCGCCGGGGTGGACACGGGCCGCCCACGCGGCGACGCGGGCGACCGCGCCGGTGCTCCAGCCACCGCTGACGAAACTGCCCCGGGCCAGTCGGCGACAGCTGTCCACGGCCTCGGCGGGGCCCACCCAGTGCACCTCGTCGAAGGCGTCGTACGCGACGTTGCGCGGATGGATGCTGCTGCCCAGGCCGCGCATCAGCCGGGGCCGGGCGGGCTGGCCGAAGATGGTGGAGCCGGTGGAGTCGACACCGATCAGCCGCAGCGCGGGCCAGTGCCGGCGCAGCGGCCCGATGACACCGGCGCTATGCCCGCCGGTACCCACACTGCACACCAGGACGTCCAAGTGGTCTATCTGAGCGGCGAGTTCGGCGGCCAGTGAGGCGTAACCGGTCGTGTTGTCGGGGTTGTTGTACTGGTCGGGCCAGTAGGCTTCGGGCAGCACGGCGAGCAGTTCGCGCAGCCGGGCGAGGCGCGCGGCCTGCCAGCCGCCCCGGGCCGCGGGCCGGTCCACGATCTCCAGCCGCACCCCGTACGAGCGCAGTAACTGACGCATGGAAGGCTCCAGTTCACTGTCGCCGACCAGGACGACGGGATGCCCGAGGGCCTGTCCGGCGAAGGCGAGCCCGATGCCGAGGGTGCCGGAGGTGGACTCCACCACCGGAGCCCCGGGTCGCAGTTCACCGCGTTCACGGGCGCCCCTCAGCATCGACACGGCGGCCCGCGCCTTCATCCCGCCCGCGGCGAGCCCTTCGAGCTTGGCCCAGAAACCGGGGTGCGGACCGGGCAGACCGGCGGTGACGCGGACGACGGGGGTGCGGCCGAGCAGGGTGAGCAGTTCCGGGCGGGCGGCGGGCCGTACGGCGGCGGTGGTCACCGGGCGCCTCCCGGACGGCCGGCGCGGTAGCGGTGGACGGTGCCGGGGCCGCCGTCCAGCCAGAAGAAGGGGTACGGCTCCGCGCACACCGCGCTCACCCCGTGCCCGAGGAAGCGGGGGAGCACGGCGCTTCCGGTCTGGGCGAACATCACCAGCTGCTTGTCGTGCCGCAGCGCGTGCTCCCGCAGCGGTTCGAAGGTCCCGTTGCCCAGCGTCATCCCGGACACGAGCAGGGCGTCGCACCGGCCGGCCGCGGCGAGGGCGTCGGTGACGACCGGCTCGCCCCACTCGGTGACGCCGCCCTTGAGGTCGCAGGGGATGTAGCGCAGCCCTCGTGAACGCAGCGCTTCCAGGAGGGAGTTGACCACGCCGACCACGAGCACCGTCGATCCGGGCGGCAGCCCGAGCAGCCCGGTGACGGCCTCGGCCCGGACCCGGGACTTCTCCAGCGACGTCCCGGCCGGCAGGGCGACGGGTCGCGCCCCGTTCTCCGGGGTGTGCGGGGTGACGTGCATCAGGTACGCGTCGAGCGCGGCGACCCGCACCGGCGGCAGCGGATGCCCGAGGAGCCGGGCCACGTCCGCGCCGACGCAGTCCTCCACCGCGCCGTCGGGCAGCGCGCCGGGCTCGACCGCGCAACTGCCGACGGCCTCGGCGAGGCGCAGACTGAGCACCTCGTTGCGGTAACCGGTACCGCGCCCCTCGTGCCGTACGGCCTGCCGGGTGGTGAAGGCCACGGAGATCCGCAACCCGGCCGGATCCGGGCCGAGTCCGCCGGCGCGGGCGAGCGCCAGGAGTTCGTCGTACGTCGCCGCGCGGGCGGACGCCGGGGCGGTGGGGCTCATCGGATCACCAGCCCGGACCGCACCTCGTCGAGCAGGGCCTCGACCCGGGCGCGGGCGCCGGTGCCGGCCGGGTCGCCCGCCATCACGTGCCCCAGGTACTCGTTGTTGCTGCCCGCCGCCTTCACCTGCCGCCCTGGCTCGGCGAGTTGCACCTCGAGGACGTCCGGCGCGGTCCGCACCCGGCCGCCGTCCAGTGCTTCGAGCGTGCCCGTGGTCCCCGGCACGAGGAACCCGACGGCGGCGCTGCGCAACCCGGTGTCCGTGCGCCGCAGGTCGGGGGCGCGGCCCAGACAGACGTCCACGAAGGCGGCGGCGAGGTCGATGCCGGTGACATGCCGTACCAGCTCGGTGATGCGGTTCCCGGCGGGCCGCGGGTTGACTTCGACCACGCGCGGCCCGGCGGAGGTCAGCTTGATCTCGGTGTGTGCCACCACACCGTCCGTCAGTCCGAGTGCCTCGAGTGCGCCGAGCGCGGTCCGTTCGGCCGCCTCGGTGTCCGCGGACGACAGGGCGGCGGGGAACATGTGGCCGGTCTCGATGAACGCGGGCGCCCCGCCGACGCTCTTGTCGGTCACGCCGATGACGTGGACCGCGCCCGCGTGCGACACGGTCTCGACGCTCACCTCCGGACCGTCCAGGAGCTCTTCGAGCAGCACGACGGGTGCCCGCCGCTGCCCGCGCGCGTTGACCGGGAAGCCGGCCAGCGCCTTGACGGCGGCGGCGAGTTGCTCCTCGTCGTCCACCCGCCGTACGTACATGCCGGCGCACAGGTCGACGGGCTTGACCACCAGCGGGTAGCCGATCTCCCCTGCCGACCGGGCGAGTTCGGCCCACTCCTCGTGCACCGCGAACCGCGGACCGGGCACCCCGGCGTCGGCCAGGACCCGGCGGGTGGCGTCCTTGCGGCAGGCGTTCTCGACCGCCTCGGGAGCCGGTCCGGGCAGCCCGAGCCGGGCGGCCGTCCGCGCCACCACCGGCAGGTAGTAGTCGCACGACGTGATCACCCCGTCGAAGCCCAGCACGGAGTGCAGCCGCTCCACTCGGGGCAGCAGGGTCTCGGTGTCGTTGGTGTCCGCGGTGATCACGTTGCGCGCCCCGAGCAGCGGGTGCGCGGTGCCCTCGGGTGCCGAGCGCAGGTAGTGGTGCAGGTCGCGGGTGAGGAACGTGAACTCGTGTCCGCTCTCCCGGATCGCGCGTGGCAGCAGCCTGCTCATCGATCCGACCCAGCTCTCGACCACCAGCAGATGAGCCACGGCTCCCCTTTTCGTGTCGGCGCGTACGGCACGGCCCTGACGTCAGGGCCGCGGCCGACGACACGATATCGGTAATCATTTTCATTGTCAGGTACTGTGAGGCCCCCGATACGGAAGGACCTCGCGATGAGTCGGACCGCGCCCGCCGGTTACGCCGTGCGCCCCGCGACGCCCGCGGACACCGACGGTGCCCGCGCCGTCATGCTCGACACGTTCTACAAGGAGTTCGGATACGGCTACGTGCCCCGCTGGCACCGGGACGTGACGGACCTCAAGGGCACGTACCTCGACGACCCCCGCCACACCCTGCTCGTGGCGGTCCACGACGGCGAGGTGGTCGCCACCACCGGCGTGCACTCGACGGGCCCGGCCCACCCGCCCCATCCCCGCTGGCTGGCCGAACGCTACCCGTCCGGCACCACCGCCCAGCTGGCCCGCGTCTACGTCCGCCCGGAGCACCGGCGCCGGGGCCTCGCCCGCACCCTGGTCGACGCGGCCTGCGACTTCGTCGCGAACACTCCCGGCTACGACTCCCTCTACCTGCACACCAACGTGGACGTCGAGGGTGCGGAGGCCTTCTGGCGCAGCACGGCCAAGGAGATCTTCGACGCCCGCACCACCGGCGAACACGGCCCGGGCGTGTCCACGGTCCACTTCGAGATCCCGTTCTGACCGGGAGGGGGCGGGCGGCGCTCTCGTGCGTCGTCGATCGTCTCGTCCAGCGGGCGATTCACCCGGTACCGGGCGTGGAGGGGCCGGGGTTCAGCGGAGTGCCGGGCCGGGGGCCCGGTCCGGTTCGCGGTCCTCGGGCGCGGGGGCCGGCGCGGTGGCGGCGGGGCGGGGGATCGCGAGGGCGCACAGGGCGCCCGCGAGGACCACGGCGACGCCGATCCAGATGCCCGGCTTCATGCCGTCCACGAACCCCTGAGCGGTACGGTCGTCGCCGTAGCGCATGAAGACGCTGCTCAGGATGGCGGTGCCGAGGGCGCCGCCGATCTCTCGGACGGTGCTGTTGGCGCCGGACGCCTTGCCGCGGTGCCGCGGTCCGACCGCGCCCAGCACCACCGCCGCCGTCGGCGCGAAGACGAGGCCCATGCCGATGCCCGCGACGACCATGGCGCCGACCATGCGCGCGTACGGGGTGTCCGCCGTGGCCACCAGGTTGATCCAGGCCAGTCCGGCCGCCTGGAGGAAGAGGCCGAGCGCCATCAGCCGTCCGCCGCCCACCCGGTCGGTCAGGGCCCCGGCGACCGGCGCGACGAACATCGGCATCAGGGTCCAGGCCAGCGTGAGCACACCGGCCTCCAGCGGGGTGCGGACGGGCGCGACCTGGAAGAACTGCGCCAGCAGGAAGATCGACCCGAAGACGCCGAAGTACATGCTCGCGGAGACCAGGTTGGAGAGGACGAAGGCCCGCTCGCGGTAGAAGGAGAGCGGGAGCAGCGGCTGGGCCGCCCGGCGCTCCCACAGCACGAACAGGGCCAGCAGGACGGCTCCGCCGGTGAACGCCGACAGGACGGGGCCCGAACTCCAGCCCTCCTCCTCGCCGTTCACGATCGCCCAGACGACCGCGAGGAGTCCCGCCGTGGCGAGGAGCATGCCGGGCAGGTCGAGCCGGGTGCCGGTCAGGGAGCTCTCCCGGAGCACGGACAGCGCCAGTGGGATCGCCACCAGGCACACCGGGACGTTGATCCAGAAGATCCACTGCCAGTCCAGGCCGTCGACCACCGCGCCGCCCACCACGGGCCCGAAGGCCACGGCCGTGCCGCTGACCGCGGACCACAGTCCGAGGGCCAGGCCGCGCTTCTCCTCCGGCACCTCCTCCGCGAGCAGTGTCAGCGACAGCGGCATCACGGCCGCCGCCCCCAGCCCCTGCAACGCCCGCATGAGAATGAGCTGGTCGCTGCCGCCGGCGAGGCCGCAGCCGATCGAGGCCAGGGTGAACAGCGCGATGCCGGTCACGAAGACCCGGCGCCGGCCGAACCGGTCACCCAGCGCCGCCCCGGTCAGCAGCAGACAGGCGAAGCTGAGGACGTAGGCGTTGACGAACCACTGCAGGTCCTCGGTGGACGCGTCGAGGTCGACGGCCATGGTCCGCAGCGCGGTCGTCACCACCAGGTTGTCGAGCGCGACCATGAACATCGGCAGACTGCATGCGAGGATGACCGACCATAACGGCTTTTTGAGAGTGCCCATGACAAAACCCCCGTCGCGTGGGAAGGGTGCGCCGGTCGGCGCGCCTCGCAATGGATAGTAGTGCGATCCGTTATCTGTTATCCAGTGAGTACCAGTGAGTAAGTGAGGCTCTGTGAAGATCTCGGAACTCAGCCGCCGCAGCGGCGTGTCCATCCCCACGATCAAGTACTACCTACGGGACGGCCTGCTGCCCCCGGGCCGGGCGACGGCCGCCAACCAGGCCGACTACGGCGAGGAGCACCTGCGCCGCCTCCGTCTCGTCCGCACGCTGGTCGGCGTGCGGCGGCTGCCGGTGGGGGCGGTGAAGGAGATCCTGGGCGCCGTCACGGAGCAGGGCGGCGACCTGCACCAGATCTTCGGCATCGTGACCGACGCCCGCCCCGTCACCCAGCAGCAGAAGCAGGCGCGGGAGCGGGAGCGGGAGGAGGCGGGCGAGGAGACGGGCGGCGTCGCCGACGCGCGCGAGCTGGTCGCCGCGATGGGCTGGGAGGTGAACCCCGGCACCGCCGCCGTCCGGAGCCTCGGTGAGGTCCTGGACGCCCTGGCGGACATGGACGCGGGCATCGACTGGCGGTCCCTGCTGCCCTACGCGCGGCTGGCGGACCGCATCTCGGAACTGGACGTCCAGCAGATGAACGGCGTGTCCGGCGTGCTGGAGCTGGCCGAACGCGCGGTCCTGGTCTCGGTCCTCCTGGAACCGGCGCTGCTGGCCATGCGCCGCCTCGCCCAGGAGGACAAGTCGGCCCGCCTGTTCGGCGGGGGTCCGAAGGAGGGAGAGGGGGAGGGGTGACGGAGGGCGGGTGAGGGCCCCTCGGTGGACCGCCGCCCACTGTCGTTGTCCGCGGGCAGTCGCGCCTCCCCCCAGCGTCTCGAGGGCCTGGGAGGTGCCCCAAGGCGATGGGGCCCCGCCCGAGCGCAGCCGCGGGTGGGGGAGAAGGCGGGCGGTGGGGTACCTCCCGCTCATGGGGTCCCCCCGCTCGAGTGAAGCCGAGGATGAGGGAGGAGCCGAGAGCGGGGGAGGCACCCCGCGAACGCCGGACCGCGCGACCCCCCCGCCCGGCACCGGCACGGAGCACCCGGCGCCGCCGCTCAGCCCTCCTGCAGCGGTGCCGGTTCCCCCACCGGTTCCGCCAGCACCACCCGAATGCCGCGCTCCGTGAACGCCGCCACGTCGGCGTCCGTCGCCGAGCTGTCCGTGACCAGCGTCCACCCCTGCGGCAGCGTGGCCCACGCGTGGAACGGCGCCCGCCCCAACTTCGCCGCGTGCGCCAGGACATACGTACGGGCGGCCCGGCGGGCCATCAGTTCCTTCAGCCGGGTCTGCCGCAGGTCCGCCTCGCAGATCCCGCCGTCCGCGGTCACCCCGTCCGCGGACAGGAAGACCCGGTCGAACGTCATCCGCTCCAGCGCCGCCTCCGTCAGCGGGCCGACGAACGCCTGGCTGAGCGGGCGCAACGTCCCGCCCAGACACTCCACGTGGACGGACTCGACGTCCGCCAGCTCGTGCAGCGCGGTCAGGCCGGTGGTGGCGACCGTGAGGTCCCGCGCCGTGCGCAGCTCGTGCGCCAGCGCGCCGACCGTCGACCCGGCGTCCAGCAGCACGGTCTCGCCGGGCTGGACCTGCGCCGCCGCCCACCGGGCGATGGCCCGCTTCTGCGCGTACGCCTCCGTGGTGCGCTGGCGCAGCGACGCCTCCGGGTGCGCGTTCAGCGCCATCGCCCCGCCGTACGTGCGGGCCAGCCGGCCGTCGGCGGTGAGCCGGGCGAGGTCGCGGCGGATGGTGGAGGCGGTCACGCCGAAGTGCCGTGACAGCTCCTCGACGCTGGCCAGGCCGGTGGTGGTGGCGAGTCGCAGGATCTCCTCGCGCCGGGCCTGGGATCCGTTGGGCGACATCAAGTGTCCTTCGCGGTGCGTGGGTTCAGCGGGCGGTGGACATCTCGGCGGCCTGCCGCAGCGCCTCGATCATGCTACCGGCCTCGGCCTTGCCCGTACCGGCGATGTCGAAGGCCGTGCCGTGGTCGACGGAGGTGCGGATCACCGGGAGACCGACGGTGAGGTTGACGCCCGCCTCGATGCCGAGCACCTTGACCGGGCCGTGGCCCTGGTCGTGGTACATCGCCACGATGAGGTCGTAGTCGCCCCGGGAGGCCAGGAAGAACGCGGTGTCGGCGGGCAGCGGGCCGCGCGCGTCGATACCGTCGCGGCGCACCGTCTCCAGCGCGGGGACGATCTTCTCCTCCTCCTCGCCGTAGCCGAACAGGCCGTTCTCGCCGGCGTGCGGGTTGATGCCGCAGACGCCGATGACGGGTGCGGCCACCCCCGCCCGGACCATGGCCTCGTGGCCGCGGCGCACGGTCCGCTCGACCAGGCCGGGTTCGATCCGGTTGACGGCGTCGATGAGACCGATGTGGGTGGTGACGTGGATGACCTTCACCTTCTCGGTGGAGAGCATCATCGACACCTCCTCCACCCCGGTGAAGTGGGCGAGCAGTTCGGTGTGTCCGGGGTAGACGTGCCCGGCGGCGTGCAGCGCCTCCTTGTTCAGGGGCGCGGTGCAGATGCCGTCGATCTCTCCGGCGAGGGCCAGCTCCGCGGCCCGCTCGACGTACGCGTACGCGGCGTCGCCGGCCTCGGCGGACAGCGTGCCCCAGGGCAGGTCCGCGGGCAGCAGCCCGAGGTCGACGACGTTGATCCGGCCCGGCGCGGACTCGGCCGCCGCCGGCGTCGGCACGGACACGATCTCGCAGTCGGCGCCGAGGATCCGGGCCGCTTCCCGCAGCCGTGCGGCGTCTCCGATCACCACCGGCCGGCACCGGCCCAGCGTCGCGGCGTCCAGCACCGCGGGCACGATCACCTCGGGACCGATGCCGGCGCCGTCGCCCATGGTGACACCGATGAGGGGGAGGGGCTGCTGCGCGTTCACTGGGTGTCTCCTTGCTGAGAGGGATGGCGGGGGCGGAGTGCCGCCGCGATACGAACGAACGAGTCCGGGCCGCCGAAGCTCCCGGGGCGGGTGACGACCGACCGGCCGTCCGCGGTCCTGCAGTGCACGGCGCCGTGGTGGATCTCGCCGGCCGGCCACAGCGTCGTGACGCCGAGCGAGTCGAGCACCCGGCGGGCCGTCTCACCCCCGGTCAGGACGAGGTCCGGGCGCCCCGGCACCGCGGAGACGGCCCGCGCCAGTCCGGCCACGACCGCGCGTGCCGCACCGGGCCGGACACCGTCGGATCCGTCGACGGACAGTACGGTCACCGTGCCGGTGGCGAGTTCGGGCAGTACGACGCCCTCCGCCCCGGCCAGCTCCCCGGGCGCCAGCGGCAGATGCCGGGCCCCGGCCGCGACCAGCCGGCCGACCTGCTCGGCCACCACGGGCTCGGCGCTCCCGGCGACGACGAGCAGGGGCCGCGCGATGCCCCGGGCTCCCGCCGGCCACCCGTCCTCGCCGGCCACCCGGACAAAAGCCCCGGCCGGGGCTTTTGCTCCGGCCGCCGCGGGCCCGGCTGCCGTCGACGGCATCACGGGGCGGGCCGGCGCCCTCCCCGCCGCCGACGGGAGTGAGGCCGGGCCGAGGGCCCCCGACGGTGTGGTCGGTCCGGTCGCCGGCTCGGCCGCCGAGGGCTCGGCCGCCGTCGACGGCAGGGAGGGCACCGGCCCGGTGTCCGCCGGGTCCGCCGTCGGCCGCGTCGGGAACGGTGCGGTCGCCGGCGGCCGGGCGGCCGTGGGTCCGGCTCCCGCCGGCGACCCGTGGGCGCGTCGCGGGGCGAGCCGGCGGCCGAGGGCCGCCGCCAGGCCGCCGCTGCCCAGGAGGCGGGCGCCGTGGCCGAGGAGCGCCGCCGCGCCGGCGATCACCGTCAGGTCGGTGTCGGTCTCCGCGTCGCAGACCGGGTGCCGTCCGCGGGCCGCCAGCTCCCGGAACCGGCCGGCGAGGGCGATGGGGCCCTGCCGCACGGCCTCCAGCGGTACGTCCGCGGTCGGCAGCGGCGCCAGTGCCTCGGCGACGGACCGCGGCGCGGCGCGTTCCTCCGCGCGCCAGGCCGGGGACGCGTGCAGCGGCACTCCGTCGAGCAGGACCACGCCGCCGCGCACCACGCGCCGCGCGGCGGGCAGGGCCGTCGCGATCACCAGGAGCTCGGCCCCTTCCGCGAAGGCGGTCGCCTCGGCGCCGACCGGCCCGCGCAGCAGGGAGTCGCACTTCTTGAACCAGAGCGGACTGCCGTACGACTCGGGGGAATTGACTGCGCGAAACGCGCGTGATGCCGTGACGTCCGCGCGGGCGGCGGGCGACTGCCGCCCCACCGCGCGCAGCACGGTGCGCACCGCGTCGGCCGCCGCCCCGTCGTCCAGGTACCGCGAGTCGAGGTCCACCACCACGGCCTCCCCGACTTCACCGGACAGCCCCAGGTCGTCGGCGTGCAGCACGAGCCGCGCGGGCAGTCGCAGCAGCGCGGCGGCCTCCGCCGCCCCCGACAGGTCGTCGGCGAGCGCGATGACCGCGGTGTCGCCTTGACGGCACATGCGGACCTCCTCCGGGAACTCGGTGTCGCAGTGACCCGATGATGGCATAGCTTGCGCGATTCGCGCGAGACTCTTGCGCATAACGCGCAGTCATGCGAGCGTTCACCCACCGAGAAGCAACCCGTCCCGCCCCGGAAGGAACCGCTCGTGAGCACCGGCACCCGCCCCGGCCCGCACGGAAGCCCACAGGGAATCGAGCTCCCGTCCGTCCCCGTACCGCTCTCCCGCCTGGTCCTGGGCACCATGACGTTCGGCGACACCGTCGACCGCGCGGGCGCCGCCGCCATGCTGGACACCGCCCTCGACGCCGGCCTCACCGGCGTGGACACGGCCAACGGCTACGCGGGCGGCGAGAGCGAGCGGATCCTCGCCGGCCTGCTGCCCGGCCGCCGGGACCGCATCGTGCTCGCCACCAAGGCCGGCATCCCGCACCCCGACCAGGGCGAGCACGCCCCGCTCTCCCCGGCCGGTCTGCGGGCCGCCCTCGAGGGCAGCCTCGAGCGGCTCGGCACCGACCACGTCGACCTCTTCTACCTGCACCAGCCGGACCGCCGCACGCCGCTCGCGCAGACCCTCACGGCCGTGGCGGAGTTCGTCGCGGAGGGGAAGATCCGCGCGCTCGGCGTCTCCAACTTCGCCGCCTGGCAGATCGCCGAGCTGACCCGCACCGCCGACGAGGTCGGCGCCCCGCGCCCGGTCGTCGCGCAGCAGCTGCACAGCCTCCTCGCCCGCCGGATCGAGGAGGAGTACGTCGAGTACGCGGCGGTGAGCGGTCTGCGCACGATGGTCTACAACCCGCTCGGCGGTGGCCTCCTCACCGGCCGGCACCGCTTCGAGGCCGACCCCGCCACCGGCCGCTTCGGGGACTCCCGGCTCGCCGCGATGTACCGGGAGCGCTACTGGAACGAGGACCTCTTCGCCGCCGTCGCACGGCTCACCGCGATCGCCGACGGAGCCGGCCTCCCGCTCACCGAACTCGCCCTGCGCTGGCTGCTGGACCGACCCTCCACCGACGCGCTCCTGCTCGGCGGCTCCCGGCCGGAACACCTGCGGGCCAACATCGCCGCCGCCGAGGCCGGCCCGCTGCCCGCGGACGTGACCGCCGCCTGCGACGCCGTGGGCTCCGCGCTGCGCGGCCCGATGCCCGCCTACCACCGCTGACCACCCCCATCCAGCAGTCCGGAGACCTCCCATGACCACCGCCGCGCACTTCACCGCCGCACTGCGCGACCGTCAGCGCCTCATCGGCTACTGGTCGCTGCTCGACTCGCCCGTCGCCGCCGAACGCCTCGCCCGGCTCGGCTACGACTACCTCGCCTTCGACGCCCAGCACGGCCTCTTCGGCTACCAGGGCCTGCTGAACAACCTCATCGCCACCGACACCCGCGGCTCCACCGCCGTCGGCATGGTCCGCGTCGAGGCCAACGACCCCACGTACATCGGCCGCGCGCTCGACGCGGGCGCCGCCGCCGTCATCGTGCCGCTCGTCGACACCGCCCGCGACGCCGCCGACGCGGTCGCCGCCGTGCGCTACCCGCCGCACGGCCGCCGCTCCTACGGCCCCATGCGCGCCCAGCTGCGCATCGGACCGGACCCGGCCGACACCCACGAGCAGACCGCCGTCCTCGCCATGATCGAGACCGCCGACGGGCTCGCCAACGTCGAGGAGATCTGCGCCGTCCCGGGGCTCGACGGCGTCTACGTCGGCCCGTCCGACCTGCGCCTGGCCATCGGGGGCAGGAGCTCCACCGACCCGGACGTGGCCGACGCGTTCGAGCGGGCCCTCACCCGGATCCGCCGGGCCGCCGAGACCGCCGGCATCGCCGCCGGCATCCACAACGGCGACGGCGCGAGCGCCGCCCGCCGGCTCGACGAGGGCTTCACCTTCGCGTCCGTCGCCGCCGACGTGGTCCACCTCCAGCAGATCGCCGCCACCCACCTGGACGCCGCGCGGAAGGGCCGGGCATGAGCACACCGACCCGCACCACCCTCATCACCACGCCCACCTTCGCCCGCCACTCGCCCGACCCCTGGACCCTGCTCGCCGACGGCGGCGCCGGCCCGGTCCGCCCGTACGACGACCGCGCCCTGCCGTACGACGAACTGCTCGCCCGGATATCCGGCGCCGACGCGCTCGTCGCCGGCATGGACCCCGTCACCGCCGAGGTCATGGACGCCGCCCCGCGGCTGAGGGTCATCGCCAAGCACGGCGTCGGCACCGACACCATCGACGTCGCCGCCGCCCGCGACCGCGGCATCCCCGTCGTCTTCGCGCCCGGCTCCAACTCCCGGGCCGTCGCCGAGTACACCTTCGGCCTCGTCCTCGACGCCGCCCGCCGGATCAGCGCCTCCCACACCGCCGTCACCGGGGGCGGCTGGCCCAAGCTGTTCGGCCCGGAACTGCACGGCCGGACCCTCGGGGTCGTCGGCTTCGGCCGGATCGGCCGGCTCGTCGCCGGCTACGCGCGCGCCTTCGGCATGAGCGTCCTCGCCCACGACCCGTACGTCCCCGACGACGCGGTGACCGCGGCGGACGCCGAACCCGTCGCCCTCGACGCGCTCCTGACCCGCGCCGACGTCGTCACCCTGCACCTGCCGCCCGCCGGCGCACCGCTGCTGGACGCCGCCCGGCTGGCCGCCATGAAACCCGGCGCGATCCTCGTCAACGCCGCCCGCGGCGGCCTCGTCGACGACACCGCGCTCGCCGCCGCCCTGCACTCCGGGCACCTGGCCGCCGCCGCCCTCGACGCCTTCGCCGTCGAACCCCTCCCGGCCGGCCACGTCCTGCGCACGGCGCCCCGGCTCACCCTCACCTCCCATATGGCCGCCTGCACCCCGGAGGCCAACCGCGCGATGGGCCTGATGGTCGCCGAGGACGTACTCCGTGTCCTCGCCGGCGACCCACCGCGCCACGCGGCCGGCTGACCCCGCCGCCGACCCACCACGTCACCCCCCCATGTCTTTACCCGACCTGTCTGCCTTCCGCTCCGGCGACGGCGCCGGAAACAGCAAAGGAACACCGCCATGTCGACCACCGCCACCGCCCCAGCGGCGGAGCACGCGCAGGCCGATCCGTACGCCCTGCGCCCCGAGGACGCCCGCCCGGCGCCCACCGCCTTCCGCGACCGGATCCGCCACCTCGGCCCCGGCTTCGTGCTGTCGGCCGCCGTCGTCGGCTCCGGAGAGCTGATCACCACCACCGCGCTCGGCGCCCAGGCCGGTTTCGCGCTGCTGTGGCTGGTGATCGTCTCGACCGCGGTCAAGGTCTGGGTCCAGATGGAACTGGCCCAGTGGACCATCCTCAACGGACGCACCGCGCTGGAGGGCTACCGCGAGGTCGGCCCCCGCATCGGCCGGCTGAGCTGGATCAACTGGCTGTGGATCGGCATGGACTTCGCCAAGATGTTCCAGCGCGGAGGCATCATCGGCGGTACGGCGGCCGCCTGTTCGGTGCTGTGGCCGGTCATCGGCGAACCGCTGAGCTGGGGCTCCCTGGCGCTGTGGGCCGTCGTCGTCACGGTCGCCGCCGTCCTGCTGCTGCAGTCCGGCAAGTACAGCCTCGTCGAACGCGCCTGCCTCGTCTCCGTCGTCGTCTTCACCCTGGTCACCGTCAGCCTCGCGGTCGGCCTGCCCGGCACCGAGTTCGGCTACGGCGGGAGCGAACTGGGCGGCGGCTTCGGCTTCGAGATCCCGGCCGGCACCGTCGGCATCGCGCTGGCCGTCTTCGGCATCACCGGCGTCGGCGCCGACGAGATGACCACGTACACCTACTGGTGCCTGGAGAAGGGCTACGCCCGCTGGACCGGCCCCGACGACGGCAGCGAGGAGCGCGCCCGCCGCGCCGAGGGCTGGATCAAGGTGATGCGCCTGGACGCCCTCACCGGCCTCGCCGTCTGCGTGCTGTGCACCCTGTCCTTCTACGTCATCGGCGCGGCCGTGCTCCACCCGCAGGGCCTGGTGCCCGAGGGCAACGAGATGATCACCACCCTCTCGCGGATCTACACCGACACCATGGGCCCCTGGGCCGAGTACCTGTTCCTCGTCGGCGCGTTCGCCGTCCTCTTCTCCACCCTCATCGGCTCCACCGCCTCCGTGCCCCGGCTGTGGACCAACACGCTCGGCCTGCTCGGCGTCGTCGACTGGTCCGACGTCCGCGCCCGTACCCGCACCATCCGCATCCTCACCTGGTGCCTGCCGCTGCTGTGGACCTGCTTCTTCCTCTGGATGCAGTCGCCGGTCCTGATGGTCCAGATCGGCGGCATCGGCGGCGGGATCTTCCTGCTCGCCGTGGTGGTCGCCGTCTGGCGCCTGCGCCACACCGGAGTCCCGAAGCGCTTCCGCGCCAACCCCTGGCTCACCGCGGCCCTCGTCCTCAGCAGCGTCGCGATCCTGTGCGTCGGCGTGTACGGCGTCCTGAAGACGCTGGGAGCCGTGCCGGAGTAGCCGCCGCCGGCGCGGGCCGTCCACCGGCGGGAACCCTCCCCGCGCCGCGCCCGGGCCGGGGAGCGGGGCGGCGGTCCGCCGCCCGTCCCGTGACACGGCCGAAGGGGCTCCCGCACGGTCATCCCGTGCGGGAGCCCCTTCGGCGGCAGCGGGCCGCGGTCACCCGGGACCGCCCGCCGCGGCCGTCGGCGCCGCCTCACCGGGAGCCTCCCGCTCCTCGAAGCGGACCCGCCACGAGCACACCGCCACCAGCACGGCGGACGCCGCGACCACCGCCATGCCGGTCGTCAGGTCCGTGCGGCCGGCGACGAAACCGATCACCGCCGAGAGACAGGGCGTCACCGTCGCCATGCCCAGGCCGACGCAGGCGAAGCCGATCAGCGCGGGCCAGGTGCCGCCGGTCAGCAGGGCGAGGGCGAGACCGGCGCCGGCCGCCGTGCTGCCCACCCGCACCATGCGCGCGTCGCCCCACCGGCCGCGCCAGCCGTCGCCCAGCAGCCGGGCCAGCACCATCATCACCGAGACGACGGCGATGCCCAGCGGCGCCAGCCGCCCCGACGCGCCGGTCTCCTCCGTCAGGTAGAGCGCCGACCAGTCGTTCATGGCGCCCTCGACGACCGTGCCGAACACCATCGCGCAGCCCAGCCAGAGCGCCGTGCGCGAGGCGCCCGTCAGGCCCTTCAGCCCCTTCCTCCCGTCCTTCGCCGGCCGCTCCCCGGCGGGAGGCGCGGGGGCGTCGGTGAGCACCCGGGGCCGGGAACCGGCCAGCAGCAGCACCCCCAGCACCGCCGCCACGGCGAAGTGCGCGGTCACCGAGCGCGTCACGGTGTTCACCCCGGAGGCCAGCAGCGCGCCCCCGAGCGAGCCGCCGCTGAACGTCGCGTGCAACTGGGCCATCGCGGCCCGCCCGTAGTGGGACTCGAGGGCGGCGCCCTGTGCGTTCATGGCGACGTTCAGACAGCCGACGGCCACCCCGTCGACGAAGATCACCAGCAGGGCGAGCGGATAGCCGCCGGCCGCGGCCAGCACGGGCAGCACCGCCACCAGGACCAGCGCGGACCAGAGCGCCAGCCGCCGGGCGCCCAGCCGCCGCATCAGCGGGGCGACCAGGGGGAAGGACACCGCCGCCCCGACACCGGCGGCCGTCAGCAGCAGCCCCACCTCCGTCCCGCCCAGGTCGAAGCGGTCCTTGAGGGCGGGCAGCCGGGAGGCCCAGGTGGCGTACTGGAAGCCGAGGAAGGAGAACAGGGCGGCGACCGCCAGTTGGTCACGGCGGAAGTCGCCGAGGGTGGGCAGCATGGTCGTCAGAACCCCTCTTCCGGGCCGCCGGAGCGGTCGTGACGGACCGGGCGGGACATGTAGACGGCGCCCTCGCCGTACGCCCCGTGGAGCTCGGCCCCCGGTTCGGGCCGGTAACCGCGGCCGGCCCAGAAGCCCGCCGTCCCGCCGACGGCGACCAGGGAGATCCGCTCGTACGACGACCGCCCCGCGACCGCCGTGAGGTGCCGCAGCAGTCTGCCGCCCAGCCCCCTGCCGCGCAGGTCCCGTGCGATCACGAGGTCGTGCAGGTGCAGGTTGCGGGAGTCGTGCGCCCGCTCCTCCGGGCGGGTCAGGTCCGGGTACCGCAGCCGCGGGTAGGGCAGGGCGAGCGCATAGCCGACGACACGGTCGCCGGTCTCCAGCACGAAACAGGTCGCCGGGGAGGCCCGGCCCCGGGAGCGGAGCGCCGCGACGCCCTCGGACAGCGAGGCCGACGCGTACGCCTCCGCCTCCAGCGCGGCGATCCGCGGCCAGTCGTCCTCGGCGACCCGGCGCACGCGGACGTCCGGGCCGTCACCGCCCACGCAGACGCGGGGGAGCGGGGCGAAGCCGTTGAAGCCCTCGGTCATGTAGCTGGCGGCGTACGCGCCCGCCGACAGCACCCAGACCGGATCGCCCGACGCGACCGCCCCGGGCACCCGCACCCGGCGGTGCTCGTGGGCGTAGGCGTCGTCGCTGTCGCAGGTGGGGCCCGCGACGACGGCCGGCACCAGGTCCGCGCCGGCCGCGTTTGGACGGGACGGGAAGACGAGCGGGTACCGCACCTCGTCCATCTCGTACAGTCCGTTGAACTTGCCGCAGCTCAGGTACAACCAGTGCTCCCGCTCCCCGTCCGGCCGGCGCCGGGACGTCAGCCGGGAGACGTGCGCCCGGACCGCGCCGTGGTCGGCCACCAGGTGGCGGCCCGGTTCGACGACGAAGTCCAGGGGGCGGGGGGAGAGGGACGCCAGCCGCTCCATGCCCTCGCGGAGCACGGCGAAGATCTTGTCCAGCGGGGGATCGAGCCGCTCCCCCCGGCGGTCGGCGTAACCGAGCGCCGGCAGGCCGCCGCCGAGGTTGACGTGGTCCGGCACGATCCCGCGGCCGTGCAGCGCCGTGAGCACCTCGGCGAGGGCCGCGAAGGCCTGCCGCCACGCCTCGGCGGTCATCTGCTGCGACCCGACGTGCACCGAGAGGCCGGCGGGGACGAGACCCGCGTCCCGCGCGGTCTCCAGCCCCCGTACGGCGTCGTCCGCCGAGCACCCGAACTTCCGGCTCAGCCCCCACAGCGCGCCCTCGCCGCTGGTGGCCAGCCGGCAGAACACCCGTGCCCCGGGGGCGTGTCCGGCCAGCGCCGTCACGTCCTCCACGCTGTCCGTGGCGAAGTCCCGGACGCCGAGCCGGTACGCCCGCGCGATGTCCCGGTCGGACTTGACGGTGTTGCCGTAGTGGACCCGGTGCGCGGGCACGCCCGTCGCCAGCGCCCGGGCGATCTCCCCGGGGCTCGCCGCGTCGAAACCGGCGCCCCGGCCGGCCAGCCGGGCCAGGACCTCCTCCACGGGACACGCCTTCATCGCGAACCGCACGTCCACGCCGGGCAGTTCCTCGGTCAGCGCGTCGTACCGGGCGGCGATCCCGTCCAGGTCGTAGACGAGCGCGTCCTCGGTGGCGGCCGCCAGGGCGGCGCGCAGGGCCGCGGTCACCGGAGCGTGCCCCGGCTCGCGTGCACGAGGGCCTCCCAGGCGCCGATCAGCAGCACGAAGTCCTCGGTGTCCAGCGCGGCCTCGTCCAGCAGCCGCTCCCGGTCCGCCGTCAGGCCGCGCGCGAACTCGGCGTACTTCCCGCCCAGCCGGCCGTACGCCGCCGCGACCGTGTCCAGCCGCCGCTCGTTCTCCGTACGGTCCAGCCGCACGCTCTCGGCGAGGAACGCGGCGAACGGCGCGGGGTCCAGCCGCCCGCTCTCGTCCAGCAGCGTGGAGCCCGCGTCGGCCATCCGTTCGTAGACGTAGTGCAGGTACAGCATGGAGAGCAGGAACTTCACGAACCGCGTCTGGTACGCGAGGAAACCGGCGTGGGTGCGGCGCTCCCCGGTGTAGTGGTTCTCGATGTGCCGGTTGTGCAGGACGCCGGGCAGGGCGGCGTCGTACACGGCGTGGATGAGGAAGTAGTCGCTGCCGATGGTCGCCGTGGCGGGCGGCAGCGGCAGCCGCTCGTACACGTTCCGGTCGAAGGCGATGTTGGCCATGTCGACGTGCATCGGGTCGACCAGCGTCAGCGTCGAGCGGTCGCCCGTGAAGGGCAGCGTCCCGGCGCCCTTGAAGGACTCCTCGACCAGCTCCCGCTTCCGCTCGGCGGACCAGTGGCCGGGCGCCCACAGGGCGACGACCTCGTCGTACACGTCCTTGTCGAGCTCCCGGATGCCGCCGATGTCGACGGAGAGCTCCCCGATGAAGGAGGCGCCCACCATCGACACGGGCAGATGGGCGAGCGCGGGGTCGAGCACCGCCTCCGTCACCCCGTCGACGGCGTCGGCGGCCCGCCTGCCCAGGGAGGTCAGCTCGTGGTGGATCGGGTGGACGGGCTCACCGCCGAAGACCTGGTAGCCGCAGTCGGAGTCGCGCCGGTGCAGCGAACGGCAGTCCAGCGCCGCCGCGATCAGGAACGCCCGGTTGGTGCAGGCGCCGTAGGAGAGCGCGTCCGGGAGCATGAGGTCGAGGACCCGCTCCGGCTCCGGGAGCGCGGCCCGCTCCACGACGCCGCGCAGGAAGTCCCGCTGGGCCGCCTCGTCGAGGTGGTGCACGACGACGCCCGGGACCTCGGGGAGCGCGGCGACCGCGCGGGCATGGGCCTCGCGGGTCCGCTCGTCGGCGGAGTCGAGGACCAGCAGGCGCACCTCGACGTCGAAGTGCCGGACGGCGTACGCGGCCTCCCCGCCGAGGGCGGTGATGGTCGCGGAGCACTCCCGGTCGGTGGGCAGGCTCAGGCATATCCGGTGCACGTCGGCTCCCCCGCTCATCGTGTCCGCCCCTGCCAGGAGTCCAGCCCCAGCAACCTGCGTCCCAGACCGTTCAGTTCGGCGGGACCGTAGCGCAGGGACTCGTGCGTCACCGCGTCGCCGAGCAGCGTCGCGTTCCACTCCGGGGTGCTGAGCGTGCGCCAGGACTCCACCCGGGAGCGGCGCAGTTCCCCGTGCTCCTCGAGGGCGGGCATCATCGACAGGTACTGCACCGCGCGCACCCCGTCGGCCGAGGTGTTGGGGGCCACGCCGTGCGCCAGCATCCCGTTGAAGATCAGCAGGTCACCGGCGCTGAGCGAGGGCCGGACGACCGGGAACCCGGTGCGGTCGGCACCCGGACGGAACGGGTCCCGGTCGGCCGGCTGCCCGGCCTTCCACTCGTCGAACCGGCGGAAGAGCTCCGGGGAGCACTGGAAGCCGCCGTGGTCGGGCTCCGTGTCGGTGAGCGCGACGATGCCCTGCACCCGCTGCGGCGGCACGCTCGCCGTGGTGTCCACGTCCCAGTGCAGCTCGATGTCGAACCCCTCGTCCGTGGTGTCGATGAGGGAACGCGAACGGTTGCGCACATTGGGCGGGTTGAGGTTGAGCCGGTCCAGGGTGACCCACAGCTCCTCGCAGTCCCACACGTCCACGAAGGCGTCGTACACCCGCCGGGTCTGCCGGCTGTCCCAGATCAGCTGGTGCTGGTACGCCTCGACGAAGCCGTAGACGAACAGGTCCCGGTCCAGGTCCGAGCGGAAGGCGCGCTCCTCGTACCAGGTCTCGGGGCGCTGCGGGTCCAGGCCCTGGAACTCCCAGGCGAACTCCAGCAGCAGCTTGGCCGCGTCGGGGGAGATCGCCTCCGGCACCACGACGTAGCCGTGGTTCCGCCAGGACGCGAACTGCTCCTCGGAGAGCACCCGCAGCGGCAGGTCCTTGGTCAGGTGCCGCAGCTGCGTCCCGGCGAGGTAGGTCTCGCCGTCGGCGCTGAAGTAGGGGCGTTCGGAGGCGGCGCGGTGCAGGAAACGGTGGTGCGTCGTCATGCGGTACTCCGGAGATCGGGATCACTCACGGCATGCGGACAGGGGGAGGGGGCGGGGAGGGCGCGCGGGGCGTCCGGCCGCCGCGGGCGGCGTCCCGGACCACCCGTGTGACATCGATGTCGCCCGGTGCGCCGGGAGCGGTGTCGCCCGGGCGGGACGCGTCGCCCGGCCGCGTCACGGAGTACGCCCACCGCGGGGGTCGCGGGTGGCCGCTCCCGGTCGTCCGGCGCCTTCGTGCGGGATGGTGCACGCGACGGTGGCGGACGGAACGCGCCACGACTGGTTCAGACCACTGGGATGGTGGACTGGACCAATGGCCCCTGTCAAGGAACGCCCTTTAGGCGTGATTTCTCAACTCCCTTGAAATAAAAGGGCTTTGAGCGCGAACCGCCCGGTCAGGGCCCCGGGCGCGTCAACGTCGCGGTGAACTTGTAGCGCGAGCCCCGGTACACCGAGCGGACCCACTCGACCGGCGTTCCCGTCTCGTCCCGCGAGTGGCGGGACAGCAGCAGCATCGGCAGGCCCACGTCCGTGGCGAGCAGCCCCGCCTCCCGCGGCGTCGCCGGCGAGGTCTCGATGGTCTCGTCGGCCTCCGTCGGCCGTACTCCGTACACCTCGGCGAGGGTGGTGTAGAGCGAGGTGTGGCGGGTCAGGTTGCGGCGCAGCCGGGGGAAGCGCCGGTCGGACAGGTGGGTCGCCTCGATCGCCATGGGCTCCCCGCCGGCCAGCCGCAGCCGCTCGATGCGCAGCACCCTGTCCTCCGGCTCCACCTCCAGCAGGGCCGCCAGCTCCGCGTCGGCGGCGACGTACCCGATGTCCAGCACCTGGGAGGCGGGGTGGAGCCCCTGCGCCCGCATGTCCTCGGTGTACGAGGTCAGCTGGAGCGTCCGGTAGACCTTCGGGCGGGCGACGAACGTGCCCTTGCCCTGGATGCGGTCGAGCCGGCCCTCGCCGACCAGCTCCTGCAGGGCCTTGCGGATCGTGGTGCGGGAGGTGCGGAACTCGACGGCGAGCAGGCGCTCGGCCGGCATCGGGGCGCCCGGGGCACGCTCGTCGGTCATCTGCAGTAACCGCTGCTTGATGCGGTAGTACTTCGGTACGCGCCCGATACGGCCCGGCGCCCCCGTATCGGCCTGGGCGCTGCTGAGGTCCGTGCTCATGACCTGCCTTCCGGCTGCGGTGTCCGGCGCGCGGACGGCAGGCGCCGGCCGCGGTGCACGTCGGCGGACGGCCGGTTCGGCGCCGCACGCTCGGCGATCCCGTTATAACGGTGCGTTCTCGCTTTGGTCTAGTCCAAGCGTCAACCCGTACCCGTTTGGGGGGAGTTCTGCGTCCCGCCGGGGATGCCGAAGCCGTTATCCAGGCGTGAGTCCATGACCCTTGACAGGGCCATAGGTCTAGGCCAAGCTCCCCTTGCTGGTCTAAACCATTTAGAGGAAGCCGGGTCCCAGCCCACCGAGCTGTTGCGCCGCTGCGGGGGTCGCCGCCGAGGGCGTGGGTGCGCAAGGCATTCCTGAGGAGGGGTGGCGCGTGAAGCGCAAGCTGATAGCCGCGATCGGGGTCGCGGGCATGCTGTTCTCCGTCGCGGCGTGCGGCGGCGACGACGGTGACGGCGGCAAGAAGGCCGGCGCGGACGGCTACGCCGGCGAGACGCTCACCGTGTGGGTCATGGACGGCTCCTCGCCGGACCAGTGGCAGAAGGACCTCGCCGCCGAGTTCGAGAAGAAGACCAAGGCGAAGGTCGAGTTCGAGGTCCAGCAGTGGAACGGCATCCAGCAGAAGCTGACCACCGCCCTGTCCGAGGAGAACCCGCCGGACGTCTTCGAGATCGGCAACACCCAGACCCCGGCCTACGCCAAGACCGGCGGCCTCGCCGACCTCGCCGACCTCAAGGCGGAGATCGGCGGCGAGTGGACCGAGTCCCTCAACGAGTCGTCCGTCTTCGAGGGCAAGCAGTACGCGGCGCCCTGGTACTTCGCCAACCGCGTCGTCCTCTACAACAAGAAGGTCTGGGCGGACGCGGGGCTGAAGGACACCCCCAGGACCCGCGACGAGTTCTACGACGCCCTCAAGACCATCGGTGAGAAGACCGACGCCGAGCCGATCTACCTGCCCGGCCAGAACTGGTACCACTTCGTCGGCCTGGTGATCGGCGAGGGCGGCGAACTGGTCAAGAAGGACGGCGACACGTACGTCTCCAACCTCGACGACCCGAAGGTCGCCGCCGCCGCGGAGACGTACAAGAAGTTCCAGGCCCTGTCGAAGGCGCCCAAGGACAAGGACGAGGCCACCCCGCAGCAGGGCGAGGTCTTCGCCAAGGGCAAGACCGGCGCGTTCATCGGCATGGGCTGGGAGGCCGGCATCGCGATCAAGGCCAACCCGGACATCGAGAAGGAGATCGGCTACTTCACCATCCCCGGTGCCACGGCCGACAAGCCCGAGGGCGTCTTCCTCGGCGGCTCCAACCTCGCCGTCGCCGCGGGCGGCAAGAAGCAGGACCTCGCCAAGGAGTTCCTGAGGATCGCCCTCTCCGACACGTTCGAGGGCGCGCTGGCCAAGGCCAACGGCGTCATCCCCAACAAGGAGTCGCTGCAGAGCAACCTCAAGGGCAACGCCCCCGCCGAGGCCGCCGCGCCGGCCGCCGCCGTCGGCGGCACCACGCCGCTGATCCCCGAGTGGGCCGCGGTCGAGAACGACCCCAACCCGATCAAGACGTACCTGACCGCCGTGCTGAACGGCAAGTCCCCGGCCGAGGCCGCCAAGCAGGTCGAGGGCGAGTTCAACAAGCGCCTGGCGCAGCAGCAGTAGGAGCGCACGCGCTCCGACCGGAGCGGGGGCCGGCCGACGCGACGGCCCCCGCACCGCGTTGAGCACGCCGAGAAGAGAGATCGCGAGCATGACCGTGCAGACCGAACGGCCGCCCTCCGGCCCGGCGGACGTCCGCAAGGCGGACGACACAGGACCCGGCAGGCCGACACCACGAGCCGCGTCGCGCGCCGGCGCGCTCGCCCCGTACCTGTTGCTGCTGCCCGCCGTCGCGGCCACCGTGCTGCTGCTCGGCTGGCCGCTGCTGAAGGACCTGCTGCTGTCCTTCCAGAACCTCAACATGGCGCAGCTGATCCAGCACGTCACCGAGTGGAACGGCATCGACAACTACAAGGAAGCCCTCACCGGCGAGGACTTCTGGCGGGTCACCCTCCGCTCCCTCCTGTTCACGGCCGTCAACGTCGTCCTGACCATGGTCCTGGGCGCGCTGACCGGTCTCCTGCTCGCCCGCCTCGGCACGTGGATGCGGTTCACCCTGCTGATCGGCCTGGTGCTGGCCTGGGCCATGCCCGTGGTGGCCGCCACCACCGTCTACCAGTGGCTGTTCGCCCAGCGCTTCGGCGTCGTCAACTGGGTCCTGGACAAGCTCGGCTGGCACTCCATGGCCGACTACAGCTGGACCAGCAGCCAGATGTCGACGTTCTTCGTCATCACCCTGCTGATCGTCTGGATGTCCGTCCCGTTCGTCGCGATCAACCTCTACGCGGCGACCACCACCATTCCCGGCGAACTGTACGAGGCCGCCGCCCTCGACGGCGCCGGCGCCTGGCGCAGCTTCACCACGGTCACCCTGCCGTTCCTGCGGCCGTTCCTCTACGCCACGACGTTCCTGGAGATCATCTGGATCTTCAAGGCGTTCGTCCAGGTCTTCACCTTCAACGGCGGCGGCCCCGACCGGCTCACCGAGATCCTGCCCGTCTACGCCTACGTCGAGGGCGTCGGCAACCAGCACTACGGCATGGGCGCGGCGATCGCCGTGCTGACCGTCCTGATCATGCTCGGCCTGACCGCCTACTACCTCAGGATCGTGCTCAAGCAAGAGGAGGACGAGCTGTGAAGCGCTCGCTCTTCGGCCGCCTGTGGCCCAACGTCACGGCCGTCGTCCTGTTCGTCGTCTGCGTCTTCCCCGTGTACTGGATGTTCTCCACGGCGTTCAAGCCGACCGGCGACATCATCTCGGAGACCCCCGTCTGGTTCCCGACCGACGTCACGTTCGAGCACTTCAGGACCGCGACCGACGCCGACCACTTCTGGACGTACGTCCGCAACTCGCTGACCGTCACCTGCCTGGCCGTCCTCTTCTCGCTGGTCATCGCGCTGGCCGGCTCCTTCGCCCTGGCGCGCATGCGGTTCAGGGGGCGGCGCGGCTTCGTCATCGGCTTCATGCTCGCCCAGATGGCGCCCTGGGAGGTCATGGTCATCGCGATCTACATGATCGTGCGGGACGCCTCCATGCTGAACAGCCTGGTGCCGCTCACGGCCTTCTACATGATGATGATCCTGCCCTTCACCGTCCTGACGCTGCGCGGCTTCGTCGCCGCCGTGCCGAAGGAGCTGGAGGAGTCGGCGATGGTCGACGGCTGCACCCGCGCCCAGGCGTTCCGCCGGGTCATCCTGCCGCTGCTCGCGCCGGGGCTGATGTCCACCTCCATGTTCGGCTTCATCACCGCGTGGAACGAGTTCCCCCTCGTCCTGGTGCTCAACAAGGAAGCCGGGGGCGCGCAGACCCTGCCGCTGTGGCTGTCCAGCTTCCAGACCCAGTTCGGCGACGACTGGGGCGCGACCATGGCCGCCTCCTCCCTGTTCGCCGTCCCCATCCTGATCCTCTTCGTCTTCCTGCAGCGCAGGGCCGTCAGCGGTCTCACCGCGGGCGCCGTGAAGGGATAACCCCACCCGATGACGACATCCACCACCGGCGCCGACACCCTCACCCGGGACGCGCTCGCCGTACTGCAGCCGGGCTTCGCCGGCACCACCGCGCCCGACTGGATCCGCCGCCGGCTGGCCGAGGGCCTCGCCTCCGTCGCCTTCTTCGGCCGCAACGTCACCACCGCCGAGCAGGTCGCCGCCCTCACCGCGCAGCTGCGGGCCGAGCGGGACGACCTGCTGGTCGCCATCGACGAGGAGAGCGGCGACGTCACCCGCCTGGAGGTCCGCACCGGCTCCTCCTTCCCCGGCAACCACGCGCTCGGCGCCGTCGACGACACCGGCCTGACCCGGGGCGTCGCCCGCGAGCTGGGCCGCCGGCTCGCCGCGTGCGGGATCAACTTCAACTGGGCGCCGTCCGCCGACGTCAACGCCGACCCCGACAACCCGGTGATCGGCGTGCGCTCCTTCGGCGGGGACACCGACCTGGTCGCCCGGCACACCGCCGCCTACGTCGAGGGCCTGCAGTCGACCGGCGTCGCCGCCTGCACCAAGCACTTCCCCGGCCACGGCGACACCGGCGTCGACTCGCACCACGCGCTCCCGCACATCGACCTCGACGCCACGACGCTGCACGAGCGCGAACTGCGGCCGTTCCGGGCGGCGATCGCGGCCGGCACCCGTGCCGTCATGAGCGCGCACATCCGGGTGCCGGTCCTCGACCCCGACCGCCCGGCCACGCTCTCCCGCCGCGTCCTCACCGACCTGCTGCGCGGCGAACTCGGCTACCAGGGCCTGATCGTCACCGACGGCATGGAGATGCGCGCCGTCTCCGGCACCTACGGGCTGGAGCACGGCGCCGTCCTCGCCATCGCCGCCGGCGCCGACGCGATCTGCGTGGGCGGCGGGCTGTGCGACGAGGGCACCGTGCGGAGCCTGCAGGACGCGTTGGTGGGCGCCGTACGCTCCGGCGAACTCCCGGAGGAGCGGCTCGCCGACGCCGCCGCCCGGGTGCGCGCCCTGGCCGAATGGACCGCCGCCGTACGACGCTCCCCGGCCGCGGCCGTCGGACCCGAGCCGGAGATCGGCCTCACGGCGGCCCGCCGCGCGGTGACCGTCACCCGCGCCGCCGGCTCCGCGCCGGTCGCCGGACCGGTGTACGTGGCCACCTTCGACCCGGCCCCGAACATCGCGGTGGGCGACGAGACCCCGTGGGGCGCCGGCGCGGAGCTGGAACGGCTGCTGCCCGGCACGGCCACCGGCCGCTTCACCGGCCCCGACGCCGGGGAGCGGGCACTTCAGGCGGCGGCCGGCCGGCGCGTCGTCGCCGTGGTCCGCGACGAGCACCGGCACCCGTGGATGCGCACGGCCCTGGACACCCTGCTCGCCGCCGACCCGTCCACCGTGGTCGTGGAGATGGGCGTACCGCAGTCCGCGCCGCGCGGCGCCCTGCACATCGCCACCCACGGCGCGGCCCGCGTCTGCGGTGTGGCGGCGGCGGAGGCGGCCGTCGCGGGCTGACCCCCGACGCCCTGCACGCCGTCACGGGTGGAGTTTTCGTCCCTCGGCGAGCATGGCGACGAACTTCTCGATCCGGGCCGCCCGCGTCCGCGGCCGCTTGGCCTCCTCGATCCGGTGAAGGATCGCGTAGCGGTTGCGGCTGTCGAGGGTGCCGAAGAAGTCACCGGCCGCGGGCGCCGCGTCCAGCGCCGCCCGCAGGTCGTCGGGGACGGTCGCCGTGCTCTGGCTCGCGTACGCGGCCTCCCAGCGGCCGTCCGCCCGCGCCCGCTCCACCTCGCGCAGCCCGGACGGCCGCATGCGCCCTCGTTCGATGAGATCGAGGGCCTTTCGCCGGTTGACCGCCGACCACCGGCTGCGCGCCCGCCGCGGAGTGAACCGCTGGAGCCAGTGGGTGTCGTCCAGCCCCTTCTTGTGCCCGTCGATCCAGCCGTAGCACAGCGCCGACTCCAGCGCGGTCGCGTAGTCGACCCCGGCGATCCCCGACCCCTTCTTCGGGATCCTCAGCCACACCCCGTCGACGTCCCCCTGATGCTCCTCCAGCCACGCCTCCCAGTCCTCCTGCGTCTCGAAGGCGACCACGGGCACCGCCACACCGTCCGCTTCACCGGCCATGCGCCCATGCAACCGGCCCGGGCGGACCCGGGTCAACGCGGGCGCGCGGCACGGCGGTCGGACGACGCGGCCGGGCGGATCCGGCCCCTTCCCGAGGGCTCCCCCGCGCGAGCGGCGCGGTCCTCGGCGGTGCGCCGGATATCCCGAGGACACCGGGGCAAACGTCACGTTGTGCGAGCACCACGATGGCGGACCGTGTCGTTATTGGGCCGAACGGGTGACCATGAGTAAGAATTGCCCGATGCAGACAGTCAGCGCGACAGGGGACGGAGCATGCCGGTGAACAGCCACGACGTCACCGACGAACAGTGGGAGGGGCTCGCCCAGGTCGTTCCGCTGCGGGGCCGCGACGCATGGCCGTCCGCGGTGGGCCACCGCGCCCTCCCCGAGGCCGCGACGGAGGCGCGCCGCCGCTTCGTCGTCCTGCGCGTGAACGTGTTCGCGGACGCCCGCGACGTCGCCGAGACGCTCATGTCCGGGATACCGGTCCTGCTGGACCTGACCAGCGCGGAGACCGAGGTCGCCAAACGGGTCCTGGACTTCAGCACGGGCGTCGTCTTCGGTCTGGCCAGCGGAATGCACCGGGTCGACCGCAACGTCTTCCTCCTGACCCCGGCCGGCACGGAGGTCACGGGGCTGATGGAGGGGGTCGGGGTCCCGGGCGCCTGATCCCGTCGCCCGATCGTGGGAAGGCCCGCCGAGCGGAACGGTTCGCCCCGCACCGGACCCCTTAGCGTCTCGCCCATGACCACCCCCGCCTCCCCGCCCCGCCCGGCCACCGCCCCGCCACCCGCGCCCCCGGCCTCCGGCGGGCGCCCCCGGCTGCCGCGCGTCACCGAACTGCGGTTGTCCGCCTTCGCCGGACATCGCGGCGCCGGCCTCCCCCTGGGAGCGCTCACGCTGCTCGCCGGGCCCAGCGGCAGCGGCAAGACCACCGCCCTGCGGGCGTACGAGGCGCTCGCGCGGCTCGGCGGCGGGGCCGAGCTGGGGGAGGCGTTCCCGGAACCCGGCGCCTGTGTGCCGGAGCGGGCCCGCGCCGACGCCCAGCGCCGCCGGGGCTTCCGCATCGGCTGTACGGCCGACGGCCCCGAGGGGCCGGTCCGGCTGGAGGTCGCCGTACAGGCCGAACCCGGGCTGCGGATCGTGGGGGAGCGGCTGACGGCGGACGGGGTGGTCCTGCTGGAGACCGCCCTGCGCGACCCCGGCCGGCGCACCGTGCAGGCCGCCTGGCACACGGCCGGGGCGGCCCCGGTGACCCGTGCCCCGCTGCCCGACGACCGGCTCGGCACCGCCCTGCTGCCGCTGCGCGTCGCCGGCAAGACCCCCGGGCAGCGCAGGGTGCTCGCCGCCGCCGAGCAGATGGTGGTCGCCCTGCGGTCCGTCTTCCCCTGCGACCCCCGCCCCGAGCGGATGCGGGACCCCGTCCCGGCCGGCGCCGGACGGCTGCTCGGCGGCTGCGACAACCTCGCCGACGTCCTGTGGCGCACCCGCGCCGAGTGCGGACGCCGGCACGGCCTCCTCGTGGACGCGGTGCGCGCCGGGTGCGCCGGGCCGGTCACCGACCTGCTCGCCGAGCCGTACGACGCCGGCCGCCTGGTCCGCGCCCTCCTCGACCGGGGCGACGGCACCCGTACCGAGCTGCGGCGCCTCGGCGACGGCGAGCTGCGGTACGCCGCGCTCGCCCTGGTGCTGCTCACCGGCCCCGGCGTGCTGGAGGTCGACGCGCTCGGAGAGGTCCCCGCCGCGCTCCAGACCCTCACGGTCCTCGCCGACGGGCTGGACCGGGCGCTCGACCCGGTGCAGCGGAGCGAACTGCTGCGCCTGGCGGCGCGGATGTGCGAGCGCGGGCACATCCGGCTGGTGGGGACGGTGAGCGACGCCTCCTGGGCGGCGGGGGTGAGCGGGGTGACGGTGGTACACCTGGACCGTGACCGATCCCCACGACGCCGAGCGTCCCCGTGAGCCCCTCGGGCTCGCGGAACTCCAGCACCGGCTCGCCGAGTTCGCCGCCGCGCGGAACTGGCAGCCGTACCACACCCCCAAGAACCTCGCCGCCGCGCTCAGCGTGGAGGCCTCCGAACTCCTCGAGATCTTCCAGTGGTCGACCCCCGAGGAGTCCGCCCGCGTCATGGACGACCCGGACACCGCGCACCGCGTGCGCGACGAGGTCGCCGACGTCCTCGCGTACCTGCTCCAGTTCTGCGAGGTGCTCGGCGTCGACCCGCTGACCGCGCTGGCCGCGAAGATCGACCGCAACGAGCGCAGGTTCCCGACGGAGGAACCGTTCCGTCACTCTCCGTGAGTGAAAAGTGGGCCGTGTCCGCATCGTTGTCCGCAGATTTCGGTCTTCCTCTGGCTTTTTGTCTCACGCGCCTTCACTCTGGGTAGTGGACAAGGGAGTTCAACGGATGCGGACGCGTGGGCAGCGCGTCGGACGGACGGGGGCAGCGCATGGACGCTGTGCGGCTCATCGTGACGAGCAGGCGAGCCCTGGCCGCGGGCGGCGGCGTACGGGAGCGGCTGACCGAGGTGTGGCAGGCGCAGGCCCTGGCGCAGGCGATAGGGAGCCGCCTCGCCGTCGCCGGCCCGCCCGAACTGCGGGGTGAGGCACTGGGGTTGACCGAGCTGGCGGGCCGCGGCTGCGGCGTGCTGGACACCCCGGAGCTCGGCCCGGACGAACTGCGCGCGGCCCGGCTCGCCGAGCTGGGCGAACCCCACCCGGTTCTGATGCACCTCGGCGGTCTGCTCGGCGAGGTGGGCATCGCCCTGGTGGGCATCGCCTCCTCCGCGGAGGACGAGGCGACGTACTGGCAGTGCATGGAGGCCATCGACGCGGCGGACGAGTCCCGCGACCGCGTCCTGGAGATGCTCCGCAAACTGACCACCCACGACGATCCCCTCCCGCAACGAGAAGCCGGCTGACCCCTCCTGCCGCCGGCCGCGGGCAGTCGTGCCTCCCTCAGCGCCTCGAGGGCCTGGGAGGTACCCCCCCCGGGGCGCCGGGGGAGGGTGGGCGCGCCGGCACCCCGCGAACGCCGGGCAGCGCACCCCACCCCCCGGCCCGCCCCGACGCCGGGCACCCCGCGAACGCCGGACCGCGCGAGCTCTCCCGCCCCGCGCCGACGCGACGCCCCCCTGCGACGCCGAGCTGCGCGGACCCGCCCCGGACCGTGCAGGATGGAACCATGGATCTTCGCATCTTCACCGAACCCCAGCAGGGCGCCACCTACGACACCCTCCTCACCGTCGCCAAGGCCACCGAGGACCTCGGCTTCGACGCCTTCTTCCGCTCCGACCACTACCTCAGCATGGGCTCCGCCGACGGCCTGCCCGGCCCCACCGACGCCTGGATCACCCTCGCCGGCCTCGCCCGCGAGACCAAGCGCATCCGGCTCGGCACCCTGATGACCGCCGGCACCTTCCGCCTCCCCGGCGTGCTCGCCATCCAGGTCGCCCAGGTCGACCAGATGTCCGGCGGCCGTGTCGAGCTGGGCCTGGGCGCGGGCTGGTTCGAGGAGGAGCACAAGGCGTACGGCATCCCCTTCCCCAAGGAGAAGTTCGCCCGCCTCGAGGAGCAGCTGGAGATCGTCACCGGCCTGTGGGCCACCGAGACCGGCAAGACCTTCGACTACCACGGCACCCACTACGACCTCACCAGGTCGCCCGCGCTCCCCAAGCCGGCCCAGTCCAAGGTGCCGGTCCTCATCGGCGGCCACGGCGCGACCCGCACCCCGCGCCTGGCGGCCAGGTTCGCCGACGAGTTCAACATGCCCTTCGCCTCCATCGAGGACACGGCCCGCCAGTTCGGCCGGGTCCGCGACGCCGCCCGGGAGGCCGGCCGCGACCCGGGCGACCTCGTCTACTCCAACGCCCTCGTCGTCTGCGTCGGCAAGGACGACCAGGAGGTCGCCCGCCGCGCCGCCGCGATCGGCCGCGAGGCCGACGAGCTCAAGGCCAACGGCCTGGCGGGCTCCCCGGCCGAGGTCGTCGACAAGATCGGCCGCTACGCCGAGACCGGCTGCAGCCGCGTCTACCTCCAGGTCCTCGACCTGCACGACCTCGATCACCTGGAGCTGATCTCCGCCCAGGTCCAGTCCCAGCTGTCGTAACACCCGCCCGCGGGAAACGGGGCCGTCCGTGCGCGCGGACGGCCCCGCCGCGTGCGCCCGTAAATTCCCGGGGCATCCCGGGCCGTTTTCGGTACGTTGGCACCGCACGCCCGCATCCGGCGTGTACCCGCAGCTCAGAAGGGTTTCGAGGTGTAACCACCGTGTTCCTGACGATCAGTACCACCGGCTCCCCGCAGCGCCCCGCGACCGACCTCGGTTTCCTGCTGCACAAGCATCCCGAGAAGGCGCAGGCGTTCTCCACGTCCTACGGCACGGCGCACGTCCTCTACCCCGAGGCGGACGCCGAGCGCTGTACGGCGGCGCTGCTGCTGGAGGTGGACGCGGTGGCACTGGTCCGGCGCGGCAAGGGCAAGGGCCGCGGCGGCGCCCCCGACGGGGCCCTCGCGCAGTACGTCAACGACCGCCCGTACGCGGCGTCCTCCCTGCTCGCCGTCGCGCTGAGCGGTGTCTTCTCCAGCGCGATGCGCGGTGTGTGCGCCGCCCGCCCGGAACTCCCGGCGCGGCCGCGCCCCCTGCATGTCGAGGTGCCCGCGCTGCCCGCCCGCGGCGGCCCCGGACTCGTCCGCCGGCTCTTCGAACCGCTCGGCTGGACGGTCACCGCCGAGCCCGTGGCCCTGGACGCCGAGTTCCCCGGGTGGGGCGACTCGCGGTACGTGCGCCTGGTCCTGGAGGCGGAGACGCTCACCCTCGCCGAGGCCCTGCGCCACCTGTACGTCCTGCTCCCCGTCCTCGACGACGCCAAGCACTACTGGGTCTCCCCCGACGAGGTCGACAAGCTGCTGCGCGCCGGTGAGGGCTGGCTGCCCGGGCACCCGGAGCATAAGCTGATCACCAGCCGCTACCTCTCCCGCCGCTGGTCGCTGACCCGCCAGGCCATGGAGCGGCTCGAGCTGGTCCGGCTGGCCGAGGCCGACGACAGCGACGTCGAGGAGATCGACAACGCCGTGGCGGCGGAGACGGAGTCCGAGGAGAGGCCGACCCCGCTCGCCGTACGACGGCGGGAGGCGATCCTCACCGTGCTCCGCGCCTCCGGAGCCGCCCGGGTGCTCGACCTCGGCTGCGGTCAGGGCCAGCTCGTCCAGGCACTGCTCAAGGACCCCTCCTTCACCGAGATCGTCGGCGTCGACGTGTCGATGCGGGCGCTCGCCATCGCCTCCCGGCGGCTCAAGCTGGACCGCATGGGGGAGCGGCAGGCGGCGCGCGTCCGGCTCCTCCAGGGGTCGCTGACCTACACGGACAAGCGGCTGGGGGGCTACGACGCCGCCGTCCTCAGCGAGGTGATCGAGCACCTCGACCCGCCCCGGCTGCCCGCCCTGGAGTACGCGGTGTTCGGCGCGGCCCGCCCCCGCACGGTCCTCGTGACCACCCCCAACGTGGAGTACAACGTGCGCTGGGAGACCCTCCCGGCCGGCCATGTCCGGCACGGTGACCACCGCTTCGAGTGGACCCGCGGGGAGTTCCGCGCCTGGGCGGCCGAGGTGGCCGAACGGCACCGATACACGGTGGAGGTCGTCCCCGTCGGACCGGACGACCCCGAGGTCGGACCGCCCACCCAGATGGCCGTGTTCACGACCGGCGCCGTGAAGGAGGCGAAGGCCGCATGACCGCCACCGCCGTGACCCCGCGACCGCGGGGCCGCGCCCTGCCCGTGACCGACCTCTCCCTCGTGGTGCTCGTCGGCGCCTCCGGGTCGGGCAAGTCCACCTTCGCCCGCCGTCACTTCAAGCCCACCGAGGTCGTCTCCTCCGACTTCTGCCGCGGTCTGGTCGCCGACGACGAGAACGACCAGAGCGCGTCGCGCGACGCCTTCGACGTGCTGCACTACATCGCCGGCAAGCGGCTGGCCGCCGGCCGCCGCACCGTCGTCGACGCGACCAACGTGCAGCAGGACGGCCGGCGGCAGCTGATCGAGCTGGCCAGGAAGCACGACGTCCTGCCGATCGCCATCGTGCTCGACGTCCCCGAGGCGGTGTGCGCCGAGCGCAACGCGACCCGCGTCGACCGCGCCGACATGCCCCGCCGGGTGATCCAGCGCCACACCCGCGAACTCCGCCGCTCCCTGCGCCACCTGGAGCGCGAGGGCTTCCGCAAGGTGCACGTGCTGCGCGGCGCGGAGGAGGTCGAGCACGCCACCGTCGTCACCGAGAAGCGGTTCAACGACCTCACCCACCTCGCCGGCCCCTTCGACGTCATCGGCGACGTCCACGGCTGCGCGGCCGAACTAGAGGCGCTGCTCGGCAAGCTGGGGTACGTCGACGGCAGGCACCCCGAGGGCCGTACGGCCGTCTTCGTCGGCGACCTCGTCGACCGCGGCCCGGACAGCCCCGGCGTGCTGCGCCGTGTGATGGCCATGGTGAAGGCGGGCGACGCGCTGTGCGTGCCCGGCAACCACGAGAACAAGTTCGGCCGCCACCTCAGGGGCCGCAAGGTGCAGCACACCCACGGACTCGCCGAGACCGTCGAGCAGATGGACGGCGAGAGCGAGGAGTTCCGCGCCGAGGTGCGGGAGTTCATCGACGGACTGGTCAGCCACTACGTCCTCGACGGCGGCCGGCTGGTGGTCTGCCACGCCGGTCTGCCGGAGAAGTACCACGGCCGCACCTCCGGCCGGGTCCGCAGCCACGCCCTCTACGGCGACACCACCGGCGAGACCGACGAGTTCGGCCTGCCCGTGCGCTATCCGTGGGCGGAGGACTACCGCGGCCGGGCCGCCGTCGTCTACGGCCACACCCCCGTCCCGGAGGCGACCTGGCTCAACAACACCATCTGCCTGGACACCGGCGCCGTCTTCGGCGGCAAGCTCACCGCGCTGCGCTGGCCGGAGCGGGAACTGGTCGACGTGCCGGCCGAGCGGGTCTGGTACGAGCCGGCCCGCCCGCTGCGCACCGAGGCCCCCGGCGGCCACGAGGGCCGTCCGCTGGACCTGGCGGACGTGCACGGGCGCCGCTTCGTCGAGACCCGGCACCACGGCCGGATATCGATCCGCGAGGAGAACGCCGCCGCGGCCCTGGAGGTCATGAGCCGCTTCGCGATCGACCCGCGCCTGCTGCCGTACCTCCCGCCGACGATGGCGCCCACCGCCACCTCGCACCTCGACGGCTACCTGGAGCACCCGGCCGAGGCGTTCGCCCAGTACGCGCGGGACGGCGTGGCCCGGGTCGTGTGCGAGGAGAAGCACATGGGCTCCCGCGCGGTCGCCCTGGTCTGCCGCGACGCCGACGTGGCCGCCCGGCGCTTCGGCGCCGCCGGAGGGGAGACCGGCTCGCTGTACACCCGCACCGGCCGCCCCTTCTTCGACGACGCCTCCGTCACGGAGGAGGTCCTCGGCCGGCTGCGCACGGCGGTCACCGAGGCCGGCCTCTGGGACGAACTCGCCACCGACTGGCTGCTGCTGGACGCCGAACTGATGCCGTGGTCGCTGAAGGCCGCGGGCCTGCTGCGCTCCCAGTACGCGGCGGTCGGCGCCGCCTCCGGCGCGGTCCTCCCGGGCGCCCTGGCCGCCCTGGAGGGCGCCGCGGCCCGCGGTGTGGACGTCGGGGACCTGCTCGGCCGCCAGCGCGAACGGGCCGACTCGGCCGCGGCGTTCACCGACGCGTACCGCCGCTACTGCTGGACCACCGACGGCCTGGACGGCGTCCACCTGGCCCCGTTCCAGATCCTCGCGGTCCAGGGACGCAGCCTCGCCGCCCTGCCCCACGACGAGCAGCTCGCCCTCATCGACCGCGCGGTCGAGCACGACACCACCGGACTGCTGCGGACCACCCGTCGCCTCTACGTCGACACGGCCGACCCCGAGTCCGTGCGCGCCGGGGTCGACTGGTGGCTGGAGATGACCGGGCGCGGCGGCGAGGGCATGGTCGTCAAGCCGGTCGGCGCCCTGGTGCACGACGAGAAGGGACGCCCGGTGCAGCCCGGCGTCAAGTGCCGGGGCCGCGAGTACCTGCGGATCGTCTACGGTCCCGAGTACACCCGTCCGGAGAACCTGGCCCGTCTGCGCGACCGCTTCCTCGGCCACAAGCGCTCCCTGGCCCTGCGCGAGTACGCCCTCGGTCTGGAGGCCCTGGACCGCCTCGCCGGGGGCGAGCCGCTGTGGCGGGTGCACGAGCCGGTCTTCGCCGTGCTGGCCCTGGAGTCCGAGCCGGTGGACCCGCGGCTGTAGCGGGCGGACGCGCACCGAGGCCCGGTCCTGCGGGTCCCCCGTGCTCCGCCTGGGCCGGTGGACGTGCACCACGGCCCGGTCCGGCCGGGGCACCCGCGCCCCGCGCCCGGGCCGGGCCGGGCCGGTGCGCGCCGACCCCGTGTGCGGGCCTTCTCCGGGGCGCGGAGGTTCCTCCGCACACCTCACCAGGACGTCCTCGGCCTCGTCGCCGTCCAGGACGCCCGAGGCGTCCCCGCCCGGCTCCGGAAACGGCGCCGGGCCCGTCACGGCGCCGTCCTCGAGGTGCGGCCCGAGCCGGTCCGGCCGGGCGCGGCGGCCGGCGGAGGCGGGTTTCCGGGATCCGGGGCCCCGGGGGCAGGGGTGAACCCGGGTCCGGGCGGTCAGGATGAAAGGCATGACCTACCACGTCGACTCCGAGGCCGGCCGGCTCCGCCGCGTCATCCTGCACCGGCCCGACCTCGAGCTCAAAAGGCTCACCCCCAGCAACAAGGACGCCCTGCTCTTCGACGACGTGCTCTGGGTGCGCCGGGCGCGCGCCGAGCACGACGGGTTCGCCGACGTCCTGCGCGACCGCGGCGTCGTCGTCCACCTCTTCGGCGACCTGCTCTCCGAGACGCTGGACCTCCCGGAGGCCCGTGCGCTCGTCCTGGACCGCGTCTTCGACGAGAAGGAGTACGGTCCGCTGGCCACCGACCACCTCCGCGCCGCGTTCGAGACGCTCCCGGCGTCCGAGCTCGCCGAGGTGCTGATCGGCGGGATGACCAAGCGGGAGTTCCTGGACGCCCACCCGGAACCCACCTCCGTGCGCTTCCACGCCATGAAGCTCGACGACTTCCTGCTCGGCCCGCTGCCCAACCACCTCTTCACCCGCGACACCTCCGCCTGGATCTACGACGGCGTCGCCATCAACGCGATGCGCTGGCCGGCCCGGCAGCGCGAGACCGTGCACTTCGAGGCGATCTACCGGCACCATCCGCTGTTCCGCGCGGAGCCCTTCCACGTCTGGTCCCAGGGGCAGGCCGACTACCCGTCGACCATCGAGGGCGGGGACGTGCTGGTCATCGGCAACGGCGCGGTGCTGATCGGGATGAGCGAGCGGACCACCCCGCAGGCGGTGGAGATGCTCGCGCACAAGCTGTTCGCGGCCGGCTCCGCCGAGACCATCGTCGCCCTCGACATGCCGAAGCGCCGCGCCTTCATGCACCTCGACACCGTGATGACGATGGTCGACGGCGACACCTTCACCCAGTACGCGGGCCTCGGCATGCTCCGCTCGTACACCATCGAGCCGGGCGCGGGGGACAAGGAGCTGAAGGTCACCGACCACCCGCCGGAGCACATGCACCGCGCGATCGCCGCCGCGCTGGGGCTCAGCGAGATCCGGGTGCTGACCGCCACCCAGGACGTCCACGCCGCCGAGCGCGAGCAGTGGGACGACGGCTGCAACGTCCTGGCCGTCGAGCCGGGCGTCGTCGTCGCCTACGAGCGGAACGCCACCACCAACACGCACCTGCGCAAGCAGGGCATCGAGGTGATAGAGATCCCCGGCAGCGAGCTGGGCCGGGGCAGGGGCGGGCCGCGCTGCATGAGCTGTCCCGTCCAGCGGGACCCGGTACAGGGCGCCGTATAGAAATACAAAACTTCGTATACACTTCCAAGGATTCGTGTCCCCCATCCCTGGAGCACCCCATGGCGACTGTCCCGACCGCCCTCGCCGGCCGCCACTTCCTGAAGGAGCTGGACTTCACCGCGCAGGAGTTCCTCGGCCTGCTGGAGCTGGCCGCAGAACTGAAGGCCGCCAAGCGGGCCGGGACCGAGCACCGGTACCTGCGGGGCAGGAACATCGCGCTGATCTTCGAGAAGACCTCGACGCGCACGCGCTGCGCGTTCGAGGTGGCGGCCGCCGACCAGGGCGCCTCGACGACGTACCTCGATCCGTCCGGCTCGCAGATCGGCCACAAGGAGTCCGTGAAGGACACCGCGCGGGTGCTGGGCCGGATGTACGACGGGATCGAGTACCGGGGGGACAGCCAGGCCAAGGTGGAGGAGCTCGCGGCGTACGCGGGGGTGCCCGTCTTCAACGGGCTCACCGACGACTGGCACCCCACCCAGATGCTCGCCGACGTGCTCACGATGACCGAGCACAGTGCCAAGCCGCTCACGGACGTCTCCTTCGCCTACCTCGGCGACGCCCGCTTCAACATGGGCAACTCCTACCTCGTGACCGCGGCCCTGCTGGGCATGGACGTCAGGATCGTCGCCCCCAAGGCCTACTGGCCCGTCCAGGAGGTCGTCGACCGGGCGCAGGAGCTGGCCGCGTCGAGCGGGGCGCGCGTCACGCTCACCGAGGACGTCGCCGAGGGCGTCGCGGGCGCCGATTTCGTCGCCACGGACGTCTGGGTCTCCATGGGGGAGCCCAAGGAGGTCTGGGGCGAGCGGATCGAGGCCCTCGCCCCGTACGCGGTGACCATGGACGTCCTGCGCGCCACCGGCAACCCGGACGTCAAGTTCCTGCACTGCCTGCCGGCCTTCCACGACCTCGGCACCAAGGTCGGCCGGGACGTCTTCGAGACCCACGGTCTCACCTCCCTGGAGGTGACCGACGAGGTCTTCGAGTCGGCGCACTCGGTGGTCTTCGACGAGGCGGAGAACCGTATGCACACGATCAAGGCGGTCCTGGTCGCGACCCTCGCCTGAGCCCCCGCGTCCCGCTCAGACCGGGCGCCGTTGGCCCGGCAGCCGGAACCACACCGCCTTGCCGGACTCGGTGGGGCGGTGACCGCAGGACGAGCTCAGCGTGCGGATCAGCAGCAACCCCCGCCCGTGCTCCTGCCAGGGGTCGGGCACGCCGCGGGCCGGGCGGGTGAGGTCGCCGGGCGGCTTCGGGTCGGCGTCGTGCACCTCGACCTGGCAGCCGGTCGGCAGCAGCCGCACCACCAGCTCTATCGGGGCGCCGCCGGAGGTGTGCTCCACGGCGTTGGCCACCAGCTCCGCCGTCAGCAGCTCCGCGGTGTCGCAGTCGGCGGCGTGCTCCCGCTCGGCCAGGGCCGTACGGACCAGCGCACGGGCCACCGGCACCGCCGCGGCGGTGTGCGGCAGCGCTACGCGCCAGGAGGTGGAGGCGGGGGATTCGTACACGGCGGGTCCGTTCGTGGAGCGGGTGCTCCTGCTTTTTCGGCTGCCCATGGTACGGCGCGCCCGGTGCGGCCCCGCGAGGGGGCGGGCCCCGGGGTCCGGCCGGGGCGTCCGGCCCCGGCGACGGGCGGCCCGCCGAGGGCGACGCCCGAACGGCGTATCGCGCACCCGTGACGACAGTCACCGATCAGTGATAAATTCATGAGGCAGAACTCACTGAGCAGCGCAGTGCCCGCCCCAGGAGGCCGCCCTCATGAGTCCCTTCACCGGCTCCGCCGCCCGCACCGCGCGCTGGGAGCACCTGCGCGTCGACCTCGCCGACGGCGTCGCCACCGTCACCCTCGCCCGCCCCGACAAGCTCAACGCGCTCACCTTCGGCGCCTACGCCGACCTGCGCGACCTGCTCGCCGAGCTGTCCCGGGAGCGGGCCGTACGGGCCCTGGTGCTGGCCGGCGAGGGGCGCGGCTTCTGCTCCGGCGGCGACGTCGACGAGATCATCGGCGCCACCCTCGCCATGGACACCGCGCAGCTCCTCGACTTCAACCGGATGACCGGCCAGGTGGTGCGGGCGGTGCGGGAGTGCCCGTTCCCGGTGATCGCCGCGGTGCACGGGGTGGCGGCGGGCGCCGGCGCGGTCCTCGCCCTGGCCGCCGACTTCCGGGTCGCCGACCCCGGCGCCCGCTTCGCCTTCCTCTTCACCCGGGTCGGCCTGTCGGGCGGCGACATGGGCGCGGCGTACCTCCTGCCCCGCGTGGTCGGCCTCGGCCACGCCACCCGGCTGCTGATGCTGGGCGACACGGTGCGGGCGCCGGAGGCCGAACGCATCGGTCTGATCAGCGCACTCGCCGACGAGGGCGGCGCGGACGAGGCCGCCCGGGCCCTGGCACGCCGTCTCGCCGACGGCCCGGCACTCGCATACGCCCGAACCAAGGCCCTCCTCACGGCGGAACTGGACATGCCCCTGTCGGCGGCGGTGGAACTGGACGCCTCGACCCAGGCCCTCCTGATGAACGGCGAGGACTACGCGGAGTTCCACGCCGCCTTCACGGAGAAGCGCCCGCCGAAGTGGCGAGGGAGGTAGGCAGGATGCTCCCGGCCGACGGAACGCTCCACACCCCAGGAGCGCAGGGCTCTTCCGAATCTCCGGCTGCCGCCGCGTGGGCGCGGTCGACCCTCACGGACCCGCGGCCGCCCGACAGGAAAGGCCACCCCCTCCGCGTGGCGGTCATCGGCGGAGGCCCCGGCGGCCTCTACACCGCCGCGCTGCTCAAACGCCTCGACCCCGGCCGCGACATCACCCTCTGGGAACGCAACCCCGCCGACAGGACCTTCGGCTTCGGCGTCGTCCTCTCCGACGAGACCCTGGGAGGGATCGAGCACGCCGACCCGGAGGTCTACGGAGCCCTCCGACGGGCCTTCGTCCACTGGGACGACATCGACATCGTCCACCGGAACACCCGCCACACCTGCCGAGGACACCGTTTCGCCGCCCTCGGCAGGCACCGCCTGCTGGAGATCCTGCACGAGCGCTGCCGCTCGCTCGGGGTCGACCTGCGCTTCGGCGCCGAGGCGCCCGACCCGGCCCGGCTGGCGCGGACGCACGACCTGGTGGTGGCCGCCGACGGAGTGCACAGCGGCACGCGCGAGGCGTTCGCCCACGTGTTCCGGCCCCGGATCACCACGCACCGCTGCCGCTACATCTGGCTGGCCGCCGACTTCGCCTTCGACGCCTTCCGCTTCGAGATCGCCGAGACCGAGCACGGCGTGATGCAGTTGCACGGCTACCCCTACTCCCGCCCGTCGCCCGGCCACCACCCCTCCACGAGGCCCTCCGGGTCGCGGGACCGAGGCGCCTCCACCGTGATCGTCGAGATGCGCGAGGAGGTGTGGCACGCGGCCGGATTCGACGCGATCGACACGGGCGAGTCGGTCGCGCGCTGCGCCAAGATCTTCTCCGACGCGCTCGGCGGACGCCCGCTGAAGTCCGACGACTCGGCGTGGACCACCTTCCGCACGGTCGTCAACGAGCGCTGGTCGCACGGCGCCGTCGTGCTCCTCGGCGACGCCGCCCACACCGCGCACTTCTCCATCGGCTCCGGCACCAAGCTCGCCGTCGAGGACGCGCTGGCGCTCGCCGCGTGCCTGGACGAACAACCGTCGACGGAGGACGCGTTGACCGCGTACGAGGCGGAGCGCCGACCCGTCGTCGCCTCCACCCAGCGGGCCGCCCGCGCCAGCCTGGAGTGGTTCGAGGACCTGTCCCTCCACCTCGCCCAGCCGCCCCGCCGGTTCGCCTTCAACCTGCTCACCCGCAGCCGCCGCGTCACCCACGACAACCTGCGGCTGCGCGACGCCCGCTTCACCCGGTCCGTGGAGCGCGAGTTCGGCTGCCCGCCCGGCACGCCCCCGATGTTCACCCCGTTCCGGATGCGCGGACTGACCCTGCGCAACCGGGTCGTCGTCTCGCCCATGGACATGTACTCGGCGGCCGACGGCGTCCCCGGCGACTTCCACCTCGTGCACCTCGGCGCCCGCGCGCTGGGCGGCGCCGGACTGGTGATGACCGAGATGGTGTGCGTCAGCCCCGAGGGGCGCATCACACCCGGCTGCGCGGGCCTCTACACCGGCCGGCAGGCCGAGGCGTGGCGGCGGATCACCGACTTCGTGCACACGCGGGCGCCCGGCGCCGCGATCGGCGTGCAGCTCGGCCACAGCGGCCGCAAGGGCTCGACCAAGCTGATGTGGGAGGGCATGGACGAGCCGCTCGACGACGGCAACTGGCCCCTCGTCGCCGCCTCGCCCCTGCCGTACAGGCCCGGCGGCCAGGTGCCGCGCGAGCTGTCCCGGGCCCAGCTCACCGACCTGAGGGAGCAGTTCGCGGCCGCCGCCGTGCGGGCCGCGCGGGCCGGTTTCGACCTGCTGGAACTGCACTGCGCCCACGGCTACCTGCTCTCCGGCTTCCTCTCCCCGCTCACCAACCACCGCACCGACGCCTACGGCGGCTCGCCTCAAAAGCGGCTCCGCTTCCCGCTGGAGGTGTTCGACGCGGTGCGCGCGGTGTGGCCCGGCGACCGGCCGATGACCGTGCGGATCTCCGCCACCGACTGGGCGGAGGGCGGCACCACGGCCGAGGACGCGGTCGCGATCGCCCGCGCCTTCGCCGCGCACGGCGCCGACGCGATCGACGTGTCGACCGGGCAGGTCGTGGCCGACGAGACACCGGAGTTCGGGCGCTCGTACCAGACCCCGTTCGCCGACCGGATCCGGCACGAGGCGGGCGTCCCGGTGATCGCGGTCGGCGCGATCTCCTCCTGGGACGACGTCAACTCCCTGATCCTGGCCGGGCGCACGGACCTGTGCGCCCTGGCCCGCCCGCACCTCTACGACCCCCACTGGACGCTCCACGCGGCGGCCGAGCAGGGCTACGAGGGCCCGGGCGCGGTCTGGCCGGCGCCCTACCTGGCGGGCAGCAGACGGCCCCGGACCGGCCGCACGGACGCCCCCGGGCCCCGTCTCGGCCTCGGAGGCTGACCCCGGACGCCGCGAGGCCCGGCCGCCGGGCCGTCCCGTGCCCCGCCGGCACCGCGTGGACCGCGCCGGCCGGCTCCCACGGGGGTCTGCGACTCCGTGCGCGGGGCCGGGGCCGGACCGGCGGGCGGCTCGTACGGGTCGTCGACGCCGGTGAGCCCGGTCAGCCGGCCGACGGCGCGACGGGCGCACAGGCCCTTGACGTCCCGTGCGGCGCAGATCTCCGGCGGGTGGCGACGTACACCACGACAAGGGACACGCCCCCGTGACGGACCCTGTCCTCCGATGTCCCGCCGTGGCCCCGGCGCGGCGAGCGGGGGGACTCCGCACCCTGGCCCGACGCGGTCGCGGGCGGCTACACCTCCTCCTGGTAGCCGCTCGCCTGCAAGGTGAACAGCTGGGCGTACGTTCCTCCGTCCAGGAGCAGTGTGCCGTGGGTGCCCTCCTCGGTGATCCGGCCGTCGGCCAGGACCACGATCCGGTCGGCGTCGCGGACCGCACCGAGACGGTGGGAGATCAACAGACTGGTGCGGTGGGCCCGATGGCGACGCAGGCGCAGGTGGACGTCGTGTTCGGCCTCTGCGTCCAGGCCAGAGCTCGGCTCGTCGAGGATGAGCAGGTCGGGCTCGTCGCGGACGAACGCCCGTGCCAGCGCGAGGCGCTGCCATTGGCCCCCGGACAGTGCCGTACCCGTTTCGTCGTCGTGCTGGGCTTCCTGGGCGTACATCCGGCTCAGCATGGTGTCGTAGCCGTGAGGGAGCCGGGACAGCATCTCGTGAACTCCGGCCCTGCTCGCCGCTTCCCGGATCTTGCGTGGCTCCGCGAGCGTCTCGACGTCTCCGATGGCGATGTTCTCGGCGGCCGTGAGGTCGTAGGGAACATAGTCCTGGAACACGGCGCCGAGACGCCGGCGCAGCTGCGGCACCGGGACCTGGCGGATGTCCACGCCATCCCAGAGCACCGCGCCACGCGTCGGGTCGTAGAAGCGACAGAGGAGTTTGACGAGGGTGCTCTTGCCCGCACCGTTCTGGCCGACGAGAGCGACGGCCTCACCGTATGGGAGGAAGAGGTTCACTCCGCGCAGGATCCAGGGCTGGTCCTCGGCGTAGCGGAACCAGACGTCGCGGAACTCGACTCCCTCGCGCAGGGCGGGCAGGTGTTCCTGCGCGCGCAGCGGGTGGGGCGGGCCTTCGAGGTCCGGGCCCGCCCGTACGACCGCGAGGTAGTGGCCCATCATCAGCAGTTGCTGGTGGCCGTCGGCGAGCGACCGGATGAGGCCGGACAGGGCGCCCTGCACGCCGACGACGGCGGCCACGAACATGGACACCTCACCGACCGTCAGCTCACCGCGCTGGGCCGCGAGTGCCGCCCAGACCAGACCCGTGCTGGCGACGAGCGCGCTGATCAGGGCGAGCAGACTCTGGGTGAGGAATTCGCGGCGGTCCGTCCGGTGGGTCTCGGCGTCGGCGGTCCGGCGTTCCGCGAGCATCCGCTCCTTGAGGAACCCGCTCGCCCCGAACAGGCGGATCTCCTTGGCCGCGTCCAGGCCGGAGAGCAGCATCTGGTAAAAGAACTCACGCCGTTGGGCCGCACTGACACGCCATTCCGTGCGCGCCCGGCGGCGGGAGAGCTTCAGCTCGGCAACCAGGGCCGGTATGGCGCTCGCCGTGACCAGCACGGTCATGGTCGCGTCCACCGCGTACAACGCGGTCAGGAAGCCGATGGTGGTCAGCGCGGCACCGCCGGCCCGCAGGCCGCCGTCCACCAGGCGCCCGACCGATTGCCCGGCCGCTCCGCGCGCCATGCGCAGCCGGTCCTGGAAAGCGGGGTTCTCGAACCGTGCCAGACCGTGGAACGAGTTCACCGCGCTGTACAGCCGGTCCACCGCGTGCAGGCTCACCGCACGATTGAACCGCGCGCCCAGAAACTGACTCAGCAGCGGCAGCAGCGCCGCCACCAGCCCCGTGGCGGCCAGCCCCGTGGCCAGGGCGAACAGTTCCGCCCCCGCGACACCGGTGAGGCGGTCGAGGACGAGCCTGGTCAGCCAGGCCGTCACCACGGGAACCGCCGCCAGCCCCACCGTGAGGGCGACGAGCGCCGCCAGGTCCCAGGGCGCCGCCCGCCGGGCCAGGACAACGGTGCTGCGCGCGGCGTCGGCCGCGGCCCTGACGGTGAGCCCGTCCTGCGCCTCGCCCACATCACTCACACGGCTCACACGCCTACTCATGCGCCGGCGCCCGCCCGGTCCCGCTCACGGGCCGACCAGCGCGGCAGGATGCGCCCCGTGCCCGCGACCCGGCCGTCCGCCCCCATCTCGGCGTACGCGGGCAGACCCTGGAGGGCGAACGCCGTGGTGAGGTCGCCACCCATGTCGGCGACCGCCACGCGAGCCACCGGGGCGAGGCGTTCCACGTACGGTTCGGGGTCGCCCGGCGTGTCCCCGTCCCGGATGACGACGGCCAGCACCTGGTCTCGGCCGTACTCGCGAGCCCGCTCCACCACATGAGGCAAGGTCTCCTCACAAGCGGGGCAGTCCGGTGACACGAAGACGACCATGAGCCCGTCGGGCAGGCTCTCGTGGGTGAGGGGCCGCCCGTCGACGTCCACGGCGGAGAAGGCACCCACCGGTGCACCGGCGGCGAGTCCCGAGGCCCGGTCCCATTCCTCGCCCGCCGGTGGGGCGGGACGCTCCCGGAGCCTGCGGACGAGTCCGAACGTCAAGGCCAGGTTGAAGACGCCCAGGAGCGCGAGCAGGAGCACGGCGGCAGTCAGGTACGGCATGACGAAGTGTCCTTCCGACGGGTTGTGTTCTGGGAGCGAGCCGGGTCGCCGTGCGCCAGGCACCGGACGACGACGCCGACGATCTGGTTCTCGCGGAAGTAGCCGCAGAACCGCGAGTCCAGGCTTTCGTCGGGGTTGTCGCCCAGCAGGACCACCCGGCCGGGCGGTACCGGGGCGCCGGGCTCCTCCGGCACGTCGAGGACGACGTGCCCCGGCACCGGGTCGCCTGGTACGGCCACCGCGCGTTTGATCAGCCAGGTCGGCAGCGTCATGGCGTCCCAGCGTCCGCCGGCCGGAGGGCGCGACACCACCAGGTCGCCCGCGCGGACCCGGGCGAGCGCGGAACGGCGGACCAGCACCCGGTCCCCGGCAGCGAGGGTGGGGAGCATGCTGACGCCGGCGACGGTGACCACGACGTACCGCTGCCGGGCCAGTACCAGACCGCCGCCGACCGTCAGTGTGACGAGCACGGCGCCCACCACGGGGAGGTTCATCCGCGGGCCCTCCCCGTGCTCTTCGCGTCCGACCGGCCGAGGAGGTACGCCAGTTCGTCCAGGGCGACGGTGATGAGAGCGAGGAACGCCCCCGCGCCGGCCGTGAACAGAAATACGGCGGGTCGCGACGTGGCGGTGGCGCCGTCCGCTGTCATGAGCTGAGCCACCAGACCGGCCGAGGCCACGCACAGGAGAACCGCGTTGCGCAGCACATGCCGGAGAGCGACGGGCCGTCCGCCTCCGCCGAAGCAGTGGCAGGCCACAGTCTCGTCCCTGCGCAGCGCCCCGACCAGCACGGCCGTGAACGCCGCCAGCAGTACGGCGGCCAGGGCGAAACCGGCGGTCACGGTCGAGGGCACCGCGAGAGCGCCGACCACTACCGCCTCGGCACCGACGACGAGCACGGCGACGGGCCCGGTCCGGCCGCGCAGGGCGGGGGCCAGCCGCGCCATCGCGGTCCTGAAGCCGGTGAAGGCGGCGGCGCCGCGCATCTTGCCGACGACTGAGCAGAAGAAGACCAGGCCGAGGAAGATCCGGCCGGTGTCGATCAGATGGTTCACCGGGCTGAGTCCTTCGGTTGACCGGAGCGAGGTGGGGCAGGGGGGGTACGGGTCCGGGGGCCCGGAGGGGCGGCCGGACCCGTACCTGCGGAGTCAGGAGCTCAGCAGCCGCACCACTTCTTGTAGTCCCGGTCGTTGCACGGGTCGTACGCCCAGTACGCCTTCTTCTGCGCACACCCGCTGTAGGGGATGCACTCGTACTGCCAGCACGACACGGCCGAGGCTGCCGCCCTGGGGGCCACCTTCTCCAGCAGACGGTCCGAAACCGCCTGAATGACGACACGCATGATCTGTTCCTCCTTCTAGGGTGGGTGAGACGGGGGACGCGCCCCCCGGGAGTGCCCCGGAGCGCCTGGCTCCCGTGGACGGTAACGAGATTGCGCAGCGGCACCCGTCCGGCACAAGCACCTTCGCCCGTCCCGGACGCACCGCCGCTGTCCGGCCTGGTCAGAGGACTGTCCGCGCCGTGTCCGGTGTCGTCCGGCGTTGTCCGGACCGGCGGGAGCAGCCGGCGAGAGGGCGCAGGTGCGTGCGGGAAGCGTCACGCATGACTGGAGATGTCCCATCCCTTCCGCTGGTTGACCGGATTCGCGTTTGTGGCACCGGGCCGGACCGAAGAGCATGCGGGTGTGGACACGGACGGGGTGGGGGAGTTCGATCTGCGGGGCGCGGGTGACGCCGCGGCCCTCGTCGGTCTGCTGCGCGAGTTGAAGCAGAGGTCCGGTCTCACCCTGCGCGAGTTGGAGGAACGCGCCCGCGCGCGGGGGAGTCGCCGGCCCGCAGCGCGGTTAGTGACATGCTCCGGGGCACACGTCTGCCGCCCCCGAAACCCTGGCAGCGTCCGTCCGGGCCTGCGGTGCACCCGGAACGGACGTCGACGCCTGGCTGGAGGCCAGGCGTCGGGCCGAGGAAGGGGTGAGTGCACGGTCCTCCGAGCCCACCCCCGATCCGCACTCCGACGACGTTGCCGGGGCGCGGCGCCGGACCCGCTCATGGATGACGGCCCTGCGGCTCGGCGGGTTGCGACGGCCGCCCCCGTTGTGGGTTCTGGCCGGGGAAGTCACGACGAGCCTGGCCGCCGTCACCATATGGACGCTCTCGGCAGCCCTCGGATCTGCTCTCCCCTCCTCACCGACCGCCCCTCCCGACACGAACGCGGCGGCCCGGGACTCCCCGCGGGGCTTCGCGGAGATCCGCCCGCACCCCCAGCCGTGTCTCACCGAGGGACGCGACCTCCGGGGCGAATGCCAGAACGCCGTCACGGCACAACTCCCCTGTGAAGGAGGCCAGACCACCGCACACGTACCTCAGGCCCGTCGCCCCCGGCGCGGCGAGGACGTCCTTCTTCATCGTGTGGCAGCGTCCGCGGCACAGGAGGGGCTGTCTGACCCTGCGTCGTGAGGGGCCCGGCAAGGACCTGGAACCGTGGCCGTGGAAGAGTGGCGACACCACTCGTACCTACAGGCCGACGAACCCCGCCCCCGCGTCCCGCAGCCGCTCGTGCAGGGAGCGGAAGACGGCCGCCGAGCGGGTGCCCGGCCAGTTCGCGGGGAGCAGGGCGGCGGGCAGGCCGGGGTCGGCGTAGGGGAGGTGGCGCCAGGAGTCCAGGGCGAGGAGGTAGTCGCGGTAGGCGTCCTCGGGCGGGGTGTCCGCGCGCCGCTCCCAGGCGCGCAGCACCCGTGCGTGCCGGTCCAGGAACGCCTCGTGCTGCTCGGCGATCCGGGCCAGGTCCCACCAGCGGGCGACCGCCTCGGCGGTGGGCGCGAAGCCCAGGTGCTCGCCGCGGAAGAAGTCGACGTAGGCGTCCAGGCGCAGACGCTCCAGGGTGTGCCTGGTCTCCTCGTACAGCCGCGCGGGGGCGATCCACACGCCGGGGGCCGCTGTGCCGAAGCCGAGGCCGGACAGCCGGGAGCGCAGGACGTGCCGTTTCTGCCGTTGGGACTCCGGGACGGAGAACACGGCGAGCACCCAGCCCTCGTCCGCGGGGGAATCGGCGGCGTACACCCGCCGGTCGCCGTCGTCGAGCAACTGGCGTGCCTCGGGCGACATTTCGTATCCGGCCGCGCCCTGTTCGGTACGCGCGGGGACGAGCAGGCCGCGCCGCTTGAGCCGGGACACCGAGGAGCGGACGGACGGGGCGTCCACGCCGACCGCGGCCAGCAGCCGGATCAGCTCGGCGACGGGCACCGGGCCCGGCACGCGGCGGCCGTACGCGCCGTAGAGCGTGACGATGAGGGATCTCGGAGCGTGGGGGACTTGCTGGTCGGACACGTTGATCATCTTAAGTCGTATACGGACGGCGGGATTCCCCGGCGTCACGCACGGTCGTCCCCGCTCCCGGTGGGGGCGCGCAGCCGGAACCGCTGGAGCTTGCCGGTGGCCGTGCGGGGCAGGGCGTCCAGGAACACGATCTCCCGCGGGCACTTGTACGGCGCGAGCTCGGACCTCACGAAGGCGCGCAGCGCCTCGGCGTCGCGTTCCGCGCTCTCCTTCAGGACCGCGTACGCCACCACCACCTGGCCGCGCGCCTCGTCCGGCCGGCCCACCACCGCCGCCTCGACGACGTCCGGGTGGCGCAGCAGGGCGTCCTCGACCTCGGGGCCCGCGATGTTGTACCCGGCCGAGATGATCATGTCGTCGGCGCGGGCGACGTACCGGAAGTAGCCGTCGGGGTCGCGGACGTAGGTGTCGCCGGTGATGTTCCAGCCGTCGCGCACGTACTCCCGCTGGCGCGGGTCGGCGAGGTAGCGGCAGCCGACGGGGCCGCGCACCGCGAGCAGCCCCGGCGCCCCGTCGGGCACGGGCGTGCCGTCGGCGTCCTGCACCCGCGCCTGCCAGCCGGGGACCGGAACTCCCGTCGTCCCGGGGCGGATCGCCTCGTCGGCGGCGGAGACGAAGATGTGCAGCAGTTCGGTGGCGCCGATGCCGTTGATGATCCGCAGCCCGGTGCGCTCGTGCCAGGCCCGCCAGGTGGCGGCGGGCAGGTTCTCGCCGGCCGAGACGCAGCGGCGCAGCGACGCGAGGTCGTGGCCGTCGAGCGCGGCGAGCATCGCGCGGTAGGCGGTGGGCGCGGTGAACAGCACCGACACCCCGTGCGCGGCGATCGCGGGCAACAGCTGGTCGGGGTGAGCCTGTTCGAGGAGCAGCGCGCTCGCCCCGGCCCGCAGCGGGAACACCACCAGGCCGCCGAGCCCGAAGGTGAAGCCCAGCGGAGGGCTGCCGGCGAACACGTCGTCCGGGAGCGGCTTCAGCACGTGCCGGGAGAAGGTGTCCGCGATCGCCAGCACGTCCCGGTGGAAGTGCATGCAGCCCTTGGGGCGCCCGGTGGTGCCGGAGGTGAAGGCGATCAGCGCCACGTCGTCGGCCGCGGTCGGCACGGCCTCGTACGGCGTGGTGGGCGCCGGGCGGTTCAGCAGGTCGCCGGGGGAGTCGCCGCCGTAGACGGTGAGGGAGAGGCCCGGCACGCCGGCCCTGGCGAGGTCGTCGACGGACCGGACGTCGCACAGGGCGTGGCGGACCTCGGCGATCTCACAGACGGTGCTCAGCTCGTGCGGGCGCTGCTGGGCCGGCACGGTGACGGCGATCGCGCCCGCCTTCAGCACCGCCAGCCAGCAGGCGGCCAGCCACGGGGTGGTGGGGCCGCGCAGCAGCACCCGGTTGCCGGGGACGATCCCGAGGTCGCCGGTGAGGAGGTGTGCGAGCCGGTCCACGCGGGCGCGCAGCTCGCCGTACGTCCAGGCCGCGCCGCCGGGGGTGCGGAACGCCGGGCGGCCGTCGGGCGGGCCGTGCAGCAGTTCGGCGGCGCAGTTCAGCCGGGCGGGGTAGCGCAGCTCCGGCAGGTCGAAGCGGAGCTCGGGCCACTGGTCGGGTGGCGGGAGGCGGTCGCGGGCGAAGGTGTCGACGTGCGCGGTGACCCGTGGATCCATGGCGGTTCGCCCCCTTGGCGTGGTGGGCTCGCATCCGGAGCGTATCGCGTTGGTGACGGCAGTCAACGGTCCGCGATAACCTCGGGAGTGGACCGGTGGCGAGGGAAGGGACCGGCGATGACCGCATTCTCGCTCGAACCGGCGCGACTCGCCTGGTGCGCCGAGCTGCGCGCACTGGCCGCGGACCGGCTGCGGCCCCTGGCCGAGAAGGGCGAGCCCGGCCGGGTCGACCGCGCCCTGGTCGCCGAACTGGGCGCCCTCGGCCTGTTGTCCCGCCTGTTCGCCTCGGGCGCGCTCGACCTGTGCCTGATGCGGGAGTCCCTGGCCCACGCCTGCACCGAGGCGGAGACCGCCCTGGCCCTCCAGGGCCTGGGCGCCCACCCGGTGCACGCCCACGGAACGGCCGCCCAGCGCGCCCGCTGGCTGCCCGGGGTGAGCGAGGGCAGCGTCGTCGCGGCCTTCGCGCTCAGCGAGCCGGGCGCGGGCTCGGACGCGGCGGCACTGTCGCTGACGGCGGAGCCGGCCGGCCGGCCGGGCCCGGCGGGGACGCCCGGGCGGGACGCGGCCCCGGTCGCCGACCCGGCGCCGGAGTCCCTGGCCGCGCGAGGCGACGGCCGCTCCGGCTGGCGGCTCACCGGGGAGAAGCGCTGGATCTCCAACGCCCCCGACGCCGACTTCTACACCGTCTTCGCCCGCACCACCCCCGGCGCCGGAGCGCGCGGCGTGACCGCCTTCCTGGTGCCCGCCGACCGCCCCGGCCTCACCGGCAGCCGCCTCGACATGCTCTCCCCGCACCCCGTCGGCGCCCTCGCCTTCGACGCCGTACCGGTGACCGCCGCCGACGTGCTCGGCGAGGTCGACCGGGGCTTCCGGGTCGCCATGGAGACCCTCAACCTGTTCCGCCCCAGCGTCGGCGCCTTCGCGGTCGGCATGGCGCAGGCCGCCCTGGACGCGACCCTCGCCCACACCGCCCGGCGGGACGCCTTCGGCGGCAAGCTGAAGGACCTCCAGTCCGTCGCCCACCAGGTCGCCGAGATGGCGCTGCGCACGGAGTCGGCCCGGCTCATGGTGTACGCGGCGGCGACGGCGTACGACGAGGGCGCCGCCGACGTCCCCCGGCGCTCCGCGATGGCGAAACTGCTGGCCACCGAGACCGCGCAGTACGTCGTCGACAGGGCCGTCCAGCTGCACGGCGCCCGCGCCCTGCAACGCGGGCACCTGCTCGAACACCTCTACCGCGAGGTCCGCGCCCCCCGCGTCTACGAGGGGGCGAGCGAGGTCCAACGGGGCATCATCGCCAAGGAGCTGTACGGGAACCTGGAGGACCGGTGACCGCCGAGCGCGTCAACCCGCCCGCGCTCTCCCCGCCGGCCGGCTTCTCGCACGCCGTCGTCGCCACCGGCTCCCGGCTGGTGTTCCTGGCCGGCCAGACCGCCCTCGACGCCGACGGCGAGGTGGTCGGCGACACCCTGCCCGACCAGTTCGCGCGGGCCCTCGCCAACCTCCTCACCGCCCTGCACGCGGCCGGCGGCGTCCCCGCCGACCTGGCCCGCGTCACCGTCTACGCCACCGACGTGGCCGCGTACCGCGCCCACGCCCGCGAACTCGGCCGCGTCTGGCGGGAACTGGCCGGCCGCGACTACCCGGCGATGGCGGTCGTCGGGGTGGTCCGGCTGTGGGACGAACGGGCCCTGGTCGAACTCGACGGCTTCGCCCTGCTGCCCTGAGCGGCGGACCGGTTCAGGCGGCGACCGCGAGCCGGTCGGCGGGGGCCGCGAACCGGTCTGCGGGAGCCCGGTGCGGGGCGATCACCCGGCCGTCGGGGAGCGGTTCGCCGGTGTCGTCGAAGACGATCGCACCGTCGCACGGCAGGCTCCGGCCCCGCTCGGGGTGGGCGGCCACCACATGTGCGGCGGCGTCGTCGGCACGGGGGCAGGAGGACCGGTGGGCGCACAGGGCGCACCTCCACATGGGTGGAACGATCCGAAGGGGCCGTATGCGCCGACCGCGCCCGGGCCGCGCCCGCGGCGGAACCGCCCGCCGGGAAACGTGACAGCCCCCGGACGGTCCCGGGGCGGTTCCCCGGCGGCCGGGCCGACTCGCCACCGAAGGGGTGACGATGACCGCTCCCGGGCCCCGTGCCGGGTACAGGTGGAACCACTCATTCCACCCATTCCGGGAGGTTCCCCATGTCCGTACGCCCCGTCCTCGGCGTCGCGGCCGGTTCCGCGCTGCTGCTGCTCGGTTTCGCCGCGGCGGCCCCCGCGCCGGCGTCGGCCGCCCCCTCCGCGCCCGCGGAGTACGTGACGGTGGACAAGGAGGGCCGGATGGCCGACGGCTCCGTCACCCTCTCCGGTACCTACCGCTGCCTCGACGGCGACGGACCGGTCCTCGTCAGCTCCTCGGTCAGCCGGCCCTCGTCCGACGTCCACTACTCCGTCGGCGGCGCCCAGGCGGTGTGCGACGGGAAGGAGCACCGCTGGGAGAACAGCGGAACCGTGCCCGCCGGCGCCCTCGAGGCGGGCCGGGCCCACGTCGAGGCCACCCTCTTCGAGCTGCGCCCCGACGGCCTCCTCCTGGTGCCCGTCTTCCACGCCGTCGGGAACCGGGACATCACCCTGGTCCAGGGCTGACCCGGGAGCCCCGCTCACGACTCGCCGGCGGGCCAGTCCAGCAGGCGTGCGCCGATCACCGCCGTCTGAAGCACGTAACGGTGGGCGGGGTCCGACGGGTTGGCGCCGGTGAGCTTGTGGATGCGCTCCAGGCGGTACGTCAGCGCGCGCACGCTCAGCGAGAGCCGCCGGGCCGCCTCCGCGGCGACACAGCCGGAGTCGAAGTACGCGGTGAGCGTGTCCAGGAGGGGCACGGCGCCGCCGCGGGCCGTGGTCAGCGGCCCCAGGGTGTTGTGCACCAGGTCGGCCATGGCCTGGCGGTCGCGCGCCAGCACGGGATAGACGAGCAGGTCGGAGGCGTGCAGCACCGGATCGTCGAGCCCCAGCCGCTCGGCTATCTCCAGTGAGCTGAGGGCCTCCTCGTAGGACTGGACGACACCGCCGGGACCCGACTGCGGACGGCCGACGGCGACCTGGCCGCCGTCGGTGGCGGCGTGCGCCTGCTTGGCGAAGTACGTGAGCACCTCCCGCTGGTGCCCGGGCGCGATGCACAGCAGCCGTCCGTCCTTGGTGGTGAGCAGGATGCTGCGGTCACCGAACCGGGAGATCAGGGCGCGCTCCACCTGCCGCGGCACCGGGTCGCCCTCGTCGTAGGCGGCCACGCCCCGGGCGACGGCGACCGCGTGCTCGTGGGACAGCCGCAGCCCGAAGCGCTCGGCGCGTTCCGCCAGCCGCCCCAGGTCGCTGCGGCCGTAGAGCAGGTCGTCGATGAACTCCCGCCGTGCCGCCTCCTCCTGACGCACCGCCAGCCGCTGCGCCCGCTCGTACCCCTCGGCGAACGCGTCCACGACCTGCTGTACGGCCGCGAGCGCCTCGTCGGCCGAGTCCGCCCCGCGCGGCCACGTCCCGCGGGCGCCGGAGAGGTGCGCGCTGACCAGGGACCGCAGGCCGAAGCCCGCCTCCGCGGCCCGTTCCCCCAGGGCCCGCCGGGAGGCGATCTCGTCCCGGTTGAGGCGCCTGCCCGTGGCCGCGACCTCGGCCAGAAGGTGGGCGTAGCCCTCCAGATACTGCTCCGGAATCTCCCGTTCGGTCACGTCTTCCCCCCGATTCTTGACGCTTCCCTAACGCGTCGGTTGTGTCGCACCGGCATCAAGACCTTAATGAATGTTGCCGGATTCCGGCAATGCGCGAGCGCGTCGCGAGCGGGCAGCATGGTCCGCGGGGAGCACCGCGGATGGTTCCGGTGCCGGGCACCGGCAGGCGCCCGGCACCGGAACCCGGAGGGGAGCGGTGTCACCCCCCTTGACGTGAACGGCGAACGGTGGGCAGGGGGCGCGCCGGTGCGGACGGACACCGTCCGCACCGGCGCAGAACCGCAGCGCCGCCTGTGCCGTCTCCTCCTCCGCCGGACCTTCGTCCGCCTCGCCAACGAGGCGCCGCTCCAACCGACTTACGCCCGCATTCCAGACCAGGAGGACGTGTCCCATGGATGCCGCCACCGTGGGCATCGCCGTACTCGTCGGCGTCGCCCTGCTGTTCGTACTCATCGGCCTGCTCGTCGTCTCGAAACTGTTCCGCAAGGTGGAGCAGGGCAAGGCGCTGATCGTCTCCAAGGTACGCAGGGTCGACGTGACCTTCACCGGGTCGGTCGTGCTGCCGGTGCTGCACAAGGCCGAGGTGATGGACATCTCGGTGAAGACCATCGAGATCACCCGGGCCGGCAAGGAGGGCCTGATCTGCCGGGACAACATCCGGGCGGACATCCGCATCACCTTCTTCGTCAAGGTCAACAAGACCGTCGAGGACGTCATCAAGGTCGCCCAGGCCGTCGGCACCGCGCGGGCCAGCGACCGCAACACGCTCCAGGAGCTGTTCCACGCCAAGTTCTCCGAGGCGCTGAAGACCGTCGGCAAGCAGATGGACTTCACCGACCTCTACACCAAGCGCGAGGAGCTGCGGTACCGCATCATCGAGGTCATCGGGGTCGACCTCAGCGGCTACCACCTCGAGGACGCCGCGATCGACTACCTGGAGCAGACGCCGCTGACCCAGCTCGACCCGGGCAACGTCCTCGACGCGCAGGGCATCCGCAAGATCACCGAGCTGACGGCCGTGGAGCACGTCCGCACCAACGAGGCCCAGCGCAACGAGCAGAAGGAGATCACCCGGCAGGACGTCGACGCGCGCGAGGCGATCCTGGAGCTGGAGCGCCGGCAGGCGGACGCCGAGATCAAGCAGCGGCGCGAGATCGAGACCGTACGGGCCCGCGAGGAGGCCGAGACCGCGCGGGTGGTGGAGGAGGAGCGGCTGCGCGCGCAGAGCGCCTTCCTGCGCACCGAGGAGCAGCTCGGCGTGCAGCGCGAGAACCAGGCCCGCGAGGTCGCCGTCGCCGCCAAGAACCGCGAGCGGGTCATCGCCGTGGAGAGCGAGCGCATCGAGAAGGACCGCCTGCTCGAGGTCATCGCCCGCGAGCGGGAGACCCAGCTGACCAGGATCGCCGCCGACAAGGAGGTCGAGGCGGAGAAGCGGGAGATCGCCGAGGTCGTCCGGGAACGGGTCGCGGTGGACCGCACGGTCGCCGAGCAGGAGGAGTCGATCCTGAGGCTGCGGGCCGTCGAGGAGGCCGAGCGCCGGCGCCAGGCCGTGATCATCGCCGCGGAGGCCGAGGCGCAGGAGCAGCTGGTCAAGGACATCAAGGCCGCCGAGGCCGCCGAGCAGGCCGCCACGCACCGCGCCGCCGAGGAACTCACCCTCGCCGAGGCCCGGTTGAAGACCGCCGACCTCGACGCACGGGCCAAGCTGCGGCTGGCCGAGGGCGTCCAGGCGGAGTCCGCGGCCGAGGGACTGGCCGCCGTCCAGGTCCGCGACAAGGAGGCCGAGGTCATCGAGAAGGCGGGCCGCGCCGAGGCCGAGGCCACCCAGGCCCGGCTGCGCGCGGAGGCCGAGGGGGCGCGGGCCAAGGCCCTCGCCGACGCGGAGGCCATCGGCGGCAAACTCCGCGCGGAGGCGGCCGGCCTCACCGAGAAGGCGGCGGCGATGGCCGCCCTCGACGAGGCGTCCCGCGGCCACGAGGAGTACCGGCTGCGGCTGGAGGCGGAGAAGGACATCCGGCTCGCCGGACTGGAGGTGCAGCGGCAGGTCGCCGAGGCGCAGGCCACGGTCCTCGCCACCGGACTGGAGAACGCGGACATCAACATCGTCGGCGGGGAGTCGGTGTTCCTCGACCGTCTCGTCTCCTCGATCGCGCTCGGCAAGAGCGTGGACGGCTTCGTCCAGCACTCCGAGACCGCGCAGGCCCTCGCCGGTCCCTGGCTGGACGGCTCCGCGAGCTTCACCGACGACCTGAGCCGCGTCCTGAGCTCCGTCTCCACCGCCGACGTGCAGAACCTCACGGTCTCCGCGCTGCTGATGCGCCTGATGCAGCAGGGCGGTGAGAACACCGGACGGTTCGAGGAGCTGATCGAGAAAGCCGGTGAGCTGGGCCTCTCGGACACACCGCTGGCCGTGCCGAACGGCCGCGCCAGGGCCTGACCACCCTCCGGTCGGGAGCCGCCGCACAGGGGACGGCGGCTCCCGACCGCACCATCCGAGAGGCAGCCAGCCATGACCACCGGCACCCACGAGCCCACGAACACGGCCCCGCGCGAGACCCCGGGCCCGGGCACACCCGGAACCGGCGCCGCTCCCGCCGCTGCCGCGACCGGCGGCCTCCACGGCACGTCCGCAGCGAGCGGCTCCGAGCGGGCGCCCGGCGCGGACCGAACGCAGGGCGCGCACGACGGGGACCGGCCCCGGGCGGCCTCCGGCCCGGGCGGGCGCGGCGCGGACACCGCTCGTGGGCGGGCCGGCGCCGACGGGCCCCGTGAGGCGTCCCGTACCCCCGCGCCGGGCGGCCCCGAGGCGGCGGTCGACGACGGCGCCTACCAGGTGCTGCGCGACCGCCTCGCCGCCCAGGCGGCCGAACTCGCCCGCCGGGCCCAGGCGTTGAACCACCGCCGGGCCGAGGAGTTCGGCGCCCCCGAACTGCGCCTCACCGGCGCCGAACGGCTGCGCACCGACCGCACCGCCGTGCCCCGCGACATCGTCGCCGTCGGCGACGTGCTGCTCTTCGGCTACGACACCCGGCCCCGCCCGGAGGCCGACACCACGGTCGGCGACGTCCTCGCCCCGCACGACCGCGACCTGAACCCCCTCCCCGACGACGCCGTCCCCGGACTCCTCGACGACCCCCGATTCGTCCGCGAGTTCGCCGCCCTGCACCGCTACTACCGCCAGGCGCGCCTGCTGCGGCTGCGCCGGGTCGACGGCAGGCTGCTCGCCGTCTTCCAGACCGGCGAGAAGGCCGGCGACATCCGCGTCCTGCGCTGGACGATCCCGGAGGACGGCCGCTCGGCGGTCTTCCTGGACGCGCGCGGCGACCGCGACCACGCCCGCACCCCGCCCGCCGACATCGCGTGGACGCCCACCACCCGCGAGGACCACGTCCTCGGCCGTCACCCGCACGTCTCCGTCCAGGGCGAGGTGTTCGTCGACACCCTCGGCGGCACCCTCACCGTCAAGACCGAGAACGACACCGACACCCCCGACGGCATCCACGGCGAACCGGTCGACGAGCCCCTGCAGTCCCTCGCCGACGCCGAGATCGCCCACGCCCGCGTCGGCCCCCTGATCCTGCTGCGGATCCTCCCCTACAAGGAGACCGACCCCCGTCACCTGGTCTTCAACACCCTCACCCGGTCCGTCGTCCGCCTCGACGGCATCGGACAGGGCTGCCGCCGCCTCCCCGACGACCAGGGCATCGTCTTCCCCGGCGGCTACTGCCTGGCCGCCGGCCCCCACAAGACGTACGAACTCGACACCACCGGCATGGAGTTCGCCCACGAGGTGCGCTCCCCGTACGGCGAGGACGTGCTGTACGTCTTCCACGCGCCCGGACGCGGACGCGCGCTGCTGCTGTCGTACAACCTCATCCGCGAGGCGGTCGCCACCCCGATGGCCTGCCACGGCTGGGCGCTGTTCGACGACGGGCTCCTCGCCCTGCTGCGCCCCGACGGCGACGACCCCGCCCGCGTCCACCCCGTACAGCTGTGGCACTCGCCCTACGTCTCCGACACCCACGCCGCCGCACAGCCCGTCGGCGAGGGCCCGCTGGCCCGCGTCGGCAACGCCGACCTGGTACGCGGCGTCTCCGACTGCCTGTCCCTGGCCCGCTCCGTCGCCGAGACCACCCCCACCACCGAGGTGTACACGGCCCTGACGGCCGCCTGCGTGCGCGCCCTGGACACCCACCACTGGCTGGGCGACACCGAACTGGGCGACCTGCGCACGCCGTTGGAGCGGATGCGGGCCACCGCCGACCAGGTGCTGGCCGAGTTCGAGACCGTACGCGACCTCACCGCACGGGCCGCCGACGCGCTCGACGGGGCGGCGGACCGGATCGCCACGGTGGTGCGCCGGCTGCGCGGCGAGCAGCCCCGCGAGGCCGCCGCCTGGGTCAGCGGACTGACCGAACTCCGCCACGCCCAGGGCCACCTGCTGACCCTGAAGGAGATGCGGTACGCGGACCGCGCCCGTATCGACGCCCTCGCCGAGGGGGCCGAGGCCGACCTCGCCTCCTTCGGACAGCGCGCGATCGCCTTCCTGGCCCGCGAGGACGCCTTCGCCGCCCACCACGCGGACGTCGAACGACTGGTCGCCGACACCGAGTCGGTCGCCACCACCGCCGAGGCCGCCCCGGTCGCCGCCCGCCTGGACGAACTCGCCGACTCACTGGGCACGGTGTCCGAGGTGGTCGCCGGGCTCGACATCGCCGACGCCACCGTCCGCACGGCCGTCCTGGAGCGGATCGCCGAGGCGATGGGCGGCGTCAACCGCGCCCGCGCCACCCTCGACGCCCGCCGCCGGTCCCTCCTCGACCGGGAGGCGCGCGCCGGTCTCACCGCCGAACTCGCCCTGCTCGGCCAGACGGTCACCGGCGCCCTCGCGGCGGCGGACACCCCGGAGACCTGCGACGAGCAACTGACCCGGGTGCTGGCGCAACTGGAGTCCCTGGAGTCCCGGTTCGCCGAGTTCGACGACGTCCTCGGCGAGCTCGCCGACCGGCGCACCGAGATCTACGAGGCGTTCTCCGCCCGCAAGCAGAGCCTCTCCGACGCCCGCGCCCGCCGCGCCGAACAGCTCGCGTCCGCCGCCGACCGCGTCCTGGAGACGGTCGCCCGGCGCTGTGCCGCGCTCCTTGACGCGGACGCGGTCAGCACCTACTTCGCCTCCGACCCGCTCGTCGCCAAGGTCCGCCGCACCGCCGACGAGCTGCGCGCACTCGGCGACCGGGTCCGGGCGGAGGAGCTCGACGGCCGGCTGCGCTCCGCCCGGCAGGAGGCCGCCCGCGCCCTGCGCGACCGCACCGACCTCTACGCGGACGGCGGACGCGCCATCCGCCTGGGCGGCCACCGGTTCGCCGTCTCCACCCAGCCCCTCGACCTCACCGTCGTCCCGCACGGCGACGGCCTCGCGCTCGCCCTCACCGGCACCGACTACCGTGCCCCCGTCACCGACCCCGCCCTCCTCGCCGACCGGCCGCTCTGGAACCGGCACCTGCCGTCCGAGTCGCCCGAGGTCTACCGCGCCGAACACCTCGCCGCCCGGCTGCTGCACGAGCACGGCCCCGCCGCCCTGGCCGGCGCCGACGACCTCGCCGCCCTGGTCCGCCGGGCCGCCGAGGAGGCGTACGACGAGGGGTACGAGAGGGGCGTCCACGACCACGACGCCACCGCGATCCTCACCGCCCTCCTGCCCCTGTACGACGGCGCGGGCCTGCTGCGCCACGAACCCGCCGCCCGCGCCCACGCCCTGCTGTACTGGACGCACGGCGCCACGGACGGGGAACGCGCCGACCTCACCCGCCGCGCCCGCTCCCTGGCCCGCGTCCGCGACGCCTTCGGGCCCCCGCCCGCCCTCGACGCGCTGCGCACGGAACTCGCCGGGGCCGTACGCGACTGGGACGCCGCCGCCCCCGTCCGCCCGGAGGCCTGCGCCGCGTACCTCCTCGACGAACTGACCACCGGACCCGACGGCTTCGTCCTCGGTGCCCGCACCCGCGCGCTCCTCGACACGTTCCGCCGCGAGGTCGCCACCGAGGCCTACGCCGACGACCTCCCCGCCCTCGCCGGTCTCACCGCCCGCCGCCAGCTGGTCGAGGCCTGGCTGACCGCGTACGCCGCGACCACCGGAGAACGGCCGACCGCCGGCGACCTCGCGGAAGCCGTGGCCGCCGAACTCTGCCCGGACGTCCCCCGCCACACGTCCGACGCGCCCCTGACCGCCACGGCGGAGGGCCTGCTCGGCACCCACCCCCGGATCACCGACCGCCGCCTCGTCCTCCGCCTGGACGAGTTCCTCGCCCGCACCGAGGAGTTCAGGGAGCGCGACGTACCGGCCTTCCGCGCCTTCCAGCGCCGCCGCACCGCCCTGGTGACCGCCGAGCGCACCCGGCTGCGGCTGGACGACCACCGGCCGCGCGTGATGGCGTCGTTCGTCCGCAACCGGCTGGTCGACGAGGTCTACCTCCCGCTGATCGGCGACAGCCTCGCCAAGCAGCTCGGCACCACGGGGGAGTCCGGCCGCACCGGCGCCGGCGGCCTGCTGCTGCTCGTCTCCCCGCCCGGCTACGGCAAGACGACCCTCATGGAGTACGTCGCCGACCGCCTGGGCCTGGTCCTGGTGAAGATCAGCGGCCCCGCGCTCGGCCACGCGGTCACCTCGCTCGACCCGGCCGAGGCGCCGAACGCCACCGCCCGCCGGGAGATCGAGAAGATCAACTTCGCGCTGGCCGCCGGCAACAACACCCTCCTGTACCTCGACGACATCCAGCACACCTCGCCCGAACTGCTGCAGAAGTTCATCCCGCTGTGCGACGCCACGCGCCGGATGGAGGGCGTGTGGGAGGGCGAGCCGCGCACCTACGACCTGCGCGGGAAGCGGTTCGCCGTCTGCATGGCCGGCAACCCCTACACCGAGTCCGGCGAGGCCTTCCGGGTCCCCGACATGCTGGCCAACCGCGCCGACGTGTGGAACCTCGGCGACGTCCTCACCGGCAAGGAGGACGTCTTCGCGCTCAGCTTCGTGGAGAACGCCCTCACCGCCAACCCGGTGCTCGCCCCGCTCGCCGGCCGCGACCGCGCCGACCTGGACCTGCTGATCCGCCTCGCCGGGAACGACCCCACCGCCCGCGCCGACCGCCTCGTCCACCCCTACGCCCCCACCGAACTGGACCGCGTCCTGGCGGTGTTGCGCCACCTGCTCACCGCCCGCCGCACGGTCCTCGCCGTCAACGCCGCCTACATCGCCTCCGCCGCCCAGTCCGACGACGCCCGCACCGAGCCGCCGTTCCGGCTCCAGGGCTCCTACCGCAACATGAACAAGATCGCTCAGCGGATCCAGCCGGTCATGAACGCCGCCGAGCTGGCCGCCGTCATCGACGACCACTACACGGCCGAGGCCCAGACCCTCACCACCGGCGCCGAGGCGAGCCTGCTCAAACTCGCCGAACTGCGCGGCACGCTCACCCCCGACCGGGCGGCCCGCTGGACCGAGCTGAAGGCGGCCCACGTCCGCACCTTGACCCCGGCCGGCCCCGACGAGGACGCCCTGGCCCGCGCGGTCGCCGCCCTCGCCCTCCTCGGCGACCGCATCGCCGCCGTCGAGTCGGCCATCACCCGCGCCGCCGACCCCCGACGCCTCCTGACCGGCCCGTCGCGGCGCCGGGACGCCGGGCCGGAAGGCGGCGACTGAGCCGGGGCGCGGGGCGCGGGGTGCGGGGGCGAAGCGCGCGGGTAATTCGCTGATCAGACGGTGGTTCAGGGGTTTGTTCCCGCGCGGAGCCGGTTCGGCCGCAGCAGTATTCGGGTCATTCCGGATGACTTTCCGCGCGGGAGCCACCGAGCGGTATCGCGGACTGCTACAACCCTTCTTGCTTCCTCGACCATCCCCGTGAGTTTCGTGCGTGAAGGGCGGAGACACGTGTCAACGCGTTCCCTCGGAGCAACTCTCGCCACCCTGATCCTGGGTGCCGCGACCGCACTCGGCCTGGCGCGACCCGCCTCGGCCGCAGGCCACGACTACGTGGCTCTCGGCGATTCCTACTCCTCCGGGGTGGGCGCCGGGAGCTACACGTCCGAGAGCGGTGACTGCAAGCGCAGCGCCAACGCCTACCCCCAGCTGTGGAGGAACGCCAACTCCCCTTCGTCGTTCAGGTTCGTCGCCTGCTCGGGCGCGACGACGACGAGCGTGGCCGGCACCCAGCTGGGCGCGCTGTCCTCGTCCACCACCCTCGTCAGCGTCACGGCGGGCGGCAACGACGTCGGCTTCGCGGACGTCATGCAGACCTGCGTGCTGCGGAGCGAGGCCACCTGCGTCAGCCGCGTGAACACCGCCGTCTCGCAGATGCGGGACTCCCTTCCGGGGAAGCTCGACTCGCTGTACGCCGGCATCCGCTCCCGCTCCCCGCAGGCGCGCGTGGTGGTCCTCGGATACCCGCGCTTCTACAAGCTGTCGGGCAGCTGCGTCGCGGGACTCACCGAGACCGAGCGCGGCGCGCTCAACAACGCCTCGGACGTGCTGAACGGGGTGCTCGCGAAGCGGGCGGCCGACGCCGGGTTCGCCTTCTCGTCGGTGGTGGACGAGTTCACCGGGCATGAGCTCTGCTCGGGCGACGCGTGGCTGCACAGTGTGACGGTCCCGGTCGCCAACTCCTACCACCCGAAGGCCGTCGGCCAGTCGAGCGGCTACCTGCCCGCCTTCCGCTCGGCCGTCTGAGGCTCCCGGGGCCCGGTGGTCAGAGGTCGGAGGGGACGGCCATCGCCGCCAGTTCCTCCGGGGTGCGGGGACCGGCGGCCGCGTCGGCCGACAGTCCCCGCACCCGCAGGAACAGACCTGCCGCCACCCCCCACGGCAGCCGCAGCCCCGCCGCCGCGAGGAGGTCCGTGCGGGCCAGCGTCCCGGCCGCCGGGCCGGTGTGGGCGCCGGACGGGGTGAGCAGGGCCGCGTCGTCGGCCCAGCGCAGAGCCAGGTCCACGTCGTGGGTCGCCATGACGACCGTCGTACCGCCCGCGCGCAGCCCGTCGAGCGTGGCGAGCAGGCGTTCCTGGCCGTCCGGGTCCAGGCCCGCCGTCGGCTCGTCCAGGATCAGCACGCGGGGCCGCATGGCGACCGCGCCCGCGATGGCCGTCCGCTTGCGCTGGCCGTAGGAGAGCAGGTGCGTGGGACGGTCGGCCAGGGCGGTGATGTCCAGCGCGGCCAGCGCCTCCGCCACCCGGGCGCGCACCTGCGCGTCGGACAGGCCGAGGTTCAGCGGGCCGAAGGACACGTCCTGCCCGACGGACGCCGCGAACAACTGGTCGTCGGGGTCCTGCACCACCAGCTGCACGGTGGTGCGCAGCGCCGTCAGGCCTTTGCGGTCGTAGCGCACCGGCCGGCCCTCGACGGTCAACTCGCCCCCGTCCGGGCGCAGTCCACCGCTCAGCAGCCGCATCAGCGTCGTCTTGCCGCTGCCGTTGCGTCCCAGCAGTGCCAGCGCGCGCCCCTCGCGCACCTCGAAGTCCAGGCCGCTGAGCACGGGCGGGCCGTCCTCGTACGCGAACGACGCGCCCCGCAGGGCCACCAGGACGGATCCGCTCACGACAACGGCCTTTCCAGTACGAGGGTGAGGGCGGCCAGCGCCGCCAGCAGCGCCACGCTCAGCGCCGTGAACCGGACGGAGACGCGGGCCTCGGGCACCAGCACGCGCAGGGTGCCGTCGTAGCCGCGCCCGGCGAGCCCGCTCTGCAGCCGCGCCGCCCGGTCGAAGGACCGGACGAACGCGGTCGCGCCGAGCCCGCCCAGCGAACGCCACGTCGCCGCCCGGGTGGTGTGCCCGAGCCGGGCCGCCTGCGCCCGGCGGACGCGGCGCACCGAGTCCAGCAGCAGGAAGCTCATCCGGTAGGTCACCAGCGCCACGTCCACGAGCGGGGCCGGCACCCCGGCCCGCACCAGGCGTGGCAGCAGGTCGGACATCGGTGTGGTGAAGGCGAACAGCAGCACGCCCAGCGAGGCCGCCGACGTGCGCAGCAGCACCTCCCCGGCGCGCAGCGGCCCGCCCTCGGCCCAGGACACGAACCCGCCCGGCCCGCCCACCCGCACCAGCAGTGTCAGCGCCCCGGTGACGCAGAAGCCCAGCGGCACCCGGTACGCCCGCCACAGCCGCCCGGCCGGCACCCCGGCCGGGCCGAGCAGCACCGCGAGCGCCGTCACCAGCACCAGGGCCGCGCCCGGCCACGGCGGCAGCGAGACCGCCAGCACGGTGAGGCCCAGCCCCAGCACGGCCTTGTCCACGGGATGACGGCGGCGCCAGCGGCTGCTGTGGGCCGCCGCGTCGATCGGCAGCACGGAGGCTCAGCCCCGCGGCCGGGAGTCGGCCCCGCCGCCGTCGGCCGTACCGGTCCCGGTGTCCGCCGGTGTCCCGGCCACGCCGCCGGAGCCGGCGCCGGCGGTCACCGCCGGTGCCTCGCCCACGGGTCCGCCGCTGTCGCCCGTGTCCATGCCCGTGCCCGCACCGGCCGTCAGCCGGGCGAGCGCCCGCGCCTCCCCCTGCCGCCGCCCGCGCCGCACCCCGAAGTAGTACGCGAGGACGCCCGCGCCGAGCGCCGCCTGGAGGGCGAACAGCGCCGACTCGATCTCGCCGGACGGAGGTTCGTACAGCGGCGAGAACCAGGGCTCGTAGTCCGGGTCGATCTCGGTGATCGCGGTCTCCGCCTCGGCGTCCGCGCCCGTGAACGGCTCCTCCTTGTGGTCGCCGAGCCCGAACACCAGCGGGATCACGGCGAGCGCGGCCACGAGTGCCAGCAGCAGCGTGTTGATCTTCGCGTGACGGCTCATCGGGTCACCGCCTCCGCCGAGTCCGCCGTCTCCGCCGGGTTCGCGGCCCTCCGCCCGGCCGCCGAGGCGACCAGCACCCCGAGCCGCGTCAGCTCCCCCTTGCTCGACTGCACCAGCATGCGCATCACCAGCACGGTCAGCAGTCCCTCGCTCACCGCGAGCGGGATCTGCGTCACGGCGAAGACGGAGCCGAACTTGCCCAGCGCGCCCGGGAATCCACTGCCCGGGTCGGGGAAGGCGAGCGCCAGCTGCACGCTCGTCACGCAGTACGTCGACAGGTCGGCGACGAACGCGCCGAAGAACACCGCCACCATCAGCGGCACGTCGTACCGGCGCAGCAGCCGGTAGGTCCCGTACCCGGCCCAGGGGCCGACGACCGCCATCGAGAAGACGTTGGCGCCCAGGGTGGTCAGCCCGCCGTGGGCCAGCAGCAGCGCCTGGAACAGCAGGGTGATGGTGCCCAGCACCGCCATCACCGGCGGCCGGAACAGGATCGCGCCCAGCCCCGTGCCGGTGGGATGGGAGCAACTCCCGGTGACCGACGGCAGTTTCAGCGCGGACAGCACGAACGTGAACGCTCCCGACGCGCCCAGCAGCAGGGTGCTCTCGGGATGTTCCCTGACGTCGCGGATGAGCGACCGGGCTCCGTGGACGACGAACGGCGCCGACGCGACGCCCCAGGCGACCGCGTGCGCCGGAGGCAGAAAACCCTCGGCAATGTGCATGGCTCAGCAGACCCTCTCCAGCACCTCGTGGATGGTTGACGCGCCTTGGCCGGTCTCCTGGCTGACGGGTACCACCGCCCGTGCTCCGCCTTCCCGGGTCCTAGGACCCAGTGGCCGTCCGTGAGGACTGGAGCCGGACTTCCCGATCACAGTGGCGAGGGCCGCACCGGTATCGCACCGATTTCCCGTCACCAAGGCGTGGCGACAGTAGTGCCCGCTGCGGTCCGGTGACAAGCGGCCGCCGGGGGCGCGCGGACGGCGCCCGGCGGCTCGCACTCCGGCGCACACCTGCGCACTCGACAGGAGCGGCGCCGCTCACCAGGGCGAGGGAGTGAGGGGCCGCCGTCCTGGGCAGTACCTTGCTGCAATTAATATGCAACAACCATATCCAGGCAACATGGAGCGAGGTTCGATGACGACCCGACGAATACGGGGGGCCGCCGCCGCGGTCGCGATGGCCGGTGCGGTCGCCGCCTGCTCGGCGCCGGGCGACGGCGGCGCGGACGGCGGGGCGTCCGCCGACTCCGTCGTGATCGGGGTCCCGTCCGAACCGGACACCCTCAGCCCCCTGCTCGGCTACGGCAAGGACGGCAACTCCAAGATCTTCGACGGACTCCTCGCCCGCGACGCGGACATGGAGCTGAAGCCCGCGCTGGCGAAGGCCCTCCCCGAGGTCACCGACGGCGGCCGCACCTACACGTACACCCTGCGCGACGGCGTGAGGTTCAGCGACGGCGAGCCGCTGACCGCCGACGACGTGGTCTTCACGTACGACACCGTGCTGGCCGACGGGACCAACAACACCGCCAAGAGCGAACTGGCCGCGATCAAGGAGGTCGAGGCGGTCGGCGACGACAAGGTCGTCTTCACCCTCGACCACCCCTACGCGGCCTTCGCCGCCCGCACGGTGCTGCCCGTCGTGCCCGAGCACGTCGCGGGCGGACAGGACCCCAACACCGGCTCCTTCAACACGAAGCCGGTCGGCACCGGACCGTACGTCCTCACCGGCTGGAGCAAGGGCGAGAAGCTCACCTTCGAGGCCAATCCGGACTACTGGGGCGGCGCCCCGAAGGTGAAGAAGCTCACCATGGCGATCGTCGCCGACGACGACGTCCGCGCCACCCGGCTGCGCTCGGGCGACCTCGACGGCGCGACCCTCCCGCCGAACCTCGCCGCCACCTTCGAGGACGACGACGGCAGGAAGACCTACCGGGCGACCTCGTACGACTTCCGCGCCGTCTCCCTGCCCACCGGCAACCCGGTCGCCGGCGACACCGCGATCCGCCGCGCCCTGGACCTCGCCGTGGACCGCACGGCCATGGTCGACAAGATCCTCGACGGCGCCGGCCGCCCCGCCTACGGCCCGCTGCCCGTCGACGACCCCTGGTTCGCGAAGGACGTCGAGCGCTCCCGGGACCTCGCCGAAGCCGGGCGCGTACTCGACGAGGCCGGCTGGAAGGCCGGCGAGGACGGCGTCCGCGCCAAGGACGGCCGCCCCGCCCGCTTCACCCTCTACTACCCCTCCGGCGACAAGGTCCGCCAGGACCACGCCCTCGCCTACGCCTCCGACGCCAAGAAGGCCGGCATCGACGTCCGGGTGGAGAGCGCCACCTGGGAGGTCATCGAACCCCGGATGAAGCACGACGCCGTCCTCGCCGGCTTCGGCAGCGTCGGCGACCCCGACTTCGGCCTCTACACGCTCCTGCACTCCTCCCTCGCCGGCGACGGCTTCAACAACATGGCCCTCTACGACAACCCCGCCGTCGACGAGGCCCTCGACGCCGGCCGCCGCGGCCAGGACCCCGAGGACCGCAAGGCCGCCTACGACACCCTCCAGCGCGCACTGGTGAAGAACCCCGGCTACACCTTCCTCACCCACATCGACCACATGTACGTCCTCGCCGACCGCTGGAAGGGCCTGACCACCCAGGTCGAACCGCACGAGCACGGCTTCGCCAGCGGCCCCTGGTGGAACGTCGAGGACTGGCAGCCCGACGCATGACCGCGCTCCCCTGGAGGGAGATGACCCGGCTCACGGCACGGCGGGCCCTGTCCGCCGTGCCCGTGCTGCTCGTCGTCACCTTCGGCGTGTTCGCCGTCGCCGCCGCCTCCCCCTTCGACCCCGTCAAGGCGTACGCCGGCACCGCCGCGCTCGGCGCCGACCAGGAGACCCTGGACCGGCTGCGGGAGAACCTCGGCGTGGACCGGCCCTTCACCGCCCGCTGGTGGGACTGGCTGACCTCCGCGCTCGGCGGCGACCTCGGCCGGTCCACCGTCATGCGCCAGCCCGTGGCCGAGGTGATCGGCGAGCGGCTGGTCTGGTCGGCCCTGCTGTGCGCCGTCGCGTTCGCCGTCGCCGTCCTGCTCGGCACCGTGCTCGGCGTCCTCGCCGCCCGCCGTCCCGGCTCGCTCCTCGACCGCACGGTCACCTCCCTCGCGTACGCCCTGGAGGCCGCCCCGGTCTTCTGGATCGCGCTGCTCGCCGTCTGGCTGTTCGCCCTCGAACTGGACGTGCTGCCGGCCGGCGGCCTCACCGACACCGGCAGCGACCGGGTCACCTTCGGCCAGGTCGCCGGCCACCTGGTCCTGCCCGCCGGCGTCCTCGCCGTCTCCCAGCTGCCCTGGTTCACGCTCTACGTCCGTCAGGGCGTCGGCGACGCCCTCGCGGAGGACCCCGTGCGCGGCGCTCGCGCCCGCGGCCTGAGCGAACGCAGCGTCCTGCTCGGCCACGCCCTGCGCTCCGGACTGCTGCCCGTGCTCACCCTGATCGGCTCCCGGGTCCCCGAACTCATCACCGGCGCCCTGCTGGTGGAGACCGTGTTCAGCTGGCCGGGCATCGCCGCGGCCACCGTGGAGGCGGCCACCTCCGTCGACTTCCCGCTGCTGGCCGCGCTGACCACCCTCGCCACCGCCGCCGTCCTCGCCGGAAACCTCCTCGCCGACCTGCTCTACGGACTGATCGACCCGAGGGTGAAGCTGAATGAGATGTGACCACCATGGCTGACACCACCGCCGTGACGAAGACGAAGACGAAGACGGGGCCGGGTGCGGGGCCGGCGTGGCGCGCGCACGGCGCCGCCCGCCGCTCCACCCACACCCTGCGCCTGCGGATCTCCGCGACCCTGGTCGCCGTGACGGTCCTCGCGGTGCTCCTCGTACCGCCGCTGGTCCGGCTCGACCAGCAGGCCGTCGACCTCGCCGCCAAACTCCTGCCGCCGTCCTGGTCCCACCCCTTCGGCACCGACGACGTGGGCCGCGACCTGCTGCTGCGCTGTGTGTACGGGCTGCGGGTCTCCCTCCTCGTGGGCGTGGTGGCCGCGCTCGCCGCCACGGTGATCGGCACCGCCGTCGGCGCCACCGCGGGCGCGCTCGGCGGCCGGGCCGACCGCGTGGTCATGCGCCTGGTCGACACCTTCTCCTCCGTGCCGCACCTGCTGCTCGGCGTCTTCATCGTCGCCATGTTCCGGCCGGGCGTCTGGCCGGTGGTGGTCTCCGTCGGCCTCACCCACTGGCTGTCCACCGCCCGCATCGTGCGCGCCGAGGTCCTCTCGCTACGCTCCCGCCCCCACATCGACGCGGCCGTCTCCGGCGGCGCCTCCCGGTGGCGGGTCGGCGTACGGCACCTGCTGCCCGGCGTGCTGCCCCAGGCCGGCCTCGCCGCCGTCCTGATGGTGCCGCACGCCATGTGGCACGAGTCGGCCCTGTCCTTCCTCGGCCTCGGGCTGCCCACCCACACGGCCAGCCTCGGCACCCTCATCCAGGGTGCCCGCGGCTCCCTGCTCGCCGGACAGTGGTGGCCGACCCTCTTCCCCGGCCTGTTCCTGATCATCCCCACCCTCGCCGTCGCCGGCCTCGCCGGAGTCTGGCGGGAGCGGATCAACCCCCGCCGCCGATCGGAGCTGACCCTGTGACCGAGCGACCCCCCGTGCTGTCGGTGCGCGGCCTGTCCGTGCGCTTCCTGCTGCCGGGCGGCCGCCGGATCGCCGCCGTCACCGACGCCCGCTTCGACGTGGCGCCCGGCGAGTGCCTCGCCCTGATCGGCGAGAGCGGCTGCGGCAAGTCCGTCCTCGCCTCCGCCCTGCTCGGCCTGCTCCCCGCCAACGCGCAGACCGCGGGCGGCGCGTTCCTCGGCGACCTGGACCTGCTCACCGCCGACGAGCGCACCCTCGCCCGTACGGTACGGGGCCGCCGCATCGGTCTCATCCCGCAGAGCCCGGCCGCGCACCTCACCCCGGTGCGCACCGTCCGCTCCCAGATGGAGGAGACGGTCGCCCAGCTCACCGGCGTCCGGGGCCGCACGGCCCTGCGCACCGCGGCCGAACGGGCCGCGAGGCGCGCCGGGTTCCCGCCGGACCACCTCGACCGGCACCCCCACGAACTCTCCGGCGGCCTCGCCCAGCGCGCCGCCACCGCCCTCGCCCTGATCGGCGACGCGCCCCTGCTGCTCGCCGACGAACCCACCACCGGGCTGGACCGCGACCTGGTGGACCGCACCGTCGACGAACTGCGCCGCCACGTCGACGCCGACGGCGACCGGGCCCTGCTGATGATCACCCACGACCTCGCGGCGGCGGAGCGCGTCGCCGACCGGGTGGCGGTCATGTACGCGGGCCGCATCGTCGAACTCGCCGACGCGAAGGCCTTCTTCGGCGCCCCCGGACCCCGGCACCCCTACAGCCGGGGCCTCCTGGACGCCCTCCCCGACCGGGCCTTCACCCCGATCCCCGGCATGCCCCCCGAACTCGGCGACCTCCCCGACGGCTGCGCCTTCGCCGCCCGCTGCGACCGCGCCACGGACGCCTGCACGGCCCTCCCGCCCTTCACGGGGTCGATCGCCTGCCACCACCCGGCCCCGGCCCCCGCCCCGGCCCCCGCCCCGGAGGACATCCGTGCTTGAACTGCGCGCCATCACCGCCGGATACGACCGTCGCGCCCCCGTCGTCCGGGACGCGACCCTCACCGTCGCCCCGGGCGAGTCCGTGGGCCTGCTCGGCCCCAGCGGCTGCGGCAAGTCCACCCTGGCGCGGGTCGCCGCCCTGCTCCACCGCCCCGACGCCGGCACGCTGCTCCTCGACGGCGCCCCCGTGCACCGCTGGCGCCACCGCGCCCCGCGCGAGCTGCGCACCGCCGTCGGCGTCGTCTTCCAGCAGCCCCGGCTCTCCGCCGACCCCCGCCTGCGCCTCACCGACCTGATCGCGGAACCCCTGCGCGCCACCGGCCGCCGCGCGGCCGTCCCCGTCCGGATGGCCGAACTCGCCGAAACCGTCGGCCTGACCCCCGACCTGCTCGCCCGCCGCCCCCACGAGGTCAGCGACGGCCAGCTCCAACGCGCGTGCGTGGCCCGTGCGCTGGTGCTCCGCCCGCGCTGGCTGATCTGCGACGAGATGACCGCGATGCTGGACGCGTCGACCACGGCCGCACTGGTCGGTGTCGTCGAGGACTACCGCGCCTCGACCGGCGCGGGCCTGCTGGCCGTGGGCCACGACCGGACCCTCCTGGACCGCTGGTGCGACCGCACGGCCGACTGGGAGACCGTCACCGGCCGCTCGTGTGGGGGACCCGGCGCCGGGGCCCCGGCCGGAAAGGCCGCATCATGAGGTGAGAGCGATGCCCGTGTCGCTGCTCCCGCCGGCGCCGGCCACCGCCGCCTTCACGGCCGTCGTCGTCATGGAGAACTTCTCCGGGGACCCGAGGACACGGTGGAGGTGTTCGGCAACCGGACAGCGACGCTCAGCCCGCCGGGGCTCTCCCCCTCCGGTGTGGCCCTGGCCCTGATCTTCTGTCCGGGGCTCGCCGCGCTCGCCGGCGGGCTGAGGCGGTGGCACCATGAACGCCGGGTCCGGGTGACCGAGCCCGTGGCGGCCACGGGGGAGGACCGGGAGAGCGGGGGGACGCAGCCCGTCCACGGCCACCGGCGCCTCTTCGGACACTAACGGACCACGGAGCGCGGCGGCCACCGCCCGGCCCGGTCAGCCGTCCTGCGCGGTCAGCCGTCCTGCGCGGGGGGCCGCACCAGGCCGCTCTGGTAGGCGATCACGACGAGCTGGGCCCGGTCACGGGCGTGCAGCTTGGTCATGGCGCGCTGGATGTGGCTGCGCACCGTCAGCGGGCTGACGACGAGGTGGTCGGCGATCTCGGCGTTGGACCTGCCGTGCGCGGCCAGCGCCATGACCTCGCGCTCGCGCTCGGTGAGCGCGGTGAGGCGTTCCGGCGGGGCGAGCGGGGCGGCGTCGTCCGGGGTGGCCAGGAAGCGGGTGATGAGGGCCCGGGTCGCGGTGGGGGAGAGCAGGGAGTCGCCGGCGGCCACGGTGCGGATGCCGGCCAGCAGGACGTCCGGGCCGACGTCCTTGCCGAGGAAGCCGCTGGCGCCGGCCCGCAGGGCCCTGGCGACGTTCTGGTCGTTCTCGAAGGTGGTGAGGATCAGGACGCGGGTGGCGGCCAGTTCCGGCCGGGAGCAGATGTCGGCGGTGGCGGCGAGACCGTCGGCGCCGGGCATGCGGATGTCCATGAGGACCACGTCGGGCGTGTGGCGGCGGGCCAGGTCGACCGCCTCCCGGCCGTCGGCGGCCTCCGCGACGACGGTCAGGCCGGGGTCGGAGTCGATGAGGATGCGGAAGGTGGCCCGCAGCAGGGCCTGGTCGTCGGCGAGCAGGACGCGGATGGTCATGGGGCGGCGCCTTCGTCGTGGCCGTGCAGGGGAAGGGTGCAGGCGACCTCGAAGCCGCCCTCCGGCCGGGGGCCCGCACGGAAGGCGCCGCCCGCGGCGAGGGCCCGTTCGCGCATGCCGAGGAGCCCGAAGCCGTGGCCGGAGGCGGGACCGGAACCGGGCCGGGACGCGGGGTCGGCGGTGTCGTTGGTGATCGTCAGGGTGAGGAAATGGGGGGTGTGGGCGAGCCGGACCCGCGCGGTGCGGGTGCCCGCGTGCTTGGTGACGTTGGTGAGTGCCTCCTGGACGATCCGGTACGCCGTCAGGTCGAGCCCCGGCGCGAGCGGCCGCGGCCGCCCCTCCTCGGTGACGGTGACGTCCAGCCCGGCCGTCGCGCAGGCGGCCACCAGTGCGGGCAGCTGCGCCAGGCCGGGTGCGGGCGCCAGTCCGTCGTCGGCGTCGCTGTCCTGGCGCAGCAGTCCGACGGTGGCCTTGAGTTCGCGCAGGGCCGCCGCGGTGGTCCCGGAGAGCTCGTCCAGGATCGCGTACGCCCGCTCCGGATCGATCCGCGAGAGGTGGGCGGCGGTGCCCGCCTGGGCGTTGGCCAGGGCGAGGTGGTGGGCGACGACGTCGTGGAGTTCGCGGGCGATGCGCATGCGTTCCTGGACGACGCGGTGGCGGGCCTCCTCCTCGCGCTCGCGGGCCAGGTGCTCGGTCCTGGCGGCGGCGTACTCGCGGCGGACCCGCACGTAGCCGCCGAGGGCCGCGGACAGCGGCACCCAGCCCGCCGGATTGACGATGCCGATGATCCACTGGTGCCGCAGCCCGCTGTGGAACAGACCGGAGACGACCAGGGCCGCGGTGACCGCCAGCGCGCCGTACCACGCCGTCCGGCGCTCGGCGCGCAGGCTGACGGAGTACTGCGCGACCATGAGCGGGGCCATGGTCATGGCCGTCACGAGGTGCCCCAGGGCGGCGATGGCCACCGTGCTCAGCGCGGTCACCGCCAGCACCGGGAGGGGGTGGCCGTGCCGCCGGGGCAGTGCCGCGCAGGCGAGCGCGGACAGGGCGAGCGCGGGCCACAGCGGGGGCGGTCCCGGCATCACGGAGGAGGAGAGGAGACAGCCGGAGACGGCGACCGCGAACAGCGACACGAGGAGGACGGCCTCGGTGGTCCGAGGACGGCTCGCCGCCCGGCTTCGCCAAGGTGTGCTCATCGTGCGTTCTCCGGGTCGGGCCTGCGGGGACATCGTGACACGTGACGGACGGCGCCGCGCGGCCGTGGGGGACGGCCGCGCGGCCCGCCGGGAGCGGGCCCGGATCAGCCGCGGACCGGTTCCGGGGCGGGGCGGTCCCCGTCCGCGGGCGCGGACCGCCCGGTGAGCCCCGTGCCCTCGACGTCCACGCGGGGCAGCAGCCGCTCGAGCCGGCGGGGCAGCCACCACGCCCGGTCACCGAGCAGGGCCAGGACGGCGGGCACGAACGCCATGCGGACGACGAACGCGTCGAACAGCACGGCGACCGCGAGACCGAAACCGATGGTCTTGATCATCGACTCGCCGGACCCCACGAACCCGGAGAACACCGCGATCATGATCACCGCGGCGGCGGCGACCACCCGGGCGCTGTGCCGGAACCCGCTGACGACCGCCTGCGCCGGCCGCTCGCCCCGCACGTACGCCTCCCGCATGCGGGAGACCAGGAAGACCTCGTAGTCCATGGCCAGGCCGAAGACGATGCCCACCAGGAAGATCGGCATCAGGCTCATGACCGGCCCGGTCTGCTCGACGCCCAGCAGTCCGGCGCCCCAGCCCCACTGGAACACCGCCACGACCGCGCCGAGCGACGCCAGCACCGACAGCAGGAACCCGACGGCGGCCTTGACCGGCACCAGCACGGAACGGAAGACCAGCATCAGCAGGAGGAGGGAGAGGAGCACGATGACGGACAGGTACGGCACGAGGGCGTCCTGCAGCGCCCGGGCGACGTCGATGTTCATCGCCGTGCTGCCGGTGACCTCGAAGGTCGCGCCCGTGCCGTCCTCCAGGCCGGGGCGCTCCGCCCGGATGGTCTGCACGAGGTCCTTGGTGCGCTCGTCGGTCGGCGCGGTGGCCGGGACCGCCGAGAACAGCGCGGTGTCGCCCTCGGCGTTGAACCGGGGCGGCGAGACGGACACGACGCCGTCCGTGTCCCGGATCGCGTCGGCGACGGTGGCCGCGGCGGCCTCGGGGGCGGACGCGCCCCGGACGTCGGCGACGATCGTCAGCGGGCCGTTGAAGCCCGGCCCGAAGCCCTCGGCGAGCGCGTCGTAGGCGCGCCGCTCCGTCGTCGAGACCGGCTTCGCCTCGGCGCCCGGCATGCCCAGCCGGAGGTCGGCGGCCGGCAGGGCGAGCACGCCCAGGCCGGCCACGCAGGCCAGCAGCACCGTCACCGGGCGGCGCAGCACGAACCGGGCCCAGCGGGAACCGCCGCCTCCCGCGCCACCGGTGCGCCGTGCGGCGGCGGTGCCGCGCCCGCGCGCCGTGCGGGACAGCACCGCGTCCGGCCACATCCCCAGCAGTGCGGGCACCAGGGTCAGCGCGACCAGCACGCCGACGACGACCGCGCCCGCGGCGCTCAGCCCCATCTTCGTCAGCATGGGCACGCCGACCACGGACAGCCCGGCCAGCGCGATGACGACCGTGAGGCCGGCGAAGACCACCGCGGAGCCGGCCGTGCCGACCGCGAGACCCGCCGCCTCCCGGGGATCGTGCCCGTTCCCCCGCTCCTCCCGGTAGCGGGAGACCACGAACAGGGCGTAGTCGATGCCGACCGCGAGCCCGAGCATCGAGGCGAGCGTCCCGGTGGTCATCGACAGCCCCAGGGCGCTGCCGAGGGCCAGGATCGCGCAGATGCTGACGCCCACCCCGACGACGGCGGTGAGCAGGGGCAGCCCGGCCGCCGCGAGGGAGCCGAACGTGATCAGCAGGACGACGGCGGCGAGACCGATGCCGACGGCCTCGGCCGCGCCCCCGGCGGCCGGCTGCGAGGAGAGCGCGCTGCCGCCGGCCTCCACCGTGAGACCGGAGGCGCGGGCCTCGTCGACGGCCTTCTCCAGCGCGCTCCGTCCGGTGTCGGAGAGGTCGCCGGAGGAGACCTCGTAGGTCACGGTGGCGTAGGCCGTGGAGGCGTCCTCGCTCACCGCGTTCGCGGCGAAGGGGCTCACGGCGTTCGCGACCTGCGGTCCGTCGCCGGCCGTGGCCACGAACGCGTCGATGGCGGCGCGGTGTCCGGCGGCGGTCACCTTCTCCCCGTCGGGGGCGATGAACACGATCCGCGCGTCGGCGCCGTCGGCGTCCGACCCCGGGAAGCGTTCCCCGATGAGGTCGAAGGCGCGCTGCGCCTCGATGCCGGGCATGAAGGACGTGCCGTCGTCACCGGCGGCGGGCGCCGTGGCGGCGCCGGCCCCGGCGGCGCCGAGGATCACCGCCCACAGCAGGGTCACGAGCCAGCGCCGCCGGAAGGCGCCGCGGCCGATGCGGTACAGGAAGGTAGCCACAGGTCAGGGATCTCCGCGTTCGAACTCGGTTGTGTACCGAGACTCGCGGGCGGAGCCCGTCACGGCGTCGTGCGCCTGCCGTCACTTTCCCCTGGTGCGCTCGCACGAGACGGGGCGCCGTCTCCTCCTCGAGGAGGAGACGGCGCCCCGTCTCGCGGACCTCCCCTCCGGGTCAGCCCTCGATGCCCTCCATGAACTCCTCCTCGCCGAGCCCGCTCGCCGCGAAGCCGCCGAAGAGGCCCTCCACGATCTCGTCGATCCGCACCTCGGTGGCGTTCGCCGGGGCCGTGGCCTTCTCGCCCCCGCCCAGACGCAGCACCAGCGCGAACTTCTTGACCTTCGCGTTCTCCGCCAGCTTGGCCAGGTCCACGGAGACCTCGGTCAGCTCGCCGTTCTTCAGCGTGAAGTCGGCCGTGACCTTCTCGTTCGGCACGTCCTTGAAGTCCTTGGCCGTCGGCGTCTCGGCGCCCATCGGCAGCTGCTCCGTCAGCGGGCCGAGTTCGTCGAACAGCTCGGTCATCAGCGTGCGGAAGGGCGCCGTGGCCTTGATGTGCTCGGTGCCGTCCGGCCCCTCGGAGGTCGTGAAGTCGACCTGCCGGGCGATGACCTGACGCAGCGCCCTGGTGAGCTTCTTCTGCGTCCTGGCGTCGAGCGTGGGCTCCGCCGAGGGCTCCCCTGCGCCCTCCGCCCCCGACATCTGCCCGCTGGTCTCCTTCAGCTCCTTCGTCGAGATCTTGATCCACTCACCGGCGAGGAGCTTCTTGAACGCCCCCGCACTGTCGGGCAGTTCGTCGGCCGACGGCATGGGGCCGCCGCTCATCCGCCCGATCGCGTCGAGGTCGGCACGGACGTAGGTGTAGTCGCCGACCAGCCGGTACTCGAACAGGTCGCCGTCCTGGCCGCTGAACTTCATCGCCATGGCGGTGAGGTCCTTCTCGCCGGACTCCTCGATCGGCTTCTTCGACTGCACGGAGAAGGAGATCCGCGCGTCGCTGAGCAGTTCGGCGACCTCCTCGGGCATCTCCTCGCCGGGCTCCGCCTCGGCGTCCAGCGCCTTCAGCGACGCGGCGTCGGTGTCCAGGTCCAGCTCGAAGGAGAGCGAACGCTCCTTGCCGAGCTTCTCGACGGCCTGGTCGAGCTTCTGTCCGGCGGACAGGTTCTCCACGGTGCCGCAGGCGGCGGACCCGGCCAGGACCACGGTGGCGACGGCGGTGGCGGTGAGGGTCTTGCGTATGGCGGGAATGACGGTCTCCTCGTGAATACGACCAGAGCGGTCGTCCGTGAAGACGGATCATCGGCCCGAACGGTTGTACGTCACAAGGGAATTTCCCGGACATGACCGCCCGTCACCTTCCCGAGCGCCGCCCCGCGTGCCCGCGCGACCCCGTGCGGCTAGAGTGCGAGGAGGACGAGGCGAGGGGGAGCGCGGTGGCCAAGGTCAACGTCAGTCTGGACGCCGAACTCGTGGTGGAGGTGATGGTGCTCTCCGGGGTCGGCTCGCCGCAGGACGCGGTCGAGGTGGTCGTACGGGACTACATCGCGCGCGGTCACCGCACGGAGGCCCGCACCGAGCTCAAGGACCAGACCCTGCGCGAGATCGACGCCAAGCCGCAGGAGCCGCAGGGCTGATCCCCGCCCGCACCGCCGGGCGGAGGGAGCCGGGGCACGGGTCCCTCCCTGTGCCGGCCGGTGGGTCGGGCGCCGCCTGGCGGTCACCCCCTGCCGGCACCGGCTCCTGTCGTGCTCGCGGGGGGCCTGCCGCCCAGCCCCGGGATCAGCACCGCCGCCACCGCCAGGTGCATCAGGGCGAGGGAGATCCGGGTGCCGCCGTCCATGCCGTCACCGAGGAACGGCATGAAGGAGACGGCCAGTACGGCGCCGGCCGCCCCGGTCCAGACGGCGCGGGCGCGCCGCGCCCCGAGCCGCTCCAGGGCGGCCAGCAGGCCCCAGCCGCAGAGCGACGCGAGCAGTGCGACGACCGCCACGGGCGCGGCGCCGACGTCGAGGGTCCGCTCGCCGTCGGCGATCCGCAGCCGGTGCCCCAGCAGGGGGTCCGCGACCAGCCACACCAGGACGGGGGCCAGGACGGCCAGGGCCGTGACCCCCAGGCGCCTCCTCCGCGCGCTCACTTGGCGCCCCCCGGGAGCGCCCCGTGCAGGAAGACCTCCACCAGCTCCTGCGGGGTCAGGTCGGGCTCGTCCTGCGTACGCGGCTGGGTGAAGAGCAGCCCGAAGAAGAGGGCCGCGATCTGCTCCGGCGACCGGCGCAGAGCGGACCTGTCGGGCTCCAGCAGTTCCGCGAGGGCGGCGCGGATGCGGGTCGTCGACTCGTCGCGACCCGCGCCGCGCACCGTGCCGGGGTGCTTGCCGCCGTGATGCCCCAGCGAGCCGATGATCGCGCCCATCCTGGACATGTGCGCCTGCAGCGCCTCGGCCGCCTCCGCCAGCCGGTCGGGCAGCGGCTGGGACAGGTCGATCGCGTCGAGCTCGCGGACCGCATGCTCGGGGGAGAGTGCCTCGGCCACGCAGGCCTGCAGCAGCTCGCCCTTGTCGGCGAAGACCCGGAAGATCGTGCCCTCGCCGATGCCCGCGGCGCGGGCGATCTTCGCGGTCGTCACCGCGGCGCCGTACTCGGCGATCAGCGGGATCGCGGTCTGGATGATCATTTCGCGGCGCCGCTCCGGTGACATGGAGGGGGCGCGGCGGCGGGTGGTCGTCTGGTTCTCCTCGGGTGCCGTCATGACTGCAAGAGTACGGAGTGAGCGCTCACTCCGTCAATGAGTGAGCACTCACTCCGAGTGCTTTCCCTGTCCCCGGCCGGTTGCTTGCCGATGTCCACCAGGACTGCGGCAGCCTTCTCCGATCCGCCCTCGCCCTGGCCTTCGCGGCCCATGCGGACGGCGGTCGGAGCGCCCTGGACGCCGAAGGCCCGGGTCGGTTCGTCACCGAGGCGCGTCATGGTCGCCGCGCGGATCCGCCGGGTCGTTCACACCGCGGTTCTGAGGGAGCGTCCGCCTCGGGCGTCCGGGCGCTGCGATCCGCAAGGGCGGGAAACCGCAGGTCACTTCCCAGGGCGCGGCCGGCTACTCGGCCGAGGTCTCTCCGCGCGCACCACGGTTCGCGCGTCCCGTCACGAGCCGGTGGGCAGGAGCGCGGCGATCTCCCCCAGCATCAGGGCCGCCGGCGCCGGGTCGACCAGCCACTTCAGGTGGCTGCTGGTGAGCGTACGGACGTCGTAGGGATTCCCCGGCGTCAGCGCGTCGCCCTCGCGGATCATCCGGTCCTGCATGGCGAGCGGCACGCTGGTGTCCTCGGTCAGCCGGACGTACGTCCTGGGGATCCGTCCCCAGGTGTCGGCCCGTGCCCGGTCGTCGGGTGTGCCGGCGTCGAGGTTCTCGTCGGGCTGGAAGGTGTTGAGGAAGACCATGAACTCCTCGTCCGTCCCGTCGGCGAGGAAAGCCGCCTTGAAGGCCGCGAGGACGCCGGGGTCGGCGGTGCGGAAGTTGGAGCGCAGCAGTCCGAGTTCGGCGGGGTTCCCGACCATCGCCGAGGCCAGCCCCGTGGCGTCGACGGTGGCCATCTCGGGCTCGGCGTAGTAGGCGCCGACGTCGAGGTCGACGGGGCACCAGGCGGAGACGTAGACGATGTGGTCGATCAGGTCGGGCCGCTGGTTGGCCGCGACGGTGGCCGTCATGCCGCCCCGGCTGTGGGAGACGAGGATGACGGGCCCGTTCCGCTTGGCCCGCTCCAGTGTCCCGATGAGGTGCGCGGCGTTGTCGGCGAGCGTGACGCCCTGGATGGCCCCGGGCGCGGTGGCGAGCCCTTCGAGGTCCTGCGGCGCCTGGTAGGCGCGCGGGTACGTCGCCGCGAACCCGTGCCCCGGAAGGTCGACGGCGACGGAGCGGTGTCCGAGGAGGCCGAGTTCGGCCTGGAGCGGCGCGAAGGAGAAGGAGTTCGCGAAAGCCCCGTGAACCAGTACGAACGTCGGTTGCATCTGTCTGCTCACTTTCTGGCCCCTGCGACGCCGGCGGCACGCGTGTCGCCGGTTCCGGCGACGCGAACCGCCTCACGGCCGAGGCCGGGGAACGAGTGGTCGTCCCGCGGCGTACCGATCCCGCTGCGGGGAGGTTCTCGTGCACGGCGAGCGCCGGCGGACAAGCACGGAGTCACGAAGGCGACTTGGGGGGCAAGCTGCCCGTCATCCGATGGCTCACAGTACTCAGCGAAAGATCATCCGCACTACCCGGACGAGTCCTTCCACTTGTGCACATCGCCGCCCCGCCCCGCCCCGCCTCGGCACGGCCTCGGCCGATCCGTTCACCGGGCGGGTCGCCGACGGTTCAGGCGCGCGGCAGTATGCCCAGGAGCGTCGAGGTGAAGGAGGTGCGCAGGGCGTCACGCAGATCCAGGTGGAGCACGCCGAGGGCGGGCTCCTCCGCGTAGGCGGCGAGGAGGCTGGGCGGCGGCGGGACGTAGGCCGACAGGGCGCCCGCCGAGACCAGGCTCATCAGGCAGAACAGCTGCGCGCCGTCGCCGAGTTCGGGCACGTGGCGGCGCACGAGCCCGGTCATGTCCGCGAGCCGCTTGAGGGAGGAGCGCTTGTGCCGCTTGACCGCCTCGACGGAGACGTTGTGCTCGAGGACGCCGCCCTGCGCGCCGAAGAGGTCGCACAGCACCACCCGGCTCGCCAGCGAGCGGCTGAGGATCTCGGCCAGCCGGCCCGCCCGCACCTCCGGCGCGGCATCCGCCTCGATGCCCGCGGCCAGTTCCTCCGCCAGCTCGGCGAGCCACCTCTCCAGGAAGATGTCCAGCAGTTCGAGCAGTACCGCCTCGCGTGACTCGAAGTACCGCAGGACGTTCGACTTGGCCAGGCCCACCCGCCGGCTGAGTTCGTTGAGGCTCACCTCGGCCACGGGCATCTCGTCGAGCATCGCCGCCGCGGTGTCCAGGATCGCCCGGCGGCGGATCTCCCGCTGCTCCTCGCTTCGCGCCCGCTGAAATGTCACCCCCTCAGCCTAGCTTAGAGACCACCGGTCCCTTGACAAGGGACCGGTGGTCTTTTACGTTGACCCTTGTAACAGACCGATGGTTCTTTAGGAGGGTGTCGTGAGCAGCGACTGGACCGAGCAACACATCCCCGATCAACACGGCCGGGTGGCGGTCGTGACCGGCGCCAACACCGGATTGGGCTTCGAGACCGCCCGGATGCTCGCCGCACGCGGGGCGACGGTGGTCCTGGCCGTCCGCGACGTCGAGAAGGGCAGGCGGGCGGCCGCCCGCATCGCCGGCGACGTCACCGTCCAGGCTCTCGACCTGGCCTCCCTGGAGTCGATCCGGTCCGCGGCGGCCGATCTGCGCGCGGTCCACCCGCGTATCGACCTCCTGATCAACAACGCGGGGGTGATGCACACCCCGCGACGGACCACCGTCGACGGCTTCGAGCTGCAGTTCGGCACCAACCACCTCGGCCACTTCGCCCTGACCGGTCTGCTGCTGGACCGGCTGCTGCCCGTCCCCGGCTCCCGCGTCGTGACGGTCAGCAGCACCGGTCACCGCATCCGGGCCGCCATCCACTTCGACGACCTCCAGTGGGAGCGTTCCTACAGCCGCGTCGCCGCCTACGGCCAGGCCAAACTCGCCAACCTGATGTTCACGTACGAACTGCAGCGCCGGCTCGCACCCCACGGCACCACGATCGCGGTGGCCGCCCACCCCGGCGTCTCCAACACCGAGCTCGCCCGCAACCTGCCCGCCCCGCTCCGCGCGCCCGTCACCTGGCTCGCGCCGCTGCTCGCCCAGAAGCCCGAGATGGGCGCCCTGCCCACCCTGCGCGCCGCCACCGATCCCGCGGTCGTCGGCGGCCAGTACTACGGCCCCGGCAACCGGAGCGAGACCCGAGACCACCCCAAGCTGGTCACTTCCAGCCCCGACTCCCACGACCAGGCCGTTCAGCAGCGCCTGTGGACCGTCTCCGAGGAGCTCACCGGGGTGACGTTTCCCGTGCGGTGAAGCGGTGACCCCACGGCGTGGTGCCGGGTGGGACGACCGGTCCGCCTATGGCGTCGTGGCCTCGGACACGGCACTGATGATGTTCGACGCCATGGCGTCGAAGTTCTCCCGGAAGAAGCCGGTCCTGTTGTAGAACCCTTCCTCCGAGAATCCCCTGTTCGTCAGGAACATAGGGGCGACGGCCGTGAGCGCCGCATGGACGACGTGCAGTTCGCGGGAGGTCAGGGTGAACTCCCGGGGCTCAGGCAACGCAAGAACCGTAGAAGAGTGTGTTGGTACTGTCAACGGAGTCTATGCTGCGAGGGTCGTTCGATTCTCACCGGTCCGGCGAGCCGGTCGATGCGGATCGAGTGACCCCTGGGTGCTGTGATTCGGCTATACCGTTCTGCTGGGACGTCAGGCGCAGGCTGACGTGCGGATGAGTTGGGGGGACGATGATCGACTATCGCAAGGCGCCGAACGTTCCGGTCTGGACGCTGGCGACAGGTGACGTCCAGGTGCCGGCGGTGGCCGGGGACGGGCCGATGACGGCTGAGCGTCTGGCCGAACTGCGCGGGGTGCTGGCCGCGTTGGCCGACCGGCCGATCGCCACACTCGAGTTGCATCCGCTGCCGGACAAGCTCGACCGCAGCCGGGGCATCTCGCTCGATGCCGCGAGTCCGCTGGCGCAGCACCTGTCGCAGCTGATCACACAGTCGGCGCGCGGTTCCGCGGCGGCCAAGGCGACGGCTTCCGGCGAGGGGCTGTACGTCATGGTGGTTCCGGCGAAGGTCGCCAAGCAGGTCGGTCAGGGCATCCTCCGCCCGATGAGGTCGAAGGCGGTGGCCGGCGGTATCCGTGGCCCCATCGTGAATCCGACGACGGGCAAGATCGCCGCCCAGGCCACGTTCGTGCCTGCCGGAGGAGCGGCAGCGGCTGGTACGGCCGGCGGGGCCGGTGCGACCGCCGGTGCCGCGGCCGCCGGGGGCACGCTGCTCACCGTGGCCGCACCGCTCGTCCTCATGGCCGTGGCGGTCGGGGTGAGCGCGCACGCCGACGCCAAGCGGCAGGAGGCCATCGAGCACATCACGGAACTGCTGGAGCAGCTTCAGGCGGACAAGCTCGACGACGAGCACAGCGCGCTCAACGGCTGCCGTCCCGCCATCGACAAGGCCACGGCCGTCCTGCTGGACCAGGGCAAGCTCGGCGTCTCGCTGGGACTCGACTCGGCGGTGCACGCCATCGACACCGCGCTGAGCAAGGCCGACATCCGCCTGGCCCGGTGGACGAGCGCGCTCGACAAGCTTCCCGACGGCGCGCCCGTCGAGATCGGCACGCTGACCGAGTCGTTCCCCGGTGTGGACGAACAGGGTGGCACGTTCCGCACCCACCTCGAACTGGCCGCCCTGGCGATCGCGTTGAAGCGGCGTGTCAACGTCCTCCAGGCGGTCGAGCTGGCCCAGAGCGAGCCCGACAACCTGTTCGAGAACTTCACTCGCGCGCTGCGGGGTGACGAGCAGCGCCTCGACGAGCTGGAGAAGGGCCTTGCCGGTGTCGTGCTGCGGCTGTCGGCGTTGAAGCTGGCCCGACCGAAGAGTGTGCGTCCCGTCCTGACGACCGGTGAGGTCGACCGTCTGATGCATACGGCGTACCAGATCCGTGGGCTGGGCGACGGCGTCGCGGTGGGCGGCCGCCCGACGGACGTGGCGATCGAGATCGCCCGTGACAAGGACGGCTCGGTGGTCGTGTTCCCCGCGCTGCCCGCGGAGGCGTAGGCGCGCGGGCTCCGGCTCTCCCCGGCTGGCGCCGTCACCCGTCGACCGGCGTCGTCAACACCGCCCGGACGGTCTTGCCGCTGGGCGGGTAGGGGACGCAGTCCCAGTGGTCGGCGAGGGCGGTGACGAGGGTCAGGCCGCGTCCGCCGGTGGGGAGGGGGTCGGGCGCGGTGTCCGTGGGGCGGCGGGGGTGCGGGCGGAGGTCTCCGCGGGCGTCGCTGACCTCGACGCGGAGACGGTCGGCGGCCGGGTCGAGGACGAGGGTGAGCCGGAAGCAGCGGCCGGGCACGCGGCCGTGCAGGACGGCGTTGGCGGCGAGTTCCGCGACGACGAGTTCGGCGCGCTCCGTGAGGTCGTGGGAAGCGCCCCGGGAGCGCAGCTCGGTCACCGCGAGCAGCCGGGCGAGACGGGCGCCGCGCCGGGTGGACGACAGCAGCTGGGTGAAGGTGTGAACGGGCGTGCCGACGTGAGGTGTTGCGTGGTTCATGGCGCCAGGGTGGCGGCCGGACGCGGGCGGGGGCGAGTGCCGCGCCCCGTACGGGGAGGAGGCGTACGGACGGGGGGAGGCGGGCGGTACGCCGGATTCCCGCGCCGCCGTGTGAGGAACGCGGGAAGGCGGCAGAGGGTTCCCGGAGCGCGTCCGCGGCCGGGCCGGTCGAGCGGTTCGGCGGTCGGTGGGAGAGCCTTCGCGGCGGCGTGGCGCGTCGGCCGGCCCGCCGTCCACGCTGTCACCGCGGCTGGGGTGGGCGGGCGTCGCGGCCGGTTGAGCGTGGACGCCGATCGAGGCGGCGGGGGACTGTCGGTGGCGGGTGACAGGATCACCGGCATGGTTTTCGTACGGACGACTCCACCGCGGCCCGTCGAGGTGACCGCGGTCTTTCCCGAACTGGCTCCGCTGGCGCGTCCTGCGATCCGGCTGCATCCCCGTCCGGGATCGCCTTCGGTCAAGGACAGCTCGGTCGGGGGCCCGTTGCTGTGGCCGGCCGACGAACCCTGGCCGCACTGCGAGGACGCGCACCTGCACGGCGACAGCGGGTTCCGCGAGTCGCCGGCACAGGTGCGGCTCGGCAGGCACAGCCGGGCCCGGCGGTACGAGGCCCCCGACGGCCCCTCGTTCACGCCCGAGGAGCAGGCGGCCCTGGAGCAGAAGGCCGAGAGGTACGCGGAGCTGCTCGACGCCGGCCCTCCCTGGCCCGCGGAGCGCCCGGTCCCCCTGTTGCCCGTGGCCCAGCTGTACGTGCGCGACGTACCCCTGCTGCGGCCGCCCGGAGAGGCCGATCTGCTCCAGGTCCTCTGGTGTCCCTACGACCACGAGCCCAACTGGAAGCCCGCGACCGCGGTGTTCTGGCGGTCCGCCGCCTCGGTCGTCGACGTCCTCGCCACGCCACCGGAACCGTATGAGGCGAACTGCTCGGGCTATGTGCCGGAGCCGTGTCCGCTGGCCCCGGAAGCGATCACCGAGTATCCCAACAGCCTGGATCTGACCACGGAGTTGAGGAAGGTGGTGGGGGACTGGAGCAGATGGCAGGCGGCCGGTGCGGACGTGGACGGCTCGTACGCGGAGTATCCGGCGGAGTTCTACGACGGCAATCTGGCCAACGCTCCCGGCTGGAAGGTCGGCGGCTGGCCGCCGTGGGGCCGCACCGACCCGTACCGCCGGTACTGCACCGTCTGCGACGCGCAGATGGTCCCGTTGCTGACCATCGCCTCCTTCGAATGGGACAGCAGCAGGTACGGCTGGGTGCCGTACGAGGACCGGGCCGCCTACGCCGACGGTCGCCCCGCCGGTCTGTCCCCCGCGCAGCCGACGAGGGTGGAAGTGGGCAGCACCGACAACATGCAGCTCTACGTCTGCCCGACCTCCCCCGAGCACCCGCACACCGACCTGATCCAATGAAGGTCGGCTCCGGGGCGGGCTCCTCCGCGGAGGCGGAGAGGAGTCGGTGCGCTTTCGGAGCGGGCATGCACGAGGCGCTGGGGGCCGGGCCGTGAACCGAGCGGGCCGCACCCCGGAGTGGGGCGCGGCCGGGTGTGCGCCCTTGGTGTCAGTCGGCCGAGGACCCGGGGTCCGTCATCCCTTGGCTGGGGACCGCGGTGTGTTCCGGCCTCTGGACGGGGGCGGGGACGCGGTCCGTGGAGGAGGGGACGGCGAAGACCTCGTTGAGGGTGGTGGCGTCGATGGCGCGGTCGAACCAGAGATCCAGGATCGGCATGTCCGTGCAGGTGGTGACGCGCTGTCGGGTCTCTTCCGTCAGCGAGAAGCCGCGGCGCTCCATCAGGCGCAGCAGTTGCTCGGCCTTTCCGGCCGCGCGCCCTTCCTCACGTCCTTCCTCGCGTCCTTCCTTGAGTCCTTCTTCCTGTCCTGCAAGGCGAGCGTCGCCCACGATGGTGCCTCGCCTGGGGGTGAAGAGGGTTTCCATCAGGTTCCTCCAGATTTTCCGGGCGTGTTCGCTGCCCAAGCCGTCCTCGATCAGTCCCGCCAGGTCGTCCCGCGCTTCGCGGTCCGTGTCCTGGGCCAAGGCCTCGCCCATGACCGTCAGTATGCCCTCGATGTCCGGTGCGTTGCTGTGGATCCACAGGCAGAACGCGGCGAAGTCCAGGTCGGCCGAGGCGTCCTGGACCCGGCTCACCCGCGGAACGTTCGCCGGGCCCAGCACGTGGGGCACCGTCACCTGGGTGGGACGCCCCAGACCGGTGTGCAGGGGTCTGGCCGCCCACGCAGCCGTCGCCGTGTCCACGCACAGGACCAGCAGGACGACCTCGAGCCTGTACCGGTCACGCAAGTACGCGACGTAGTACGGCCAGGAGGTCTCCTTCTTCGTCTCGATGCGGGTCTGCGCCTCGACCAGCAGGATGAACGGATCACGCCCGTCGGGACGGACCACCCGCAGCACGGAGTCCATCTGCCGGGTGAACATCTTCGGGGCGCTGGACGCGTCCGTCGGGAGGATCTCGGTGGTGACACCGGGCGGGATTCCGAGGTCCAGGAGGTCCAGCGCACGGTTCAGCGCTTTCGGACGTCCCGGCAGGAAGCCGTGCAGGGTGTCGTGACTGACGTTGGGCATGAGGTGAAACTATGCGCGAAGCAAGAACATTCGTTGGCTTTTGAGGCGTGATCACCCTTTTGGTGGATACCTCTGCGGTTGACGCCGAGGCGTGCGGTCAGGGCGGGGGTGAGTGCCGGGGCTGCTCTACGCGCACGGGCAGGCCGGTTCGGGGAGCGTGCGGTTCGGGGAGCACGTGACCACGGCCAGGGTGAGGTAGGAGGGGCGTTCGAGGTAGTGGCCGTACGAGACGTCGGCGCCCGCGCGCAGGCGTTCGGCGGCGGCGTCCACCAGCCGGACCAGGCGCGCGGTGTCCCGGTCGCCCTCCGCCGCGAACCGGGGCGTGTACTCGGCCAGCCGCTCACCGAGCCAGGCCGCCGCCTCCTTCGCCTCGTCCCAGGTGCCCCGGACCAGTGAGCGGGGCTTGACGAGCCAGTACGCCGTCTCCAGGGGCGGGAGGTCCGACGTGCGGAACTCCGCGGCGACCTGGCGGTAGCGGTCGATCAGCTCCGGTCTGCTCCCGGCCGGGGGCGGATCGGGGTGCGGGGGCCGCCGCAGGGCCTCGTCGTCGAAGCGCGCCTTCGGGCCGGTCCAGAGGTAGGCGTGGTGGTGCACGTGCTGCTCCCGTTGCGAGGAGCGCCGGCGGCCGGACGCGGGGAGGAACCCGGTCCGGCCGGCGGCGGGGAGGGGAGGGGGGAGGGTCAGGCGCCGAGGCCGAAGCGCGCCGGGTCGATACCGGCGGCGTCCAGCTCCTCGGTGGTGAACCGCAGCGGCTGCGCGTCCGGCCGCTTGCTGTCGCCCAGCGCCCAGGCGTCCTCGCCGATCCGGGCGAGGGTCACGCATCCTTCGGTGCAGGGGCCGCCGCACGCCTTCGTGAACGAGGCCCCGCTGATGTCGAGCGCGTAGAGGTCGGTTCCGTTCTGCATGACTGCACCTTCCAGTTCGTCCGACGCGGCCGGGTCCGGCCGCCACCGCCCGTGGTGGGCGGGAGTGCACGGGAGGGGAGACGGCCGCCCGGTCGTTTCCGCAGGTGAGCGGTGGACGGGGGCGGTTCCTCCCGGCTCTCCGTGACCTCAGGGTGGCGGTCGGACGGGGGCGGGGACGAGTGTGGCACCCCGTACGCTGAGTCAGCGTACGGACACGAAGAGTGGACGGTACGTCTGATGATCCGTCAGGCTGGAGGTGGACGCGGGCGGCGCGAGGAGCCGTCGTGGTGCGCGGTGCGGAGGAGAGGAAAGGGGCGGCGGATGGACGTGGTCGGGGTCGAGGGGGAGGCGGCCGGGAGCGCCGGCGGTGCGCGGGCGGTTCCGGCGGGGGAGTGGGAGCGGGAGCCGAATCCGTCGGACAGCTTGCGGACGTTCGGGGCGTTCGTCCAAGCGCTGCGGGAGCACGCCGGGCTCAGCCGGGCCGAGTTGGCCGCCTTCGTCCAGTACTCCAAGCACACCGTTGAATCGGTGGAGTTGGGGCGGCGGATGCCGGACGAGGCGTTCGTGGAGCGCGCGGAGGAGGCGCTGGGCAACACGGGGGCGCTGCGGAAGTCCGCGCGGCATCTCACGCGGGGGGAGGCGGGACTGGCGGCGTGGTTCCGGCGGTGGGCTCGGCTGGAGCGGGAAGCGGTGAGCCTGTGCACGTACGAGTGCCGGTTGGTGCCGGGGTTGTTGCAGTCGGAGGCGTATGCGCGGGCACTCTTCGAGAACCGGATTCCGCTGCTGACGGATGAGCAGTTGGAGGCCCAGGTTGAGGCGAGGATGGAACGGCAGCGGATGTTGCATGAGCGTCCGACAGTTCCGTTCCACTTCATCGTTGAGGAAGCGGTACTACGACGGAGACTGGGCGGTGCCGAGGTGTGGCGCGAGCAGCTGAACCAGGTTCTGGAGCACACGTCGCCTCGCCATGTGACTTTGCAGATCATGCCGTTGGAAGCCGAGTATCACTCGTGCATGGATGGCCCTCTGCGCCTGCTGGAGACCCCGGAAGGGCGTCGACTCGCATACTCGGAGGGTCAGGAGAGCGGGAGGCTGATCGGTGACTCGAAAGAGGTGAGAGTTCTCCAACAGCGCTATGACACACTGCGGTCGCAGGCCCTGCACCCCAAAGATTCCCGGGCCTTGCTGGAGCGACTGCGAGGAGAGGCATGAACACGACGGAACTCGCCTGGTTCAAGTCAAGCTATAGCGGTAGCTCGGGCGACGACTGCGTGGAGATCGCGATCACCGAACAGGCCGTCCACGTGAGGGACTCCAAGGACGTGACCCGCCCCGCCTTCGCCGTCGGCCGTGAAGGCTGGGGACAATTCGTGCGGTTCGCGTCGGAGCGCTGAGCGACTTGAGGGCGTGCCGTCCGTTGGAGTAGCGGACGGCACGCCTTCAGCGCGTTCGGGGGCGCTTGGTCTCGTCCGTGGAGCCGTAGCCGAGGGCCGCGCGGTTGAGGAAACGGTCACCGAGGTCGCGCACGGGCGCGGGCTTCGGCTGCTGCGCGGCGCTCTTCGCCGTGGACTTCTTCGGGGCGGGCTTCTTGCCGCTCGCACGCTTGGCCGGGGTCGCCTTCGCCTGCTTGGCGTTCTTCGCGGCCGGCGTGTTGCGCGCGGCGTACCTCTTGCGGACCGCTGAGAGTTTTTCGCGTTCCCGGACGGCCACGTTCGCGGGAAGGGCGTCGGTGAGAGCGCGGGCCCGGCTGAGCGCGTAACGCGCTGTGCCCCAGTTCTTCTTGTCGACGGCCAGATTCGCCAGCCTGACGGCCTGCTGCAAGGCCTTGATCTTCGCGGGCTGCCGCCGGGGTATCTCGGATTCGGCCCCGCTGCTCCGTCGCTGCCCGGCGGCCCGGGTGCCCCAGTCCGTGCCCGAGGTCAGGACGACGACCGAACGGGGATTGCTGCTCTGGCTTCGACGTACCACGTGCGTTGGTTCCTTGGTCGAGCGATGGGGCGTTCCCGGGGCCGTCGGCGATCGAGCCCGGGCCGAAGTCGAGGATCTCGACGGTGCCGCCGGTCGGCATCGCCTTGGCCGTCTCCGGCCCTGCGTGTCCCTTCCTCTTCCGTCTGGCTCATGCGGGAGGAGTACTTCGTGCAGGGAACGTACACCTACCCATCCCGGTGAGCGCTTCCCCATACGTTTATGTTGTCAACGTGTTACCGCTCGCATGGGGGTGACGTATCCGGCGAGGGCCACGTACGGCTTCATCGCCGTCCCAAGTGGACCGTGGCGTACGCGTAGACCTCGCCCTCCCGCGGTGCGCGGTTCCAGGACCGGGTGGTCAGGTGCGGCAGGATGCCCTCGGCCAGGGCGTGCCGGGGCAGGGACAGACCGAACTCGTCCTGCACGGCGGCCAGCAGGCGCCGCTCGCGGTCCGCGTCGTCGACGCTGTGCAGGACTTCTTCCGGGTCGAGGGCCGCGGGCACCGGGCCCGAGCGTTCGACGTCCGTGCCGCGCAGTGTGTACGCGTACAGTTCCTCGCCCCGCTCGGCGACCGAGAGGTGGAACACCGCCGGGGCGTCGTCGCGACCGCGGCGTACCCACAGCACCACCGCGCGTCCGTCGCGCGAGGCGGCGGCGGCCGGGGAGACGAAGAAGTTCCCGGGCTCCGACGGCCGCGGGGCCGTGTCGAAGCCGAACGCCCACCCGGAGCCCGTCCGGCCCACCGCCACCACGGCCCGGTCCTCCCACGGCGCCGAGTCGTCCCGCCGCCTGACGTCGTGGGGGAACCACCCGGCGGGACGGCGGGGCGGAGCGGTCAGACCCGCACCCCCGTCCTCCCCGACCAGGCCGGGCAGTGCCTCCGGCTCCGCGCCCTCCACCCACAGGCACCGGTAGGAGCCGTGCGGGGCGTTCCACCGCAGGGGCTCCGCCAGCCAGCACAGTCCCGGCGGATCCAGGTCCGGCACCGGATCGGCCGCCGGGCCCGGCCGGTCCGCCCGGGGTGTGGCCAGCAGTTCCAGGCCGCGCTCCCGCGTCACCACCGGACCCAGCACGGGGTCCCCCAGCAGGCCGAGGGGCGCCAGCAGGTCCGGCCCCGGCGGCGACCACGACGGCAGCGCGGCACGGATCAACCGCCACGCCGTGTCCGTGTCCCCCCACCTCGCAGACTCCCACGCCTCGGCCACCGCCTTCCCGAAGGCGCCGTCCGGCGCGTAGCGGTAGGAGCCGTCGCGGACTTGGGCGAGGATCGTGTCCGCGGCCGCCGTGACGCCGTCGTCGGTCGCGGCGCCCGGCAGGAACCGGCGGGGAGAGGCACCGGGGCGTTCGTCCCGCAGGTGCGCGGCGGCCGTCACGGGCACCAGCTCACCCGTGTACCGCGGATCGGCGACGAGTCCACCGAATCCGTAGTGCCCGCCGCCGTGTGACAGCGCCGCCAACTGCTGGAGCATGCCCCGGGCGCGGGGCCGCCCGTAGCGCTCCGCCTCGGCGAGCAGTTCCCGGGCGGTCTCCCACCTCCCGCTCAGGGCCTCCTCCCGCGCCCGCTCCACGTCGGCGTCCAGAGCGCGGGTGGTGTCGTTCACGAAGCCGGGAAGACCGGCCCGGGCGGAGTGGAAGTCCTGATACATCTCCTGCATATAGGCGCGGAACGACGGATACCGGTCCGGGAACTCGCCGCTCCACCCCTTGTAGACGTACAGGGCCCACTCGCCGTCCTCGTCGGTGTCGCCCGGGTCCAGCAGGGCGTAGGACATGTCCGAGTCGGTCTCCAACTGCAGTGCCCGCCGCCACATCCCGGCCAGCAGCACCTCCTGCTCGGTCGATCGCTCGGTCAGCCCCTGCCGGTAGAGCGGGGTCATGTCGAACGGATCCCCGAACCAGTCGATCTCGTGGGCCGCGCCCAGCCGGTAGACGGACCCCTCGTCGAGCCGCCAGCCGTTGCTGGCCCCGAGGAACTGCCGGTAGGACGGGGGGAGCCGGGCGCCCAGGCGTTCCTCGGCGGCGGCTATTTCCGACTCGGTCGCGGGCGGGGCGGAGAGCGCCAGGTCGGCGAGGGTCGTGCCGCCCTCCGCCAGGTCCACCGCGTCGTCCTCGCCCGGGACCCATTCCTCCTGCCAACGCCCGAGGAACCGCTGCCAGTCGACGTGGTCCCCGGTCTTCTCGCTCTTCTCGGTCACGGGCCGAGTGTGGCAGCCGCCACCGACAACGACGCGGGCACTCGGCTCCCGGTGGCCGTGGCGCGATCCTCCTCCGTCCCCCTCCGGCCGCGGTGAGCCGTTTGTCGCGTCCAGGTAGAGGAGCCTGAACGCGGCCCTGCGGGCCACCGTGCGCCGCCGAGCGCGGCTCGGCGGCGCACGGTGGCCCGGGCGATCAGGCCCAGGGCCTGCCCCGCTCACCCGCCGGACGGCCGCACGTGTCATCGGCCGGCCGCGCCGCCGCGTTCCCCTTCGGTGACCATCGAGCCCTTCCACCTCTTCCAGCTCTTCCAGTTCGTCGAACGGACTGTCCCAGCCGGTCGTCTCCCGTACGGATCTGCCGTAGGAGACCGCTGCGAGACGCGACGCCGCAAAGGCGTCGGCACCTGCTTCCCCCGCCGAATCCGGATCGCACATCGATCGGGCGTGCTGCGGCAGAGTGCGATCAGTTGCTCCAGGGCGATGTGCACGTCCATGGGCTCACTCCCCTCCGCCGTGGGAGCGCGGGGCCCACGGTGCGTCACTTCCGAAGCGCTTACGGAAGACCGTGCCGGGCGACGCGAACGCCGCTTCCGCCGCGTCGTCGTCGACGGTGCGGCGGGCGGGCCGCCTGGGAACCTTCCGGTAACCGCACCCACGCATGAGTTCGATGGCCGACTTCCAGCTGTCCGCGGCCACCACCACCTCGTCGACGGCGTCACAGTCGTTGCTCGCATCGACCAGGACCGCGTAGGCGACCACGAGGTTCATGACCGTGACCTTGACGCTCGTTCCGTTCATATCCACTCCAGCCGGGGACGGCGGGGCCGCAGCGCGGCCCTCACCCCCCGAGCGTGGCGGCGGCCTCCTCGTAACCGCCCGTCGGCGGCGCGGTGTCGGGACCGTACACGAGGTTCAGCACGCCCGTCGTGAACGTCTCCGACCTCAGCAGCTTCAGCGGGATCGACGGCTCGCCCTCGTCGAACAGGCGCATGCCCTTGCGCACGGCGACGGGGTGGACGAGGAGGTGCAGTTCGTCGAGGAGACCCGCGGCCAGCAGTTGGCGGACGACGGAGACCGAGCCGCTCAGCGAGACGTCACCGCCCGGCTCGCTCTTCAGCGCGGCGGCGACCTCGGCGACATCCCCCCGCGCCTGCTCGGAGTTCCGCCACCCCAGATCGGGCCGGCCGCGCGAGAACACGATCTTGCGCAGGTCGCCGAGCCGCTTGGCGAAGCCCGCGTCCTCGCCGCCCGCCGCCTCCCGATCCGGCCAGGCGCCGGCGAAGCTGTCGTACGTCCTGCAGCCGAAGAGCAGGACCTCCGCGGTGTCCAGGCTCGCGCCGACGGCGGCTCCCATTTCGTCGTTGAAGTACGGGAAGTGCCACTGGTCGGGCGCCTCGACGACGCCGTCGAGCGAGATGAACAGACTGGCGGTGATCTTCCGCGGCATGGTGTCCTCCGGATCCGGGTGCGTACACCGGATACGACCGTGCCGCCCACCGGAACTCATCGGTGGACGGCACGCGGACGGTTCGGACGGTCCCCGGCTCCCCGCGGCGCACCGGAGCCGGTGCGCCGCCCGCCGTCCGGCGCGGATCCTGGACTCCGCCGGAGCGGCGCCACCGGCCGGCGGACCCCACGGGTGGCCGGAAGCGGGGTCACTTCCCCAGGAAGGCGAGGAGCGCGGCGTTGACCTCCTCCGCGTGGGTCCACAGCAGTCCGTGCGGGGCGCCCTCGATCTCCACGTAGTCGGCGGACGGCAGGGCCTTGTGGAACGGCCGCGCGGTCCCCTCGACCGGGAGGATCCGGTCGCCCGTTCCGTGGAGGATCAGAGCCGGTACGTCGATGGCCGGGATGTCGGCCCGGAAGTCGGTGTACCAGGTGGACGGCGCGGCGGCCGCGGCGAAGAAGCCGCCGCCCGCCGCGACGTTCCAGCTGTTGCGCACGGCTTCCTCGCTGATCCTGGTGCCGAGGTTCTCGTCGAGGTTGTAGAAGTCCTTGTAGAAGTCCGTGTAGTACGCGTAGCGGTCCGCCTTGACGGCCGCGACGACGCCGTCGAAGAACTCCTTGGGGGCGACCCCGTCGGGGTTGTCGTCGCTCTTCAGCAGGCAGGGCTCCAGCGACGCCAGGAAGGCGACCTTGGCGATCCGGGCGGAGCCGTGGGCGGACACGTACCGGGCGACCTCCCCGGTGCCCATGGAGAAGCCGACCAGGACGGCGTCCCGCAGGTCGAGGGTTTCCAGCACGGTGTTCAGGTCGGCCGCGAAGGTGTCGTAGTCGTATCCGGTCGTCGGCTGGCTGGACCGCCCGAACCCGCGGCGGTCGTACGTGATCACGCGGTAGCCCGCGTCCAGCAGCACGGCGCTCTGCCGTTCCCAGGAGTGACCGTCGAGCGGGAAGCCGTGGATGAGGACGACCGGCTGCCCGGCCCCGTGGTCCTCGTAGTAGAGGTCGATGGTGGTGGTGTTCTCCTGACCCACGGTGATGTAAGGCAAGGTCTCTTCCTTCGTTCGGTGTGACCGGTGCGCGCGGGGCGCGCCCCGGCTCGATGCGGCGGGGCGTCGTGCGGACGGCATCGGCTCCTCGACGGCCGATGTCCGGGGCTTCGCGGGGTGCGCGGCACGGAGTGGCATCACGCTAAGGCGGGCCTTTGGCCCCGTGTTGTTCCCGAGTGCACCGCTTCTTGCCCAGAAGTGCCGGCCGGTGGACGTACGCCGGAGGGCAGGGCGTTTCCACCGCGTCCGGCGCCCCCCGCGTCACCGTCCCGGCCCGGGCCACCGCGGTCCGAGTGCACGCAGGGAACGGTTAGAGTGCACTGTGGGACAAGGTCCACCAGCACGTAGCCTCCCCGCAGCCGCCGTACGGTCGTCGGACCGACCACCTGGGGCGTCCCGTCCGCCACGGCCGGACGTGGCGGACGGGCCGGCCGCTCGCGCGGTGGCCGTCCGTCCCCGGACACAGCCGGCCGGAGGGCGCCCACGAGGGACGTGATTGGCACGGCCCGGCTACCGCGGGGCGGGAGCACGGGCTGCCGCCGGATCCGGGGTCCCGCCGCGCTCGCCGTGCCGGTGACGGCCGCGCCGCACCCGACTCCGGCGACGCGGTGCCGGGCGCGGGGAGAGCGCGTCCCGGAGAGGAGAGCGGTCCCCCGTGGGCACGGACGGGGACCGGAGGCGACGGACGCGTGCGGGAGGAACGGGTCGTAGATGGCGGGAACAGGCGGTCCGCTGTCCCGTAGCGGTCTGCGCGGCCGGGAGAGCGAGCTCGAAGAGCTCGAGGCGCTGATCGCCTCCGTGGCCGGCACCGGGAGCGGCGGACTGGCCCTCATCCAGGGCGAACCGGGCATCGGCAAGACCACGCTGCTCGCCGAAGCGGTCTCCAAGGCCGTGGCAGCGGGATTCTCGGCGGGTGTCGGCAAGGCGGACGAGCTGCATCACATCGTGCCGCTCTCGTCGTTGGCGGCCTCCGTGCTGCACGGCGACCGGCCGCTGCTGTCCGGCGACGCCTTCGCCGATCTGGCCCGCAACCACGATCAGCGGATCTGGCTGGTGGAGCGCCTGGCGGAGGCGATCGAGACCAGAGCCGGAAGCGTGCCGGTACTGATCGGTCTGGACGACGTGCAGTGGGCCGACCCGCTGAGCCGGTTCGCCCTGCAACAGCTTCCGGCACGCCTTCGGAGCTCCCCCGTGCTGTGGCTGCTGACCGGGCGACGGGAACCCGCGGGTCCGGCGGAGGAGATCGTCGCGGCCGCGACCGGTCACCTGCCCACGGTCACCTTCTCCCTGGGGCCCCTGTCCGGTGCGGCCATCGCCCAACTGGCCGGTGACACCCTCGGGGCAGCCGCCGGCGAACGCGTACGGGGCCTGCTCGAAGGAGCGGGCGGAAACCCGTTCCTGGCCGTCGAGATGCTCGCGGGGCTGCGGGCCGACGAGGCATCGGACGACCTCGTCCCGCCGGGACTCGTGGTGGGCGTGCGCGGCAGACTCAGGTCCCTGCGGCCCGGCACACTGCGATTCCTGCAGATGGGAGCGGTACTGGGACGCCGGTTCGAGTTCCACGCCGCCGCCGCGCTCTGCGGACAGCCGGCCGCCACGCTGATCCCGGTGCTCGAAGAAGCCGTGCGCGCCGGACTCCTGGACGACGACGGCGACCACCTGGTCTTCCGGCACGACCTGCTGCGCCAGGCGGTCTACGCCGACATCCCGCCGTCGGCCCGGAAGGCGCTGCACCGGGAGGCCGCCCGCGGCCTCGTCGCCGCGGGGCGCCAGCCGATCGACGCGGTGCCGCACATCCTCAGGGGCGCCCTGCCCGGGGACGAGGAGGCCGTGGCGCTGCTGCGGCAGGCGGCCGACGCCGTACTGGCGGTCACACCGGGTCTCGCGGCCGACCTGACGACGCGCGCACTGGAGCTCGTGCCGTCGGCACGTCCGCTGCGGTTCGCCGTGGGGGAGCAGGCGATCCTCTGCCTGACACGGGCGGGCAGGAACCGGGAGGCCCTGGCGACGGGCGACCGGCTCCTGGCCGACCGGCCGCCGTTGGAGGCGTTCGGCCGGCTGCAGGCCGCCCTCGGCGGAACGCTGTGGAACCTGGATCTCGCCAGCGAGCTGCGCCGCCGGGCCGAAGCCGCCCTGGCCATGGAGGGCACCGCGCCGGAGATCGAGGCGAGGCTGGCCGGCCTGCGTGCCCTGGCCATGTCCCGGGAGCACGATCTGGTCGCGGCGCGTGCGGCCGGCGAGACCGCGCTGCGCGCCGCGGGCGCCGTCGGCGACCGGGAGGCACACGTCCTGGCGCTGGCCGGGCTCGGCGAGATCGCGCAGAACGCGGGGGAGAACGCACTCGCGCTGGAACGATTCGCCGCGCTGAGCGCCCTCGACTCCGCCTTCCTCCCCGAAGAGATCGTCGCGCACCTGCACATGGACGACTTCGAGTCCGGTGAACGACTGCTCCTGCGGGCGACGGACGCCGGGGCGACGCGCCAGGCCATGCTGCTGTGGGCCCAGGGCCAGCACGACCTGGGACGCGGCAGGCTCGATGACGCCGACGCCGACTTCGAGACCATGGAGCGTCTGGAGGACGAGGTGCAGGTGTGCGTCCAGCAGGTGAACGGCCGCGTGATCCGCTCCCGGCTCGCCCTGCTGCGCGGCGACCCGGCGGCGGCGCGGGAGCATCTGGCCGCGGCGCGGGAACGGCTGGCGGTCAAACCGAACCGGGGCAACACCGCCGCGGTGCGCTTCCTGGAAGCGGTCCACGCGGAGGCCGACGGGGACATCGGCCGTGCCGTCGACAGGATCCGGCAAGTGCAGCGGCAGGGCCCCTTCATGCGCTGGCGGCTCCTGCGCGACTGGGTCGACTGCGCGATACGCACGGCTCTGCGCGGCGCGGACCACGAACTCGCCGGGGACCTGGCCGCACAGGCCGTGGCCCACGCCGAACGCAACCCCGCCGTGCCGACCGCCACGGGCATCGCGGCGCAGGCCCTCGGGCTGGTGAAGAACGATCCGGAGCTGCTGGAGCACTCCGTCCGACTGCTCGGCGCGAGTCCTCGCCCCCTGGCCCGGGCCGCCGCGCACGCGGACCTCGGACAGGCGCTCCTGGCCGCGGGCCGCAGACGCCGGGCGGTGGACGCGCTGACCCGGGCCCGTGACGCGTTCGCCGAGTCGGGCGCCCACGCCATGGCGGCACAGGTGCGGGGTCCCTTCGAGGACGCGGGGGCGAGCGGCCGCGGCGCGGCGACCGGGCAACGCCCCGTGCGGGGCTGGGGCGCGCTCACGCCCTCGGAGGAGAAGATCGCGCGCCTCGTCGCCCAGGGGCACACCAACCGGTCGGCCGCGGACCTGCTCGTGGTCTCCCCCCACACCGTCAACACCCACCTGACGTCCGTCTTCCGCAAGCTGTCGGTCAACTCCCGGGTGCAGCTCGCCAACCTGGTCATGGCCCTGCCCGACGACTGAGGGGACGGGTTGGTACGTTCACGCGATGCCCTGGCGCACCCGGACCCGCTTGTCTGGGACCTCACCTCACCTCACCCGGTCGGAGGTCACCGGCATGCACGGATCCAGTCCCGTACCGCCGGCCATCGTGCTGGTGCACGGTGCGTTCACCGACGCCTCGTCGTGGGCGGGGGTCACCGGCCTCCTCCGGACCGCCGGGATGACCGTGCGCGCCCCGGCGAACCCGCTGCGGGGGCTGGCGCAGGACGCCGCGCACCTCGGGAGCACGGTGCGCGCCCTCGACGTACCCGTCGTGCTGGTCGGTCACGACTACGGCGGTTCGGTCATCACCCAGGCCGCCGCCGACGCCGACAACGTCGTGGCCCTGTGCTACGTCGCGGCGTTCGGTCCCGACGCGGGGGAGTCCGTCCTGGACATCATGAACCGCTTCGCCCCCACTCCGGTGGCCGACGCGACCTTCACCGCCGCCGCCCCCACGCGGATCCACGATGACCCGGCCGACGAGCTGTACCTCCGCAGGGAACGGTTCCCGCAGGTGTACGCCGCCGATCTGCCACGCGGTCTCGCGGAGGTGCTCTCGGCGGCGCAACGCCCGATCGCCTGCGCCGCCCTGACCGACAGGTCGGGCGCGCCGGCGTGGGCGTCGAAACCGTCCTGGTACGCCGTCGCGACCGCCGACCGGATACTCCACCCCGCTGCTCAGCGCTTCATGGCGCAACGCATGGCGGCCACCGAGCACGTGCTGGACGGTTCCCACGCCGTCGTGCTGTCGCGGCCCGACGGCGTGGCGGCGATGATCCGCGAAGCGGCCGGGCAGGGACGGTGACCACAGCGGCAACGACCGTGCGCGACTCGGCTTTTGGACAGGCGGGCACCGCTCCGGACACCCCGCGGGGGTGCGCTGCCCGGGTGCTTAGAATGCGCTCGGACGGAAGGCGCCGTCGAGGCCGCTCCCACGGCCTCCCGGGTCCGCCGATCCGCGACACCGGCCTTCGCCACAGACAGTCACCCGATAAGGCGCCAGCATGTTTCCAGCAGCCCGACGACCGGGGCGGCGCATCGCCGCCCGCCTGACCGGAACCATGGCGCTGATACTGGTCGTCACCGGATGCGCCGGGGGGACCGGCGCTGGGTCCGGCACGGACAAGGCCGACTCCCTCACCGTGCTCGACTACTACACCGACGCGTCCGAGCACGCCCAGTGGGGGGAGATGCTCACCGCGTGCGGCAGGACCGCCGGCGTCAGGATCGAGCACACGAGCGTCCCGCCGGCGTCGCTCGTCCCCAGGGTCCTGCGGCAGGCGTCCTCGCGGACCCTTCCCGATCTGCTGATGCTGGACAACCCCGACCTCCAGCGGATCGCGCAGACCGGCGCACTGACCCCGCTGGACCGGTACGGCGTCGACACCGGCGGCTTCGCCGAGGGCATCCTGTCCGCGGGCACGTACCGGGGAGAGGTCTACGGGCTGGCCCCCTACGTGAGCACGGTCGCCCTCTTCTACAACAAGGACATGCTCGCCGAGGCCGGCGTCGCGGTCCCCCGGACCTGGGGTGAACTGAAGGACGCCGCAGCCGAGTTGACCGGCCCGGGGCGTTACGGCATGGCGGTCGACGCGAGCGCCACCTTCGAGAGCAGCTGGCAGTTCCTGCCCTTCCTGTGGTCCAACGGAGGACACGAGAAGAAGCTGGACACCCCGCAGGCCGCTCAGGCGCTCCGGCTGTGGGTCGACCTGGTGGAGAGCGGATCCATGTCGAAGTCGGTGCTGAACTGGACCCAGGCCGACGTCCACGACCAGTTCGCCGCCGGGAGGACGGCCATGATGATCAACGGTCCCTGGCGGATCCCGGCCCTGAACGAGGACGGGAACCTGCGCTGGGGAGTGGCCCCCGTGCCCGTTCCCCGTGCGGGACGGACCCCGGTCACGCCCCTCGGCGGCGAGGTGTGGACGGTCCCGCGGACCTCTTCCGAGGCCCGGCAGGAGAAGGCCGCCCGGGTCCTCGCCTGCCTGAACGACTCCTCGAACATGCTCACCCTGGCCGAACAGCACTTCACCGTGCCCTCCCGCACCGCGGTGGCCGCCCGGTACGCCGAGCGGAACCCGTCCATGACGGTCTTCACCAGGAGCGTGGAAACGGCGCGCGTCCGCACCGGCGAACTCGGCGTCAGGTGGCCCGAGGCGGCGACCGGGATCTACACCGCCGTCCAGTCGGCGCTGGCGGGGGAGCGGACTCCGGAGGAAGCCCTCGGGGACGCGCAGCGGATCGCGACCGGCGACTGAGCCGTCCCCCGGGAGGACACCGGCCGGGGGGACGGCGAGGCCGGGTCCCGCAGCGCACCCCGGGGCGCCACGGGGGCGGCCGGCGCAGCCGGCCTTCGTCACGCCTGCCACGACGCGCCTGCCCACCTCATCGGCATCCGGATCGGGGCCCCTTCGGCGCCGCGGTCCCCGCCGGTGGTCCGCGGGAGGTCCCGCGCACCCGTACGAGACGGCGAAGCCGGACGGAGCCGGCCCCGCGACGCGGGGTCGCCGCGCCCGGACGCTCCGAGGGGCGAGCCCGCGAGACGCCCCCGCCCACGTCGCGCCGATCTAGCGGATTCGCGCGATGTGCCGCACCGGGGCCGGCTGGCACGGTGGTGCGGTAGGCACACACCAGTCGAGGGGCGGAGACCATGGCGCCGTATGTTCAGGAGGGAAGTGTCCCCGGCAGCTTCCACACCACCGACGGACTGCCCGTCCCGCACCGGCGGGCGTACTGGCGCGAAGCACTGTCCCGGACTTTCGGCGCCGTGAACATGACCGTCCCCGATGAGGTGTACTCCGGGGCGATCCACGCGATACCACTCGGCCGGCTCCAGGCCGTCACGGTCGACGGCGACTGCCTGTCCGCCCTGCGCACGCGCCGGCTCGTCAGCCAGGACGACCAGGACGAGTACGTCGTCGTCAAGTTGCTGGAAAGAGGGGTGGCCCGCCTGGAACAGGACGGTCGTGAAGCCCTCCTCGGCCCCGGGGACATCTTCGTCTACGACATGGCGCGCCCCCTCCGACTGGACCTTCCCCAGTCCTTCCGGACCAAGTCGCTCGTCCTGCCGAGAGACGTACTGGGCCTGGGGGAGGCCGACCTGGCGCGCGTCACGGCCTGCCCGCTCGGCCCCGACACCTCCCTCGGCGGTCTGCTCTCGCCCTTTCTGGCCGGGCTCGTGGAAGGCGCCGGGAACTACCACTCCCGCACCGGCGAGCTGATGGCCCGCAATGTCGTGGACCTGCTCGGTGTGCTGGCCGACGAGGTCCTCGGACGGTCGACCGCGGACACGCCCGGCGGGAACCGGGCCCTGCTGCTGCGGATCCAGGCGTTCATCGACCGTCACCTGGCGGACCCCGGTCTGACCCCGCAGACGATCGCCCGGGCCCATCACATATCCCTGCGCTACCTGCACAAACTGTTCGAGAGCGAGGACGCCACGGTCGGCCGGTGGATCCAGCGACGTCGTCTGGAGGAGTGCCGACGCGACCTGGCGGGCCACGCAAGCGCCACGATCGCCGCGGTCGCACACCGATGGGGTTTCACCAGTGCCGCCCATTTCAGCCGGGTGTTCCGGGCCGCCTACGGGATGTCCCCCCGTGAGTGGCGCGGCGCCCGGCGCTCGACGCGGCAGGCCCCGACGTCCGCACGGCTCCTCGACGCCTGAGACCGACGAGCGCCTTCCTCCCGCGCCGCCGCCGCCCACGCAGCCGCGTCGGGCCCGGGGCGCCGAGGGCCTGGACGGCCGCGCCGACGACCGGGCCGGCCACGATTTGGAGGCCTGCGGCGCGGAGTACTGAACGCGTGCCCTCCGAGCAGCGGCGTGCCGCGCCGGGCCCCCGGTCGTGCCGGGTCGCGTCCGGCCCCAGGACCGTGACGTCCTCGGGCCAGGGCAGGAGGGGCCGGTGAAGACGCGGACGGAACCGCTTCGGCTGCGACCACCAGTACGGCTTCACCGGTGTCGTACCTTTCCCGCAGGACGTTCCCGGGCACCACCCGGCGAGTGGCGCACGTCCCGGCAGTCCTCGCCGCCCCGGCAGCGTGCGGGGCCCCGCCGTAGGCGCCGCGGCGTCTACGGCACGCCTGCGCTCACCGCCGACGGCCCGCCGGCGGACCGGTCCTCGGAGGCCCGTCCGCGTCATGCCCGCCGGCTGTGACGACGGGCCCGGACGTCGCGTCGAAGGCATGGGTCACCTCCGGTGCGACGCCTTCGGCGAGCAGTTCGCGGGCCTGCTCCTCGAAGCGGCGGTCGTCGGCCGTGAGCCGGCCGTGGTGCTGGGCCAGGTGCTCCGACCAGGAGGCGACCAGATAGTTCTCGACGAACCGGCAGGGATCATCGCCGTCCTGGAAGAGACCCCAGGTCAGGGCTCCGATGCGGCGCCGGGAACGGGCCACGTGCCGCATGCGGTCGGTGAAGGCGGACCAGTCCTGCGGAGCGATCCGGTACGTGACGGAGACCAGGACCGGACCGTCGGCCGGTCCGGGTTCGAACACCAGGGGCGGAACGGGCCAGTGGTCGGAAGGGCTCGGGTCGTCCCCGTCCGCGGCGCGCAGAGGCAGGCGACGCACACTCAGGGCGCCGCCCACCAGCAGGCCGGCGCCGATCAGCAGTGAGACGGTCAGTCCCGGTCCGTCGGCCAGCGCCCCCCACACCGGCGCGGTCAGCGCCTGCCCGCCCTGGAACACCATGAGATGGACGGCGAGTCCCCTGCCTCTGACCCAGCCGGGCAACCGCTGCTGGACAGCGGCGTTGAGGGTGGACAGCACGCCGATCCAGGCGAGACCCGCGGGCAGCAGTGCGGCAGCCGCGAGCCAGGGAGGAGGAGCCGTGGCCAGCACCACCAGTGTCACGGCGAAGACCGCCGAGCCCGCGGCAAGGGTGCCGTTGACCCCCAGCCCGCGGCGGGCCGCGGGAAGAGCGAAGGCGCCGGCCACCGCGCCGACGCCGACGACGCCGAGCAGGACCCCGTACCCGCCCGGCCCCAGTCCCAGGGAACGGCTCGCGACCAGGGGGAGAAGCGACCACAGGGCGGCCGCGCCCGGGACGAACAGGGCCGTGCGCAGCAGGACCCGGCGGACTCCGGGCGCGTGCCGGACGTAGCGGCGGCCGGCCTGAACGGCTGCCAGGAATCCTTCGCCCCGGACGGCGGGCCGTGGGGCCACCGGCCGTCGCCACAGCAGCAGCACCGTCGCGATGCCCAGGTACGACAGGGCGTTGAACGCGAAGACCCAGCCCGCGCCCGCCGCGGCGACCACCACGCCCCCGAGGGCCGGGCCCACGGCACGGGCGAGGTTCATGTTCACCGCGCCCAGCGCCGCCGCCTGCCCCAGCTGCTCGCGCTCCACGAGCTCCGGCTGGATCGCCTGCCAGGCGGGCCCCGTCAGCGCGGTGCCGCAGCCCAGCAGGAAGGTGAGGGCGAGCAGGAGACCGGGGGCGAGCGTGCCCCGGAACGCGAGCACCGTCAGCGCGGTCGAGACGGCGAGCAGGGAGAACTGGGCGGCCAGGAGCACCTTGCGACGGTCGTAGCGGTCGGCCAGCACACCGGAAGGAAGGGCGAGCAGGACGACCGGGAGACTGGCGGCCGTCTGCACGAGCGTCATCAGGGAGGCACTGTGCCCGACGAGGAGCCACTGGGCGCCGACCGTCTGCATCCAGGTGCCGGTGTTGGACACCAGCTGCGCGATCCACAACGCGCGGAAGACGCGCGCCGCGAGCGGCGCCCAGGACGAGCCGTCCGCGAGCCTCATGACGGTGGCCCGGCCCAGGCGGGGGCGGAGGCCGACAGGCGGTGGGCCACCACCGACGTCACCACGAGAAGCAGCAGTGCCAGAGCCAGGACGAGGAGGAGCTCGGTGTGCCCCAGGAGCAGGGCGCCCGCGAGGGCTCCGAGGAACATGGCGAGGACGGAGAGGAGACGCCGGCCGGGGCGGGGAGCGGCCCCGCCGGCCGGCGAGGAGTCCGCGGCCAGCCCCGTCAGGGTGAGCGTCAGGACGGTCGTGGTCAGGTCCGGGACCCCGAGGCGTCGCGCGACCGCGTTCTGCGTCCCCATGGCGATGCCCAGGAGCACGATGAGGGTGTACCGGACCGGGCCGGACACCTCGCCGTGCGCGATCGCGACCACGGAGACGGTGCCGGCGACGAGCACGGCCTGGGCGGCCGTCGTCGCGGTCAGGAGCCGGCCGCGGTGCGCCGCGAACCGGATGCCGAACCGCCCTCCCGCCAGAGCTCCGGTGAGGAACGAGACCATCGAGACGACGGAGGCGGGTACGGACAGCCCCGGCGCGCCCGCCAGGGCGAAGCCCAGGAAGACCACGTTGCCGGTCATGTTGGCGACGAAGACCCGGCCGAGCGCCAGGTAGCTCACGGCGTCGATGAGACCGGTCACCACCGTCAGCACCAGCATCAGCGGCGGCAGGGGGCCGTGCGGGTCGCCCTTCGGAGGGACGAGTGTGTGCGTGGCGTCAGTCAGCAGCCCGCGCATGCGGTGTCCTTTCGTCCGTCCTGTCACCCGCGGCCGGCGCGTGCCGCAGCGCCGAGCGGGTGATCAGGCCGCTGCCCGGGCCGATGACGACGGCCGCGAGGGAGGCCCAGAGCGGCCACGGGAGCAGCCCGAGGAGGTGGTCGAGCGACCAGCGGCCCGGGCCGGTGAGAGCGAGGGCCGCGGCGACGGTGACGAGGACCAGCGGGTACTCGTAGCCGTCGTTCTGCACCCAGAGCCCCTTGTGCCACTTGACGGTGCCGGCCACCGTCATCACTCCCGCGGCGGCCATCGCCGCCACGGGAGTGAGGAGGCCGGCCGCCAGGAACAGACCGGCACCGATCTGGCTGCCGCCCGCGGCGAGGGCGGTGAGCCTCCCGCCGCGGAAGCCGTCACGGCGGAACTCCTCGGTTCCCCCGGCCAGTCCGCTGCCCCCCAGCCGGAAACTGACCTTCTGCACTCCGTGCCCGGCGATGAGGAGTCCCACCACCAGTCGGAGCACCAACAGTCCGTCGTCCATTGCCATGTGCCTGTTCCTGACGTCCGTCGTCAACCGTGGGGAGCGGGTCAGCCGGCGGCGTGCTCGCCGATGACGGCCTGGGCGTAGACGACCCCGAGACCGTAGGTGCCGCCGTTCTCCCTCACGACGTCCATGACGGACGGGTACGTGCCGGTGCGCGCCCAGTCGCGCTGGAGCTCGAGGAGCACCTGCACCCAGGTCACCGGCGCCACGCCGGCCTGGACCATCCGCTGGACGGCGTGCTCGTGTGCCTGCGGGCTGACGCCGCCGCACGCGTCGGTGACGACGTAGACCTCGTAGCCCTGGGCGAGCGCGGACAGCGCGGGCAGGACGACGCAGACCTCGGTCCACAGGCCGGCGACGACGAGCTTCTTCCGGCCGGTCGCCTTGACCGCCTCGACGAAGGCGACGTCCTCCCAGGCGTTCATCGTGGTGCGGTCGATGATCTTCTGGTCGGGCAGGACGTCCGCCAGCTGCGGCATGAGCGGGCCGGAGAAGGACTCGGCGGCCACGGTGCTCAGGACGACGGGTACGTCGAAGACCTTGGCGGCCTTCGCCAGACCGACCGTCGCGTTGATGATCGCGGTACGGTCGCCGCTGCCCGTGCCGAAGAACATCTGCGGCTGGTGATCGATGAACAGCACCGCGCAGTTGTCGGGGGTCAGCAGGTCGGGGCTGGGAGCAGCGGTGACCTCGGCGATGTCGACCATGGGTATGCCTTTCGGTGAGAGGGTGCGACGGTCACGGACGGTCGTCCGCGATCCGGGAGGGAAGGTCCGGGGCCGGGCCCGGAGGCGGTACGCCCGGCTCAGGGGGAGAAGCACGGATCGAGGACCGGGCTGTCGTGCTCGGGAAGGAGGCCGCGGCGGGCGCGCCACCGGCGGTGCTGCTCCGACTCCGCGACGGCTTCGCCGAGGAGTTCGGCCTGGCGGACTCCCGGCCCGCCCGGCACCGGGCTCGCCTGGTAGCCGCCGAAGCGGGCCACCGGGCTCCATCCGGGCGTCACCGGGGGCAGCTGCTCGTCGATGCCCTCGTACTCGCCGGCGGCGTAGACGATGCGGCCGCCGACGACCGTCAACAGGGCTTCGATGTGCGCGATCTCCGGTTCGGGGACCGAGAAGTAGTCCTCCGACAGCACGGTGAGATCACCGAGGAAACCGGGACGCAGCACACCCTTGAGGTCCTGCTCACCGGTGAGCGCGGCCCCGGCCGTGGTGAACATCGCCAGTGCCGTCTCCCGGTCGACGCGGTTGTGCGGTGGGCGGACGGCCAGGTCGCCGACCGTGCGGCCGGTGACCAGCCAGTGCAGCGCGACCCACGGGTTGTACGAGGAGACCCGGGTGGCGTCGGTGCCGGCGCCGACGGTCAGGCCCCGGTCCAGCATCGCGCGGATCGGCGGGGCGTCCGCGGCGGCGCCGGCCCCGTAGCGGCGGACGAACGCCTCGCCCTGGAAGGACAGCCGGTTCTGCACCGACAGGGCTCCGCCGAGGGCGGCGATGCGGTCCAGACTGTCGGCCGACACGGTCTCCGCGTGGTCGAACAGCCAGCGGTTGCCGCCCGGGAAGAGGCCCTCCGCGGCGAGCTTCTCGAACACGGCCAGGTCACGGCGGATGGTCTCGTCGTAGGTGGCGTGCAGGCGGAACCCCCAGCCGTTCTCCATGAGGAGGCGTACGGCCTTCTCGAACTCCACCTCGTAGCCGGGGGCGTGCTCGGGACGTGGCTGGGCGAAGTTCTCGAAGTCCGCCGCCGCCCAGGTGAGGTTCTCGCCGGCGCCGTTGAGACGCAGCCATGCGTCGCCGCCCCCGGGCCGGACCATGCCTATCCACCGGGTGAGGTCGTCGATCTCCTGCCCCGCGGTCTGCGGGAACAGGTGGTAGGCGATGCGCAGGGACAGCTCGCCCTCCCTGGCCAGCTCCGTCACCGTCCCGTAGTTGTCGGGGAAGTTCTGGAACCCGCCCGCCGCGTCGATCGCCGAGGTGAGACCGAACCTGTTCAGCTCCCGCAGGAAGTGGCGGGTGGACGTCTTGCGGTGCTCCTCGTCCAGCACCGGCGCCTTGGCCAGCGTCGAGTAGAGGATCAGCGCGCTGGGAGCCGCCAGCAGCATGCCCGTGGGTTCGCCGTCGCGGCCCCGCATGATCTGCCCGCCCCGGGGCTCCGGGGTGTCCTTGCCGTAACCCACCGCCTTGAGGGCCGCGCGGTTGAGGACCGCGGACTGGTAGAGGTGCAGGACGAAGACCGGGGTGTCCGGTGCGGCGGCGTTCAGCTCGGCGACGGTGGGCGACCGCCGTTCGGCGAACTGCTCGGCCGACCAGCCGCCGACCACGCGCACCCACTGGCCCCGGGGCGTACGGGCCGCCTGCTCGCGCAGCATGGCCAGGCCCTGACGCAACGAGCGGACGCCGTCCCAGCGCAGTTCCAGTACGTAGTTGAGACCGCCGCGGATCACGTGCAGGTGGGCGTCGTTGAGACCGGGGACCATCCTGCGGCCGAGCGCGTCGACCACGCGCGTGGCGGGACCCACCTGGCCGGCCACGTCCTTGTCGTCGCCGACGGCGGTGACGACACCGTCGCGAATGGCTATCGCCTCCGCCCGGGGAAGGCGCGGGTCACCGGTGTGAATCTTGGCATTGCGGACGACGAGGTCCGCCGCGTCGTCGGTGGCGCGGGGAATCAGCCCGCCGACCGGCATCGTGGACACCTTTCGACAACCTCCTGAGGGTGTGCAGCGTGGGATCTCCGCCAAGGCCGCGCGCTCGACTCCGGACGGGACATCGGCGAGGTGCACGAGGAATACGTGCCGCGGTCGCTCCGTCGGTGACGCTACGTCGGGCCGTACCGGTCCGGTTTCTGGTCAGCGCACTGGAGTTTGTCCGGCAGCGCACTGCGGGTGCCACCGTGCACGGCGGGGTCGGAGCCGGTGCACGGGTGTGCAAGGGCCCCTGTTCGCACGGGTGTTCACCCAGAGGGCCTCGGACGCGGCGCGGCGGACCGAGTCTTCCCGGACGCTCGTGGCCGGCGCGGACGAGACGATCGACCCGGAGACGGAGCGCTTCGGTGCGAAGCGGGCCGGGGCGACGGCCGTCGGGACCGACGGCGCTTCCCGCGCCGTCGTCGTTCCCCGGGCGGGGGAAACCGCGGAACCGATCCGTGACGCGGCGCGCGCCACCCCCTGGTGCCGCGGTCGACGGCAGCACACGCGAAGGCCGCGCGGCGAGCCCCGGAAGGGACGTCCGCGCGGCCTTCGCGTGTGCTTGTCTCATTCCGGCCGGCGCACGGTGACCACGGCGACCAGACCGCTCAGAAGTAGGCTGGCGACGAGCGCGGGCGCCGGGGACCACGAGGCCAGCAGGACGCCGGCGGCGGCGACGGCGAACGGCACGCACTCGGCCGTCCGCCTCTGGTGCGGCCGCAGGTGTACCGCCCACACGGTGGTCAGGAAGACGGCGGCCGGGACGGTGACCGCCATGGCGGCACCCGCGGACGACGTGCCGGTACGGTGCGTGAGATGGTCGGCGTAGGCGGCCAGCCCCGCTCCCTCCGCAGTGGCCGAGGCGAAGATCAGGTAGTGACCGTACGCCCAGGTGAAACGTCTGTGGTGAGCCCGGTGCGTCATGGAGAGCAGCGTGTGCGCCGGCTTGGTGAAGTACAGCCACCACATCGCAAAGGCCGTCAGCAGGCCGCCGCCGGCCAGCGCGTACAGCGCGACGGTGCCGTGATGCCGGTCGAACGCCCCCCGGACGGCGACCGTGGCGGCCGCCACGGACTCCCCGAGGACGATGAGGGTGAACAGCCCGTAGCGCTCGGCGATGTGGTGCGGATGCCACGGGGTCATTCCGGCGGACTGCGCCCACGCGGGGACCAGGACCTCTGCCACGATCATCACGGCGACGCCCGGGAGCCGTAGCTGTTCCGGGAGGAACAGAAGCCCGATCCATCCGAGTTGGCAGGACGTCACCCCGGCGGCGAAGCGGACCGTCGTCCTGCGCCGGCCGGGGTCGGAGAGTCCGGCCCGGAGCCACAGCGCCGCCAGTGCCGTGCGCAGCACCACGTACCCGAGCGTGATGACGAGCAGGTCCCCGTGCTCGAAGGCACGGCCGACGCCGGCGGCGAGGACGAGGGATCCCGTGATCTGCACCAGGACCGTGAGCCGGTAGGGAGCGTCGTCGGGGTCGTAGGCGGAGGCGAACCAGGTGAAGTTCATCCAGGCCCACCACACGGTGAAGAAGACCAGCGCGAAACGCAGGACGCCCGAGGCGTGGTGTCCGTGCGTCAGTGCCTCGTGCAGACCCTCCGAGGCCTGTGCCACGGCGACGACGAAGCAGAGGTCGAGGAAGAGTTCGAGCGGCGTGGCGGACCGGTGCGCCTCCCAGGGGTCACGGCCGGTCATGGCCTGCCGTCGGCGCACGGCGGGGACCGTGTTCCCCGCGAGGTGTCCGCCGCCCGGCCCCGGACCGGGGTCCACCGCATCCGCTCGCTCGTCCATGCTCATCGCCGTTCCACGTCCGGTCCGTCCGCCAGGTGCGGTCGGTCGCCGAAGGTAGGACGAACCGGAGAACGGCGGGAGTCCACCGGTGCACGGGTGCTTGCACGAGAGCGAACGTCCGCCGGGGGCCGGGCACCACCTCGTCGGCCGAGGAGAGCGCGGCGCGCGGCGGCGGCTGGTCGTGCAGGCGCAGGTCGGCGGTGGACATGACGACCGCACAGGTCACGTCGTCGCTCCGGTGCGCTGAAGGGGGTCTCGTCGGCCGGCGCCCTCACCGCACGCACGGCCGTCCGCACCGCAACGCCGGTGCGGACGGCCACGCCGCCGACGACCGCCCGGACGGCGGCCCGCCCCCTCCGGCCGCCGGCGCCGCCCGGCGTTCACACGTCCCGGTCCGGCGAACACGCGAGGGGAGCCGGTGTCCTGGGCATCGGCGTCCTCCCGGAGACGGGCCGCGAGGTCGTCTCCCGGTCGAGGAAATCGGGGCGGATCGTCGCGCGGGCCCTCGTGCGGGCGGCGCGCAGGAAGTGGCCTTCGTCATATCCGGTACCGCAGCCCCCTCCTGGACGGCCGCCTCACGGAGACGGGTTTGACGGTGCCCCTCCGGCGACCGACTAGTGACATCACTAGTTCACGCTCGACAGCGCCTCGCGGTCGGTCCGCCGGCCGCTCGCCTCACCGCCGGCCCATGGCAAGAACCGCGCCATGTCAGGTGGGCTCCGGGGCGGCCCGGCATCGTTCGGCCGAGGTCGGAAAAGGTTGAACCTGCCCACACCGGACAAGTCTGCGCCGATTTCGCGCCACATTATCGGAAGGGGTGAGGAGGCCGAATCGGCGTGCCGGTGGTCCTTCGTACAAGGAACTGCCCCACTCGCCCGCGCCGAAAGGGAACTGGAGCGTTGAAAGTTTCAATGATGTTTGAGATGATCGCTTGCAGTCCGTAAACCCCATGGGGTCAGCACGCAAGACCCAGAGGCTAACGGGTCAGTAACTTACCGGCCGGTTCGCCCTCTGCCCAGTCAGTGAAAACCGATAATTGTTGCCCGGTCCCTCCCATGCCTTTCAGGGGGTGATCCGGTTATGCGGTGAGGATCTGCCGTGACATGAAGGCAAGTGTCGCAGTGGATATCCGCCGAGGTGATCGCTGTCTGTCGCAACAGAAAGAAGCGGAATGCTGAAGAGAACGCGCTCCTGCGCAGAAGCAGCTCCTGCGGAGATATCCGCCACAGGAGGATCGATCGTGACCGCCTTCGGCTCCGGTACGCGAGGGAGATAGGGCACCCGCAGGCCGGTGCCGCACGATCACTTCTTCCGCGTCATGGAGGCGTTTCACCTTGGGATTACCACGCGAGACCCGGACGACCTGGCACGACCTGGAGTTACGGGTCCGGGCCGAGGATCCCGGGGTCCTCGACTACGTCAGCAGCCAGCACCGTCTCGCCCGCGAGGATCCGGACCGGGCCGCCACACGGATCGACATCGAAGCCGTCAGCTCCCCGTCGCGACTCGCGGAGCTGACCGCGAGACGGGCGACCGAGCGTCGTGAGTCCTACGCCGGCTGGTGGTACGGCTGCCATCGGAACGAGGACGGAGCGTTCGTCCTCGTCTCGCAGGAGGGGCACGAGTTCCCGCACGCCCTGATCACCACCGACTTCCTCACCTGGGAGATCGTCACCGCGCACGAGCACGAGCTGGGACTCGTCGTCACCCGCACCATGCGGGAACTGGTGCGCGAGCACTTCGTCGACCGCGGCGCGCTCATGCTGCACGGCGCGGCGGCCGTCCTGCCCGACGGCACCGGGGTGGTCCTCGCCGGCCCCTCCGGCGCCGGCAAGACCTCGGCCTCCGTCCAGCTCGCCCGCGCGGGCGGCCACTGCGTCGCCACCGACCGGTGCCTGCTGCTGGCCGACGGCCCGGAATGGGCCGTGGTCGGTCTGCCGCTGTCCACCCGCCTCACCCGGGAAGCGGCGGCCGGTCTCGGTATCGAGCCCGGCGAGAAGGACAGACTGATCAGACACGGTGAGGCGGCCGTCCGCAGACCGGACCCCAAGGGCAAGATCTCGCTCAGCAACGAGGAGATGCGGCGTCTGGCCGGTGTCGAGTTCCTGGCCTCCACGCGGATCGACACGCTGGTGCTGCTCGAGAACACCGGCGCCCCCCGGCCCCTGTCCGGCCCGGTCGCCGAGGGGGAGGCCGTGGCCGCCCTGGCCGAGCACATCCTCGTACCCGACACGGCGTACCGCGGCCGGTGGCTGTCCGCGGACCCGAGCCCCGAGCCGGCCGGCGACGTCAAGGGCCGGCTCGGCGAACTGGCCGCCGCCGTGCCCGCCCGGCACGGCACGTGGACACCGGCCACCTACAAGAGCGACGTTCTGGCGGCCTGGCTCGCCCCGCGCGCCGGTGCCGAGAAGACAGGAGACCCCTCGTGACCACCACCCCGCAGATCCGTTACAGCGCCCGGGCCCTGCTGCTGGACGAGGACGACAGGCTCCTGTTGTTCTCCAGCGTGGACGACGCCAACGGCGAGACCTTCTGGTACCCGGTGGGCGGTGGCATCAAGGAGGGGGAGTCCCCCGAGGACGCCCTGCGCCGGGAGGTCGAGGAGGAGACCGGACGCACGGAGTTCGAGATCGGCCCCCAGATCTGGTACCGGGAGGCCGTCGCCTCCTGGGGCGGCAACACCTACGACTGCCGCGAGCGGTTCTACCTCTGCCGCGTCTCCCACTTCTCCGTCGACACCAGCGGCTTCAGCCAGGGGGAGATCGACACGGTCTCCGGTCACCGGTGGTGGACGTTGGACGAGCTGGACGCCGCCACGGACCGGCTGGTGCCCGCCGATCTGGCGCCCCGGCTTCGCGCCGTGCTCACCGACGGCGCCCCCGCCGAGCCCGATGTCGTCGGCAGCTGAGCACGGAATCCGGAGGGACCAGCACGTGAAGGGACTGCGAGGACGGCCCGCCCTGGTGACCGGCGGCGCCCAGGGGATCGGCAGGGCGGTCGCCGAGCGCCTCGTCGAGGAGGGCGCCCGCGTCATGATCATGGACACGAACGAGGAGTTCGGGAAGTCCGCGGTCGCGGAACTGGCACGGCGCCCGGGCGGTGAGCACGTCGGCTTCGTGCACGGCGACATCTCCGAGGAGAGCGACGTGGTGGCCGCGGTGGAGGCGACACGGACCGCGTTCGGCGGTGTCGAACTCCTCGTGAACTGCGCCGCCGCGTTCATCACGCGCGGGATCGAGGCCACCGTGGAGGAGTGGCGGCGCGTCACGGACGTCAACATCATGGGCCACGCCCTGATGGTCAAACACAGCGCGCCCCTGATGGAGGCCGCCGGCGGCGGCAGCGTCGTCAACGTCTCCTCGATCTCCGCGCACATCGCGCAGCCCCGGTCCGTCACCTACAGCGCCACCAAGGCCGCCATCATCGGCATGACCCGGTGTATGGCCACCGACCTGGCCGGGGCGGGAATCCGGGTGAACGCGGTGAGCCCGGGAACGGTCTGGAGCGACAACCTCGCGCGCCGCTACAAGGAGAAGTACGGAGTGTCGCGCGAGGAGGCGGACGCCCGTCCGGACATCGGCGGCCGGCACATGCTGCACCGCACCGCCGACCCGGAGGAGATCGCCTCCGCCGTCGCCTTCCTGCTCTCCTCGGAGGCCGGTTTCATCACCGGTGAGAACCTCATGGTCGATGCCGGGCTCACCGTGACGTGACGCCGTCGTGCCGTGCGAGGGCCTCCACGGCACGACGGCAATCGTGAGGCGGGGCTGCTCCGTCCGGAAAGGAGCCGCCGCCCCGTTCTCTTCCCCGGCGCCGCTCACCCGGCGCCGATGATCTCGTGGACCCACACCCGCCGTAAACCCCTCCCGTTTTTTCCCGAGGGTTCACGGGCGATCCGCGACGCCCATTCACGCTCCCTTTCTCCATGCTTTTCCGGGGCCTGCGTGGGGTGCCCGAATTCAGCATGATGCGCGATGAGGCGCGTGTGGAAATATCGTCGTCGCGCATGCCGGAAAGATTCCCTCACGTTTCTTTGGATTCTCTTGGTGGATAAATGGAGTCCACTGATATACGTTTGCCGAAACCGGGCGGACATTGCTGGACCGGATCCACTGTTCGCACCGATCCTCGGCCGAGTGAGATGCCTCGACGCCGCGTGAGATGCCCCAGTACGCCGAGTAATCCCTGACGATCGTCAGGTATACGTCCGGAGGAATACATTGAGTAACAACGTGATCAGGGTCGCGCTGGCCGGCGTCGGCTCCTGCGCCTCCAGTTTCGTGCAGTCCGTGGTCCTGGACCGGGAGCGGCCCGGCCCCTCCAACGGCGTGATGCACGAGTACATCGGCGGTCACCGTCTCGGCGACGTGGAGTTCGTCGCGGCCTTCGACGTCGACGCCCTGAAGGTGGGCCAGGACCTCTCGGAGGCCGTGTACGCGGGACGCACCGCCGCCGTCCGCCACGTGGACGTGCCGCACCTGGGCGTCACCGTCCAGGCCGGCCCGCTGCTCGACGGCCTCGACGGCGCGCTCGGCGACGCCGTCGACGCCCATCCCGCCACCGCCGTCGCGACCCCGGAGTCGCTGGCCGCCGCCCTGGCCGCCGCACGACCCGACGTCGTGGTCTGCCTGCTGCCCACCGGCTCGACCGCGGCCGTCCAGACGTACGCCAGGGCCGCCGCCGAGGCGGGCGCGGGCTTCGTCAACGCCACCCCCGAGCCCGTCGCCAACGACCCCGCGCTGGTGGCCCTGTTCACCGAGCACGGCGCCCCCCTCCTCGGTGACGACCTGCGCAGCCACCTCGGCGCCACCACCCTGCACACCGCCCTGATCGAGCTCTTCCAGAGCCGCGGTGTCGAGGTCAAGGACAACTACCAGCTCAACGTCGGCGGCAACACCGACTTCCTGAACCTCTCCGACCCGGCCAGGTCCCGCTCGAAGCAGGTCTCCAAGCGCAAGGCCCTCGCCAACGCCGGCATCGACTCCCGCGAGGTCGCCGCGGGCCCCAACGGCTTCGTCAAGCACCTCGGCGACCGCAAGGTGTGCTTCCTGCGCATCGAGGGCGAGAGCATCATCGGCGCCCCCGTGCACATGGAGGTACGCCTGGAGGTCGAGGACAGCCCCAATGCCGCCGCGGTGCTGGCCAACGCCGTCCGCACCGCGCACAGCGCCTCCCGCCAGGGCATGGTCGGCGTCATCGACCCCGTCTGCGCCTTCCTGTTCAAGAGCCCGAAGACGGGGGCCAAGGAGTCCGAGGCACTGCACGACTTCCAGGCCTTCGTGCGCAAGGCCGGCGAGCACCACGCGCTGCAGGCGGTCGACGGGAATGCCTGACCCCGCCTCCTGGCTGCCCGATCGCGACCCCGGCGTGGCCCGCGTCCTCGACCGGAGCTACGGCCTCGGTGCCCACCGGGCGTGGTCACTGAACCGGGAGAGCGTCAACACCGTCTGGCGCGTGTCCACTTCGCGCGGGGAGTACGCGCTCAAGCGGCTGGGGCGGGACGTCGCCCCGCAGTGGACGGCCTTCGAGCACGCCGCCCTGCCCCGGCTGACCGCCGCCGGCATCCCGGTCGCGGTTCCCGTGCCGACGGCGGAGGGAGGCAGCTCGGCCGTCCACGACGGCTCCGTCTGGCAACTGCGGCCCTGGCGGGAGGGCCGGCCCTTCGACTCGGGCCGGCCGGGCGACATCGAACAGGCCGGCGCCTTCCTGGCGGCACTGCACCGCGTCCCGGTCGACGGGCTGCCCGCGGACGGCCAGAGCTCCACCCGCAACCTGGAGTTCTGGCTCACCACCGAGCGGCCCCCGCACGCGGCACTGGACGAGGTCGACGAGATAGCCGCCCCGTACGTGAGCGCCGCCGTGCGCGCCCGCGCCCGGCGCGCCTACGCGGCGGTGCTGCGCCGGGCCCGCACCGAACTCGCCGGGTACGGAGACCTCCCCGAGGTCCTCACCCACGGCGAGGTCGCGGGCTCCAACCTGCTGTACTCCGACAGCGGGGAGCTGGCCTGCGTCCTCGACTGGGACGCGCTGCAGCTGCGCTCCCGCGTCTACGACGTGGCACGGGCACTGCTGTTCCTGCCCCGCAAGGCCCGCGGCGGCTTCCAGGTCCTGCCGGACCGGGCCCGGGCGGTCCTCGCCGCCGCGACGGCGCGCGAGCCGCTCACACCGGAGGAACTCGGCTCCCTCATCCCGGTGCTGGAGCTGAACTTCGTCCCGTCGCCCGACTACCTCCGGCAGGTCGCGCGGCGCGCCCCGGGCATCCTGGAGTGGTACCTCGGCTGGCGGGCCGAGGGCGCCGGCGCGGTCCGCGGCATCCTCTCCGACGTCATCGCCACAGCTCCGCAGGGGACACCGCGATGACGCGGTACGTGTGCCGCACCCCGGGGCACGCGGTGGCGTTGGACGTGAGCCGCGACGCGGCCGCGTACGTCCGGGAGCTGCTCGGCCCCTACGTCCGGGTCGCTCCCGGGCCCGACGGCCCCGACGACGCCCGCTGGCGGATCGGGACCGCGGACCGCGAGCGGCCGGCGGGGGAGGAGGTGGTCATCACCAGCGCCACCGAACCCCCCACCCGGCTCTGGTACGACGGAACGGCCCGCGAGGTGCTGTTCGACCCGGCGATGCCGCGCTCCTTCCTGTGGCACAACCTGGTCCGGTTCACCCGCATCCTGCTGCGGCTGATGCACGCGGAGGAACCGGAGGTCTTCCTGCACGCCGGGCTGGTCGCCCGGGACGACGGGCACGGCGCGCTCGTGCTGGGCGCGAAGCGAGCGGGGAAGACCTCCACCGTCCTGTCCGCCCTGCGTCACGGGCTCCGCTTCGTCGGCAACGACGACGTCTCCGTCCGTGCGGACGCCGGCGGCTGGACCGGGCGGGGCTGGCCCCGTCGGGTCTCCGTGCGCGGGGACACCTTCGCCGCCGTCGGACTGCCCGGCGACACCGACCGCCTGCTCCACCCGGCGGAACTGCGCGACCTCGCGGGCGGCCCTGAGCTGCTGGCCGAGGCGCCGGTCGGGGTCCTGGTCTTCCCCCGGTTCCACCCCGAACCCGGTGTCGTGCCCCTCGGCCCGGAGGAGACCCTGGCCCGGCTCACGGCCAACGAACTGCCCACCGTGGTCAAGCACGCCGACTTCCTGCTGCCGTTCTTCGGCCCCGTCCCGCCGGCGGTCCGGCAGGACCTCCTCGCCCGCCTGGCGGCACAGGTGCCCGGCGTCGAACTCCGGCAGGACTTCTCCGCCCTGCACGACGGAACCGCCGCGCTGACCGGGCTCCTGGACGGAGACGTCCCCGTACCGCCCCCGGCAAGGGAAGGAGGGCGAAGGACGTGAGCACGACCGGTAGCCGGGTGTGGGTGGTCGGCCCCTCGGGCGCGGGCAAGAGCACCGTCGCCCGCGCCCTCGCCGAGGCCCGGGGTCTGCCCCACTACGAGCTGGACGCCATGTTCTGGGCGTCGGGCTGGCAGCGGCGTCCCGAGGACGAGTTCCTCGCCGACGTCGCCGCCCTGGACCGCACCGACGGCTGGATCGCCGACGGGCAGTACGGCGCGGCCCACCCGGTCCTCGAGGAACTCGCCGACACCGTCGTCTGGGTCGACCCGCCCCGCGGGACCACCACGGCCCGGCTGCTGCGTCGCACCGTACGACGGCTGCGCACGCGGGAGGAGCTGTGGAACGGCAACCGCGAACGCCCCGGCAGCGCCTTGCAGCTCGTGCTCTGGGCCCACCGGGAGTTCCCCGTGGTCCGGCGCACCAACACCGAACTGTTCGCCCGCATGCAGGCCCGCTCCGTGCCCTGCCTGCGGTTGCGGACCCCGCACGACATCCGAGAACTACTCAGTAAGGAACGGGCATGACGCGACTCGCGCTCCTCGGCGGAGAGCCCCTGCTGACCCCGGCCGAGCGGCCCAAGTGGCCGAACATCACCGAGGAGGACATCGGAGCGGTCACCGCGTTGCTGCGACGCGGTGAGATCACCTACAACGGCAGCGAGGGCGAGGTCCAGGCCCTGGAGAACGGCTACCGGGAGCGCCTCGGCGCCGCCCACGCCCTCGCCGTCAACTCGGGCACGTCCGCCCTGCACTCGGCCTTCTTCGGCCTGGATCTGCGTCCCGGCGACGAGGTCATCGCCCCGGCCTACACCTTCCTCGCCACCGCCATGCCGGTCTTCACCTGCAACGGCGTCCCCGTCCTCGCCGACGTGGATCCCGACACCGGAATCCTCGACCCCGACGGGCTCGCCGCCCACCTCACGCCGCGCACGAAGGCCGTCGTGGTCACCCACCTGATGGGCTTCCCCGCCGACATGGAGCGCATCACCGCCTTCGCCCGCGAACACGGCCTCGCGGTCGTCGAGGACTGCTCCCAGGCGCACGGCGCGGAGTGCTCGGGCCGGCCGGTCGGCCGCCACGGTGACGTCGCCGCCTTCAGCCTCCAGGCCAAGAAGCAGGTCACGGCGGGCGAGGGGGGCGTTCTCGTCACCGACGACCGCAGGATCTACGAGCGCGCGGTGATGCTCGGTCACTGCATCGACCGCGGCGAGGAGGACGTCACCAGCGACGAGTACGGCGCCTACGGCCGGACCGGCTTCGGCCTCAACTACCGCATCCACCCGGTCGGCGCGGCCCTCGCCCGGGGCGCCCTCGCCCGGCTCGACACCGTGCTGACAGGACGCGAGCGGAACTACGGCCGGCTCGGCGCCCTCCTGGACGACATCCCCGGCATCACCCCGCCGGTGCGACAGCGGCACGTCGACCGCGTCGCCCACTACGTCAGCTACCAGCCCCTCTACGTCGCCGAGGAGCTCGGCGGCCTGCCCGTCGACGTCTTCACGGCCGCCGTCAGGGCCGAGGGCGTCCCGCTGACCCGGCCCACCTCGCCTCCGCTGCACCGCGAGGCCGCCTTCCGCAGCCCGTCCTGGCACCCCGGCACGTACCACCCCGGGGACAACACCTACCGCGTGTACCGGGGCGACGAGTTCCCGGGCGTCGACGCCTACATCGCCCGCGCGCTGCGGCTGCCCACGTACTCCGACGAGCGCCCCGACCTGATGGACGCCTGGGCCGAAGGCATCCGCAAGGTCGTCACCCACGCCGAGGAACTGCGCGACCGGCACGCCGCCGGCGCCCTCGCCGCGTAGCGGCTCCCCCTCCCGGAGCCCGCGTCGGCCCGGTACGCCCCGTCGCGTACCGGGCCGGCACCGCACCACCGTTCCGCCCCGCCATGGAGGTCATCCCTTTGTCCGTCGATAACAGCTCCCGCTCCATGCTCGCGCGCGGTCTCGGCGTCCTCCGCGCCTTCCGGTCCGGCGAGCCGGAACTCCCGCTCTCCGAGATCGCCCGCCGGGCCGACATGCCCAAGGCGACGGCCCACCGCATCATCACCGAGCTCGTCAAGGAGGGCATGCTGGAGCGCGGGGAGAAGGGACTCAGACTCGGCATGGGCCTGTTCATGCTGGGGGCCCGGGTGCCCCGCCAGCTCATGCTCCGCGACATCGCCTTCCCGCACGCGGAACAACTGCACCGGCTCACCCACGGCAGCGCGTTCGTCTTCATCGCCGACCCCACCGGTGCGGACGCCGTCCTGGTGGACGCCGTACGGCGCGCCCACGAACCCGGCCGCGGACTGGGCACGGAGGAGACCCGGGCCTCCGACCGGGCCGCGACGAGGGTGTTCCGTGCCTTCGGCGCCGAGGACGACACCGTGGCCGGCCGGGGCGCGCGCGTCCGGGAGGTCGAGTCGGCCCGTGTGCGGCATCAGGGCTTCGCGGCCGTCCGCGGCGTGCCCGGCGTGGTCGGTGTCGCCGCCCCGGTGCTGACGGCATCCGGCGCGGTCGCCGGGGCACTGGCCGTCGCGGGGCCGCAGGCCGGGTTCCACGTGGGCCTGGCGGCCGCGCACCTCAAGGCCGCGTGCGCCGCCGTCTCCCGCGCCCTGCAGCGCAACCCCGAACTGCTGACCGCCTCCTGACGGCGTACGGCACCCGCCGTCCTTCCCGGCTACGGCTTCCCGGCCACGAACAGCGTGGGCAGCAGTCTGCCCGCGAGGTACTCCTCCCGGGCCGCGGTCAGGGTGTCCCGGATGAGGTCCGCCGAGGCTCCCCCGTAGATGTTCGCGACGCTCCCGCGGAAGATGCGCACCACCTTCAGCCGGTCGGCGAGCAGTGCCACGGCCCAGTCGGTCAGGTCCTTGCGCTCCACGTCGCCGAAACCGGCCCGGGCCAGCTGGTCCGTCCGGTCGGTCAGCGACGTGGTGAAGAAGACGCCGCGCGGATGGATCGCGCGGAACGCCTCCGAGGGCTCCTCGCCGTCCGGCGTGAGGCTCACCTCCTCGGTGAGCACCAGCAGCCCGCCGGGCCGCAGCAGCCGCGCCGCCTCGCGCAGTACGGCGCCCGGGTCGGGGAAGTGCGGCATCGAGCCCGTGACCAGCACCAGGTCGAGCGAGGCGGCGGGGAGGGGCACGGCAGTGGCCGAGGCGCACAGCTCCGTCATCGTGGTGCGGCCCTGTGCGCGGCTGATCCGGGCGCTGACCTCGCAGTGCTCGGCGACGAGGTCGACACCGTAGGAGCGCCGCACCTCGACGCCCGCGGCGGCGAGCCTGTCCACGGTGTAGCGCAGCGCGCCGCCGAAACCGCTGCCCAGCTCGCACAGGTCCACCGCACGGCCGGGGCCCAGGCGGGCGACGACGGCGCCGACCACGGCGTCGCAGCCCTGGGGGCCGAAGTGACCCATCTGGTCCAGGCCCAGGAGCCCGTCGGGTCCCTGCTCGCCGGTGAACTCCACGATGGCCCGCTCGGTGTTCTCCCAGTCGTGCAGCGCGGGGAACAGGTCGCGGTGGTAGCGGTACTGGACGCCGGTCTGGTCGGGCGCCCCCTGTGTCTCCCGCGTGCTCCGTGTCTCTCGTGCGTCCCGGGTTCCGGCCGGTGCGCCGGGTTCCGTGCTCATCTCGTCCTCCTTGCGTTGCTGCCGGGGCCCGGCCCGGACGGTCGTGGAGCGGGGCGTCGGACGGTCAGGGCCGGGCCGCGGCGGCCGGCGTCCGGAACTCGTCGGGCACCGCCGAGTAGACGGCGTCCAGCAGGGCGAGCGCCTCCTCGGCGTCCTCGTCCGTGGCGACCAGCGGCGGCAGCAGCCGCAGCACCTCCGGCCGGCCCAGACAGGGCGAGACGACCAGGCCCCGGCGGCCGAGCTCCATCAGGACCTCGCCGGCGGCGGCCCGCGTCGCGAACTCGACGCCCCACAGGAGGCCCTGTCCGCGCACCGCGGTGACCAGACCGGCGTGACGCTCCGCCAGCCGGGTCAGGCCGGAGCCGAGGACCTCCGCCAGGCGTGCGCCGCGCGGGGCGAGTTCCTCCACCACCCGCAGCGCCGCCACACCGGCCGCGGCACCGAGCGGGTGCCCGGAGAACGTGGTCGTGTGCACGAAGGGGTCCGCGGCGAGCGGCGCGTACAGCTCCGGCGTCGCCACCACGGCGGACACCGGCTGCACCCCGCCCCCCAGTGCCTTGCCGAGCAGTACGGCGTCCGGCTCGAGACCGAGGTCGGTGCCGACCAGGCGAGGGCCGCAGCGGCGCAGCCCGGTCTGCACCTCGTCGGCGATGACGAACGCGCCGTGGGCGCGGGCCGCGTCGGCCAGGGCCTTCAGGAACGCGGGGTCCAGGGGCCGTACGCCGCCCTCGCCCTGCACGGGCTCGAACAGGACGGCGGCGACCTCCTCGCCCTCGAAGGCGCCGGGCACCGCGGAGACGTCCGCGGGAATGTGGGTCACCCCGCCGAGGAGCGGCTCCAGGGACTCGCGGTAGCGGGCGTTCCAGGTCGCGGCCAGCGCGCCCATGGACTTGCCGTGGTAGGCGCCCTCGACCGCGATCACCCGCCGGCGGCCGGTGGCCCGGCGGGCCAGTTTTAGCGCCGCCTCCACCGCGTCGCCGCCGTTCAGCCCCAGCCACACCTTCGTCAGGCGGCCCGGGTCGGCCCAGCCGGCCAGCGCCCCGGCGAGCGCCGCGGTGGCTCGGTTGCCCAGGACCCGGCTGGACACCGGCATCGCGTCCAGCTCGTCACGCACCGCCGCCACCACGGCCGGGTGGCGCTGGCCCAGCAGCGTCACCGCGTAACTGCCGAAGTCGAGCGCGGTGCGGCCGTCGGAGAGGTGCATCCGCGCGCCCTCGCCCCGCGCCTCGACGGCGCCCGAGCCGTTCATGCCGTAGACGAGGGCCAGTTGCGGCGAGAGGTGCCGCCGGATGGCGGTGAGCGCCTCCCGGGCCGTCCTGTCACCGGTGTTCGCGGTCATGTGCGCAGCCGTCCTCTTCCGTGGTCCGGCGGATCGCGGACCGCACGACGCGGTGCCCCTCACGGGAGTGCCGCCGGTCGGCGGGGCGGACGGTCCGCAGCTGTCGGGACACGGTTCTAGCCCCCCGCGCGCGTCCCTGTGAAGCGGTGTTCCGGCTGCCGGAACACGCGTTGAACCCGGACGACGCCCTTGACAGGGTGATCATCCTCGCCGTCCGTATCCGAAAGGTGCACCGACGCATGGAGACCACTTCCCCGGGCGCTGCGGCGTTCCCCGAACCGGATGTCCTGGAGAGGCGCCTCGCCGCCTTCCTCGACCTGCGGGGACTGAGCAAGGACGCCGTGCTCAAGGAGGCCGACCAGGGCATGGGGACGCCGGCCCTCGCGGTCGCCGCCGGGTCGGTGCTCGCGGGCTTCGGCAACGTGCGCAGCGACCTCGATCTCCTGGTGCTCGTCGAGAACGAGAATCTCAAGCGCTTCCCCATCCAGTCCCACGAGCACGGCACGCTGATCGACATCGGCATCCGCCGGGCGAGCACCGTCCGGGCGAGTGCCGCCGCGCTGACCGCCGAGCCGTGGCCGCGCTTCGAGAGCGTCACCGAGGACGCCTGGAACCACCGGCGCCGTACCCTCAGCACCGTCTCCCGGCTCGCCCTCGGACTGCCCCTCGCGGTCGTCGAGCCCTGGGACGACTGGCACGCGGGGCTGCGCGGGCCGTGGCTCGCGGAAGTCCTGCGGGAGTGGTGGGTGGTCGAGGCGCACCGGCTCGCCCGGGCCGCCCGCTGGCTGCTCGACGCCAAGCCGCAGACGGCCGCGGTCCGCGCCCGCGAGGCGGTCGTCGCCGCGCTGAACGCCCGTGCGGCCGACGGCGGGGAACTGTACTTCGCCGCCAAGTGGGCGGGCGAGAAGCTGAAGGTGCTCGGCGACCACGAGAACCTGCGGCTGCTGCGCACCGTCCTGACGCCCGCCGATCCCCGCGAGCGGGTGCCGTTCTGCCTCGACGCCGTCGAACGCCTCGTCGGCCCCGCCGGGACGCTGCACACCGTGCTGCGCTGGGCCACCGGCGCCGGGGCCACGGAACTGGACGACCGCACGGTCGTGGACCGCTGGCAGCTGCGGGCCCTGGAAGTACGGCGGCTCGGCCTGCCGGCCGCCGACAGCGACGGCGTCGTCTGGTCGGGGCCGGCCGGCGCCGCGCCCCCCGAGGATCTTCTTCCGCTCTTCACGCACAACATGGTGTGGCTCGGTGTCGCCCACCCGGCTCCGGAGGTTCCCGCGTGACGCATTCCCCCACGACCGTGACCGGCGACACGGCCACCGGCCCCGCCGACGCGTCCGCCGACCTCCGGCGGCTGCTCACCTTCCGCGGCCACGGCGCCGCCCGTCTCCTCCTGGGCTGCCGGGCCCGCCTGGAGGACGTCGAGGGCGCCGTCGCCGCCGGACAGGACGAGGTCGCCGTCCTCATGGCGTACGACCTGATCCAGCTGTCGCTGTCGATCCGCGGGCTGCGCACCGAGGGCGAGCTGATGTACGGCCACGACGAGGCCGCCTTCGATCCCTTCGCCGGTCTTCCCGTCGAGGAGGCACAGGCCGGGACGGCGCTCGCCGCCGAGGGGCTGGACGCGGCCGGTGAGCGCGGCGAGGCGTGGCTCCAGCGGCTGCGCGACCACCTCGCGGAGACCGAGGCGCAGCTCGGGTACACCGAACCGCTGCCCGACGTCCGGTCCGGCAGCGGCATGATGAAGGGCTTCAAACTCGCCCGTACCTGGCAGCCTCTGATGGACCGCGTCGGTCTGCCCCCGCTGCTGCCGGACGCCTGGACGCGCCGTGCCGACTGAGTCGGGGCCGGTCCGTGCGCGGAGCCGGCCACCGGCCCTCTCCGTGCGCGGAGCCGGCAAGAGCTACGGCGGCACGACCGCCCTCGACCACGTCGACCTGGAGATCGCCGAGGGCACGATCGTGGGCCTGCTGGGACACAACGGCGCGGGCAAGACCACGCTGATGTCCCTGATCGCGGGCCTCGTGCGGCCGGACGCCGGGGAGATCGAGGTACTGGGGCACTCCGTGACGCGGCATCCGCGCCGGGCCCGCCGCGAACTCGGCCTGGCCCCGCAGGAGCTGGGCATCTACCCGCCCCTGACGGTACGTCAGAACCTGCAGTTCTTCGCCGAACTGGCCGGCCTGCGCGGCAAGGAGGCCCGGCGGCGCACCGAGGAGGTCGCCGAACCCCTCGCGCTCACCGGGCTGATGGACCGCCCCGCGTCCCGGCTCTCCGGCGGCCAGCAGCGCCGTGTGCACACCGCGATGGCACTGATCCACCGGCCGCGGCTGGTGCTCCTCGACGAACCCACCGCGGGTGTCGACGTGGAGACCCGGGCCCGCCTCGTCGCCCACGTACGGGAGCTGGCCGCGCAGGGCACCGCCGTCTGCTACTCCACGCACTACCTCCCCGAGATCGAGGACCTCGCCGCGGACGTGGCGGTCCTGCACGGAGGGCGCGTCATCGCCCGCGGCTCCGTCGACGACCTGGTCCGGCGGCACGGTGACAGCGCCGTGGAACTGGTCTTCTCCGGCGCGCCTCCCGAACTCGACCTGCCCTGGCCGGTGACCCGGCAGGGGGACACGCTCCTCGTCCGGGTGGAACAGCCCCACCTGGTCACGGCCCAGGTGCTGGCCGCCCTGGGCGACGCCGCCGCCCGGCTGTCCGCCCTGCGCGTCGTCCGGCCCAGCCTCGACAACGTCTTCCTGAGGCTCACCGGAGGGCAGCACGGCGGCAACGGGGAAGACCACGCGAACACGGACAGGATCGAGGCGGAGCAGCATGCGTGACGGGGCACTGACACGGATCACCGCCCTCGTCCGGCAGGACGTCCGGCTGCTGCTGCGCGACCCCGCGCCCCTGGTGGTCCGCACGGTCATGCCGCTGCTCATCATGGGCTTCATGCAGCCGCTGTTCCGCGCCGCCCTGCGGGCCGGCGGCGAGGCCGCCGACGCCAACGGCGCCGAACAGGGCGTCCCCGGCATGGCGGTGATGTTCCTCTTCTTCCTGGTGAACGTGGTCGGCTTCGCCATGTTCCGCGAACACGGCTGGAACACCTGGGACCGGCTGCGCGCGAGCACCGCCCGCCCGGTCGAGCTGCTGGCCGCGCGCGTCGTCGTGCCGCTGGCCGCCGCGGTGCTCCAGCTCGCCGTCATCTTCGGGGCCGGGGGAGCGCTGTTCGACCTGCGGGTGACGGGCTCCCTCCTCGCCCTGGTGGTGGTGGCGCTGCCACTGGCGCTCTGCGTGGTCATGGTGGGCATGGCGCTGGTCGCGCTGTGCCGCACGATCTCCCAGCTCAGCGTCATCGCCAATATCCTGGCCCTGGTCTTCGCGGGACTCGGCGGCGCCCTGACCCCCCAGTCGGCGATGCCGGACTGGGCGGAGCCCTTCGCTCCCGCCGTGCCCAGCTACTGGGCGATGCGCGGCTTCAACGAGGTCGTCCTGCGCGGCGGCGGGGTCGCGGACGTCCTGCTGCCGGCGGGCGTCCTCTGCGCCTTCACGGCCGGCCTCACCGCCGTCACCCTCGTCTTCTTCCGGGCCGACCACCGCAAACTCTCCTGGTCCTGAGCGGTACGCCGCCGGATCCGGGACGCCGTCAGAGAGGGACACCCATGTCCGCGCTCGTCGTCTTCGACTGTTTCGACACCCTGGTCACGTCCCGGCCGCTGCCGGGCCCGGAACGGTTCACCGCCGTCCTCGCCGACGCGCTCGAGCTGGACACCGGGTCCGCCGGCGCCGTCGTGCACACCGTGTACGGCACCCTGTACGAGGTCATGACGGACCCGGGCGCCTCGCAGCCCGCCACCCTCGACCTGATGGAGGGCGCGCTGCGCGCCCAGGGCGCCGTCCGGGAGCGGGCCGCGGTGGAGGGGGCCCTGTGGCGGGCGCTGGGCTGCGCCGACCCCGACGGATACGTCCTGTGCGCGCCGGTCGCGCAGGCCGCGCGCCGGGCGCACGAGGCGGGCCACACGCTCCGGCTCCTGTCCAACTGCTACCTGCCCGGCACCCTGATGTGGGATCTGCTGCGCCAGGCCGAGGCGCCCGACATCTTCGACCGGGGACTGTTCACCGCCGACGGCGGCCCGAAGAAGCCCGACGCCCGCGCGTTCCGGCGGATCGGCGAGGGCGACTTCGAGCGCCGGGTGATGGTGGGCGACTCGCCCGAACTCGACCTCGTACCCGCCGCGGCCCTCGGCTGGGACACCGTCCGCGTGACGCCCGGTGCTCCCGTGCCGGACGCGTTCTTCACCCTGCTCGGGCTGTGACGACGGGCCGGGCGAGGCCCGTGCCAGGCCGGTGACGACCGGCGGAGCCGCCTTTGCGCGATCTCGCGTTCCGCACAAAGAAACACCCGCTGAACTACGGCCTCCGCGCTGCCTAGAGTCGATCCGTCACGGCGAGCCGGGCACGCGGGCCACCGGGCCGGCCGGTCCGTGACGGGCGAAGGGAGAACCATGGGCACGGCTGCCGAGAACACGGCAGGACACCCCGACGACGGCGTGCCGCCGCACCGGGCTCTGCTGGACGCCGGCTGGAGCACGGCGTGGACGCCGCCCCGGCTCCGCGAGGGAGTCACCGGCGCCGAACGCATCAAGGACCTCGCCGCGGGCGGATACGCCGCGCTGCCGATCCCCGAGGACCTCGGCGGCGCCGGCGCGAACCTGGCCGAAACGGCCGCGGCGCAGCGCACGCTCGGCAGGCTCGACCCCTCCGCCGCGGTCGCCCTGAACATGCACGCCTTCACGGTCGGCCTGATGGTCGACTACTTCCGACGGCACCGCGACACCACGTGGATGCTGCTGGAGGGCATCGCACGCTCCGGCGCCCTCGTGGCGTCCGCGTTCGCCGAGCCCGGCGGCAGCCCCAACTTCATGACCAGCCGCTCCGAGGCCGTCCCGACCGACAAGGGCTACCGCGTCAGCGGCGTCAAGTACCCCTGCTCGCTGGCCACCACGGCCACCCTGGTCTGCCTGACGGCCCGCGTCACCGGCACCGACGAGACCATCCTCGCCCTGATCCCGAGCAGTTCGCCCGGACTGGACGCCGAGGGGGAGTGGCCCACGCTCGGCATGCGGGAGTCCGACACCGCCCGGCTGGTCCTGCGGGACGTCGAGGTCGACGACCGGCTCGTCTTCCACCGCGGCCCCGCCGACGTCATCGACGAGAACGTCACCTCCGGCATGGCCTGGTTCTCGGTGCTGCTGACCGCCACGTACCACGGTGTCCTCAGCGGCCTGCTGGACACGGCGTACCACGGGGTGAACGTCTCGCGGCGTTTCGGCCCGCGCACCGCCCTGCTCGGCCGCGCCACCCGCGAACTGCTGACCCTCGGCAGCGCCTGCCGTCAGCTCGCCGCGGACATCGACAGCGGCACCCTGGACGGAGCGGCGGCCATGGCCGCCGCGGTGGGCCTGCGCGCCACCCTCAGCGACACCCGCGACCGGGTGGTGTCCCTCCTCACCCCGGTCGTCGGCAGCCGCCTCTACGGGCGCGGACAGCAGGCGGCCGGGCTCGCGCTCGACTCGCTCGCCGCCCACCACCACCCGCCGTCCCTCCTGGTCTGCGACGAGGTCGTCGGCAGCTTCGGAACAGGGCGTGAGATCACCTTCGACCCGGCCGACTGACGCCCCGCCGCTGCCGCCGGACGCCACGGAACCCACCCCGGGCACCACACAAGGAGACACACCACCATGCCGCATGTCGAGGTCAACCTGCCGATCAAGGCCCCGGCGGCCGAGGCCTGGACGGCCGTCACCCGCCTCGAGGACTACGCCGCCTACATGGAGAACGTCGAGTCGGTCACCGTGATCGGCGAGACCGACACCGGGGCCCGTACCAGTGAGTGGTCCGTCCTGCTCAAGGGCTCGGTCCTGGAGTGGATCGAGGCCGACACGCTCGACCACGACGCGAGGGTCATGTCCTTCGACCAGGTCTCCGGGGACCTCGACGTCTTCAACGGGTACTGGCGCGTCGAGGACACCGGCGACGGCACCTCGGTCGTCACCTTCGTCGTCGACTTCGAGATAGGCATCCCGCTCCTCGCCGACATGCTCAACCCGGTCGCCACCAAGGCACTGCGGGAGAACGCCGAGCACATGCTGCACGCCATCGAGCGGCGGATCACGGCGGTCTCGTGACCGTGCCCGCGAGGATCCTGGTCACCGGCGCCACGGGAGCCGTCGGCAGCGCCGTCATGCGCGCGCTGCGGGCGGCCGGCCGCACACCGCACGGCGTCAGCCGCCGCGGCGGCGAGGGGGAGCACCACTGGGCCTGGCACATCGGCACGGAGGAGCCGCCGCGGGAGCTGCGCGGCCCCTGGGACGCCGTCGTCCACTGCGCCGCCGACACCCGCTGGAACCTCCCCGACGAGGACGCCGAGGACGCCAACGTCGTGCCGTTGCACGCGGTGCTCTCCCTGGCCGGCCCCGAGACCCACTTCGTCCACCTGTCCTCGTCCTTCGTCACGGGCCTCGAGGGCGACATCACCTCGCCCTCGCGCGACGCCTACCGCAACTCCTACGAGTGGTCCAAGGCGCATGCCGAGCGGATCGTCAACGCCGAGCGGGACGGCGCCGACATCGTGCGCTTCCCGATCGTCATGGGTTCCCGGACGGACGGCGCGCTCGACCGCTACAGCGGCTTCTTCTGGCTGCCCGCCGCGATGTGCAACGGCGCCGTGCCCGCGCTCGTCGCGGAGGAGAAGGGCCTGCTGGACATGGTCAGCACCGACGACGTCGCCGAGCACGTGACCCGGCTGCTCGACTCCGGTCCACCGCAGGGGCACCGGCTGTCGGTGCTCGGCCGGGGCGACGGCGCCCAGCGGGTCGGCGACGCCTTCGACACCGTTCTCGAGGCCCTGAACGACTGGCGCACCGAGCACGACGTGACCCCGCTGGACCGGCTGCCGTACGTGACGCCCCAGCAGTGGAACCGCTTCTACCTGCCGTTCGCCGAGGAGTACCTGGACCGGGCGCAGGTGCTGAAGGTGACCGCCTTCCGCGCCTACCAGGGCTACCTGTCGGTGACCGACCCCTTCGACGTCACCGTCCGGGTCCCCGACACGCGGGACGTGCTGTACCGGTCGATCCGGCGCTGGGCCGACACCCACGAGGCGTCCGCCCGCCGGGTGCCGCGCCCCTGGCGCGCCTGACCGCCCCCCGTTCTCCCACCTCCCCCTCATCACCCGAGAAGAGATGGCCATGCTGTCGATCGAACGAGACTCCCGCACCGTCGAGGACCTCCCCTACGAGCTCGTCGAGCGCAAGGGCGTCGGCCACCCCGACACCATGTGCGACGCCATGGCGGAGCGCATGTCCCGCTACTACTCCCAGCACTGCCTGAAGGAGTTCGGCGGCGTCGCCCACCACTGGTTCGACAAGGTCACGCTGTACGGCGGCGGCGCCGACGTCGACTTCGGGCGGGGCGAGATCACCGCCCCGTACCGCGTCAAGGTGTTCGGCAAGGGCGCCTACCGCGTCGGCTCCACCGAGATCCCGGTGCACGACATCATGTTCCGTGCCGCCGCCGACGTCCTCTCCGAGGTCACCACCGGTTTCGATCCCGAGCGCCACCTGGTGGTCGAGCTCGGCATCGTCGACCACCAGGGCTCGGGCCGCGGCGTCTCGCGCTACCAGCCGGCCTCCGCGGCCGACCTGGTGCCGCTGCGGGCCCCCGGCCTCGTCTCCAACGACACCAACCTGCTGCACGGCTACGCGCCGCTGTCGCGCCTGGAGACGGTGGTGCTCGGCCTGGAGAACCTCATCAACGGCGCCGACTTCAAGAAGCGCCACGCCGACACCGGCTGGGACGTCAAGGTCTTCGGCAGCCGCCGCCGGGACACGTTCAGCCTCGTCGTCAACATGCCGTTCCTCGCGGCCCACATCGAGACGATGGACCAGTACTGGGCCCGCAAGTCCGTCATCCAGCAGGAGCTGGAGGCGTACGTGGCCTCGCTCGGCATCCAGGACGTGCAGATGCTGATGAACGCCACCGACCGCAACGGCCGCCCGTACCTCACCGCGATCGGCTCCGTCGCCGACACCGGCGACGTCGGCGTCGTCGGCCGCGGCAACCGCGTCAACGGCCTCATCACCCCGATGCGCCCGATGAGCATCGAGGCGCCCGCCGGCAAGAACCCGCTCGACCACACCGGGAAGATCTACAACGTGATGGCCATGCGCCTGGCCCGCGAGGTCCACGAGCGGTTCGGCGGCCCCTCGCAGGTGCACATCTTCACCTCCAAGGAAGCCCCGCTGGAGGCCCCGGACGAGGTCGTCGTCACCTCCCCCGACGCGGACGAGACCGCGCTGAAGGAGCTGGTGGAGAAGACGGTCGCGAGCTCCGGCGACCTGACGGCGGAACTGATAGAGACGGGCATCACCCTGTGGTGACACCCGACGAGGTACGCGCCCTGTCGGCCGCGGCGCCGGACACCCGGCGCCGCGCCGACAGCGGCCGGCCGCAGGCGCCGGCGCCCGACGGCGGCAGCCACGTCGCCGTCGTGGTCAAGCCCGAGGTCATGGCCGCCCCGCACGCCGCCGACATGTCGGCGGCGGCGGTGGAGGCACTCGGCCGCCAGGGAGTGACCGTCCTGCGCTGCGCGGTGGTCCCGGCCGCGGACTTCGCCGCCCGTGGCGATCTGCTGCTGCACTATCCCCGCCTGCACCGGGTGGCCGTCGACGGCGTCGCCGCGCTGACCTCCGGCGCCCGTCGCGAACTCGACGCCCTGCGGGAGGAAGCGGGCGTCCGCGACGTCCTTCCGGCCTACGTGGCGATGGCGCACGGCGGCCTGTCGCCGCGCGCGCTGGAGGACCGCTGCCGGGAGGCGGGCATCAACAAGCTCGGCTCCGGCTCGTACGCCTCCGTCACCGAGGTGGGCGGCCGGCCGACGGTGGTCCTCAACGGCTTCCTGCCGGCCCTGGACCAGGGGTACCGCACCCCGGACGCCTCGGTCGGCCTGCTGGAGTGCCACAGCGAGCGACCCGTGGCGGAGCTGCGTGACGAGGTGCTCGGCGCCCTGCACCCGTTCCACGCCGCACCCGGATCGCTGCGGGGCGCCCTCGGGGCCCTCGCCCGCGAGCACGGCATCGAGCTCTCGGAGGGGCGCAACGCCGTGCACCTGTCCGCGGGGCACCTGGAGGGCATGTTCCAGAACTGGCGGTACTTCACCGCCGGGGACGGCGACGGCCTGGACGGCACCTCCTTCGGCCGGGCCCTGGTCCGGGCGGGCGTGGATCTGGACGCGGTGGCCGCGCTCGCCACCGACCCGGACGTCACCGACGGCGCCGGGCGGACGCTGTCCCCGCACGGAGCCACCGAGAACCTGGACCGCGACGAGGCCGTCCGCCTCGTCGCACGATGGACCACCACGAAGGAGTTGGCAGGATGAGGGGCCGGGCACGAGGACTCGCCGGACGCACCGCGATGGTGACCGGCGGCGCGCAGGGCATCGGAGCCGCGGTCGTCGAGCGCCTGTGCTCCGAGGGCTGCCGGGTCCTGGTCTACGACAAAAGCGCGGAGCACGGCCGGGCCGCGGTCGAGAAGTGGACGGCCGAGGGGTACGAGGTCCGGCTCGCGGTGGGCGACGTCATGGACACCGCGGCCGTCAAGGCCGCCTTCGCGGACCTCCCGGACGGCTGGGACCGGCCGACACTGCTGGTCAACCTGGCTGCCGGGTTCGTCTTCAAGGGGCTGGAGGCGACCGCCGAGGACTGGCACGCCGCGCTCGACCCGACCATCGTCGGACTCTCGCTCGTCACCCGTGAGTTCGTGGCGGGCCTCCCGGAGCGCGACGCCGACGCGGCCGTCGTCAACATGGCCTCGATCTCGGCGCACATCTCCCAGAGCGGCTACCTGACGTACAACACGGGGAAGTCCGCCGTACTCGGCTTCACCCGGTGCACGGCCGAGGAACTGGCCCCGCGCGGCATCCGCGTCAACTCGGTCAGCCCGGGCACCGTCTGGAACGCCAACAACGAGCGCTTCCACCGCGAGGCCCTGGGCCTGGACCGGGCGACGGCCGAGGCGGCGCCCGAACACGGCGGGAAGTTCCTGCTGAAGCGGTTCGCCGATCCCGAGGAGATCGCGGCGCCGATCGCGTTCCTGCTCTCCGGTGAGGCGAGCTTCATCACCGGCACCGACCTGCCCGTCGACGGCGGATACCTGGCGGTGTGAGCCGGTGATCGACCTTCACACGCACCACGAGCGGTGCGGGCACGCCACCGGTTCGCTGCGCGACTACGTCACGGCGGCGCTCGACAAGGGCGTCAAGGTGCTCGGCCTGTCCGACCACACCCCCATGTTCGCGGAGGAGGCCGACCACGCGCTGCCCCCGGTGGCGATGCCCAAGTCGGAGTTCCCCTCGTACATAGCCGAGGCCTTGGCGCTGAAGGAGGAGTTCGCCCGCAGCATCGAGATCCTCGTCTCCACCGAGGCGGACTTCTTCCGGGGCCGGATGGACCCCTACTCCAGGGAGCTGGCCGGGTACCCGCTGGACTACGTCATCGGCTCCGTCCACATGTTCGAGGGCCGGGACATCTTCGACACCACCCGCTGGGAGACCCTCGAGGACGGCGAGGACGAACTGGCCGCGATCAAGGGACGGTACTTCCGTGCGGTGGCGGAGTGCGCGCGCTCGGGGCTCTTCCAGGTCATGGGGCACGTGGACGCCCTCAAGGGCAACCACCCGCGGCTGGGGACCGTCCCCGCGCCGGCCGCGGCCGACGAGATGCTCCGGGCGATCCGCGACGCCGGCGCCGTGATGGAGGTCAACACCTCGGGCGGCACCAAGATGCACGGCGGCTGGTACCCGGAGCACGACCTCCTGGAGCGCGCCCACCACTTCGGCGTGCCCCTCACCTTCGCCTCCGACGCGCACGTCCCCGAGCGCGTCTGCGACCAGTACCCGGACGTGGTGCGCGTGCTGCACGACATCGGCTTCCGCACCTGGACGGTGTTCCGCCGGGGCGTGCCCCGCACGGTCCCCCTGGCCTGACGCCGGCCGGCGGAGAAGTCCCCAAGGCGCCGCCGGGGACCGTCCGCCTCTCGGGCAGGACGCGGGGCTGTCGCCCCGCGCCACGCGGTACGGGGGCGCGGGGCCCGTCGGCGTGCGGGTGGGTCGGCCTTCAGGCCGCGTGCGGCCTGGGAATCAAGCACACTGTGCTGCCCGGGGCGCCGGCCGGGCTCCCTGTCGGATGTCCTGCGGGGCCGGGTTCCAGGCCACGACGGCGAACTCGCTGCGCCCTGACCCCGTCGTACGGGCCCGCAGCCGCCACGGTCCGCCGCCGGGCGGGGAGAACCTCAGGGTGAGGACCTGCTCGCCGGCCAGGTGGACCTCGGCTGTCGAACGGCCCACGGTCACGCGGAGTCCGGCGGGAGTGCGGGGGAGCGTCGCTGCCGGGCACGGCGCGGTGCGGGTCCCGCCCCGTGCCCGCCGGACAGGCTCTGGGAGTGCTGTCCGTTCAGGGCGGCGGCGCGGCCGGCTGGTGCGTGGCCGTAGTCGGGTCGGCTTCACGGCTGGGTGTGTTGTTCGGCGGCGTCGAACGCGGGCGCGAGCGGGGCCAGCGCCGTGCGGAGCCGGTCGGGCAGTGAGCCGGAGGGCACGACCAGTCCCCCGGCGGCGAGACTCTCGGCGGCCTCTGCCTTCCCGGCCGGCCGGAGCCAGCCTTCCAGCGCGATGCGAACTGCCGCGGCCACGCTTGCCGCGAGGACGCGGGCCGTGTGCGCTTCGGCGTCGTCCAGGCGCTCGGCGATCACCGCCGTGAGAGGGGGCTCGATGCCGGCGGCGGTGTCGAGGAACGCGTCGCGCAGCGCGGTCCGGGTGGTGATCAGCAGCAGCGCCTTGTGCTCGCGCTCGCCGGTGTTCGTGTACTGCTCGACCACCGCTTCGGTGACGGCGTCGGCCAGGCGCACTCCTGCGGGCCGGGCCGCGACCGCCGCCGCGATGCGCGCCTCCCGGTCCGCGGTGACGGCGGAGACGATCGCCTGCTCGCGGCTGGCGAAGTAGTTGTTGTAGGTGCGCGGCGAGACCCCGGCCGCCTCGGCGATGTCCTCGACCCGCACCTGGTCGGGTCCGCGCTCCACGGCCAGGCGCAGGGCCGCCTCGCGTAGCGCCTCGCGCGTGGCCTGCTTCTTCCGCTCCCGCAGCCCTCGTGGTGGTGTCGTCACGACGTCAGCGTTCCATACGGCGCTGCGCGCCCGCAAAGTTGCGCTCGCGTAAATTTGCGCGTACGCATTTTTCTTGTCAGTCTCGACCCGACCGAGACCGACAGAGAGGACGTCACCATGCGGGCAAGAGGGATGACCTACGACACCGGATTCGTCGTGCACGGCCGGATGTCCCGCGAGCACTTCGACCCCGCGGTGGTCCGGCGCGAGCTCGCCATCATCCGCGACGACCTGCACTGCAACGCGGTCCAGATCATCGGCGGCGACCCGGACCGGCTGGAGCTGGCCGCCGGTGCCGCCGCCGAGCTCGGCCTGGAGGTCTGGTTCTCGCCCTATCCGCTGGAGCTGGATCCGGAGCGGATCCTCGCTCTCTTCCGCGACTGCGCCGAGCGAGCGGAACGGCTCCGGCGGCAGGGGGCCACAGTCGTGTTCGTCGCAGGGGTCGAGCTGAGCGTGATGAACCGCGGGTTCCTGCCCGGAGACAGCCCCGAGGAACGGGTCGAGCAGCTGATGAGCCAACCCGGGCGGCGGGCCGAAGCGATGCGCGAACTCGGCGTGCGCATCAACGCGTTCCTCCGCGACGCCGCGGCCACGGTCCGCGAGCGCTTCCAGGGCGGGCTCACCTACGCGTCCATCCAGTTCGAGCAGGTCGACTGGACTCCCTTCGACGTGGTGACGTTCGAGCTGATCCGCTCCGCCGAGGTCGCCGACCGGTTCCGGGACGCGGTGCGCACCCTGGCCCGGGGCCCGAAGCCACTCGCCGTCACCGGGTTCGGCACCGCGGCCTACCGCGGCGCGGGAGACCGCGGTGGGCGGGTGCTGGAAGTGGTCGAGCACGACCCCAGGACCAAGGCCCCTGTACGGCTGAACGGCGTGTACGAGCGTGACGAGGCCGGTCAGGCCGCATATCTGAGCGAACTGCTGGAGATCTTCGAGACCGAGGGCGTGGACAGCGCGTTCGTGTTCCTGTTCGCCCTGCCCGGCTACCCGCACCGCCCGGACGGCGACCCCAGGGACGACTTGGACCGGGCCGGCCTGGGCATCGTCAAACTCCTCGAAGGGCGCCGGGGGCAGACCTACCCCGACATGGAATGGGAACCCAAGGCCGCCTTCGCGGCAGTGGCGCAGCGGTACCAGAGGTGACAGACACCGAGCAGAGGGAAGCGGTGTTCGCCGAACTCGCCGCAGACCTCGCACCGGTCCACCGCCGCCGCGCCCTGCGGGCCAACGGCGTGTCGTACCTGCGCGGATTACTGATGCCGGGCGTCGCGGGCGACTGCCGGCCGATCGCGGAGGCAGTCGGCCCGGACCTGCCGTAGCGCCTGCGCCACCTACTCGAACGCGCTCACCGGGACGGGTTCGACGCTCATCCGGGGGGCCGCCGGTGCCTGCGCCGCCCGCGGCATCCCGGTCACCGTCGTGGACACCGCCTCGCCGCTGGAACGCGTCCTCGGCGGTTGCCTGCCCGCCGCGATCACT
>NZ_LGCN01000121.1 GCF_001279005.1 Streptomyces caelestis
CGGTCAGCGGTGTGGCACTGCCTGACGGCCCTCACGCCGGGAAAACTTCAGTCCCTCCGGTGGAGCGGCGGACGAGGTGCCTCCGGGGGACGCGGGGGGCAGGGCGGAATCGGGGGCGCGTCTTCGCGGTGCTTGCGGGTGGCGGCGGCCTTGGCACGGTCGAACGCAGCCCGGCCCTTGCTCGCCGCAACGCGGCTCGGTTCGGAGTCGACAACTCGCCGCACGGTCTCGTACCCGGCGGTCCTCTGCCCGCTGTCCGGGGCGTTCCGGACCGGCCTCGCCGTTGCCCCGGATGCCTGGGCTGCCTTCGTCGGGTATGCCGGCGAGCAGATCAGCTGAGCCGCTCGCGTGCGGACGTGCCTTGGGGTTCTGCTCGGAGCCGCACGACAGGGTATGAGCGGCTCGTCCGTGGCGCGGATTTGGGACAGCGGACGCGGTGGCCCCGTCGCCGAGTTCGTGGCGGATTGATCAGAGGCTGAGCGTCGGCAGGGGTAGCCGCAGATCCCCGCGTGCACAACGAGGTTCTTCTCGTCCGCCCGGATGATGAGCGGCTGGCCGGTCCGGTGGTGTACGCAGCGTCATCGCGGTTCACCTCGGTCGGCGGATTGGGCACCGCAGTCCTGCAGCGGCACTCTGCGGCTGTGATCTCCAGGCGTACAGAGAGATCCGCTCCGCCGCGCGCCAGGGCCCGGCGGAGCTCCCGTAGGAGCGCATCGGCAGCATGCGCGACCGCGTTTCGGCGAGTTGATCGCCGGGCGGCGCGGCAGACGCGCTGCCACCCGACGGGGTTGTTACTCTCCGTGCGCATGCCGGGAAACACGGGCAGCCAACGGAGAGGGCACGGAGCCGGAGCATCGCCATGAACGAACCCCCTTCCAGCAGCCCCGCGGTCGCGCACCGGTGGGTCTCACTGTTTGCGATCTGCACGGCCGCAGGGATGGTCTGGCTTGCGTTCGGCGACCTCGGTGTGGCGATCCCGCAGATCGCCGACGAGTTCAGCGGCAACCTGTCGAGCTTGCAGTGGGCGAACAACGCCTTCAGCCTCGTCACCGGTGCCCTCGTGATCACCGCCGGCAAGTTCGGCGATCTCTTCGGCCGCCGCCGGATGCTTCAGGTGGGCACGGTGCTGCTTGCCGCCTTCTCCGTGCCTGCCGCGCTCGCGCCCGACATCGGATGGCTGGTCCTCGGCCGTGGTCTCATGGGCATCGGCGCTGCGCTGATTCTGCCGGCCTCGCTCGCGCTCATCCCGCCCGAGTTCTCCGGAAAGGCGGAAACCACCGCGTTCGGTATCTGGCAGACGGTGGCCTGGGGCGGGCTGTCCGTCGGGCCCGCGCTCAGCGGGGTCATCACGGACGGCCTCGGCTGGCGCTGGCTGTTCTGGATCAACCTGCCGCTCGCTGCGATCACTCTCGTGGTCGTCCGGGTCACGACTCCGGAGTCCCGCGACGAGAAGGCCGGTCACACGATCGATTGGCTGGGGCTGGCATCCATCGTCCTTGCGGTCTTCGCACTGTTGTACGCGCTCACCGAAGGGCCGAGCCTGGGATGGGGCAGCCCGCTGATCGTGGCGCTGTTCGTGGCAACCGTGGTGCTGTCGGTCGTGTGGTGGTTCGTCGAACGCCATGTGAGCCAGCCGCTCGTGGACCTGAAGCTGTTCAAGATCCGGGCCTACAACGGAGCGCTCGCGGCCAACCTCACGATGAACTTCACCTTCGCCGGGATGAGCTTCCTCCTCGTGCTCTGGCTGGAGAACGCGCGCGGCTACAGCGCGGTGGAGTCCGGGGTGCTGATGCTGCCCGCCACCGTCGGGGTCTTCCTCTTCATTCCGCTCGGCGGCAGGCTCGCGATCCGGCGGGGCGGACGGCTTCCCGCGGTGGTGGGGCTCGTCGTGGCCAGCGCCGGCCTGACTCTGCTCGGTTCTCTCGGTACGCGCAGTTCGACGGAGTACCTCGCTGTCGCACTCATCGTCATCGGGCTCGGTCTGGGGTTGGTGAGCACCCCGGTGGCCAATACGACCGTCGGAGAGGTCCCGATCGACCTTGCGGGCACCGCTGCCGGTGTGTTCAAGATGTCCAGCATGCTCGGTGGCGCCCTCGGGGTCGCCGTCCTCACCGCGGTCGCCAGAGAACTCACGACGAGAGACGCGGCCTCTGTCGTCGAGGCGTCGGGGCTGACTCCGGCGGACATCTCCCAGTTCCGCCAGGCATTGGTGAACTCCTCGTCCTTCCGGGAAGCGATCGCCTCACTGCCGCCCGACCTCGGGCGCACCGTGCAGCAGGCAGCCGTCTCGGCGTTCTCATCCGGTGTCGCCGACACGATGGCGGTCACGGCCGTCCTCACCTTCGTCGGGACGGCGGCCGTATTCCTCCTGTGGCCCCGCCGAAGCAAAGCCGACGCCACCGTCGCCGGGCCCGGACCAGAAGACCGGCCAGAACCGTAGGGCGCCTTTTTGGATCCCGCCATGACCAGGAACCGTTCCTAATCAGTGAGCAGGAGTGAGTCTTGGACCCAAACCTGGTCAACTGGCGCATCCCGAACGGTTGTGGATGCGCTGGTCACCCGCGTTCGCTCCGCGTCCGGCGGCACGGATCGTGTCCGTGGTCGGGGAATGCGGGGGCGGGTTTCCTCACGCCCCGGGGTGTCCGGTGCGGCCTGGACGGTCCGATGCCCCACACGATCACTCCGGTCGTGTGGGGGCGGTGCTGTCCGACGCCGCACCGGATGTCCCAGGGCGCGTCGTGCGATCGCCACGGCGGCTGCGTCGTGACGGGTGGGCTTGCGGCGGGTGGTGCTGAGGGGCTTCTGCCAGTGTTCGGCGCCCCAGCGGGAGGTGTAGGCGGGGTCGACGACGATGATGGTGATGCCGAGTGCGGCGGCCATGGACACGAGCCGTGCCCGCAGTTTGGCGACGGGCATGCCGGAGATCAGCTTGCGGAACTGTTTCCTGCGGCCGTGCTTCTCCCGCGTCTTCTCCGCGCCGAAGTCCAGGTCCTCGATCGCGATGGAGACGCCTTCGCGCCGTGCCCAGCGAAGGAGGCGGGTGAGGGCGTGCCTCACCTGGGCGTCCCGGTGGGTGGCCGGCCCGTCGAGGTCGTAGAAGAACCGGCGGGGATCGCCCATCGGGTTGCCGTGCTCATCCAGACGCCACGCTGCGAAGTGGTCAGCGTTGGTGTCCACACCGATGAGCCCGTTCGCTCTGGCTGCGGTCAGGGGAACGGTCTGAACCGGCGGGATCGTCCACGACGCGGTGAGGTACCAGCGGCCCCGGTCCACGTCCAGGTGGATGCGGTAGGCGACAGCACGGTTCGCCGATACGCGGTCGGCCCACTCTTCGCCACGGTGGTGGAAGTTGATCCGGCCGTCGAGCACGTACCGGCCGCGCGGGGCGCCGGCCAGGTGCGCCAGCGGAGCCGGGAGCTTGATGCTGACCTCGCCGTCGGAGCTGACGCGGATGGTCTCGTTCCCGAAACGCTTCCCCGACTCCCCGTCTGCCTGGAGGAACCAGCGTCCGGCATTCCAGCGCCTGCGCCACTCGTACTCGGTCAGCTGGGCGGCTTCCAGATGGTGCCGGCCTCGGGCCAGTCGCTTCCCGCCCCGCGCCACGTGCACGACACCGGCCTCACGATCGGACCGCTCGCGCTCCAGCCGGTCTTCCAGCACATGGAGGCGCCGGGTCTTTTGGAACCATTCCCGCTTCGTACGGTAGCCGCCCGGCGCCCGCTTCGTGCCCTTCTCCCCGACCGGCTGGGACAGGCGGTACGCGATCGTGCGTACCCCGGCCTCAAGGTTGTGGATGTGGGCGAGCTGGGCTCGGCGCGCCAGGCCCCACTGGTCGTGGGTGGCCTTCGTGATGCTCCCGGCCCAGCGCGAGGACGACTCCTCGGTCAGGGCTCGCTTACGCTCCGCCCACTGGTCGCTGTCGTGATCGGTACCCGCCCGGCAACGTGCCTTGAGGTCGGCGGAAGCCAGCGAACCAAGGTGTGCGCCCACCAGGGGCAGCACCTCACGGTCCCGCTGGGACATGCCCTTGATACTGGTGCGGACCGCCACCCCGGACGGGCCCGGCGCAACGAACGGCGCCTCGATCGTGCGCAGTGTGGAGTCAGCCATGCGCGGCGGCCTCCAAAGCCTTGCGGGCCCGGTTCTTCGCCGACCGGCGACCGTACAGGCGAGCGCAGAACGAGGTCAGCACCTCCACCATGTCACGCACCAGATCGTCTTCGGCCTCGCCGTCATCAAGGACCACGAGGCGGCGCCCATGCGCGGACAAGGCGGCTTCGACAAGTTCGGTGTTCATCCGGCCCAGCCGATCCTTGTGCTCGACCACCACCGTGGTCACGTCCGGATCGGCCAGCAGCCGCTTGACTTTGGGGCGGGCACCGTTCATACCGGATGCGATCTCCGCCTCCACCCGCACCACCCGGTGGCCGGCCTGCGCCGCCCACCGGGACAGCCGGGCGACCTGCCGTTCCAGGTCAGTCTTCCGGTCATGGGAGGAGACACGGGCATACAGGCCCAGCCCGCCGACCGCTTCCGGTGCGGCGTTCACCTCCACGTTCACGAGGATCGTGCGCGGGCCGACCCGCTGAGCCGGTACCGGCAGCGTCCCCTCACGGAACCAGCGATACGCGGTCTGCGGATGCACGCCCTGCGCCTTCGTCCATTCCGTGAGATTCATGCCCCGACAACGAAACTCACTCACACATGGTTACGCTCACTCACCCGACCTTAAAGACCAGCAGGTGAAGGCCCCTTCTCGAACTCGCTGTTGACAACCCAGACCACTCGATCGGATTCATTAAGAGCTTGTCTCACGTGGTGTGAGGTTGATGCGGCATGATGCCGTGCCATGGGTGTTGGTTTGTCGCAGCGGTTGGTTCCTGACGAACTCTGGTCGCTC
>NZ_LGCN01000122.1 GCF_001279005.1 Streptomyces caelestis
GTCGGGGGGTGTTGCTGCTTCGCGTCGGTGGTGGGGCTGGTTGCAGGAGGTGGTGCGGGTGATGAGGTGGCCGGTGGGGGTGCGGATGCGTTCGCGGCGGAGATAGCCGTGGGTCTCCAGTTCGCGCAGGGCGTCGCTGATGCGGGTGGCGCCTTCTTTGAAGCGGGCGGCGAGGCTCTTGATGTCCACGGGGGTGCCGGTGGGCAGCGACTGGATGTGGCAGGCGAGGCCGATGGCGACCAGGGACAGCTCGGGGTGCTGGGTGAGGTGGTTGCCGATCACCACGAAGCGGGTGGTGTGGCGGG
>NZ_LGCN01000123.1 GCF_001279005.1 Streptomyces caelestis
GTGCCGGTCCGGTGCGGCACGGCGCGGTTGCACCGGATCGTGCCCGGCAGGGATGTCAGCCGCGGAAGATCACACCGGTTCCCTCCGGTCCGGTTCCTTCACCCCTTCAACCTGCAGACCCTGCTACTGCGCCCCGAGCGGGAGCACGTACCCGGGCCGTCGGCCGAGTTGAGCGCGCGGGCCGGCCTCGCCCCCCTGTGGGGGGCGGAGGGGAGCCGGAGCCCGAAGCCCCGTCCGACGGCCTGTCCTTCGTCAAGGAGGACATGACCCTGCGGATCGTCTTCCGCACCGCCGAGGGCCTCGC
>NZ_LGCN01000124.1 GCF_001279005.1 Streptomyces caelestis
CGCGCGGACGGAGGCGGCGTCCACGATCGCCGAGGTCCAGTCCACCTCGCCGCGGGCGCCGAGTTCGTCCAGAACGGCCTGGTGCAGCCGTCGCCACAGCCAGTCATTGCTCCATGAGGAAAACCGGCATTGGGCGTTGGCCGGTGAGACCCCGAATGCCTCCGTCAGGTGCCGCCAGGCCCAGCCGCCCCCTGCGGTCCCTGACCGGACACCTGACAGCCCGGCGGCAGGAGATCGGAACGCGGTGGCGGCGCCTTCCCGCCGCACGTACTGAGAGCTCCCGGCGAACGCGCCTTCGCTC
>NZ_LGCN01000125.1 GCF_001279005.1 Streptomyces caelestis
GACGCCGAACCGCTCGGTCAACGTCAGCCCCCATCCCACCACGAGCGCCTCCTCCGGCCACGCCTTAAGCGTAAGCAATAACGGCAAACACAGCTCGCCCGCCGCCGGGCCACTGTGGCCAAACGGGAGGGCCCCCTCGACGGGGCGGCGGAGGCGATGCGGCAGGCCGAGGCCGGGGTGCAGGCCTCGAGCGGGCGTGGGCTGGTGCCGTACAAGGGGGTGCAGCAGACCGTCGCGCTGGTGGTGTGGCGGCCCAAGCGTCAGCAGCAGGACTGAGGCGCGGGTGTGCGGTCCTGGGA
>NZ_LGCN01000126.1 GCF_001279005.1 Streptomyces caelestis
CACCATCAACACGATGGTCGACCAGCTCTCCGCCTTCGCCGACGAGGTCACCCGCGTCGCCCGCGAGGTCGGCACCGAGGGCCGCCTCGGCGGCCAGGCCGACGTGCAGGGCGTGAAGGGCACCTGGCGCGATCTCACCCACTCGGTGAACTTCATGGCCGGCAACCTCACCGGTCAGGTCCGCAACATCGCGCTGGTGGCGACGGCGGTCGCCAAGGGCGACCTGTCGCAGAAGATCACCGTGGACGCCCGCGGCGAGATCCTCGAGCTCAAGAACACCATCAACACGATGGTCGACC
>NZ_LGCN01000127.1 GCF_001279005.1 Streptomyces caelestis
CCGGCGCGTGCTCCCCGGCCGGCCGCACGGGCGTACCGTGCGCCGGCGTCCCGCCGTACGCCTCCTGACCGGGCACGGAGTCCGACCCGGACCGCCCCGACGCGTGCTCGGGCCCGAAGTCGGCGTCCGGCCACTCCGGCGCGCGCTCCCCGGCCGGCCGCACGGGCGTACCGTGCGCCGGCGTCCCGCCGTACGCCCCCTGACCGGGCACGGAGTCCGACCCGGACCGCCCCGACGCGTGCTCGGGACCGAAGTCGGCGTCCGGCCACTCCGGCGCGTGCTCCCCGGCCGGCCGCA
>NZ_LGCN01000128.1 GCF_001279005.1 Streptomyces caelestis
CGAACCGCGGCGCATCACGGTACTCTTCCCGCTTTTCATAAATCGCGTCCAGCACCTCGGGCGACACCGAGTCCCATTCCTCTTCCCGGATGGCCTTCTTGACGTCGTCAGACTCGGCACCAATCTCCTGGAACAGGGCGTCCAGCGAACCCAGTTTGACCTTCAGATCATCGACGGCCTTCTCCAACTCCCGCCGCGCATCACTGCCGGCCCCTCCCGGGTCCGAAGCACCAACCGCACCGGACGCGTCCTCACCCCCCGCAGACGACAGCCCCACCGATCCAGC
>NZ_LGCN01000129.1 GCF_001279005.1 Streptomyces caelestis
CCGATGCGGATCGGGGTGCCGTGGTCCCTGGCCGCCTTGGCGATCTCCTTGACCTTGTCGTCGAACTGCTTGATGTTGCCGGGGTTCACGCGGACCGCCGCGCAGCCGGCCTCGATCGCGGCGAAGACGTACTTGGGCTGGAAGTGGATGTCGGCGATCACCGGGATCTGCGACTTCCTCGCGATCACCGGGAGGGCGTCGGCGTCGTCCTGCGTGGGACAGGCCACGCGCACGATCTGGCAGCCGGACGCGGTGAGCTCGGCGATCTGCTGGAGGGTCGCGCCGA
>NZ_LGCN01000130.1 GCF_001279005.1 Streptomyces caelestis
CTTGCCGGTGAACTTCGGCCACCAGAAGTGGAAGCCGGCGAACATCGCGAAGACGACCGTGCCGAACACCACGTAGTGGAAGTGCGCCACCACGAAGTAGCTGTCCGAGACGTGGAAGTCCAGCGGCGGCGAGGCCAGGATGACACCGGTCAGACCACCGAAGGTGAAGGTGATCAGGAAGCCCAGCGTCCACAGCATCGGGGTCTCGAAGCTGAGCGAGCCCTTCCACATGGTGCCGATCCAGTTGAAGAACTTCACACCGGTGGGCACCGCGATCAGGAACGT
>NZ_LGCN01000131.1 GCF_001279005.1 Streptomyces caelestis
CGAACCGCGGCGCATCACGGTACTCTTCCCGCTTTTCATAAATCGCGTCCAGCACCTCGGGCGACACCGAGTCCCATTCCTCTTCCCGGATGGCCTTCTCGTCCTGAGGATCGGCACCAATCTCCTGGAGCAGGGCGTCCAGCGAACCCAGTTTGGACGTCAGATCATCGATGGCCTTCTCCAGCTCCCGCCGCGCATCACTGCCGGCCCCTCCCGGGTCCGAAGCACCAACCGCACCGGACGCGTCCTCACCCCCCGCAGACGACAGCCCCACCGATCCAGC
>NZ_LGCN01000132.1 GCF_001279005.1 Streptomyces caelestis
GCTTCGCCCGGGAGAAGGCGAGGATGAAGTGCCGCCGGTCCCAGAGCTGACGGACGTACTCGACGAGGGACGGCCGGGCACCGCTGACCGTGAGGCCGTACTTGGCGGCGAGCCGGTCCGCCGGCAGGCCCTCGTCGGGCGGCACGGACGCGGTGACCGCGACCGTGCCGTCGTGCGTGGTCTCACTCACTAGTGGAAAACTTTCGTCCTCGAGATGCCCGGCCCGCAGGGCCTGGCATGAGCCGGGGAGCCTGGGTACGGCCCCGATGTTCCCGGATACGAGCTTGTCAGATGACGGGGGGCCGGCCCAGTCGGGTCAGCCGCCACACCGTACGCCACTTCATGGGCCGGCGGGGTCCGCAGGGGGTGGCCCAGCCCTCCCGGAATCCGCCGAACCACGCCTTCAGCGCGGGGCGCGAGGGCCGGCGCAGGAGGGTGAGGAGCATCCAGACGCCCAGATAGGCCGGGATCAGGAGCGCGGGGAGGTTGCGGCGGGCCAGCCAGACCCGGTTGCGGGCGACCATGCGGTGGTAGACCGCGTGCCGGGAGGGGGCGGTGGTCGGGTGGTACAGCACCATGTCGGACCGGTAGTCGATCATCCAGCCGGCGTCGAGGGCCCGCCAGGCGAGGTCGGTCTCCTCGTGGGCGTAGAAGAACTCGTCCGGCAGTCCGCCGACCTCGGCGAGGACCTTGGTGCGCACGGCGTTGGCGCCGCCGAGGAAGGTGGTCACGCGGGAGGAGCGCATCGGGTCGGAGGCGCGCAGCCGGGGCACGTGGCGGCGCTGGGTGACCCCGGTCTCCGGGTCGGCGATGCGGAAGCTGATGATGCCGAGCGCCGGGTCGGCCGCGAAGGCCTCGCGGCACAGCTCGGCGGTGTCGTGGCCGGCGAGCAGGCCGTCGTCGTCGAGGAATAGCAGGACGTCGACGTCGGTGCCGCCGGGACCGAAGGCCTCGATGCCGACGTTGCGGCCGCCGGGGATGCCGAGGTTCTCCGGCAGTTCGACGGTGCGTACGCCCTCGGGGACCTCGGGGACGGGCGAGCCGTTGCCGACGACGACGACCCGGACCGGGTCGCCGTCCTGCTTCGCGACCGAGTCCAGCAGGGCGCGCAGCTCGTCGGGGCGGTTGCCCATGGTGATGATCACCGCGCCGACCTTCATGCCGGCGCTCACTTCAGCCTGCTGGAGGCGAGGACGGACACCAGGTGCAGCAGGGTCTGCAGCAGGGCGATGCCGGCCAGGACGGCGGTGCCCAGGCGGGTGAAGAACAGGTCGCCCCGGGCCGCGTCCGCGATCGCGAGCACCAGGATCAGCAGGGACGCCTCGATGCCGAGGATGAGGCGGTGGAACTTGAACGCGGCGGCGGCCCGGCGGGCCAGCGCCATGCCGGAGGAGCGCATCTCGGCGGCGGCCTCCTTCACCGGCGGCAGCCCGTTCTGGTGGCGGGCGACGCCGACGAGGTCGGTCTCGGCCTTGATCAGGATCGCGCCGAGCGCGGCCAGGGTACCGAGGAAGGCCCAGAGCCAGTCGATCCGTCCGGATCCCCACGGGTCGGCGGCGCGCAGGCCGAGGCCGACCAGGACGGCCGCGTCGGTGAGGTAGGCGCCGACCCGGTCGAGGTAGACGCCGCCGAGCGAGTACTGCTTCCGCCAGCGGGCGATCTCGCCGTCGACGCAGTCCAGCAGCAGGTACAGCTGGACGGCGACCACGCCGAGGACGGCCCCCGTGATCCCCGGCACCAGCAGCGCCGGGGCCGCGAGGACGCCGAAGACGGTCATCAGGTACGTGAGCTGGTTGGGGGTGATCCTGGTGTTCACCAGGTAGCGGTCCACCCGCAGGGACACCTCGCGCATGTAGAGGCGCCCCATCCAGTGCTCACCGCTGCGCCGGTCCTTGACCCCCGGGGGGTGCACGACCGGACGGAGTTCAGCTACCGATGGCCTTGACATAGTCGGCGTAGACGTCCTTGATCTGTTCGGTCTTCAGGTCGAGATGTTCGAGGATGGTGAAGCGTCCGGGGCGGGTCTCCGGGGCGAACTCGACGGCCCGGACGAATTCGTCCGGCGTGAATCCGATCTCCTCCGGCAGCACCGGGAGCCCGTGCCGGCGCAGCACCTCGGCCATGTGGGCCGATTCCTCATGGGCGCCGCGCAGGTACATCGCGAAGGCGGCGCCCAGTCCGCACTGCTCCCCGTGGGCGGCGGCCCGTTTGGGGTAGAGCAGGTCGAAGGCGTGGTTGATCTCGTGGCAGGCGCCGGAGGAGGGGCGGGAGTCGCCCGACACGGACATGGCGATGCCGGTGAGGACCAGGGCCTCGGCCAGCACCTGCAGGAAGCCGTCGTCGCCGGCCCCGCCCGGATGCCGCAGCACCGCCTCGCCGGCCTGCCGGGCCATGGCGGCGGCCAGGCCGTCGATCTTCTCCCCGTTGACCCGGTGGGCCAGTTCCCAGTCGGCGACCGCGGAGATGTTGGAGATGGCGTCGCCGATGCCGGACCGCACGAAACGGACCGGGGCCTCACGGATGACGTTGAGGTCGATGACGACCGCGATCGGGTTCGGCACGCCGTACGAGCCGCGGCCGGCGTCGTTGTCGAGGGTCGCGACCGGCGAGCAGAGGCCGTCGTGCGCGAGGTTGGTGGCGACGGCGACCAGGGGCAGGCCGACGCGCGCCGCCGCGAACTTGGCGCAGTCGATGATCTTCCCGCCGCCGAGGCCCACGACCGCGTCGTAGCGGCCGGCCTTTATGGCGCCCGCCAGCCGGACCGCGTCGTCGATGGTGCCGCCGCCGACCTCGTACCAGTCGGCGCCGGGCAGCGAGGGCGCGATCCGCTCGCGCAGCCGGGCGCCCGAGCCGCCGCTGACGGCGATGGCCAGCCGGCCGGACTGCGAGATGCGCTCGTCGGCGAGCACGCAGCCCAGGTCGTCGAGGGCGCCCGGGCGGATGTCCACGACGACCGGCGAGGGGATCAGCCGGGTCAGTACTGGCACGCGATCTCCCGTCCGCGGGCGAGGTCGTCGTGGTTGTCGATCTCCACCCACTCGACGTCGCCGATCGGCGCCACGTCGATCCGGAAGCCGCGGTTCACCAGTTCCTGGTAGCCGTGCTCGTAGAACTGCTGCGGGTCGGCCTCCCACACGGTCCTCAGCGCGTCGGCGAGGTCGGCGGCGGCGTCGCCCTCGATGAGGGTGACGCCGATGTACTCGCCGGTGGCCTCGGCGGGGTCCATCAGCTTGGTGATCCTCGTCATCCCCTTGGCGGGGTCGACGACGACCTTCATCTCCTCGTCGGCGAGCTGCTTGACCGTGTCGAGGGCGAGGATGATCCGCTTGCCCTCGCCGCGGGCGGCGAGCAGGGTCCGCTCGACGGAGACCGGGTGCACGGTGTCGCCGTTGGCGAGGATCACGCCGTCCTTGAGGGCGTCACGGCCGCACCACAGGGAGTAGGCGTTGTTCCACTCCTCGGCCTTGTCGTTGTCGATGAGGGTGAGCTTGAGGCCGTACTTCGCCTCCAGGGCCGCCTTGCGCTCGTACACGGCCTCCTTGCGGTAGCCGACGATCACCCCGACCTCGGTCAGACCGATCTCGGCGAAGTTGCCGAGGGTGAGGTCCAGGACCGTCGGTTCGCCCTCTATGCCCGCGGGCCCCACCGGCACCAGCGCCTTGGGAAGGCTGTCGGTGTAGGGGCGCAGACGCCGTCCGGCGCCGGCCGCCAGCACGAGGCCGATCATGCGGGTTCTCCTTCATCGTGTACGGCGGGCGCCCCTGCGGACGCCCAGAAGCGGATGCTCTCGACGAGCACCACCAGGGCCACGGCCACGGCGAGGACCGTGAGCGCGACCGTGAACTGTGAGGCGGTGAGCAGTGCCGCCAGGACGGCGACCGCGAGCGTGCGGCCCTCGTGCCCCCCGATCACCCGCACCAGCCAGCGCGGGGACGCGCCCGCGTCGCCGCGGATGCGGTAGACCGTGTCGTAGTGATGGTAGGCGACCGCGGCCACCAGGCCGTAGGCCGCGGGCAGGGCTCCGTTCACGTCCGCGTCGGCCGCCAGCGCCAGGACGGTGCCGTACTCGGCGGCGCGGAAGAACGGCGGGACCAGCCAGTCGAGGGCGCCCTTGAGGGGGCGGGCGACGGCGAGGGCGGAGGTCAGGACGTAACCGCAGGCGGCGACGGTCGTCCAGGGGCCGCCGAAGCCGGTGAGCACGGCCGTGGCGACGACCGCGAGACCGCCGAGCAGGGCGGCGGCGGGGGCGGTGAAGCCGGGCAGCCGCCGTGCGGGACGCCTCAGCGGGCCGGTGAGGGCCTGGGCGAGCGGGCCGGAGTCGGCGAGGTCGGCGAGCGCCTGCGCCGCCCGGTCGGTGCGGCGGGCCTTGCGGGTCAGCGAGCGCAGGACGCGGCCCGCGGTGGTGTACGTCGCGGCGAAGGCGCAGCCGACGAGTAGGGCGTAGAAGGTGATCCGGGGGGTGGTGAGCGCGGTGAGGACGGCGATCATCGCCCAGCGTTCGCCGATGGGCAGGACGATCATGCGGCGCACCCAGACCGTCCAGCCGACGCTGTCGAGCCTGTCGGAGAGGGCGGCGGTGGGGCTCGTGTTGGCGGTGGCGTCGTGGTTGGCCTCGTTGAAGGAGAAGTCGACCACGTGCCGGCAGGTCTGCAGGACCATCGCGCCGAGGGCGAGGGCCCATACGTCGTCACCGCCGCGGGCGGCGCCGAGGGCGAGGCCGGCGTAGTAGGCGTACTCCTTGGCGCGGTCGAAGGTGGCGTCGAGCCAGGCGCCGAGGGTGGAGTACTGCAGGGAGTAGCGGGCGAGCTGGCCGTCGGTGCAGTCCAGCACGAAGGAGGCGATGAGCAGCGCGCCGGCGGCGACGAAGCCGCCGCGGGTGCCGGTGGCGGCGCAGGCCGCGGCTATGAGCGCGGTGAGCAGGGAGGCGGTGGTGACCTGGTTGGGGGTCAGTCCGCGGCGGGCGCACCAGCGGGCGATGTAGCGCGAGTACGGGCTGATGAAGTGGGTGGTGAAGAAGCCGTCGCGGGCCTTGACGGCCGACTTCAGGCGTACGGCCTCGTCGTCGACGGCGGCGACGGCCTGCCGGGCCTCGTTGCGGGTCTGGGGGTCGCCGGGGACGGTGGCGACGAGGCTGCCGAGCTCGGGGCGGTGCACGCCGGCGCCGTCGGCGTCGAGGGCGGTGACGACGCGGTCGGCGAGGCCGTCGGCCAGGGTGGCGCCGCCGGCCGGCCCGGCGGGGGCCGCGGAGCTCTCGCGGGCCAGCGCGCGGCTCAGGGCCTGGCGGCCGGCCGGCTGGGCGGTGACGGCGCCGGGGACCGCGGAGAGCGGGAAGCGGGGGTCGGTGAGGCCGAGGCGCAGCGCGTGCGCGTGGCCCACGAAGCGGGCGTCGACCACGGCGACCCGCTGCCCCGCGGGCACCGCGGCGAGCAGGGCCTCGGCCTCGGCGGCGCCGGCCGCGGTCCGTACGTCGAATCCGAGGGAGCGCAGATCGCCCTCGAGTGACGAACCGGGGACCGGCTGGCCGGTGAGGATGGCGGTCGACAACCGAATCTCACTCCCTGGGTGCCGACGCGTCGACGCCGGTCATGTACACGATGAGGCACCCGTACGGGTCCCCGGGCGGCATGTCGGCAGAGGTTATCGGATGCCCGGAAGCCCGCGTTCACCGCCCGTTCGACGACTGGATCGGCACGGTTCGCCCGCGCGCCGTCGCCGTGATCATCATCGGTGATGCGGGGCCCCGTCCACAAACCGTCGCACCACAGCGGACATTCGGCTCGAATCCCCACATGGGGGACCGCCGGGTCCGCTCGACATAGGGTGGGCCACCATGACATGGCTGATCACCGGCGGGGCCGGTTACATCGGGGCACATGTGGCGCGGGCCATGACCGGTGCCGGGGAACGGGTCGTGGCGCTGGACGACCTCTCGGCCGGAGTGCCGACGCGGCTGCCCGCCGACGTCCCGCTGGTCAAGGGCTCGACGCTGGACGGCGAGCTGCTGAAGCGGGTGTGCGCGGAGCACGGGGTGACGGGAGTGGTGCATCTCGCCGCGCGCAAGCAGGCCGGCGAGTCCGTGACGCAGCCGACCCGGTACTACCAGGAGAACGTGGGCGGCCTCGCGACGCTCCTGGACGCCGTCGCCGGCGCCGGGATCGAGCGCTTCGTCTTCTCCTCCTCCGCGGCCGTGTACGGCGACCCCGGTGTGGACCTCATCACGGAGGACGCCCCCTGCGCCCCGGCGAACCCCTACGGCGAGACCAAGCTCGCCGGTGAGTGGCTGGTCCGGGCGGCGGGCCGGGCGCACGGCATCGACACGGTGTGCCTGCGCTACTTCAACGTGGCGGGGGCGGCGGCGCCGGAACTGGCCGACACCGGTGTCTTCAACATCGTGCCGATGGTCTTCGACCGGCTCACCCGCGACGAGGCCCCGCGCGTCTTCGGCGACGACTATCCGACGCCGGACGGCACGTGCGTCCGCGACTACGTCCACGTGGCCGACCTGGCGGAGGCGCACCTGGCGGCGGCCCGCAGGCTGTCCGAGGGCGACGTCACGGGAGACCTGACGGTGAACATCGGCCGCGGCGAGGGCGTCTCGGTGCGCGAGCTGATCACGGTCATCGGCGAGGTCACCGGCGACACCCGGGCCCCCCTCGTCGAGGGCCGCCGTCCCGGCGACGCGCCCCGCGCGGTGGCGTCGGCCGCCCGCGCGGCCGAGCGGCTCGGCTGGACCGCCCGGCACTCGGTGCGCGAGATGATCGACTCGGCGTGGCGGGGGTGGCGGCTGCACCACGGCCGCTGAGCGGCGCGCGGCACCTGCCCACCCCCTGACCTGCGCATCGTTTACGCAGGTCAGAGCAGATGACAACGGTGTTCAGTGCCGCGTTGCGGATACCCCCTCCCCGTAGTTCACTGTGACCCGGACGGGGTCACGGGAAGGAACCTTTCATGGGGGCTGGGCACGATCACGGGCATGCGCACGGCGCGCCCGCCGGCGGCACCGCGAGCGCGGCGTACCGCGGCAGGCTGCGGGTGGCGCTGGCGATCACGCTCGGAGTCATGGTGGTCCAGATCGTCGGCGGCCTGCTGGCGGACTCGCTCGCCCTGGTCGCGGACGCGGCCCACATGGCGACGGACGCCGTGGGCCTGGGCATGGCGCTGCTCGCGATCCATTTCGCGAACCGCCCGGCGAGCGAGCACCGCACCTTCGGCTACGCCCGCGCGGAGATCCTGGCGGCGCTGGCCAACTGTCTGCTCCTGCTCAGCGTCGGCGGCTACGTGCTCTACGAGGCGATCGAGCGGTTCGTCACCCCGGCCGGCACCGACGGCGGCCTGGCGATGGTGTTCGGTGTGATCGGTCTGGCCGCCAACCTGGTGTCGCTGACTCTGCTGATGCGCGGGCAGAAGGAGAGCCTGAACGTGCGCGGCGCCTTCCTGGAGGTGGCGGCGGACGCGCTCGGCTCCGTCACGGTGATCCTCGCCTCGCTGGTGATCCTGACCACCGGCTGGACGGCCGCCGATCCGATCGCCTCCCTGGTGATCGCGGTGATGATCGTGCCCCGGACCTGGAAGCTGCTGCGCGAGACCCTGGACGTGCTCCTGGAGGCCGCGCCCAAGGGCGTCGACATGCGGCGGGTGCGGGAGCACATCCTGGCCACGGACGGCGTGGAGGACGTGCACGACCTGCACGCCTGGACCATCACCTCGGGGATGCCGGTGCTCTCCGCGCACGTGGTGGTCAGCTCCGACGTCCTGAACGCCATCGGGCACGAGAAGATGCTGCACGAGCTGCAGAACTGTCTGGGCGCCCACTTCGACGTGGAGCACTGCACCTTCCAGCTGGAGCCCGGCGGGCACGCGGAGCACGAGGCGCGCCTCTGCCATTAGGAGGCGCGCCTCTGCCATGAGGACGGGGCCGGACGCGCCGCCGCGCGCCGGTGCGCCGGGGAACACAGCCCTCCGCCCCCGTGGGGACGGCCCCGGGACATGCGGGCCCGTCAAGGAGTGCCGGGAGTGCCGGATTCGTGCGGCAGACTGGGGACGCGAAGACCGAGTGAAGGATGGGTATGCCGATCACACCTGCCACCGCGACGAACAGCCCGTCGAGCGGCGCCGCCGAGCCGATTTTGCTGGAACTGGTCGACGAGGACGGCGTGACGATCGGCACCGCGGAGAAGCTCGCCGCCCACCAGCCGCCGGGGCGGCTGCACCGGGCGTTCTCGGTGTTCCTGTTCGACGAGCGCGGGCGGCTGCTGATCCAGCAGCGGGCGCTGGGCAAGTACCACTCCCCCGGCGTGTGGTCCAACACCTGCTGCGGCCACCCCTACCCCGGTGAGGCGCCGTTCGCGGCGGCGGCCCGGCGCACCTTCGAGGAGCTGGGCGTGTCCCCGTCGCTGCTCGCCGAGGCCGGCACGGTCCGTTACAACCACCCGGACCCGGCCTCGGGCCTGGTGGAGCAGGAGTACAACCACCTCTTCGTCGGCATGGTGCAGTCGCCGCCGCGACCGGATCCGCAGGAGGTGGCGTCCACGGCGTTCGTGACCCCGGCGGAGCTGGCGGAGCGGCACGCCGAGGACGCCTTCTCGGCCTGGTTCCCGACCGTCCTGGACGCGGCCCGCCCGGCGGTCCGCGAACTGACGGGCCCCTCGGCGGGCTGGTGAACCGGGAGACCGGCTAGGGGATCCACGAGGGCTTGAGCGGCAGGACGGCCCGGATCACCTTGCCGCCGGCGGCGGTGTGCTCGACGTCGCACGCTCCGCCCGCCTCGCGGGTGATCTCCCGCACCAGGAGCAGTCCGCGGCCGCCGGTGCGGCCGTGGTCGGTCTCCAGGGCGGTGGGCCGGTAGGGGTGGTCGTCCTCCACGGACACCCGGACCCACTCGGCGCCGACGGCGACCTCGACGGCGAGCGTCGGGGACAGCAGCGCCGCGTGCCGCACGGCGTTGGTGACCAGCTCGGAGACGATCAGCAGCAGTCCCTGCACGACCTCGTCCGCGACCGGTACGCCCTGGCGCAGCAGCAGGTCCCGCACGGCGTGGCGGGCCTGCGGGACCGAGGCGTCGACGGCCGGGGCGGTGAACCGCCAGACACCTTCGTACGGCAGCGGATCGCCGCTCTCACGCTCGATTGTCACCACACGTCGAGTGTTGGCACCGCTCGGCTCCCCGCCTCGACCCTGAACAGAAGTCAGCGGATATCGAGCGTTTCCGACCGCCCGTGCACGACCAGGCCCCTCGTGTGACCGTTCCGGTCCGCCCCGTGCCGGATCGGCGAACTATTCGGGCTGTACGGGTTTGGCGGCCCGGTGGCCGCCGCGCGGCCCCTCCCCCGGCGCCCGCGCGGTCTCCTCACCGGCCAGCCGGTCGGAGACCATGCCGACGATCCGGCGCCCGCCGTAGCCGGTGGCGATCAGACCGAGCCCGTCGAAGAGCAGGGAGAGGGAGAGGAACGTGCCGATGACGTACTGACTGGTGCTGGGCCAGTTGCCCAGCACCAGGACGCCGAGGAGCAGTCCGAAGGCGCCCTGCACCAGCGTCCAGCCGAACTGCGGCCCGCGCACCACCAGGCTGCCGACCAGGCGGAACAGCCCGCCGGTGAGGAACAGCAGCGCGGCGAACATGGCGAGCGCCTCGGCCGACGCCTCGGGTGTCTTCAGGACGACCACGCCGGCCGCGATGTTCAGGGCCGCGACGACCACGCCGAGCCAGAAGAAGTTGGTGTGCCGCGCCTGGACGGCGTGCAGCAGTCCGACCAGGCCGCCGATCAGCAGCAGCCAGCCGAACAGCACCATCGAGGTCAGGGTGGCGAGGCCGGTGTAGATCAGGCCGACCAGGCCCGCGACGACCAGGATCACGCCGAGTACGGCGAGCCAGCTGAAGCCGCGGCTCAGTTTCGCGGCCTCGCCCCGGGGTGTGGTGGACCTGGCCATGACTGCCTCCTCGCTCCCGTCCCCCTCTCCCAGTCTCCGCCGTCCGCCCGTCCCCCGCCGGGTGGAGTCCCCGCCGGTCGGGACGCCGGCCCGGGCGGATAGCATCCGGCGCATGGAACCCCAGGTGCTGCACGGCGTCACCGAGCACGTCGCCACGGTCGTCATCCGCAATCCGGCGAAGCGCAACGCCATGACGGCCGCGATGTGGGGTTCCCTGCCGCCGCTGCTGGAGACGCTGGCGGCCGACCCGGACGTACGGGTGCTGGTGCTCACCGGTGAGGGCGGGACGTTCTGCGCCGGCGCCGACATCTCCACGCTCCGGGGGTCGCCGCTCGAGGCGCAGCGGCTGGCCGTGGCGGCGGAGGAGGCGCTCGCCGCCTTCCCCGGACCGACCCTGGCGGCGGTCCGCGGGCACTGCGTGGGCGGCGGGGCCCAGCTGGCTGCGGCCTGCGACCTGCGGTTCGCCGAGGAGGGGGCGCGGTTCGGAGTGACCCCGGCGAAGCTCGGCCTCGTCTACCCGGCCTCCGCGACCCGGCGGCTGGTGTCCCTGGTCGGTCCGGCCACCGCCAAGTACCTGTTGTTCTCGGGTGAGTTGATCGATGCCGGGCGGGCGCTGCGCACCGGCCTGGTGGACGAGGTGCTGCCCGGGGGCGAACTGGGCAAGCGGGTCGCGGAGTTCGCCCGGGTTCTGGCGTCCCGCTCGCAGCTGACGCAGGCGGCGGCGAAGGAGTTCGCGAACGGCCGCACCGACCGGGACGCGTACTGGGACGGGCGGGCCCGGGAGAGCGGCGACACCGCGGAGGGCGTCGCCGCGTTCCTGGAGCGCCGGCCGCCGCGCTTCACGTGGAGCGCGGCTACGTCAGGATGAAGCGGCTCTTCACCCGGAACTCCTCGACGAGGTGCGCGGGCGCCTTCCGCGGGGAGCCGGCGTCGTAGGGCGGCTGCGGGTCGTACTCGGTGAGCAGCTGGACGGCCCGGGCGTGCTCGTCGCCCGCGAAGACCTCCACGGGACCGGTGACGTCGAGGCTCTGCACGCCGTCGAAGAGGACGACGAGAACGGTTCGCTGCGCCATGCCGTCGATTCTCGGCAGTGCCCGGTACGGCCGCAACGACGGGTTCCCCGCCTTTCCTGCCATGCCCGGACGGTGCGCATGGTGAGGCGCCGGCGAGGTATACGCAGTACTTCCGGAGTCCGGCCGGAAAGGCCGGCAGACGAAAGGGGAGACTCATGTTCCGTGCCGTCGCGGATGTCCTGCGCCAGATCGGCGGGGCCGTCGCCACCGTGGTGACACTGCCGTTCCGGGCGCTCGCCAGGCTCTTCGGCGGGGCCTCGTCCACCGCCCGGGGCCACCGGGCCTGACGCCGCCCGTGCGGTCCCCGGGCCAGTCGCCGCCCTGATCCCCGGTTGTCGGCGTCACCTGCCACAATTGCCGCGCAACCTCAGTGGAGAAGGCGGTACGGGAACGTGACGACACCCCTCACAGGGTCCATCGAAGGCAGGATCGCCGAGGAGCTCGGCGTACGGGAGCGGCAGGTGAGGGCCGCGGTGGAACTGCTCGACGGCGGTTCGACCGTGCCCTTCATCGCCCGCTACCGCAAGGAAGCGACCGAGATGCTCGACGACGCGCAGCTGCGCACGCTCGAGGAGCGGCTGCGCTATCTGCGGGAGCTGGAGGAGCGTCGGACGGCGATCCTGGAGTCGGTCCGCGAGCAGGGCAAGCTGACCGACGAGCTCGAGGCGCGGATCCGGGGCGCGGAGACCAAGGCGCGCCTGGAGGACGTTTATCTGCCGTACAAGCCCAAGCGGCGCACCAAGGCGCAGATCGCGCGCGAGGCGGGTCTGGAGCCGCTGGCGGAGGGGCTGCTCGGCGATCCGGGCGTCGAGCCCCTCGCCGCGGCCGCCGCGTTCGTGGACGCCGACAAGGGGGTCGCCGATCCGCAGGCCGCCCTGGACGGCGCGCGGGCGATCCTCACCGAGCGGTTCTCCGAGGACGCCGACCTGATCGGCGAGCTGCGCGAGCGCATGTGGGTGCGCGGGCGGCTGGCCGCGAAGGTGCGCGACGGCAAGGAGGAGGCGGGCGCGAAGTTCTCCGACTACTTCGACTTCGCCGAGCCGTTCACCGAACTGCCCTCGCACCGGATCCTGGCGATGCTGCGCGGCGAGAAGGAGGAGGTCCTCGACCTCGTCCTGGAGCCCGAGGAGCCCACGGACGGGCCGTCCTCGTACGAGGGGATCATCGCGGGCCGGTTCGGGATCGCCCCTAAGGGGCGGCCGGCCGACAAGTGGCTGGGCGACACGGTCCGCTGGGCCTGGCGCACCCGCATCCTGGTGCATCTCGGCATCGACCTGAGGCTGCGGCTGCGCACGGCGGCCGAGGACGAGGCGGTGCGGGTCTTCGCCGCGAACCTGCGGGACCTGCTGCTCGCCGCCCCCGCCGGCACGCGCGCGACGCTCGGCCTCGACCCCGGCTTCCGTACGGGCGTGAAGGTCGCCGTGGTGGACGCGACCGGCAAGGTCGTCGCCACGGACGTGATCCATCCGCACGTCCCGGCCAACCGGTGGGACGAGGCGATCGCGAGGCTGGCGCGGCTGGCGAAGGAGCACGCGGTCGAGCTGATCGCGATCGGCAACGGCACGGCGTCCCGCGAGACCGACAAGCTCGCCGGTGAACTCATCACCAGGCACCCCGAGCTGAAGCTGACCAAGGTGATGGTGTCCGAGGCGGGCGCCTCCGTGTACTCGGCCTCCGCCTTCGCCTCCCAGGAGCTGCCCGACATGGACGTGTCGCTGCGCGGCGCGGTGTCGATCGCGCGCCGGCTCCAGGACCCGCTGGCCGAGCTGGTGAAGATCGACCCGAAGTCGATCGGGGTCGGCCAGTACCAGCACGACCTGTCCGAGGTGAAGCTGTCGCGTTCGCTGGACGCGGTGGTGGAGGACTGTGTGAACGGCGTGGGCGTGGACGTCAACACCGCGTCGGCGCCGCTGCTCGCGCGGGTCTCCGGCATCACCTCCGGACTCGCCGAGAACATCGTGGCGCACCGGGACTCCAACGGTCCGTTCCGGTCGCGGGGCGAGCTGAAGAAGGTGTCGCGGCTCGGTCCGAAGGCGTACGAGCAGTGTGCGGGCTTCCTGCGGATCCGCGGCGGCGACGATCCGCTGGACGCGTCGAGTGTGCACCCGGAGGCGTATCCGGTGGTGCGGCGGATGGTGAAGTCCTCCGGGACGGAGGTCGCCGCGCTGATCGGGAACACGGGAGTGCTGCGGTCGCTGCGGCCGCAGGAGTTCGTGGACGAGACGTTCGGTCTGCCGACCGTGGGCGACATCCTGAAGGAGCTGGAGAAGCCGGGGCGGGACCCGCGTCCCGCGTTCAGGACCGCCGTCTTCAAGGAGGGGGTCGAGAAGATCTCCGACCTGGTCTCCGGGATGGTGCTCGAGGGTGTGGTGACCAACGTGGCCGCTTTCGGCGCCTTCGTCGACGTCGGTGTTCACCAGGACGGGCTGGTGCACGTCTCGGCCATGTCGAAGACGTTCGTCAAGGACCCGCGGGACGTGGTGAAGCCTGGGGACATCGTCAAGGTGAAGGTGCTCGACGTGGACATCCCCCGGAAGCGGATCTCGCTGACGCTGCGGCTGGACGACGAGGCCGCGCCCCAGGGGGAGCAGCGGGGGCAGCGCGGGGAGCGGCAGGGGGGTCGGCCGCCGAAGCAGCGGCAGCAGGGGCGTTCCGGAGGGAAGGGACAGTCCGCTGCGCCTGCTCCCGCCAACGGGGCGATGGCCGACGCGTTGCGGCGGGCCGGGCTGGCGTAGGCGCGGCCCCGTCGGGGCCGGGCGGGGTGGGTGCGCGGGCCGGCGCTTGCCGGGTGCCTCCCCGGAGGGGGCACCCCCAGCGCCCACCCGTGCCGCCCTGGGGGTGCCTCCCAGGCCCTTGAGGCACTGGGGGAGGCACGACTGCCCGCAGCTACCGTTCCACGACCTTGCCGGCCGTGACCTCCAGGCGTCTGGTCACCTCGACCGCGTCGAGCATGCGGCGGTCGTGGGTGATCAGGAGGAGGGTGCCCTGGTAGGTGTTCAGGGCTGATTCGAGTTGCTCGATGGCCGGCAGGTCCAGGTGGTTGGTCGGCTCGTCGAGGACCAGGAGGTTGACGCCCCTGCCCTGGAGGAGGGCCAGCGCGGCCCTCGTGCGTTCGCCCGGGGAGAGGGAGGCCGCGGGGCGCACGACGTGGTCCGCCTTGAGGCCGAACTTGGCCAGCAGCGTGCGGATGTCGGCCGGCTCCAGGTCCGGTACCGCCGGGCGGAACGCGTCGAGCAGGGTCTGGGGGCCGTGGAACAGCGCGCGGGCCTGGTCCACCTCGCCGAGGAGCACGCCCGAGCCCAGCGCGGCGTGCCCGGCGTCGAGCGGGACGCGGCCCAGCAGGGCGCCGAGCAGCGTGGACTTGCCCGCGCCGTTGGCGCCCGTGACGGCCACCCGGTCCGCCCAGTCGATCTGCAGGGAGACCGGGCCGAGGGTGAAGTCGCCGCGCCGTACCTCGGCGTCCCTCAGCGTCGCCACCACCGCGCCGGAGCGCGACGCCGACGCGATCTCCATGCGCAGCTCCCACTCCTTGCGCGGCTCCTCGACCACGTCGAGGCGTTCGATCATGCGCTGGGTCTGACGCGCCTTCGCGGCCTGCTTCTCGCTGGCCTCGCTGCGGAACTTGCGGCCGATCTTGTCGTTGTCGTTGCCCGCCTTGCGGCGCGCGTTCTTCACGCCCTTGTCCATCCAGGCGCGCTGCGTCTGCGCCCGGTCCTGGAGGGCGGCCCTCTTGTCGGCGTACTCCTCGTACTCGCCGCGGGCGTGCCGGCGGGCCACCTCCCGCTCCTCCAGGTAGGCCTCGTAGCCACCGCCGTAGAGGTTGACCTGCCGCTGGGCGAGGTCGAGTTCGAGGACCTTGGTGACCGTGCGGGTGAGGAACTCGCGGTCGTGGCTGACGACGACCGTGCCGGCGCGCAGGCCGGCCACGAAGCGTTCGAGGCGTTCCAGGCCGTCCAGGTCGAGGTCGTTGGTCGGCTCGTCGAGGAGGAAGACGTCGTAGCGGGAGAGGAGCAGGGAGGCGAGTTGGGCGCGGGCCGCCTGGCCGCCGGACAGCGAGGTCATCGGCTGGTCCAGGCCGACGGCCAGACCGAGGGAGCCGGCGACCTCCTCGGCGCGCTCGTCGAGGTCGGCGCCGCCCAGGGACAGCCAGCGCTCCAGGCTCGTGGCGTACGCGTCCTCCGCGCCCGGCGCGCCGTCGACCAGGGCCTGGGTCGCCTCGTCCATGGTCCGCTGGGCCTCGGCGACACCGGTGCGGCGGGCCAGGAACGCCCGTACGCTCTCGCCGGGCCGGCGCTCCGGCTCCTGCGGGAGGTGCCCGACGGTCGCGGTGGGCGGGGAGAGGCGCAGCTCGCCCTGTTCCGGCGCGGTGAGGCCGGCGAGCAGGCGCAGCAGCGTGGACTTGCCCGCGCCGTTGGCACCGACCAGACCGATCACGTCGCCGGGCGCGACGACGAGGTCGAGACCGGTGAACAGGGAGCGGTCGCCGTGCCCGGCGGCGAGGTTCTTGGCGACGAGGGTGGCAGTCATCAGACCGCCGATCCTAATGGCCGCGCGCGGCCGGTCGCGCCCCGGTTCCCACCGCCCCGCCCGCTCACCCGCACCGTCCCGCCGGTGCGCGCCACGAGGTGCGCCCCGCCCTTGTACCCGGAGGGTGTCCACGGGGGCGGACGGCCCGGTGGCGTGCCTCTCCCCGCAGCCGGGGCGGCTGGTGCCGGGCGGTACGGCGGAGGAGGACGCGTGGTCCCCGAAGCCGGATCCGGCGGTGTCCGAGGCGATCGTGCGGCGCTGTGCCCGGCCGTCGCGGGGGCGCGGGTCCTGGAGCACCGGGCGGGGTCGCGACCGGACCGGGGCGCGGTGCGGCTGGAGCGGGTGCCGCTGCCGGACGGGCGGTTCCCGGTGCACGACTACGGGGGCGTGGGCGGAGGAGGCGGCAGTGCTTGCCGCACGCCGAACCCGCCGGGGCCGCGCTGGGCCGGCGTCCGCAAGGTGCCGGCGCGCCCGCCCGTGCCGCCCTGCGGCACGACTGCCCGCGGTTCGGCGAGGGACGGCCTCGGTCCGTCATGAGGGGTCAGTGTTTGCCGATGGGGTCGCCCTCCACGTCCGGGCCGCGGCCCGGGCCCACGCGGATCTCGAATTCGCCGTCGTACTTCTTATGGCCCTCGATGACCGCGAGTTCCACCGCCTCGGAGCCCATCTCGCCCCGCACGATGAGCGGGTCGCTGCGCAGGTCGCGCATGAGCGCCACGCACATGAAGAGCATCACGACGACGAACGGGGCCGCCGCGAGGATCGTGAGGTTCTGCAGGCCGGTCAGCGCGTCGCCCTGTCCGCTGCCGACCAGCAGCATGATCGCCGCCACCGCGCCGGTGACCACGCCCCAGAACACCACCACCCAGCGGCTGGGTTCGAGCGCGCCCTTCTGCGAGAGCGTGCCCATCACGATGGAGGCGGCGTCGGCGCCCGAGACGAAGAAGATGCCGACGAGGGTCATCACCAGCAGGCTGGTGACGGTGGCGACGGGGTACTCCTGCAGCACGGCGAAGAGCCGGCCCTCGGGGGTCGTCTCGTCGCCGAGCCGGTTCTGCTCCTGCAGCTTCATCGCCGAGCCGCCGAAGATCGCGAACCAGACCAGGCTGACCGCGCTGGGGACCAGGATGACCCCGCCGATGAACTGACGGATGGTCCGGCCCCGGCTGATGCGGGCGATGAACATGCCCACGAAGGGCGTCCAGGAGATCCACCAGGCCCAGTAGAAGACGGTCCAGCTGCCCAGCCATGCGGGGACGTCCTCACCGCCGCTGATCTCGGTGCGGCCGGCCAGCTGGGGCAGGTCGCCGAGGTAGCCGAAGACCGAGGTCGGCAGCAGGTCGAGGACGAGGATGGTGGGGCCCACGACGAACACGAACACGGCGAGGACCAGGGCCAGCACCATGTTGATGTTCGACAGCCACTGGATGCCCTTCTCCACACCGGAGACCGCGGAGGCCACGAACGCCACGGTGAGCACCGCGATGATGCCGACCAGCAGCCCGGTGCCGGCCTTGTCCAGCCAGTCGAGCTTCTCCACACCGGAGCCGATCTGCAGCGCGCCGAGGCCGAGCGAGGCCGCGGAGCCGAAGACGGTCGCGATGATGGCGAGCACGTCGATGACCCGGCCGCCGACGCCGCCCGCGTTCTTCTCGCCGATGAGCGGGGTGAACACGGCGCTGATGGTCTGCCGGCGGCGCCGGCGGAAGGTGCTGTAGGCGATGGCGAGGCCGACCACCGCGTAGATCGCCCACGGGTGGAGCGTCCAGTGGAACAGGGTGGTGGCCATGGCCGTCTCCATGCGAGCGCCCGAGTCGGCCGGGTGGGTGCCCGGCGGGGGCGTCGTGTAGTGCGCCAGCGGTTCGCTCACCCCCCAGAACATCAGGCCGATGCCCATGCCCGCGCTGAACATCATGGCGATCCACGACACCGTGCGGAACTCCGGTTTCTCGCCCTCCGCGCCGAGGTGGATCCGGCCGTAGCGGCTGGCCGCGAGCCAGAGGGCGAAGACCACGAAGCCGGAGGCGGCCAGCATGAACGCCCAGCCGCCGTTGTGCATCAGCCCGCCGAGCGCGCTGCTGGAGACGTTCTCGAGCGAGTCCGTCCCGATGGCGCCCCACAGCACGAACGCGAGGGTGAGCACGGCGGTGACGCCGAACACCACCCGGTCGGTCCGCGGGTGCTCCCGGCCCGGCAGGCCCGCTTCGGAACCCGGCAGCGGGCCCGCCGTGTCGTCCTCGTCGCTGTGCTGGTCGTGCGTCACGGGCGGCACCTTCCCTCAGAGCCGTGGGGCGGAGAGCACTCCTCCCGTTACGCCCCTACCACCTTTGGCGCAAAACTCACCTCAGCGGCGGAAGGTATCGACCTCCTCCACCCGGTGACACGCCGCGAGGGCGCGTTTCACCGGGCTCCGGGGACGCGGTGGGCGGTGGGTTCCGGCCGGTCCACGCCGTCCAGGACGGTGCCCGGGGCCGCGGTGCGCGGGCCCGCCGTGGCGCGGGCGAAGGCGGCCGTTCCCCCGACGAACGGCACCCGCGCGAAGGTGCGGGCCAGGTCGAGGGTGAGCGTCGGGGTGTCGGCCGGGGGATCGATCAGGCCCCGGTCGGTGCCGGCCACGATCAGTGCCAGGCGGTGGCCCCGGGGCACGACGTGGTCGGTGGCCGCCAGGTCGAGGGTGATGGTGTACCGCTCGCCGGGGGTGAGCGGCTCGCCCTCGCCGTCGTCGGCGTGGTCGCCGAGGTCGGCCCAGCCACGGCTGACGATCGTGTGCTCCACGTCGGCGGTCGCGGCGCGGGTCTCCTGGAAGCAGGAGCTGTCGCCGGTGGTGCTCGCGCCCCAGCAGGTCCGCTCCGGGAGGGTGGTGATGCCCTCTCCGTCGGCGGCGTGGTCGCGGACGGTGTCGGGGCCGAGGTCCACGAGTACGGCGGAGAGGTGGGCCGTGGGTGTGCTGGGAGTGGCGGTGACGGTGACCCGGGAGGCGCCGGACAGGCGCAGGTCGCGGGTGAGCGGGCCGGTGACGAAGCCGGCCTTGTCCGGGGTCGGGGTGTCGACGCGGGCGGCCCAGTCGGTCTCGCTCAGCCGCGGGTCGTCGGTGAAGGCCTCGGTCCCCCCGCCCCTGCGCAGGCCGAGGGTGCCGACGCCGGCCTCGGCGCCCTGTGCGGGGCGCAGGGTCGTGGTCCGCGTGTCGCGCGGCGGCCAGCTCTTCGAGGTCACCCACTGGTCGGGGCGGCGTTCGATGTCGGCCACGGGTTCGCGGTCGATGCCGTTGTCGTAGCCGAGGAGTTCGTGGTCGAACCAGCGGTGCAGGGTGTCGACCCATTCGGCGCGGCGGAAGTCGAAGGGGTCGACGTGACCGGTCTGGGAGAGCCAGATCTTGCGCTCGACGCCGTTCCTCGCGAGGGCGTCCCACCACGGGCCGACGTGCTGCATCCGTACGTTGAGGTCCTGCATGCCGTGCACCAGGAAGACGCTGGCCCTCACCTTCTTCGCGGCGCGCACGTAGTCGCGTTCGGTCCACAGCGGGGTCCGGTCGCCGGTGCGCGGGGCGCCCTCGACGAGTGCGCGCTGGACCTCGGCGCACCGTGCGCGGGCCTCGGGGCTCTCGACGTACCGGGACAGCCAGTCGGGACCGGAGTCGTAGAGCGGGGCGCCCCGGGTGAAGTAGTAGTCGTACCAGGAGGAGATGGCGGCGATCGGGACGATGGTCTCCAGGCCCTCGACGCCGGTGGCGGCGACCCCGTTGGCGATGGTGCCGTCCCAGCTCTTGCCGATCATCCCGGTGCGGCCGTCGGTCCAGTCGGCCCGGGCCCGTTCGGTGCCGGTGCGGCTGGTGTAGGCCCCGCCCCGGCCGTTCAGCCAGTCGACGACCGCCTTGGCGGACTGGATGTCGGAGCGGCCTCCGACGTCCACGCAGCCGTCGGACCGGTTGGTTCCGGCCAGGTCGACGCCGACGACGGCGTAGCCGCGCGGCACGAAGTAGTTGTCGTAGAACAGCGGCATCCGGACGATGTCGCCGTTCGCGTCGTAGGTCTTCCGCTGGCTCTCGTTGCCGCGCCCGCAGCAGGAGTAGTACGGGCTGGCGTCCATGATGACGGGAACCTTCCGGCCCCGCTGCGCGGGTTCGCGGGGCCGGACGATGTCGACGGCGACCCGGTCGGTGCGTCCGTCCCGGTCCTCGTCGAGTCCGGTGTCCACCCAGACGGCCTCGCGGACGGCGTCGTCGTAGGAGTGGACGGGCAGGCTCTGGCGCGGCGGTGCGGCGTGTGCCGCCGCGGGGGTGAGGAGCGTGGCCGTCAGGGCGGCGGTGGCCGCCGCCGCAGCGAGCGGTCTCCAGATCGTGAAGCGCGTGCGTTTCGGCATGCGCGGGACGGTACAGGTGTCAACTCCAGTGCAGAAGAGGGCGGTTGACGGGCCATGGGCGCCTCGGCGGCCGACCGTGCGCCCGGGGCCGGTGACCGGTCCGCTCGGTCGCCGTGGTCGTACACCGTCACCGGTGTCCCGCGCTTCGCCGGCCGCTCGGTGATGAGCGGCTCGATCCGGGACCACGTGCCGCCGGCCGGACCGCAGCCGATGCGGGGCATGTGGACCGAGGCGCCGAGGGCCCTCGTGTGGCCGGCGAGGCGGTCGAGGGCGGTGTCGGTCGCCTCGTAACGGACGGGGACGCCCTTGCTGCCCGTCCGTACACCACGCCGGCCGATCATGTCGGCCACCCGGACGTACCGCTCGGCCTGGACCAGTCGGACCGCGCCCAGGCCGAAGTCGTCGGCGGCCCGGTCCCGGCGCCAGGCCCGGTAGGCGGCCTCCGGTTCGGGCCGGCGGCGCGACACGGCCAGGACGAAGCCCTTCCCCCGGCCCCCGATGTCGTTGCGGACATGGGCGATGACCTTGACGCCCTTCACCGACGGAACGGTGGCGTCACCCCGGACGCATGCGATCCCCGACATGACACCACCGCAGGCGTCGCCACCGACAGCGGCTTTGGCCCGCCGCCCGGCCGGCTGCGACAGGTCCCGGCCCCGGCGGCCGCCGGGGCCGGTCCGGGTGTCACAGCGGTGGTGGGACAGCGATACTGCTGCACATGACGACCGAGACCGAGCAGCCGCTCACGATCGACGAACTGGCGGCCCGAGCCGGTGTCACCGTGCGCACGGTCCGTTTCTACGGCACCAGAGGGCTGCTGCCGCCGCCGGTGATCGGTCCCCGGCGGGTCGGTCACTACGGGCGGGAGCACCTGGCCCGGCTGGAGCTGATCGAGGAGTTGCAGCACCGGGGCATGACACTGGCGGCGATCGAGCGGTACCTGGGGCAGCTGCCGCCGGATCTGAGCGCCCGGGACCTGGCGGTCCAGCGGGCGGTGGTGGCCTCCTGGGCGCCCGAGGCGGTGGAGACGGTGTCGCGCGGGGAGCTGGAGCGCCGGGCGGGGCAGCCGCTGAGCGAGGAGGACCTCCGGCGGCTGGCGGCGATGAGCGTCGTCGAGCGGGACGGCGAGGTGTTCCGGGTGGACCCCGGGCTGCTGCGGCTCGGGGTGGAGCTGCTGGACGTACCGCTGTCCCACGAGACGGTCCTCGCCGCGCGCACCGCGCTCATCGAGCACTCCCGCGCGGCCGCCCGCGAGCTGTCGCGGCTGCTGCGCGAGGCGGTCGCGGAGCGGGACGCGCGGGACGTGCGGTCCCTGTCCGCCCGGATGCACCCGCTGGTGGTGCAGGCGCTGCTGACCGCCTTCCAGCGGTCGCTGCGGGAGGAGCTGCGGGAGTGGCTCGACGAGGAGGGGTGACGGGACGGGCCCCGTCACCCCGTGCGGCGGGTCAGCGGGCGTCCGTGAAGGTCTCCCCCCGCTCCGCCTTCGCCACCAGCAGCGCCGGCGGGGCGAAGCGCTCGCCGTAGCGCTCGGCGAGTTCCCGCGCGCGGGCCGTGAATCCGGGCAGGCCGCCCTCGTAGCCGTTGACGTACTGCAGGACGCCGCCGGTCCAGCCCGGGAAGCCGATGCCGAGGATGGAGCCGATGTTGGCGTCGGCGACGGAGGTCAGCACGCCCTCCTCCAGCAGCCGGACGGTGTCCAGCGCCTCGGAGAAGAGCATCCGCTCCTGCATGTCCGCGAACGGGATCTCGTGGCCGGGCTTGGCGAAGTGCTCGCGCAGCCCCGGCCACAGCCTCCCCCGCCTGCCGTCCTCGTCGTACTCGTAGAAGCCGGCGCCGCCGCTGCGGCCGGGGCGCCCGAACTCGTCGACCATGCGGTCGACGACCGCCTCGGCGGGGTGCGCGGTCCAGGTGCCGCCGGCCTCCTCGACGGCCCGCTTCGACTCGGCCCGGATCTTGCGCGGCAGGGTGAGGGTCAGCTCGTCCATCAGGGAGAGCACCTTGGCCGGGTAGCCCGCCTGGGCGGCGGCCTGCTCGACCGACGCGGGCTCGACGCCCTCGCCGACCATGGCGACGCCCTCGTTGATGAAGTGGCCGATCACGCGTGAGGTGAAGAAGCCGCGCGAGTCGTTGACGACGATGGGGGTCTTGTTGATCTGCCGCACCAGGTCGAAGGCGCGGGCCAGTGCCTCGTCGCCGGTGCGCTCGCCCTTGATGATCTCGACCAGCGGCATCTTGTCGACGGGCGAGAAGAAGTGCAGCCCGATGAAGTCGGCCTGGCGCTCGACGCCCTCGGCGAGGGCGGTGATGGGCAGGGTGGAGGTGTTGGAGCACAGCAGCGCGTCGGGGGCGACGACGCCCTGGATCTCCTGGAACACCTTGTGCTTGAGGGAGGTGTCCTCGAAGACGGCCTCGATGACCGCGTCGCAGCCGGCGAGGTCGGCGGCCTCGGCGGTGGGCGTGATCCGGGCGAGCAGCGCGTCGGCCTTCTCCCGGGTGGTGCGGCCCTTGGCGACGGCCTTGGCGCACAGCTTATCGGAGTAGCCCCTGCCCTTGACGGCGGCTTCCAGGGAGACGTCCTTGAGGACGACGTCGATGCCCGCGCGGGCGCACGAGTAGGCGATGCCGGCGCCCATCATCCCGGCGCCGAGGACGGCGACCCTGGTGACCTTGCGCGGTTCGACGCCCTTCGGACGGCTGGCGCCGGAGTTGACGGCCTGGAGGTCGAAGAAGAACGCCTGGATCATGTTCTTCGCGGTCTGTCCGGTGGCCAGCTCGACGAAGTAGCGGGCCTCGATGACCTGGGCGGTCTCGAAGTCGACCTGGGAGCCCTCGACGGCGGCGGCCATGATGGAGCGCGGGGCCGGGTAGGGGGCGCCGCCCGTCTGCTTGCGCAGGTTGGCCGGGAAGGCCGGCAGGTTGGCGGCGAACTTCGGGTGTGCGGGGGTGCCGCCGGGGATGCGGTAGCCGGGCCTGTCCCAGGGCTGGGCGGACTCGGGGTTGGCCTCGATGAAGGCGCGGGCCTTGGCGAGCATCTCCTCGCGCGTGTCGGCGACGTCGTCGACCAGGCCGTTCTGCCGGGCGCGGCGCGGGCTGTACTGGGTGCCCTGGAGGAGCACCTTCAGCAGCGCGTCGGTGATGCCGAGCATGCGGACGGTGCGGACGACGCCGCCGCCTCCGGGGAGCAGGCCGAGGGTGACCTCGGGGCAGCCGATCTTGGAGCCGGGGGCGTCGAGGGCGATCCGGTGGTGGCAGGCGAGGGCGAGTTCGTAACCGCCGCCGAGGGCGGCGCCGTTGATCGCGGCGACGACCGGCTTGCCGAGGGTCTCGATGCGGCGCAGGTGCCGCTTGAGGGCCATGCCGCCGTCGAAGAGGTCCTGCGCCGTCTCGGGGGTGACCCGGATCAGGTCGCGCAGGTCGCCGCCGGCGAAGAAGGTCTTCTTGGCGGAGGTGATGATGACGCCGCGGAGGGAGTCCTTCTCCGCCTCCAGGCGGTCGGTGATCACGGCGAGGGAGTCGCGGAACGCCTGGTTCATGGTGTTCGCGGACTGGCCGGGGTCGTCGATGACGAGGGTGACGACGCCGGTGCGGTCCTGTTCCCAGCGGATGGTGGTGCTCTCGGTCATGGGGAAGTCTCCGTGAGTGAGGTGGCGGGTCGCCGGGTTCAGAGGCGTTCGACGACAGTGGCGATGCCCATGCCGCCGCCGACGCACAGCGTGGCGAGGCCGTAGCGCTTGTCCTGGCGCTCGAGCTCGTCGACGAGGGTGCCGAGGATCATCGCGCCGGTGGCGCCGAGCGGGTGGCCCAGGGCGATGGCGCCGCCGTTGACGTTGACCTTGTCCAGGGACAGGCCCATGTCCCGCCCGCGCGAACCGCAGGACGACCGCGGCGAACGCCTCGTTGATCTCGACGAGGTCGATGTCGTCGATGGTGAGGCCGGCCCTGGCGAGGGCCTTGCGGGTGGCGGGGGCGGGGCCGGTGAGCATGATGGTGGGCTCGGAGCCGGAGACGGCGGCGGAGACGATGCGGGCGCGCGGGGTGAGCCCGTGGCGCTCGCCGGCCTCCTTGGAGCCGATGGCGACGAGCGCGGCGCCGTCGACGATGCCGGAGGAGTTGCCCGCGTGGTGGACGTGGTCGATCCTCTCCACCCAGTGGTACTTCTGCAGGGCCACGGCGTCGAAGCCGCCCAGCTCGCCGATGTCGGCGAAGGACGGCTTCAGCTTGGCGAGCGAGTCGGCGGTGGTGCCGGGGCGCAGGTGCTCGTCGTGGTCGAGGACGGTGAGGCCGCTGCGGTCCCTCACCGGGACGACGGACCGCTCGAAGCGGTTCTCCTTCCAGGCGGTGGCCGCGCGCTCCTGCGACAGGGCGGCGTACTCGTCGACGTCCCGCCGGGAGAAGCCCTCGATGGTGGCGATCAGGTCGGCGCCGATGCCCTGCGGGACGAAGCCGGTGGCGAGGTTGGTCATCGGGTCGTTGAACCAGGCGCCTCCGTCGGAGGCCATCGGCACCCGGGACATCGACTCGACGCCGCCCGCGAGGACGAGGTCCTCCCAGCCGGAACGGATCTTGGCGGCGGCCAGGTTGACGGCCTCCAGACCCGAGGCGCAGAAGCGGTTCTCCTGGACGCCCGCCACCGTGTCCGGCAGTCCGGCGGCGATGGCGGCGATGCGGGCGATGTCGGAGCCCTGGTCGCCGACCGGGCCGACGACGCCGAGCACGATGTCGTCGACGGCGGCCGGGTCGAGGCCGGGGAAGCGGTCGCGGATCTCGTGGATGAGGCCGACGACCAGGTCGACGGGCTTGGTGCCGTGCAGGGCGCCGCCTGCCTTGCCGCGCCCGCGCGGGGTGCGGATCGCGTCGTACACGTACGCTTCGGTGCTCACGAGAGGGCCTTTCGCCGAGGGTTCGGGGGCTGTGGGGCTACGAGGGCTCCGGGGACGGGGACAGCAGCCGGGGCACGTCCCAGTCGCGGGCCACGTCGTCGGTGTCGGCGCCCGGCCGGGCGGGCCCGGTGCGGACGGTGGTGGGGGTCGCGGAGAACCGCGGGGCCGGTGCGGGCTGGGTGACGCCGGCGTGGTCCGTGAACGTGGAGCGGGCGGCGAGGTGCGGGTGGCGCGGGGCCTCGCGCAGGGAGAGCACGGGCGCCACGCACGCGTCGGAGCCGTCGAACCGGGCCGTCCACTCGTCGCGGGTGCGGGTCCTGAAGCGGGCGGCGACCTGTGCGCGCAGCTCCGGCCAGCGGGTGACGTCGGCGTGGGCGCCGGCCTGGTCGTCCAGGTCGAGCAGGCGCAGGAACTCGGTGTAGAACCGCGGCTCCAGCGCGCCGACCGCCATGTGCTTGCCGTCGGCGGTCTCGTAGGCGCCGTAGTAGGGGCAGCCGCCGTCGAGGAGGTTGGCGCCGCGCCGGTCCTGCCAGGCGCCGGCGGCGAGCATGCCGTGGATCATCGTGGAGAGGTGGGCGGCGCCGTCCACGATCGCGGCGTCGACGACCTGTCCGGCGCCGGTCGCGCGGGCGTGGTGCAGCGCGGCGAGGACGCCGACGACGAGGTAGAGGGAGCCGCCCGCGTAGTCGCCGAGCAGGTTGGCCGGGACGGCCGGGGGTCCGTCCGGGTCGCCGATCATGCCGAGGGCGCCGGTGAGGGCGATGTAGGCGATGTCGTGGCCGGCGCGGTCGGCGAGGGGCCCTTGCTGGCCCCAGCCGGTCATCCGGCCGTAGACCAGGCGCGGGTTGCGGGCGTGGCAGTCCGCGGGGCCGACGCCGAGCCGCTCGGCGACTCCGGGACGGTAGCCCTCGACGAGGACGTCGGCGCGGGCGGCGAGGTCGAGGACGCGGGCGGGGCCGTCGGGGGCCTTCAGGTCGACGATCACGGAGCGCTTGTTGCGGTTGGTCACGTCGAGGGCGGGGTCGATCCCGAGTCCGGGGCCGCCCGGACGGTCCACGCGCACGACGTCGGCGCCCAGGTCGGCGAGGAGCATGGCGGCGAACGGGCCGGGCCCGATCCCGGCCAGTTCGACCACGCGCACGCCGTCGAGCGGACCGTGTCCCGGCGCCTTCGCCTCCGTCATCGAGCCCCCATCGGCTGTGACACTACTGGTGTGACACCTACGATGCTAGGAACGTGCCCCACCCGGCACAAGACCGGGCGAGCAAGCGCTTGGCCACTTTACGGCGCGGCGTCGTTCCCCGCGCCGGTCCGCGCACCCGTCCGGTGTGCGTCGGGTTCCGGCGGGACGCGCACGGCCGGTCCCTCCCGGGGCGCGGTCGTACGTTTTTTCCCGCTTCTTCGGGGCGTTCGGGGGCACGGTCACCGGTTTCCTCCGGGCTCGTCGTCGGGCTCCGTCCCCCTCACGCTAGCCTCGGCCACCGACAGCGGCGCGGCTGCACGACCAAGGGGTGTCATGAGCAGGCTGAACAGGGCGGACCGTCCGTACGACATCGTGCTCTTCGGAGCGACCGGCTTCGTCGGCGCGCTGACCGCGGAGTACCTCGCCGACCACGCCCCCGCCGGGCTGCGCTGGGCGATCGCCGGCCGCAGCGCGGAGAAGCTGGAGCGGCTGCGGGAGCGGCTGCCCGGCGGCGCGGAGGTCGGGCAGTTGCGGGCGGACGTGTCCGACCCTGCCTCGCTGCGCGCCCTCGCCGAGCACGCGCGGGTGGTCGCCACCACCGTCGGCCCCTACGTGGAGTACGGCGAGGAACTCGTCGCCGCCTGCGCGGACACCGGGACGGACTACGTCGACCTCACGGGTGAGCCCGAGTTCGTGGACCTGACGTACGTCCGGCACGACGCACGCGCGCGGGAGACCGGGGCCCGGCTGGTGCACGCCTGCGGCTTCGACTCGGTGCCGCACGACCTGGGCGCGTACTTCACCGTGCGGCGGCTCCCGGAAGGGGTGCCGCTGACCGTGGACGGCTTCGTGAACGTCGACGCGGCCTTCTCGGGCGGGACCCTCGCCTCGGCGCTGAACCAGTTCGCCCGGCACCGCGGGCTGCGCGCGGCGGCCCTGGAACGCCGGCGCCACGAACCGCGGCTGGTGGGCCGCCGGGCGTCGGCCTCGCCGGGCGCGCCGCGCTACGCGCCGGAGGTCGGCGCCTGGGCCCTGCCCCTGCCGACCCTCGACGCGCAGATCGTGCGCCGTTCGGCCAGGGCGCTCGACCGGTACGGCCCCGACTTCCGCTACCGGCACTACGCGGCCGTGCGGCGGCTTCCGGTGGCGGTGGGCGGAGTGGCGGCCGTGGGCGCGCTGGTGACGGCGGCCCAGTTCCCGCCCCTGCGACGCCGGCTCCGCGACCGGCTCGGGCCCGGCGACGGGCCGAGCCCCGAGAAGCGCGCCCGGAGCCGGTTCACCGTCCGCTTCGTCGGCGGGGGCGGCGGGCGCCGGGTGTACACGGAGGTCTCGGGCGGCGACCCCGGCTACGACGAGACGGCGAAGATGCTGGCCGAGGGAGCGCTCTGCCTGGCCTTCGACGACCTCCCGCCGACGGCCGGCCAGGTCACGACGGCGGTGGCGATGGGCGACGCGCTGATCGACCGCCTCCACGCGGCGGGCATCCGCTTCCGCGTCGCCGCGACCCGGCCAGCCGAGAGCTGACGCGGCCGGCCGTCCGGCCGGTGTGCGGATCATCCCGGCGATCCGGCACGGCCGGACGGCGAGGGCGACGGTCACGGCCCGCCCGACGGGTCGTGAGCCGACGGCGACAGGCCGGACGCACCGTGCGCCGCCGTGCGCGTCAGCCTGCCGGGGCGGGCGGGACGGCATCCGCACGGGTCCTCGGGAGCGGTACCCGGACCGCACGGGCACGTCCCACGGCGGATTGACCCGCGCTTGAGACTTCCGCGCCCCGTGTCCCGGAGAACACCACGAGAACGCGGCCGGAAAGGCGGCCGACTCTCAAAGGGAAGTTCAATGAAACACTTGAAGGCATGCGATTTCTCCTCGAAGTGTCCATGGACAACGACGCGTTGGCGAAGGACCCGGCGGGTGAACTGGGCCGGATCCTGCGGTACTGGGGCGGGAACCTGCGGCACTGTGCCATGGAACCCGGCGACGGATCGGTGATCTACGACTCGGAGTACCGCGAGGTGGGGCGGTGGAGCGTCGAGGACGTCTCCTAGCGGGAGGCGGCCTCGGCGAGTGCCCGGCGGCACAGCGCGTCGGCCCTGCGGGTGGTCTCCGGGAGGCGGTAGGCGGGGGTCAGGGCCAGGGTGTGGGCGCAGGCGTTGTCCAGGCTCACGCGGTGGCCGACCGAGACGAAGACCGGTTTGACGGCGTTCCTGGTGCGCAGGGCGCGGCCGACCTCCTCGCGGCCGGCGAGCAGTGGGGAGACGCTGCCGCGCGAGGCGCCCGGTTCGTCGTGGGTGAAGGTGAAGGGGTTCTTGGCGACGCCGATCGTCGGCAGGCCGGTGAGGACGCCGAGGTGGCTGGCCAGGCCGAAGCGGCGGGGGTGGGCGAGGCCGTAGCCGTCGCAGACCACCAGGCCGGGCGGGCACGGCAGGGCGTCGAGGGCGGCCAGCACGGTGGGGATCTCGCGGAAGGCGAGCAGTCCGGGGACGTACGGGAACGAGATCCGGCCGACGGCCGTGGACTCGGCGACGACGTCGAGGGTCGCCGCGTCGAGGACGACGGCCGCGGCGGCGACGACGTCCCGCTCGTCGTCGTACGCCACGTCGACCCCGGTGACGCGGCCCGTGCCGGGCGGCGGGCCCGGTTCGTCGAGCACCACCCGCGCGCGGAGCGCGTCCTGGACCGCGCGGGCCTCTTCCTCGGTCACGGGCCGGTCGGCCGGTGTGCGTACGGTCGTCATGGTGCCCCGAGCCTACGGGGCGCACGTGCTCCGCGCGGAGGGCGCCTCCCGGCCCGTCCTCTCCGCGCGGAGGCGGCTCACTTGCCGAGCGCCCGCTGGAGCTGGCCCTTGTTCATGTGCGAACGGCCCTCGATGCCGCGCTTCCTGGCCTCCTCGTACAGCTGGTCCCGGGTGGGGCCCTGGGAGCCCTGGCCGGACCGCCGGCCGCCCCGCTCGCCGGACGACATGTCCTGCGTGGAGGTGCGGCTGGCCGTCTTCGACTCGCCGGACCGGGCGCGCTCCTTGTTCACCGTCCGGGCGGCGATCTCCTCGGCGCGCCCGGTGCTCTCGCCCCGGTCCTCGGCGCTGTCCTTGATGTGCTCGTACTGACGCTCCCGTTTGGGGCTGGAACCGCGTGGCATGTCCGCTCACTTCCTCTCGGGTACGACGAGCGGGTACCCACGTCGGCGGCGATCAGGGCACACCGCACGCGTCAGTGCTCCGGACGGGCGACCCGCCCCTTCTCCCCCACCGCCCGGGCCCCGGCCAGAGGGCCGTCCGGGTGGACGGGAGGTGCGCCGGGCGGCACGAGTGCCCCGGAGGTCACTCGGGGAGAGCCGTGTCACTCGGGTGCATGAAGGCGGTGACAGAGGTCACTCGCTTTGCGTGTGCACGGATTGGCCGATTCCGTCGTCTCATCCAGTAGCCGACCCGATCCGCCCCGGAAGCCTGTCCAGCCGTCACGAGGGAGCAAGGCGTTGTCCACCGTCATCGAGCAGACCGTCGAGGCCCGTCTCGTCGCCGCCGCGCCGCGGATGCCGAGCATTCCCGCCACCCTGCACTACGACCGCGACGACCCGTTCGCCGTCCGCATGACCTTCCCCGCGCCCGCCACCCTGGAGGGCGTCGAGGTCTGCTGGACCTTCGCCCGCGACCTGCTCGCCGCGGGGATGCAGGAGCCCGAGGGCGACGGCGACGTACGGGTGCGGCCGTACGGCTACGACCGCACCGTGCTGGAGTTCCACGCCCCCGAGGGGACCGCCGTCGTGCACGTCCGCTCGGGCGAGCTGCGCCGGTTCCTGGAGGCCACCGGCGAGCTGGTGCCGACCGGCCTGGAGCATCTCCGGCTCGACCTGGACCACGATCTCGCGGAGCTGATGCGCGACGCCTGACGCGCACGGCCGGCACCCGCCGTTCGACGGGGCGCCGAGCGTGTCGTGCGCGTGGCCGTCGTCCCGCGCGTCCCCGTGCCGGACGGCTCCCGCGCGCCGGGGCGGGGTGGGGCGGGCCGTGGCCGGGCTTCACCGGCGGCGGGCGCGTGGTTTCCGGCGGCGAGATCCCCGCCCTTCCGGGTCGACGGCCCCGGGCTCCGGGCAGGGGATCCGCGCGGGACGTGGCCCGCGTGCACCGGGGCGTGGCGCCGGCCGACAGCGCGGGGCGGGAACACATGGTGTGCGCCCCTGTGGCGCACCCACATGTGGACGCACCCATGTGGGTGCGCCACAGGGGCGGGTCCTCGCCGAGCGAGGTCTCATCGCCCCCGGGTGAGCGAGGCCTGCGGCGCCTCGTCCCTCAGCCCCGCGCGCAGCTCGCGCAGGACGGCGCCGAACGCGGGCGTCGTCGCTCCGGCGCGGCGGGCCAGGGCGTCCGCGCGCCCGTCGCGGAGGGAGCCGTCCGGCACCGGCGGCAGGCCCGCGGCGGCGGCGAGGGCGAGGACGGTCGCGGTCGGCTCGGGGACCTCCTCCACCGGTGCGGATCCGGCCAGGATCCGGTGGGCCTCCCCGCGCAGGGCGTCCGCGCGGGCGGTGTCGGCCAGGACGTGCTCCACCGACGGGAACACCCTAAGGACCCGGTGCTTCTCGGCGCGCAGCACTCCCTCGGCCACCAGTTGCTCCCGGACCGCGTCCAGGGTGTACCGCGCGCGCAGCGTCACCCAGACGCGCCAGCGGTGCGGACAGGACTCGCTGACCAGCTCCAGAAGACCGTCCAGGACCGGGTCACCGGTCCTGGAGTCGAGGTCACGGGGGGTGGCGATGCCCTCGTCGTCGATCAGCAGGCCCCGCCGGGCCAGCTCGGCGAGGGCCCCGGCCCGCACCGCGGGGGCCTGCCGGGACGGGTCGGCGTCCCAGGCCAGCAGGGACAGACGGGCCGGCAGCGAGAGCGGGCCGTTGGGCACGGGGCCTCCTCGGGGGCGATGACGTCGTGCTCGGAAAAGCCGTTGACAGCCGTTTCGGGCACTCCTACGGTGTACAGCGGTTCTGTTGCCGTTGATGGGAGAAGGACGTTGCTCGTCTGAGGTTCTGAGACACCGCGTCACACCGCTCAGGTGTGTACGTCGCGTGCGACCTCGGCGTTCGAGCCGTCCTTGCGGTCCTTGCGGAACAGGGCTTTCCTCATGCCCAGGCCTTCCCTCCCGGCTGCCGGTCCTCGTCCCGCGGTGTCTCGATACGCGTGTGCCCCTGATCACCCCGAGCAACCGCGGAGGCCCGCATGACACCAGCCATCACCTGTACCTCCCTCGCCTTCACCTGGCCCGACGGCACCACCGTCCTCGAGGGCCTCGACGTCGCCTTCGGCCCCGGCCGCACCGGCCTCGTCGGCGTCAACGGGTCGGGGAAGTCCACCCTGTTGAAGCTGATCGCCGGTGAGCTCCGGCCGGCCGACGGCGCCGTCCGGGTCGTCGGCGAGGTGGGGTACCTGCCGCAGAACGTGACGCTCGACACCGCGCTGAGGGTCGACGAGGCCCTCGGCATCGCCGCCCGGCGGACCGCGCTGCACGCCATCGAGGCGGGCGACGTGGCCGAGGAGCACTTCGAGACCGTCGGCGACGACTGGGACGTCGAGGAACGCGCCCTGGCCACGCTCGGCGAACTCGGCCTCGGGCACATCGGTCTCGAACGCACCGTCGGCGAGGTGTCGGGCGGCGAGTCGGTGCTGCTGCGGCTGGCCGCGCTGCTGCTGCGCCGCCCGGACGTGCTGCTGCTCGACGAGCCCACCAACAACCTCGACCTGTACGCCCGCAGACGGCTGTACGCGGCCGTCGCGAACTGGCCGGGGGTCATGGTCGTGGTCAGCCACGACCGTGAACTGCTGGACCTGGTCGACCAGATCGCGGACCTGCGCGCAGGAGAGGTCACCTGGTACGGCGGCAACTTCTCGGCGTACGAGGAGGCCCTGGCCGTCGAACAGGAGGCCGCCGAGCGGATGGTGCGCGTCGCCGAGGCGGACTTCCGCAAGCAGAAGCGCGAACTGGTCGACGCCCAGGTCAAGTTGGCCCGCCGCAAGCGGTACGGACAGAAGATGTGGGACCAGAAGCGTGAGCCGAAGATCGTCATGGGGGCGCGCAAGCGCGCGGCGCAGGAGTCCGCGGGCAAGCACCGCATCATGCACGAGGAGAAGCTCGCCGAGGCCAGGGAACGCCTCGACGACGCGGTGGAGGCCGTGCGGGACGACGACGAGATCCGCGTCGACCTGCCGTACACGGCCGTACCGCCGGGTCGCGGGGTCCTCACCCTCATGGACCTGGAACTGGAGTACGGCGCCCGGGTGAACGGCGGTCTCGATCTGCGCGGCCCGGAGCGGGTGGCGCTGATCGGGCGCAACGGCGCGGGCAAGACGACACTGCTGCGCACGATCGCCGGGGAGCTGGAGCCGGTGTCGGGCGAGGCGGCGGTCCACGTGCCCCTGCGGTTCCTGCCGCAGCGGCTCGACGTCCTCGCCCCGGAGCTGACCGTCGCCGAGAACGTGGCCCGGTTCGCCCCGGACGCCACCAACAACCGGGTCCGGGCCCGGCTCGCCCGCTTCCTGTTCCGGGGCGCCCGCGCCGACCAGAAGGCGGAAACGCTCTCCGGCGGCGAGCGGTTCCGGGCGGCGCTGGCGGCGCTGATGCTGGCGGAGCCCGCGCCGCAGCTGCTGATGCTGGACGAGCCGACCAACAACCTCGACATGGCGAGCGTCCGGCAGCTGACCACGGCGCTGGAGTCGTACGAGGGAGCCCTGATCGTGGCCAGTCACGACCTGCCGTTCCTGGAGTCGATCGGCATCACCCGATGGCTGCTGATGGAGGAGGGGGAGCTGAAGGAAATCACGACAGAAGCTGTCGGGTATCCCGTCTAGCGTCGGCGGTATGAGCCAGTCCAGCGAGTTCATCACCATCACCGGAGCCGGGGAGAACAACCTCAAGGACGTGTCGCTCCGCATCCCGAAGGGCCGGCTGACCGTGTTCACCGGCGTTTCGGGGTCGGGGAAGTCGTCGGTCGTCTTCGACACGATCGCGGTCGAGTCGCAGCGGCAGCTCAACGAGACGTTCACCTGGTTCGTGCGCAACCGGCTGCCGAAGTACGAGCGGCCGCACGCGGAGGCCCTGGAGGATCTGACACCCGTGATCGTCGTCGACCAGCGGCCGGTCGGCGGCCACTCCCGGTCGACGGTCGGCACGATGACGGACGTGTACTCGGTGCTGCGGGTGCTGTTCTCGCGGCACGGCGCCCCGAGCGCCGGACCGGCGACGGCGTACTCGTTCAACGACCCGTCGGGCATGTGCCGCGCATGCGACGGCCTGGGCCGGACCGTACGGCCGGACTGGGACCGCATCCTCGACGCGGACCGTTCCCTCGCCGAGGGGGCGGTCCGCTTCCCGCCGTTCGCCGCGGGGACCTGGCAGGGGCAGGCGTACACCAACAGCGACGAGCTGGACCCGCACAAACCGGTGCGTGAGTTCACCACGACCGAAAGGGAGTTCCTGATGCGGGGGCGCCCCGGCAGCAAGGTCACCGTGAACGGCACGGGCGGCACCTGGACCACCGAGTACGAGGGACTCGCCGACCGCTTCGAACGGCTCTACCTGAAGCGGGACCTGGCGGGGATGAGCCAGAAGACCCGTGACACGGTGCGGGAGTTCCTGGCCGAGGGTGTCTGTCCCGCCTGTCGGGGCGCGAGGCTGAACGAGGCGGCGCTGGCGTCCCGGATCGGGGGCCGGTCCATCGCGGACTGCGCGGCCATGCAGGTCACCGACCTCATCCCCGCGCTGCGGGAGATCGACGATCCGGTGGCCGGCGCGATCGCCGGGGCCGCCGTCGCCGCGCTGGAACGGATCGAGACGATCGGGCTCGGCTATCTGAGCCTGGACCGGGAGACGAGCACGCTCTCCGGCGGCGAGGGGCAGCGGCTGAAGACCGTACGGCACCTCGGATCGAGCCTGACCGGGATGACGTACATCTTCGACGAGCCCAGCGTCGGACTGCATCCGCGGGATGTCCACCGCCTCGGCGAACTGCTGCTGCGGCTGAGCGACAAGGGCAACACCGTGCTGGTCGTCGAGCACGACCCGGACGTCATCGCGCTGGCCGACCACGTGGTCGACATGGGCCCGGGCGCGGGCGCCGGGGGCGGCCGGGTGGTGTTCGAGGGGACCCCGCGGGAGCTGGCCGCCTCGGGCACCCTGACGGGGCGGTGTCTCGGACGGCGTACGACGGTCAAGGACACGGTGCGGGAGGCGACGGGCGAGCTGTGGGTGAAGGGGGCCGACCGGCACAATCTGCGGGAGGTCACCGTGCGGTTCCCGGCCGGGGTGCTGACCGCCGTGACCGGGGTGGCCGGTTCGGGCAAGAGCACCCTGGTCGCCGAGTTCACCGCCGTGCACCGTGACACCGTGGTGGTCGACCAGTCCTCGATCGGCATCTCGGCGCGGTCCACCCCGGCGACGTACCTCGGGATCATGGACACGGTACGGAGGATCTTCGCGCGGGAGACGGGGGCGGAGCCGGGGCTGTTCAGCTTCAACTCCGGCGGCGCCTGCGGGACCTGCGAGGGCCGCGGGATCATGTACACCGACCTGGCCTTCATGGACCCGGTGACCACGACCTGCCCCGCCTGCGAGGGGCGACGGTTCAAGGACGAGGTGCTGCGGCTGACCGTCGGCGGCCGCTCCGTCGCCGACGTGCTCGGGATGACCGCCGAGGAGGCGCTGGACTTCTTCCACGACACGGGCGTGCGGCGCCGGCTGCGCGCCCTGCGGGACGTGGGCCTCACCTACCTCACGCTGGGCCAGCCGCTGTCCACCCTTTCGGGTGGTGAACGGCAGCGGATCAAGCTGGCCACCCGGCTGCACCGCAAGGGCGTGGTGTACGTGCTCGACGAGCCGACGACCGGACTGCACATGGCGGACGTGGACGGTCTCGTCGCCCTGCTGGACCGGCTGGTGGACGCGGGCAACACCGTGATCGTGGTCGAGCACGACCTCGATGTCGTCGCCCGCGCGGACTGGGTGATCGATCTCGGTCCGGACGGCGGACGGGACGGCGGACGGGTGGTCTTCGAGGGCACACCGGCGGAGCTGCTCCGCGCCGGGGGATCCTTCACGGCGGAGCATCTGCGGCGGGCCGGGCGTCACTGAGGCCGTTGCCCGTGGCGCGTCCCCTCCCGCCGGGGTGGCCCCGTCCGGATCCGCCCCGCATGATGGTGGCGCCGACGTCCGTGGGAGGCCGGCCGTCCACGGGCTCCCGCGGTCCGGCCGAGCAGCCGTGCCCGCCCCGTCCGAAAGGCGCGCCCGTGCCCAGCAAGAAGGCCCTCGTCCGCCGTCCCGCTCCCCGCCTGGCCGAAGGGCTGGTGACGCACGTCGAACGGGAGGGCGTCGACGTCGGTCGCGCGGTGGAGCAGTGGGAGACGTACGCGCAGGCACTGCGCGCCCACGGCTGGGAGACGATCGAGGTGGACCCGGCCGACGACTGCCCGGACTCGGTGTTCGTGGAGGACACGGTCGTCGTGTTCCGGAACGTGGCGCTGATCGCCCGCTCCGGTGCGGAGTCCCGGCGCGCGGAGACGCCCGGGGTCGAGGAGGCCGTGGCGTCGCTGGGCTGCTCGGTGACCCGGGTGGGGGAGCCGGGCACGCTGGACGGCGGCGATGTGCTGAAGGTCGGCGACACGGTGTACGTGGGCCGCGGCGGGAGGACCGACGCGGCCGGGGTGCGGCAGGTGCGGGCCGCGTTCGAGCCGCTGGGGGCGCGGGTGGTCGCGGTACCCGTCGCCGAGGTGCTGCATCTGAAGTCGGCGGTCACGGCCCTCCCGGACGGGACGGTCGTCGGGCACGTGCCGCGCGTGGACGCGCCCTCGCTGTTCCCGCGCTTCCTGCCCGTTCCGGAGGCGGCCGGGGCGCACGTGGTGCTGCTCGGCGGGGACGGGCTGCTGATGGCGGCGAGCGCGCCGAGGACCGCGGAACTGTTCGCGGACCTCGGCTACGAGCCGGTCCCGGTGGACATCGGCGAGTTCGAGAAGCTCGAGGGCTGTGTGACGTGCCTCTCAGTGCGCCTTAGGGAGCTGCACGCCTGACCGGCGACCGGGTCACCCGTACGGCGCAACGACCTGCGACTCGGGGGCAGGGCGACACCCCAGGAGGACCCCCACTGATCAGCCCTCTTTACGGTGTCCTTAACCTACGGCTACGTAACCTACGGCTACGTAGCCTACGATTCCGTAGGTTCCCGGCACCGCTCGCCGGACCTCCCCGTGTCACCGTCCCCCTGGAGTCACCCGTGTCGCTCGCTTCTCCCCATCTCGGCAGCCCTTCGGTCTGGACCGACGCCCGGCTGTTGTACGCACTGGAGGAAGTGGTCGAGAAGGAGCTCAACCGGCACCTGAAGGTCACCAAGGACTGGATGCCGCACGAGTACGTGCCGTGGAGCGACGGCCGCAACTTCCCCGGCTTCTTCGAGGACGGCGAGGCCTGGGACAAGGAGCAGTCGAAGGTCACCGAGGTCGGCCGGATCGCCCTGGTGGTGAACCTGCTGACCGAGGACAACCTCCCCAGCTACCACCACGAGATCGCCACGTTGTTCGGCCGGGAGGGCGCCTGGGGCACCTGGGTGCACCGCTGGACGGCCGAGGAGGGCCGGCACGGCATCGTGATGCGGGACTACCTGCTCGCCTCGCGGGCGGTGGACCCGGACAAGCTGGAACAGTTCCGCATGTCGCACATGAGCGAGGGCTTCGAGTCGGACAACCGGCACTCGATGCTCCACTCGATCGCCTACGTCGCCTTCCAGGAGCTGGCCACCCGCATCTCGCACCGCAACACCGGCCACCAGTCCGGCGACCCGGTCTGCGACCGCATGCTGGCCCGCATCGCGACCGACGAGAACCTGCACATGGTCTTCTACCGCAACCTGCTCAAGTCGGCGTTCGAGCTGGCTCCGGACCTCACGATGCAGGCGGTGCGCGATGTCGTGGTGAACTTCCGGATGCCCGGCCACGGCATCCCCGGGTTCGAGCGGGCGGCCGCGCAGATGGCCATCGGCGAGGTCTACAACCTGCGCATCCACCACGACGACGTGCTCCAGCCGGTGCTCCGCTTCCTGAAGGTCATGGAGATCGACGGGCTGGGGCCCGAGGGCCTCAAGGCCCAGGAGGAACTGGGCCTGTTCATGGGGGGCCTGGACGCGGAGGCCGCGAAGTTCGACGAGAAGCTGGCGACCCGCAAGGCCAGGATGGCGGCCCGCGCCGGCCACTGAGGCCCGGCCGGGGGCACACGGGGGGGGGCGGCGGGTCCGCCCGAGCGAGGCGGTGCGCCCGGCTCCGCGCCACGTCCGGCCGCGCGTCGGCCCCCGCCACGGGGACGGCGCCGGCCGTACCGGTTCTCCGGCGACCGGCGACCGGCGACCGGCGACCGGCGACCGGCGACCGGCGACCGGCGACCGGCGACCGGCGACCGGCGGGGACTACCGTCCGGTGCGCCGCAGTTCCAGGCGTTCCTTCTCCGACATGCCGCCCCAGACGCCGAAGCGCATGTCGTTGGTCAGGGCGTACTCGAGGCAGGCGGCCCGGATCGGGCAGAGACCGCAGATGCGCTTGGCCTCACGGACCGAGCTGCCGGGCTCGGGGAAGAAGAAGTCTCCCCCCGTCTGCGCGCACAACGCCTCCTCCTGCCAGGCGAGGTCGGGCGACGGGATCGTTTCGGTGTGCATGACCGAGAGCGTGCCGTGCGGCGAAAAACGTCCGATCAACGCGGGATCAACGCAGGGCCCTCCGGGCCTTCCGTGACCGCATGATGATGATGCAGGGGCGCCCGGCGCGCACGGCGGCGCGCCGGGCGCGTCAGGTCCCGCGCGGATCACCCCTGAGGACGGCGAACCGCGCGCCGTACGGGCCCTCCATGCGGGCCGGCCGGCCGACGCCGGCGACGGAGGCGGCGGGCATCCGCACCCCGCCGCCCGGTTCGACGGCCCCGGCGACGGCGGTGTCCGTGTCGTCCACCCCGAAGTGGAGTGCCCCCTCCGGGGAGGCGCCCCGTGAGCCTCGGGCCGTGCACATGCCCTCCGGCCCACCTCGACGCGGCGCGCTCCGCACACGCGGGGCCGTGCTGCACCGCCCCCGGCCGGCTCTAGGCGGACGCCCGTCGGATCAGGGTCGTCGGGAAGATCACGGCGGACGGGGTGCCACCGGCGTTCCCGTCGGACGCGGTGGTGCCGTCCAGGTCGCGCAGGAGGAGGCGGGCCATCAGCCGGCCCATCTCCTCGATGTCCTGGCGGACCGTGGTGAGCGGCGGTTCGGTCTGTTCGGCGATCGGCAGCATGTCGTCGAAGCCGACGACCGCCACGTCGTCCGGCACCCGCCGTCCGTGCTCGCGCAGCACGCGCAGGGCGCCCGCCGCCATGAGGTCGTTGCCGGCGAACACCGCGTCCAGGTCCGGGCAGCGGTCGAGGAGCCTCCGCATCGCCCGCTCGCCCCCGGCCGGGGTGAAGTCGCCCTCCACGACCAGGCGCGGATCGGCGTCGGCCATGACGTCCCGGAAGCCGTCGAGCCGGTCCACCGCCGCGGTCTGGTCGAGGGCGCCGGTGATGTGGGCGACACGGCTGCGGCCGAGGCCGAGCAGGTGCCGTACGGCGTCACGGGCGCCGCCCCGGTTGTCGCTGTCGACGTAGACGGCGCCGCGCCGGCCGCCGCTCCCGTCGGGCCGGCCGCCGTACACCGTCGGCAGACCGGCCCGCTGGATCAGTTCGGGCAGCGGGTCGTCGATGTGGAGGGAGAACACCAGCGCGCCGTCGACATGGCCGCCGGCCAGGTAGCGGCCGACGCGGGCGTGGTCGTCGCGGTCCTCGGTGAGCAGCAGCACGAGCTGGTTGTCGTGGGCCGTCAGTTCCTTGCTGATGCCGCGCAGCTGCCGGGCGAAGAAGGGATCGGCGAAGACCCGGGTCTCCGGTTCGGCCACGACGACGGCGACGGCGTCGTGGCGCTTGGTCACCAGGCTGCGGGCGGCCTGGTTCGGCACGTAGCCGAGTTCCTCCACCGCCCGCCTCACCCGCTCGGCCAGGCGTTCCCGCACCCCGTCGGAGCCGTTGACCACGCGGGAGACCGTGGCCCGGGAGACCCCGGCCCGCGCGGCCACGGCCTCCAGCGTGGGGCGCGGCGCTGTGTCGGTCACTTCGGGGCTCCTCACCTGCGGCTGCGGGAAAGGATAGCCCCGGCCCGGCCACGGGCGAGAGCGCTCTCGGATCACGTCCGGCGCGTCAGTGTCCGTGCTCGTGGCCCTCCCCGGCGGCCGTCCCGTGGGCGTGCTCGTGCGGGTCGTAGCCCGGGATGGTGCCGTCCGGTTTCTTCACCAGGAACAGGCCGACCATGCCCATGTCCGAGTGGCTCTGGACGTGGCAGTGGTACATCCAGGCGCCCGCCCCGACGCCCTCCCCCGCGATGATCTGGAAGCCGAAGGAGTCGGCCGGGCCGCAGATCTTGTTGTCGATGACCTGACTGGGGTCGTCGGGTCCGGTGAGCATGCCGGTGCGGTTGTCGGCCCAGCGGTGACCGTGCATATGGAACGTGTGATAGTACTCGCCGTGCGTGATCATGACGATCTCGACGCGGTCGCCCACGGTGGCCTCGAAGTTCGGCCCGGTGTGCGCCGGCTTGTTGTTGATCGACATGTCGTTGAAGACGATGGTGTGGGTCGCGTCGGGCAGGACGTCGCCCTTGCGGCGCACGATCACCGGGCCGTACAGCCCGCCCCGGATGCCGCCGGTGCCGTGCGCCGTGCCGACGACGTGGTCGTGGTAGTGCCAGTAGCCCGCGCTGCCCGCCCGCCAGGTGCCGTCGGAGCGCCGGCCTGGCTTGTGGGTGCGCCAGGTGTAGGTGCGGGTGCCGCCGGGCTCGACGTCGCTCCTGTTCTGCCTGGTGCCGTCGCTGGAGATCTCGTAGTCCAGTCCGTGGACGTGCAGGCTCACGGGCACGTCCATGGTGTTCTCGAACTCGACGTGCAGGGTGTCGCCCTCGTTGAGCTCGATCAGCGGGCCGGGGACGGTCGCCTTGCCCTTCTCGAAGCCGTAGCCCATCTGCCCGCCGGCCAGCCGCTCGGCGTACATCTTGACGCGCCGCACCTCGCCCCCGGCGGGCGCGGTCTTCGCCGGTGCGGTCGCGCTCACGGCCTCGGGCGCGACGGACAACGATGTCGCGACGGCAGCGCCGCCCAGCAGTACCCGCCGGTTGAAACCGCGTCTGTCCATGCCGAACTCCCCATCTGGCTGTCATGAACCTGTGAAACCGTAGCGGCCACTCCTTCGTTTATCCACACTCAGGACAAAGTTCGTTTCATTGCTGCGATAGGTATTGGCGTATGGCGCAAAGGGGTCTAGCTTCCTTGACGCTGTTGCTGCGACCGAGGAGGGGTGGGTGGCCACGTGCGGTCCACATCGCATCACGAACCCATGCGCTTACGAGGATTGAGCACGAGAAGCACGACGGGCACACGAAGGGCGAGAACGAGACGGCGCCTCTGGGCGGCCACCGTGACCGCCGGCGCCGTCACCGCCGGACTGCTGTCGGGTCCCGCCGCCAGCGCGCGCCCGGCCCCGGAACCGTCCCTGACAACGATGTCCATCACGTCGCCCCCGGGCGGCGCGAACGTACGGGTGCTGCTGTTCCACGGCTCCGCGGCCGGCGGTGAGGAGTCGCCCCTGGTGAACGCCGGGATCGCGGCGATCGAGAGGATCGGTCTGTCCGGCCCGGAGAACCAGCGGTTCCAGGTCACGGCCACCGGCAACGCCTCGGTCTTCACCAACGCCGACAGGCTGAGCCGGTTCAACGCCATCGTGTTCCTGACCGGCGGCGGTGACGTCCTCGACCCGGACCAGGAGGCGGGCCTGGAGGCGTACATGGAGGCCGGCGGCGGCTTCGTCGGCCTGCACGACGCGGCCCGCGCGGAGCCGTACTCGGACTGGTTCACCGGTCTGATCGGCGCCCGTCCGGCCGCGTCGAGCCCCACCACGGTGCAGCGGGCGACCGTCGAGGTCGGCGACCGCGCGCATCCGGCGACCAAGAACCTGCCCACCCAGTGGAAGCGGCCCGACAAGTGGCTGAACTGGGTGAAGAACCCCTCCGGCGACGTGCACACGGTCGCCCGGGTCCGCGAGTCGACCTACGCGCCCGGTGCGAGCGCCAACGGCTGGGACCACCCGGTCAGCTGGTGCCGCGACTACGACGGCGGCCGGTCCTTCTACACCGGCATGGGCGGCACGGTCTCGTCGTACGACGAGACCGACTTCCGCGACCATCTGCGCGGCGCCCTGTTGTGGACCACCCGGCTGGTGCGGGCCGACTGCAAGGCGACCATCACCGGCAACTACAAGGCCGAGCGGCTGACCCGGCCCAACCAGCCGGGCCACAACGACCAGATCGGCGAGCCGCACGGACTGGTCACCGCGCCCGACGGCCGCGTCTTCTTCATCGGCCGGGGCGGCGCCGACGCCTCGCGGCCCGTCGTCACGGACTGGAACGACCCCGACATCGGCAAGGGCACGGGCGAGATCCACGTCTACGACCCGAGGACCGGGAAGGTCACCCTCGCCGGGGCGCTCACCGTCTTCGGCAACAAGGGCGGCGGCGACGAGTTGCGGAAGGTCGAGGAGGGCCTGCTCGGCATCGAACTGGACCCGGCGTTCGAGCGGAACGGGTGGGTGTATCTGCACTACACCCCGCACTCCGGAATCAACCGGGACACGCACATGGCCGAGCGGCGGGTCTCCCGCTTCACGCTCGACCACGCCACCGACACGCTGGACCCCGCCAGCGAGAAGGTGCTGCTGAAGTGGCCGGTGCAGATCCACAGCTGCTGCCACGCCGGCGGCGGGATGGCCTGGGACTCCGAGGGCAACCTGTACATCGCCACCGGTGACAACAACTCCAGCGGTTTCAGCGACGGTTACTCGGGCAACAACCCCCAGCCCAACTTCAAGGGCGTGTCCTTCGCCGACGCCCGCCGCACCGCCGGCAACACCAACAACCTCAACGGCAAGATCCTGCGCATCCACCCCGAGCCGGACGGCACGTACACCCTCCCCGAGGGCAACCTGTTCACCGGGAAGGAGACCGCCGAGGGCGGCGGCAAGACGCGCGGCGAGATCTACGTGATGGGTGTGCGCAACCCGGCGCGCATCTCCGTGGACAAAAAGACCGACGTCCTCTACGCGGGCTGGGTCGGCCCGGACGCCGGCGCCCCGTCGACGACGTGGGGTCCGGCGAAGTACGACACGTTCGCCGTGATCACCGAGGCGTCCAACCGCGGCTGGCCGTACTGCATGGGCAACAAGCAGCCCTACCGGGACCGCAATCTGCCGGACCCGTCGAAGCCGCTCGGCTGGTACGACTGCGACGCCCCGAAGAACGAGTCGCCGAACAACGACGGTCTGGTCAACCTGCCGCCGGTGACCGGCAACAACATCTGGTACTCGCCGCAGGGCGGCGGTCCGGACTTCCCGCGCGACGCGAACGGCGTCCCGTCGTACGAGCAGGACGAGGCCACCTACCGGCTGCCCTGGCTCAAGGGCGGCGGCCAGGCCGCGATGAACGGCCCGGTCTACCGCTACGACGACGCGACGTCCAGTGACGTCCGGTGGCCCGCGTACTGGGACGGCAAGTGGTTCGTCGGTGACTTCTACGACACCGACCAGCCGCGCAACGCGGTGCTGATGGACCCGAGGACGCAGGGCGACGGCGGCCTTCCGGTGCACTCGGAGTCCCTGAAGAAGATCGTGCCGGTCGGCAACGACGGCATCAAGAACCTGATGGGCTGGACGTTCGGTCCGGACGGCGCGCTCTACGTCCTCGACTACGGGCGCGGCTTCTTCACCTCCGACTCCAAGTCCGCGCTGTGGCGGGTCACCTACACGGGCGGCGGCCCCACCCCGGCCGCCGGCCGGCTGGCGAGGAAGGCCGGAGGAAACCAGTGACACGACAACGAAGAGTGTGGGCCGGCCTGCTGGCCGCCCTGCTGATGGTGCTCGGCCTGCAGACGACGACGTCCGCGGCCGGCGCGTCCGGATCCACGGCGGCCGGGGCGGCGGAGCAGGTGCTCACCTGGACCGCCGGCGACGGCATCACGGAGTACACCTCCGCGCCGACGACCGCGGTGGCCGGCACGGCGACGATCGTCTTCGAGAACAGCGCGGCCACCGGCAACACCACCGGGATGCCGCACACGCTGACGTTCGTGACCTCCGACCCGGAGTTCAACGACGACGTCCAGCTGAACATCCTCGCCAACCCGGCCGACGCCCAGGGCGGCCGGCACACCGCCGAGGTGACGCTCACCCCGGGCCGCTACTTCTACCACTGCACCATCCCCGGCCACGGCGAGATGCAGGGCATCCTGACGGTGACCGAGGGCAGTGGCGAGGACACCACGGCGCCCGAGGCCACGGCGAAGGTGACCGGCTCGCAGAACGGCAAGGGCGAGTACGTCGGTTCGGCGAGCGTGACGGTCCGGGCCACCGACTCCGGTTCGGGCGTGGACCGGATCGAGTACGCGATCGGGGCCGACGGCGCCTGGCAGCCGTACACCGCCCCGGTCGTCGTCGACCAGGTCGGCGCCCACACGGTGCGCTACCGCGCGCTGGACAAGGCGGGCAACGTCTCGGCGGAGCAGAGCGTCACGTTCACGGTCGTCGCACCGCCGACGGACGACTCGACCCCGCCGGAGACCTCCGCGACGGTGGACGGCGAGAAGAACGGCGACGGGGCCTACATCGACATGGCGACGGTGACCGTCACCGCGTCCGACACCGGCTCCGGCGTCAACACCATCGAGTACGCGATCGGCGCCGGCGGCGCCTGGAGGGCCTACACCGGCCCGGTGATGGTGCACGAGGTCGGCACGCACACCGTGCGCTACCGCGCCACCGACAAGGCGGGCAACACGGCCGCGGAGAAGAGCGTGGAGTTCACGGTCGTCTCCGCTCCCCCGCAGGACACCACCCCGCCCGTGACCGGCGTGACGCTCGGCGGCGTCAGGAACTCCGACGGCGCCTACGTCGGCAGGGCCACGGTGACGGTCGGCGCCAGCGACGGGCACGACGGCTCCGGCGTGGCCGCCGTCGAGTACTCGCTCGACGGCGGACCGTACCTGGCCTACACCGCGCCCGTGGTGGTCGACCGTGCGGGCCGGCACACCGTGGCCTACCGGGCGAGCGACGAGGCGGGCAACACCTCCGAGCCGCTGACGGTGAGCTTCACGGTCGTCGCGGGCGGCGGGGTGCCCTCGCCCGACTGCCCCGAGTACGACGAGCGGCGGACGGTGATCGTCGGCACGGTCGACTCGGGTGTGCCGAACCGGGTCACCGACAACCGGTGCCGCATCGGTGAGCTGATCGAGGACGAGAAGGAGTGGACCTCGCAGGCGCTGTTCCTGAAGCACGTCGGGGCCGTTCTGGACCGGCTGAGGAAGGAAGGGGTCATCGACAAGCGGGAGCGTCGGGCCGTCAACCGGGCGGCCCGCGAGTCCGGCATCGGCACGCCGGGCCAGACCGACGGCTACCGGACGATCCTCGACGGCACCGAGGCCTCGTTCGCGAAGTGGGAGCAGGTGGGCGGCGGTTCGTTCGCGCTGAACCCGGACGGGTCGATCACCTCCGGCACCACGAGGAGCGGGCTCGGCATGCTGTGGTTCCCCGAGCGCACGTACGGCGACTTCTCGCTGAAGCTCCAGTGGCGTGACGACGCGCCGGGCGCCGGCAACGCCAACTCCGGTGTGTTCGTGCGGTTCCCGCAGATCCACGACCATCCGGAGGAGCCCCGGCCGGAGTGGGCCGCCATCACGTTCGGGCACGAGATCCAGGTGTTCGACTCGCCCACCGGCGACATGTACAAGACGGGCTCGGTCTACGGCTTCGACCGGGTGGGCCTGGCCGGCGCGGGCGTGACGCAGAAGGGCGCCTGGAACGACTACGAGATCCGCGTGGTGGACCAGCACTACTCGGTCCACCGCAACGGCGTGCTGATCAACGAGTTCGACAACACCGGCGGCCAGGACTTCAGCCCGCCGCGCTCGGACGACCCGGGCACGGACGGGCGGCGGTACGCCTCCGGCTACATCGGACTGCAGGTGCACGGCACGACGGACGTCGTCTCCTACCGGGACGTCCGGATCAGGGAGCTGTAGCCCTCACGGGTCGGTCCTCACGGGTCGGGAAGCCGGGGATCGCGGCTTCCCGACCCGGCCCGGCCGCCCCGGCCGGTTCCCCGGCTCGCGGGTCAGGGCTTGATCAGCACCTTGACCGCGCCGTCCTGCTTCTTCTGGAACATGTCGTAGGCGTGCGGCGCCTCGTCGAGCGGTACGCGGTGGGTGGCGAAGTCGTCGACGCCCAGGGGGTCCTCGTCGGTGAGGTAGGGGATGATCTCGTCGCTCCAGCGGCGCACGTTCGCCTGGCCCATGCGCATCTGGATCTGCTTGTCGAACAGGGTGAGCATGGGCAGCGGGTCGGCCATGCCGCCGTAGACGCCGCTGATCGAGATGGTGCCGCCGCGGCGCACCAGTTCGATCGCGGTGTACAGGGCGGCGAGCCGGTCGACGCTGAAGCGTTCCGCCATCGGGCCGCTGAGCTTGCGGGGCAGCAGCGCCGAGGCGTTCTGCACCATGCGGGCCGCCGCGCTGCCGTGCGCCTCGGTGCCGACGGCGTCGATCACGGCGTCGGGGCCGCGGCCGTCGGTCTGGTCGCGGATCGCGGCGACGAGTTCCTTCTCGTCGTCGAAGGAGCGCAGGTCGAAGGTCTCCACGCCCCGCTGCTTCGCCCGGTTCAGCCGTTCCGGGACCAGATCCACGCCGAACACCCGTCCCGCGCCCTGGACCTGGGCGATCCGGCAGGCCATGTCGCCGATGGGGCCGAGTCCGAGCACGGCGACGCTGCCCCCCTTGGGGACACCGGCGTAGGCGACCGCCTGCCAGGCGGTGGGCAGGACGTCGGAGAGGTAGACGAACCGGTCGTCGGCCGGGCCCTCGGGCACCTTGATCGGACCGTACTGGGCCTGCGGGACCCGCAGGTACTCGGCCTGGGCGCCCGGGACCGCGCCGTACAGCCGGGTGTAGCCGAACAGGGCCGCGCCCATGTTCTCGGCGCTGACCTGGGTGGTCTCGCACTGGGTGGGCAGTCCGGTCAGGCACATCCAGCAGTTGCCGCAGGCGATCTGGAACGGCACCACGACCCGGTCGCCGACCTGGAGGTCGGGCACCGCCGCGCCGACCTCCTCGACGATGCCCATCGGCTCGTGGCCGAGGATGTCGCCCGGGGTCATGAACGGGGTGAGGACCTCGTACAGGTGCAGATCGGATCCGCACAGTCCGCTGGAGGTGACGCGGATGATCGCGTCCGTCGGCTCCTCGATCCGGGGATCGGGCACGTTCTCCACCCTCACGTCCCGCTTTCCCTGCCAGGTCAGTGCCCTCATCGCCGCCTGCTCCCTCCGTGATGGCCGATATGTCGCTCATGCGGTGGGCCTCCGGGTACCCGAGCCGCCGCACGCCGAACCGCCGGTCGCCGAACCGATCGGCGGGAGCCGCCGCGCGGACGCACGCCGCGTGCGGTCGGGTGCGGGTGGCGTGCGCGCGGGCCGCCCGGCCGGACCGGCCGGCCCGGCCGGTCCGCTCAGCGCGGGGCGGCCGGGGAGGGGGCCGGATCGCGCAGCCCTTCGGCCGCGTCCGCCACCCGCCGGATCAGGTCGATGAAGAGCGCCTGCTCGTCGGCGTCGAGCGGGGCCAGGAAGACCTGGTTCATCCGCGCGGTGCGCACCGTCAGCCTGCGGTGGGTGCGCACGCCGTCGTCGGTGAGGCGCAGCAGGAAGCGGCGGCCGTCCTGGGGGTCGCGGACCTTGTCCAGCAGCCCGCGCCGGATGAGCCGGCCGATCACCTCGGCGATGGTGGACCGGTCCAGCCCGACCCGCTCCCCCACGGTGCGCTGGTCCAGGCCCGGCTCGGCGACCAGCGCGTTGAGGACCGCGAACTGCGGCGAGGTGATCTCCTCGGAGACCATCGTGTTCCACAGCAGGTGGTGCGCCTGCTGGAGTCGCCGGGCGAGGTGCCCGGGGTGGGTGGTGAGGTCCACCGCGGCCATGTGCGCTCCCCAGTCGTTTTCGTTGGTGCACTGAACAATACTCGCCGAACGCACCTCCCCCGTACCCCCCCATGCCGTTCGATACGAACATGAGCAGGGTATTGACGCTCCCACCCCCTCGATGGCAGCGTGTGGCCGACCTCGAGAAAATACTCAGTGCCCTGACTAACTCGGTCGGGTTGCCCGGAGAGGACGGGGATCCCTCGGATGGACAAGGTGGTCGCCTCGGCTGCGGAGGCGGTGGCTGACGTGCCGGACGGCGCGTCACTGGCGGTGGGCGGCTTCGGCCTCAGCGGTGTGCCGAACGTGCTGATCCAGGCGCTGTACGAGCGGGGGGCCGACGGTCTGTCGGTCGTCTCGAACAACTGCGGGGCGATGGAGTCCGGGCTCGCGGTGCTGCTGGCGGCGGGCCGGATCGCCCGGGTGACCGGCTCCTACATCGGCGCGAACAAGGAGTTCGCCCGGCAGTACCTGACCGGTGAGCTGGAGGTGGAGCTGATCCCGCAGGGCACGCTCGCCGAGCGGCTGCGCGCCGGGGGCGCCGGCATCCCGGCGTTCTACACCCCGGCCGGGGTGGGCACACAGGTCGCCGAGGGCGGACTGCCCTGGCGTTACGACGGCTCCGGCGGGGTGGCGCTCGCCTCGCCCGCGAAGGAGGTCCGGGAGTTCAACGGCACCCGGTACGTGCTGGAGCGCGGCATCCGCACCGACTACGCGCTGGTGCGGGCGGCGAGGGGCGACCGGCACGGCAACCTCGTGTTCAACAAGTCCGCCCGCAACTTCAACCCCCTCGCCGCGATGGCGGGCCGGGTGACGGTCGCGGAGGTGGAGGAGCTGGTCGAGCCCGGCGCGCTCGACCCGGACGCGGTGCACCTGCCGGGCGTCTTCGTGCAGCGGGTGGTCGCCCTCACGCCCGAGCAGGCGGCGGACAAGAGGATCGAGCGGCGGACGGTGAGCGGCTGATGGCCTGGACACGGGAGGAGATGGCCGCGCGGGCGGCCCGGGAACTGCGCGACGGCCAGTACGTCAATCTCGGCATCGGCCTGCCCACGCTGATCCCCAACCACCTCCCGGCCGGTGTCGAGGTGGTGCTGGAGAGCGAGAACGGCATCCTGGGCACCGGCCCGTACCCCGCCGAGACGGAGGTCGACCCGGACCTGATCAACGCCGGGAAGGAGACCGTCACGGTCCTTCCGGGCGCCTCCTTCTTCGACTCGGCGCTGTCCTTCTCGATGATCCGCGGCGGGCACATCGACGTCGCCGTCCTCGGCGCGATGCAGGTGTCCGGACGCGGTGACCTGGCCAACTGGGCGGTGCCCGGCAAGCTCATCACCGGCATCGGCGGAGCGATGGACCTGGTCCACGGCGCCCGCACGGTGATCGTGGTGATGACCCACACCGCGAAGGACGGCTCGCCGAAGATCGTGACGGAGTGCTCGCTGCCGCTGACCGGCAGGGAGTGCGTGGACCGGATCATCAGCGACCTCGGCGTCCTCGACGTCACCGACGACGGACTCGTCCTCGTCGAAACCGCTCCCGGCGTGACCGCCGGGGAGATCACCGCCAAGACCGGAGCCGAACTCACCCTCGGGGAGGGCCTGTCGTGACCGACGCACTCACTCAAGCCGACATCGACCGGGAGATCGCGGCCGAGCACGCCGCGTACGGGAAGCGGGTCGCCGACGGCGCGCCCGTCGAGCACCACCCGCGCCGCGACTACCCGCCGTACCGCCCCTCGGTGCTGCGCCACCCGAAGCGGCCGCCGATCGCCATCGACGTCACCCAGGACCCGGAACTGGTGGAGCTGTCCTCCCCCGCGTTCGGGGAGCGGGACATCACCGAGATCGACAACGACCTCACCCGGCAGCACGCCGGTGAGCCGATCGGCGAGCGCATCACCGTCTCCGGACGGCTGCTGGACCGCGACGGACGGCCGGTGCGCGGCCAGCTGGTGGAGATCTGGCAGGCCAACTCGGCCGGCCGGTACGCCCACCAGCGCGAACAGCACGACGCCCCGCTGGACCCGAACTTCACCGGCGTGGGCCGCACCCTCAGCGACGACGACGGCTTCTACCGCTTCACCACCGTCCAGCCGGGCCCGTACCCCTGGCGGCAGCACCTCAACGCCTGGCGGCCCGCCCACATCCACTTCTCGGTCTTCGGCTCGGCGTTCGCCCAGCGGCTGGTGACGCAGATGTACTTCCCCGGCGATCCGCTCTTCCCCTACGACCCGATCATCCAGTCGGTGACGGACGACGCCGCCCGGCAGCGGCTGGTCGCGACGTACGACCACGACCTGTCGGTGCCGGAGTTCTCGATGGGCTACCACTGGGACATCGTGCTCGACGGACCGCGGGCCACCTGGATGGAAGAGGGGCGCTGACCCACCATGACGAAGATCGACACCACGCGTCCGGAGACCGTGCTGCCCACCCCGTCGCACACGGTCGGCCCCTTCTACGGCCACGCCCTGCCCTTCCCCGGCGGCGAGGACATCGCGCCCCTCGGGCATCCGGACACCGTCACCGTGCACGGGCACGTGTACGACGGCGAGGGCCGGCCGGTGCCGGACGCGCTGCTGGAGCTGTGGGGGCCGGACCCCGAGGGGAACGTGCCGACGGCGGACGGCTCGATGCGCCGGGACCCGGCGAGCGGCGGCTTCCTCGGCCGCAACGGCGTGGAGTTCACCGGCTTCGGGCGGATCCGGACCGACGCGAACGGCCACTGGTACGCCCGTACGCTCCGTCCCGGAGCCCGTGGCGGGAACGCGCCCTACCTCAGTGTGTGCGTGTTCGCGCGAGGTCTGCTGGTGCACCTGTTCACCCGGATCCACCTGCCGGGCGACGAGGCGGCGCTGGCGGCGGACCCGCTGCTGTCCCGGCTCGACGCCGGGCGCCGCGACACGCTGGTCGCGGGTGAGGAGGGCGCGGGCACGTACCGTTTCGACATCCGCCTTCAGGGCGAGGGCGAGACGGTCTTCCTGGAGTTCCAGTGACATCAGCCGATTCCGACACCGGCCTGCTCGCCCCCGGGTGGGCCGGTTCCCCGGCCGCCGCCGAGACGGCGGACGCGGCGTTCCTGCGGGCGCTGCTCGACGCGGAGGCCGCGCTGACCCGCGCCCAGGCCGCCCTGGGGCTCGCCCCGGCCGGGGCGGCGACGGCGGTGACGGAGGCGGCCGGCCCGGCCGGTTTCGACGTCGCGTCCCTCGCCGTGCGGGCGCGGGACGGCGGGAATCCGGTGATCCCGCTGGTCGCGGAGCTGACCCGGGCGGTCGGCGCGGAGCACGGACCGTACGTGCACCGGGGGGCGACCAGCCAGGACGTGATGGACACGGCCATGATGCTGGTCGCCCACCGCGCCCTGGGCCCGGTCCTCGCCGACCTCGACCGCTGCCGGCGTGCCCTGGCCCGTCTGGCCGCCGAGCACCGTGACACGCCGATGCCGGGCCGGACGCTGACCCAGCACGCCGTACCGACGACGTTCGGGCTGAAGGCGGCCGGGTGGCGGTCGCTGGTGCTGGACGCGCGGGACCGGGTGACGGCGGTGCGCGGCTCGCTGCCCGCCCAGCTCGGCGGTGCGGCCGGGACGCTGGCGGCCTTCTCCGCGTACGGGGCCGAGGACGCCACCGCGCTGCCGGGCGTGTACGCCCGTGAACTCGGCCTCGCCGAGCCCCTGTTGCCCTGGCACACGCTCCGCACGCCGGTCGCCGATCTCGCCGGCTGTCTCGCCTTCGCCGCCGGCGCGCTGGGCAAGCTCGCCGTGGACGTCCTCACCCTCTCGCGCACGGAGATCGCCGAGGCCGCCGAGGGCAGCGGCGGCGGTTCCTCGGCCATGCCGCACAAGGCGAACCCGGTGCGCTCGACGCTGATCGTCGCGGCGGCGCGGCGCGCACCGCAGCTCGCCGCGACGCTGTACGGCTCGCTGGTGGCCGAGGACGAGCGGCCGGCCGGCGCCTGGCACGCCGAGTGGGAACCGCTGAGGGACCTGCTCCGCCTGGTGGGCGGCGCCGCCCGGGACGCGGCCGAACTGACCGAGGGGCTGCGGGTGCGCCCGGAGGCCATGCGCGACCACCTCCGGCTCACCCACGGACTGATCGTCTCCGAGCGGCTGTCCGCCGAACTGGCGCCGGTCCTCGGTCGCGCCCGCGCGAAGGAGCTGCTCACGGCGCTGGCCCGGCGGGCGTACCAGGAGGGCCGTGAACTCGGCGAACTGCTCGCCCGGGAAAGCGAGCTGGAGGGGATCGACGTCTCCTCGCTCATCGACCCCGCCCATTACACCGGCTCCGCCGGACCCCTCACCGACCGTGCTCTGGAGCGACGTTGACCGACACCCTCCTCAACCACCGTACGGAAGGCCCCGCCTCCGCTCCCCCGCTGCTGCTCGGCCCCTCGCTCGGCACCTCGTACGCCCTGTGGGACGAGGTGGCGCCCGAGCTGTCGGCCGCGCACCGCGTGGTCCGCTGGGACCTGCCGGGGCACGGCGGTTCGGCGGCGGGACTGATCGGCGCCGGTGCGACCGTCGGCGACCTCGCCGCTCTGGTGCTCGCGCTCGCCGACGCGCTCGGCATCGAACGGTTCGCGTACGCGGGCGTCTCGCTGGGCGGCGCGGTGGGACTGCAGCTGGCCGTGCACCACCCGGACCGGCTGTCGTCGCTGGCCGTGATCTGTTCCTCGGCGCACTTCGACGGCGCGAAGCCGTGGGAGGAACGGGCGGCGCTGGTGCGTCGCGAAGGGCTCGCCGGACTCGCGGAGGGCGCGGACGCCCGGTGGTTCACGTCCGGGTTCACCGTGCCGGGGCTGGTCCGGGACCACCAGGAGGCCGACCCGGAGGCGTACGCCGCCTGCTGCGACGCGCTGGCCGCGTTCGACCTGCGGGACCGGCTGGCGGAGGTGTCCGTGCCGACGCTGCTGGTGGCCGGCCGGGAGGACCCGGCGACGCCGCCCGAGCATCTGCGGGAGATCGCGGACGCGGTGCCGGACGCCGCGCTGGTGGAGATCCCGGGCGCCTCGCACCTGGCGCCGGCCCAGCGCCCGGAGGCGGTGCTGACCGCGTTGCGGACGCACTTCGACGGGGCCGCCCGGCGCGGCATGGCGGTGCGCCGGGAGGTGCTGGGCGACGCGCACGTGGACCGGGCGCAGGCCCGGCAGACGCCGTTCACGGCACGCTTCCAGGACTTCATCTCGCGCTACGCCTGGGGCGAGGTCTGGACCGACCCGACCCTCACCCGCCGCGAGCGCAGCATGATCACGCTCACGGCGCTGGTCGCGCACGGCCACTACGACGAGCTCGCGATGCATGTGCGCGCGGCGCGCCGAGGCGGGCTCACCCCCGAGGAGATCGGGGCGGTGCTGCTCCAGACGGCCGTGTACTGCGGGGTCCCGGCGGCGAACTCGGCGTTCGCGACGGCCCAGCGGGTGCTGGCGGAGGAGGAGTAGCCGGGGACCGCCTCGGCGCTAGCGCGGTCCCACTCCCGCCCCGAGCTCCTCCCCGGCCCGCTTCACCAGGCCGTCCGCGCCGCAGGAGCGGGCCAGGGCGAGGCCGCGTTCGAGGTCGGGGGCGGAACGGGCGAGGATGCCGTACTCGACGCGGGCCACGGCGTGTTCGTACTGGCAGGGGGAGGACTCCAGGTAGGTGACCGCCTGGGCGGCGAGGCGGACCGCGCGCTGGCCGGTCTCCAGGGCGGCGGCGACCCGCAGGGCGTCTCCTATGGCGGTGTCCGTGCCGAAGCGTTCGGCCTGCCGGCGGACGTCGACGGCGAGCCGGGCGGCACGGGCGGGGTCCTCGGTGGCGAGGGCGCGGGCGAGGTCGGCGGCCCAGAAGACGTGCACCGGGTTGTGGTGACCGCGCGCGGTCGCCGCCTTCTGCGCCGCCTCCAGTTCGTTGACGCCCTCCTGGACGCGGCCGACGGCGAGCAGCAGCCGGCCGCGCACGGAGCGCGGGTCGGGCAGCACGATGGTGGACGGGTAGGGCGGTGCGAAGCCGTACCGTTCGGCCACCTCCCAGGCCTCGTCGACATGACCGCGCGCGAGCAGGGTGTCGACCAGGTTGCAGGTCGCCGTCCAGTACAGGGGCAGTCCGCGGCCGACGCGTTCGGCCAGGCGCAGGGACTCGCGCAGTGCCGCCTCCGCCGCCTCCAGCCGGCCCCGCCTGCGGTGTCCGAGCCCCACGTAGGCGTGGGCCAGGGCCAGGTGGCCGCCGCTCCAGCCCGCCGTGTCGTAGGCGTGCAGGGCCTCGTGGTAGAGGCTCTCGGCGCGGTCGAGGCGGTCGGTGTACGCGTAGGTGTCGGCCAGCATCAGCAGCAGCTCGACGCCCCACTCGGAGTCGGTCCAGCCGAGGCCGGGGGCGAGGCGGCCGTTGACGAGGGCGCGGTCGCAGATCTCGACGATCTCCTCGGCGTTCTCGCCGCGCATCATGGCGTCGAAGCCGCGCACGATGAGCAGCGCGCGTTCGGAGTTGTCCCGGCCGGTACAGGTGGCGGCGAGTTCGGCCAGCCGTTCGGAGCGGCCGGGGGAGGCGGTCTCGCCGGCGTGGATGCCCTCCCACATGAACTGCACGGTCTTCAGCCGCATCTGCGCGGGGCCGGGTTCCAGCCGGGCGGCCTCCGCCTCGACGGTGCGGACGGCCTCCTCCGGCTGGTCGTTGTGCAGCAGCGCCTGGGAGAGGCGGACCACGGCGTCCACCCGCCGGTCGCCGTCGAGGCCGGGCATGCCGAGGGCGGCCCGCAGCTGGCCGATGGTGCGGGCGGGTGCGGTGAGGAAGGTGGCGCAGCCCAGTTCGTAGAGGACCTGTGCGTGGACCTCGGGGCGGGGCGGTTCCTCCAGGGCGCGTTCCAGACAGCGGCGGGCGGCGTCCGGGGCGCCGACGGCGAGGTGTTCGCGGGCGGCCTCGCGCAGTTGCCGGACGAGTTCCTCGTCGTCCTCCGGGTGCACTTCGAGGAGGTGGCGGGCCGCCGCGGCGGCGCCGCGTCCGGAGTCGGTGACGATCCGGGCGGCTATGCCGTGCATGGCGCGGCGCAGGGCGTCGGGGATGGATTTGTAGACGTCGGTGGCGATCAGGGGGTTGACGAACTCGAGGTCGGCGGGGGCGGTGCGGCCCGTGGCGGACGGGTCGGGGACGGTGAGTATGCGGGCGCCGCGCAGGCGTTCGGCGCAGCGGGCGGCGTCGTCGACGTCCAGGGTGGCGAGCCGCGCCGCCAGGGCGACGGTGATGTCGGTGCCGAGGATGGCGGCGGCCCAGGCGAACCGGGTGGCGTCTATGCCGAGTTGTTCCAGACGGGCGACGAGTCCGCCGCCGCGGGCGGAGCGGTTCAGGTCGCGCAGTTCGCCGGCGTGGGCCTCGACGGGTTCGAGTTCGGCGTCCTGGACCTTGGCGAGGAGTTCCACGGTCTCGTAGAGGTTGCCGCCGGTGACGGCCCAGACCTCGCGGCAGAACGCGGCGTCGGCGTGCTCGCCCAGGGTGGCGCGGGTGAGTCCGGCCGCGCCCTCCGGGGTGAGGGCGCCGAGGGTGGCGACGGGCCGGTCGGCGGCGACGGCGTCCAGGTGCCGGGCGCCGGCTCCGGAGATCTCGCCGGGCCGGCGGGCGACCACGACGAGGACGGAGACGTCCGCCAGGCGTTCGGCGAAGGAGGCGAGCCAGCCCAGGGTCTCCTGGTCGGCCCAGTGCGCGTCGTCGACCAGCAGGACCAGCGGCCAGTCCCGGCGGGCCAGCCGGCGCACGGCGGCGACCAGTCCCTCGTACACGCCCTGCGGGTCGGCGTACCGCTCGCCGGGGTCGGCTATGCCGAGGGCGGGGCCGGCGATGTCGTACCAGTCTCCGAGGTACTCACGCGCCTCCTCCGGCAGCATCGACACCAGCGCGGGCTGGAGGAGTTGACGCACGACGTTGAAGGGGACCGAGCGCAGGGTCTCGCCGCCGCGGGCCGACCACACGGTGCAGCCGCGGTGCTCGGCGATGCGGCGGGTCTCGGCCAGCAGCGCGGTCTTGCCGAGTCCGGCCTCGCCCCGGAACACCAGCAGGCCGCCCGGCGAGGACCGGTCCGCGCACAGGGTCTCGACGGCCTGCGTGATCACGGCGACTTCCTCGTCGCGCTCCCACAGAGCGGCCGAGGGGACGGCCTGGGGCCGTACCTCCGTCATCCCGCTACCTCCCCGAGTCGCCCGAATGACGTACAGACCTTGAGCGTAGTCCTCCCGCCGTCCGAGCGGTGCCCGCTCGCGCCACGTGTTGCCGTGACGGGTGACACGGGCGCGGAAAGTCGACGCGCGCCACCCCTCACCAGGGGACCTGATGGTCAACTGCTGTCAAGGGAAGGGGAGATGGAAATCGCCGTGCGGTCCGCGCGAGGGTGTGACGGGACTCTCTCATCCGGCTTTCACCGAGGCCTCATACGGTGGGGGCATGACGCAGGTGACTCCTCCCGGGTGGTACCCCGACCCCGGGCAGACGAATGAGGGGCCGGCCACCGAGCGCTGGTGGGACGGCAAGGCCTGGACGGAGCAGGTCCGTCCGGTGGGGCCGGCCGCCGCCTGGGGTCCCCCGGTGCCGGACGGCACGGGCGGGCCGGCGTATCCGGCCTACCCGGCATACCCCGCTCCACCGCCGCCCGGGCGGGGGAACCGGGTGCGGAACGGGATAGCGGTGGCGGCGGCCGTCGCCGTCCTGACGAGCATCGGTGTGGGCGTGTACGCGCTGACGGACGACGGCGGGGGCGGCGCCGGCGCGACCTCGCAGGGGCCGGGCGGACGGGACGGCGGACCGTTCGGCGACCCGGACGGGCGGGACGGGGACTCCGGTGAGAAGCCGGCGCCGGACGGGTCCGAGGCGCCGCGGATCGAGAGCGGGTCGGTGACCGACGCGCTGAGCGGCATCAGTCTGCCCGTCCCGGACGGCTGGTACGGCCAGGAGTCGCAGGTGGGCGCCTCGGTGACGTCGAAGGACACGTACGACTGTCCCGGCGACACCTCCAGGACGTGCACCAAGGGCGGGGCGTACTCGGCGCCGGCCCTGGCGCTCGGCGCCAAGGGGTCCACCGCCGAGGAGGTCGCCAAGGCGGACATCTCCGCCAACGCGGAGGAGAGCTACGGCGGTGCGGCGTACGGGAAGATCACCTCGCACGACGTCCTCGCGTCCAGGGCCGTGACCGTGGCCGGGCAGAAGGGCTATCTGGTGCGCTGGAAGGCGGTCACCGGCAAGGGCTCCGACGGGTACGTCCAGTCGCTGGCCTTCCCGTCGCCCGCGCAGCCGCAGCGGATCGTCGTGGTCCGCTTCGGGGTGGACACCGATCAGGAGCAGTCCGTACTCGACGAGATCACCGAAGGGATCGAGGTGTCGTCGGGCGGCGGCAGCGGCCAGGACGTCTGACACCGCGCGGTCGACGGCCGGGTGGGACGCCCCTCCGCTCAAGAGGTGTCCCACCCGGCCGGGGTGAGCGCCGCCCCCGTCCCCACGGTGCGGCGCCGTCAGGCCGCCGTACGGTCATCCCGTCGACGGCGGCCCGCGTCTCATGCGAGGCCGAGGGCCGGCAGCACGGCGGCCTCCACGAAGCGGATCAGGTACTCCGCGTCCGCGTTGCGGCCGTCCAGCAGGGGCCGGACCCGCAGCACACCGAAGATCTGCGCCGGGACGTACTCCAGCGCCGGGTTCCCGGCGGCGACCTCCCCGCGCTCGACGCCGCGCCGCAGGATCTCCTCCAGCGCGCCGATCTCCGGGTCGACCAGCGCCTCGCGCAGCGCCCGCGCCAGTTCCCGGTCCTGGACGACCGCGTGTCCGAGCGCCTGGAGCAGCGTGGTGTCCTTCGGCGACCACTCCCCCGCGCACCGCGCCACCTCGCGGAGGTCCCCGGCGAGGGTGCCGGTGTCGATGCCGGCGAACCGCGCCTGCCGGTGGGAGCGCAGGGCGGCGGCGACGAACCGGGGCTTGGTCTGCCACTGCCGGTACAGGGTGGACTTGCTGCACCGCGTGCTGGCGGCGATGCCCTCCATGGTGACGGCGTCGTAGCCGCACTCGCGGATCCGGTCCAGCACGGCGTCGAAGAACTCCCGCTCACGCTCCGGCGTGATCTTGGAGCGGCGCGAGGTCCCGGTCTGCCCGGGGCGGTCCGCGTCCTGCGACGTCATCGGCTCGGCTCCTCGTCCTTCGAGCGGGGCACAGGTCATCGATGCGCCAGTGTACCGGTACGCGAACGTACCGGTACGTCGGCGTATCGGTACGTCGACGTATCGGTACACTGGCGTATCGGTACGGACTCGTATCGATGAGGTGCGGTTCCCCGCGCCGTCCGCACCACGACAGCGCCACCGTCAGCGAAAGGCCGGGGGATGAACACCCGCAAGGAGCCGGAACCCGTGGGGTCCGGCCGATGAACGCCCTCCTCGTGGCCGTCCTGCTGTCCCTGCTCTCCGCCGTCGCCTACGCCGCCGCGGCGGTGGCCCAGGAGCGGCTGGCCTCCCGGTCCTCCGGCGCCGGCGCGCTGCGGCTGCTGACCGACGGCGCCTGGTGGTGGGCGGTCGCGCTGAACGCCTCGGCCGCGCTGCTCCACGTGGTGGCGCTCGCCTACGGCCCGCTCACCGTGGTCCAGCCGCTCGGCGCCCTCACCCTGGTGGCGGCGGTGCCCCTGGGGGCGCGGATCGCGGGGCGGCCGGTGAGCGCGGCCGAGTGGCGGGGCACCGCGTTCACCCTGGCCGGTCTGGCGGCGGTGCTGGTGGCGGCGTCCGGACCGGCGCCCGACGACGTGCTGAGCGGGACCGAGGCGCTGGTCGTCGCGGGCGGTACGGCGGCCCTGATCGGTCTGCTGTCGTGGCCGGGGTCCCGGCCCGGCCTGCGGCACGCGACCGCGTCGGGTCTCGCTTCCGGGGTGGCCTCGGCGCTCACCCAGACCGTGACGGTCGCGGTGACGGACCGGTCCGGTCCCCCGCTCACCGCACGGGTGGTCGTGGTGGCGCTGCTGGTGGCCGCCTTCGCGGCCGGCGGACTGCTGCTGTCCCAGACCGCCTACCGGAGCGGTCTGGGCGCCCCGCTCGCGGTGGTCACCCTGGCGAACCCGCTGGCGGCCGCGGTGATCGGCCTCTCCCTCCTCGGCGAACGCCTCCGCGGCGGTCCGCCGGGCGTCCCGCTCGCCCTGACCGGAGCGGCACTCGCCTCCTGGGGCGTCCTGCTGCTGAGCCGGGCGACACCACCCCACGTGAGCCCTCCCGCGGTGCGGCAGCGGGGCTCCGTGGAGAACCACCTGGTCGCCACTGCGGACAGCCGCACCCCCGTCATCGCGGGCAGTCGTGCCTTCCCCAGTGCCTTGAAGGCCCGGGAGGTGCCCCCGGGGCGATGGGGGTCCCCCCGCTCATGGGGGTCCCCCCGCTCGAGCGAAGCCGAGAGTGGGGGAGGGCGGGCGCTGGGGGTACCCCCTCCGGGGGAGGCATCCCGCGAACGCCGGGCTGCGTGACACCCCCCGCCCGGCCCCGGACGGCAGTCAGTCCGTGACGATCGCCGGGTCGCTGACGCCCGGCCGGCCGTTCTCGACGTGCCCCGCGAAGCGGCGCAGGTAGGCCGGCTCGGCCGGGGAGGTGACCGTCAGGTCGTACCAGCGGTGGCTCGCGCGCAGGCCGACGGTGCGGTGCACGGTGGCGCCGGGCCGGACGGTGACGGTCGTGGGACGGCCGCGGTAGCCGTCGGCCAGCCGCAGCCGGGCCGTGCCGGACCCCTCGTTGACGAACGTCAGCCGGACGTCGTCGCCGGTGTGGCGGGCGGTGACCTCACAGCCCGCGACCCCGTTCGGCCCCCGGAAGACGCGGAGGAACCCGTTCGGGCCGTGCACGGTCAGGTCGTACGAGCCCTCGGAGTACGCCGAGTTCCAGGAGTCCGAGATCTCCTTGCCGGCCTCGGTCGTGTAGGTCCAGGGGCCGTCGGCGCGGTTGCCGGAGGTGACCAGGAAGGCGGCGCCCGCCCGGGCGCCGGAGGCGAAGGTCAGCGTGAACCTCCCGGTCGCCGGGTCGGCGGAACCGTCCACCGCCGGGGCGTACTTCAACGGGCGGGCCGGGCGCAGCCCGCGCTCCTGGCGGGGCATGCCGGCCTCGGCCGGGGGCGTGGGCCGGTAGTCGGGATGGCGGTCGCGGTCCGGCGGCTCGTAGGCGTCGGTGTCCGGCAGCCGGACCGGCCGGCTGTCCCCGCGGGTGAAGTCGAAGGCGGAGGTCAGGTCACCGCAGACGGCGCGCCGCCACGGCGAGATGCCCGGCTCGCGCACACCGAAGCGGCGCTCCATGAACCGGATGACCGAGGTGTGGTCGAACGTCTCCGAGCAGACGTATCCGCCCTTGCTCCACGGCGACACCACCAGCATCGGCACGCGCGGGCCGAGTCCGTAGAAGCCCTCGCGGTGGGTGGCGCCGCCCTCGAAGACGTCCAGGGACACGTCGACGGTGGACCGGCCCTGCGCGGCCGACTTCGGCGGCAGCGGCGGCACCACGTGGTCGAAGAAGCCGTCGTTCTCGTCGTACGTGACGAACAGGGCGGTCTTCGCCCAGACGGCGGGGTCGGAGGTGAGCGCGTCCAGGACCTGGGAGATGTACCAGGCTCCGTAGTTGGACGGCCAGTTGGAGTGCTCGGAGAAGGCCTCGGGGGCGGCGATCCAGGAGATCTGCGGCAGCCGGCCGGCCTTGACGTCGGCACGGAGCAGGTCGAACCAGCCGTCGCCGTTCTTGACGTCGGTGCCGGTGCGGGCCTTGTCGTACAGGGGGTCGCCGGGCTCGGCGTCGCGGTACTTGTTGAAGTACAGCAGGGAGTTGTCGCCGTAGTTGCCGCGGTAGGCGTCGGATATCCAGCCCCAGTGGCCGGCCGCGTCCAGGCCGTCGCCGATGTCCTGGTAGATCTTCCAGGAGATCCCGGCCTCCTCCAGCCGCTCGGGGTACGTGGTCCAGTCGTAGCCGAGTTCGTCGTTGCCGAGGACCGGGCCGCCGCCCGCGCCGTCGTTGCCGGTGTGGCCCGACCACAGGTAGTAGCGGTTGGGGTCGGTGGAGCCGATGAAGGAGCAGTGGTAGGCGTCGCAGACGGTGAAGGCGTCGGCGAGCGCGTAGTGGAAGGGGATGTCCTCGCGGGTCAGGTACGCCATGGTGGTGGTGCCCTTGGCGGGCAGCCAGCGGTCGTACTTGCCGTTGTGGTAGGCCTCCTGGCCGTCGGACCAGCCGTGCGGCAGTCCCTCCAGGAACCGCATGCCGAGGTCGTCGGCCTCCGGGCGGAAGGGCAGGACCTCCGTGCCGTCGCTCCTGGTCTGGTGCCACACCGACCTGCCGCCGTCCAGGGTCACCGGATGCGGGTCGCCGAAGCCGCGGACGCCGCGCAGCCGGCCGAAGTAGTGGTCGAAGGAGCGGTTCTCCTGCATCAGGACGACGATGTGCTCGACGTCCTCGATCGACCCCGAGCGGTGGTGGGCCGGGAGGGCGGCGGCCCGCTCGATGCTCGCGGACAGCGCGCCGAACGCCGTGGCGGCGCCCGCGAGTCGGAGGAATCGGCGCCGGTCGACTTCGGGCATGGGTGAGGGCCTCTCGTACGGTGCCGGATGCTGGGGGTGCGTGTGAAAGGAGTGTTCCAGGAGCGGCGAACGTCGCGGAAGGGCGCGGTGGCGCGGGTGTGAAGGTCGTCGGTACGTGAGGTGCGGCGACGCGTCGTGGTCCGTCCGGGATCGCCACGCGGTCCCGGACGGCCCCGGGGGCCCGCCGTGCCGGTGGTCCCGGTGCAGCGGCGCTTCGGCTGCGGTGGGGTACCCGGCCGTGGCGGGCCACCGGGCCGCGTACCGGTCGGGACCGCCCGCGTCGAGGCGGCCGAACGCGTCGCGGGTGCGGTCGGGGGCCACCGCGGTGCGGCGCGGTGTGGTGCGCGGGTCGGAGGGGTACGGCGACCAGGGCTGGAGGCCGGCCGGCAGGTCGCCGCGGACGGCCTCGGCGTCCGCGGCGTCCGGCAGCCGGGGTGCGTCCCCGTCCCGGATCCGCCGCCGGGTTTCGTGGTGGAGGGCGGCGTCGGGCCGCTCGCCGGCGAACAGGACCGTCGGGCGCGGGCCGTCGCCGGCCGCGTCCAGCAGCGCGGGACGGATGGCGGGGACGGGTTCGGCCCCCCGTCGCCCGGCACGACCGCGCCGTGGCGCACGAAGCCGTCGCCGGCCTCCGTGAGGACTCCGGCGGGCCGCCGGAACGCCTCCCGGTCGACCCGCCGGTCGGCCTCGATCACTCGGATTCCGGCGCAGCGCGTCCGGCGGCGGCCCGATCGGCCTGCCCCGCCGTGACGGCGGGCGAAAGCCCGGAGGCGCCCGCCGACGGCTCGCCGGCGCCCGCTCCGGGCCGAGTCGGCGGGCGGCGCGGCCCTTCCGGACGGACGGTGCGATTCGCGCCAGATTGGGCGATGACTGTTTCCGGCCGCGCTCCGGACGGGGCGGACCCGCTGCCCCGGCGCCTCCTGCCCGGCATGGTACGGCCGCTCCGGCCGGCGATGTGCCGCCGTAACCAGGGCAACGGAGTCGTCGGCGCCGGCGTGACGGCCGGTCGCCGCCTTCCGCACGGGCGGGCACAGCCCTCCGGAGGGCGTGCGGCTGCGCCGTTTTCGGCCGGGCGGACACCGCCGTTCCCGCTCCCCGAGGGGCGCCGGGAACGGCGGATTGCGTCCGGTGCGGTTCGCACGTGCGTACGCGTCGTGTTGTTCCGGGGTGTATCAGGGCACACGCCCCTGGCGCGGAGGGAGTGCGCTGTCGGCTGCCCAGGGAGCAGCCGCTGACAAAGGGTGGGGGAGATGGTTCGTACTGTCGTGGTGCACGACGAGGAACTGCTGCGATCGGCACTGGTGCAACTGCTCAGATCCGATGCCGCGCTGGAGGTCTCGTCCATGTCACCCGGCGCCGGCCCGCCGGAGCACGACGCGTTGCCGACGGACGTGTGGGTCGTGGACGGCGACTGTCTGTGGGGGCCGGGGCGGACGCACGGCGCGCCCTTCCGGGCGCGGCGCGGAGACCGGCTCGTCGTCCTGACGACCGCCAAGCGGCCGGGGATCCTCCGCCGGGCGTTCGACGGCGGTGCGCTCGGGCTGGTCGACAAGAACGCCCCGGCGCGCCGGCTGATCACGGCCGTCCACGCGGTCGCCAAGGGGGAACGTTTCCTCGACCAGACGCTCACGGTCGCCCTGCTGGAGGGCGCGGAGATGCCGCTGACCACCCGGGAGCTGAGCGTGCTGTCCCTCGCCTCCCAGGGGGCGCCGATGGCCGAGATCGCGGCCCGTCTGCACCTGTCCCGGGGGACCGTCCGCAACTACATGGCCACGGCGATACGGAAGGTGGGCGCCCGCAACCGGGTCGACGCGATACGCATCGTCCAGAGCGCCGGATGGACGTGACGGACGTGCGGTGAACCCGTCCGGGACGGCCGGCTCCGGTCAGGGCGTCCGGGCCGGGCCGCCGTTCCAGTGGCCCGTCAGGTCACGGTAGAGCGGTGAGCGCTCCAGCGCCTCCTCGTGCGTGCCGCACACCGCCTCCGTCCCGTCCAGCACCAGCACCCGGTCGGCGCGGACGGCCGACGACAGGCGGTGCGCCACCACCAGCAGCGTTCCCCGGCGCCGCGCGAGGGCCTCCTCCGCGCGCGCCTCGGACGCCGGGTCGAGGTGGCAGGTGGCCTCGTCGAGCAGCAGCAGGGGCGCGGGGGACAGGTGGGCGCGTGCGAGCGCGACGAGCTGCCGTTCGCCCGGGGACAGGTCGGCGGGCCGCACCGGGGCGTCGAGCCCGCCCAGGCGCTCGACCAGCGGCCGCAGGCCGAGGGCCCCGACGGCGGCGTCGAGGTCCGCGCGGTCCGCGTCCGGACGCAAGTACGCGAGGTTGTCCGCCACGGTCCCGGAGAAGACGTACGCCTCCTGGGGCACCAGCACCCGCAGCGCGGCGAGTTCGGCGGGGGCGCGCCCGGTCACCTCCCGGCCGGCCACCCGCACCTCGCCGCCGCTCGGCGCGAGCGTCCCCGCGACCAGGCGGGTGAGCGTCGACTTGCCGATGCCGCTCGGTCCGACGACGGCGAGGCGCTCGCCCGGGGCGACGCGCAGGTCGAGCGAGTCGAGGACCGGCTGCGCGCGGGCGCCGTAGGACAGGGTCACGGACCGCAGCTCCACCGCCGCGGCCGGTCCGCCGCGCACCGGTGACCGGGCGCCGACGGGGTCGGCGGAGTCGGGGCCGGCGGCGTCGGGGAGGTCGGCGTCGGGGGGGTCGGCGGCCGGACGGGGCGCGGCCGGGTACGCGGGCTTCGGCCGCGCGCGGTGTCCGGGCGCCGGCATCCCCGTCCCCGGCCCCGACGCCTTCGTCGCGTCCGGCTCCGGGCCGATGATCCGGTCGAGGACCACCAGCAGCCGGGCCCCCGCCGCGCCGAGCGCGGTCATCAGCGTGTGCAGGGCGGGCAGCAGCGACTGGACGAGGTAGGTGAAAGCCCCCAGCAGCGCGCCCGCCGTCACTCCCCGCCCGCGCAGCCACGGCACCGCCAGCAGCAGCGCCAGGACGGGCAGCTGACCCGCGACACCGAGCGCCGCCGTGCGCACCGCCGCCCAGCCGGCCAGGGCGCGGGCCGCCGCGGCGGCCGCGTCGACCAGCTCCGCGCCGCGCCGCGCCGCTCCGGGCCCGGTTCCGCAGGCCGTCAGGTCCCGCAACGCCGCCCGTGACCGGGCCGCGTGGTCGCCCAGCGCCTCGTCGGCCGCCAGGGCGCGCCGCTGGGCCGCCGCCATGGGCCGCAGCGTCGCCAGGAAGAGCAGCAGGCCGCCGGTCAGCGGTGGCAGCACCACCACGAGGAGGGCGGGGTGCAGCGACAGCAGGCCCAGCAGCGCTCCGGCGGCGGTGAAGACGAAGGACCGCAGGGTCAGGACGAGGCCGGCGAAGCTGTCCCGGGCGATCTCGACCTGATTCGTCAGCCGGGAGACGGCCGCCCGGTCCGTCCCGCCGGCCCCGCCCCAGGCGGCCCGGGCCAGGGACCGGTCGACCGCGCGCCGCACCAGGCCGTCGCGCAGCGGCTCCGTCAGCCCGGCCAGCTGGGTGAACACGCCCCGGATCACCGGGGCGCCGAACAACACGGCGACCAGCGCGATCGCGAGCCACAGCAGCCCCCGGCGCACGTCACCGGCGAGGAACCCTTGGTCGACGGCCCGGGCGACGCCGTAGCCCACGAGGAACGCCTGTCCGGTCTCGGCCAGCGACCAGAGCGCGAGCCGCGCCAGCACCCCGGGGCGGCGGGCGAGGAAGCGGCGGGCGGGCGGCGTGACGCGGCGCAGCGCCCCGGCCCCCTCGCCCGTCTGCGCGGCGCGCGTCACGGCCGTGCCTCCTCGGGTTCGGCCCGGCGCGCGGTGCTCGCGCCCGGTGCCGCGGCCCCGGCGCCCCCGGCCCCGAAGACCGCCCGGTAATCGGCCGTCTCCCACAGCTCGCGGTGGGGCGCGACGGCCCGCACTCCCCCGTCCTCCAGCCAGATCACCAGGTCCGCCCGGGCGGCCACCGACGGGCGGTGCGCCACGACCAGCCTGGTTCCGGGCCGCACCGAGTGGCGCAGCGCCCGGTCCACCTCGTGCTCCGTGGCGGTGTCCAGACTGGACGTCGCGTCGTCCATGATCAGCAGCCGTCCGGCGTGCGCGAACGCCCGGGCGAGTCCGAGGCGCTGGTACTCGCCGCCCGAGAGCGGCGCCGCGGACAGCGGGGTGTCGTAACCGCTCGGCAGCCGGCGGACGAAGCCGTCGGCGCCCGCGGCCCGGCAGGCCTCCCCGACCTGTTCGGGCGAGACCCGCCGGGGGCCGGCGGCGACCACTTCGGCGATCGTGCCCTCGGCCGGCGCCGGGCGCTCGAAGGCGTAGGCGACCTCGGTGCGCAGCGCCTTCCGGGTCAGCCGGTCGAGGGGGACGCCGTCCAGCAGCACCTGTCCCTCGTCGGGGTCGGTCAGCCGCCCCGCCACGGCGGCCAGGACGGACTTCCCCGCACCGCTGCGGCCGACCACCGCGGCGGTGGCGCCGCCCGGCACCCGCACGCCGTCGACGCGCAGGACCTGCCTGCCGTCGCGCACCACCCGCACGCCGCGCAGTTCGAGCTCGCCCGGTCCGGCCGGGGGAAGACGCCGCGTCCCGTGGACCAGCGCGGGCACGCGGGCCAGGGCCAGGGTCCGGTTCCGCGCCTCGCGGCCCCGCACCACCGCGCCCAGCAGGGACGCGGCGCCGCCGACGCCGGCCGTCAGCTGCGCGTACCGGCACACGGCGAGCAGCTCGCCCACGCTCAGGGCGCCCGACGCGAGGCGCAGGCCGCCGACGGCCGTGGCGACCAGGATGAGCAGGGGGACCAGGACCCCGCTTCGGCCCAGGGCCCGTCCGTGCAGCGCCCACATGTGCCGGCCCAGGGCGGCGAGCGGCGTCAACGGCTCCAGCACGCGCGCTCGTTCACGGGCTCCGGTCCCCGCGGCGGCGATCGTCGCCGCGCCCTCCAGGGCTTCCAGCAGCCGGGACGCGATCTGTGACTGCGCGTCCTGGTAGGCGGCCACCGAGGCGCCGGTGTCGCGGGCGAAGGTCCGCAGTACCAGCGCCAGGGCGGGCAGTCCGGCCAGCACGCAGGCCGCCACCCACACGTCGACGACGGCCAGCGCCGCGAGCGCGCCCACCGGCGTGACCATCGACGCGGCCAGCGCCGCCCGGGCCGCCGGGGCGCCGCCCGCGTCGGCGGCGTTGAGGGTCAGGCGGGTCCCGACGTCCCCCGGGGTGAAGGGCCGCGCGCGGTCCGGTACGGCGCGCAGCAGACCGTCGAAGGCGCGGGAGCGGAGGGACGCCGTCCACACGGCGTTGCAGCGGCCGGTGAACAGGGAGGTGAGACTGTCGAGCAGCAGTTCGCCGACGAGCAGCGCGGCGCTCAGCGCCAGCCAGCGTCCCGCGGCGCCGCCGGTCCCGCCGTCGCGCAGGAGCAGATCCAGTGTGCGGCCGAGCGCGAAGGGCTGGGCCACCGTCGCCACGGCCGCTCCGACCGAGCACAGCAGCACCAGCACTTCGGGCGCGCGCCCCGGCTCCGCGCCGTCGGCTCCGTCCCGCGCCCTGTCCGCCCGCCGTGCCCGGAACCCGGTCGTCAGCACCGGCCGGTCTCCTTCCGTCCGTCCCCCGTGACCGCGTACCGCCCGGCCCGCCGGGCGTCCGCCGGAACGTGCTCCGGCGCCCCGGGCCGAAACCCGGGGCGCCGGAGCCGGGCGACGTGACTCACCACGTCGCCCCGGCGGTCAGCACCGGTGTCAGTTGCAGGTGGTGACGCTCAGGCTGCTGTCGCCGCAGAGCAGCAGGCTCGCGCGGCTGCCGGTCTCGACGTCGCCCATGGCCTCTTCCTTCGGGGTCTCCATCGACTGCAGGTCGAACAGGTTCATGACATCTTCCCTTCGTAGGACAACGGGTTCTCTTGCATCACGACCCCGGGAGGGGCCGAGTCGTGGGGCCGCCCCGGCGTGCGCGGCGGCGGGAGGAACGGCAGCCCGGCGGACCGGGCGCCGTGGACGGAGGCGACGGCCAGCAGGCATCCCGCCGTTCCGGTGGAGAGGTCCATGGACAGGCGCATCATCTGCTCACCGGGGAAGGCGAGCCGGTCGCGGTAGGACATGGCGTGCCAGGACAGCGCGTCGAGCTGACGCCGGACGGCCCGCGCATCGGTGCCGGGCACGTCGGCCGTCGTGCGGCCGAGGTACAGCACCATCCCGGCCACGCCCCGGTACAGGCCCGGCTGGGCGTAGAACATGGCCTGCGCCGCCGCCACGATCTCGCCCCTCGCCCGCGCGAACTCCTCGTCCTCCCGGTGCGCCAGGTAGTCGTCGAGCACCATGCCGATGCCCACGCTGCCCGCGCCCAGGTAGGGCATGGTCCGCCAGCCCTCGTCGACCTGCAGCGCGCCGCCCGCGCCGCGGACGCAGCGGGAGAGGTCCTGGCGCAGCGCGTCCCGCGCGAGGTCGAGCAGGGCGGGGTCCCGGTCGCGTTCGTACAGCCGCAGGAAGAGCAGGGCGCGTCCCGCCGCGCCGTGCAGCAGCCCCGCACGGCCCCGCCCGGTGCTCCCGTCCCCGGCCGCCGGCCCGCCCCGGGCGGTCAGCTCGGCGCAGCGCCGGGCCGCCGCGCGCAGGGCGGTCTCCCCGGTGGCCGCGGCCAGCGAGTCCAGGGCCAGGCCCACTCCGGCGGTGCCGCTGTGCAGGTCCGGGGCCAGACGGTCGAAGGACTGGTCGAGGAGCAGTTCGGCGAGGTCGAGGGCGCGGTCGCGGTGGCCGAGGTACTCCAGCGTCCAGGCGAGGCCGGCGAGGCCGTCGTGAAAACCGGGCGGCATGCCCGACGGCGGTTGCTTGGTCCGCTCCAGCAGCCACTGCTCCCCGTCCTCGTCCCGCCCCGCCCCGCTCTCGGCCAGGGCGTACAGCACTCCCGCCGCGCCGTGGCCGAAGGCCAGCCCACCGCCGGCGGTGGCGAACTGCGCGATGTCGCCGGGGAAGAGGCGGTCGGTACGGGACGGTGTCGCCGACGCGCGGATGGCCGCGGCCATCGAGTCCCGGCTGCGGGGCCAGTCGTCCGGCCGGACCGGCACCACCGGTCCGTCCGTCCGTCGCGCCGCCGGGGCGCCGGTGGAGACGGTGGCGCCGCCCGTGATCTCCTCGACCGCCGCGTCCAGGAAGGCCCGGTCCACCGGGAACCGGCCGGCCACCACATCGGCGAGATGGGCCGCCTTGCGCCGGTCCAGCGCCAGCAGACTGGTGAGCGGGAGGAACAGCGCGAGCCGCAGACAGGCCAGCGCGTACCGGTCCACCGCGACGCCCCTCCGGTCGGACGGCGCCACGAACCCCGGGTTGGCGACGGTCTGCCGGCCGGCTTCGTCGACCCGGTGGGCCGCCTCGAAGTCCAGCAGGGCGACGCTGTCGTCCTCACGGATCATGATGTTGAACAGGTGCAGGTCGTTGAAGACCACGCCCCGGGCGTGGACGGCCTCGACGGCGCGTTCCACCCGCGCGTGGACGTCGAGGGCCCAGGCGGTGTACTCGGCCAGCCGTTCCTCACCCGGGTCGGCCTCGATGAGCGGGTGACGGCGGGCGAAGAACGTGTTGAGCGGCTTGCCGTCGATGTGCTCCAGCACCAGGAAGTGGTGTTCGCCGACCGTCAGGTGGTCGAGCACCTCGGGTGTGCAGTCGAGGCCGGACAGCCGCTCCAGCGCCCGGCGTTCGCGGTGCAGCCGGGTCACCGCGTCCGCGCCGTCGGCCGCCAGACCGGCGTGCGGGCGGGCCTCCTTGAGGACCACCCGCTCCCCGGTGCGGGAGTCGCGGGCGAGGTAGACACCGCCGCCGTTGGAGAAGTGCAGCGCCGACTCGACGGTGTAGGGCAGGCCGCCCACGGTCAGCGCGTCGCGCGCCTCGAGGTGCGGGCGCAGGAAGGCGGGAGGCTCCACCCAGTCCGGTATGCGGAAGACGGGGCCCCGCAGGTCGGGCACCAGCACGCCGTCGGGACCGGTCACGGCCGGCCGCAACTCCCCTTGCGCGTCGTAGCAGTCGCGCCGGGTGAAGCCGCCGTACCGGACGTGCACGGGGCCTTCGCCGAGCCGCAGGTCGCTCAGGATGTACGGTCCGGGCTCGCCCGCCAGCAGCTCCGACAGCTCGCCCGCGAGCCGTTCGCACCGCGCCTCGTCCGCCGGGTACACGGTGATGAACTTGCCGCTGCCCGCCCGGTCCGCGTACTTGGCGTTGCGCTGGTGCAGCAGGTAGCGGCTGGGGACGAACTTGAAGGCCGTGCCGCCGGCGACACAGTGCCGCCACACGCGCTCGAGCACGGACTCGGCGTTGTCGAGACAGGCGGAGACGTGGATCTTCCACCCCTGGTCGGGCAGTTCGGCGTCGACCGGACGCAGGGCGAGCCAGTCCCCGCTCTCGTTGCGCTGCCATCCCGACGGGACGGGCCACGAGGCCGCGGCGTACCGGGAGCTCCCGGCGCCGGCCGGGGAGACGGTGCGGTGCGGAGCGTCGTAGAAGCACGGGTCCGCGTCGCAGTACACGGCATAGCCCTTGTTCACGCCGTCTCCCTCCCACCGATTGCCGACGAGGACGACGGTGTCACGCGGCGCTCCGTCCCGCACAGTCACCGCTGTCATCACTCCGATGTGCGGAACGCACGGGTAACTTCGCGGGGGTCGCGCACGGCAGAAACCCCGTCGCCGCGGTGGTGGCGACACGATGCCGAGGACGTCGGGGCCTCGGCGACGACGGGTCCGCCCTCGGCCTCGTGCTCGACCGGCCCGCCCGGCTCCTGGGCCGGCTGCGCCCACGACCGGTGGGACGGCAGGGCGAGTTCGGGTTCGGGGCCGGGCGCCTCGTCGGGGACGAGGAGGTTCCCCTCGCCCGCGCCGCGTGCGGAGCGCGGTCGGCGCCCGTCGTCCCGCCGCCCGCCACCGCGACGTCGCAGGTCAGCGGCTCGCCCACGCCGGTACCGCGTCACACGGCACGGTGCCGTGAGGTGCGCCGGCCTCGTCGGCGAAGGGCCGCTTCAGTCGGTGGAGTGGACCACGCGCAGGTGGGAGGCGGCGCGGCGGGACCCACGGCCCCCGGACGGGGTGCGGCGCGTCTCGCGCAGGACCAGCGTCAGCCGGGTGCAGTCCATGTCCCGCAGGGCCGGGGTCGTCTCCGCGACGATCCGGCAGTCCGTGGCGCCCCAGCGCGGGTCGGGGTGGAGCAGCGGCCGTACGGCGCCGTCGGGTTCGGCGGCCCGCTCGCCGACGGCCCGCAGCCAGTGCGGCAGTCCGTGCCGGTAGGCGGCCTCCATGAGGGGATCCTGGGCGATGTCGCGGCGAATGGCCTGCAGCCCGTGGTCGTGGCCGTACCGCTCGACGGTCTCGGCGAAGTGGGCCAGCATCGGCAGGCACCAGCTCGACTCGTGGTCGCCGAGCACCATGGCCGCGTCCGGGTGGAAGAGGACGAACCGGAGGAAGTTGTCGGAGGGCAGCGCCGTGGGGTGCGGCTCGACGCCCTGGAAAAGTGTCCGGAAAGCGGTGTTGGCGAGCAGCACGTCCCAGCGGTGGTCGACCACCAGGGAGGGGAAGGGGACCGCCTCCAGGAGTACGGCGTAGTCCTGGAGATAGGCCTGGGCCTCGGGAGTCCCGGGGACGGGCCGCGGTGCCGGCCGCTGCCCTCCTGCCTGATGTGCCATCGGGAGGTCACCCCTCTTGCCTGTGCGGCCCTGACGCGGCGCCCCGATCCTGCTGCCCGCACGCGAGGTGTGTCAACTATCGTGGCATTCCATGGCGGTTGACGGCTGAAATTGGCCACAGTTGTGGCGAGACCTGGATGTGGGTTCGCGGCAACGGCTAGTCTCCGTGAAGTTCACGGCAATCGTCTGTGAGAAGCCTGTGAGAGACGTAGGAGATCTTTCGGTGACGGGTGGCTTCGAGGGTCCGGACGCCGTGCCGACGACCGCGCTGCCGGCCGTCGTCGCCCGCGTCACCGCACTCGCCGACCGGCTCGGCGTGGCGCACGCCGAGGTCTTCGACGTCGGCCGGCTGTCCGCCGCCTGCGGTGTCCCGGAGTCCGTGGTCAAGGCGCTGCTGGGCGGCCGGCCGGCGGGCGAGCCCGATGTGCAGGCGCGGTTCGTGCAGCGGCTGGACCTGCTGCGCCGCACCCGGTTGAAGCCGAACGGCCGCAGGTACACGCAGCAGGAGATCGCCGACGGCGCGGGCATGTCCCGGCAGCAGGCCGGCGCGCTGATCAACGGCGACCGGCGTCCGACCATGGAGCACTGCGACGCCATCCAGCGGTTCTTCCGGGTGCACGCCGGTTTCCTCACCGCCGAGGACCCCGAGGCGCTCGCGGGCGCGCTCCAGCACACCGAGCAGGAACTGCTGCAAAAACTCGCGGACCGGGAGCGGGCGGCGGCCGCGCCGGCCGACGACCCGCTGGAGCGGCTGCTGCAGGACCACGGGGTGCGCGGGATCGCCTGGCGGGCCGCCCAGCTGCCCACCGACCAGCACCGCGACAAGGTCGCGGAGTGGCTGGACATGCTCCTGGAGAGTGTCCAGCGGCCCAAGGCCTGACCCGGGGAGAACAGTGGGCATCGGCAGGGAGATGCGCCGCCTGTGCGGCGAGTTGCTGGCGGAGCTGACGCTTCCCGTCCCGGCGCGGCCCGCCGATCTGTACGCGGCTCTGTGCGAGGCGACGAGCAGGCGCCGCGGCCGTCCCGTGCTGTTCCGCACGGCGGTCTTCCCGCCCGGCACGGCGAGCGGGCTGTGGCTCGACATGGCGGACCAGGACCTCGTCGTGATCGAGGAACGCACGGCCCCGGACCACCAGTTGGTGATCCTGGGTCACGAACTGTGGCACATGCGGGCCGGCCACCGCGGTCACCACCACGTCCAGGGAGCCGAGGTGGCGACGCGCCTGCTGGGTCACGCCCTCGACGAGGACGCCCTGCGGACGACCGTCCTGAAGGTCGCCGCGCGCACCCGGTTCGATCTCGCCGAGGAGAAGGAGGCCGAGGCCTTCGGCCTGCTGCTGGCCAGCAAGTGCCGGACCCGGCTGGCGGGTTCGTCGCTGCGCGGGCCGGTGCGGCGGGACCGGCTGGCGGGACGCATCGAGGCGTCGCTGGGGTATCTGGGGCCGCAGGGCTGAGCGGGCACGCCCCGGCGCGTGGATCCGCCGGGCGGACGAACCGGACCGGGCGGCATCCCCTTGTCAGTGGGGGGCGGCAAGCTGGAGGCGAATCGTCACCGACCGCGACACGGGGAGAACCGAGCGATGTCCACCGCCGTACTGACCGACCGCGAGCGCACCGCCGTCCAGGCCTACCTGCGGCTGCTGCACACGGTGCGCGCCGCCCTCGACACCCGGCCGGGCCCGGCGGGGCCTCCCGGGCTCCCGGTGGTGCCGCCCGCCGTGCTCGCCGAGGCGGAGACCGCCCTGGCCCGGGCGGGCCTGTCCGGCAACGAGGAGGTGTTCTTCCGGATGCTGCGCGACTGGCATCCCGAGCCGTAGCCGGCCGTGTCACGCCCGTGGCGGCGGTCGCCGTCCCGCTCAGCCGTGCGGGACGGCGACCGCCGTCGCGACCAGGCCTCTCCCGGTGGTCCAGCGGCCGGTGAAGTGATCGACCACCCGGGCGCCCACGCGCGGGCCGGGGACGAGAAGGGTGGCCCGGAAACCGCCGCGGGTGCGCTCGCCGGGGTCGGTGAAGAGGTCGAGGTCGGCCTCCATGAAGTCCAGCCACTTCCCGGTGAGCGGGAACCACGCCTTGTAGACGGACTCCTTGGCGCTGAACAGCAGCCGGTCCCAGTGCACGGCGGGCAGTTCCTCGGCCAGCCCGCCGATCCGCGCCGCCTCCCGCGGCAGCGCCACCGAGGACAGGACGCCCTTGGGCAGTGGAGCGTGGGGCTCCGCGTCGATGCCGAGGGACGCCAGGTCGGCGGCGCGCACCAGGGCGGCGGCGCAGTAGCCCTGGCAGTGGGTCATGCTGCCGGCCAGCCCGTCCGGCCAGACGGGGGCGCCCCGCTCACCGGGCAGCACCGGCCGCGCGGGCACGCCCAGCTTGTCCATGGCGCGGCGGGCGCAGGCGCGTACGGCGGTGAACTCCCGGCGGCGCTTGGGGACGGCGCGCTTCAGCAGCGCCTCCTCCTCGGGGTACAGCGGGGCGTCGGCGCCCTCGTCGCCGTAGGCCTCGACGGCGACCACCGTCTGCGGCAGCAGTTCCTCGATCATCGTCCCTCGTCCTCCCGCGGCACGATCCGGCGCAGCCGCCCCGGCGGCTGTTCCCGCTTGCGCCACTCGCGCGGATAGCCCACCGACACCTCCTCGAAGCGGACGCCGTCCCGCCGGGTGGTCCGGGGGATGTGCAGATGGCCGTAGACCACGGTGTGGACGGGGAACCGCCGGTGCCAGTCGTCGGTGAGCACCGTGCCGCACCACATGGCGAACTCGGGGTACCACAGCACCTCCGTCGGATGGCGGTGCAGCGGCCAGTGGTTGACCAGGACCAGCGGCGGTCCGTCGGGCACCTCGGCCAGCCGGCGTTCGGTCTCGGCGACCCGGGCGCGGCACCAGGCCTCCCGGCTCGGGTAGGGGTCGGGGTGCAGCAGCCGCTCGTCGGTGCAGACGACCCCGGTGCCGTGCGCGTACTCCAGTCCCTGGTCCTTGGTGGCGCACCCGGGCGGCAGGAACGAGTAGTCGTACAGCAGGAACAGCGGCGCGACGACGACCGGGCCGCCGGGGCCGTCCCAGACGGGGTACGGATCCTCGGGCGTGAGCACCCCGAGGTCGCGGCACCGTTCGACCAGGTGGTCGTAGCGGGCGGCGCCGCGCAGGGTGACCGGGTCGCTCGGATGGGTCCACAGCTCGTGGTTGCCGGGCGCCCAGACGACCTTGGCGAACCGGCCGGCCAGGGTCTTGAGGGCCCAGTGGATATCCTCCACGGTCTCCGCGACGTCACCGGCCACGATCAGCCAGTCCTCGTCCGACTCGGGCCGCATGCCGTCGACCAGGGCACGGTTCTCGGCGTAGCCGATGTGCAGGTCGCTGATGGCCCAGAGTTGTCCGCCGCCTGTCCCCGACATCACCCGTCGCTCCTCCAGCCGTCGTACCCGCCTCTACGAGATCACATCGGCGCCGCCGGAACAAGCGTGTCCCGCCGTTCGCGTGTGGTACGGGAACAACCCGCGAAGCCGTATGATCTGCCCCGACACCACCGCCGCGAAACACCCTTCCCCAGGGCGGTTCGGTGACCCTCCACACTCCTGCCCGGGCAACGGGCCGCCCAGCCCTGCCCGCGAACCCCGAAAGGCGGCCCGCATGGTCTCTCGCGTACGCGTCTGGCTCAACCGCACGTACGCGGAGAACGTGTTCTTCATGGATCAGCTGCGGAGGAATCCCGACGACCGGGCGGTCGAGATCCACGCCACCCACGGCGACCCCGACTCCCCCGTGCCGGCCGCCGCCGACACCTGCGAACCGGAACCCGAGGGGCTGTCCCCGGCGGCGTACGTCGAGTACGCGCTCGCCCAGTGCGAGCGGCGCGGCATCGACGTGTTCGTGCCCCGGCTGCACCAGGCGGCGATCGTCGCGCACCGCGCCGAGTTCGAGGCGGCCGGTACGGCGTTGCTGGCGCCGCCGCCCGAGGCGGTGGCCGTGTTCCACGACAAGGTGATCGCCTATGAGGCGGTCCAGGCGATCGGGGTGCCCGTGCCGCCGTGGTGGCGGGTCCGCACCGCGGACGAACTCGTCGCCGCGGTGGAGGAGTTGGAGGCGCGCGGGTACCGGGCCTGCTTCAAGCCCGCCTCCGGAGCGGGCGGGGTGGGCTTCCGCGTGATCACTCGCGCGCCCGTGTCGCTCGCCCAGCTGAGCGGTTTCCCGAGCCCGTACGTGCCGCTCGGCCCGGTGCTGGACGCGGTGCGGGAGGCCGACGAGCCGGTGGACTGGCTGGTGATGCCCCGGCTGGAGCAGCCCGAGGTGTCGGTGGACTGTCTCACCGGCACCGACAACCGGGTCCGGCTGGCGGTGGGGCGCACCAAGAACGGCCGGCGCAGGGGCTTCACGCTGCACGAGCAGTGGCTGGAGCCGGCCCGGCGGATCGCGGAGGGCTTCGGACTGCACCACCTGTCCAACATCCAGTTCCGGATGCTGGACGGGCTGCCCGTGCTCATGGACGTCAACACCCGGCCGGCGGGCGGGCTGCACCAGCTGGCGCTGTGCGGGGTGAACGCCCCGTGGGCCGCCGTGCGGCTGGCGCTCGGCGAGGACCCGGGCGAGATGACGCCGCCGTTCCTGGGCCGGGACTACACGGTGGTGTCGGGTCCGCGTCCCCTGCTGCCGGTGCCCCTGCCGCAGCAGCGGGCCGACGCGGGCACGCTGGGGGCCGTACCGGCTCCGGCGCCGTCCGTGGAGCCGCGGACGGCGACCGGGGCCCCCGCGTAGGAATGCTCCGGAAGGGATGTCCGCCGGGGGTGGATCGGGGGCCGGGCCGCGTGCTCTTGAGGGTGAGGGCGACCCGGGGAGGCCGCCGGGGCGAGCACGGGGGAACGGGGGGCTCGGGCCGGCCGGCCGCTGTCACGGGGGCGACCGGCCGGCCCGAAACCGTGCCCGCCCGCTATCCGAGGTAGGCGAGGCCGGGGTGGACGGCGGTGTAGCCGTCGACGAGACGGCGGGCCACGTTCACGGAGTCGACGAGCGGATGCAGCGCGAACGCCTTGACGGCCGTCGCGCGGGAACCCGACCGGGCGGCGGCGAGCACCTCGCGCTCGACGGCCTTCACGGCGCAGACCAGACCGGTGGCGTGGTCGGGCAGCGGGTCGACGGAGACGGGGTGCGTGCCACTGGCGTCCACCAGGCAGGGGACCTCGATGACGGCGTCCCCGTCCAGGGGTGACAGGGTGCCGCGGTTGCGGACGTTGAGGATCAGGGTGGCGCGTTCGTCGCGGGCGATCGCCCGCATCAGGGCGAGCGCCACGTCCTCGTAGCCGCCGGACAGGTCCTCGTCCTCCCGTTCGCCCGCGCCCGCCGTCTCCCGGTTCTCGGCCATGTAGGTGGCCTCGCGTTCGGCACGGGTGCGGTTCCACAGTTCCAGGGCGGGGGCGCCGGGCTCGGCCACCCCGGCGTAGAACCGTGCCTGCTGGTCGTGGAGGAACGCGCCCCGGGTCCGGTCCGCCTGCCGGTAGGCGCGCACGGCCTCACGGGTGAAGTAGTAGTAGTGCAGGTACTCGTTGGGGATCGCGCCCAGGGACCGCAGCCAGTCGGCGCCGAAGAGCCTGCCCTCCTCGAAGGAGCCGAGCAGGACGGGATCGGCGAGCAGGCGCGGGAGTTCGTCGCGGCCGGCGACCCGCAGGCCGCGGACCCAGCCGAGGTGGTTGAGGCCGACGTAGTCGACCCACGCCTCCCCCGGCCGCGCGCCGAGCACCCGGGCGACGCGGCGGCCGAGGCCGACCGGCGAGTCGCAGATGCCGATGACGCGGTCGCCGAGGTGGCGGGACATGGCCTCGGTGACCAGTCCGGCGGGGTTGGTGAAGTTGATGACCCAGGCGTCGGGGGCGAGGCGGGCCACCCGCCGGGCGATGTCGACGGCGACGGGCACGGTGCGCAGACCGTAGGCGACGCCGCCCGCGCCGACCGTCTCCTGGCCGAGCACGCCCTCGGCGAGGGCGACCCGTTCGTCGTGCGCCCTGCCCTCGAGGCCGCCCACACGGATCGCGGAGAAGACGAACGCGGCGCCGCGCAGCGCCTCGTCGAGGTCGGTGGTGACGGTCACCGCGGGCGCGTCGGGCACTCCGGCGGCCTGTTCGGCGAGCACCCGGGCGATCGCGCGCAGCCGTCCGGCGTCCACGTCGTGCAGGACGACACGGGTCACCCGGCCCTCGGCGTGGTCCCCGAGCAGCGCCCCGTACACCAGCGGCACGCGGAATCCCCCACCGCCCAGAATCGTCAGTCTCACATCCGCACCTTCCCACCACGACGAACCGGGACGACCCTACTCGCGGCGCGACCGCGCCGGGCGCGCCCCGCCGCCCCGGCCCGCTGGAGGACAGCCGGCCACGACCAGCCGCTCCGCGCCCGTCCGGCGTCCGCCTCGTCGACCACGTGCGGGTGCTGACCTCCGGTGGCGGCGGCACCGCTCCCCCGCCGGCCGGCAGCCGCGACGCCCACGGCACCGTCCAGGCCGAGTCCTGCGCCGGCCGGAGCGGCACGATGACGGAGAACACCTCGGACTCCGGCGGCGGCCGGAACGTGGGCGCGCCGGCAGGCGGCGACCGGCTGCAGTCCAAGGGCGTCGCCTTCGGCCCGACCCCGGCCCGGTGGTTCTCCGCGCGGGTGGCCGGCGGCGCCGCCTCCGGTGTGGGCGGGTTGGTCGAGGTGCGTCCGGACAGCCGGAGCGACGCGCCCATCGGCGGCTTCGCCGTGGGCGACACGGGCGGCCGGCAGTCCTGGCAAACGATCCCGGCGAACATCAGCGGCGTGACGGGCGCCCACGACGTCTGCCCGACCTTCACCAGCGGCCGGCCGTCGGACTTCGTGAACGTCAACCGGTTCACCTTCGGCCACTGATCCCACCCCCCGCACCGGCCCTCCCGGCCGGGCAGGAGGGCTCCACGCGCGCGTGGGGCCCTCTTTCGCACGCCCCGGCCAAAGACCGCATGGCCATGACGGTTCCGCGGTACCCGACGCCACGGGAGGAGGGCCGGGCCGTCGGGGCCGAGGACGCCCCGCCGACCGGGAGTGGACCCGCCATCAGAAAGGTCATACTTTTAAGCATGAACACATGAAGGCATCGATGTTGCTTGAACCGAGAACTTCTTGAAGTGATGCGGCGGGCCGTCCGCCCCGCGCGGCGCCGTCCCGGCGACGCGGCCGCCGGGAATCACCGGCCGCCGCGCACGGTTGCCGTGACCGCGAGAAAGAAGATGAGCACTGTGAGCGAAGCGACCGTGAGGGCCTTCTCCGGTGAGCGCCGGGCGTCCGCCGAGGTGAAGGACCCGGCGGACCAGGACACCCTGGGTGGGGAGGCACCGGCCGCACCCGGCTCCGTCCGCAGGGTGTCACCGTGCGACGAAGTGGTGCGACAGCCGGTGGACGAGGGCGTCGCGACGTGCGGGGACGCCCGGCGCGAGCTGCTCGACGCGGTGACGAAGTCGCTCGACAGCAAGGGAGTTGACGCGGAATGACCGACGAGACGACCGAACCGACGACGGACGCCCCGGAGGAACGGGAGGAGACCCCCACCGCCCTCCACGCGCCCCCGGCCGACTGGGCCAACCCGCTGCGCGACCCCCGGGACCGGCGCCTGCCCCGGGTGGCGGGCCCCTCCGGGCTGGTCATCTTCGGGGTCACCGGCGACCTGTCCCGCAAGAAGCTGATGCCGGCCGTGTACGACCTCGCCAACCGGGGCCTGCTGCCGCCGGGCTTCTCGCTGCTCGGGTTCGCCCGCCGGGACTGGGAGGACCAGGACTTCGCCCAGGTGGTGCACGACGCCGTCAAGGAGCACGCGCGGACCCCGTTCCGCGAGGAGGTCTGGCAGCAGCTCTCCGAGGGCATGCGGTTCGTCCCCGGCGACTTCGACGACGACCACGCGTTCGAACAACTGCGCAAGGCCGTCGACGAGCTGGACGCCTCCCGGGGCACCAGCGGCAATTACGCCTTCTACCTCTCCGTACCGCCGCGGTTCTTCCCGAAGGTCGTCCAGCAGCTCAAGAAGCACGGGCTGGCCGACGCCCCCGAGGGGTCCTGGCGGCGCGCGGTGATCGAGAAACCGTTCGGGCACGACCTGAGGTCGGCCCAGGAGCTCAACGCGATCGTCCACGAGGTGTTCGCCCCGGACCAGGTCTTCCGCATCGACCACTACCTCGGCAAGGAGACCGTCCAGAACATCCTGGCGCTGCGCTTCGCCAACCAGATGTTCGAACCGGTCTGGAACCGGTCCTTCGTGGACCACGTGCAGATCACCATGGCGGAGGACATCGGCATCGGCGGCCGCGCGGGCTACTACGACGGCATCGGCGCCGCCCGCGACGTCATCCAGAACCACCTCCTGCAGCTGATGGCGCTCACCGCGATGGAGGAACCGGCCTCCTTCGACGCGGCCTCGCTGCTGACCGAGAAGCTGAAGGTGTTCCGGGCCGTGCAGCTCCCGGACGACCTGGGCCGGCACACGGTGCGCGGACAGTACGAGGGAGCCTGGCAGGGCGGCGCGAAGGTGTGCGGCTATCTGGAGGAGGAGGGCATCGACCCCTCCTCGAAGACCGACACCTACGCCGCGATCAAGCTCGGGGTGGACAACCGGCGCTGGGCGGGCATCCCCTTCTACCTGCGCACCGGCAAGCGGCTCGGCCGCCGGGTCACCGAGATCGCGGTGGTCTTCCAGCGGGCGCCGCACTCCCCCTTCGACTCCACCGCCACCGAGGAGCTGGGGCAGAACGCGGTCGTCATCCGGGTCCAGCCGGACGAGGGCATGACGGTCCGGTTCGGCTCCAAGGTGCCGGGGACGTCGATGGAGCTGAGGGACGTGACCATGGACTTCGCCTACGGCGAGTCCTTCACCGAGTCCAGCCCGGAGGCGTACGAGCGGCTCATCCTGGACGTCCTGCTGGGGGACGCCAACCTGTTCCCCCGTCACCAGGAAGTGGAAGAGTCCTGGAAGATCCTCGACCCGATCGAGGAGTACTGGGCGGCGCACGGCCGGCCGGCGCGGTACACCTCGGGCAGCTGGGGACCCGCGGAAGCCGACGAGATGCTCGCACGAGACGGACGGAGCTGGCGCAGGCCATGAAGATCGACCTGACCGACACCACGGCAAGCAAGGTCAACAAGGCGCTGGTGCAGGGCCGCCGCGCCATCGGCACACCGGCCGTGGGCATGGTCCTGACGATGGTGATCGTCACGGACGAGGAGAACGCCTACGACTCGATCAAGGCGGCCGAGGAGGCCTCGCACGAGCACCCCTCGCGCACCCTGGTGGTGATCAAGCGGCACACCCGCAACCCGCGCGAGCGCACCCACTCCCGGCTGGACGCCGAGGTCCGGGTCGGCTCGGAGGCGGGCACCGGGGAGACGGTGGTGCTGCGGACGTACGGCGAGGTGTCCGACCACGCCGACTCGGTGGTGCTGCCGCTGCTGCTGCCGGACGCCCCGGTGGTGGTGTGGTGGCCCGCGAACGCGCCCGAGGACCCGGCGAAGGACCCGCTGGGCCGGCTGGGCCAGCGCAGGATCACCGACCTGTACGCGGTCGAGAACCCCATGGAGGTGCTGAAGGCCCGCAGGCGCACCTACGCGCCCGGCGACACCGACCTCGCCTGGACCAGGCTGACGCTGTGGCGTTCCATGCTCGCGGCGGCGCTGGACCAGGCGCGGGCGACGGTGACCTCGGCGATCGTGGAGGCCGAGGCCGACAACCCGGCCGCCGAGCTGCTGGCGCGCTGGCTGGAGGCACGGCTGCGGGTCACCGTCGACCGGGTGGTGACCGCGGGGCCCGTCGTCACGGCGGTCCGGCTCGGCACCGCCGACGGCGAGGTGGTCATCGACCGTCCCGAGGGTCCGCTGGCCACGCTGACCCTGCCGGGGCAGCCCGCGCGCCGGCTGGCGCTCAAGGTCCGTGCCACCTCCGAACTCATCGCCGAGGAGCTCAGGCGCCTCGACGCGGACGAGATGTACGCCGTCGCCCTGCGCGGCGAGGCCACCGAGGAGATCCCCGCCCATGTCTGACGTCCCCGAGCCGACCCGGCGACCCGAGTGGGCCGCCCTGGAGAACCACCGCGCGGACACGCTGCCGCAGCCGGACCTGCGCGAGCTGTTCGCCGCCGACCCGTCCCGCGCGCAGCGGTACGTCGTGCGCGTGGGGGACCTGCGCATCGACTACTCCAAGCACCTCGTCAACGACGAGACGCTCGCCCTGCTGCTCGAACTGGCCGAGGCCACCGATGTGTTCGGCCTGCGCGACGCCATGTTGCGAGGGGAGCGGATCAACACCACCGAGGACCGGGCCGTGCTGCACACCGCGCTGAGGGCCCCGCGGGACGCGGTGATCGAGGCCGACGGGGAGAACGTCGTCCCGGCCGTGCACGCCGTCCTCGACAAGATGGCCGACTTCGCCGGCCGGATCCGCTCCGGCGAGTGGACCGGCCACACCGGCAAGCGCGTCCGCAACGTCGTCAACATCGGCATCGGCGGCTCCGACCTCGGCCCGGCGATGGCGTACGAGGCGCTGCGCGCCTACACCGACCGCTCGCTGACCTTCCGGTTCGTGTCGAACGTGGACGGCGCCGACCTGCACGAGGCGGTGCGCGACCTGGACCCGGCGGAGACGCTGTTCATCGTCGCGTCCAAGACGTTCACCACGATCGAGACGATCACCAACGCCACCTCGGCCCGCTCCTGGCTGCTCGCCGGGCTGGGGGGCGACGAGAAGGCGGTCGCCCGGCATTTCGTCGCCCTGTCGACCAACGCCGGGAAGGTCACGGACTTCGGCATCGACACGGCGAACATGTTCGAGTTCTGGGACTGGGTCGGCGGCCGCTACTCCTACGACTCCGCGATCGGCCTCTCGCTGATGATCGCCATCGGCCCGGACCGCTTCCGGGAGATGCTCGACGGGTTCCGGATCGTCGACGAGCACTTCGTCAACGCCCCCGCGGAGGCCAACGCCCCCCTGCTGATGGGCTTGCTGGGAGTCTGGTACAACAACTTCCTCGGCGCCCAGTCGCACGCCGTGCTGCCGTACTCGCACTACCTGTCGAAGTTCACCGCCTACCTCCAGCAGCTCGACATGGAGTCCAACGGCAAGTCGGTGGACCGTCAGGGCCGCCCCGTCACCTGGCAGACCGGGCCGGTGGTGTGGGGCACGCCGGGCACCAACGGGCAGCACGCGTACTACCAGTTGATCCACCAGGGGACGAAGCTCATCCCGGCCGACCTGATCGGCTTCGCCCGCCCGGTCGCCGAACTGAGCGACGAACTCCAGGCGCAGCACGATCTGTTGATGGCCAACCTGTTCGCGCAGGGCCAGGCCCTCGCGTTCGGCAAGACCGCCGAGGAGGTGCGGGCGGAGGGCGTGCCCGAGGAGCAGGCGCCGCACCGCACCTTCCGGGGCAACCGTCCCACCACCACGATCCTGGCCACCGAATTGACCCCCTCGGTGCTCGGCCAGCTGATCGCGCTGTACGAGCACAAGGTGTTCGTACAGGGCGCGATCTGGAACATCGACTCCTTCGACCAGTGGGGCGTCGAACTCGGCAAGGTCCTCGCCAAGCGGGTCGAGCCCGCCCTCACCACGGGCGCCGACGTCCCCGGCCTCGACCCGTCCACGGCCGCGCTGGTGGCCGCCTACCGCGAACGCAGGAAGTGAGCTGACATGCAGATCGGTCTTGTTGGGCTCGGCAAGATGGGCGGCAACATGCGCGAGCGCCTCCGCAACGCCGGCCACACCGTCATCGGGTACGACACCAACCCCGAACTCTCCGACGTCGACCACCTGTCCGACCTGGTCGACCGGCTCGAGAGGCCGCGCGCGGTGTGGGTGATGGTGCCGGCCGGCGCCGTCACCCAGCACGTCATCGACCAGCTGTGCAGTCTGCTCAAGCACGGCGATGTGGTCGTCGACGGCGGCAACTCCCGCTGGACGGACGACGAGAAGCACGCCAAGGAGCTGGGCGCCCGGGGCATCGGCTTCGTCGACGCGGGCGTCTCGGGCGGGGTGTGGGGCCTGAAGAACGGGTACGCCCTGATGGTCGGCGGCGACGAGGAGCACGTGGAGCGGCTGAAACCGATCTTCGACGCGCTCAAGCCGGACGGTCCGTACGGCTACGTCCACGCGGGCAGGGTCGGCGCCGGGCACTTCGCGAAGATGGTCCACAACGGCATCGAGTACGCCATGATGCAGGCCTACGCCGAGGGCTGGGAGCTCCTGGAGAAGGTCGACTCGGTGGACAACGTCCGTGAGGTGTTCCGCTCCTGGCAGGAGGGCACCGTCATCCGCTCCTGGCTGCTCGACCTCGCGGTGAACGCCCTCGACGAGGACCAGCACCTGGAGCGGCTGCGCGGGTACGCCGAGGACTCGGGCGAGGGCCGCTGGACCGTGGAGGCGGCCATCGACAACGCCGTGCCGCTGCCTGCGATCACCGCCTCGCTGTTCTCGCGGTTCACCTCCCGCCAGGAGGACTCCCCGCAGATGAAGATGGTCGCGGCGCTGCGCAAGCAGTTCGGCGGGCACGCCGTCGAGGCGGCGGAGAAGGCGTAACGCCGGTGGGAGACCTGCTGCTGGCACGGCACGGCGAGACGGAGTGGAGCAGAGCGGGCCGGCACACCGGCCGGACCGACCTCCCGCTGACCCCGGCCGGTGAGGCCCAGGCCGAGTCCCTCGCTCCGCTCCTGGCGGGGCGGACCTTCGGGCTGGTCCTCACCAGCCCGCTGGCCCGCGCCCGGCGCACCGCCGGGCTGGCGGGGCTGGCCGGGGCCGTGGAGGAGCCCGACCTGCGGGAATGGGACTACGGCGGCTACGAGGGGATCACCACCGCGGACGTCCACCGCACCCGGCCCGGCTGGGACCTGTGGACCGACGGGGTGCCGCCCGGCCGGGAGTTCCCCGGCGAGTCCCCCCAGCAGGTCGGCGAGCGCGCGGACCGGGTGCTGTCCCGGGTGGCCGGGGCGCTCGACGAGGGGGACGTGATGCTGGTGGCGCACGGCCATCTGCTCCGTGTCCTGACGGCCCGCCGGCTGGGTCTGCCGCCGACCGCCGGCCGGCTGTTCCGCCTGGAGACGGGCACCCTGAGCCGGCTGTCGCTGGAGCACGGCAGCCCGGTCGTCGCGGAGTGGAACACCCGTCCGTGACCCGTGGGCCGGCCCCGGACACCCGCCCGTGACCCGCGGGCCGGCCCCGGACACCCGCCCGTGGGCGGCCGTGGCCGGCCCGGCCCGCCCGGCCCTCCGGCAGGGCGACGCCCTGCCGTCCGCCCGCGCGACCGCGGGCCGGGAGGAGGCCGGCCGGCGGGCACCGGTGACGCGACCGTCCCGTCCACGCCCGGCGCCCGGCCGGGCGCTCAGCCTCCCGTGCGCGTCCGCGCCGCGTGCCGGGCGGCCGGGCGGCCGGGCGCCTCCACTCGTTCCTCGGGCCGGAGCCCGAGGGGTCCGGCCTTCTCGATCGTCGCCGCGCCGCTACGCGGCACGGGATCCGGCCGGGCATTCGTGGCCCCCCGTTTCTCCGCGCTGCGCCGGGGCGGGTCCTGGCCCCACCGGCGCTCCGCGGGCCGGCGCGGAGCGCCGGGCCGGGCGGCGGCGACCGGACGGCGGTGGCCCTCTTCACGGCCGCTCCGTGCGTGTCCCCGGTCATCGCGGCGATCACGGCCCGTGAGACCCGCCGCGTCCCCACCGAACGGCTCGGCGGGCGCGTCCCCGCCCAGGGCGCGGAGCGGCCCGGGAAGGTGACGGCCTGACCCGTGCCGAGGGCGTTCCCCGACCGGTCAGGAATCGAGAAGCGCAGGTGAACACGGGCCCCCTAGCCTAGCCTTGCCGCGATGGGGACGCCGGCGGGGACCGCGCACGCGGTCCCCGCCCGACGAAGGGGAACGATGAGCATGACCACGAGGACAGAACGGCAGCCGGCCGGGACGCACGCCGCCGACAGCCACGATCTGATCCGCGTGCACGGGGCGCGTGAGAACAACCTCAAGGACGTCAGCATCGAGATCCCCAAGCGCCGGCTGACGGTGTTCACCGGTGTCTCCGGCTCGGGCAAGAGCTCCCTGGTGTTCGACACGATCGCCGCCGAGTCGCAGCGGCTGATCAACGAGACGTACAGCGCCTTCCTGCAGGGCTTCATGCCGACCCTGGCCCGCCCCGAGGTCGACGTGCTCGACGGACTGACCACCGCCATCACCGTCGACCAGCAGCGGATGGGCTCCGACCCCCGTTCCACCGTCGGCACCGCCACCGACGCCAACGCGATGCTGCGCATCCTCTTCAGCCGGCTCGGCACACCGCACATCGGCCCGCCCGCCGCGTACTCCTTCAACGTCGCCTCGGTCTCGGCGAGCGGCGGCTTCACCGTCGACCGCGGGACCGACAGGACCCGGACCGAGAAGGTCAGCTTCAGCCGCACCGGGGGCATGTGCACGCACTGCGAGGGCCGGGGCACCGTCTCCGACATCGACCTCACGCAGCTCTTCGACGATTCCAAGTCGCTCTCCGAGGACCCCTTCACCATCCCCACCTACACCGGGGACGGCTGGGTCGTGCGGGTCATCACCGAGTCGGGCTTCTTCGACAAGGACAAGCCGATCCGCGAGTACACCAAGAAGGAGCGGCACGACTTCCTCCACCGCGAGCCGACCAAGGTGAAGATCAACGGGGTCAACCTCACCTACGAGGGACTGATCCCGAAGATCCAGAAGTCGTTCCTGTCCAAGGACCGCGAGTCGATGCAGCCGCACATCCGGGCCTTCGTGGACCGGGCGGTCACCTTCGCCGAGTGTCCCGAGTGCGACGGCACCCGGCTCAGCGCACTGGCCCGCTCCTCGCGGATCGGTGAGCTGAACATCGCCGACGCCTGCGCCATGGAGATCCGCGACCTGGCCGCATGGGTCCGCGGGCTCGAGGAGCCGTCGGTGACGCCGCTGCTGGCCAAGCTCCAGCACACCCTCGACTCGTTCGTGGAGATCGGCCTCGGCTACCTCTCGCTCGACCGGGCCTCGGGCACGCTCTCCGGCGGTGAGGCACAGCGCACCAAGATGATCCGCCACCTCGGCTCCTCGCTCACCGACGTCACCTACGTCTTCGACGAGCCCTCGATCGGCCTGCACCCGCACGACATCCAGCGGATGAACGACCTGCTGCTGCGGTTGCGGGACAAGGGCAACACGGTGCTGGTGGTGGAGCACAAGCCGGAGACGATCGCCATCGCCGACCACGTCGTGGACCTCGGCCCCGGCGCCGGCACGGCGGGCGGCGCCGTCTGCTTCGAGGGCACCGTCGACGGCCTGCGGGCGAGCGGCACCGTCACCGGCCGCCACCTCGACGACCGGGCCGGGCTCAAGGAGACGGTCCGCGAGGCCACCGGCGCGCTGGAGATCCGCGGCGCGAACGCCAACAACCTCCAGGACGTCGACGTCGACCTGCCGCTCGGCGTGCTCTGCGTCGTCACCGGCGTCGCCGGCTCCGGCAAGAGCTCCCTCGTCCACGGCTGCCTCCCGGCCGAGGGCGTGGTCTCCGTGGACCAGGCCCCGATCCGCGGCTCGCGCCGCAGCAACCCGGCGACGTACACGGGACTGCTCGATTCGGTCCGCAAGGCGTTCGCCAAGGCCAACGGCGTCAAGCCGGCCCTGTTCAGCGCCAACTCCGAGGGCGCCTGCCCCACCTGCAACGGCGCCGGCGTCCTCTACACCGACCTGGCCATCATGCAGAGCGTGGCCACGACCTGCGAGGACTGCGGGGGCAGGCGGTTCGACGCCTCGGTCCTCGAGTACCGCTTCGGCGGCCGGGACATCAGCGAGGTGCTCGCGATGTCGGTGACCGAGGCGGAGGAGTTCTTCCGCGAGGGCGAGTCACGCATTCCGGCCGCGCACCGGATCGTGGAGCGGATGGCGGACGTCGGGCTCGGCTACCTCACCCTCGGCCAGCCGCTCACCACGCTGTCCGGCGGCGAGCGGCAGCGGCTGAAGCTGGCCGTCCACATGGCCGACAAGGGCGGGGTGTACGTCCTCGACGAGCCGACCACCGGTCTGCACCTCGCCGACGTGGAGCAGCTGCTCGGCCTGCTCGACCGGCTCGTGGACTCCGGGAAGTCGGTCATCGTCATCGAGCACCACCAGGCGGTCATGGCGCACGCCGACTGGATCGTCGACCTCGGCCCCGGCGCCGGTCACGACGGCGGCCGGGTCGTCTTCGAGGGCACCCCCGCCGACCTGGTCGCCGCCCGCTCCACCCTCACGGGCGAGCACCTCGCCCAGTACGTCGGCGCCTGAGTACTCGCCGTACGCGCCGGGGTGTCGTCCTACGCCCCGGCGCCGCGCGGGATGCCGTACGCCCGTTCCACCCGCAGCCGCAGCACCAGGCGCCGGTCGCGGACCATCGCGGCGCGGTAGTCGTCCCAGTCGGCGTGCTCGCCGTTGATGTCGCGGTACAGCCGGATCAGTTCCTCGACCGTCCCGTCGTACGGGTCCCCGGCGACGGGCGACAGGTCGGCGGTGCCCTCGGCGACCGTGTAGGCCCATCGGTCGTCGCTGGTGACGTGGTAGGAGGCGCGGGGGTCGCGCCGCAGGTTGCGGGTCTTGGCCCGGTCGTCCGTGAGCGAGACGCGGACGACCCGCTCGTCGGGGTAGTAAGCGTGCATGACGTTCGACAGCTGGGGCCGTCCGTCACGTTTCAGGGTGACGAGCACTCCGTCGTGCAGCTCGGAGAGCAGGGCGAGCAGTGCGTTCTGTTCGGCGTCCTGGGTCATGACTCGTTCAACGGCCCGTACCGGGCCGGCGTTCCCCCGAGGAGAGCGATGGCAGTGCTGCGGCAAGAGGCCGATCCCGCCGAGGCCGGACTGGACGCGGAGGCGCTGGAGCGCCTGGACCGGCACTTCGCCCGTCTGGTCGACGAGGGGAGGCTGCCCGGGTTCCTGGTGGCCGTCGCCCGGGGCGGGCGCGTCGCGCACCTGACGGCGTACGGGGCGCGGGACGTGGCGGCGGGGCTGCCCGTGGAGAGCGACACGCTGTGGCGGATCTACTCCATGACCAAGCCGGTGACGGCGGTCGCCGCGCTGATGCTGATGGAGGAGGGGCGCCTGTCGCTGGACGACCCGGTCGGCCGCCACCTGCCGGCGTTCGCGCGGCCGCGCGTGTACGAGAGCGGGTCGGGCGACGGGGTGCGGACCCGCCCTCCCGCCGGCCCCCTCCTCGTACGGCACCTGATGACGCACACCGCCGGTCTGACGTTCGCCTTCTACCACTCCCACCCCGTCGACGCGCTGTACCGGGCGGCCGGGCTGGAGTCGTCGGTGGCGCCCGGCGCGGACCTCGCAGGGACCACGGAGGTGTACGCGCGTCTGCCGCTGCAGTTCGATCCGGGCACGCAGTGGAACTACTCGGTCGCCTCGAACGTGCTGGGGCGGATCGTCGAGGTCGTGTCGGGCCGGCCGCTCGACGTGTTCCTCGCCGAGCGGGTCTTCCGGCCGCTCGGCATGACGGACGCCGGGTTCGAGGTCACCGACGAGCAGGCGGAGCGGCTCGCGGAGCTGTACGGGGAGTCCGACGACGGCGGCATCGAGCCGATCGCGGGACTGCCGCTGCGGGGCCGGCCCCGGTTCCTGTCCGGCAGCGGCGGCATGGTGGCCTCCGCCCACGACTACCACCGCTTCATGGAGCTGCTGCGCCGGCGCGGCGAACTCGACGGCGTGCGCCTGCTCTCCCCGGCGACCGTGGACCTGATGACCCGCAACCACCTCCCCGGCGGCGCCGACCTGCGCGCCTTCGGCAGCCGCCCCGCGCACGACGTGCCCGGCAACGACGGCGTCGGCTTCGGCCTCGGCGTCTCCGTGGTCGTCGACCCGTCGCGCACGCAGGCCCCGTCCGCCGCCGGCAGCTACGGCTGGAGCGGGGTGGCCACGACCACGTTCTGGGTCGACCCGGGCCGCGACCTGACCGTGCAGTTCCACACGCAGGTGCGGCCCAGGTCGTCCCACACCGTCTTCCGGGACCTCAAGCGGCTGGTGCACGAGGCGGTGACGCGCTGACGGGGGTCAGGACAGGTGGGCCACCGCGTCCAGATGGGGCAGGTGGTGGTCGAGGCGTTCCCGCTTGGTGCGCAGGTAGGTGATGTTGTTCTCGCACGGCGGTATCAGCAGCGGCACCTGCTCGGTCACCTGGACGCCGTGCCGTACCAACGCCTCGCGCTTGCGCGGGTTGTTGGACATCAGCCGCACCGAGCGTACGCCCAGGTCCTGGAGGATCCCGGCGGCGACCCCGTAGTCGCGGGCGTCCACCGGGAACCCGAGCGCCAGGTTCGCCTCGACGGTGTCCAGCCCCTCCGCCTGCAGGGCCATCGCCCGCAGCTTGCCGAGGAGCCCGATGCCGCGGCCCTCGTGGCCCCTCAGGTAGACGACCACGCCCGCCCCTTCGGCGACGACCGCGCGCAGCGCCGACGCCAGCTGGTCGCCGCACTCGCAGTGCCGGGACCCGAAGGCGTCCCCGGTCAGGCACTCCGAGTGCAGCCGGGTGAGGACGCCGTCCGCGCCGATGTCGCCGTACACCAGGGCGACCTGCTCGTCACCGCGGTCGTGGTCCAGGTATCCGACCGCCTGGAACGCGCCGTACACGGTGGGCAGCGGTGCGTTCACGACGCGCTCCACGCCGGTCCGCCGCGAGGGCTTCTTGCCGAGTACGCCTACTTTTTCTGTCATGATTCCCGAGTTCCTAAGCAGAGACGAAAGGCCGTGACGATATGGGTGGTTCACACAAGCGGTCGGCGGCATACGGCCCGGTGCACGGTCTGTTGCCGGCGGATACTACTGAGGATGTACGGACGCGGGGAGCCGGCGTCTCACGGCAGATCGCGGTACTTCCGGTCGGGAGTTTCGAGCAGCACGGTCCGTTCCTGCCGTTGGCGACCGACACGCTGGTCGCCTGTGCGATCGCGCGGGAGATCGCCGACGCCTACCCGGTGCACCTCCTCCCTCCGGTGACGATCTCCTGCTCCCACGAGCACGCGGCCTGGCCGGGGACCGTCTCCCTCTCCTCCGCCACGCTGCACGCGGTGATACGGGACATCGCCGACTCGCTCCGCAGGTCGGGCGTGGACGCCCTGGTGCTGGTCAACGGGCACGGCGGGAACTACGTGCTGGGCAACGTCGTTCAGGAGTCCTCCGCCCGCGGCGAGCGGATGGCGCTGTTCCCGGCCCCGGAGGACTGGGAGACGGCGCGGGCGCGGGCCGGCGTCGCCACGTCCCTCCTCACCGACATGCACGCGGGCGAAATCGAGACCTCCATTCTTCTCCACACCCATCCCGAATCGCTCCGTCCCGGTTATGAGACCTCCGATCACGTCGCGGACGACCGCCGTCATCTCCTCACCACCGGTATGTCCGCCTACACCGATTCCGGCGTCATCGGCCGCCCTTCTCTGGGCGCGGCGGAAAAAGGCAGGGAAATCCTGGCGAGCCTGGCGGATTCGTTCGCCGCGTATTTCGCACTGCTGACGTCGCCTCCCGGCCCGCCCGGCACTCCCGGCCCGCCCGCGCCTTCCGGCCCGCCCGGCGTCTGAGGACGAGGCCGAAGGCCGTCCCCCACCCCGCCCGCCTTTTCCGGCCCGCCCGCGCCTTCCGGCCCGTCCGGCGTCCGAGGACGAGGCCGAAGGCCGGCAGGGGGTCCGGGGGCGACGCCCCCGGGGACGGGAAGGGAAGGGGCGGCGGGGGCGACACCACCACGCCCACCGCCCCGCACCCCCGCGTACCACCGACCGACCAGCACCACCACGCCGGGCAGGCTGGCCACAAGACTGAGCACCCCGTAGACGACCGCGACGGTCAGCCCCCGCCCCGCCCCGAGCCCCCCCCCCCCGAACGCCCAAACGGTGACCCCCTCCCGGGGCCCCCACCCGCCGACGTTCAACGGCAGCCCCATGGCCAGCAGCGCCAACACGGCCAGCGGCAGCAGCTCGCCCACGGACGCGCCCGCTCCCGCGACATCGGCGGCGAGCACGAACATCGCCACGTACCCGGCCAGTACGACCACGGACGAGACGAGGACACCGGGCGCGTTACGACGCGAGAACAACCCCTCACGCGCCTCGGCCAGCACCCCGCGCCCGACCGCCCTCCGCCGCCCCGGCGCCCGATTCATCCGCACCGCCAGCACCACCGCACAGGCCCCCACCGCACCGAGCCCGGCCACCGGCGCGGCCTGCCGCACTTCCTCGAGCACCGGCGACGGCATGCTCATCAGCACCACCGCCCCCGCGGCGAACAGCGCGAGCTGTCCGGCGGTCCGCTCCAGCACCACCGCCCGCACCCCCCGCCCCAGGTCCCCGGCGCTCTGCCCGTGCCGCACGGCCCGGTGGACGTCGCCCCACACACCCCCGGGCAGCGCCGCGTTGAGGAACAGGGCACGGTAGTAGTCCGCGACGGCCGCCCCCAGCGGCAGCCGGATCCCGATCCCCCGGGCGACCAGCGCCCAGCGCCACGCGCTGAACACGGTGGTCACCAGCCCGATGCCGAGTCCCGCGAGCAGCGCCGGCCCGTCGATGCGGCGCAGCCCTTCCAGCAGGACCCCGGTGTCGAGGCGCCACAGCAGCACCGCGAGGATCACGACGCCGCCGAGCGTGCCGAGCCGGGTGCGCACGGCGGGGGTGCCGAGCCGGGCGAGTGCACCTGCACCGCGCGGCCGCGCACTCATGCGGCCCCGTCCACCGGCCGGCACAGCGCGAGCAGATCACTGTGGTGGACGACGACCCGTAGCTCCCCCGCCGCGCAGGCCTTCAGCCGCTCGGTGAGGTAACCGTCGGCACGCGAGGCCAGTTCCGGCCGCTCCTCCACCGCCGCGCCGACCCAGCCCCGCAGCCACTGCTCGGTCAGCGCGGCCTGCCCGGGGCCGAGCCGCCAGGGGCTCGGGGCGATCCGTACGGTCGCGCCGTGCTCGGCGAAGACCTCGGCGGCGACCGTGACCGCGTCCGGGCCGAGCAGCCCGCCCCGGCGCTGGTGGGCGTTGAAGGCCTCCGCGATCTCCCGGTCCAGCGGGTGCGGCTCGGTCAGCTCCACCCGTCCGGCCACCGACAACGTCAGCAGGGCCGGACAGCCGGCTCCCGTGCAGGCGGCGGCGAGGGCGCCGACCTCCTCGCGGGTGAGGACGTCGAGCAGCGCGGACGCCGTCACCAGGGAGGCGCCGCTCAGCGCGTCCGGGGTGAGCCGGGCGACGTCGCCGCGCCGGGTCTCGGCGGTGACGTGGCTGCCGTCGGCGGCGGAGCGCGGGGAGGCGACGGCGGCGAAGTGCAGGAGGTAGGGGTCCCGGTCGTGCAGGACCCAGTGCTGGGCGCCGTCGAGACGGGGGGCGAGCCAGCGGCCCATCGAGCCGGTGCCGCAGCCGATGTCGTGGACGACGACCCCGTCGGCCCGGCGCGGCGGATTGGCGAGCCGGATGCGCAGCGGGTCGAGCAGGTCGTACGAGCGGGCGGCGGCGTCGGCCGGTTCGCGCAGCTGGAGCCACTCGGGGGCGTAGCGGGCCGGTTCGTCGTCGCCGGCGTCCCGCAGCCGCAGGGTGGCCCGCTCGCCGGGGCGGGGCGCGGGGCCGGCGCCGGGGATGACGTCCCGGTGGCCGGGCAGGTCCGGGACCGTCCCGCCGTTCCGGGTGGCGCCCGCCGGGTTCGTCCCGCCCTGCCGGGTGGTGGCTGCCGGTTTCGTCATGCGGCCCTCCGGGGTCCGGTGGGAAGCCGACGCAGTACCGCCGCCAGGCTCTGCGCGGTGCTCGCCCAGCCGCCGAGCGCGGCCCGCCGGCTGCGGGCGGCGGCCTTGAGCCGGCGCCGCACGTCCGCCTCGCCGAACCAGCCGCGCAGTTCGGCGGCGATGGCGGCGGGGTTCTCCGGCGGGACGAGGATGCCGGGCACTCCCCCGTCGGGGGCGCGGCCCACTGCCTCGGGCAGCCCGCCGACGTCGGTCGCCAGGACCGGGATGCCGCGCGCCAGCGCCTCGGTGACCGCCATGCCGTACGTCTCCGCGTACGAGGTGAGCACCATGAGGTCGGCGGCGGCGTAGCTCGCGTCGAGCGCGGCGCCGGACTGCGGGCCGGTCAGTTCCAGCCTGTCCTCGAGGCCGTGTGCGCGGATGAGCCCGCGCAGGTGGGCGACGTATTCGGGGTCCTGTCCGAGCCCGCCGACGAGTGCGCAGCTCCACGGCAGGTCGGCCACCGCCGCCAGCGCCTCCACGAGCCGGTGCTGTCCCTTGCGCGGGGTCACGGCGGCCACGCACAACAGCCGCGAGACGCCGTCGGTGCCGGGCGCGAGGGGCGCGATGTCGGCGCCGGGCGCGGCGGCGTGGACGCGGTCGGGGGCCAGGCCGTGGTGGGAGACCAGGCGCCGTACGGCCCAGTCGCTGGTGGCGATCACGGCGGGCGCCGCCCGCAGCACCGCGCGCTCGCGGGCGTCCAGTTCGGCGGCGACGGCCGCGTCGAGCCCGGTCTCGTCGCCGAGCGGCAGGTGCACCAGGACGGCCATGCGCAACCGCCCCTCCTCCGCCTGGGGGACGACGATCTCGGGCACCCCGCAGGCGACCAGCCCGTCGAGCAGGACGACGGCGCCGTCCGGCAGTTCGCGCAGGGTGCGGGCGAGTTCCGCGCGGGCGGCGGCGTCCGGGCGGGGCCAGTCCCCGGCCACGGTGTGCCGGTGCGCCCGCCAGCCGAAGCCGGGCAGGTCCAGGCAGACGCGCCGGTCGTAGGCGTTGCCGCCGCTGGGCGCGGCCGGGTCGTCGACGCCGCCCGGCATCACGAAGTGCACGGAGCGCAGCGACATGGGAATGATCCCGCCGTTCCTCGGAGAGGTCGCCTGTGCCGGAACGTAGTCCAGGCGGGCGCCGCCGGCCCGGCCGACGGCCGCGTCGGCCGGGCCGATGACCGTGCCGGGCATGTCGATCGTCGTGTCGGTCACAGCGCACGCTCGTAACTCGCCCAGGCGATGTGCGACTCGTGCAGGGTGACGGCTATCTTCGCGATGCCCTTGGCGCCCTCGCCCAGGGCGCCCTTGTGGATGCGTTCGGCGAGCCGGTCGGCGACGACCTTGGCCAGGTACTCCGTGGAGGTGTTGACCCCCGCGAAGTCCGGTTCGTCGTCGAGGTTGCGGTAGTTCAGCTCGCCGACGACGGACCCGAGTTCCTGCGTGGCCAGGCCGATGTCGACGACGATGTTGTCCTCGTCCAGCTGTTCGCGCCGGAAGGTGGCGTCCACGAGGAACGTGGCCCCGTGCAGGCGCTGGGCCGGTCCGAAGACCTCGCCGTGGAAGCTGTGGGCGATCATGATGTGATCGCGGACGGTGATGCTGAACAACGGACGACCCTCCAGGTGCGGCGCGTCTGCTCCCCGGCCGATCTTTGACGGGGATGCCGTGTAGTACGGCCGACTTCCTTCCCCTGTTCAGCGTCCGCCACGTCTTTTCTCAGGTCAGGCGTGCCTGTTTTGCTACGGGGTGTCGTAGCGCACCCGGTGGCACAGCGCCGGGAGGTCCCCGGAGGCGAGGCGGGGCATGACGTCGGGCAGGTCCTCGAAGGCGGACTCGCCGGTGACGAGGGCGTCGAGGGCGGGGTCGGCCAGCAGGTCGAGGGCGAGGGCGAGCCGGTCGGCGTAGCCGCGGTGCGCGCGGGCCGGGGAGACGGTGCCGACCTGGCTGCCGCGGACGGTCAGTCGCCGGGAGTGGAAGGCCTCGCCCAGCGGGAGGCTCACCTTCCGGTCGCCGTACCAGCTCAGTTCGACGACGGTGCCCTCGGCGCGGAGCAGTTCGAGCGCCCGGCCGAGTCCCTGCTCGGTGGCGCTGGCGTGCACGACCAGGTCGCACTCGCCGAGGGCGTCCCCGGGCAGCGCGAAGCCGACGCCGAGCGCCGCCGCGGTCCTCGCGCGCGCCGGGTCGGTGTCGACGAGCTGCACCCGTACGCCGGGGAACCGGGCCAGCAGCGCGGCCACCGAGCAGCCGACCATCCCGCCGCCGACGACGGCGATCCGGTCGCCGACCAACGGCGCGGCGTCCCACAGCGCGTTGACGGCGGTCTCCACGGTGCCGGCGAGCACGGCCCGACCGGCGGGCACGCCGTCGGGCACGGGCGTGACGGCGCCCGCCGGGACGACGTACCGCGTCTGGTGCGGGTACAGGCAGAACACGGTGCGTCCGACGAGCGCCTGCGGTCCCTCCTCCACCACGCCCACGTTGAGGTAGCCGTACTTCACGGGGGCCGGGAAGTCGCCCTCCTGGAACGGCGCCCGCATGGCGGCGCGCTGACTGCGGGGCACCCCGCCGCGGAAGACGAGCGTCTCCGTGCCCCGGCTCACCCCGGAGTACAGCGAGCGCACCAGCACCTCGTCCGCGCCGGGCGCGGGCAGGTCGACCTCACGGATCGCCCCTCGGCCGGGCGCGTCGAGCCAGAACGCATGTGCGGTGCGGTTCATCGGAGTCCTCCTGAACGATCGGGAAGCCGCGCGCGTACCGAGTGTGCACAGGCCGCGCACAAGGTAGCGGCGTTGATCGACTCTGTCACACGGCCGGAGGATGTTCGGTGGCCCTGAACAACAGTTACGACGCGAGGCTCGTACAGCAGGAGACCGCCGTGGGGGCGGGCGTGCAGGTCCTGGTGCTGGCACTGATCGGTACGGCGATCGGCATGGGCCCCGCGGGCTGGCTGACCGGTCTCGCGTTCGCGACAGCCACCTGGGCGGTGCTCTCCCGGGCCCTGCACCGGTCCCGGCTGCGCTCCTTCGGCGCGGCCAACCGGGTCACGCTCGGCCGGGCCGTCCTCGTCGGAGGGGTCACCGCGCTGGTCGCCGACTCGTTCCAGGACTCACCGCCCGTCTCCCTGTTCGTGGGCCTGACCGCCGTGGCCCTGATCCTGGACGGTGTGGACGGCAAGGTGGCCCGCAGGACCGGTACGTCGACGCCGCTGGGCGCCCGCTTCGACATGGAGGTGGACGCGTTCCTCATCCTGGTGCTGAGCGTGTACGTGTCGATGGCGATGGGTCCGTGGGTGCTCCTCATCGGTGGTATGCGGTACGCCTTCGTGGCCGCCGCCCGCGTCCGGCCCTGGCTGACCGCCCCGCTCCCGCCGAGCACGGCCCGCAAGACGGTGGCCGCGCTCCAGGGCGTGCTGCTGCTGACGGCGGGCGCGGCGCTGCTGCCGCACGCGGTCAACGTCGGTGTGGTGGTGCTGGCGCTGGGGCTGCTGGTGTGGTCGTTCGGGCGGGATGTGCTGTGGCTGTGGCGGACGTCCCGGGTGGAGGCGGCTCCGGCCGGGCCCGAGGTGCGGCGGGAACTGGTCGCGGGCTGACGGCCGGCCGGGGCACGCCACCGCCGTCCCGCGGCTCGCGGCATTCCGCCGGCCGCCTCCCGAAACCTGAGGTGCGGGGCAACCGCCGGCTCCCCCGGCGGCCGGTGCACCACTCCCCTCACGCCCTTCGGGGCAGCGGCGCCGCCGCCCCCGTCGCACCGGCCGGTGCCGGCCACGGCACCGTCGGCGGCGGCCACGCGTCCAGCAGGGTGTCGGTGGCCGAGCCGCCGAGCCGGATTCCCCGCCACCCGCTGTGCGGCCTCGGGGCCCCGTCCCCCTCACCCCGCCACCCGCTCAACTACTCGGCGCCCGCCGCGTCGAGGAGCCGGACCAGGTCCTTGCGCCCGTAGCCGAGCCGACGGGCCCGGTCGGTCGCCATGAGCACCAGGTGCGCCACGGTCTCCGCCGCGTATCCGTTCTTGTGGTCGGCGTCGAACCACTCCTGGGGCTTCTCGACACCCAGACTGTTCATCACCAGCCCGTGCTCACGGCGGATCTCCGCGACGGTGCCGGCGACCGCGTCCAGAAGTGTCTTCCCCGGCCGCTCGCACTCCAGGGCGAAACAGCCCCGGTCGACCGGCACGCACCCCTCCGGCGGACGCGCCCGCGGCCCCGCGTACCGCTCGTCCGCGAACCCCGCGTCGTCGAACTCCTCGTGCACCAGCGCGAACCGGTGGTGCCCGGGCGGCACCGGGGGTGGCGGTGGCGTGTACGCCCACCCCGCGTCCTCGTACAACTGCCGCTTCACCTCCTCCTCTTCGGCGTGCGTCACGGTGAATCCGGTGGCCTCGTTCCGCCCGGTCGTCGTGCCGTCGGGGTTGTGGTGGAAGTGCAGGCTCATGGTGTGCTCCGGTCGTCCGTGTCCTGAGTGGACGGGAGATGTCCCCGTCACCGGATCGAACGGACCGCCCGTCCCGCACGTGCCCGCATCGCACAGCACCACCCGATCGTGTGAAGCCGCCCGCTGACGGCACCACCGTCGGCCACGGCCCACCGCCCGACGGAACGCCGTCGCGCCGGAAGCGGTTGTCAGGGGTGGGAGTTATCCTCACAAGGCGCTTGCGACACATGTGTCTTACGACCACGGGGGGTGTCCATGCACGGCCGTGACCAGAGTTTCCCTCAGGACTGCCCGGGTGATCATCCGGGCATGTCGACCGAGGCGGGGATCGACGTCCAGCGGCAGCTGGAGTCCCTGATCCAGGACTTCCGGACCAGTGATCCCCCGATGCCGGTGATCGTGCTGCACGCCGAGGACGCCGCCGACGACGGCCGGGTCACCGAACTCGTCGACGAGCTGAGCGAGGGGCAGCAGCGTCACGGCACCCGCCTGGCCGTCGCCCCGACCGAGCCGCAGCCGGGGGACCTCGATCCCACCGCCCGGGCCGCGCGGCTCCTGGTCGACCTCGGCGACTCCAGGAAGTGGGGCGACCGTTCCGCCTCCTACCGCCCCTACTCCTTCCCCCGCCTCAATCTGGTGCGCGCCCTCCAGGAGGCGACCGACGATCCGGAGATGCGCGAGCACTGGCCCACCGCCCCCGGCGGCACTCCGGACGGGAACGTCCAGCGGGAGCGGGCCCAGACACATCTGCTGCGCATCCTGGCCCGGCAGCGCTGGCGCCCCCGCAGACCCTCGCGCCGGAACCGGCAGGTGCTGCTCAACGACGTGCAGCAGTTCCTCCCCATGGGCGCCCTGGGCGCCTTCACCGCGCTGCTCACCCGCCCCGAGTGGTACGTCGCCGTCCTGGCGGGCATCGGGCTGATGGTCCTCCTGGCCGGACTGAACCACGTCCCCGGGCGCGCTCCCCTCTTCCTGTGGCTGCGCAGGGAGAGCCGGTGGTTCCTGACCACGACGTTCCTCCAGTCCGCCGCCCGCCGCCGGTCGACCAGCGTGCGGCTGCTGCGGCCCGTCCGCTCCTGGCGGGCCATCGCGGCCCGCGCCTACGACGTGGCCGAGGCCATGCGCGAGGGCGGTCCTTTCCCCCTCCAGCTGTACGTGCTGGCGCTCTTCGAGGACCTGCGGGACAACCACCGGCGCGGCAGCTGGGACCTGCGCGGGTTCAAGCGGACACGGCCGCCGGTGCTGTTCCTGCGCCGGGCGGCCCGGGAGAACGGCGGCATAGAGCTGATCCGGGCGGTCAGCGACGTCCGCAGCCGGCGCAGCGAACTCGACCCGCTGCTGATCGTGGCGGGCGTGGCGGCGGACGACGCCGCGCTGCTCGACCGGGGCGCGGACGCGCGTCCTGCGCCCGACCGGCCGCGGCAGCCCCCGTCCCCGCCCCCGCGTCTCCCGCAGCGGTTGCGTCACTGGTACGACGAATGGGCCGGGAATCTCCGCGCCGATCAGTCGCCGAGCAGGACGAACGCCCTGCCCTGGGTGCTCAGACTCCCGCTGCCCCACGACGAGCTGGTCCAGCTGCGGCAGGCGGACTGGCGGTGCGTCAGGACCAGGCACCGGCCGCCCCTGGCCCGCGTGGTGTGGTCGGCCCACAGCCTGCTCCTCGTCCTCGCCCTGGTCGTCACCGCGGGTGTCGTCCACGCCCGTGAACTGCACCGGACGTACTGTTCGGCGGGCCTGCTGACCGCCGACCGCGACACCGAGCGGCGTCCCGCGCCCGGCGGCGGCACGGAGTGCGTCGGCATAGCCACCGGGGACGTCCGGTTCGGCGCGCACCTGAGCGGCGGGACCACCGGGGAGGGCAAGCGGCTGCAGGAGCTGGAGAGGCTGGTGAGCGCCGAGAACGGCGAGGTCCTGCGCGACCACCCCGACGCCTACGTCACCGTGGTGTACGCGGGCCCGCTGAGCTCCTCCTCGGTGGACCCGTCCCTGGTCAAGGGCGCCGAGGAGCTGACCGGCGTGTACCTCGCCCAGCGCGTGGTCAACGAGAACTACACGGTGAAACTGCGGGTGCTGCTCGCCAACGGCGCTGCGGACATGGGGCACCAGCGCGTCACGGCCGACGCGATCGCCGAGTACGCCGACCGCGACCCGACCGTCGTCGGCGTGGTCGGGTTCGGCCGCGACCTGCAGAGCAGCCCCGACGTCACGCGCCGGCTCCACGCGGCGGGGCTGCCCGTCGTCTCCGGCACCAACTCGGCGACCTACCTGCCGAAGGAGTTCTCCAACTGGTTCAGCCTCGCGGCCCCCGACGAGCACCAGGCAGGGGCGCTCGGTCTCGTCGCCCGGCAGCTGCGCGCCGGGGGCGGGTCCCCGCACGCCCTGGTGCTGGCCCGCGACACCAAGGAGTCGCAGGACCGCTACACCAGCGAACAGGCTCTGTACGGCGGCGAGATGCTGAAGCGGGAGGGCTTCCGGCTGCTGCCCGCGCAGCGCTACCGGGTGGCGAACGGCAAGCCCGAACTGCGGCTGCACGCCGAGAGCATCTGCCGGGGCGAGGACGTCCCCTCGGTGATCTACTTCGCCGGACGGGTCGAGGACGTCGGACCGCTGATGACGCAGCTGACCACCGAACCGGGCTGCGCCAACCGGCAGATCTCGATCCTCACGGGCGACGACCTGAGCAAGGCCAGGTTCTCCGGCACGGGCGGCCGCGACGGCGTGGCCCCGCGGATCACGCTGTACCACGCGGCCCTGGCCGAGCTGAAGGAGGCCGCCTCCAGGACCGCCTTCTACGAGGACGCCGCCACGTACCTCCCCTGGCTGGAGGACGGGAAGGCCACGTACGACGCCGCCGACTTCGCGAGCGGGCAGACGGCCCTCTCCCACGACGCCGCGCGTGCCCTGTACTGGGCGGCCAGCCTCGGGGACGTGCGCCAGAGCCGCGCGGCGACCTGGGTCAACCTCAGACACGTCAGGCTCGACGGCATGGCCACCGGGACGATCGACTTCACCGACGCGCCCCTGTACCAGGAGCGCCGCGGCCACAGCATCGTCCTCAACCGGGTCCGCAGGACCCCGGAGGGCGTCTCGCGGGCGGAGGTCCTGTGCAGCAGACCGGCCGGCAGCACCCGGCCGCTCACCGCGCGGGAATGCTCGATCGAGTGAGCGAGCCGGAGGTTGTTACGCTCCCCGCGTGAGGATTCCGGGACCCGAAGAGATCCGCGCGCTGCACGAGAAGCACGCGCCCAGCGCCGAGGCGTTCGCGCTCGTCCACACGCACTGCGAGGTCGTCTGGAGCATCGCCGAGCGGCTCGTCTCGGCCTCACGCCTCGACGTCGACGTCGAACTGGTCCGCGCCGGCTGCCTCCTCCACGACATCGGCGTCTACCGCCTCTACGGGGACGACGGCCGGCTGGACCACGGGAACTACATCCGGCACGGGCTGCTCGGCCACGAGCTCCTCGGGCACGAGGGCTTCCCGGAGCCCCTGCGCCGGTTCTGCTCCCACCACACCGGGGTGGGGGTCACGAAGGACGACGTCCTGCGCCAGAACCTCCCGATCCCCGCCGCCGACTACCTCGCGGTGACGCGGGAGGAGCGGCTGGTGATGTACGCGGACAAGTTCCACAGCAAGTCCCGGCCGTCGGCGTTCCTCTCCCCGGACGCGTACGCCGCCCACGTCCGTCGCTTCGGCGAGGAGAAGGTCACCGCCTTCCAGGCCCTGCGCGCGGAGTTCGGCGACCCGGACCTCGACCGGCCGGTGCCGGGGGGCGGTGCGTCCGCCCGCCCCTGAGCGTCGCCGGCCGCCGACCGCGCCGGCGTCGCCGTCGCCGCCGCCCGTACGCTCACGCGGCGTACGGGCTTTCTCCTGCTGCGCGCACGGGCGGAGCCTGCCGGTGCGGCGGCGCGGCCCGCCCGATGTGTGGGCCGCGTGACGGGACCGCGAGCCGTGTGTGAATCTTCCGCCGCTCCGAATGACGTTCGCCACAGCACCGGAGCAAAGCAGCACGGTCGGCGGGCGCGGCACGACCCGTCGAATGACCGGGATGGCGGCGGTTCACGCCAATTCGGCACATGGGCAAGCCGTGTCGCACGCCGACCACGGTGACGAAGCATCCCTGCGCACCTGCCCTATGATCGTTGAACAGTTGACTTCATCGCGCCTGCAACCCTTCCCCGGTGGTTCCCGGCGACCGCGGACACGTCCATCGGTGCGGGCCTCGCGGTGGTGACACGCAGGAAGAAAGGTGACCCGCATGGCCCTCGGACTGCTCCGGCGTCGGCGTTCCCGCAGCGCCCCCGGCGCCGCACCGGACCTCTCGCTGCCCCTGCCGGCCGGCGCCGGCGCGTACGGCTGCGAGGTCGTCGATCCCATGGGACAGCCCCTGGGCGGCGCCGAGGTCACGGTGACCGCCCTGGACAGCCACCGGGTCGCCGCCCGCGGCACCACCGATCCGTACGGTCTGTTCATGGCGACGCTCCCGCCCGGCTCCTACAGCGTGTTGGTCGCGGCGGAGGGCCTCACCCCGGCCCGCGACAACGTCGACATACTCGCCGGCGCCGTCCTCCCCCCGGCGCGCGTCGCGCTGCTGCCCGCGCGCCAACTGGAACTGCCGCCGCCCGGCACCTGGCTGTTCGACCCGCCGCACACCGCGATCCGCTTCATCGCCAAGCACGTGGGCATGGCCCACGTCCACGGACGCTTCACCCGCTTCACCGGCGGCATCCGCATCACGCCGGACATGGTCGACTCCCAGGTCTCGGTGCGCATCGACGCCGCCAGCATCACCACGGGCAACAGGACCCGTGACAACCACCTGCGCTCCGCCGACTTCCTCGACGTCGAGCACTACCCGTACATCGACTTCACCAGCACCCGGTTCGTCTACCGGGGCGGCTCCCGGTGGACGCTGAACGGCACGCTCACCATGCACGGCACCAGCCGCTCCGTGGGCCTGGACACGACGTACCTCGGCACGGTGAACGGCGGTTACGAACAGGAGCTGCGCTGTGCGGCCCTGGCGAAGGCGGAGCTGCACCGCGAGGACTTCACCCTCAACTGGCGCTCGATGCTGGCCCGCGGCATCGCGGTCGTCGGCCCGACCGTGCAACTGGAGCTGGACGTCCAGGCGATGTACCGCACCGCCGAGACCCCCACGCCCCCGGAGTAGGCCGGCGCCTCGACGGCGCGGACGGGAGGAGGGCTCCCGAGCGGCCCCGGGTCACGCGTGGGGACCGGGGATCACCTCGGTCGCCGACTCGAGGACCTTCTCCACCCGCAGCACCGCGCTGCGGACGGCTCCCGCCTCCGCGACCAGCACGTCGGGGAGGTGGGACTCGTGGAAGCGGAGGTACCCGACGGTGCCCACGGTCGTCGTACGCGCGCCGAGCCACAGCACCATCCGGCGCAGGTCGTCGAACTCGTCGGGATGTGCCTCCTGCCGCACGGTCAGCGCCCACTGCGGCCCGTCGGAGCACAGCTCCCCGACCAGCGCGCCCCCGATCCGCAGCGCCGGCCCCCGGTCTCCCCAGAGGGGGTACGCGTACCCGTCGTCCTGCCGGCCGCCTTCCTCCCCCAGGTGCCAGCGCAGCAGGGCGAGGTCCCGCGGCGGGAGCGAGCCCGGCAGATCGAGCGTGAGCTGGAGTTCGTAGACGTCGGCCATGATCAGAAGGCTACGAGCCCCGGTGCCGTGTCCTCCACCGCGCCCCGTGGAGGGCCCCGAACACGGCAAAGGCCCCGAACCGTCACGTCCGTTGATCTACTGTGACCGCATGACGACGAAGTCTCTTCCCCGCCTCACCCCGACCGGCACCTGCTGGTGCGGCTGCGCCAAGAAGGTCGGAGCCGGATCGTTCTTCGCCCCCGGGCACGACAAGGTGGCGGAGGCGGCGCTGCTCGCGGTCGAATACGGCTCCTCCGTCGCCCAGTTGCTGCACGGACACGGATACGGTCCCGGCCACTCGGTGAGCGCGCGTGCCGTGTCCGAGGGCGTGTGGCGGAAGTGCCCGGCCTGCGACTACGTCGGTGCGCCGGCGAGCATCGCCCACCACACGAAGAAGGCGCACGCAGCCGCCATCGGCGAGCAGACGCAGGGGGCAGGGCGTTGACCGGACCGGACTCCAGCCAGCGCGCCGACCTCGAGAAGGCCGTGCGCACGTACGGCGGTTACTGGGACACAGAACGCGGCCTGCGCGCACTGCGCGACGCCGGGCACGACCTGCAGGAGAAGCGCACCCGGCAGATCCCCCGCGATCTCGCGAGTGAGGGTTTGCTGGTGAAGGTGGAGGACTGGCCGGTCCGCTATCGCACAGTGCAGGCGCACTGAAGCGACATCGACGGCGCGGGCGCGTCGCCTGCCCAATCTGGGTGATGCGTGCGCCCGCCGCTGAAATGATCACTCCGCTCACCAGTACCGAGGTACCCGGTTCGTTAGCCTGTGGGCACTGTCTATCTCAGCTCCTCCCTCGCGGTGCTACGCAGGTCCGTGGAGTGAAGACCCACCTGTTCTTGGTGTGGGTGGCTCCGAGAACTCGTCCGTTCTCCCGCAACCATGGGTAGCGGCTCTGCAGTTCGACGTAGTTGTCGTTGGTGACGACAACCGCACCCGACTCATCGGCGATGGCCACGACCAAAGCGTCACCCTTCCCCTCTGTACCGGCCGGCGGCTGGAGGATGTCGCCCTTGCTGAGAGCGGCGGTCACGGCAGCTCTCTCCTCCTCGGCGACTTTGTGCCTGAAGGTGGCATCCACGACAACATGAATGTCCGCCAGGGGGTACTTCTCTGCCAACGTTTCTCGAGCACCGATGAGTTGGGCAAAACTCGGTCGGTCCTCTTCCTCGTAGACACCGGGGTGGATGGGCGAGTGCCCGATCCATGCCAGGTTGGAACCGTCGACCACAAGAGTGTGTACTTCTTCGCCCTGGTCGGGGTCGCCCACGTGGGAGTGGGACGGAACGGGCCGATCCTGCTTGTCGGAGCGGTTGGCGGGCAGAATGCGCGACGACGCGGGATTCATCGTGAGCAGGTCATCGAGCTCCTTGCGCACCTCCGGCGTCGGCCCACCGGAACCGAAGCTCTTCACCTCCTCGTCGACGACGACTTCGCCCGTGTGCTCCAAGGTGGCTTTCACGTGCAGCAGGCCGTCGGAGTCGTACGTGTACTCCAGATCGAACCGGGATTCCTCACGCACGCGCGGTGTTGAGTACATGAGGGGCAATTCGGTGAGCTGGACGTTGTCGGAGTCGGTCAGCTCCTTGTCCGGGTCACCCTCCCAGATCTCCACAATGAGTTTGCGCTCGTAGTCGCGGGCGGGCGTATAGCTCTTCCGCTCGCTCCAGGGCAGCGGCGAGTTCCTGGGGATGATCTCGCTGAACTGCCGACGTCCGTCGGGCTTCCTGGTCACGGTCCCCAACGCGTGGCTGTTGGCGACTTGAATGACCCCGGGCATCTCGTTCGACAGAACGGCTGCGGCGATGGCGGCACCACGCGCCACGGCGGTCATGGGATCACACATGTAGGTCGGCACGGGCTCCATCTGCAAGGCCTCCGCCACCGCGGCCCGCACGCTCGGGATCTGGCTGGTGCCCCCGATCATGAGGACGTCGTCCACATCGAGCGGGGCCATGTGCAGATCCCGGAGACACTCCTCGACCGGTGCCAGGGCACGATCGACGAGGTCCGTGATCGCTTCCTCCAACTCCTCCTGGAAAATCTCCACTTCCCTGTCGTCCGGAGTCCAGATCCGCACGGACCGCTGGGAGGACAGCAGAATCTTGCTGCGTTCCACGTCGAGCCGGAACTGACGCTTCTGGGCAGGCGACCACTCACGTCGTGCAGGCGCCCTTTCCAGAACCATGCTGCGCAGCCGACGGTCGATCTCGAGCCCACCGAGTTCCGTCACCCCGCGCGAGGCGCGTTCCTCGAAGAATCCGTCCTCGTGGTCGAGAACCGTGACGTCGATCGTTCCGCCACCCCAGTCGAACACGAGAATCTGTGGCGCCTCGTCACGCAGTTGTTGAACATACGAGATCGCGGCGGCCGTCGGCTCGTTGAGGAGCGCTTGAACCTCGATGCCCGCGAAGCGGGCAGCGGCACGCGTGCGGTAGCGGGCGGCGCCCGTGGCGTTCGCGGGCACGGTGATGACGGCCCGGTTGATTTCGGTCAGGTTCTGCTGCGCGCCATCCTTCATGGCGGTGAAGACACCGGCTGCCACGGTGGTGGCGGCAAAGCGGCGCCCCTGCACGTTGACGTACTCGTCGCTCTTGAGCAGGCGCTTGCACGCCTCGGCGGCCTCCTCTGAGCGCAGCTTTGCCTCCCATCCGAAGAGGGGGCCGCTGCGCAGCGAGCTCATCCCGACCACTGAGGGGAAGAGCAGGTCGAAGCCGGGATGGCGCCAGTCGGCGTCGAGGTGGTGTCCGTCGAGCGGCAGTACCTCGACGTCGTCGCCCTGCCACTGGGCCACCACGGAGTTGGTGGTGCCGAAGTCGATTCCGGTGGCGGTCACGGCTTCTCCTCGCTTCCAGCGTTCTGCGTCTCGTCTGCGGAACCGGTGGGCTTGGTCACACCAGACACTCGGCGAAGCTGCCCTGAGAGAATCAACTTGCCAGTGGCTTGATCCACGTAGGCAGGCCGCACAATCTCGAACTGATCGCCGTCCCCCTCCACTACAACGAAAAGTTCTCGTTCTCCCGCGTCCTCAACGACACGTACGCCTAGCCCCAGCAGGGCCTTGCGAATTGAAACCTGCCACTTTAGTGTGCTCATCCGGTTGCCGGAACCTCGCGCTTCGAGGTCACTTTCGACCAGACGTGCCAAGTGTTCCTCGCGGGTCCTGAAAGCCTCCAGAACACCTCGCCGAAGAGCAGACACTATGTCCGCCTGCTTCGGTCGATCCTCGTCAGGGATGCTCTCGATCAACCGTTGGGCGCTCTCTGAGAAGCGTTTCAACAGATCGGCTGGGTTGAGCAACTCGTCAGGCCGGTACAGAAGAAGTTCAGGAGCAAGTGTTCTCCCCTTCTCTCCGCGTCGTCGGTTCTTCGGGGAGTCGGACTCCCTGCTCCAGTGCTTTGGCTTGCTCACTGTGTCGTCCTGTGCTGGTGATCCGGGCGCCGAGGCGCGTTGAGAAGGGTGGGGAGGAGGTCGGCGACCGCTCGACGCCGCACCGTCTGCGCGTCGTCGAGGTCGTGGGAGGCCGTCTGCCGGGGCATGGGCTCGACCGGCGGTACGAGGGTCCCGGGCGGGTCGTCCGGGAGCTGGAAGACCGCTTCGTCGAGCGGCAGGATGAAGAAGTCGGACCAGTCTTCACGTTGTTCGGCCTGCTGGATGCGGCGCATGGCCCGGTTGAGCCGGGCCGCTTCCTCGCGATCGTCGGCGAACTCACGCCGGAGGTCGCGGTACCGCTGCTTCCAGACCACCGACTGATTGGGCAGACCGAGCTCCAGGTACGGGTTGGAGGGGTGCGGCCGATCGTTGCGCTGCGTGGCTTGCCGTCGCTTGATCAGATCAAGGTTGGGTTCCGCTGCTTGCCGGATGGCGACGACACGCGTCAGGGCGAACAGCGCAGTGTTCAGGTCCTCGTCCAGGAGGGCCAAGTAGGCGGACATGTTCAGCGCCTCGGCGTACTGCAGAGGGTCGCCGTCCTCGTGGTCCAGGAACCTGTTCACCTGAGCACGAGCTCTTTTCAGCTCGCCCGCGCAGATGCAGTCGTAGGCGTGACGCAGCGCGGCGAGGGCGTGGAAGGCGCTGCGTCGGGGCTGGACGGCGGCCTTGGGTTCCCACAGCGCTGACATGAGCCGCCACAGCCCGCGGTCGGCGAGGACGTCCGGCTCCCAGTTGCCGGTAAGGGCTCCGTCCTTGATGTGGCGCAGTCTCAGCACGAGGGTGCGCGGAAGAACGTACTCCAGTTCCTTGAGGACGTTGGTGTCTCCTTCGGCTGCCCGCTGGAGCAGGTCGTAGAGTTCCCCTTCCTCACTCTCCGTGTCCTGTCCGTCGAGGAACCGCTCGCGTCGCAGGTACTGCTGCCATCCGATCGCCCCGGCGGTTTCCCTGTCCACCAGTTCGGGTGCGAGTCGGGCTCTCAGGTAGTTCCGTTCCCACGGGTCGGATCGCCGTTCCCAAGGTGCGTCGTCACGGGTGACCACCCCTGCGTCGATGAGGTCGTCGACGGTCCCGAGGGGCGCCCAGGGCAGGACCCGATCCCGCACGGGGCGTGGCAGTGCGGCAAGTTCGTCCTGCTGGAGGGCGTACTGCAGGGCGAAGGCCCCCGACACGTCCTCGGACGTCGAAGGACGACCCTCTCGGGACAGCACGGCTGGTCCGGGGCCCAAGAGGTGCTCGAGCCAGGTCTGACCGTGCGGCGTCAGCCAGGGCAGACCGCACGCATGGATGACCGTCATGGTCGTCACGGTGTCGTCGGCCGTGCGGTGGTCCAGGAGAGCCCGGACAGCGGAGGGCAGTTGCGCGACAGGGTCCCCGTCGAGGCACTGGCGCAGTGTCCCCAGCGCCCAATCGGGCTCCTCCCCCTGACCGGACGCGGTATTGACGAGGTCGGTCAGGAGCCGCTCCACGCGTCGCACCGCGTCCGCGCCGAACACACCGGCCCTGCGCCATCTGCGCAGGGCGAATCCGTCCGGGCCTGCCGTCTCCGCGGTGGCGGCTTCCTCCGACCGGGTGCGCCGTGCGCGGCGTCGCTCGCGCCACGCCTCGACCATCTCCGCCCGGGACATCGAAGCGTCCGGCCCGGGACCGACGTCCGGCCGTTCCTCTTGCGTCATCTGTTCTCACATCACTCGTCCGGGAAGCCCCGGCGGACACGAGTCCGCCGACCGGTACTTTCCGCGTTTCACGACCGGCTACGTCACCGGTACTACGACGTGCCGTATTCGTCCGGCAACGTGTGCCGGACGCGTTCCGCTGCCGGGCCGGCCCATGCGTCGCCGTCCCGCCAGACCAGGTCCACGCTGAACGCGCGGTCGCAGGCGTCCACGGCCCATGGCTCGGCCGGCGGCTCACGTAGCACGACGACCAGGTACTCGGCGCGCTCCTGGGGGTGCAGGCTGGATGCCTCCAGCAGATGCAGGGCCGCCTCGCGGATCCGCTCGTACGTCGGTGTGCCATCGGCCAGCACTTCGAAGAGTGTCGTGCCGTCGGGCCCGTGGCTCCACGCGTCGGCGTAGACGGTGTCCCCCACGTCCCCGGGGCCCTCGTAGAGGTCGGCCAGCAGCCTGTGGCGCAGGCTTTCGTGCGCGCGATCGGCCCGAGCCGAACGTTCACGCTCCGCGACCATGTCGGCCAGGCTCGGATCGCTTCTCGGCGTCGTGACCTCGGTCGTGGCTTCATCCGCTGTGCCGGTCGTCGGCATGTCCGTCCCTTCGTGTGAGGACTCGTCGGCCTCTCCGGCCTCGAACCCCCGGTAGATCTCGGTCCCGGTGCTACGGACCGCCGTGAGGACCCGGCCGTCCGACCGCATCCACCATTGGCAGCGTTCGCCCTCGACGACCAGGCGGTCCCCCACCCACTCGATACGCCCCGTCGAAAGGTCGGCCGTGAGCTCTTCCCGGAGCCCTCTCACGAACGCTTCGTCCGCCAGGTGCGCGGACTGAGTGAGTCGTTCGAAGGTGACACAAGCCCCCTGGGTGACATGGAGGGCGTTCGGGTCGATCGCGCGCACGGCAGCGTCGTCGGCCAGCCCCGCGCCTGCCTTGGCCTCCGGGGGTGTGAGAGCCGATCGCCGTTCCCCTCGTGCCTGCTGCCCCACCCGCGAGGGAACCCCTGCGGTCACCTGTGCGTAGCTGCGCTCGGGATGTCCCGTGACGTAGGCCTTCACGGCTCGCGCGTCGGCATCGAGCAGAAGACGGTAGCCCTCCAGGTCCAGGAGCCACCCGTCCGGGGAGCGGAAGTGGCGGCCCTCGGCCAGGAACGGGGCGAGCATCGCGTGAAGTTCCACGGCCGCCTCACCGAGGCTGCCCCGATGCCGGACCACGAAGGCGCCGCACGCGGCCGAGGTGATACGGATGGCGGCGATCTGTTCCGGTGTGCGTTCGAGTCTCGCCTCGGTCGCGCCGTCCTTGGGCACTCCGAGGTAGTCGCTCCTGCCGAGGGACACGGGCTCCGCCGTGCGGAACCCTCCGCATCCCGGCTGCCGGCACCATCCGTCCGCCTGCCGTGTCTCGTTGGCGCACCGTGTGCCGTCCGCTCGGTACCGAGTGCACAAGCCCGACGTGCCGTGCGGGCTCTTCCTTCTGCTGACCTGCGCCAAGAACTGCTTCGGAGTGGGTACGGGGTTTGCCGGACCGCCGATCCACTGCGGCAGTGGCCGCTCATGGACCACCGTCAGGGACTGGGTGCACCGGGTGAGCGCGACGTACAGACGACGCGGTCCAGCCGGGTCGTCCGCGGTGACCGCCGACGGTTCGGCCACGACCACGTGATCGAATTCGAGGCCTTTGGCTTCGTCGGCGGTGAGCACGGAGACCGATTCCTGCCCGGAAACGGCAGTGGCCACGGTTTCCTTCCACGACGTCAGGTCAGGAACGATCACCGCTGTGGTTCGGTCCCGGCGTGCGCCATCCGGTCCCGTTGCAATGGCCAGGGCACGCTCGGCCGCACGCTGTGCAGGGTCACCGGCCCGCACGACGATCACTTCGGTGCCCGTTCGCCGTACGGAGTCGGGGACTCCGACGCCTGGCGCGCAGTGGGTACCGAGTGGTCGCACGTAGTCCATGACCTCACCGGGCACCCGGAATCCGGTCAGCAGCTCGGCCACCCGCCAGCCGTCCCTGCCGGTGAGCGTCGTCCCGAGCTCCTCCCAGTCCTGGTACGGAAAGGGGCCGGTAGCCTGAGCGAGATCGCCCAGGATGGTCATGGACCCGCCGGGACAGCGACGCGCCAGTGAGCGGGCCTGCATCGGTGTGAGGTCCTGAGCCTCGTCCACGACGACATGGCCATAGGTCCTCTCGGGGCGCCCTGAGAGCAGGTACTCCAACTCGTCCAGGCAGACCAGGTCCTCAAGACTGGCTTCCACGGTGGCTCGCGCACTGGTGTGACCGTCCTGCCGGTCCACGAGGGCCGTCTGCTCCTCCGGCGTGAGGATCCCCTCGGCCGCCGCCAAGGCGGCACCGCCGGCAAGGAGCCGACGCAGCACGTCGCGGGCCGAGAGTTCGGGGGCGATACGGCGCAGCAGCCGGGTGACGGAACGTAGTTGACGTACCTTAGGGAAGTAGTCGGTGTCGGCAGGTCCGGGGAGCATGCCGATGTAGGCCTGGGTGAGGTGCTGCACCAGCTGCTGGACACAGCGTTCCTGGCGAACGCGGTATGGGCCGTCGCCGGTGAGGGCGTCGGCCGCGATGGCCGCGATCTCCGCGACGGGCACGACGACTTCCCGGCGCCGCAGTTCGAAGACGAACTCGGCGCCGCCGACGAGCGCTTCGAGGCGCTCGACCGTCGTGGTGGTGTGGTTGTCGACGGCCCGCCGCAGGACGCGGGCCATCCGTGCGTCGGACTTGACCATGGCGGTCTCGTACCGGTCACGGCGCGCGTTCCCGCCCGACCACAACGCGGACAGTTCGAGCATGGTCACGCCACGGCTGCCCAGCTCGACCAGAGCTCTGCTCGCGTAGTCCAGGAATCCACGACTCGGTCCGACGACCAGGATGTCGTTCGGTGCCACATGTCGGTTGTCGAGCAGCCAGCTCACGCGGTGCATGCCCACCGCTGTCTTGCCGGTGCCCGGACCCCCTTGGACGATGAGTACGCCTCCTGGCCGCTCCGCGACGAGCCGGAGCTGGTCCCTCTGGATCGTCTCGACGATGTCGTGCATGGCACCGTCGCGGGCTCGGTCCAGTTCGTCGAGCAGGGGGTCGTTCCAGTCCGGCTCCTTGAATTCGCCGGCTTCCCCAGGCTCCGGCTCGGCAGCGGCGTGGCCCCGCTCACAGCCCTCGGCGGAATCGTCCCCGACACCGGCTGCTGCGGTGTCCTCCGGCTCCTCCCGCACAGCCCGGGGCGCGAGGCTCGCGCTGTCTTTCCCATGCAGATCGAAATACCGCTGAACGATCCGTTCGTCGCAGACGATCCGGCGCAGCAGGCGCACATCGCCCGGTTCCTGCTCGCTGGTCAGCCGCCATTCGATCGCGGCTGGCGCGTTCCATGAGATGACGGCAGGGTTGCGCTCCTCGTCGAACACCACTCGTCGTCCGATGTAGAACGACTCGCGACCGGTTCCTTCGTCGACGTCGACCCGCATGAACACCAGGGCGTTGCCGTTGAGGTCGAGGCGGGCCAGCTCGCTCTCCCATGCCCGATTCACGTCGATCGCGTCCTTGCCGCTGGCTGCGGCGGACATTCCCTTGAGGCTTTCGGCCTCACGTCGCGTGCGTTCCAGGCAGCGGTAGGCATGGTCGACCGCTCGCTGTTCCACAGCCAGCACATCGACCCGTCGTGCGCGCTTCGACATGCTGTCCGTTCTGCCCTTCTCTTACCGTTGTGCTCTGCCGATTCCGGAACAGACGTCGGGCGCCGGCTCATGGTTCGACTCCGTCGACCCCTGTCTGGTTGTTGTGATGCTCGTCACTCTGTGGAACGTCGCCTTTCAGCCGATCCTCTTCCACTCCTGGCACCCGTTGGTCTTGAAGTACTCGCCGCTGTTGAGCTTCACCCGGCCCTGCCCGGTGAGGTTGTTGTTGGTGATGATGGAGTCGAACTCGCCGCTGGCGTCCTTGGCCCGTTCCCAGTAGCAGCCCCACTCGTCCTCCGGGCCGGCGGTCTTGTAGGTGCCGGCCTTGATGTCCTCGCCGACCAGGTACTCGCCCTCGCCCGAGAAGGTGGTCGCCGGGCCGGGCTTCCTGGTCTTCTTCGGTTCGGCGGTGACCGTCTCGGTCACCGTTTCGGTGACGGTGGGGGCGGGTTCGGGGGCTTCGGCCTCGGCGGTCTCGGTGACGGTGACCGTGGGGCGGGGCGCGGCCTTGGTGTCGGCGGTCTTCTCGACGGTGTCCGCCGAGCCGCTGCCGGCGCCTATGCCGACCCCGACGAACAGGGAGACCAGCGCGACCGCCCCGTACGTCAGCCACCGTCTGCGGCTGCGGGCGGGCTGTCCGGAGCCGGTGGGTGTGCCGAGGCCGAAGGGGCCGGCGCCCTGGGGACTGTGGTCGGGTGGCGGGGGAGGCTGGTGGAAGGTCATGGCGTGCTCCGTTTCCGGCGTGCGTGGTGCGTGGCGGGTGGGGTGTGCGGGCGTGCGCCCGGGTTCAGAGGCCGCGGATCCTGCGGCCCGCCTCGGTCGCCGGGTAGAGGATGGCGTCGGCGACCCGGCCGCCGGAGTCCTTGACCCCGCCGCTGAAGTTCAGGCGCCCCGAGGTACCGGTCTTGGCGGCGACGCCGTCCCAGTACTTCGCCTCCCGCTCCCAGCGGACGCCGTCGAGGAGGCGGACCAGGTCGTCCGTGCGGAAGGCGGACGACGGGTCGGCCCACGGCATGGCGTGGTGGGCGGCGATGCCGATCCCGGCGAGGACGGCGGGCGCGGTGATGGCGCTGCGCGCGGTGAAGTCGCGTGCGTGACGGGCGATCAACTGCCCGAGGACCGGTACGACGGCGGCCTCCACCTGCTCCGGCCGGTGTCCCGCAGGCAGCTTGTCCTCGTGCACCGGCTCGGCGGACATCTGCACACCGTTTCGCCCGTAGAGCGTGGTGACGACGAGGGCGCGCAGTGCGGAGAGGGTGACGACCTCGCGGTCGCTCGCGGACACCTGCCGCTTGCTGACGTTCACGAGCCGCGCGAAGGGCACGCGCTGCCCGTCCACGTCGACCTTCACCGAGTCGGCGACCAGGTGCGCGAGCCGGGTGCCGTAGTCGCGCTGGTCCATGGACATGGCCAGGTTCTTGGCCACGTCCACGCCCTGCACGTTGCGGTCGTAGAAGATCTGCCGCGCGTCGGCGGGGGCAAGGTCGACGTACAGCTCGAACGGCAGGCGCACCTGGGCGAGTTCCGGGTACGTCAGGCCGTACTTCTCGGGGTCGTCGTAGAGGTCGTGCCAGGCGGTGGTCTGGGTCTCGCCGTCGATGGCGACGACCATCGTGCCCGGCGCGACGGTGAGGGTGCGCAGGCCGCTGCCGGGGAGGAGTTCGTCGCTGAGCGCGGCGAGCGGTCCGGCGTGCCACAGGGTGACCGGCGGCGTGGACCAGGCCGCGCCGAGCTCGCCCTTCAGCCCGGCGGCGATGTACTCGGCGTACGGGCCGACGTTCTTGCCCTTCTGCGAGGACTTCAGCGTGCGCTGCACGGTGGCCCGCAGCTCGGCGTGCCGGCGCACCAGGCCGGACGCCGCCTTCAGCCTGCGCGGGTCCTCCTCGGCGCGGGGCGAGGGCACGAGCTGGACGAGCGTCGGCACGGACATCGTCCCGACGACGGCGTCGGCACGGAACGGCATCACGGTGAGCTGGGTGCCCTCGACGACGGCGGTCGGCATGGTCAGGCGCATGGGACTCCCCCGGAGTTCTGTCGAACGGCTTCCAGTCGGAAGCAAGACCAGGTAAGCATGGAAACGAAAGCACCGTCAAACAGGTTGACCGACTTGACGGGTGCTGTAGGTTGTTGACTGTTCGCTACCGAGAGGCCCAGGACTCCCGTCATGCCCCAGTCATCCGCGCAGGTGACCGCCGCCGAGATCTCCCGCATCGCGGGTGTCACGCGCGCCACGGTCAGCAACTGGCGTCGTCGGCACGAGGACTTCCCCGAGCCGTCCGGGGGTACGGAGAGCAGCCCTCTGTACGACCTGGAGTCCGTGCGTGCCTGGCTCGCCTCGCGCGGTCACGCCTCGGCGGCGACCCCGTCGGAGGAGCTGCGCACGATGCTGCGCCTGCGCACGCAGAGCGGGGGCGGAGGCGGCGGCAGGTCGGAGGATCTGCTGCTCCTCGTCCTCGCGGCGGCGGGCGGCCCGACGGAGGCGCTGACGGCCGCCACGCGGCTGCCGGACGCGGAGCTCGTCGCCCGCGCGCAGCGGGACGCGGCATCGGCGGCCGGTGCCGTGCCGGCCGCCGATGCGGACGCGGTCCGTTTCGAGGCGGGCGACGTGGCGGTGCTGCGCGCGTTGTACGCGTGTGTACGTGACGAGGGCGGCCAGGCCGCGCTGGGCGTGCTCGCGGAACGGGAGCTGGAGGACAGCGCCGCGTCCGGCGCGTACGTGACTCCCCCGCCGCTCGCGGACCTGCTCGCCCGTCTGGTCCCCGGCTCCCCGGCCCGCGTCCTGGACCCGGCCTGCGGCAGCGGCACCCTGCTGGCGGCGGCGGCCCACCGGGGCGCGCGCGAACTGTACGGCCAGGACACGCTCCCCGTGCAGGCCCGGCGCAGCGCCGTGAGCCTGATGCTGACGGCTCCGGAGGCCACAGTCGCCGTGCGCGCCGCCGACAGTCTCCGCGCGGACGCCTTCCCCGACCTGGTCGCCGACGCGGTGCTGTGCAATCCGCCGTACGGCGTCCGGGACTGGGGCCACGACGAGCTGGCGTACGACCCCCGCTGGGCGTACGGAGTCCCGGCCCGCGCCGAGTCGGAGCTGGCGTGGGTGCAGCACGCGCTGGCCCATCTGGCACCCGGCGGCTACGCGGTGCTGCTCCTGCCGCCGGCCACGGCCGGGCGGGCGTCGGGGCGGCGCGTACGGGCGGAGCTGGTACGCAGCGGGGCGCTGCGCGCGGTGATCGCGCTGCCGGCGGGGGCATCGGTGCCGTTGCACATCGGTCTGCAGGTGTGGGTGCTGCGACGGCCGGAGCCGGGTGGTCCGGAGCGCAAGTCGGTGCTGTTCGTGGACACGGCGGCGGACGCGGTGACCACACGGACGCGGGGCGGGAGCCGGTCCGCGTCCGTGGACTGGGAGGGCGTCACGACGCGCGCCCTGGATGCGTGGCGGGCGTTCACGGAGGACCCGGACGCGTTCAAGGGTGAGCCCGGTGCCGCGCACGCGGTCGGCGTGGTGGACCTGCTGGACGACGTGGTGGACCTGACCCCGGCACGACTCGTACGGGCGTCACGGGCCGAAGCCGATCCGGCGGAGCTGTCGGCGGAGGTCGCCGCCACGCGCCGGAAGCTCACCGAGGCCGCGGAGGCCCTCGCGCGGACGGCCGGCCGCGAGGAATGGAGCCCGGCGGGCGCCACGGCGCGCGAGTGGCGGACGGCCACGGCGTCCGACCTCTCGCGCGGTGGCGCGCTCACGCTCCTGCGGACGGTTCCGGACAGCGTGCGCACGCGGGCACAGGCCTCGAGCGGCGGGACCGGCGGGGGCGGGAAGCCCGAGACCCGGGCGGTGCTCACCGGCTCGGACATCACGACCGGGTCAGGCCCCACGGGAGAGCCGATGGGGCTGTACGACGACACCGCGCCCGTGATCGCCGTCGGGGACGTCCTCGTACGGGCGGTCGCGAACACGGAGGGTCCTATGGCCCGGGTCGCGGGAGGGGAGGACGCCGGCGCCCTGCCCGGCTCCCACGTCCACCTCTTCCGGCCGGACCCGGCACGCCTGGACGCCTGGTTCCTCGCCGGGTTCCTGGGCGCGGAGGAGAACATCGCGGGCGCGTCGACGGGCAGTACGGTGCTGACCGTCAGCCCCGGCCGACTGCGGGTGCCGCTGCTGCCGCTGGAGGAGCAGCGGCGGTACGGGGAGGCGTTCCGGCACGTGCACGAGCTCCGGGCGGAGGCGCGGCGGGCGACCTCGCTGGCGGAGGAGACGGCACGGTTGCTGGCGGGCGGGCTCACGGGCGGGCAGTTGCTGCCGTCGGGAGAGACGGCGGCGGAGGTACGCGGCAGGGGTGGCGATTCACCCCATTAGGCACGTAGACCTCCATACATAGACCACACTTGTCGGACCGTCCCGGTCGGCCTGTCGGCTCCGGGGTGGTGGGGTTGGGACATTTCGGAAGGAATCCGGGGATCCAGTTGAACAGCAGTAAGCACACGGAGTTGGCGAACCACGCGTGGTCCGTCGCCGACCTCCTGCGGGGGGACTACAGGCAGTCCGACTACGGCAAGGTGATCCTGCCGTTCACGGTGCTGCGGCGCCTTGAGTGCGTGCTGGAGCCGTCCCGCGAGAAGGTCGCGGAGATCGCGGAGCAGCACAAGGACAGCGGGATCGACCCGGACCGCTTCCTGCGGCGGGCCTCCGGTCACTCCTTCTACAACCGGTCGAGCCTGACCCTGAAGAAGATCGCGGCGGACCCGCAGAACGCGGCGCAGAACCTCCAGGTGTACGTGGGGGCGTTCTCCGACAACGCGCGGGGCGTGCTGGAGCGTTTCGAGTTCGCGCAGCAGATCAAGCGGCTGGACGGCGCAGGGCTCCTCTACAAGGTCATCGGCAAGTTCACGGACCTGGATCTGCATCCCGACGTCGTGCCCAACCACAACATGGGCTACATCTTCGAGGAGCTGATCCGCCGGTTCGCGGAGCAGTCGAACGAGACGGCCGGTGAGCACTTCACGCCCCGCGAGGTCATCCAGCTGATGGTGCGGCTGCTGGTCGCTCCGGACGGTGACGCGTTGCAGTTGCCGGGTGCGGTGCGCACGGTCCTCGACCCGGCCTGCGGCACGGGCGGCATGCTCTCCGCAGTGGACGACCTGATCAAGGAGCTGAACCCGGACGCCACGGTGGAGGTGTTCGGGCAGGAGCTCAACCCCGAGTCGTGGGCGATCTGCCGGTCCGACCTCATGATCAAGGGGCAGGACCCGGAGAACATCGCCTTCGGCAACTCCTTCTCCGACGACGGGCACGCCCGGAAGTCCTTCGACTACATGCTGGCCAACCCGCCGTTCGGCGTGGAGTGGAAGAAGGTCAAGGACGAGGTCGAGCACGAGCACAAGGCGCTGGGCGAGGCCGGCCGGTTCGGGGCGGGGCTGCCGCGGATCAACGACGGGTCGCTGCTGTTTCTCCAGCACATGATCTCGAAGATGAAGCCGGTGGACGTGAACGGCGGGGGCGGTTCGCGGCTCGCGATCGTCTTCAACGGTTCGCCGTTGTTCACGGGGGCGGCGGGGTCGGGTGAGTCGGAGATCCGGCGGTGGATCCTGGAGAACGACTGGCTGGAGGGCATCGTCGCACTGCCGGATCAGCTCTTCTACAACACCGGTATCTCGACGTATTTCTGGATCCTGACGAACAGGAAGAGCCCGGACCACAAGGGCAAGGTCGTGCTGCTGGACGCGCGCGACCAGTGGCAGAAGATGCGGAAGTCGCTGGGCGACAAGCGGAAGGCTCTGGGCAAGGAGCACATCGCGGAGGTCGTCAAGCTGTACGGGGAGGCGCTGGCCGTAGCGGGGGATGCGGAGCATCCGTTGCACGGCAAGGTGAAGGTCTTCGCGAACGAGGACTTCGGGTACCAGCGGATCACGGTCGAGCGTCCACTGAAGCTGCGGTTCGAGGTGACGGAGGAGACGCTGGCGGCGCTGGAGGCGTCGAAGGCGATCCAGAAGCTTCCGCAGGCTCCGGCGTTGACGGATGCGTGCAAGTCGCTGGTCGGGGCGAGCTGGGGCACGAAGCAGGACGCGTGGCTCGCCTTGAAGGACGCGGTGGTCCAGGCCGGCGGGACGTGGCCCACGGGGGCACCGTTCAACAAGGCGCTGCGGGATGTCATCGGCGTGCGGGATCTGGAGGGCGAGGTGCAGCTCATCAAGGGGCAGCCGGAGCCGGATGGGGAACTCCGGGACTACGAGAACGTGCCGCTGGGTGAGGACGTCGAGGAGTACCTAGCGCGGGAGATTCACCCGCACGTACCGGACGCGTGGGTCGACCACAGCAAGACGAAGATCGGGTACGAAATCCCGTTCGCTCGGCACTTCTATGTATACCAGCCGCCACGCCCTCTGACAGAAATCGACGCCGAACTGAAGGCACTAGAAGCGGAGATCCAGGGCCTGCTAGAGGATGCCACGGAATGAAGACCACAATTCGACTGCGTCATCTCGCACAGATCAATCCCGGCACTCCTCCCTTCGACCGGCTACCCGATGACGAAGAGATGACTTTCCTCCCCATGGAGGCGGTCTGGCCCGACTCCCGCCTTGACATCTCACAACGGCGCGTCAAGAAATCAGTTAGCACCGGATACACCCGTTTTCAGAACGGCGACATCCTCGTCCCGAAGATCACCCCCACCTTCGAGGCCGGCCGTGCCGTACTAATCCAGGGACTGTTCGGCGGAGTCGGCGCCGGAACGACAGAACTCCATGTGCTCAGGCCCGGAAGGGACATCGACCCGAGGTTTCTCCTGTACGTCGTCAACACGCACAGGTTCCTAAAGCTCGGTCAGGCGGAGATGTACGGCGTAGCCGGACAGCAGCGCGTGCCGGACAGTTTCCTGCGAGACCTTCCGGTGCTCCTTCCATCACTAAGTGAGCAACGACGCATTGTCGAATTCCTCAATACCGAGACCGCTCGCATCGACGGAATTCTACGAGCACGCACCGAACAACTCAGTCTACTGCAGGACAGGCGAGCGGCACTCAAGACGCAAAGCGTCACGTACAGCGAACCTGACGCTGTTCACCATCCCATCCTGGGCAGCCTCAACCCTGAGTGGAAGGTGGTGCCACTTCGTCGGGTGTTGCCAGCAATCAACGTTGGGGTTGTCATCAACCCGTCACATTACTTCACCGACTCCGGAGTCCCTTTCATCCACGGCTTCAACGTACGCGAAGGATTCATTTCCATGACGGGAATGAAGTACATGACTGCCGAGAGCAACGAAGCCCATCGACGTTCCAAGGTTTACGCCGGAGATGTGCTGGTCGTGCGGGCAGGCGCGACTGCAGGAAGGGCATCCATGGTTGGCGACGAATTCAATGGGGCGAACTGCGCGTCGGTACTAATTCTCAGAAAATCCGAGACGGTCTATCCTAGATATCTGGAAGCGTTTATTAATTCTATGCCAGGAAAGGGGCAAGTTTCCTTCTCGCAGTATGGCGCAGCCCAGGAAGTCATCAGCGCTGGTCAAGTTGGTTCCTTCCTGATGTCAGTGCCCCCGTTGCGGGAACAAGCTTCCCGACTCTCAAGGTTGGCAGCCGCTACTGCACGCACCGTCACACTCGAAGAAAAGCTGCAGCGTCAAGTTCGGCTTTTGCAGGAACGTCGGCAATCCCTCATCACCGCCGCCGTAACCGGCCAGTTCGACGTGACCACCGCCAGCGGGCGCAACGTAACCGAAGGAGCCTCTGCATGAGCCCCGTGCACGACGAGTCGGCCTTCGGCGACGCAATCGTCGCCGCTCTCTGCGAGCGCGGTTGGCGGGAGGCGAATCCCGAGGACTACCAGGCCGATCTTGGGCTCGACACCAACGAGTTGTTCACCTTCATCGGTGCAACCCAAGCCGACGAATGGTATGAGCTGGCCACCGTCTACGGCGGCGACACCAACGAAGCCCAGCGCGGTTTCGCTCAGCGGCTCGACCGGGCCATCGCCGATGACGGGCTGCTCCATGTCCTCCGGAATGGTGTCAAGGACCGAGGTGTGCGACTCCGCGTCGCCTACTTCAAGCCCAACCTCATCTCCGCCGACTCCGTTCTCGACGGCTACCGGGCCAACCGTCTCACCGTTGTTCGCGAGCTGCGGTATGCCACCAAGCAGGCCGACTGGGGACATGAGCTCGATCTAACTTTGTTCCTCAACGGCATCCCGGTCGCCACGGCCGAGTTGAAAAACCCGCTGACCAGGCAGGGCGTCGAGGACGCCAAAGAGCAGTACCGAATGAAACGCGACCCGACCGAGCTGATCTTCACGCGGCGGGTCATCGCGAACTTCGCCGTCGACCCGGACCTGGTCTTCGTCACCACGCAGCTGCGCGGCAAGAACACCCGGTTCCTTCCCTTCAACACCGGCTCGAACGGCCCCGGCCAGCCCGGCGGAGCCGGCAACCCCGCTCCCACGGCCCACGGCACGTACGCCACGTCCTACCTCTGGGAACAGGTCTGGGAGCGGGACAACTGGCTCGACCTCCTCCAGCGCTTCGTGCACCAGCAGAAGCACAAGACGCCCGGCGGTGGCACCACCAAGTCGACGATCTTCCCCCGTTTCCACCAGTGGGACGTGGTCCGCAAGCTCACCGCGCACGCTTCCGTTCACGGCGCCGACCAGAACTACCTGGTCATGGCCTCCGCCGGCTCCGGCAAGTCGAACACCATCGGCTGGCTGGCCCACCGGCTCAGTGATCTGCACGCCCGCACCGACCCGAGCGTCCTGAGGCCCGATGCCCTGGCCGAGGGCCGTATCAAGCCGGGCGAGCCCGTCTTCGACAAGGTCATCGTCATCACCGACCGGCGCAACCTGGACGCCCAACTCCGGGAGACCGTAGGCAGCTTCAGTCAGACCGACGGCCTGGTCGTGAAGGTTGACGAGAAGCACGGCGCGAAGAGCGAACAGCTCGCCCGTGCCCTCTCCCGGGACACCGGGAAGATCGTCACCGTCACCCTGCACTCGTTCCCGGCGCTGCTCGACTACATCAAGCGCAACCCCACCGAGATCAAGGGCACCCGTTTCGCGATCATCGTCGACGAGGCGCACTCCTCCCAGTCCGGCGACGCCGCCACCGCCGTGAAGTCCGCTCTGCGTGACCTCGGCCTGGACGCCGACTCCGACGACGAAGGCGCAACCACGGTCACCGTGGACGACCAGCTCAAGGCGAAGGCGGTCGCGCGTTCCCGCGCCGCCAACCTCTCCTACTTCGCCTTCACCGCCACGCCCAAGTCGAAGACCCTCGAACTCTTCGGCACGGAAGGCGTCGAGAACGGCAAGACCGTCTACCGCCCCTTCCACACCTACTCCATGCGCCAGGCCATCGAGGAAGGCTTCATCCTCGACCCGTTGCGCAACTACGTCACCTACAACACCTACTGGAAGCTCGCGAACCTCAACCGCGACGAGAAGGAGGTCGACCCCTCCAAGGCGAACAGCCTGCTCGCCCGGTTCGCGCTCATGCACGAGCACACGGTGTCCCAGCACGCCCAGGTGATCGTCGAGCACTTCGTCACCCACTCCCGCGGCCGGCTCGGCGGACGGGCCAAGGCCATGGTGGTCACGGCCTCCCGGCACTCCGCCGTGCAGATGGCCCGCGCCATCCGCAGTTACATCGCCGACCGCGAGTACGACACGAAGCACCCGGACCTGGGTGTGCTCGTCGCGATCTCCGGCACCCTCACCATCGACGGTGAGGAGACCACCGAGGTCAAGGAGAACGGCGGTATCTCCGAGGCCGCGCTGCCGAAGGCCTTCGGCTACACCCGCGCTGACGACAAGGCCGCGAAGGCCGGCGGCAAGGGGCAGCAGGAGTACCGGATCCTGGTCGTCGCGGAGAAGTACCAGACCGGCTTCGACCAGCCGCTCCTCACCACCATGTACGTCAACAAGACGCTCACCGGCATCGCCGCCGTGCAGACCCTCTCCCGCCTCAACCGCCCCGCCGAACGCAAGTCCCAGGCCGACCTGGCCGTCCTGGACTTCGTCAACGAGGCCGAGGACATCCAGGAAGCCTTCCGCCCGTACTTCGAGGAGGCGCACACCCTGCCCTCCGACCCGAACCTCCTCTACACGGCCCAGAGCCGCGTCATGTCCGCGCCGATCATCTCGGAACAGGACATGAACGAGTTCGTCGCCGCGTACCTGGAAGCGGAGAAGAAGGCCGGCGGGGTCCAGTCCAAGTGGGAGAAGCTGCACGCCGAGCTGTACCGGCTCCTCTCCCCCGCCGTCACCCGCTTCACCGCCCTCCTGGAGAGCGAGGAGGAGGACGACGTCGAGACGGCCGAGGAGTTCCGCGCCAACCTCAACGACTACGTCCGCAAGTACGGCTTCCTCGCGCAGATCGTCCGGTACCGCGACGCCGAGTTGGAGCGCCTGCACCTCTACGGGCGCCACCTGCTCAACCGACTCCCCCGCCTCGCGGACGGTGGAGTCGACATAGGCGAGGTCGACCTCAGTCACCTGCGCGTCGAGAAGACCGGCGAGCACGACGTGTCCCTCAACCCCGAGGGTGCCGCCGAGCTCAAAGGTTTCGGCGACGGGGCCGGCGGTGCGAAGGACGCGGACAAGTCACTGCTGTCCGAGCTGATCGAGAAGTTCAACTCCAAGTTCGGTACGGAGTTCACCGAGGAGGACGTCCTCCCGGCCTTCAACGCGACGAAGAAGGACCCCAAGGTCCGGGCCGCCGCCGTCGTCAACGACGAGGAGAACTTCGGGATCGTCTTCGACAAGAAGTTCGAGGAGAACATGATGGATCATGTCTCCACCATCGACACCCTCGGCAAGCGGTACTTCGGCACCGACCGGGACTTCAAGTCCAACCTGGACCGCAGCGCTCGCCGCGCGGCCTGGCGGATGATCCGCCGGGAGGAAGGGTTGGACGACTTCTGAGGCGAGTGGGGCCCGGTGCGACGCGCGCACCGGGCCCCTTCGTCTATCAACCTGCCGGTTCAGCGCGCGGCGGCCATCCGTACGAAGCCGCCCCATGCGTCGGGGCCGAACGCAAGCCTGGCCGCTGCGGGCTGCTTCGAGTCCCTGACGAGGACGATTTCGGAGACTGCGGCGACCTCCACGCACTCCCCTCCCCCGCCACTGCTGTAGCTGCTCTTGAACCAGGCCGACTCCGGCACGGCCGAATCAGTGAGCTGATCCGTCATGTCTCTCCCAACATTTCCTCAACGAAAGCCAACGACTCACAAGGAGTGAGCGCCTGTGACCGGAGGATGCCATATCGGGCTTCCAACTCGCGGATCTTGCCTGGTCGGTTGTACAGACGGCTGTCGTCCTGTACCTCCGTGTACGCCAGCCGTCGCCCGTCCGAGTTCTCGATCAAGGTAAAGGGACCGCCCAAGCCTGCATGGTCCTCACGTGCCGTCGGCATCACCTGGATCTCCACGTTGCGGTTTTGCCCCACGAGCAGGGTCTGTTCCAACTGCCCGCGCAGCGATGCCCTCCCGCCGATCGGCTTACGCAGCACCACTTCTTCGATGATGAAGCTCAGCAGCGGTGCAGGACGGCGCGTGAAAATGTCCTGTCGCGTCATCCGTGCTTGCAGACGCTGCTCGATGACGTCGTCTTCCAGCAACGGACGCTGCATGCGGAAGACAGCCCGGGCATACTCCTCTGTCTGCAGCAGGCCGGGCGCTGCATGAGCGGCGTAGACACACAGCCCCACAGCACTCGCTTCCAGTCGAGCCATGTCTCGGAAGAAGGCCGGGTACTGAGCCTTCGCCATCTCCTCCTTCAGCGCCGTGAGCACCCCACCCGCCCCCAACACCTCATCCGCCTGTTCGATGAACTGAGGCTGCGGAATCCGCCTCCCCTGCTCGATCGAAGCCACCGAGTCCGCCGAGTACCCCACCCGCTTCCCGAACTCGACCCGCTCCATCCCCGCCCGCGTCCGCAGCAGTTTCAACTGCCGTCCGAACGCGGTCACGACGCCCGTCCCCGGCTCGTCCTCCGGCCGCCGCTGCTGCCGTACCGTCTCCTCGTCCCGTACCTCGGTCATCGCCCTGCCGCCTCTCCCCGCGTACCGTCCCGTACAGCGCCCGCGCCCACCCCGTACGAAGGCCCGTGAGCGGCGCGTCACCACTGGTCACGCTAGGCCACGACACGCCACCGTGTGTGCATGACCGCAACACGATCACCCCATACGGTGCACCAGTTCACGATGCGCTTCAGCTCCACCCCGCGCGGTGCCCGTCTCGCCCGGCGCATGTGCGAGCACTGCCTCGACGCCTGGGGCGTGCCGTACGACAGCGACGCGCACGACGTCGTCACGCTCGTGGCCGCGGAGCTGTGCGCCAACGCCGTCCAGCACGGGCACGTCGCGGGCCGGGACTTCCACGTACGCCTGACCGCCGACCCGGCCACCCGTACCGTACGGATCGAGGTCACCGACACCCGGGACGAAACCGTCCCTCACCTCCCCGCCGCACCCTCTCAGGACAGCGAGGACGGACGCGGTCTGCTGCTCGTCGAGGCGCTCGCCGACCGCTGGGGCTGCTCGCCCCGCGCCGGGGGCGGGCCCGGCAAGACCGTCTGGGCGGAGTACGCCGCCTACCCCGCCTGACCTGATCACGCAACCAGCGCCCACCCTGGTTGGACGCACGCGCCCTCGCCCGGAAGACTGATCAGACTTCTTCGGGCACTCGACGCGAGTGGGGGCGGAACCAGGTGCCGGACGTACGACGGATCGCGGAACGCTACGAACTGCTGGAGCAGTTCAATCACGGCGGCATGGGGGACGTCTGGCGCGGCTACGACGCCGTGCTGGACCGACCAGTCGCCGTGAAGCTGATCCGGCCGCAGGCCGTGACGTCCCCGCACCTGGCGGAGGAGTTCGAGAAACGCTTCCGGCGCGAGGCGCGCGTCACCGCGCGGATCCAGCACCCGGGTGTGCCGCAGGTGTACGACGCGGTCCTCGACGAGTCGTACGAGCAGCTGTTCCTGGTGATGGAGCTGGTCGACGGCGTGCCGCTGACCGCGTACGTACGCCCCGACCAGCAGCCGCCTCTCCCCCTCAGCTGGGCGGCGGCCGTGGCGGCGCAGGTGGCGACCGTGCTGTCGTACGCGCACGACGTGCCCGTCGTCCACCGTGACCTGAAGCCCGGCAACATCCTCGTCGCCCGGGACGGCACGGTGAAGGTGCTGGACTTCGGCATCGCGGCGATCCTGCGCACGGACGTCACCAAGCTGACCGCGACCGGCAGTCCGATCGGGACGCACCAGTACATGGCGCCGGAGCAGGTGCGCGGCGCCCGCGTCACACCGCGCACCGACCTGTACGCGCTCGGGTGCGTGCTGCACGAACTGCTCTGCGGACGGCCGTTGTTCACCGGGGACAGCGAGTGGCAGCTGATGATGCAGCACGTCAACGCGGCACCGACGCCGCTGCGGCAGGTGCGTGCCGACATACCGGAGGCCCTGGAGGAACTCGTCCTCCATCTCCTCCGCAAGGCGCCCGAGTCACGACCGGCGGACGTGCAGGAGGTGTACGAGCGGCTGCGGCCGTTCCTACCGGCGCCCGGCGAGGAGTCCGCACCGGGCGAGGCGGGGCCTGCCGGGGCGCCCGACCCCACCGGGATCTTCCGCCGCCCCTACGCGCCCCGCTCGCGTGCCGCTCCCCCGAGCGCCCGGCCCGCCGCGGCGTCGGACGCGCCTCCCGCCGTCCCCGCGGCCGAGCGGGAGGCGCTGCGGGAACAGGTCCGCGAGGTCCACGCGCACTACCTCGCGTTGATGGAGGAGGAGCGGTACGCGCAGGCCGCCGAGGTGGTGGGCGAGATGATCGAGCCGGCCGCGCGGGCGCTCGGCGCCGACAGCAAGCCGGTACTGGGACTGCGGATGCGCCGCGCGGTGAGCCGTCAGCTCGCCGGTGACCACCGGGCCGCGCTGCCCGAGTTCGAGTCGCTCGCCGACGCCTACGCGCGCGTCAGCGGCCCGAGCAGCGAGGAGGCCCTGGACAGCCGCGCCCAGGCCGCCCGCTGCCGTGGCGAACTCGGCCAGGTGACCGAGGCGCTGGCCGGGCTGAACGGCGTACTCGACACCGTCCGGGTCGTCGACGGGGACGTGAGCGAGAACGCGGTGGAGCTGCGCCGCGACATCGGCATGCTCCTGCTCGCGCAGCAGCGGGCGGCGGAGGCGTACGACGTCCTGGAGCCGCTGCATGCGGACCTGTGCGTGGTGTTCGGCCCGGACGACGAGCTGACCGCCGAGGTGGCCGAGACACTGGCCGTGATCCGCCTGGACCTCGACGGCGGTTCCTCCGGTCCCACTCCCTGACCTGGTTGTTCGTCCGCACCCCCTGTCCGCCCGACCCATAGGATCCACGTATGCCGCGACTCGCCTTCGACATCGGCTTCTTCGCCGAACTCCCCAAGCTCCAGCCGCCGGTCAGGAAAGGGGTCCTGGACGCCTGGGAGAAGTTCGACCGGCTCACCCTCGATCAGCTCTTCAAGGACCAGGGGCTGAAACTGGAGAGCCTGACGAAGGCGAAGGACAAGCAGATCCGGACGATCCGCATCGACCAGTTCTGGCGCGGTGTAGTGCTCGCACCGCCCACCGGGGACACCTTCGTCCTGCTGCGGGTCATGCCGCACGACAAGGCCATCGACTGGGCGATGAAGCAGAAGTCCAGCATCAACGAGGTCACGCGGGCGGTCGAGATCCGGGACGCGGCGACCCTGGACGAGATCACGCCCGCGTACGAGCGGGTGGCGGAGTCGTCGTCGAAGCCCCGGCTGTTCGCGAAGTTCTCCGACGGGGACCTGACCGCGCTCGGCATCGACGCCGAGACGCTGCGGCAGGCCCGTTCGCTGGTCGACCAGGAGCAGTTGGACGTCTTCGCGCCGCTGCTGCCGCAGGACCAGCGGGAGGTGCTGCAGTACCTCGCCGCGGGCTGCACGGTGGAGGAGGTCTGGCAGGACATCGTGGCGCCCGCCCTGCAGGCGTCCACGCAGCCGGTGGACACGCGGGACTACGAGACGGCGATCCAGCACACCCGGGCCCGTATCGCGTTGGTGACGGCCCCCGAGGAACTGCGGGACATCCTCGAGAAGCCCTTCGCGGCCTGGCGGGTCTTCCTGCACCCCTCCCAGCGGAAGGTGGCGTACCGGGCGTCGTACTCGGGGCCCGCTCAGGTCACGGGCGGGCCGGGCACCGGCAAGACCGTCGTGGCGCTGCACCGGGTCAAGCACCTGCTCGGGCACCTGCGCGACGGGGACCGCATTCTGCTGACGACGTACACCAACGCACTCGTCAACGCGCTCCGTTCGGGTCTGGAGTCCCTGGTGGACGACCCGGAGCTGCGTGAGCGGGTGGACATCTCGACGGTGGACGGCTTCGCCAGCCGTGTCGTCGCGGAGGCGCCGGGCGCGGTGGCCCTGCGTCCGCTGATGAGCAACGAGGAGGTGAGCCGGTGGGGCAAGGCCGCCAAGGCGACGGGCTTCACCGGCAGCGCGCAGTTCCTCGCCCAGGAGTACCGGCACGTCGTCCTGGCCCAGGGCATCACCTCCCTCGCCGAGTACGAGTCGGCGGACCGGCGAGGCCGCGGCAGCCGGCTGGCGGCGTCCGAGCGGCCGCTGGTGTGGGAGACGGTGGAACGGTTCACGGCCGGCCTGACGGAGGACGGGGCCCGCACCTGGCTGCAGACGTGCGCGGAGGCGGCGCGGCTGCTGGAGGAGAAGGGACCGCAGTACCGGCACGTCGTGGTGGACGAGGCACAGGACCTGCATCCGGCACAGTGGCGGCTTCTGCGTGCCGCCGTCCCGGCCCGTCCGGACGACCTGTTCATCGCGGGCGACCCGCACCAGCGCATCTACGACTCGAAGGTGTCGCTGAAGTCGCTCGGCATCAAGGTGGCCGGGCGGTCGGTGAAGCTGCGCAAGAACTACCGCAGCACGCAGGAGATCCTGCGCTGGTCCACCGCTCTGCTGATCGGCCGCCCGATCGCCCAGCTCGAGGACGAAGGCCGCAACGAGACCCTGCTCGGTTACCGCTCCGCCCTGCACGGGGACGGGCCCGTCGTGCTCGGCGCGACGACCGAGGAGGCCGAGCTGGACGCGCTCGTGGCCCAGGTGCGGACGTGGCTGGACGCGGGGGTCGGCGCGGGTGAGATCGGGGTGAGCGCCCGGTTCAACAAGACGTGCGCGAAGGCGGTGGCGCACCTGAAGGACGCCGGTGTCCCCGCGGTGACCCTGCGCTCCGCCGAAGCCGCCACAGGTGAGACGACGAGCGTACGGGTCGGCACCATGCACTCGTTCAAGGGCCTGGAGTTCCGTTGTGTCGCGGTCATCGGCGTCAACGACGAGGCACTGCCGTTCCCGAAGGCGGTCACACCGCCCGAGGTGGATCCCAAGCAGCACGAGACGGACATGCTGTCCGAGCGCTGCCTGCTGTTCGTCGCCTGTACGAGGGCCCGCGACAGCCTGTACGTATCCTGGTCAGGCGAACCGAGTTCCTTCTTGGCAGAGGCAGGTGTACCGAAGCAACGAGCTGTCTGAGCTGTTTCTGCCATGATTCGTCGGGCAGATTTTCCACCGCACCGTGAGATTGAGGTTAGGTGCGCACCGTGTGGCAGGAGGGCCGACCATGGGCGCTCGAGACCCGCAGTTCCCAGATGTGGAGCTCATCGAAAGCACGAGGACCCACGTTCGCTGGACGTTGCAGCAGTACTCCGCGCCTGTTTCGTTCCCCTGCAATCAGTGCCAACGAACGGTCAGGGACAGTGTTGTCGCCATCAAGACCACGAGCTCGGGCAGAAAACTCCCACACTGCACGGATTGTCACCGGCGAAAAATCACCAGCACTCTCAACGCCCGTGATCACCACGCCGCCTCTGAAGCCACTGCTCCAGAACCCGACAGCACTCGCAGCGAAGCAGCCGAGGACCCCGAACAAGAGGTTGTGATCCAGCAGGCCGACCCCGGTCGACCGCACGATGTGATCGAAACGGAATCAAGTCTCCAGTGGACATTCGTGCTGCGCCAGCATCACCTGGACCACGGGTACTGCCCACTGCCTGTACAGGCGGTGCGCCGCATGCGGACGGTGAAAGTGGTGCATCTCGACTACGGCCGGGCCTTTCCCACCGTCCTATCGGCCACTCTCGGGAAGAAGATCACAAGGGAACGTCTCCGGGGCGTGCGATGGCCGCAATCCCAAGTCATGCCGGGCCTGCGCATCACGGCCGAGCTCGGCCGGAGCCGGCTGTGTCTGTCGCTCACCCCTCTGGAACGTCCTGTCCACGTCGCAAGAAGGCAGTTCTTCCACGACTACGACCCGCGGATCATCGCGAGGGAACTACCTGCGATCACACAGCATGACAGCGAGAGCGTCGCTCCCTCGCTCGACCTCCTGGTACAGGAGACCATCCGCAAGCTCGGCTACCTCGACGAGGAGGGCCGCGCGCTTCTGCCGATGCAGAACCTGATCACCAACGTTCGCAGCCACCGCGGCCCGCAGGACTGGTCAGGCGCAGCCGTTCGTGCCGCAGTGAACGGACTCATCAGCCGTCAGCGTCTCAAGTGGGCGACAGGAAGCTGCGCTGCCGACGGCATTCTCAACTACCCGGCACGTCCGGGTGAAAGAACAATTCGCCTCGTCTGTTACACGCCCTTCGTACTTCCCGTGCGTGAGAAGGAACAGCTACGGGTCGTACAACTACCGAGCGCCTCTTCCCAACACGGAGTAGCCGGGCATTTGATGAAAATCGAGCACCTGGGCAAGCAGGCCAGCGACGAAGCACGTGCCGCGTACTCAGAGGCTCACCGGAAGGCAGGCCTCACCGGCAGCCACAAGCTGCCGAAGGGCCACACGTACGTGAGGCCCCACAAGCGTGGAGGCACATGACCGAGCCTGCCGATCGTGCCACCTACCGGATGCTCTGCAAGAACTCCCCCGTGGCCGTGACGATCCAGAAGGACCAACCGTTGCGCTGCGGACTGACGTGAGGATTGAGCGCCCGCACCACAGCGAGCGCCGCTCCACTGGGGCTGTCGTACTCACCTCGGCCGGGACCGGAAGGAATGGTCACGGTCCGGGAGGACGGGTCGTAGTAGCCGTCGACACGCCGCCCGTCGTAGACCGCGTGAACCTCCACGCCGTGTTCCGTGCGGAGTGCCTGGACACGCGCGGCGACCAGGGACGGTGCGGACGGATCTTCCGCGATCAGCTCGTCGTCGGCGGGCGGCTCGTCGACATCCCTGCGGGGAGCCTCCTCGTCGGGGATGGGCAGGCCGAGCAGGTCGTTGAGGACATTGGCGAGCAACCGTCGTCGCGCGGCCAGGAACTCGGGGAACCGGTCGAGCGAGCGCAGCGCGGGATCGTCGGGAACCCACTGTTCGGCGAGGCGGTCCGGTGCGATCCCTCCCATGTACTCGAAGGGGAGCTTCGAACTGATCATCTTGTTGGTCTGCCCCGTCACGAAGGCCAGGTTGGCCAGGCTGTTCCACTCCTCCTTCGCGTAGGCCGACTGGACACGGGCACGCGGGAACACATGATGAAACTCGATCTTGGCGCCGCTGCTCATCGGCTGATCGCTGATGGCGATGTTGGTGGCCCAGTCCCGGACCTTGTCGCGTAGGGCCGCGATGTAGAGCAGCCGGAAGAAGGCATGTGTGGAGTACTTCTGTTCCAGATCCCTCGGGTGCAGGGGGGTGTCCGCGGAGCGGCTGCCCGAGGCGCGGCGGATCAGCTCGGTGAACAGTTCTTCGCCGCTCCTCGTCCTCAACAGGCGTGCTTCCGCATCGAGTTTGGTCTCGACCTGCAAGGAGTAGTGGCTGAACGCCATCGCCGTGTACACCCAACGGCGCAGCAAGGCTTGTTCGTTGCCCTGGAGCTTCCCGTCGCGCTGGTGCAGGAGCAGAGCGGGCACGACGATGACGTTGGGCGACGTCAGGATCCCGGAACGGGGGATCCCGCATTCCTCTCGCAGGAAGTCGATGGCGAATCGGAGGGCCTTCTCGGTGGCCTGCCACGCCTCCTTCAACGCGACTTCGTCGACTGCCGCCTCGATCAGCTTGATGTGCCGGGCGCTGGTGCCCGCGAGCAGACTCATCAGGCGGAGGACCGCTTCACGGTCGAGGGAGAAGTCACTGTCCCGCAGGTACTGGTGGAAGGCGTCCATGGTCGCCAGGCCGTCTGCCCAACGGGCCGCGATGGCACTGTAGACGAGGTCGCCCTTGGACAGCCGACGCCCGCCCTTGTTGAGCCGGGCGAAGAGTTCGGCGACCTCCTCGTAGTCGTCCGACTCGTAGGTGATCACGGCGATCTGCTGCCTGCGGATGTCGTGCACCTTCTGCAACCGCTGCATCCACTCGCCGAAGTCCGGGTCGGAGTACTCCACTCCGGCGTCCTTGAGGACCTCGTGGTACTGCACGTTCTCCTGCAGGAGTGTGGAGACGCGGAACAGCATGGGGTCTCTGCCCTGGACCGCACTCGGATTGACGAACTCCTGGGTGCGCACGTCGAAGCGCAGGTCGATGAGGCGTCCGTCCGCCTTCGACTCCGGTCGGTACACCCAGGCGAGGGAAGTCAGCCGCTGCTGGCCGTCGAGCAGATAGAGCGGCTGGTGCGCTGACTTGTCGGCCTGGACCACTGCGGCGGTCTTGAAGGGGACTGTCAGGTTGGTCTTCCACAGGAGCAGGGCGCCGACGGGATAACCCCGGTAGAGGGAGTCGAAGAGGTCGCGCACGTCGGGCCTCATCCAGACGAAGTCGCGCTGGATGGACGGAATGACGACCCTGCCGTGCAGCAGGTCCTCCACCTGAGAAACGATCTTCTCGTTCGCCAACCCCATGCCGCCCCCAACCTGTGAGTGATCTGTCCCCACGCAGAGTATCCATCACAGTGACAGTCAACTCCCACCGCATGACCGTGCAATGGTTCAGGAGCGGTCTCGGGCGACCGCTGTTGTATCGGCCTTGGGTCCTTCACATGGTGCTACGCCTTTTGGTCAAGCATGTTCGCGGGACGCGTGTCCGACCGGGACGCCGACGACCAGCCCGACTCAGGGCGGGCCCGGCGCCGGCCCGTCACGGCGTCGTCGGCGCCGTCGTCCCGCACTCGGGCACGCCGTCGAGCCACGCCGCCCCCTTGATGTAGATGTTGGTCACCCACGCCCTGTAGTCCGGCAGGTACGACCACACGTCGTTGGTGTAGCCGTCGGAGGTGACCTCTTCGGCGTGCTTCTGACACTGGACGCGGATGGTGGTGGAGTACGGGAAGGCGTAGACGCGGGCGGCGTCGAGGGAGGGTGCGGCCTTGGTCCACACGCCGGCGCCCCACGTCCGGTGGAGGTGACCGGTGACGGGCCCGGTGTCGACGCGGACGGCGCCGAAGTAGTCGCCGTTCAGGCGAACGTCGCTGACCATGAGCCTGGTGCCGGATTCCCTGGCCTCGACCATTCTGCCCGCTCCCAGGTAGAGGGCGATGTGGTGCAGGTCCTCCGAGGTGCCCCAGGCGAGCAGGTCGCCCGGGACCAGCGGTGCCAGGCCCTGCGCGGCGGTGAAGCGGGCGGCGGCGCGGTGCGTGTAGTACTGCTGGGCGGCGACGCCGTCGAGGATGTCGGAGCCCGCCGCCTCGGCGTACGCGTGGCGGACCAGGCCCGAGCAGTCGAAGCCGAGCCGTTCGGGGTCGTGTGCGCTGTCCGGGTCGGTCGGGTCGACCCGGCCGTACGTGGATCCCGGCCGGGCGCCGTGCCCGCCGCCCCACGTGTACCAGGTGCCGGCCGCGACCTCGGCGCAGGCGGCGGCGAGCGCGCGTTCGGCCGCCGCGGAGGCCCCGGGCGCGAGGGCGCCGCACGCGTCGGCGGCCGTACGCTGCACGGGCGCCCGGGTGTGCGCGACGGCGGCGGTCACCGGCGTCCAGAGGAGGAAGGCGAGCAACGCGGTCAGTGTGCGGATGAGACCGGTCCGGCAGGCCATGCCAGGACCCCCGTTTCCTGTGGCTGGTGGGAGAAGCGGTCGCTCAGAAGCCTGCTGGCCGCGCCGCGCGCTTGTCGAGGAGCCGGGTGTCGCCTCCCGTCGACGGGCGACGGGAAACACCCGGGAAACCCCCTTGGGCCAGGTGAGTCACCCTCACCCCCGCCCGTCGCAGGCCGCCTTGCCGTCGGTGAGGCGGACACCGGGCAGGAACTTCGCGTGCGCCTTCGTGCCGACGCCGGCGCGCAGCCGGCAGATCCGCGCCAGCCGGGCCCCGGGATCGAGGTCCCACAGCCGTACGGTGCCGTCCGTGCCGGCGCTGGCCACCGTGCGCCCGCCGGGGGCGAAGGTCACGCTCCACACCGCGTCGGTGTGGCCCGTCAGCGTCGCCCACGGACGCCGTCCGGCGACGTCCCACAGGCGCACCGTACGGTCGTTGCCGCTGCTGGCGAGCGTGCGGCCGTCGGGGGCGAAGGCGATGCCCCGGGTGGAGCCGGTGTGGCCGCTCAGGACGGCCTCGGACCGGCGTGCGCGGACGTTCCACAGCCGTACGGTGCCGTCGTTGCCGCTGCTGGCCAGGGTGCGCCCGTCCGGGGTGAAGGCCACGCCGCGCACCGCGCCGGTGTGGCCCTCCAGCGTGCCGAGCGGGCGGTGCGAGGGGACGTCCCAGAGCCGTACGGTCAGGTCGTCGGCGGCGCTGGCCAGGATGCGGCCGTCGGGGCTGAAGGCGACGCAGTTGGCGAAGTCCCGGTGGCCGGTGAGCGTCGCCAGCGGCGCGCGCCGCGCCACGTCCCACAGGCGCACCGTGCGGTCGGCGCCGGCCGAGGCGAGACTGCGGCCGTCGGGGGCGAAGGCGAGGGAGAAGACCTGCCCGGTGTGGCCGGTCAGGGTCGCCAGTGGTTTCCGTGCGGCCACGTCCCACAGCCGGACCGTGCCGTCGGAGCCCGCCGACGCCAGGGTGTGCCCGTCGGGCGCGAAGGACACCGAGAAGACGGCCTCGGTGTGTCCCCGGAGCGTCGCCAGGGGCCGGCGCCGGCCCACCTCCCACAGGCGCACCGTGTGATCGGCGTCGGCGGTGGCCAGCAGTCGCCCGTCGGGGCTGTACCGGGCCTGCCAGACCTCCGTGAACGGACGGGCCGTCAGCACCGGTCCGCCGAGGTTCCACAGGACCACGGACCGGTCGAAACCGGCCGTGGCGAGCAGGGTGCCGTCGGAGGTCGCGGCCGCCCCCATCACGTAGTCGGTGTGGCCGGCGAGCGCGGCGGTCTGCCGGCGGCTGCGGACGTCCCACAGCCGGGTCGTCCCGTCGCCGACCGCGCCGACGACCGTGGCGCCCTCGTGCGTGTACGCGACGGCGTTGACGTCGTCGTTGCCGCCGGACAGCGTCGCGTCGAGCCGGCCGCCGCGCACGTCCCACAGCCGTACGGTCCGGTCGACGCCGCCGGAGGCCACCTCCCGGCCGTCCGGGGAGAACGCCGCGCCCAGCACCTCGTCGGTGTGCCCCCTGAGCACGGCGAGGGGCCGGGCCCGGTCGGTGTCCCACAGCCGTACGGTCCGGTCGGCTCCGGCGGAGACCAGGGTGCGGCCGTCGCGGGAGTGGTCCAGGGCGTTGACCGCCCCCTCGTGCCCGTCGAGGGAGGCGGTGAGGCGGGGGGTGCGCGCGGTGTCCCACACCTGGATCGGCCCCTTGGCGGTCGCGACGGCGAGCCGGTGGCCGCGGGGGGCGAAGGACAGCGCCCTGGCGCCCTTCGTGCCGTCGGCGAGCACGGCCTTCCTGCGGCGCCCGGCGATGTCCCAGAGGCTCACGGGCCCGCGCGTCGAGGTCGCCGCGAGGGTGCGGCCGTCGGGGCTGAAGGCGATCGAGCGGACGGGCCCGGACACGTCGAACACGGCGGTCGTGCGGTGGTCCGACACCCGTCGCAGGGTCACCGTCCCGTCGGAGCCGGCGCTCGCCAGGGTCCGGTCGTCCGGTGCGAAGACCACCGCGTTGACCGGCCCCCGGTGACCGCTCAGCCGGCCGGAGAAGGGCTGGGCCTGCGTGCTCAGCAGCGCGCCGCGCGCCTCGGTGGTGGCGTGGGCCCGGTAGGCCTCCCCGGCCAGCAGCATCGACGCCTCCGGCTGGCCCCCGGCGAGTGAGGCGGACCGCACCGCGAGCGCCTGGGAACGCGCGACGCGTTCCTGGGCGAGGGCGCTCTCGCGCTGCTGGTGGGCGAGGCCTCCGGCGGTCAGGGCGAGCCCCAGCAGGACGACGAGCGTGGCGAGCATCGACTGCCGGATCCGGACCTGGCGTCTGGCCTGTCTCTCGTGGCCCTCCCGCGCGGCCAGGCTCGCCCGGAGGAACGCCTCCTCGCCGGGGCCGAGCCGGCTCCGGCCGTCCAGTTCGTCGGCCCAGGAGCGCACGGTGCTCAGCCGGGTGCCGCGGTACAGCGCGGACGGGTCGCGGCCCTCACGCTCCCATTCGGCCGCGGCGTGCGCGAGTTGCTGGTGCAGGAGCAGTCCGGCGCGGTCGGCGTGGATCCAGTCCCGCAGCCGGGGCCAGGCGTGCAGCAGGGCCTCGTGGGTGATCTCGACGGTGTCGCTGTCCATGGTGATCAGCCGGGCCCGTACGAAGGCGTCGAGCGCGGCGGCCGCGCCGTCCGCGTCGGCGAACTGCTCCCTCAGGGCGGCCCCGCTCGTCCGGCGGCGGGTCGCCCCGCCGCCGTCCGCGACGTACACCAGACGGGACAGGACGCGGCGGATCGTCCTCTGCTCGGCCGGGTACAGCCGGGCGAAGACGTTCTCGGCGGTCCGCGCGATCGCGCCCCGGATCCCGCCGGCCCGCTCGTACCCGGCGACGGTCAGCGTGGCCCCCTCGCGCCGCTGCCAGGTGGCCAGCAGGGCGTGGGAGACGAGGGGGAGGACGCCGGAGGGTGCCGCGTCGGCTCCGCTGCCGGCGTCCGTCCCGCTGCCCGGCGGTGGGCCGCCCTGCTCGTCGCGCGGTCCCGTGTCGCGCAGTCCCGCGTCACGCAGGAGGAGGGGCACCAGGCCCGGTTGGAGGGTCAGTCCGGCGAGCCGCGCCGGCCGGGTGATGGACTCCCGCAGCTCCGCCACGGACATGGGCGGCAGGACGAACAGTCCGTCGGTGAGGACCGGGGCCAGTTCGGGAAGGTCCAGGCAGTGGCCGGTGAAGTCGGCCCGGACGCCGAGCACCACGACGGCGGGGCCGGGTGCGCTCCCCTCCGGCCGGGGGGCCGCCAGGGCGCGGAGCACCCGGACGAAGGAGCGCCGCTCGTCCTGGTCCGCGCAGAGGGTGAAGAGCTCCTCGAACTGGTCGACGATCAGCACCGGGCGGCAGGGCGGGGGCCGGCGTTCCCCGGGCGGCGCCGGCAAGTCGTCCATCCTCGCGCGTACGGCGGCCGGCATCGCGTCGGGATTCTCGCGCATCTCCTCGACGGTGACGGCGAGGTCCCCGCCCACCGCCTTCGCGGTGCGTTCCAGGAGTTCGTCCAGGGGGCGCGAGGTGGGGGTGAACGTCACGACCGGCCACCGGTCGGCGCCCGGCATGGGGAGGTCGCCGCGCCGCAGGGCGGGCACCAGTCCGGCGTTGAGCAGGGACGACTTGCCCGCGCCCGAGGGGGCGACGAGCATCAGCGGGCCGTTTCCCACCCGTTCGAAGACCCGCTCCACCAGTGCGGCCGTCGCGCGCTCCCGGCCGAAGAACCAGTCCGCGTCCTGCGGGGTGAACGCCGACAGGCCGCGGTACGGACACGCCCCGTCGCACTGCCGTTCGGGAGCGGCGGCCTCGGCGCCGCTCCCGCTGTCGGCGGGCGGTCCCTCCCGCACGAGCCTGAGCAGCTCCCCCTCGGCGTCCAGGACCCGGTCGCAGATACGGGCGATGTCGGCGGTCGCCCGTTTCGCGCCGGTCTCGATCTTGCTGAGGTAGCCCTTGCTGTAGTGCGTCCGCCGCGCCAGGTCGGTCAGCGACAGTCCGCGCGCCTGTCTGAGTCGTCGTAGTTCCGCGGGGAAGGAGGGCGTGGCCGGTGCGTCCCGGTCCCGCTCGTCGCCCTGGTCGACTTCATGCCCGTACTGCGGATCTCCCACGGAGTCCCCCATGCGGTGCGGCCGTGAGACGGTGGAAGTCAAGGCTACTGCCGGGGTGGTGAGGGGAGCCGGACCTTTCACCCGGTCCGGCGAAAACACGAATGTCCGGAACCATGGGGCGGTTCCGGACGTTCGCTCCCCCGTCGCACGGACGGGACGGGACGGGACGGGACAGGTCGGGTCAGGTCAGGAAGGCCCCGCAGGCGCTGCGGGCCACCCAACGGTGTGAGGAGATGGTGTCGTTCGCGCCGACCCCGTTGGTGAGCCGGTTGTCGGTCAGGTTGTCGGCGTAGAGCTCGCCCGGCGCGAGGCAGGCGTGGCCGCCGCCGAAGCCGGAGTTCTCGTAGAACGCGACGTGGTCGAGGCCTCCGGTGAAGCCGCGGTTCATGACGGACGTCGCCCTGTCCTGCGAGCCGACCCACCAGTCGCTGTTGCCCGCGGTGCTGATCAGCTGGGCGCCCGAGCAGTCCAGGTTCTCCCAGGCGTACACGTTGCCGTTGCGCGGCCCCCACTTGCTGTCGCAGCCCGGCCCGGCGACGGTGTTCCCGGCCGCCTGCGAGGTGGCGGGCACGACGACGCCCAGGGCGATGAGCCCGAGGAGGGCGGCCGTGACGGTGAACTTGCGCATGCTGTTTCCCCTCGTTTTCTCTGATGGTGTGATGATGCGTCGGTGCCGGCGCACCGGGCCGGTGGCCCGGTACGCCCTCACCGGGGGCGGTGTCCGCCCGGGAGCGGGGTGGTCAGCCCCGCTCCGGGACGATGCGCACCGCCCGGTCGTAGGCCCTCCGGCCGAGGTGCCGGTAGGTGTCGACGTCCTCGCCGAACCGGTCGCGCAGGCGGTCCAGGTAGTACGTCTCCCGCGCCGTGGCCACGGCGCGCAGGGAGGTCTCGCGGGCACAGGTCGCGTCGGCGACGGCGGTCCTCCGCTCGGCGGCGAACGCCTCGTCGGCGCGGGCCGCGCCCAGCCGGGCGGTGTCGGTCCGGACGGCCTCACGGGCGGCCCCGGGGTCCTCGTGGGGCAGGCCCGCCTTCTTCATGCACCGGGACCAGGCCCGCACCGCCGCGGTCAGGTGACGGTCCTTCATCAGCTCCTCGCCGTAGAGGGCGTTGAGGCCGGTGGCGACCTTCCCGGTGCGGTACCACTCGGCCGGGTCGCCGTAGAGGGCGCGTTCGGCCTCCTCCGTGCAGCCGCCGACGCGTTTGCGCGTCTGTCCGCCGCCCGGCAGCGACGCCGTGAGCATGCGGGCGCCGGCGCCGCCGTCGAGCGCGGTGTCGAAGGCGGCGCGCCGGGACGGGGAGAGGCTCCGGCGGTAGGTTCCGTTGGGGTTGCGTTCGTGGACGCGCAGGCTCTTCGCCTCGATCCGGCCGCCGTACCCGTACGCACGGGCCCAGGCCACGTCGTCCTGCACGTAGCGCACCGGGCGGCTCTCCCGGAGCGTCAGGCCGCGGTCCTCCCGGTAGGTGAAGCCCTGGCGGTTCATGCACTGCCCGGTCAGGCGTTGCTGCGCGTCGGCGACGCGCAGTTCCTGTTGCCAGGTCAGCGCCGGTGGACGCGGGCGCGGGTCCTGGCGTGGCCGGACGTCGCCGCCGTCTCCGCCGCCGGCGCATCCGGTCGTGACGGCCGCCACGACCGCGCACAAGGACACGAGCACCCGTCTCATGGATCCGACCCCCTTCGCTGTCGCTCGCCGACGGATCCAGAGTTGCCCCGCTGCCGGCGGAGGTCGACGGGTTTCCTGTTGCCCGCCGGGCGGCCGACCGGGAAACAAGGCGTGAGCAGGGGGAACGCGGGGAGGAAGGCAACCCGGTGGTCCCGCTGGGAAGCCGTGCGGGTGAGGAGCAGCCCTCTCGTCCCGCCCATGCGGACGCACCGGTGCGGAAGCCGCCCGTACGGCACGCGACCCGCACTCCCCGCCCGCCGTGGGGACACGCGCCCTGTCCGTCCACCGAGGCGCCCGCCCCCGGCCCGGCTGTTCGTCTCGCACCGCCTGGGCGCCTGGGGCCGCCCTTACGGCAGCCACGTCAACGAGAGGCCGTCTCTCATCACCGCCGAGCCGTGCGTCAGCGCCGTACGACACGGGCGCGTCCCCGACCGGGGCGCCCCGTCCGGCCACCGAGGCGGACGGCGCACGGCTACGTGGACGTCTCCGGCACCCGCGCGGAACGCCGGCCCGCCGCCACCGCCCCCACGGCCCCCGGCACCGGCACCAGGCCCGGGGCCGGGTCCGGCCGCGGCCTCCTCGTCACCGCCCCGGCCGACGACCGGGGCGTCCCCGGGCGCGATCCGGCCTCTCCGCCGGCCCCGGGCGGGACGTGAAGACCTGACGGATCACGGGCCCGGTACGTACCCGCTGCGTTCAAGGCATTGACACGTGCATTACATGGGCTTTACGTTCCGGCCATCTGAGAGCGCTCTCAGAGCCTCCCCCCTGTCACGACTCGAGGTGACGCATGCCATCCCCACGCACCAGACCGGCAACCGTTCTGCTGCTGGCCTCAGCCCTCGCCGCCGTCGGCCTGGGCCCGGCCGCCGCACCGGCGGCCGCCGCCACCGTCCCCGTAGGCTCCGGCAGTTACTCCGACACCCGGCCCCCCGGCACGTCGGGCCCCACCACCAACACGGGAACGCCGGTCACGCCCAAGGTGACCGCGGCCGCCAGGAACCGGCCCGTGCCCACCAACGACTGGTGGTCCTCCCTGGCCTTCCAGCGCTACGGCGACAACCCGTACTCGACCCCCATGTACGGACACCCCCTCACCTACCAGGCCACGGCCGGCGGACTCGACGTCGGTTACCCGACGACCCCCGCGATCGTCGGCGACGGCCGCCAGTACGAGTACGCCCACAAGCGCGACCTCACCATCGGACTGACCGGCCTCAACTCCCCCGACACCAAGGCCGACGACTGGTCCGACTGGACGGTCACCCCCTACTGGTCCGACGGCGCCCGCACCCTGCGCACCACCATCGGTCACGGCTCCCCGTTCGTGTACGCCAAGGGCTCCGGCGGCAACGCCCAGATCACCACCGCCGGCGCGCCCACCGTCTTCGCCGACCAGGGCAACGTCCTCGGCATCACCGTCGCCGGGCACCACTACGCCCTCTTCGCGCCGACCGGCAGCGACTGGAACGTCGCCGGATCCACCGTCACCGCGGGCCTCGGTTCCAAGGACTACTTCTCCGTCGCCGTGCTGCCGTCCACCGGCGCGCTGGCGACGTTCAAGAAGTACGCCTACAGCTTCGTCACCGGCTCCAAGGTGACCTGGAGCTACACCGGGGGCACCGTCGGGGCCACCTACACGCTCACCACCGAGGCGAAGGAAGGCACCGAGCGCGGCACGCTCCAGGCCCTCTACCGCCACCAGTGGCTGAACACCACGGACCCCCTGACCTCCTACACCTACGTCTCCCCGCGCGGCACCATGAAGGTCCGCGAGTCGGCCTCCTTCACCACGCGCCAGAAGGCGGCGGCGGTGCTGCCCGCGCTGCCCAAGTCGAACGGCGTGGACACCGCCCGGCTGCGCGGTTACCTGAACGAGGTCGTGAACGCCTCCGACCCCTTCTCCGGAGCCGCCGACACCTACTGGACCGGCAAGGCCCTCGGCCGCCTCGCCCAGCTCGTCCCGGTGGCCGACCAGATCGGTGAGACCGCCGTCCGCGACCGGATGCTCGGCCTGATGAAGGGCAAGCTCCAGGACTGGTTCACGGCGGGAGGCGCGAACGAGTTCAGCTACGACAAGGACTGGAAGACGCTCACCGGCTACCCCGCCTCCTACGGCAGCGACACCGAACTGAACGACCACCACTTCCACTACGGCTACTACGTCTACGCGGCGGCGATCGTCGCCCAGTACGACCCGGCGTGGGCCGCCGACTCCGCCTGGGGCGGCATGGTCAAGGCCCTCGTCCGGGACACCGCCAACCCCAGCCGCACCGACACCGCCTTCCCCTTCCTGCGCGGCTTCGACGTCTACGCGGGCCACGGCTGGGCCTCCGGGCACCAGGGCTTCGCCGCCGGCAACAACCAGGAATCCTCCTCCGAGTCCACCAACCTCAGCACGGCGCTCGTCCTGTGGGGCTCCGCGACCGGCGACACCTCGCTGCGCGACCTCGGCGCCTTCCTGCTGACCACCGAGTCGGAGTCGATCGCCCAGTACTGGTTCGACGCCGACGAGCAGGTCTTCCCGTCCTCCTTCGGCCACGACACGGCCGGCATGGTGTGGGGCAGCGGCGCCGCCTACGCCACCTGGTGGACCGCCAACCCCGAGGAGATCCACGGCATCAACGTCCTTCCGGTGACCGGCGGTTCGCTCCACCTCGGCGGTGAGAAGGCCGCGATCCGGCGCAACATCGCCGAGATGGAGCGGGAGAACGGCGGTCCGGCCGTCGAATGGCGCGACCTCCTCTGGGAGTTCCAGTCCTTCGCCGACCCGGGTGCGGCCAAGGCGAAGTGGGACGCGGGTCACGCCGGCTACACCCCGGAGGAGGGCGAGTCGAAGGCGCACACCTACCACTGGCTCACCACCCTCGACACCCTCGGCGCCCCGGACGCCACCGTGACCGGCGACATCCCCACCTCCGCCGTCTTCACCAAGGGGACGACCCGGACCTACGCGGCCCACAACCACGGATCGACGGCCCGCACCGTCACCTTCTCCGACGGCAAGACCCTCTCCGTACCGGCCCGTTCCACCGCGACCGGCAGCGGCACCGGGTCCACGGATCCCGACCCGGAACCGGAGCCGCCGACCGGCAACACCTTCCAGCTGCGCAGCGGCGGCGCCCTGACCACGGCGACCGGCGGCACGGCGGGCAGCGACACCATCGCCTCCGCCGGCGGCGTCAACCGCGACGGCGCCCCGTACCAGCCCCTCGTCTACGAGGTCCGCGGCGTGAACGGCACGCTCACCCCGGGCGCGCAGACCGCCTTCCGGCTCCAGGTGGACGCGGGCACCGCGGTCGGGCTGGGCCAGCAGGCCCGGATCAGCTACGACCTCACCGGCGACGGCAGCTTCGACCGGACCGAGACGTACCACTACTTCGCGACCGACCCGGTCACCGGATGGGAGGAGTACACGCAGGCCCGCGGCCTCAAGGCGGCCACGGGCACACCGGGCGACCTCAAGGGCGGCACCGTACGCCTCGAGGTGTGGAGCGCCATCGGCAACGGCACATCCAAGCTCCAGACGGGCACGGACAAGTCCGTACTGGTGATCCCCTACGGCTGAGCCGTCGGCAGCGGTGCGGCGGGGACCGGCGTCCGGCCGGCCCCCCCCGCCCCGGCATGTTCCCCGCCCGCGCCCCCCCCGGCGGGGGGCCCGCGCTCGCGCTCCGCCGGACGGGCGGCTCCGGCCGGGCCGGCTCCTGCCGCAGCCGTTCCCGCTCGGCGCCCCCGGCGCGAGCGCCCGCACGCTCTCGATGGAGACATGCTCCGGGACGACGCCGTCCACGGCCGCACGCCATGAAGGGCTGGGGTTCCGGTGCGTGGCGGGAAGACCCTAGCCCCGTGGGACGTCCCTGACGTACACCACCCCGTCGGTCCGGGGCAGGTGGGCCGGGTCGAGGGGGGCGTAGCCGAAGTACGGGGACACCCGGGGAGCGGGGCGCGTGTCGGCGAGGGCGGTGGCCAGCCGGGGTGCGTCGATGACGCGGCGGTCCTCGGGGAGGGTGTGCAGGAGTCCCTCGAGGGTGTCCGGGGGCGGGGTGTCCACTCCGTGATGCCGGAGCGTGCCGAGGGCCGTGGCCAGGAAGGCGTACCGCTCGCCGAGCCGGGCGCTCACGAGGGCGCCGGCGCTCCACCACTCCAGCGGCGGGTGGCCCCACATGCGCATCGTGCTCCTGTCCCGCTGGAGGTGGCTGTTGTGGGCGTGGACGAGTACCGGGCCCCGGTCGGCGAGGGCGAGGAGGTTGCCGGCCATCATCGCGTCCCGCGTGGCCAGCAGCCGGGTCATGCGGGCCGGTGAGGCGTCGGCCATCCAGGAGTGGTAGCGCAGCAGGCCGGTGGCGGTGCGGCCGTGCAGGCGCGCACGGTCCAGGTCGTCCCGCGAGGTCGCGGTGATCAGGTGCGGGGCCTGCGTGTCGAGCAGCGCCACCAGGTCGTCGGCGAGCAGCCGCAGTTCCCCGGCCTCGGCCGAGCGGCCCACGGACCGGGACGGGTCCGTCATCGCCGCGTGGTCCGTCCACGGCTCGTCGGGGCCGAGCAGGCGGTCGAGGGTCTCCGCGGTGCAGGGCAGCAGGTCCGCGTCGACGTGGGCCGCGAGGTGGTCGTGGAGCGCGGTGAGGGAGCGCCTCGGGCTCGCGGCTCCGGTGATCTCCAGCGGGCCGTCGAAACCGGCGAAGCGGAGCCGCTCCGGCGCGGGGCGGTCCTCGTTGTACGCCCGCATCCAGCGGACGAGTTCGCGGTTGCCCGGGAACGCTCCCCACCCGTGGCTGAAGCCGTGCTCCATGACCTCGTCGAGGGTGCCCGTGCCCGAGGTGACGTAGGCGTCCACGACCAGGCCCTTCACACAGTCGCTCTCGAGGGCGATCGTCCGGTGGCCCTCCTGCTCGACGAGCTGCCGGAAGAGGTCGTTGCGCAGGGCGAGCAGGGCGCCCTCGCCGTGGGTGGGCTCGCCCAGGGCGAGAACGCGCGGGCGGGCCGGAAGCAGCTCCATGACGGCCGCGGCCTCGACGGCATGGGCGATGTCCGTGATGTCGGTTGCCATGCCTTCAACGGTATCGTTGAACTTTCGGTGGAGACTTGGGCGCGATATCGTCCGCCAGGTGGGGCAAAACCTTCAAAACGGCGAGAAGCTCAGGCCGGTCGACCTGGCACGACGGCACGGTCTGTCCACCCAGGCGGTCAGGAACTATGAGGCGGCCGGCATCCTCCCCGCCGCCGACCGCACGGCGGCCGGCTACCGCACCTACACCCCGCTGCACGCGCGGGCCCTGCGCGCCTTCCTCGCCCTGGTGCCCGGGCACGGTCACCCGACGGCGACGGCGATCATGCAGGCGGTGAACCGGGGCGCCGCCGACGAGGCGTTCCGCCTGATCGACGAGAGCCACGCCCGGTCGCTCGACGACCGGCGCACGCTCCAGGCCGTCGAGAGGGCCCTGCGCGGCCTCTCCCGCCGTACGGGCGCCGCGCACGACGCCGCGCCGATCCGGCCCGGCCGTACGTTCATCGGGCCGCTGGCCGAGGAGCTGGGGGTCCGGCCGGCGACGCTGCGCAAGTGGGAGGACGCCGGGCTCGTGCGACCGCGCCGGGATCCGGTGACCGGGTACCGGGTCTACGACGAGTCCGACGTACGCGACGCCCGGCTGGCGCACCAACTCAGGCGCGGTGGTTACCTGCTGGAGCAGATCGCGCCCCTGATCCAGCAGGTGCGTACGGCGGGCGGGCTGGAGCCCCTGGAGGACGCGCTGCGCGACTGGCGGGATCGGCTGTCCGCCCGCTCGCGCGCGATGCTGACCGGGGCGGCGGAGCTGGAGGCGTACCTGCGCGCACGCGCGTGAAGATTCCCGGTGTCCCGGCGTCCGACGCGTACCACGTGGGCGCGGCTGGTGCGGCGAGGGCCGACCGCGGGAACCCCCTCGGCAAGTGCCACGACCGCGAATATCCGGCCCGGCCACCGAAGCGGCCACCGCCCGCGGCCGCGGGGCCTCCCGCGCCCGCGGGGGACAGACGCCTCGCGTCCCCACCGGACCGCTCCCGCACCGCCGACGATCCGGAACCCGCACCGTTTCGGATCGTCGGGGAGCCCAAGTCCCGCCGCTCCCCTCCTCGTCGACGGCCCTTCCGGCCGAGGTGAGCAGGGTCACAGCGTGGGGTCCTCACTCTCCGCTCACGTCGCGGTGGCGCCCTCCGTGCGCCACCCCTCCGCCCGGCGTGGCCGGAACTCGTCGGCACATCGCGGGCGTGCACCGCGGCAGTGACGACTCCACGCCCCCTCGAGCACCCGGTTCTCCGCCCCCGGGCCGGAGATCCGGACGGTGCGGGGCCGGCCCACGGCCGTACGGGAAATTGGCCGGAAACAGCCGATTGAATGCATGGGAAAGGCGGCAAAGTGCGTGACGGCCTCACAAAGAGAGGAAATCGGAAGTCCCGTAAAACGCTCGGCGACGACGTCGCCCCGTCGTCCGGACTCTCGACTCGCGCCCTTCCCCCTGCATTGCAATTGATCTATGGTCAGGGCGACCGCAGCGCTCTCGGGCGACATCACCTCCCAGGACATGAGCCTTCCATCGAAAACCCCGCACCGAGATGTGCGGTGACGCGGGCCGAATATCCCGGCGGGAATCTCTGACGAGGAGCACGAGTGAAGACAGCGATACGCATCGGCATCGCGGCCACCGCCGCCCTGGGCCTCATGACCGCCGCACCCGCCTCCTCCGCGGCCGAGCACGCCCCCGCACGGACGAAGCAGACCAGCACGACGCTCGCGACCGTCGACGTCGAGGGCGTTCAGGTCGACGAGAGGGCGTCGGCGGACACGAGACGGATCATCGAGGCCGACGCGCCGACAGCCGTCGCCGCCGCGAACGTGTGCGGATCCGGCTACACCATCTCCACCGGGGCGTGGCGCTACGACGGCTACGGCACCACGTACACCTGGACCAACGGCACGTCCGGCAGCGGGTACTACGACAAGCCGATCTGTGCCGTGTTCTTCAACGACAGCGGTTACACGAAGTACATGGGTGTGCGTCTGCGTTCCAACTACACCGCCGACGCCCCCGCCGAGGACTTCGGCGCCTTCGGTTCCTACGCTGGCCCCGTCTACCAGAAGCGGGGCTACTGCGGGACGGTCTACTCCTACATGGAGGCGTCCAACGGCAATGTTCTCGTCGACCGCGTTCAGACGGTCGGGAGCTGCAACTGATCGGGCCCGCGCCGCGGCGTGAGGGCGGGCCCGTGACGTCCGGCGGACGCGGACGCGGGAAGCGCATGGTGCGCGGCGCCGACGGGACTGCCGCACGCCACCGTTCCACGGAATGAAACGGAATTCTTCGCCGACGTCCCGGGAATCACGCGGTGAGGAAATTCCGCCTGCCTCTCTCACGTGATGCGTCGCCCCCTTCCGGCGCACAGGCACCGCACTCCGCATTCACATTCCGTATTCCGTGTTTCCTGTTCCGGGCGCGTCCCGTCCGGGCGACCGCTGACGACACGGGCGCGTTCTTCCACGCCCAGTTCGATTTCCCACCAGCCGCCATCGCTGCGGCTCTCACCACAGAAGGAGTGGCGGACTTGGCTGACGCTAAGGTTCTCGAGGCGCAGCAATGGGTGAATGCCACCTACGGATCTGTCGCCGGATACGTCAGGTGCCCCGAGGACGGGCGCACCGGCTGGTCCACGATGTACGCGCTGACCATGGGTCTCCAGCACGAGTTGGGCATCAGTCCCGTGGTGGCGAGTTTCGGCCCGACGACCCTCTCCAGGCTCCAGGCGCTCGGCGACATCGGCTTCGGCTGGGACAAGAACGCCAACATCGTCCGCATCCTCCAGCACGGCCTGTTCTGCAAGGGCTACTGGGGAGCCAACGGCTACGGCGAGTACGGGGCCGTGACCACGGAGGCGGTGAAGGCCCTCCTGGTCGACATGGGCCTGCCCGACGGCGGAACGGGGACGTCCGGCGGCGTCACCACTCCGAAGATCTTCAAGTGCATCCTCAACATGGACGCGTACGTCGTCGTGGCGGGCGGAACGGAGAAGATCCGGTCCATCCAGCAGTGGCTCAACAACCGCTACTGGCAGCGGGACGCCTACTCGATCGGCCCGTGCGACGGCATCTACTCCCGGGACGTGCAGAAGTCCCTGGTGATCGCCATCCAGTACGAACTGGGACTCAGCCCCAACGGCAACTTCGGCCCCGGCACCCAGGCCGGTCTGCGCAGCCATCCCGTGCGGGAGGGCGACTCGGGCATCTTCGTGCAGCTGTTCACCGCGGCCTGCGTCTTCAACGAGCCGGTGATCCTGCGCGGCCTGGACGACTCGGAGGTCCGGACGACGTTCAAGAGCACCTTCGACGCGAAGACCAAGGAGTTCGTCCAGGTCTTCCAGAAGTTCTCCCAGCTGTACGCGCCGGAAGACGCCGCCTACGGCGTGGGCGAGTACGACACCTGGTCCCAGTTGCTGGTGTCCATGGGCAACGCGGACCGTGCGGCGACCGGTTCGGACACGAGATTCGAGATCACCGCCTCCCGTGCCCGCTGGCTGTACGACAACGACTACCGCCTGGTCGGCCGCTACCTCTACGATCCGCCGGGGTCCACGCTCGACAAGGAGATCAAACCCGGCGAGCTGCAGACCATCTTCGACGCCGGCCTGCGCGTCTTCCCGATCTACCAGGACAACGCGCGCCGGCTCGCGGACTTCACCTACAGCCAGGGCTTCCAGCACGCCCTGAAAGCGCACGACCTGGCGAGCGAGTACGGCTTCAACCGCGGCACGACGATCTACTTCGCGGTCGACTACGACGCCCAGCAGTGGGAGATCGACGGTCAACCGGAGGGCATCGTCGTCTACTTCAACGGTGTGGTGGCCGGCCTCGCCAGCCGGGGCAAGAAGTACTTCCACGGCGTCTACGGTTCCCGCAACGTCTGCATCAACGTCACCGCCAAGACCGGTGCGCGCTTCTCCTTCGTCTCCGGCATGTCCTGGGGCTTCTCCGGGAACCTCGGCTACCCCCTGCCCTCCAACTGGGCGATCAACCAGATCAAGGAGTTCCAGGTCACCAACGGCTCGGACACCTTCGACCTGGACCGGGACGTCTGGCGGCGCGACGGCGAGCCCGGCGTCCGTTCGGTGAACAGCACGGGCGGTCCCGCCGACACGTACATCGCCTACGTGCAGCGCCTCTACGACCACGCCGTCGCGTACAAGGCGTCGAACGACGTCGGCACCAACGCCAGCCGGCTGGTGATGGAGTACATCCGTCACGAGAAGTACCGGGGCCTGAAGTGGTGGTGGCTGGCGAACAGCTACGACGAGGACTTCGTCGAGTACTGCGACAGCCGCGGGATGTCGGTCCAGGACTCCTTCACCGACACCGTCACGGGCTACCAGCTCGACGCCACCCACCTGATGGCCACGGCCAACGGCTTCCTGGAGAACTCCGACCCGTCCGACAAGAAGGAGTCCACCGGCGGCGACATCGCCGGCTGGGGCGGGGACATCATGACGTTCTGGGCGGACTGGCGGAACTCGGTGGACGAGTACGCCTCGCCGCTCACGTTCTGCCAGGCCAAGCTGGCCGTCCCCGGCACCGTCTCCAGCTTCGGCTACACGGACATGCTGGAGGACGTCGACGGGTACCTGCTGGCCAAGCATGTCGCCGGGGGCGGGAACGTCGTCGGCTGGATGAAGGCGCATTACAACGACGGGGGCGCTCTGACCCGCTTCCGCAGCCACTTCGACCGGCGTTGGGAGAACGCCACCAACGCGCGCGCGAGTTGCTGGGACATCCTGGCCGGCCCGTCCGACATCACCGTCGACGCGGCCCGGCTCGCGCTCATCACGGGTGCGGGCGTCGCCCTGCCGGCCGACTTCGTCCTCGTTCCCGGCAACACGGAGAAGCTGGCCCAGTTCTGTCAGGGCTTCTCCGACCGTCAGCTCGCCCTCATCGGCCTGGAGAACAGCCTGGCCGCCACGTACGAGAAGAACCTGGCCGTCTACCGCAAGCAGGCCGCGCAGCGGGCCGCGGCACGGTAGGCGGGGAAGAACCGGCAGAGTTCAGCCCATGGCCCTCCTTCTCATCCCGCTCCTCCTGCCCCTCCTGGTCTGCCTGTGGTTCTGGAGCCGCCCGCTGCTCTCCGGCACGTGGCGGCGCAGTCCCGCGTGGTTCACCTGGAGCGCGGTGCTCCTCCTGCTGGGAGCCGGTGTCAGTTATCTCATCGGCTCCCTCGCCGGGGCGTCCCTGGACCCGGAGGAGGCCTGCCACCAGGCGGGCCAGACCTACGACCGGGCGTACCGCAGGGCGAACTTCGAGGAGTACACGCGGTGGTTCCCGCTGCACGACAAGTGTCATGCGGGGTACGACCTGGTCCCGGCGTGGGTGAACCCGGCTCTGGTCGTGCTCCCGGTCCTGGCGCTGCTCTGCCTGGCCTGTGCCGTGGGCCTGACCGTCATCCGACTCCGTACCGACAAGAAGGGCACTCCATGACCGCTTTGAGCAGACGCCGTGTGCTCGGCGCCACCGGGAGCCTGGCCGGGGCCGCCGCCCTCGGCCTCCTGGACACGGCCCCGGCCGCGGCCGCCGCCCCGGCCCGGACGGACCGGGCGGCGGCCGCCTGGCGCGGCAGCCGCTCGGCCAACGGCTGGAAGATCCTCGACGAGGCCGCGTCCCACACCATCGAGGGCAGCGGCCTGACCGTGCGTCTGGCCGACGGCGACGCCGCGACGCTCCTGTTGCACGTCGCCCGGCGTTTCCACTACGAGATCGACCCATTGCGCGAGAAGGACGTGGCGGGCCACACCACGTCCCGCGAGGTGCGTCGGCCCCACGAGTCGAACTACCTGTCGGGCACGGCGATGGCGATCCGGCCGCACGCCTACCCGCTGGGGGTACGCGGTGGTCTGTACCCGCAGGAGCTGGTGGTGGTGCGGGACATCCTGGCCGAGCTGGACGGCGCCGTCGTCTGGGGCGGCGACTTCGCCTCGCCCCAGGAGTCGCACTTCGAGATCGCTCTCGGTCCGGCCCACCCGAAGGTGCGGGGTGTGGCCCGCAAGCTCCGGTCCTGGAGGGACACGCCGGGCCTGGGAGCGGGGACGGTCGACGCGTTCGATCCGGAACGCCGGGCGGCCGTCAAGGCCTTCGGCCAAAGGAACGCCCCGTAAGGATCCGCGCGATCTCCGGCCCGGAGGCCCGGGCCGGAGATCCCGCGACGGCGGCGACCGGGAGCGCCGGCGCGCAGAAGCCGGGCCTCCTCCGTGTCACGGGCGGCCCTGCCCTCGCCCGGCTCCCCCGGCCGGCGCCGCCGCGCCCGCCTGCAGTCCCGCCCGTGCCAGCAGCACCGGCAGGGCCTGCGGCTTCACCTTCTGCACCGAACGCACCTGGCCCAGGCCGAGTTCCTCGCGGCTCACCGGGTCCCGGTACAGCTCCTTCGTCGCCTCGGTCAGCAGGGTGACGGGGACCAGGAAGGGGACGCCGGGGTCCTCGTCGTCCGGGCGGGGTTCCTCGTCGACCTCGGCCACCGCGGCGACCGCCGCCTCGGGCCGCGCGAAGTAGAACCAGAGGCGGTCGCCCGGCTCCATGCGGTTGCGGCGGCTGAGCCAGAGCTCCAGTTCCGGTTCCTCTTGGGCGAGTTGGAGCATCGTCTCCTTGTCGGACGGCTCACCGTCCAGTGTGTCCTTGCGCGGATCGAGGATGTAGATCCAGTCCGCCATGGAATCCCCTTCGGTCAAGGTGCTCGGCCCGCGTGAAGACGCTTCGACGCAGCGTCTCATCGTGCCAGACGCCCGGGGGATGCGCGTACACGTTTTCGACGCGGAGGTGTCAGGCGCCCGGTTTCAGCGCCCCGTTGCCGAGTCCGTCCCGCGCCAGTGCCGCGATCTGCCGGCCGATGTCCGCCACCCTCCGCGACCGCTCCTCGAACTCGCGCAGCGCGTGGAAGGCGGCCCCGTACCCGCGCTGTGCGGTGATGTCCATCTGCGGGATGCGGGCGCCCTTGCCGTCGAGCCGGAAGGTGCCGCTGGCGGTGGTGGAGCGGCGGCTGTTGGCGGCGCTGTGCAGGAAGCCCTGGAGGAAGTCCGTGTCGAGCTGGTCGCTGACCGAGACCGGTTCCGGGTCCGCGTGCTCGACCAGTCCGGCCCTGATCAGGTCGGCGACGCTGACGCTGGGGCCGTCCAGGGCGCCGGTGCCCTCGCCGGCGACCAGGGTGGGGAGCAGTTCGGCCAGGCGCCGCACCTGTTCGGTCAGCTCCTGGCGCAGGGTGTCGTACTCGGTCGCGTAGTCGCGGTGGGACTCCTCGACGTGACGGCCCGGGGTGAGGTCGACCAGGTCGTCGAGCAGGTCGATCCGGGGGACTTCGGTGATCTGCCGGGGCCGCGGCTCCAGGGGGTCGTCCGGGTCGTTGGACGTGAGGTCCACCATGCGTACGGCGGTGGCCGCGTCGTCCGGGGTCCGCGGGCGGCGCAGGTGCCACAGGTGCACGGGGAGGGAGTGCGCGGCGGCCGTGCCCGGGGCCAGCGCGGTGACCTGGGTGAGGATGCCCCGGCGGACCAGCTCGGCCCGGATGCGGCGGCCGGCCTTGCGGTAGGCCACCGAGGCGGGCATGACCATGACGAGGCGACCGCCGGGCGCGGTGTGCGCGTAGGCGTGCTGGAGCCAGGCGAGTTCGCCCTCCGCGCGGGAGGGGGTGCCGAGCTCCCAGCGGGGGTCGAGGAGGAGGTCCTCCCGCCCCCAGTCGGTGTCGCTGACCGGCGGATCGCAGACGACGAGGTCGGCCTTGAGGTCGGGCCACCGGTCCGCGCGCAGGGAGTCGCCCGACGTGATCTCGGTGCCGGAGAGCCCGGCGAGGTCGGCGCGCGACTGCGCGAGCCGTGCGCTGCGGGCGTCCGCTTCCTGGCCGTACCGCCTGGCGCCCTGTCCGGCGCCGAGGGCGAGCAGCAGGGTGCCGATTCCGCAGGCCGGGTCGAACAGCACCGCGTCGGCCGCCACGTCGCCGGTGAAGTGCCGGACGGCCCGGACCACTCGGGGCGAGGTCACCTGGTCCGAACCCGCTCGCCGCACGGACTCCGTGAAGCGCTCGGCAAGGCCGTTCACCACGTCCGCGGCGGAGCCGCCGTCCGCCATGCGGCGGGCGAGCCGGACCGCCTGGTCGGGCAGCGCGGCCGGCGCCTTCTTCCGGGGGGCGGCGAGGGCGTGGGCGAGGTCCGCGAGCCCGCCGAGGACGTCGTCTCCGTAGGCTCCCCGCAGCAGCTGCCACAGCTGGACCTCGTCGGTGACGTCCTGGCCCTTGCTCTGCTTGTCCAGCCAGGCCTGGACCTCGGCCAGGTCGAAGAGCGGGCTGTTGGCGCCGCCGCCGGCCGGGGCCGGGAAGTCGTCGTACCGCCGTCGCCAGTTCGACACGGCGGCGCGGGTGACGCCCGCGATACGGGCGATCTCGGAGCCGGTGACCAACGGGTTCGTCGGCGTGGCCGGAGTCTGTGGCATACCGACTACGGTACACAGCGCCCCGGCCGCGCATCAACGAAAGACGACCGTTGACGACGTCAACAACGGACGTTCCGCCCGGTGTCTCCGCTCCCGTCCTGTACCGAGGGCGTTGTCAGTGGCCGCCGATAGCTTGATCTCGTCGCGCCGTTCTGGCGTTGACGTCCCCTTTCGCATGCATGGGAGATGGTGCGTTGTCGGTCCGGGAGAAGTCGAGTACGGCGCGGGTGGTGCCGCCCGCGCGGCCGCGGAAGCTCGCGAAGGTGCCGTTCGTGGAGCTGGCCGACGGGCGGTTGCAGGGGGTGGTGTCCAGCGGGTCGGACATCGGGCGGGTGTACGTGTCGTCCGTCGAGGCGGGGACGTACGCGTTCGCGTGCAGCACCAACAACAACCGGCCCTGCGGCGGGGCGCGGGGGTGGTTCTGCAACCACATACGGGCGCTCGTCCTCGAGGCCGTGCTGCAGTACGGCGTCGAGCGGGTGACCCGGTACCTGAAGGTCGAGGTCGGCGGGGAGGCGCCCGACGGGGACGACGTCACCCACGCGATGACCGCCACGCGGCCCGTGAACGGCGACGGTTCGGCGGCGGCGCAGGTGTTCAGCCGGTTCCTGCGGCATCTGGCCTATCTCGAATTCGAGCCGACCACCGCCCCGTTGCCCGAGATGCAGTGGTTCCCGACGACGAGGGCGGTGGCGTGATGCGTGCCGATCTGCTGAACGACACCGTCGACGGGCTCGACGAGGCCCTCGCGGCCGTGGACGGGTTCGACGGGGTCCTCGTGGACGGCCTGCTCCGTCCGCAGCCCGCCCAGGCCGTCGGGCTGGCCGGGCTCGCCGAGGCCGTCGCCGGGTCACCGCTGGCCGGGCGGGTCGCCGAGGCGGCCGAGAAGACGGCCGCGGGGGCGGCCGGCGAGGACCACTTCGTGGCGCTCGCCGCCGCGCGCACCGCGCTGCTCGGTTCCGTGCACGACGCGCTCGTCGCGCGGGTCGGGGAGGCCGTCGGGCGGCCGGGGGCCGAGGAGAGCGGCACCGCCGCGGCCGCCGGGGCGGACCGTGCGGTCAACCTGCACGCCGCCGCCCGGAGCTGGCTGTGCGATCTGGCGCGGGCCGGGTGGCACGGCATCGACCACGAGCTGGTCGCCGGTGCCGCCCCCGTCGTGTCCGCGATGCTGCCGGAGCCGGGGCTGCGCCGCCTGGCCGCGCTGCTCGACGGCTTCGCCGCCGAACTCGCCGCCTCCTGCCCCGGCGCGACCCTGGAGGACGTTCCCGTACGGCGGTGGGCCGACCTGTGGTCGCGCGCCGTGCTGCTGACCCTGCCCGGCGCGGCGTCCGCCCCGGCGGTCGCCGGGGCGACCGGGCGCCTGCTGCCCCTCGGTGTCGACGTGCAGGAGCACGCCACCGCCGTACAGGCGCAGGTGCACGCGGTCTTCGAGCCGGCGGACGGCGGCACGCCGAGGCTGGTGCGGGCCTCGGTGTCCGCGCCGAAACCCGACACCGTCGTCGGGGCGGGGCTGTGGCAGCTGCTCCGGCCGCACCTGTCCCTGCTGGCCGCCGTGAGCGAGGGGCGTGCCATGGACCTCGACGCGATGCCCGTCACCGGTGAGGGCGATCTGATCTGGGACGACGCGCGGGCCCGTGCGGGCGAGCCCGCCGAGGTCTTCGCCACCGCGCGGGTGGCGCTGCCCACCGCCGCCGCCTTCGCGACCGCTCCGCTCGACCGGCACCCGGCCCGGATCGCCGTGCCCGTCCTGCTGGAGGGGTACGCCGTGGAGGAGGACGGGAACGGGGTGGCGTTCCAGGTGGCCGGGCAGCGTCTCGCCGTCGACACCGACCGCGTTCCGGCCGCCGGTCCGCTCACCCCCGAGGTCGTCGCCTCGTCCGGTGCGTGTGTCGGGCTGCTGCGCTGGGACGCCGGGGAGTTCCTGCTCCAGCCGCTCGCCGTGGAGAGGACGGTGCGCAGGAAGACCGTCGCCGTCCATGCCGGGGCCTGGGCCGGGGGTACGACGGACAAGGCCGGCGTGCGCGCCGAGAAGGCCGCCACCGACGCCGTGAAGGTACTGCGCGAGCGCGCGGGAAAGCTGCTGCGGAAATGAGCGAGCCGACCCTTGCGGGCGCTGTGGCGCCCGATCCCGACGAGAACCGGCGGCAGGTGCTGTACTGGCGGCTGCTGGCCCGGCTATTCGACCCCGAGGAGCAGGCCGGCCTGGAAGCGGCGAGCCTGGCCGTGGTCGAGGACGTCGGTCTGCCGGCCGCGCTGCTGGATCCGGGGGCGTCCGTCGACTCCATGGTGCAGCGGCACCCGGAGCTGGCCGCCGAGTTCGACGGGCTGATGACGCCCGAGCCGGACGAGGACGGGGCGCGTGACCGGGCCGCCGAGGTGCGGCGCGCGGCGCTCGCGTCGAAGGTGCTGCTGAACGTCTTCGCGTCCGGCTCGGGCGCCGTCACCGCCGAGCAGCTGGCGCGCTGGCAGGCGGACGCGGGCTGGCTGGAGCGGGCGCTGGGCTGCCGGCCCGGCGAGCTGCGCGGCGGGCGCCCCGCGGGAGCCGGAAGGGGCGCCGGCCCGACCGGCACCGGTCACGGCGGCCCCACGCCCGACCTCGGCCGCCTGATCCCCGAGATCGGGCCGGAGCTGGGTTCCATCGAGGCCGGTCTCGTCCGGCGCATGCGTCTGCGCGAGGTGCTCGCCGATCCGGCGCTGGCCTCCCGGCTGACGCCGAGCATGTCGCTGATCGAGCAGTTGCTGCGCGACAAGGACAACCTCTCCGGTGTCGCCCTCGCCAACGCCAAGGCGCTGATCCGGCGTTACGTCGACGAGGTCACCGAAGTGCTGCGCACGCAGGTGGAGAAGTCCACGGTCGGTGACATCGACCGGTCCGTCCCGCCCAAGCGCGTCTACCGCAACCTCGACCTCGACCGCACCATCTGGAAGAACCTCACCAACTGGGACCCGGAGGAGGAGCGGCTCTACGTCGACCGGCTCTACTACCGGCACACCAGCCGCAGGACGACACCGCAGCGGCTCGTCGTGGTCGTGGACCAGTCGGGCTCGATGGTCGACTCGATGGTCAACTGCACCATCCTGGCGTCCATCTTCGCCGGGCTGCCGAAGGTGGACGTCCATCTGATCGCGTACGACACGCAGGCGCTGGACCTCACGCCCTGGGCGCACGACCCGTTCGAGACGCTGCTGCGGACCAAGCTCGGCGGCGGCACCGACGGCACGGTCGCCATGGCGCTCGCCCGGCCGAAGATCGCCGAGCCGCGCAACACCGTCGTGGTGTGGATCTCCGACTTCTACGAATGGCGCACCGACGAGCTGTTCGAGAGCATGGCCGCCATCCACCGTTCGGGGGCGAAGTTCATCCCGGTGGGTTCGGTGACCAGCTCCGGACGCGGCAGCGTCAACCCGTGGTTCCGGGAGAAGTTCAAGGACCTCGGCACGCCGGTGATCTCCGGCCACATCAAGAAGCTCGTGCACGAACTCAAGACGTTCCTCACCTGATCACCGGACGCACCCTCGCCGTGATCACCACCGTACGGAAAGGCCTTCCCCTCATGTCCGACCTGCTGCGCGCCCCCGCCGAGATCAAGTACGCCGAGGAGCTCGACTGGCTGGAGTCGATCGACGACAACCCCAAGCCGTTCTCGTGGCGGCTGTCCCCGAAGATGGTCCGGCTGTTCATCCTCGGCTCCGAGCGGGCCGACGGACTGGACCGGGAGGTGGCGCAGAAGTGGTTCGGCGACCGCAGTTTCGTGGAGCGGTCGATCGTCACGCTCGCCTCCGACCGCGGCCTGCTGCTCATCGGCGACCCCGGCACGGGCAAGAGCTGGCTGGCCGAGCTGCTGTCCGCGGCGATCTGCCGCAACTCCACGCTGGTGGTGCAGGGCACGGCCGGCACCACCGAGGACCACATCAAGTACTCGTGGAACGTGTCGATGGTCATCGCCAAGGGCCAGTCGCGGGAGTCGATGATCCCCTCGCCGATCATGACCGCGATGGAAGCCGGCGCCATCGGCCGTTTCGAGGAGCTGACCCGGTCCACGAGTGACGTCCAGGACGCGCTGATCTCGATCCTGTCCGAGAAGTACATCTCCGTCCCCGAGCTGGAGAGCGGCGGCGGTGACGACAACATCGTCTTCGCCAAGCCAGGCTTCTCGATCATCGCCACGGCCAACAGCCGCGACCGGGGCGTCAACGACCTCTCCTCCGCGCTCAAGCGCCGTTTCAACTTCGTGCGCATCCCGGTGGTGACGAACAAGAAGAGCGAGGCGGAGATCGTCCGCTTCCGCACCGAGGAGCTGCTGCGCCGGCACTCGATCGAGCTGGACGTGCCGCCGACCCTGCTGGACGTGCTGCTGCAGAGCTTCGCCGACCTGCGGGCGTCCGCCGCGGCGGCCGGCAGCGACGACGAGAAGCTGGAGTCCGCGCTGTCGACGGCCGAGCAGATCGGCGTGCTGGAGGACGCCGTGCTGCACGGCAACTTCTTCGGTGAGCGCACCCTGACCGCCCGCGCCCTCGCCTCCTCGCTGGTCGGCTCGCTCACCCGGCGCGAGCCCGAGGACCTGGCCATCCTCAACAAGTACCTGCACGGTGTCGTCGAGCCGCGCAGCAAGGAGGAGGGCGGCTCCTGGCCCGAGTTCCTCGAGGGCGGCCGCGACGCGATCGCCACCCTGTCATGAGCGGATCCCACGAGAGCACGTCGTTCGCCGCGCTGCGCGGGCAACTCCAGGAGGCGGCGGCCGAGTTCGCGGGCGGACCGGACGCCCTGGAGGGCATCCTGCTCGGCATGGTCGACGACGTCGACCGGGCGGTGCGCGAGCCGCTGGAGATCTTCCCCGTCTGTCACCACTCCCCCGCCTCGGCGCTCGCCATGGCCCGCCGGCTGCGCGAGAAGCAGCCCAAGGTGGTGTACCTGGAGCTGTGCGAGGACATGGCGCCGCTGTTGACCGAGCTGCGCAACTGCCGGCTGCCGGTGGCGGTGCAGGCCTTCGCCGGCGACGTCGACGGCTTCCCGGCCGACTGGGCCCCGCTGTCGGTGGTGGCGCCGATCACGGAGGCGTCCGCCGAGTACCAGGCGATCGCGTACGCCCTGGACACCCCGGGCGTCGAGCTGGTCCTCGTCGACCGGTCCTCGGACCACGTCTTCCAGTGGGACAGGAGGGACGAGCCGGCCGGGGAGGAGACCGGGACCCCGCAGGAGGACGGGGCCGCGCTGCACGGTGAGGCCGTCGGCGTCGGGATCGGCGACCTGCGGCCCCGGTTCGCCGAGCTGGAGGAGCACCTGCTGCGCCACGGCAAGGTGCGGCACTGGTCGGAGTGGTGGCACCAGTACGTCGAGGTCCCGCTCGGGGACAGCGACCACGACACCTACCGCCAGGTCATGTTCCTCGTCGGCAGCCTGTTCCGGCGGCTCGCCCCCGGCGAGGGGTCCCGGCTGCGGGTGGACGAGGACCGCGAGCGGTACATGTGGACCCGGATGCGCGAGCACCTGGCGGCGAGCGGCACGGACCCGGAGGACTGCCTGTACGTGTGCGGGGCGTTCCACGCGGCCAGCCGCGTCGAGGAGTTCGGCGTGCACGGCGGCTCGGACACGTTCACGATCTCCCCGCGCACCGCCACCACCTGGCAGTACGGGCTGATCCCGTCCAGCCACGCGGCGATCGAGGCGCAGTTCGGCCTCGCCGCCGGCTCGGTGTCGATCGCGGCGACGGAGTGGGCGAAGGGCCTGAAGCGGACCCGGGTGAAGCCGTACGTGCTTCAGGGGCAGGCCGGGAAGAGGAAGTCCGCGGGCACGCAGGCGGCCGTCGTCCCGGCCGCGCCGTCCGGGGCCGCCGCGGACAGGCTGTCCGGCTTCCTGCGCCGGCCGCCCGTGCTCGACGGGCTCGACGAGGCCGAGCTGCTCGGCTGGTCGGTGGAGATCGTGCGCGCGGCCCGGCGAGGCGGCTACCTCGCCTCCACCGCCGACGCCATCGCCGTCTTCGAGACGTCGATCCTGCTCGCCGGCATGCGGGACCGGGCCAAGCCGACGCCGTACGACTTCCAGGACGCGGCGGTCACCTGCATCGAGAAGGACGCCGTCCCGGGGCGGCGGGACGTGCGGCGCCTCGTCGAGATCATGATGGGCGGCGACCGGATCGGCCGGGTCGGGTACGACTCGCTGCCGCCGCTCGCCCGCGACGTGTACGACCGGCTCGCACCGCTGGAGCTGAAGCTCGAGCAGCGCGGGGTGCGCCGGGCCCTGCTGGACATGGCCTCCCGGCCGGAACTGCGGTCGTGCTCCGACGTGTTGTGGATGCTGCGGCGCCTGCTGCCGCAGGGCGCGGCCCGGCCGATCATGGGTGAGCGGCGGCTCGGCGAACGGTCGATCCAGGAGTCGTGGGACCTGGCGCTCGGGACGCACCAGCGGGCGCTGATCGAGCTGGGCTACGAGGGCGTGAGCCTCGAGCAGGTCCTGGAGCAGCGGCTGCGGCGCGACGCGTACGGGCCGCGGGCGACCACGGCGACGGTGCTGGCGGCGGTCGAGGACGCGCTCCTGTACCTGGGCGGTCACCGGCTCGCCGACGAGCTCGGCACGCACGCGCTGAAGGTGCTCGCCGCCGAGCGCGGTGTCGACGGGGCGCCGGAGGTGCTGCGCCGGGTGCGTGCGCTGCTGGCGTACTACCGCACCAGTGAGCCGGTGCTGCCGGGGTGGGTCGAGTCGTTCGTCAAGACCGGTTACGCCCACTACTGCACGCTGCTGCCGACGGCGTTCCGGGACGAGGACGCGACGGTGGGGCAGGTCGCGGCGATGCTCGGCTTCCTGTTCTCCATGGAGAGCCTGGCGCTGTCACTGGGCTGCGACCGGACCCAGCTGGAGCTCTCGGTCGCCCAGTCGCACCCCGACGACCCGTCGAAGACGGCGCTGCTGTGGGCGGCGCAGGTGCAGCTCGGCACCCTGTCCCGGGCCGAACTGCGGGCGCGGTGCGACGAGCTGCTGGACAACCCGCTGGTGGTGCCCGCCTACCCGCGCTACCTGAGCGGCTTCGTGCACGCGCTGGAGCCCGTGCCGGGACTGGCGGACGTGGTCGTGGAGGCGGTGTCGAACGCGTTCGGACGGCTCCCGGACACGGTGTTGCTGCCGTGGCTGCCGCTGTTGATCACCACCCTGCGCTCCGGCGCGGCGGACCTCGCCCCGCTGATGGTCCGCGAGGCCGGCCGGATCTTCCCGGGCCGGCTGGCGGAACTGGACGCGTGGGTGCCGCCGTGGCGGATGCCGGAGACGAATCCGTTCGCCGCGAAGCCCGTGGCCGAGGTCCGCCGCGGCGCGGCACTGCTCACGGCGCACCCGGCGGCCTGCGACGCGGTCGCGGGACTGCTCGGCTGCGACGACGGGTGGACACGGCCCGACGCCCCGGCCCTCTCGGGCGTGGAGCTGCTGACAACGCATCCGGCGGCGTGCGACGCGGTGGCGGGGCTGCTGGGCTGCGACGGCACCTGGGCACGGACCGCCGGTCCGTCCCCGTCGGGCGTCGCGCTCACGACGCGCCATCCAGCCACGTCAAAGGCCCTGGAGTCGCTGCTCGCGCGCGCATGACGGCGCAGGTCGGGTCCCGGGTCCCCTGGGACCCGGCCTCACCTCCTCATCTGCTCCTCGCCGGCTCTCCTCGGTCGGGACGGCCGCTTCCGGTTCGTCGAACGGCCCCTCGGCCGTGACAGGCCGGCAGAGGCTCCGGCCCTTCCGGCATCCCGCACCTCAGGACCACCGTGTACGCCTCAGCGATGTCGCCCCCGGGTCCCGCGACCGGTGTCCCGGGCAGGGCTGGTCCGTCCGGTGGACAACGATTCGGCGGGACGGCCCGGCCGGTCCGCGGGGCGCCGTCTCCACGGGAGCCCCGCGGACCGGCCGGGCACGTCACCCGTTCACCGCCCCTCAGTGAGGGGCGGGGGCCTGCGCGGTGCGCCGTACGCCGACGGCGGCGAGCACGGCGCCCACCACGCACAGCACGCCGGTGACGAGCACGGCACTGTGGGCCCCGTTCATGAAGGCCTGCCCGCTCCCTTCGACGACCGCGGCCCTCAGCCGGTCGGGCATGTCCCCGGAGACCGGGGAGACGCCCATCGCCACCGCGTCCTTGGCCTCCGCCAGGCCCTGCGCCACGGGGGCGGGCACTCCGGCGGCGGTCAGCTCCCCGTGGAGCGTCGAGCCGACACGGCTGCTGATCAGCGAGACGAGGACGGAGGTGCCGAGCGCACCGCCGATCTGCAGCGAGGTGGCCTGCAGACCGCCGGCGACACCGGCGTCCTTGACGGGGGCGTTGCCGACGATGGCGTCGGAGGAGGCCGCCATCACCATGCCGACGCCCAGGCCGAGGGCGATGAACGGCGGCCACAGCACGCCGTAGGAGGAGTGCGCGTCCCAGGTGAGCATCCAGAAGGACGCCGCGGCCTGAAGGGCCATGCCCAGCGGCATCGACAGCCGTGCGCCGAAGCGCCCGGTGAGCGCGGCGCCGATCGGCGAGGCGACGACGGAGGCGAGGCTGAGCGGCAGGGTGCGCACACCGGCCTCGACGGGGGTGAAGCCGCGGACGTTCTGCAGGTACAGCATCACGAAGAAGATCACGCCGAGCAGGACGAAGAAGTTGACGGCGGTGATGATCGTGCCGATCGTCAGCGCGGGGCTGCGGAACATGCGCATGGGAAGCAGCGGGTGCTCGACGCGCGTCTCGTACCAGCCGAAGGCCAGCAGGATCACGATGCCCGCGGCGATGGTGCCCAGGGTGCCGGCGGAGGTCCAGCCCCAGGTCTCGCCCTTGACCACGCCGAAGACGACCGCGAGCAGGCCGAGCGCCAGCAGGACGACACCGGGTATGTCGAAGCGGTGATGACCGGTGGAGTTCTTGCTCTGCGGCAGGACGAGCGCGCTGAACACGAGCGCGATGACGCCGATGGGGGCGTTGATGTAGAAGACCGACTCCCAGCTGACGTGTTCGACGAGCAGGCCGCCGACGATGGGGCCGAGCGCGGTCGACACGGATGACACCATCGCCCAGATGCCCACGGCCATGCCGAACTTCTTCGGCGGGAAGACCGCCCGCAGCATTCCCAGGGTGTTGGGCATGAGCAGGGCTCCGAAGAAGCCCTGCACGGCGCGGAAGGCGATGACGCCCTCGATCGAGCCGGCCAGGCCGATCGCCACGGAGGCCGCCGTGAAGCCGGCCACACCGATCAGGTAGTACGTGCGCCGGCCGAAGCGGTCGCCCAGCTTGCCGCCGAGGATCAACGCGGCGGCCAGGGCGAGGAGATAGGAATTGGTGACCCACTGCAGATCGGCGGTGGACGCGTTGAGGTCACGTCCGATCTCGGGGTTGGCGATGGACACGACGCTGCCGTCGAGCCCGACCATGAACAGGCCGAAGGCGACAGCGGTCAGGGTCAGCCACGGATTGCTCCGGCGGCCGCGCCGGACGCTCTGAGGGGCTCCGGCGGACAGGGGTGAGTGATCCACGGCAGTGGAGGACATGAAGACGATTCCCGGGTGCTGAGAGAACGGTGCTGAGAGAACAGGGGGCGGCGCCCGCCGGGCCGGATCGGCCGGGCGGGTTGTGCGGTGGCGCCGTCAGTGGGCGGGGTGGAGACGCTGTGCGAGATTGTTCAGAGCGGCGAGAGCCGATCCGATGGCGTCGAGATCTCCGTCGGTGAGGGCGCGCAGCGCCTCGATGACGTAACCGTGCCTGAGGTCGTCCACCCGGGTCAGGTCCTGCCGTGCCCGCACCGTCAGATGCAGGTGCGCCACTCGCTTGTCGCGGGTGTCCTGCCGGCGTTCCAGCAGTCCCTGCCGGGTCATCTGTGAGACCAGGGCACTGACGTTGTTCGGCTTCATCAGCATCACGTCGGCGGCTTCGCGCACGGCGATGCCGTCCCGCTCCGCGACGAGCCGCAGCAGCGCCAACTGCCCCTCGGGGGGCTTGGGGATCGCGACGTCCTGGGCGAGGCGTCGGTCCACTGCCCGGTTCAGCGTCGGCAGGATCGCCGTCAGCGCACGGGCTACGTGGCTGAGGTCCTGGTCGGACGCGTGGGAACCGGACATCCCCTCATCCTAGTACGTCTTCATACCTATGGCCAAATATCTTTCCGGTCCGCCCGAGCGGGCGGCGCCCCGCCCCGGACCGGCCCACCCGGCGTGTCCTCAGCCGTGACGAGCCGGCACGGGCTCCGGGCCCTCCGCACCCGATGCCTGCTCCGTACGCCTGCGCGATGTCGCGGCCCTGTCGGACCGTGGGAAGCGGTCCGGCGGTCCGGCCGGACGCCCCTGGGCAGCGCTAACCGACCCGCTGCATCGCCTTCCGGTGCCGTTCCGCCATCGTGGCCCCGGACTCCCGGCGGGCCATCCTGCGCAGGACGGACGGTGCCAGGAGCAGCCCGGCGGCCGCCCAGGCGCCCAGCACGCCCACCGTCTCCAGGTACCGCCAGGACGCGCCGACCTCGGCGGCGACCGCCCCGGCCGGCAGCAGTGCGGCCCGCAGGCCGAGGCCGAGCCAGTACACGGGGAAGACCTGCCCCACGATCTGCAGCCACTCGGGCAGCTTCGACAGCGGGAAGTAGATGCCGGAGACCACGATCAGCCCCATCACCGGAAGCATCAGCAGGCCGACGGTGCGAGGGCTGTCGACGAGCGAGCCGATGACGGCGCCCATCGGCAGGGTCGCCAGGAGGCCCAGCGGCACCACCCACACCAGCGTCAGCAGCGCTCCGCCGCCCTGCCGGGCCACCCCGTCCACCAGGAACACGCCGACGACGAGGGGGAGCGCCATGGAGACGAGGGCCGTGCCCGACACCATGACGATCTTGCCGACCAGGTGGCCGACCATGCCGTGGGGCACGGCCTTGGCCCGTAGCAGCGTGCCGTCCTCGCGCTCGGTCGCGAGCAGTTGCGCCGTGGTCATCATCCCGGTGAACGCGAGCGTCATGCCCACCATGCTCGGCAGCATGAACGCGCCGGCCGAGATGCCCGCGCCCTTCAGACGCTCGTCCCCGGCCAGGAACAGCGGCACCATGAGCAGGACCGTCCAGAGCACGTACCCGAACACGTCCTGGCCCGAGGTGAAGGTCTGCCGGAGTTCCGTCCGGCCGCGCCGCACCCCCAGCCTCGCCGCATACCACACCGGACTCATCGCGGTCCCTCCTCGAAAGCGCGTGCCGCCCGCTCGCCGGGGCCGTTTCCCGTCTCCAGCTCCCGCACCATCGTCAGGTAGGTGTCCTCCAGGCTCGCCCGGCGCACCTCGAGACCGCCGATCGCCTCACCGTGTTCCTCGAACAACCGACGGACGAACCGGGTGGGTTCGGTCGTCGCCCGCTCGAAGGGCCGCCCGTCCCGGGTCCAGCGCACGGTGGCCTCCCCCGACACCTGCCGGGACAGCTCCTCGGCCGAGCCGTCGGCGACGATCCGGCCACCGGCCAGGATGAGGATCCGGTCGGCGAGCTTCTCCGCCTCGGCGAGGTCGTGCGTGGTCAGCAGGACGGTGGTCCGCTCGTCAGCGAGCCCGCGCACCAGGCCGTGGAACTCGTTCCGGGCCTCCGGGTCCAGACCTGCGGTCGGCTCGTCCAGGAACAGCGTCTCGGGCTTGCCGACGATGCCGACGGCCACGTCGAGACGTCTGCGCTGGCCACCCGAGAGGGTGCCGACCCGCTTGTGCGCCTGCGCGGTCAGTCCCACCGCGGCGATGAGTTCGTCGACGTCCCACGGCCTCCGGACGAGGGCGGTGGAGTACGGCGCGTAGTACGAGCCGAGGTGGTCCAGCAGCTCCCGCACCCGCCACTTGCCGTGGTCGCGCCAGGACTGCAGCACGATGCCCAGGCGCGCACGCCACCGCTCGTCCCCGCGGGCCGGATCGGCGCCGAGGACGCTCACGTCGCCGGCCGAGCGCATCCGGAAGCCTTCCAGGACCTCGATCGTGGTCGTCTTGCCCGCCCCGTTCGGGCCGAGCAGCACGAGGACCTCACCCCGCCGGGCCGTGAAGTCCACGCCCCTGAGCACCTCGTGGTCGCGGTAGCGCATCCGCAGGCCCCGTACGTCGATGACCGTGTCGCTCTCCGGTGGCGGGTTGCTCCCCGCCCCGGACGAAGCGTGAGCGGTCGTCATCGGTGTCCCCCCGTCCGTCTCGTGAACCGGCCCCCGGGCCCGGGCCGAAGGGCGTGCCGACGTCCGTGGTCGTGGAACGCGTCACGGCGTGGCCGCCGTCGCCCGCCGACGGCAGTTGTTCGCCTCTTCCCCGAGGTCCCCGGGCGAACACGGTACCGAACGGCCCGGACTTCCCGTGCCACTCCACCGGCCCGGCGAACCCTCCCGGTCACGGCGCCGGTTCGCGCCCTCGCCCCGGCCGGCGCTCCACCGGCACACCACGCGCCGGGAGAAGGGCGGGGCCGCGTGCGTTTCAGCGCTTGCGGTCACCCAGGGCCGCGGCGACCGTCAGAGCGGCGCCGGCGAGGAGCGGCAGCAGCATCGCGGCGAACAGCCATCCGGGCACGTCGGGATCGGGCGTGGAACGCCACAGTATTCCGCAGCCCGTGAGCACGGTGAGGCCGATGCACGCGTTGAACAGCAACAGGGCCCGGGCGATCCGGCGTGCCGACGCGCGGCTGCCGGGCCTGTTGACCACGGACGAGGACGGCCCGGCGGCGAACGACGGCCCGTGCGTGTCCGGCAGTTCGTCGCGTGGTGTCATGCGCAGGGTCAGTTCGGCGCAGCCGGCCATCAGCACCGTCACGCCCGTGTACACGAAGACCAGGACGAACGCGCTGCCGATCGACCGGTCCGTCCAGGCGTCCACTCCGTCGACACCGATGTGCTTCGGTATCCGCTCCGGCAGGCGGGGGTAACGGATCGCGCCCCAGACGCCCATGACGGCGAGGAGGACGGCGTTGGTCAGCAGCCAGCACCGGACAGCGGGCGAAAGCACCATGACACCGATCATCCGACGGGACGCGCGAGCACCGGAAGCGTTCGGGCGCGCCCGCGTCGTACGGTCCCGCCACCGGCGAACGGTTCCGCGTCGCGCCCCCGCCGGGCGGTGGCCCGGCGCCGCCCTTCGGAGTCATCCGATCGGCAGGGGGCAGACGTCATGCCGGGCCCGCTGTCCGGTGACTCTTCCATCGGACGGAGAAGGACATCACAGGACAATACGGAAGCCGTCTCGACAAATGACGGCGTGAGGTGTTTGGAAGCGGCCCGACGGTAAAGACGGTGCGCTAACAGAAACTTTATACGACAAGGTAGGAGACCCTCATGGGCATCATCGCTTGGATCCTCATCGGCCTGCTCGCGGGCTTCATCGCCAAGGCCCTGATGCCGGGCAAGGACCCCGGCGGCGTCATCATCACCATGCTCATCGGCATCGCGGGCGGTCTCCTCGGCGGCTGGCTCGGCAAGGTGATCTTCGGCGTCGACTCCATCGACGGCTTCTTCGACCTGTCCACCTGGATCGCCGCCATCGTCGGCTCCGTCATCCTGCTCGCCCTCTACCGCCTGATCACCGGCAACCGCCACTCCCACCGTCACGCCTGATCCGGCACCCCACCCGTACGAACGGCCCCTCGTCGCATGCGACGGGGGGCCGTTCCCCTTCCGGTCCGGGAGTCCGGCCGGGATCCGCGTCCACGGTCGGCGCCTCGGCGGGCGCGCCGTCATCGGCGGCGCCGGCGCCACCGGACTCGCCCCGCACGGCGGCGTCGTACGGAATCCGTCCGCCGCCGTCAGCGGCGAGGCCGCCGGCGCCGCGCGGCCTCGCCCGCACGAGGACCACTCGTCGGCTTCCGGGGCGGCGGCGGTCAGGCCGCCCGTCGGCTCCGCTCCGCGTGACCGCGGATGATGTCCGCGTACCGGTGACCGGAGCCCTTGATGGTGCGGACCTGGGTGGCGTAGTCGACGTGGACGAGGCCGAAGCGCTTGTCGTAGCCGTAGGCCCACTCGAAGTTGTCCAGCAGGGACCAGGCGAAGTAGCCGGCCAGCGGGGCGCCCTTGCGGGCCGCGGACGCGCAGGCGGCCAGGTGCCGGGTGAGGTAGTCCTGGCGCTCCGGGTCGTCGATCGTGCCGTCGGGGCGGACGACGTCCGGGAAGGCGGAGCCGTTCTCGGTGACGTAGAGCCTGCGGGCGCCGTACTCGTTCGTCAGGCGCAGCAGCAGCGTCTCGATGCCGCCGGCGTCGATCTCCCAGTCCATGCCGGTGCGCGGTACGCCGCCCCGGCGCACGAACGCGGCGCGGGGGGCCGGGCCGTCGGGATCGTCGGCGACCACCTGCGGGAAGTAGTAGTTGAGGCCGAGCCAGTCGAGCGGGGCCGCGATGGTCTCCAGGTCGCCCGGCTTCTCCGGGAGTTCGACGCCGTAGACCTCGCGCATGTCCTCCGGGAAGCCCCGGCCGTGCACCGGGTCGAGCCACCAGCGGTTGGTGTGGCCGTCCATGCGGACGGCGGCGGCCCGGTCCTCGGGGCGGTCGCTCGCGGCGTGGATCGTGGAGAGGTTGTTGACGATGCCGACCTGGGCGCCCGGGGCCGCGGCGCGGAGGGCGCGGGCGGCCAGGCCGTGGCCGAGCAGCAGGTGGTAGGAGGCGCGGACGGCGGCGGTCAGGTCGGTCCAGCCGGGGGCCATCGTGCCCTCGAGGTGGCCGATCCAGGCGGAGCACAGGGGTTCGTTGAGGGTCGCCCAGTGGCTCACGCGATCGCCGAGGCGTTCGGCGACGACGGAGGCGTACGCGGCGAAGTGCTCGGCGGTGTCGCGCTCGGGCCAGCCGCCGCGGTCCTGGAGGGTCTGCGGCAGGTCCCAGTGGTAGAGGGTGACCGACGGGGTGATGCCGGCCTCGAGCAGGCCGTCGACCAGCCGGTCGTAGAAGGCCAGGCCCTCGGCGTTCACCGGGCCGTCGCCGCCCGGCACGACGCGCGGCCAGGCGAGGGACAGCCGGTAGGCGTTGGTGCCGAGGCGTCGCATCAGGCCGATGTCCTCGCGCCAGCGGTGGTAGTGGTCGCAGGCGACGTCACCGTGGTCGCCGCCCGCGATGGCGCCGGGGGTGTGCGAGAAGGTGTCCCAGATCGACGGGGAGCGGCCGTCCTCCGCCACGGCCCCCTCGATCTGGTACGCCGAGGTGGCCGTGCCCCACAGGAAGTCGTCGGGGAGGGCGGCGTAGTCGATGGTCACGTAAGTCCTTTCGGGATCGGGGGATTCGGCACGTGACGGCTCCCGCCGTCAGGCCGGCGACGAGGTGGCGTCGCGGCGGGGAACCGGCGAGGTGTCGGACCCGCCGCCGGTGCCCGGTCCGCCTCCGCGGGCCGAGGCGGCGCGTGCGGGAGGCAGGACGACGGCGCCGGTGGCCGCGGCTCGGATTCCGCGCATGGCTCCCGGTGCCCCCTTTCGGGGTGCGCGGGGCGGCGCCTCGGCGCGAGGGAAGCGCCTCACGTCTTAATTTAGAACGTGAGTTAAACCTTCTCGAGTCGGGACGTCAAGGGTTCGGACGGGCTCGTCCGACTCTTGCCGCACCCCTTGACTCATCTGTTCCACGGATGAACCATTCAGCGGCGAGAGAGCGCTCCCACCACCCCACGCCGTTCACTTCCCGAACCAGGAGAGCCGCCCCATGACGTCCGACTCCCCGTCGTCCTCCCGGCCACCGGCCATCGGCCGCCGCACCGTGCTCGGCGCCGCGGCCGCCGCCCCGGTCCTGGCCGGACTGCCCTCGGCGGCCTTCGCCGCGCCGTCGGTGAAACGCGGGAAACCGCGCCGTCTGAAGGGCGGTGGCGATCTCGGTCCCGACGTGATCGTCTTCGACCCGTCCACGCCGGGCATCCAGGCCAGGCTCGACGAGGTGTTCGCCCGGCAGGAGTCGGCGCAGTTCGGCGCCGGCCGCTGCCAACTGCTGTTCAGGCCCGGCACGTACCACGGGCTCAACGCGCAGATCGGCTTCTACACCTCCGTCTCCGGGCTCGGCCTCTCCCCCGACGACACCACCATCCACGGTGACGTGACGGTCGACGCCGGCTGGTTCGACGGCAACGCCACGCAGAACTTCTGGCGTTCGGCGGAGAACCTGGCGCTGGTGCCGGTCAGCGGCACCAACCGGTGGGCGGTCGCGCAGGCCGCGCCGTTCCGCCGGATGCACGTGCGCGGCGGGCTCGACCTCGCCCCGTCCGGCTACGGCTGGGCGAGCGGCGGCTACATCGCCGACAGCCGCGTCGACGGCACGGTCGGGCCGTACTCGCAGCAGCAGTGGTACACCCGGGACAGCTCGGTCGGCGGCTGGACCAACGCCGTCTGGAACATGGTGTTCTCGGGCGTCGAGGGCGCTCCCGCGCAGAGCTTCCCGGACCCGCCGTACACCACGCTCGCCACGACGCCGCTCTCCCGCGAGAAGCCCTTCCTGTACCTCGACGGCGACCGCTACCGCGTCTTCCTGCCCGCGCTGCGGAGGAACGCGCGGGGCGTCACCTGGGGCAACGGCACCCCGCGCGGCACCTCCCTGCCGCTGGAGCGCTTCTACGTCGCCAGGCCGGGCGACTCGGCGGCCACCCTCAACCGGGCGCTCGACCAGGGCCTGCACCTGCTGCTCACGCCGGGCGTCTACCACGTCGACCAGCCGGTCCGGGTGAACCGCCCCAACACGGTCGTCCTCGGCCTCGGCTACGCCACCCTGATCCCCGACCACGGCGCCACCGCCCTGAAGGTCGCCGACGTCGACGGTGTACGCCTCGCCGGCTTCCTGATCGACGCCGGTCCGGTCACCTCCCGTACGCTGCTGGAGGTCGGCCCGGACGGGGCGCGCCGGGACCACTCCGCGAACCCCGTCACCGTGCAGGACGTCTTCATCCGGATCGGCGGGGCGGGACCCGGCAAGGCGACCACCGGCATGGTGGTCAACGCCCGGAACACCATCGTCGACCACACCTGGGTCTGGCGCGCCGACCACGGCGACGGCGTCGGCTGGGAGACCAACCGCTGCGACTACGGCGTCGTCGTCAACGGCCACGACGTGCTCGCCACCGGCCTGTTCGTCGAGCACTTCAACAAGTACGACGTGCAGTGGAACGGCGAACGCGGCCGCACGGTCTTCTTCCAGAACGAGAAGGCGTACGACGCCCCCGACCAGGCCGCGATCCAGAACGGCTCGATCAAGGGCTACGCGGCCTACAAGGTCGGCGACCATGTCACCACCCACGAGGGCTGGGGCATGGGCAGTTACTGCTACTACAACGTGAACCCGGGCATCGTCCAGCACCACGGCTTCGCCGCCCCGGACCGTCCCGGCGTGCGCTTCCACGACCTGCTGGTCGTCTCGCTGAGCGGGCACGGCCAGTACGAGTGCGTCATCAACGACACCGGGGCCCCGACCTCGGGCAGCGACACCGTGCCGTCCAAGGTCGTGTCCTACCCCTGACCCGGCGTACGGGCCCGCACCGGCCGCCGGCGTCGGCCGGGGCGGGCCCGTACGCCGGCGGGGGCGGCCCCTCCCGGCTCCGGTCGTGAAAGGGGCCGCCGTTCACGCCTTACCGCTCACCGCGCGGGGGCCGGTGCGGGGGCGTGGCCGGTGGGCCGGGTGGTGAAGGTGCCGCGGCCCTGGGTGCGGCTGCGCAACCGCGTGGCGTAGCCGAACAGTTCGGCCAGCGGCACGGTGGCGGTGACGACCGTCGCGCCGGCCCGGGTGACCGAACCGGTCACCCGGCCGCGCCGCGCGGCCAGATCGCCGAGCACCCCGCCCACCGCGTCCTCGGGCACGGTGACCGTGACCTCGGCGACCGGCTCCAGCAGGACCATCGCGCAGGCCCGCAGGGCGCCTCGCAGCCCGAACCGGCCGGCGGTGCGGAACGCGGTGTCCGAGGAGTCCTTCACATGGGTCGACCCGTCGGTGAGCGTGACGCGGAGCCCGGTCACCGGGTGACCGCCCAACGGCCCCTCGGTCAGGGCGTCCCGGCAGCCGGCCTCGACCGCGCGGACGTACTCCTGCGGCACGCGCCCGCCGACGACCGCCGAGCGGAACTCGAAGCCGGCGCCGGGCGCCGCCAGCGGCTCGACGTCCAGCACGACGTGGGCGAACTGGCCCGCCCCGCCGTCCTGTTTGACGTGCCGGTACACGAACCCGGACACCCCGCGCCCGACGGTCTCCCGGTGACTGACCCGGGGGCGGCCCATGGTGACGCCCACCCCCTGCTCACGCCGGATCTTCTCCACCGCGACCTCCAGGTGCAGCTCGCCCATGCCGGACAGCACCGTCTGACCGGTCTCCGGGTCGGTGCGCACGACCAGCGAGGGGTCCTCCTCGGCGAGCCGCGCGAGTGCCGACGCCAGACGCCCGGTGTCCGTGCCCTTCAGCGCCTCGACCGCCACGGAGACGACCGGCTCGGCGACCCCCGGGGGCTCCAGGACGAGCGGGGCGTGCGGTGCGCACAGGGTGGAGCCGGGGCGGGCGGACCTGAGTCCGATCACGGCGACGATGTCCCCGGCGACGGCCCGCTCCAGTGGGGCGTGCCGGTCGGCCCGGACGCGCAGGATGCGGCCGATGCGCTCGGAGCGGCGCGCGGTGGCGTCCCACACGGTGTCTCCCTTCTCGATCGTTCCCGCGTACAGGCGCAGGTAGGTCAGCCGTCCGGTGGCGGTGGCGGTCACCTTGAACGCGAGGGCGGCGAGCGGCGCCGCCGGGTCGGCGGACCGCCGCTGCTCGGTGCCGTCGTCCTCACGCGTACCGCGTACCGGCGGCACGTCGAGGGGTGACGGCAGGTAGGCGAGTACGGCGTCCAGCAGGGGTTCGACGCCGCGGTCGCGGTAGGCGGAGCCGCACAGGACGACGACGGCGTCACCGTCGCGGGTCAGGTCCCGCAGGGCGGCGGTGAGCGTGCCGGCGTCGAGCGCACCCGTGGCGCAGAACTCCTCCAGCGCGCCCGGGTGCAGTTCGGCGACGGCTTCCTCCAGCAGCCGGCGCCGCCGGTGCGCCTCCTCCCGCAGGTCGTCCGGCACCGGTGCCGGATCGCGTGCCTCGCCCGCGTCGGTCCAGGTCAGGGCCCGCATGTGCAGCAGGTCGACGACGCCGGTGAAGGCGTCCTCCGCGCCGATCGGCAGCTGCACCGCCAGGGGTGCGGGGTGCAGCCGCTCCCGGATGGAGGCGACGGCGGCGTCCAGGTCGGCGCCGGCCCGGTCCATCTTGTTGACGAACGCGAGGCGCGGCACACCGTGCCGGTCCGCCTGCCGCCACACCGACTCGCTCTGCGGCTCCACGCCGGCGACCGCGTCGAACACGGCGACCGCGCCGTCGAGGACGCGCAGGGAGCGCTCCACCTCGTCGGCGAAGTCGACGTGGCCCGGGGTGTCGATGAGGTTGATCCGGTGACCGTCCCAGGCGCAGCTGACGGCGGCGGCGAAGATGGTGATGCCCCGGTCGCGTTCCTGCGGGTCGAAGTCGGTGACAGTGGTGCCGTCGTGCACCTCGCCGCGCTTGTGCGTGGTGCCGGTGGCGAACAGGATCCGTTCGGTGACGGTGGTCTTGCCGGCGTCGACGTGGGCGAGGATGCCCAGGTTGCGGACGGTGGCGAGGGGGTCGGTGCGCATGGCCCGTGGCCTTTCGGGTGTTCCGGGAAAGGGCGGCGCGATCTCCCCGGCGCACGGCCTCGGACGCCCCTGATGTGCCGGGCGTCGAGGATCAGATGTGCGTCGGGGGCGTCCGGTGCCGGCCGCGCAGCGGGCACCGGGCGGACCGGGACACCAGGATCACCACGGACCGACGGGACCGGGAACGGGGAGCGGCGGCAGCGGCGCGATCACGCACGGCCCGTCTCCCCCCACTGGTCATGGATGCGCGGCCCGACGGCGGGCGGCGTCTGTGCGATGAGTGTAGGGAGGGAGGGGAGGGCCGGGCCACGCAATATCGACGTCTCACATGGTGGTACGACGTTTCTGACCAGTGAGATGTCTGAGATCGTTGTACGGCCCACACGGTTCGCGCGGCCTCCCGCGAGGGAGAACGCGTGGCTCCGTGCGGGCGGCCGGTGTACGCCGCCGGTGACCGTTCCTCCCCGGAAAGACCGTGAAATGCCCGCACCCACCACCAGTCCGGCCCCGGCACCCGTCAACTCTCGGTCCCGGGTCCTCATCGCGAGCCTCATCGGCACGACGATCGAGTTCTACGACTTCTACATCTACGCGACCGCCGCCGTCCTGGTCTTCCCCAAGCTCTTCTTCCCGAACAGCGACCCGACGACGGCGCTGCTGTCGTCCTTCGCGGTGTTCGGCGCCGCGATGGTCGCCCGCCCGATCGGCGCCGTGGTCTTCGGGCACCTCGGCGACCGGCTCGGCCGCAAGGGCACGCTGGTGGCGTCGCTCCTCACCATGGGCATCGCCACCTTCCTCATCGGCGTGCTGCCCACCTACGCGCAGGCCGGCTGGGCCGCCACCGCACTGCTGGTGCTGATGCGGCTCGCGCAGGGCTTCGCGCTCGGCGGCGAGTGGAGCGGCGCGGCCCTGGTCGCCACCGAGAACGCCCCGAAGGGCAAGCGCGCCCTCTACGGCACGTTCCCGCAGCTGGGCGCCCCGCTCGGCTTCATCATCGGCAACGGGCTCTTCCTGATCATCGGCGCGCTGCTGCCGTCCACGGCGGGCGCCGACCCGTCCCAGCCCTCGGACGCCTTCCTGAGCTGGGGCTGGCGCATCCCGTTCCTGTTCTCCGCGGTGATGGTCGCGATCGGCCTGTGGGTGCGCATGCGCCTGGTGGAGGCGCCGGTCTTCTCCAAGACCCGCGAGGCCGGGCTGGTGCGCAAGCTGCCGCTGGCCACCGTCTTCCGCAACCACTGGAGGCAACTGGTCCTCGGCACCTTCTTCATGCTGGCGACGTACGTGCTCTTCTACCTGATGACCACGTTCTCGCTGAGCTACGGCCGCACCCCCGAGGACGCCGCCGTGCCCGGCCTGGGGTACGGCTACACCACCTTCGTCCTGATGATGATCTTCGGGGTGCTGTTCTTCGCCGCGTTCACCCTGGTCTCCGGCCCGCTCGCCGACAGGTACGGCCGGCGCGCCACGCTGATCGCGGTCACCGCCGGGATCCTGGTCTTCGGGCTGGTGTGGGTGCCGCTGATCGGCCTGGGCACGCTGGGCGTGGTGCTGTGGCTGGTGCTCGGCTTCACGCTGATGGGCATGACGTTCGGCCCGATGGGCGCGCTGCTGCCGGAGCTCTTCCCGACGAGCGTGCGCTACACGGGCTCCGGGATCTCCTACAACGTCAGCTCGATCCTCGGCGCGGCCGTCGCCCCGTTCATAGCGGTCGCCCTGTGGGAGGCCGGCGACGGCTCGCCGTGGCTGGTCGGCGTCTACCTCTCCTCGATGGCGCTGCTGACCCTGGTCGCGCTGCTGCTGGGCAAGGAGACGAAGGACGTCGGGCTCGACGAGGGCGAGGCCGTCGACGCCTCCGGCCGGGACGAGGCCCCCGCCACGACCTCCTGAGCCGTCCCGCCCCCGCGCCGCGGCCCCCTTCCCTCCCCGTCCGGGAGCGGAAGGGGGCCGCGGCGCGTCCGCCCGGGCGGCATCGGCCGCGCACAGCCGACGGCGGCGCAGACGGTGGCGCTCCGGCCGCGCCCCTGCGGACCGAAGCCGGCGCCGTCGGCGTCGACGCGGGGCCACGGAGCCTCCCGGCGGGCAGCCCCGCACGAGCCGTCGCGCGCGGCGGGGAAATCCCCACCCCTCCACCCCGGCCGAATCACGCCCGTCACGCGAAGAAAATAGGTCAGACGTTCAATTACCGACGCGCAGGAAATGACAAGAATGGGGAATGCCGCCCCCAATGAGCACGCGTTACGCGCGCATCAACTTCCTGACCTTGTCCGAAAATAGTATGAGCAGTCGTGTACTATCGGTCGCCAGTTGGCCCATTTTCCGACAGCCAGCGGAGGACAGGCCGACAACGGGGGCATCTCGATGCACCCGCGCACTCTCTTCACGATCGTGAATACGACGGAGGGTCGCCGATGTCATCGATTCGGATCTTGCTCATGGACACCGAACGGCTGGTCGCCGAAGGTTTCCGCAACCTACTGCAGAGTTTCAAGGAGTTCTCGGTGGTGGCCGTCACACACGACGAGGCCACCACACTGCGCCAACTACGGCGACATCATCCGCACCTCGTCGTGATGGGCCCGGGAGCGGGCGGAAACGGAGGCATGGACACCGCGAGGGCGATCCGCCGGAGCTCACGGCACGTCCGCATCATCGTCCTGGCGTCCAGCCGGCAGCCGATCCACATGCGCGAAGCCTTCGTGGCCGGCGCCAACGCCTACCTCTCGCGCGACATCGACGCCCAGGAACTGCGCGACACCCTGCTCACCGTGCACCGCGAAGGCGTCGCCCTGTCCGCCGCGGCCGCCGGGCAGGTCCTCGAACTCGTCTCCGGCGGACTGAGCCGCGACGCCTCACCCCTCGACCTGCTCACCCGGCGCGAACGGGAGATCCTCTTCCTGGTCGCGGACGACCAGGAGACCCACCACATCGCCGCCCGACTGGGCATCACCCCCAAGACCGTACGCAACTACCTCAGCCGCATCTACGCCAAACTGGGCACCCGCAACCGCCTCCAGACCGCCCTGTACGCCCTGCGCTGCCCGGACTTCCACCCGCAGTCGGTCGTCAAGACCTGACCCCCTCTCCGTCCGCGCCCACCTCGGAGTCAATACGATACGCTACCTGTAGCGTATCGTATTGACTCCGGACTGGGAGGGGCGGCGTCGTGCTCAAGCGATGGTGGACCTTGTGCGTGGTGTCGGTGGGCAGCTTCATGCTGCTCCTCGACGTCACGATCGTGAACATCGCACTACCCGACATCGAGGAGGCGCTCGACGCGTCCCTCACCGATCTGCAGTGGGTGGTGGCCGCCTACGCCGTCGCACTGTCGGCCGCCCTGCTCACGGCGGGGTCGCTCGCCGACCGGTTCGGCAGACGAGCCGTCTTCTCCTGGGGGATGGCCGTCTTCACCCTCGCGTCCCTGCTGTGCGGGGTCGCCCAGAACCCCCTGATGCTCAATCTGGCGCGGGTGCTGCAAGGGATCGGCGGCGCCGCCCTGCTGGCCACGTCCCTGGCGCTGCTGGCCGCCGCCTACCCGGACAACAAGGACCGCCACGTGGCGCTCGCCGTCTGGGGCGCGGTCAGCGGCGCCGCCCTGGCCGTGGGACCGCTCGCCGGCGGGATCCTCGTGGAGGGCGTGGGCTGGCGGTGGATCTTTCTGGTCAATCTTCCGGTCGGGATCCTGGCCCTCGTCGCCACCGTCCTGCGCGTCGACGAGTCCCGCGCGGAGCGGCCGGGCGCCATCGACTGGCCCGGCTTCCTCACCCTCGGCACCGCCCTGGGCACGCTCTCCTTCGCCCTGCTGCGGGCCAACGAGGAGGGGTGGGGCAGCACCCCGGTGGTCAGTGCGTTCATCGTCTCGGGCGTCTCCCTCGTCGTCTTCGTCGTCATCGAACGGGTCCGGCGCGACCCCATGCTGCCGGGTGAGCTGTTCGAGAAGATCACCACCACGGGCGCCGCGCTGGGCGTACTGGCCATGAGCACGACGGCGTTCGCCCTGCTCCTGTACATCACCCTGTACCTGCAGACGGTGCTGGGCCACGAACCACTGGCCGCGGGGCTGCGGCTGCTGCCGCTGACCCTCTCCATCTTCGTGGCGTCCGCGGCGGCGGCCCGCCTGGGGACCCTGTTGCCGGCCCGCTGGCTGGTCTCCGCGGGCCTGGCCTGCATCGGTACGGGACTGCTGCTCATGGGCGGCATCTCCGTCTCGGACGACTGGACGGGCCTGCTCGCCGGTCAGCTGGTCACCGGTCTCGGTGTCGGCCTGGTCAACCCCAACGTGGTCGCCGCCGCGATGGGCGCGGTCGAGCCGGCCCGGGTCGGCGTCGCCTCCGGGCTGAGCAACACCTGCCGCTCCCTGGGGATCGCCGTGGGGGTGGCCACGCTCGGCTCCGTCTTCGCCGACCGGGTGCGGGACGGCGTCCACGACGCACTGGTGGGCACCCCGCTGGAGGCCCGGGCCGGCGAACTCGGCCACGCGGTGGCCTCCGGGCAGGTCGGTCCCGTGCTCGCGCAGCTGCCCGGGGAGCAGCGCGGGGTGTTCGCCGGGGCGGCGCAGGGCGCGTTCGTCGACGGCCTCAACTCGATCCTGACCGTCTCCGCGGTGGTGGCCTTCGTGGGGGCGGTCGTCGTCCTCCCCCTGATCCGCGGCCGCGACCTCGTCACCACCGGGCCCGACGGCGAGCCCCTTCCGATCGCCGCGGGGCACTGATCCCCGCGCCACCGTCAACCACAGGAGCAGACTGTGCAGACCCTGACCAGCCGGTGCGTCGTCGTCGGCGGTGGCCCCGCGGGCATGATGGCGGGCCTGCTGCTCGCCCGGCAGGGCGTGGACGTGACCGTCCTCGAGAAACACGGTGATTTTCTGCGGGACTTCCGCGGGGACACGGTGCACCCGTCGACCCTGCGGATCATCGAGGAACTGGGGATGATCGACGAGTTCCTGCGGATCCCGCACAGCAAGGTCAGCACCATCACCGTGCAGACGCCCGCGGGCCCCACCGTCTTCGCCGACTTCGCGAGGATCCGCGGCACCCACCCGTACATCGCGTTCATGCCGCAGTGGGACGTCCTCGACTTCCTCGCGCGCAAGGGCCGGGAACTGGACACGTTCCGGCTGCTCCAGAAGGCCGAGGCCACCGGGGTGGTCCGGGAGGGAGACCGGGTCCGCGGGGTGCGGGCCGTGACGCCGGACGGGCCCCTGGAGGTCCGGGCGGACCTCGTGCTCGCCGCCGACGGCCGGCACTCCGCCATGCGCCGGTCCGTCGGGCTGCCCGTCTCGGCGTCCGCGGCGCCCATGGACGTGCTCTGGTTCCGGCTGAGCCGAGAGCCGGGCGAGACCATGAGCTTCCTGCACACGGGTCCCGGCTTCGTCCTGGTCACCATCGACCGCGGTGAGTACTGGCAGATCGCCTACGTCATCCCGCAGGGCGCCTACGAGACGGTCCGCGCGGAGGGCCTGGACCGGCTGCACGCCGACGTGGCCTCCGTGCACGGGCCGTTCGCCGCGCGGCTGGGCCGGGAGATCACCGACTGGGACCACGTGAAGCTGCTGAGCGTGCGCGTCGACAGGCTGCGCACCTGGCACCGGCCGGGGCTGCTGTGCATCGGCGACGCCGCCCACGCGATGTCGCCGGCGGGCGGGGTGGGCATCAACCTGGCCGTGCAGGACGCCGTGGCCGCCGCGCGGATGCTCGGTCCGGTGCTGCGTGCCGGCCGCACCCCCGACCGGCGCGAGCTGGCCGCGGTCCAGCGCCGCCGTTCCCTGCCGGTGCGGGCGGTGCAGACGGCCCAGGTGCACATGCTGGCCGACCTGTACCCCAAGGACCGCAGGACCACGGTGGAACGCCCCCTGGCCGCCCGCGTCGTCCGCCGCTTCCCCTTCCTGACCCGCTGGACGGCCCAGTTCATCGGCGTCGGCCTGCGCCCGGAGCACGTGGACTGACGCGGTGCGGGGTGTCGGACGGCCAGGGGCGCCGCCGGGGAGGGAGTCGACGGGCAGGGGCGCGAGCGGCCGCCTCGGCGGTGCCGGCGGTGCGGCCGGACGGACCGGGGCACGGGCCGGGCACGAGCGTCCGCGACGACGGCCTCGCCGGGCGTGGGGGGCCGGACACGCCGTGCGGTCCCGTGGGCCGGCCGCGGGGCCGGTCCACGGGACCGCCTCAGGCGCGGATCGACGGCCAGACGACGTCCAGGACCCGGTCGGCCCAGTCGGACGGCGGGGTGCCCTGGGTGACGGAGCGGGCTATGTAGGAGCCCGCCAGCATGCTCACCACCGTCTCGTGGTCCACGCCGGCCCGCAGTTCCCCCTCCGCCTCCCCCGCGCGCAGCGTTCCGAGCATGACGTCCAGGCGGGGACGCAGAATGGTCTCGCGGAAGGCGCGGGTGAATTCCGGGTCCTCGTCGCCGTGCAATACCGCGGCGAGGGCCCGCAGCCCCACCACGTCCTCGAGACCGCGCCTGAATTGCTCAAGCAAATTCAGTAGTCTTTCCCGGACCGGGATTCCCACCGGCGGCTCGGGAATGTCCTCCACGAAGGCCAGGGAGGAACGCAGCAGCTCGTAACGGTTCCTGTAACGCCGGTAGATCGTGGTCTTCGCGACCCCGGAACGCTGGGCCACGGCCTCCACGGTGACTCCCGTCGGCCCTCTCTCCCGCAACAACGCGAGTGCCGCGAGGACGATCTCCCTGGACACTTCCGCACTGCGCGGCCTTCCCGGAGCCGACCGCGTTTTTTCTCCCTGAACCATTCCGCGGATTATAACTGCGTCAAGGGGCCGGACGGACCCCCGCGCCGACCGCGGACCGGCTCACCGGCGTCCCGGCCGTGTACAGCCGGCCGAGGGCGTCCAGCATCGTCCCCGTGCCGTCGGTACTGCGGCCCAGCGACGCCGGCCAGGAACGTCCGCCGCCCGGCAGACAGCGGGCGCCGAGCCCCACCAGCGCCCGTCCCGGCCCGAGTTCCAGGAAGGCGCGCACCCCCATCGCGTCCACCGCGCGGATCGCGTCCAGGAAGCGCACCGGACCGCGCATGTGCCGCCCCCAGTACGCCGGGGTGAGCTGTCCGGCCTCCACGGGCCGCCCGGTGACGGTGGAGACGAAGGGCACGCGGGGAGCACCGGGGCGCACCCCCTTCGCGGCGGCGGTCAGTTCGCCGAGCGCCGGTTCCTGGAGCGGCGAGTGCAGGCCCGCCGGCACCGGGAGCCTGCTGACCCGGGTTCCCGAGGCGCCCAGCCGCTCCGTGATCCGGTCCAGGGTGGCGGCCCGCCCCGACAGCGACACCTCCCCCGGTGAGATGACCGCCGCGATCCCCACCGTCGGCTCGAAGTCCCCGAGCACGTCGAGTGCGGTGTGCTCGTCCAGGGCGACGACCGCCATCGCGCCGTCCGTGACCCGCTCCGCCAGGGTGATCTCCGTGCCGAGCAGCCGTACCGCGTCCTCCATCCGGAGCGCGCCCGCGCAGGCGGCGGCCGCGTACTCGCCGGAGCTGAAGCCGAGCACCGCCGCGGGCTCGACGCCCCTGCTGCGCCACAGCTCGGCGAGGGCCGTGCTCACGCAGAAGGTGCCGAGCGCGCCGTGTGCCGTCCGGTGCACGACGTGGGGCTCCGCGTCGGGGTGGAGAAGCCGCTGCAACGGCGTCGAGACGAACGGCCGGGCCGCCTCCGCGCAGCGGTCGAACGTCTCCCGGTACACCCGCTCGGTGCGGTACAGCCCCTGCCCCATGCCCGCGAACTGCGCGCCCTGGCCGCTGAAGAGGAACGCGACGCGCGCGTCCCTCCCGGCGACCCCGGTGCGCACCTCGCGGACCGTCTCCCCGGCCAGGTGGGCGTCGAGGCGGGCGGCGACCTCCTCGGCGGTGCGTCCGGTGACGCTCAGCCGGTGGGCGGCGTGCGGGCCGTCGGCGGCGCGTGCGCACACCTCCGGCAGCGAAGGGCCGCCGGGCCGCGTCAGCCGGGCCGCGGTGTCACGTGCGAGGCCGGCCAGCTCCTCGGCGCCGGGAGCGGACAGGAGGAGCAGGCGGGTGCCGTGGTCCGCGTTCATGGCCGCCGCTCCGTCCCCGGCTCCTCACCCGCGCGGTCCGTCTCGGCCACCGCCCGGCACCAGGCCGCGCCCGCGTCGGCCAGGGCCACGGGGAAGGCCGTGAAGGTGAAGGGTCCCTCGGGGATCTCCCGGAGCCGGGCGAGCCCTTCGATCTGCACGAACTCCCTGCGCCTGCCGTGCATGTGGGCGGGCCACAGGACATCGCGGTCCCCCGAGGAGTAGTAGCGCTCGACCATGTCCCGGGGAGGCCCGTCGAAGCTCCAGCAGTCCGTGCCGAGGACCTTCACACCGAGGTCCAGCAGGTGGTCGACGGCCCCGGGGGTGATCGCCGTGGACCGCGTGTGGTACTCGGGCGTGCCCAGACGCAGATCGGAATCGGTGCGGAAGAGCACCACGGTTCCGGGCCCGACGCGTGCGCCGGAGTCCGCCAGCGCCTCCTTGGCGTCGGCCGCGGTCACCTTGTCCCCGCAGGCCCGGACGTCCAGCACGACCCCGGGTCCGCGGAACCACTCCAGGGGCAGGTCCATGACCTTCCTGGCGGGGCGCCCCTCGCACTCGGGCCCGTAGTGGAAGGGCGCGTCCACGTGCGTGCCCTGGTGCACGGACATGCGGTAGAACTCGTTGGACAGGAAGCAGCCGTCCGGCAGGTCGTGGGGGCGCAGCCGGCGGCGGCCGGTCAGCCACCGCCAGTGGTTGACCAGCCGGTCCCTGCGGCTGTCGCCGGGCAACGCCCGTATGCGGCGGGAGAGGTGGCGGATGCCGTCCCGGTGGAGCCACTGCTCGAACTCGACCCCGGGGGCGCGGCGGCTGACGGGGATGCTCAGGTCGACGTACACGACTACTCCTCACTCAGTGCGTGTCACTCAGTGCGTGCGCCGGTGCGCGGCCCGGCGGCCGGTGGTCCTCGCGGTGCCGGGGATCCACCCGGGCACCGCGCGCCGGTAGGCGGCGTACTGCTCCCCGAAGGCCGCCCGCAGTCCCGGCTCCTCGATCCGGACGGTGGTCACGCAGGACACGGTCAGGACGAACGCGGCCCAGACCAGGACGGCCGTCGCGGACCACAGCAGGGCCTCACCGGCCAGGAGCAGGGTCATCCCGGCGGCCATGGGGTTCCGGATCACCCCGTACCAGCCCGACCGGACCAGTCGCTCGGGCGGGCGGTCGCCCAGGGGGGTGGGCTGGCGCAGGTAGACGCGGTCCACGGCGTCCGCGGTCATCCAGGCGCCGAGCAGGGCCAGGACGAGCCCGGCGGTCGCACGGAGCCCGTCCGCGCCCGGCGGCGGGGGGCCCGGCAGCCACAGGCCGAGCGCCGCGGGGACCGCGCCGGCCACCACGAGGGGGATCAGCAGGGGTTCCGCGCGCAGGGTCCGTGGGCGGTTCACGGCAGGCTCCCGAGCACGGGGGCGAGGGCGGTCGCCGCACGTTCCCCGTAGGTGCCGCGCAGCCGGGCCGCCAGCGAGCGGGCGCTCACCGTGTACTCCTGGGTGCCGACCGACTCCAGGGCGAAGGAGGCGAGGACGCAGCCCAGCCGGGCCGCCGCCTCGACCGGGACGCCCCGGGCGACGGCGGCGAGCATCCCGGCGCGCAGCGCGTCGCCCGCGCCGGTCGGTTCGACGGCCGTGACGTCGGGGACGGCGGGCACCACGACCGGCTCGTGGCCGGAGCGCTCGACGAGCACCCCGGCGGCGCCGAGCGTGGTCACCCAGGTCCCGACCCGTTCCAGGATGCTCCGGGCGGTCCAGCCGGTGCTCTCCTGGAGCAGCGCCGACTCGTACTCGTTGGTGAACAGCCAGCGGGCGTCCGTCAGCAGGAACTGCGCGTCCGCGCGGTTCAGGCGGGCGATCTGCTGCGAGGGGTCGGCGATGAACGGCAGTGCGGCGGTGCGGCACTCCTCGGTGTGCCGGAGCATCGCCGCCGGGTCGTTCGGCGAGACGACCACGAGGTCGAGCGGCCCGGCCCGCTCGGCCACCTCGTGCAGCGAGATGGTGCAGGCCGCCGCCATGGCCCCGGGGTGGAAGGCGCCGATCTGGTTGTGGTCGGCGTCGGTCGTGCAGACGAACCGTGCCGTGTGCCCGCCGGGCACGACGAGCACGGAGTCGGTGTCGACGCCGTGCTGCTTCAGCCACACCTGGTAGTCGGTGAAGTCGGGCCCGACCGCGCCCACGAGCAGGGGCGTCAGGCCCAGGCGGCCGAGGCCCAGGGCGATGTTGGCGGCGACCCCGCCGCGCCGGATCTCCAGCCGGTCGCACAGGAACGACAGGGAGACGCTGTGCAGCCGGTCGGGCACCAGTTGTTCGGTGAAGCGGCCCGGGAAGAACATGAGGTGGTCCACCGCGATGGACCCGGTGACGGCGATGCGCACCCTGGAGCCTCCTGAGGGGTTGCGGCGGTGCGGGTCAGACCCCGGCGGCCTGCCGGAGTTTGTCGGCCCGGTCGGTGACCTCCCAGGTGAATTCCGGGCCGGTGCGGCCGAAGTGCCCGTAGGCGGCGGTCCGGGAGTAGATCGGGCGCAGCAGGTCCAGATCGCGTACCAGGGCCCCCGGCCGCAGGTCGAACACCTCGGTGACGGCGCGCTGGACGGTGGCGACCGGCACGGTCTCGGTGCCGAAGCACTCCGTGAACAGGCCGACGGGGCGGGCGGCGCCGATGGCGTAGGCGACCTGCACCTCGCAGCGCGAGGCCAGGCCGGCCGCCACCACGTTCTTGGCGACCCAGCGCATCGCGTACGCCGCCGAGCGGTCCACCTTGGACGGGTCCTTGCCGGAGAAGGCGCCGCCGCCGTGCCGGGCCGTGCCGCCGTAGGTGTCGACGATGATCTTCCGGCCGGTGACGCCCGCGTCGCCCATCGGGCCGCCGACCTCGAAGCGGCCGGTCGGATTGACCAGCAGCCGCACCCCGGAGACGTCCAGGACGCCGGCCAGCGCGTGGAGTTCGGGAGCGAGGACGTGGGTGCGCAGGTCGGGGGCGAGGAGCGTGTCCAGGTCGATGTCGCGGGCGTGCTGGCTGGAGATGACGACCGTGTCCAGCCGGACCGGGCGGTCGCCGTCGTACTCGACGGTGACCTGGGTCTTGCCGTCCGGGCGCAGGTAGGGGACCGTGCCGTCCTTGCGCACGTCGGACAGGCGCCTGGACAGCCGGTGGGCGAGGGTGATGGGCAGCGGCATCAGTTCCGGCGTCTCGTCGCAGGCGAAGCCGAACATCAGCCCCTGGTCGCCGGCGCCGAGCCGGTCCAATGCGTCCGCGTGTCCCTCGATCCGCGACTCGTAGGCGTCCGACACGCCCCGGTCGATGTCGGGCGACTGCCGGCCGAGGGAGACGCTCACCCCGCAGCTCGCGCCGTCGAACCCCTTGGCGGAGGAGTCGTAGCCGATGGCGAGGATCCGTTCCCGGGCCACGGCGGCGACGTCGATCACGGCGCGGCTGGACACCTCGCCGGCGATGTGCACCTGACCGGTGGTCACGAGGGTCTCCACGGCCACCCGGGCGTCGCGGTCCCGGGCGAGCAGGGCGTCCAGGACCGCGTCGCTGATCTGGTCTGCGATCTTGTCGGGGTGTCCCTCGGTGACCGACTCCGACGTGAACAGGCGCCGGGTCACGGCCGTACGGCCCCGGACTCGATCTTCCGCTTGATGCCGGCCTGGTTGTGGCGGGTGTGGACGTTCATCCGCTCCAGGACGGTCTCCAGCGGCACCTCGAACTTCTCGTCGAGTTCGAAGTCCTGGACCCAGGTCATCAGCGTGCCCTCCGGGACCTGCTGGTAGGTCCACCTCAGGTGCATGTACCGGAACGGGTACAGCGGGTCCCGCCGCTCGGCGACCGCGACGAGTTCGCGGTGGTCCAGGATGCGCCAGGAACGCCAGCTCGCGCCCTCGGCGTTGGTGAGCTCGAAGACGATCTCGCTCCAGCGGCCCTCGCGCTCCTGGGAGACGACCTTGGCGTTGCTGTACTCGTCGAAGATCTCCGACCAGCGGGCGATGTCGTTGGTGACGTCGAACACGTGCCCGGCGTCGGCCTCGATGACGATGCTGTTCTCGATGCGCGGCACGGTCTCATCCCCTTCCCGCGGCGGCCGGGAGCAGGCGCGTCACGCAGGCCACGAGATCGCCGAAGGTGGTGAACCCGCCCTCGGCCTCGGCGTCGATGTCGATTCCGAAGTGCTGTTCCAGGGCGACGAGGATCTCCACCAGTTCGGTCGAGTCGATGTCGAGGTCGCGGCCGAGGTCCCGGCCGTCCTCGAGGTCCTCGGCGTCGAACCCGATGCCCCGCAGGACGTCGACCACTTCTTCCCTAACGTTCATCCGGCTCACTGACTCCTTCACTCGTTCTCGTCGCGTCTCACACGGCCACGGCGATGGCCACGGCGACGCCCGCCTCGTGCGTGATGCTCAGGTGCAGGCGGCTGAGCCCGGCGTTCTCGAACGCCCGCGCCGCCCGCCCGGTCAGCCGGGGTGCCGGCGCCCCGGACGGTTCCCGGCCGATCTCCACGTCCCGCCACGCGCAGCCCGCGCCGTGTCCGCCGAGGGTCTTGCGCACGGCCTCCTTGGCCGCCACCCGGCCGGCCAGGCAGGCGGCGCGGTGGTGCGCCGACGCCCCCTGGCACAACGCCTGTTCGGCCGGGGTGAGCAGCCGGTCGAGCATCGGCTGCCCGCGCCGCTCCAGCATGGCGCGCAGCCGGCCGATGCCGACCACGTCGATGCCCACCGCCCGCACACCCGGTACGTCCGGGACACCCGGCACGTCCGGGACATCGGGTCCGGTCAACGCCTCAGCACCAGGCACGCGTTGACACCTCCCAACCCCCGTGAGACCACCAGCGTGTGCTCCCACCCGGGAGCGGGCCGGGCCTCGCCGCGCACCAGGTCCAGGTCGATGCCCGGCGCCGGGCGGTCGAGGTTGACGGTGGCCGGGACCGTCTCCTCCCGCATGCCCCGCAGGGCCAGCGCCACGTCGGCGGGCGCGGCGGCGCCGAGCAGATGACCGAACCCTGACTTGGGCACGGTGACCGGCACCCGGGCCGCGGCCGGTCCGAAGGCCTCGTGCAGCGCGTAGCCCTCGGTGACGTCCTCGAAGGGGATCGCGGAACCGTGGGCGAACACCGCTCCCAGGTCCCCGCCCGAGACGCCGGCCCGGTCGGCCGCGGTGCGCATGGCGCGGCCGAGGACCTGGCCGGTCGGTTCGACGGTGTAGTACGGCATGTAGCCGTCGGTGCTCACGCCCCAGCCGGCCAGTTCGCCGAGGATCGTCGCGCCCCGGCGTTCGGCGTGCTCGCGCCGTTCCAGGATCAGGAACACCGCGCCCTCACCGAAGACGCTGCCGCCGTGCCCGGCGTCGAAGGGCCGGTACAGCTCGTCGGGGGCGAGCGTGCCGCGGGCCTTGGCGCCGAGCCCGCTGGTCTCCAGGCACAGCCAGCCGTACGGTGACAGCGGCGCCTCGACGCCGCCCGCGATGACGACGTCGACGCGGTCGCGCAGCAGCGCCTCGGCCCCGCCGATCAGGGCGTACGCGCCGCTCGCGCGGTCGGCCACGAAGGTGCGGGCCGGGCCCTTGACGCCCTGGTCGATGCAGATGTTGCCCTGCGGGGCGGCGGGGAACCAGGCGGTCGCCTGGTAGGGGCTGACCGCGCGCGGACCGTCGGTCCACAGGTTGCGCAGCTCGCGTTCGGCGAACTCCCAGCCGCCGAGGATGTTGCCGACCATGACGCCGGTGCGCTCGGGGGTGACGTCCGTGCCGATGGCGACGCCGGCCTCGTCGAGGGCCTGGCGCACGGCGTGGACGGCCAGGTGCGTGAAGCGGTCGGTGCGCTTGACGAACCGGGACGGCAGCTCGGCGTCGGCGTCGAAGCCGCTCTGTCCCGCGGCCGGGCAGGCGTAGGCCGAGGCGTCGAAGCGGTCGATGGCGGTGACGTGCGCGGCCCCTTCCCGGGCTCCCTCCCACAGGGGGCCGAGGCCCGTGCCGGCCGGGGTGACCGCGCCGATTCCGGTGACGACGACGCTCATCGCCGGCCTCCTTCCCGGACCGCGCCGGCGACCAGGGCCGCGTGCAGGCCGGCGAAGCCGCTGGCGTCCTTGAGGATGACCTCGCCGTCCCAGGGGCGTCCGGTGCCCGGCACGTAGTCGAGGTCGCACGTCGGGTCGGGGTTCTCGTAGTTGGCGGTGGGGTGCACGAAGCGGTGGGTGCAGGCCAGGGCGCACAGCACGAGCTCCATGGCGCTGGCCGCGGCCAGGGCGTGGCCCAGCATGGACTTGGCGGAGTTCACCGGGATCGCCCGGGCGCGCGGGCCCAGGGCGAGTTTGAGCGCGCTGGTCTCGCAGGTGTCGTTCTGCCGGGTCGAGCTGCCGTGCGAGCTGACGTGGTCGATGTCGTCGGGGGTCAGTCCGGCGCGCTGGACGGCCTGGGTCATGGCACGGGTCAGATCGGCGCCGTCGGACAGCAGGTCGGTCATGTGGATGGCGTTGGAGGTGTGGGAGAAGCCGTCGACCCGCAGGTACGGCGTCGCCCCGCGGGCTCGTGCGTGCTCCCGTTCCTCCAGCACCAGGATGCCGCAGCCCTCGCCCAGCACGAACCCGTCGCGCCCGTCGTCGTAGGGGCGTGAGGCGGCCTCGGGCCGGTCCTTGTGGGCACGGGAGAGACAGTTGATGATCTCGAAGGAGGCCACGGTGACCGGGGTGATGGGCGCCTCGGTGGCTCCGGCGATCATCACGTCCGCGTCCCCGTGGGCGATGGTCTCGAAGGCGTGGCCGACGGCGTCGATGCCGCCGATGCAGCCGGTGGACAGGGTGACGCACGGGCCCTGCGCCCCGAACAGGGCGGACAGGACCGTGCCGGGGGTGTTCGACATGGAGGCGAGGTACAGGTCGCGGCCCGCCTTCGCCGGGTCGACGGGCTTGCGGCCCTGGTCCGTGACGGCGAGGAACTCCTCCTCCATCTTGGGTGTGCCGCAGATCGCCGTGGACAGCGAGATGCCGGTGCGGTCGGCCGCGTGACCGCCGGCTTCGAGGCCGGCGTCCCGCATGGCCTGGGCGGCGGCCGCGACGGCGAACTGCACGTACCTGTCCAGCCGTTGCACCTCGGGCGGCAGGGAGGGTATCTGCTCCTCGAATCCGGGTACTTCCGCCACCGCGTCGGAGAGGAAGGCGAACTCCTTGAACAGGGCGGAACTGGTGATGTCGGAAAGCGGTTTGGTGACGCTCCTGCCCGCCGAGACCGTGTCCCAGAAGGCGTCCTTTCCTATTCCCGCCGGGCTGACGACTCCGAGCCCGGTGACGACCACTTCTCGCATGGTTACTGCCTTTCTCCCGTCAGGGCCGTCACCAGCCCGCGAGTGACGCATTCCTTCGCCGTGATCCCGGCCTCGGCCATGAGGGCGCGGTATTCGTCGGCCTCGGGCAGGCCGCCGTTCTCGGTGTTCACCAGGAGGCTGAGCGCGAGCATGGGGCGGCCGAGCGGGGGCTGTCCGGGCGGCGTCCGCATGATGTCGGCGAGCAGCAGCGTGCCGCCGGGCCTCAGTACGCGGGCGCACTCCCGGATCAGCCGGGCGGCGGTCCGCCGGCCGGCGAACCGGCCCGCGTGCGCCATGACGACGGTGTCGAACTCGCCCTCGGCGAACGGCGTGCTGCCGAAGTCGGCCGCCACGAAGCGGAACCTTCCGGCGACCCCGAACTCCGCGGCGCGCTCGCGGGCCACGGCGAGGAGGGCCGGATCGTCGTGTGCGGTCACCCTCGCCCGGGGGTCGGCGCCGGCCAGCGCGATGCCCCACTCCCCGCTGCCGCAGGTGAGGTCCAGGACCCGGCCGGCGTCGACCGGCCCCAGGGCCGCGACCACGCCGGACGCGATCCGCACGGCGAGCGGGAAGGCGCCGGCGAACATGCCCCGGTGGCGCCCGCGCCCGGCCGGGTCCCCGAGGTCGCCGCCGCGGTCGCCGGAGCGCGCGAGGGGCGTGAGCGCGCTCCAGCGGTCCCACTGCGCGAGCACCTCGTCGAAGTGGTCCCCGAGGTAGGCCGGGGCTCCTTCCACCAGGTACGCGCGCGCCGTCCCGGTCGGCGACCAGCCCGCCGCGCCGTCACCCGACACCAGCCCGAAGTCCTCCAGGACCTCGAGCAGTTCGCCCAGTATCCGCGCGTCGCAGCCCAGGTCGCCGGCGAGCCGCGCCGTGGTGCGCGGCGCCCCGGCCAGGGCGGTGAACACGCCCAGGTCCAGGGCCGTGCCCAGTGCCCTCGCCCGGGCGAAGCCGAAGTTGAGGGCCAGCAGCGGTGCGGGGTCGGGCAGTTCGGTGTAGCGGGCGAGGGCCGTGGCGACGGAGGCCGGCGGCGTGGGCGTGTCCGTCACCCGGAGCCCTTCGTCGCGACGAGCAGCCCGGACAGCGCCGACACGTTCCCGGTCTCCACGTCCCGGAATCCGGCGGCATCCACCCAGGAGCGGATCTCGTCGACGTCCCGGACCTCGCCCTCCTCGGTGTTGACCAGCAGGATCAGCCCGAACATGGAGGGGAAGAGCCCGGAGGCGAGCGACGGCATGTGGGAGTGCACCAGCAGCCGCCCGCCGTCGGGGAGATGGGCGTGGATCCGCTTCACCAGGTGCGCGGCGCGCTCGGGTCCGTAACCGTCGAGGACGTGGGAGAGCAGGACGGCGTCGCTCTCGGGCCAGGCGTCCTCCATGATGTCGGCGGGCACGACCTCGATCCGGTCCTTGAGCCCGGCCTCCTCCACGTTGGCGCGGGCCAGGTCGGTGACGGCGGGGTAGTCGAGGGAGGTGACGCGCAGCCCGGGGTGGTGCTTGGCGAGCGCGATGGAGTAGTCGCCGGAGCCGCAGCCCAGGTCGATGATGTGGCGCACGCCGTCCAGGGGCGCGACGGCGGCCAGCCGGTCCGCCTGGAGGCGGGAGCTGACCCGCATGGCCTGGATGAGCCGGCCGGTGCCCTCGCGGCCCTCGCCGGCCGCGGCGCCCTGGTCGCGGTACCCCTTCTTCAGCACCCGCTGGTTGAGCGAGGCGTTGGCGCGCACGGCCTCGTCGAGCCGGGCGAAGTGGCCGAAGTGGGAGTCCTGGTGCTCGGCGAAGCCGCCCATGTAGTCGGGTCGCCCGGCGACCAGGTAGCGGTCGGCCTCCTCGCTGTTGCGGTACGTCCCGTCCTCGGCTCGCACGAGGTCCAGGCCCCTGAGCGCGACGAGGAGCGCCCGGGTGGGGCGCGGACTGAGGCCGAGCTCGCCGGCCAGGTCCTCCACGGTGCGCGGCGCCTTGTCCAGGGCTTCGAAGACTCCCAGGTCGAGGGCGGTGAACACCGCCTTCGACTGGAGGTAGGCGGTCAGGATGGAGTGGACCCGGGAGGAGTCCTCCCGGGCAGGCGTCGTGGTGGTCACTTGCCCTCCAGGAGGCTGGTGTACTCGGGCAGCTGGGTGTACTCGTAGGGGTCCTCGGAGAGGAACACGTTGCGCACCGGGGGCCGCTCGGTGGGGGCGACGACCAGGAACCGGCAGGTCTGGTCGGGTCCGGTCACGAAGCCGTGCGGCTCGTTGCGCGGGATGAAGATGGCGTCGCCGGGGCCGACCTGCTCGGTGCGGCCCTGGTCGGGCATGACGAGGCCCATGGAGCCCTCGATCACGTAGATCTCGTGCTCCCACTCGTGGAAGTGGGGCGGGGTGGAACCGTTCGGCGCCACCTCGAACTCGGTGAGGACGAACCGGTCGGCGCCGTCCGGTGTGTCAATGAGCTTGCGGTGGGTCGTCTCCTTGGCACCCGGCTCCCGTACGATTTCGGCCTTCACCTGTGTCCGGTGCACGCGTTTCATCCGACACCCTTCTTTATCACCGGGGAATTCCCGATTCCGGAATGCGAGCGGAATGCGACAGGTTCCGCCGGCCGGTTCCTGCCGCACCGGCTTTCGATCTCGCCGACCGCCGGTGCCGAATCTAGGTGAGCGCCTCGGGCCGTCTCGACGGGCAAGGGCCACTGCGCGCGCCGGGCGAATGTCCGGCCGGCGCGTGGGACGAACGCCCACGGGGCCGGGACGGGATCACGCCGACGGTCCTGACCGCGGGGCCCGGCGCGGGCGGACGGGCGAGTGGCCCCCTGCCCTCGGCGGACACGCGCCCCCCTGATCCGCCTCTTCGACCCGGTCCTCGGACGGAGCCCGCCGGTGGGGCCGGCAACGAGGACCGGGGCGAGGCCGGGGAGGGCCCGCGCGGACGACGCCGCCGGAAAAGCCGATGCGGACCGCGGCCCGCGCGAGAGGGTGTGTCCGAGGCCTGGTTTCCGCCCCCCCGGCGACGCGCTCGTGATCGCTCGGGCCGACCGGGCCGGCGCCTCGACCGGCAGCTCGGCGCTCCGCCTCAGTCCGGGGCGGCGGTGCGGGGAGGCGTTCCGGCCCGTACCCGCGCTTCGGGCTCGGGCCCGGCGGGCGGCCCCGCCGGCGGAGGAGACGGCGCGACCGCCGGCGGGCGGGCCGGCCCGGGGGCGACTGCTCCCGCTCCGGGACGCGGCACCACAGCCGGCGCACCACCGCCGGCCCGGGCCTTCCGCGCGTTCCTCACCCTCATAGAGGGGGATATCTCCGTTCCGCAACCCCTGTCCCTGTCTCCTCCCCCATCCACTACCGTGTCCCCGGGCGCGCATCGCGGCTGATCGGGCGCTCGCCAGGACCGAATGTCGAGGACACACGGGCAGATCACGCCCCTGAATCCCGAGGACCCGCCCTCGGTGGGTGACTTCGAGTTCCTCGGCCGGATCGGCCAGGGCGGCATGGGCCAGGTCTTCCTGGGCGAGTCCCTCGGCGGTGAGCCGGCCGCGGCGAAGGTGATCAAACCGCCGGTCGTGGACTCCGAGTCCCGGCAGCGGTTCGCGCAGGAGATCGAGGTGCTCAAGACCATCTGGGGTCCGCGCATCGCGGCGTTCCTGGGAGCCGACGCGGAGGCGGAGCAGCCGTGGCCGGCCACCGAGTACGTGGACGGCCCGGACCTGGCGAAGTACGTCAGGACGCACGGGCCGCTGCCGTCCGTCCTGACCGCGGCGCTCGGCGGCCTGGGAGTAGTCGAGTCCCAGAAGACCGGCGGCCTGCCGGACGGACGCCTCGTCGGGGCCCTCGATCTCCAGGAGCGTGGGGAGGGCGGGCCAGGTGTCGAAGTCGAAGGCGACCTCTCCCAGGCGCCATTCCTCGCGGTAGTTCTCCTGGTGGCGGACCTCGGTGAGGCCGACCCGGCGGAGGATGTCGGCCATGGCGTGGAGGTCGGTGACTTCGGTCTCGATCTCCTTGGTGCCGTCGATCGTCTGAGGGATCGCCGCCGAGCCGCTGCTCCCCGCACCCGCGGGAATGGTTCCGGTTTCAACCGCACCGCAGTCCGGTCCACCGCCCCCGCAGGGGCCGTCGGCCGCGCAGCTCGGGCCACTCACCGGCGCTCTGCGCCCCGTACGGGGTGGCCACGAGTTGCTGCAGACGAAGCGGCCGGTCCGAGCAGCCCCGGACCGGCCGCTTCCCGGCGAGGGTCGGCACAGTGGCGGTCGCTGTCCTGCTTGCGTGCGCAAGAAAAGCCGCGACTGGCGAGGCCGTGCAGGCCAAGTCAGCTGAAGACTGCGGCCACGGCGTCCGAGAGCTGATTCAGTACGTCCCGCGAGAGTTGCACCGAGCCGGTGAACGAGAGGAAGCCGTGAACGGCTCCGCCGACCGGGAGGTGCTGGACCGGCACACCGGCGTCGGCCAGCTTGCGGGCGTAGTGGTCGCCCTGGTCGCGCAGGGGGTCGTTCTCGGCGGTGGCGATGAGGGCGGGAGCGAGTCCGGCCAGTTCGTCACAGCGCGCCGGCGAGACCCGCGGGTCGGCGCCCTGGTCCGGGGTGCTGAGGTAGGCGCCCCAGAACCACTCGAGGTAGGAACGGGAGAGGACCGGGCCCGTCATGTTCTCGTACATCGAGGGGCTGTCGTCGAACCGGTCGACCGCCGGGTAGGCGAGCACCTGGAGCGTGATGCGCGGTCCCCCGCGGCGCAGGGAGTCCTGTGCGAGAACCGCGGCGAGGTTGCCGCCGGCGCTCTCGCCGAACACGGCGATGCGCTCTCCGTCGCCCCCGAAGCCGGCGGCGTTGTCCGCGACCCAGGTCAGCGCGGCGTAGGCGTCGTCGACCGCGGCCGGGAAGCGGTGCTCGGGTGCCAGCCGGTAGTCGACGGAGACCACGATCGTGCCGGAGCGGTCGGCCACGATGCGGGCCATGTTGTCCTGGGTGTCCAGGTCGCCGAAGACCCACCCGCCGCCGTGGAAGAAGAGCGTCACGGGCAGCGGCCCGGCGCCCGGCTCGGTGAGGGGCCGGTAGATACGGACGGGTATGTCGCGGCCGTCGGCAGCGGCCGCGGTGTCCCGGACGTCGGCGACCGGTACGGGAGCGCCGGCCAGGGCGCCGAAGGCGCGCCCGAACGCGCGGTTCTCCGCCACCGTCAGGGTTTCGGGCGCCGGCCCGCCTTGTGCGGCCACGTGCTTGAGCAGGGTCTCGATCTGGGGGTCGAGGGACATGGCACTCACCTGTCTGAAGAGGCGGCCACCCGATATGGAATGACCTTTCCAGGATCATCGACAGGGCATGATTGGAATGTCAATTCCAACTTGGGTAGCGTGGACGCATGAGCGCACCAGTGAAGGCCGAAGGGCCGAAGGAGCAGCGGCTCACCGAGGGCGGCCGCAAGACCCGCGAACGCATCATCGAGACCGCTGCGGAACTGATGTTCCACCGCGGCGCGGGAGGCACGAGCATCCCGGACATCCAGGCGGCCGCCGGGGTCAGCGCGTCGCAGATCTACCACTACTTCGGCGACAAGCAGGGCCTGGTCCTGGCGGTCATCGACCACCAGACGGACACCCAGCTCGCCCAGCAACGTCCGCTGCTGGACAACCTGGACAGCATCGAGGCCCTGCGCGAGTGGTGCGACAGGGCAGGGAACCGGCAGGACGCAAGAGGATGCGAAGGCGGCTGCGAGATCGGCTCGCTCGCCAGCGAACTCGCCGACAGCGATCAGTCGGCGCGGACCAGCCTCATTTCCGCCTTCGACCGGTGGGAAGGCCCCATCAGGTCGGGACTCGCACGCATGCAGGCACGCGGCGAGCTGAGCGAGCGCGCCGATACCGCCGCGCTCGCCACCGCTCTGCTGGCCGCCATCCAGGGCGGCATGCTGCTGTCCCAGGTTCGCCGGTCGAGCACCGCCTACCGGCAGGCCGTGTCAGCGGTGATCGACCACATCGAGAGCCACCTCGTCCGCTAGCGGCTCGGGGGCCTCAGCTCACCACTGACATCCTTCGACCTGCTGATACAGAGCTCAGAAACACGCACTGAACTTGTCGTTCGACCACAGGCGTTCGGCGGGGTCGAGGCAATGGTGACCTGAGCGGTCCAGGACCCGGTCGTCACCGACCCAGCCGGCGATGCCGGCGCACCCGCTGAGCGGCGTGGCGGGGCGAGCCCTCTCCGCGTGAGCGGCCCCGACGTGTCCAGCGTGCCGAAGACGTGCCCGGCCACCTTCGGCACGCTCGCGGTGCGGCGACGGCCGTCGAGAGCGGAACGGACCATGTCGGCCCGGACGGCGCGCGGAGGCTTCCCGGAGACGGCCGGGGGCAGGTCGCGCCCGGCCGCCGGGCCCTCGTCCGACAGGTGGTGGTCCCCCTCGGCGGACCGGGAGCCGATCCCGTGCTCGCCCCCCCCGGAGCGGTGTACGTGCATCACACGGCACACCCGTCGGACGACATCACGGCGTCCTGCTCGTCGCCCCCCACCGCACCGCTCGGACGCACGGAGCTGCCGGAACCGGTGCCGCTCCCCATCGAACCGGCACGGGTGCTCCTGCCGTCCGGGTTCCGGAACACCACCGTCCTGCGCGTGGACGCCGGGTCGGACAGGGCACGTCGGCATTCACCGTGCCCGCGTACATGCGCTTGCCGTACTCAGCCCCCGTCCGGGCGCGACGAGACGTGCGCCGCGGAACGGGCTACGCGCCCCCGTCGTCATCGCGCAGGGAACGGATCATCCTCTGCAGGATGCGGAACGCGTCCGACTGCTCGGCCCCGGTCAGGTCGGCCAGCATTCTGGCCTCGACGGACCGGACGGCCGCGCTCGCCTTCTCGAGGCTCCGTCGGCCGCGAGGCGTGAGCCGCGCGGGAAGCGCCTTCCCGACGGGCGCCTCCGCGGGCCTGGTCACGTAGCCGTCCCGTTCCAGGGCCTGGAGCAGCACGCTCATCGTCTGCCGTGTCACGAACGCGCCCCGCGCGAGCTCGGAGTTCGACAAGCCCGGGCGTTGCGCCAGCAGCTCGAGGCAGGAGTAGTGCGTCACGCTCATCCCGAGCGGCCGCAGCACTTCCTCCATGGCCGCGCGGAGGGCGCTCGACGCTTCTTTGAGCAGGTAGCCCAGTGACGTCTCCAGATCGACGCCGACACCTTTTTGACTCATGTCAGCATTCTGACATAGCTTGATGCGTGTCAGAAAACTGACACGAAAGGAAGGAGCATCACCATGCCCGCCACCGGCCCCGACTTCATCTCGCTCCAAGTGCGCGACCTCGACGCTTCGCAGGCGTTCTACGAGCAGTACCTGGGCCTCGTCCGCTCGCCGGCCGGACCTCCGCACGCCGTCGTCTTCGAGACGAAGCCGATCGCGTTCGCGGTCCGCGACGTCGTTCCCGGAACCGACCTCGCATCCGTCGCCCAGCCCGGCGTCGGCGCCGCGATCTGGCTCCACGCCACCGACGTCCAGGCCATCCACGACGCGCTCGCCGCCGACGGCCACACCATCGTCTCCGCACCGGTCGACGGCCCCTTCGGCCGGACCTTCACCTTCGCCGACCCCGACGGCTACCAGGTCACGCTCCACGACCGCGCCTGACCGGCCGGCGGACGCGGCCGCGAGGAACGCGCGGGCCGGTACGGCGAGGGTGATGTGCGGCGCCCCGGCCGGCAGCCGGCGGCGCGGAACGGGAGCTCACCGTCCGGGAACGCCTCATCGCCGCCGGGCCGGCCCGCAGGACGTGGTGGCCCGGCGGGCGACGACCCACGGGTCCCGGACCCGGGCGGGGGCCAACGGGGGGCGGGGCAAGGAAGTCGGACCCCCGGCGGCGCCAAAACGGCTAATATCGCCTGAGCCTCAGCGGGGGAGGGCATGGTGGCAGGCGCATCCAATGATCATTCCACGGCCAAGGTGCTGGCGCTGATCGGCGGAATCGCATCCGTGCTGTCGATCCTGGGCTGGCTGGGCCTGAACGACGCGGGCGAGTTGAGGGACTGGCTGGCCGACTCGCCCTCCTCCGGTTCCAGCCCGGCCCCGCACACGTCGTCGCCGACCGACCGCGTCCCCGATGGCTCCGGCACCGGTGAGGGGAGCGCCGGCGAGTCCGGCCCCGAGGCGTCGACGCCCGCCCCGGATCCCACCGGAGAGGCGTTCGAAGCCCTCTCGGTCGGCGACTGCCTGGCGGTCCACGACACGGGCCGCGGGGGCACCACCAGCATCGACTGGAGCGTCGGTGCTCCGCCGGACCCCGTGTCCTGCGCTGGCGAGCAGGCGCAGGTCCAGGTGACCGCCGTCAACACGGACTGCCCCACCGGCTACGGGAAGTCGTACTGGAGCCACCGGTCCGCCACCAGCGGCGACACCACGAAGCTCTGCCTCACCCGCGTCTACCACGCCGACTACTGCATCCTCGGCCGGCAGTCCGGCGACTCGATCTCCCTCGCCCTGATGTCGGCCGTGGCCTGCCGACGCGAGCCGGTGCCCGTCCCGTACAACCAGATCATGCACATCACAGGGGTCTACCGCGCCCCGGCGGGCGCCGACGCGAACAACTGCCGTCGGGTGGCAGGCGACCCGACGCGCTACTGGGCCGCCCTGGTGGACGACGGCGCCACGCTGCTGTGCACCACGATCTACCAGGGCGGCTGACCGACGGCTCGGTTCCCCAGCCGCTCAAGCACGCTCGCGAGAAGGCCGGTTCGGACCCGTCTCCGTCGTCGTGACGGGCGTCGAGCCCGGGTTCACCGAAACGGGCGATGTTGTCACCCGAAAGCCCTCACCCTGTGCGATTTCATCCCCCTTCACCTCTGTGCCGCATACCGTGGACCCGCCGCCCGAACACCTCCCGGCACCACGGGAAACGGCGGCGACACGCAGGTCACGGGAGACGGAGGAAGAACGGGATGACACAGGCCGCCGCAGGGAGCGAGCTGGACGAACGGGTGCCGGGACGCCGGTGGATCGTACGTCTGGACCCCGTCGGCCGAGGCAGCGCGGAGGTGCGCGTCTCGTGCGGCCGGCCCGCCTGCGCCGAGCGGCGTCTGCCCTCCGCGGCGGCAGGCCGTACGGCCGCGGTCGCCCACCTGAAGGCGCACCTGCGCGCCGCCCCCGCCCCCAGGGCCGATGCCTACTGCGCCTGCCGGGCCGACGGCTGCCGCGCCCACCTCCCCGACACCGGCGGGCGTGCGCGTACCGAACAACCCTGGCGGTGCGGCGGACCGGTCGTCCTGACCGTGATCACCGACCGGGCAGGACGCTGGTGGCAGGCCCTGGAGTGTTGTTCACGGTGTGCCGCCGCCACTCCCGGGGCCCGGACCGCGGCCGGCCCCCCTCCGTCCGCACCCCCGGCCGCCGGCCGTCCGGCCCCCGCGGCGGCGGGCACCGGCGTGGGCAGGCCGCACTTCTCCGACCAGCAGGTCACCGCCCGAACGGGAGGCCCGGCGCCCCTCCCCGTACCCGCACCCCGCCCCGTACCCGCGCGGCGCCGCCGCCCGCCGGAGGCGAGGGTCGGCCGGCGTGTCATTCCGCGCGACCTGCGACCCGTGTCCCTGCGGGACGAACTCACCGAGCTCGGCGACCTCTTCCGCGCCTACCAGAAGCGCCCCGAGCCCGACCTTGCGCTGCTGGCCGACCTCCAGGAACGCAAGGCCCGCGCCTTCCTCACCTGGTCCGACGTCAGCTGCGACGTCACCCTGCGGCTGGAGGCCCGGCGTGCCGAGCAGGCCGCCGCCGTCATCCGACGCCAGCACCAGCACCGCACCGGCTGCGTCCCGGACGGCGACGGACCGGGCGTGGCGCGCCTGCTGACCGTGCCGGCGCAGTGGGAGTACGCGCGCTCCGTCCTCGCGCATGTGGCCGACCACACGCCGCTGCCCGGGGCGGAGGCACGGCTGCTGGTGCTGATGCTGACCCTGCGCACCGCGCATACCGGCACCGGCAACCTCGTCGGCCAGGACGTCAACGCGCTGGGCCTGACCGACCCGGAGGACCTGGTCGAGCGGCTGACCGGCTGCGGCTGGCTGTCCCTCCCCGGCACCGTCGGCGACCTGCTCGCCTCCCGGCCGGAGAACCCCACCCCGGTCACCGTCCCCTCCCTGGTGCCCGACGAGGACGGGACGGGCCCGTTCACGTTCGGCAAGAAGACACGGCCCAAGCTCTCCGGCTGGGCCCAGAGAGTCGTCTCGGACAAGAAGCTCCGCAAGGCCAAGGCGCCCGCCGGCGCCCGGCTGCTCGCCGTGACGCTGGCCACGTGGACGGACGAGGTGGGGCGCCTCGGACCCGGCGGCCGGGGCGTCGCCCTGAACGCCCTCACCACCCGGGTCCCGGTCGGCTCCGGCGAACTGCGGGACCTGATCGACCGGCTGACCGCGGCGGACTGGCTCACCGACGCCGCCCTCACCGACACCCACCTCACCGGCCGGCTGACCGAACGCGTCCTCCCCCTCACCTGCCCCCTGCCGGATTGAGCTCCCGCCCGCCCTCGTCCGCGACCGCACCCGTGGGCGGGGCGACGGCGCCGACGGTGGAGCGTCGCTCGGAGCAGCGGGCGAGGAGGCCGCTTCGGCGGTCACCGCGTCCCGGCGGGCCGGCCGCCCGCCGTGCCCGTCCTCAGCCGGTCTCCCGCACGCGTGCGGCGGTCCGCTCGGCGAGCTCGCGGACGCCCTTGGCGGCGTTGTCCGAGAGTTCGCCGAGTAGGGCGTCGGCGGCGGTGAGGAGGGCACGGGCCTCCTCGGGGCGGCCCGCGTCGGCCAGGGCGAGGGTGAGCCGGTAGTGCTCCTCGGCGATGAAGCGGCCGAGGTTGACCCGCTGCCAGTAGCGCAGTGAGTCGTCGCCCGGGGTGGCCAGGGCGTCGCGCACGGCGGCCAGGCTGTCCACCGCCTGCGGCAGCCGGCCCGCCTCCCGCTCCAGGCGGGCGAGGGTGTGCCGGGCCGAGGCCCGGTCCCACGCCGTCTCCTGGAGGGCGGCGTACAGGCGCTGGGCGCGCAGCGCCTGGGGCAGGTCGCCGAGTTCCTCGAAGTCTTGGGCGAGCCCGCTCAGCGGAGCCGTGGCCAGGGTGCCGGGCGCCCCGGGGCGGCAAAGTCCGCTCCGGTCCATGACGATGCCGTCGAGTTCGCGGATCAGCGTCACCCGCGCGAGGTCCGTCATCCCCTGGTCCCGCGCCAGATCGGTCCAGGTGGAGACCGGCTCGTCCGCCGGGTCCGTCCCGAACATCGACTCGTCGAGCTCCCGCGCCCACTGGCGCAACTCGTCGGCGCTCGAACCCGGTTCCGGCATACCGCCCAGGCCGCACGCCGTGTCGAAGTCCGTCTCCCGGACTTCGAGCAGCAGCGGCAGGTCTCCGGTGTCCCCGTGCAGCCCCACCAGCACGGCCGCGAGCCGCAGTTCGTCCGTCATCGAGGACCGTGTCTCGTACCGCAGCAGGTGCCGCAGCAGCTCCAGGTCGCCCTCGGCGCGGTCGAACTGCGCGGCCCGCAGGGTGATCCGGCGCCGGACCGGGTCCTCGGCGACTTCACGCCATGCCGTGCGGCCGCCCTCGCGCAGGCGGGCGAGATCGGCGCGGCCCGCCGCGAGCACGGGCTCCCACAGCGGGGGCCCGGCCGGGCCCAACCGGTCGTAGGCGCACCCCTCCTCCGCGTTCAGCAGGACGAAGTCCGGCTCGGTGCGCAGCAGCGCGGCACGCAGTCTGCCCACCAGCTCGACCGGGGAGCGTTCCGGGAAGCCCAGCGCCGCATGGAGCCCGGCCCGCTCCTCGTCGATTCCGTAATGCTCGCGGATCCCGTCCTCGGTCTTCGCGACGCACGCCAGGATCTTCTCCTCGCCGTCGTCCGGCGACAGACGTGTGCAGTCGCGCCAGCCGGGCAGGCCGATCACGAGCTCCAGGGCCTCGTCGACGCTGGAGCCGATGATCCCTGCGGCGCCCTCCGAGTCGGCGTAGAGCACCGAGCCGTCCGCGCACACGAAGTACGTGCCGCCGGTGTCGTCCCCGGCCACCGTCCCCAGCGGTCCGCCCGAGGCGAGGCGGACCTCCTCGACATGGCCGTGGGCGGCGCGGTCGAGGTCGAAGTCGAAGAGAAAGGCGGCCAGTTCGGCCAGACGGCGGTCCTGCCGCAGCAGCCGCAGCGCGTGATCGGTCATGCCGCGGAAAGTAGCACCGCACGAGGCAGGCACCGCCTTCACGGCCATCACGTCCACGCCGGTCGGCCGATCTCGGGGCGAGTGCCATCCGGACAGGGAACGGGACGGGGCGCACCGCGGCCCGCGACCGTGCCGCCCTGGTCCACGATGTGGTTCGCGAGCTGCGCACCCGACGGGGACCGTCCGATGCCCCATCGTGATCAGCGGGCGTGCAACCCCGTGTGGATGCCGGCTGTCTTCAAAGCGCTGGAGAGATGAGTCTCCGGCGCCTTTCCGCGCAGATTGGGGATCAGGTGGGGAAGCAAGTCTGGAGAGTCGTCGTGGCCGGTGGTGCCGCGGCGGCGTTCACGGCCGTGGCCGCGGTGCCGGCCGGGGCGGCCGAGGGTGGGGTCTCGTTCTCCCGTGTCCAGGTGAACGGCGGCAAGCCGATTGTGATCGGGGCGTCGGGGGAGGTCGCGGCGCCCGCCTCCTTCCGGATGACGACCACGCACAAGTGGAAGTGGCCGGCGGTGTTCCTGTACCGCAAGGGGGCCGACCGGCTGTGGCACGCCATCGAGACGAGCGACTGCGTCAAGGTGAAGTCGGGCGTCTGCGACTTCAACGAGACGATGTACTTCGACCCGAGCGTGTGGGACATGCGCAACAGCGAGGCCGGTGCCTGGAAGGTCGGGGCCGAGGTGTACTTCAAGGGCGGCGGTGGGGACGTCGACGACAAGGGTCTGACGGTCCACGTCAAGCGCAACTCCCGCCTCACCGTCAACGCCTCGCCCGAACCCGTGGCCAAGGGCAAGACCATCACCGTGACCGGCAAGGTCACCCGGGCCAACTGGGAGACCAGGAAGTACGGCTCCTACGGAGGCCGCCTGGTGAGGCTGCAGTTCAAGCCCGCCGGCGCCACCTCCTACACCACGGTGAAGGAGGTGTACTCGAACGGCTCGGGCAACCTCAAGACGACCGTGAAGGCCTCCAAGACGGGTACGTGGCGCTGGCTGTACAACGGAAACACCACCACCGGACCGTCGAAGTCGTCCGGGGACCACGTCGTGGTGAAGTGATGTCCGCGATGCCGGCGGGCCGGTGGGCGCCGCGCCGGCGGTGACGGCTGCGACGACCCAGGCGTCGGGTCCGCCATGATCGGGCGAACCCGACGCCCTGCCGGCCGACCGGACGTGCTCGGCGCGCCGTGAGGTCGGGGAACACCTGCACGTCCGTCATGGGACTCGACTCGCCTGCAATCACGCTCAATCCGTCGGCTGCCCATCCTGTGCCGGATGCCCCGCCCGTGCGTCGGCCCGCCGGGCGGCATCGGCGGCGGCGCGGCCCGGCCGGGCGGCGAGGAGGCCGCCACCCGCGCGGGCCACGGCTCGACGGTACTCGTGGCGGCCGCCGACGAGTGGCTGCGATCAGCACCTCCACAGGGGGTCTACGCGACCCTGATCACGTACTTGCCCTGGACGCCGCCCGCCTCCAGCGCCCGGTGTGCCGCCGCGGTCTCCTCCAGGGGGAAGACCGTGTCCACCGCGGGGCGCAGCCTGCCCTCGGCCACATGGCGGGCGAGGTCGTCGAAGTCCGCCCGCGTGGGGTTGCCGCTGAAGAAACGCACCCGCCCGCGCCCGTGGACCGCGCCGGCCGCGAGGTAGCCGAGCGAGGCCACGGGCCGTTCCAGGTCGAAGGCGATGGTGACCATGCGCCCGCCGGGATCCAGCAGGCGCCGAAAGGCCCGCAGGTCGGTGCCCACGGTGTCCAGGACCACGTCGAAGCGGCCCAGTTCCGCCGGCCGCACGGTCCGGTGGTCGACGGCCCGGTGCGCGCCGAGCCCGCGCACGAAGTCGAGGTTGGCGGCGCGGGCGAGGGCGGTGACCTCGGCGCCGTACGCCCGTCCGAGCTGGACGGCGGCGTTGCCGACGCCGCCCGCCGCGCCCCGGACGAGGAGTCGTTCGCCGGGGCGCAGCCCGGTTTTGTCCCGCAGGGCGGTGACGGCCGTGGTGGCCACCGGCAGCGCGGCGGCGTCCACCGGGTCGAGGCCGTCAGGGACCGGGCCGATCCGCTCGGCGGGCACGGTCACGTACTCGGCGGCGCTGCCGAATCCGGAGGTGCGGCCCAGGACCCCCCATACGCGGTCGCCGGCCGCGAACCGTGTGACCCCGGCGCCCAGTGCGGCGACCTCGCCGGTGAAGTCCAGGCCGACGCGCTGGGGGAACTTCCGGCCGGTCAGGATGCGGAGACGGCCGGCACGGGCTGCCAGTTCGCCGCCGTTGACGCTGAACGCGCGCACCCTCACGAGGACTTCGCCGGGGGACGGCTCGGGGCGCGGCACGCGTCCCAGGTACAGCACGTCGGGGCCGCCGTAGCGGTCGTAGAGCACGGCTTTCATCATGCGGTCGTTCATCGTTGTGCCTCTGCCTCCGGTCGTCGTACAGGGAACCGGCACCGACGGTAGGCTCCCAAGTGGACGCGATCGTCCGTTTGGACCGGAAGCGAGAGGCAGTGATGGCGGAATCCTCTCGGATCGCAGCCCGGGGCGGGGTGCGGGCCGACGCCCGGCGCAACCGTGAGCGCGTCCTCACCGCCGCCCGCGCGGTCTTCGCGGAGCACGGGATCGACGCCCCGATGGCGACCGTGGCCCGACGGGCCGGAGTCGGCGTGGCGACGCTGTACCGGCATTTCCCGACCCGGGACGCCCTGGTGCGGGGCGCGTTCGCGCAGCAGATGGACACCTTCGCGCGGGCGCTCACCGAGGCTCTGGCCGCCCCCGACCCGTGGCGGGGCTTCCAGCAGCTGATCGAGACGGTCTGCGCCCTGCAACGGGAGGAACGCGGGTTCTCGGCCGCGTTCGTCGCGGCGTTCCCGGAAGGCACCTCGGAACACGCGGGGTCCCGGCAACGGGTCGAGCGGGACTTCACGACCCTGGTGCGCAGGGCCCAGGCGTCGGGGGCGCTGCGGGCCGACTTCCACCCTTCCGACCTCGCCGTGGTCCTGTTGGCGCACTGTGCTCTGGTGACCGCCCTGCCGGGTGACGGCGCGGCGTCCCGGCGCCTGGTGGCCTATCTGCTCCAGTCGTTCCGCGCCGGCACGGCCAACGAGCCGCTGCCTCCGCCGAGTGCGCTGACACTGCGCAGTCTCCCGATCGCCGCCGACGGCTCCCAGCGGCAGCGGGCCCCCAGAGCCTGACCATCCGGCCGCCGCCGGGTGAAGGGGGCGGGCGGGGCCCGGGCCGCCGCCCGCGTCGAGGGCGGGCGGCGGCCGGCGGCCGGCGCCGCGCCGGATGTCAGAGGACGGGGGTTCCGCCCTGGGCCGCGGTGAGGGCCGCGTCGTATCCACGGTGGCCGGCACGCTGTCGACGCGGGCGCCGGCCCGGGCGGCAGGGCCGGTGGCGTTGCCCGCCGCCCGCACGTCCGGCACCCCGGTGGTGCCCGCCGTGCCGGAGGCGAAGCCGCGGACCGTGTCGTCGGGCAGGTCCCGCACCGGCGGCCTCGGACCGTCCAGGTCCTCGGTACGGGCCTCCGTCCGGGTGGCGACCACCGTCCCGCCGGGCAGTGCGCCGCTCGCGTACGGGGAAGTCGTCACCACCACGGCCTCCTGTCCTTCTCGTGCACCGGTCCCGGACACCGCGGACCGTCCGCACACGACACCAAGCCGGGCATGCCCCGAAGGCATACGGTGTTGCCCATGACGCAAGAAGACGAAGATCTGGACAGCCTCGTACGCAAACGCATCCGCGCCCTGCGGGTGGCGCAGGGCTGGTCCCTGGAGGAACTGGCCTCCCGCGCCCACCTCAGCCAGTCCTCACTGAGCCGTATCGAGAACGGCCGGCGCCGCCTCGCACTGGATCAGCTGGTCACCCTCGCCCGCGCCCTGGACACCACGCTCGATCAGCTCGTGGAGACCGCCACCGAGGACGTCGTCACCAGCCCGGTGATCGACGGCGCCCACGGCCGGATGCGCTGGCCCGTCAAGGCCGACCCCGGGATGAGCGTGGTACGCCAGCGCATGACCGAACCGCCCCCCGAGAACCCGGCGCGCATGCGCGCCCACCCGGGGCGCGAATGGCTCGTCGTCCTGTCCGGCACGGCGATCCTCATGCTCGGCCACCGCCGCTTCCGCCTCGAGACCCATCAGGCCGCCGAGTTCCCCACGATGATGCCGCACGCGATCGGCGCCGACGGCGGGCCCTGCGAGATCCTGGGCATCTTCGACCGCGACGCCCGCCGCGGCCACCGGAACGACAGCGGCGACGACGCCCAGGGCGCTCCCGGGTGACGGTGAGGCCGCGCGACGGCCTTCCCCGGCGGTGGCCTCTTGCGCGTCGGGCAGTACACTCGGCCATTGCCTTGCGTAAACCGGGACGCCTCATGCCGCAGGCGCATATCCGCCCTAGCGTGAGGAGCATGAATCACGCACACACCCACGCTCCCCGCCACGGCGCTCCGCACGGTCACCACCCCGAGTACGCGACGGACGGGCAGGCGGAGATCCTCGACCTGGACGCCGAGGTCCTCGCCGAGCACACCGCCTCCCTCACCGCATGGCTGCCGCTGCGCACCGCCCCGCACCACATCGTGGACCTGGGCTGCGGCACGGGCGCGGGCGCCTTCGCCCTCCTCGACCGTTTCCCCGACGCGCACGTCACCGCCGTCGACGCCTCCGCCGAACACCTGCACCGGCTGCGCACCAAGGCTCGCACCCGCGGCGTCGAGGAACGCGTACGCACGGTGCGGGCCGACCTCGACGACGACACCTGGCCCGACCTCGGCTCACCGGACCTGGTCTGGGCGTCGGCCTCGATGCACCACATGGCCCGTCCCGACCGCGCACTGCGCCACGTGCACGGCACGCTCGCGCCCGGCGGCCTGTTCGCCGTCGTCGAACTGGCCGGCCACCCCCGCTTCCTGCCCGAGAACGCACCCGAGGACCGGCCCGGTCTGGAAGAGCGCGTCCACGCCGCGGCCGACCGCCGCCAAGCCGCGCGCCTGCCCCACCGCGGCGCCGACTGGGGCCCGCTGCTGACCGCCGCCGGATTCACCGTCGAGGGCGAACGCACCGTCGCCGTGCACCTCGAGGGCTCGCACGGCGAAGCGATCGGCCGCTACGCCACCGGCATCCTGCGGCGCATCCGCGGCGCCGTCGCGGACAGGCTCTCCCCCGAGGACCTCACCGCGCTCGACCGGCTCCTCGACACCGGCGGCCCACACAGCATCCTGCGCCGCGACGACCTGACGGTCCGCACCGAGCGCACCGTCTGGGCCGCCCGCCGCACCTGAGCACGGGGCTGGTTCCTCCCGCCGGGGCGGGCCCGCCTCCCCACCCTCGTACAACACGCCTCCGTACAGGCGTCACCGCTGGTGGCGCGCCGGTCGCGGCCGTCACGCCGGCGGCATGCACAGTCCTTCCTCCCCGCAGCGGCTCCGGCCCCGCCGCTCCCGCCGAGTTCGCCGTGTCCTTCACCTCCACCCCGCGCGGCGCCCGCCTCACCCGACTGTTCGTCGCGCAGTGTCCGGACGCCCGGGGCCACCCCTACGACGGCCACGTCAACGAGACCCTGGCCCTGATCACCGCCGAGCTGTGCGCCAACGCCGTCCAGCACGGACGCGTCCCCGGCCGGGACTTCCACGTCCGGCTCGCCGCCGAGGCGGACGGCGGGCGGCGGGCGGCTGCGCGGGGAGCCGGCCTGGCCGGACGCGCACGTCGGCGTCGTCCTGTCGGCGTGGTGTCGCGAGGCCGGCAAGTGACGGTTGTCGCGGTGTGCCGGAAGTATGAGGTATTCGCAAGGCGGCGGCCTGAGCGCCGAGCGGCGGGTGTTTCGCGAACGCATCCGCATGGAGGCGGCCGGGATGTTCGCCGAGGGACAGGACCATGCGGCGGTGGCGAGGGGAGCTGCGGGTCAGTGTGCGCTCGGTGCGGCGCCGGCGCCGTTCCTGGCGGGAAGGCGGCCGGCAGACGCTGCACTCCAGGGGACCGGCCGCCCGTCCCGAGCCGGACGAGGCCCTGTTCGCGGTTCTGGAGCGGGAGCCGGCCGAGGGGCCGGCCGCGCACGGCCGGCCGGACCTGGACCCTGGCCAGGATCAGGACGTTGACCGGACGCCGGTCCCACCGGACTCCTGCAGCCGCCGGGCATGGCAGGAGGCGAGTGCTCGTCGCCGTCGCCCGGTGTCTCCCGTGTGTGGCTGTGCGTCTCGGTTGGCCTCGGCTCCGACTGCGGCCGGTTGGCTGCTTATGCTGGAGGGCGTGACACCGAGGGCGGGGCAGGGGACGGAGCTGCGGGCGGATGCGGTGCGCAATCGCGCCCGGATCCTGCGGATCGCCCGCGAGCAACTGGCCGCTGGTGACACGTCACTGCAGTTGAACGCCATCGCCCGGCTTGCCGGGGTGGGTGTGGGGACGGTCTACCGGCACTTCCCCAACCGTCATGCGCTGGTCGAGGCGCTCTCGGCGGAACGCTTCCGGGAACTGATCGCAGAGGCGCAGGCGGCGGTCGCCGCCGACGACCCGCGCGTGGGCCTGCACCGTCTGCTGCGCTTCGCGCTCGACCGCATGCTCGACGACCCGGACTTCGCGGCCGTGCTGGAATCTGCGGCCGACGCCAGTGCGCAGACCTCGGACATGAGGGCCGAGCTCGACCAGGCGGTCACCGGCCTGCTGGACCGCGCCCGTCTGAGTGGCGCGATCAGAGACGGTGTCGAGGCCGAGGACGTGCGTCGCCTGCTGTGCGGTGTGCACCACGCGGTGCGCTCCGGGGGCGGTGCACGCCGGGATCTCTACCTGGACGTTCTGCTGGAGGGGCTGCGCCCGCCGCGCTGACGGCGGCGCACCTCGTCTCCTGCCCGTGTCGGTCCGGCGGTCCGTCGGGCTGTTCGCCTTCCCCGCACTAACCGGATAACTATCCGATCGTGTTAGTGTGCGCCCATCGAAACGGATGACTATCCACTTGGTGTGCGGCAGTGAGGGGTGGGGCCATGAGCGAGCGGGCAGTGGTGACGGCGGGTACCGGGGGCATCGGTCTGGAGACCGCGAAGGGACTCGCGCGGCACGGGTTCGCCGTGACGGTGGTCGGCCGCAACGCCGAGCGCGGCACGAGCGCCATTGAGGAGATCGCGGCGGTCGCGGCCGGAGCCGCACCGCGATTCGTGGCCGCCGACCTCGCGTCGCTCGACCAGGTGCGTGCGCTGGCCGCGCACCTGACAGCCGAAGGCCCGCTCAAGGTGCTGGTCAACAACGTCGGCGCCATGTTCCCCCGACACCGGCAGACCGTCGACGGCATCGAGTCGTCCTTCGCCGTCAACCACCTCTCGCCGTATCTGCTGACCGAGCTGCTGCTCGACCGGCTCCAGGCGGCCGCGCCGAGCCGGATCGTCAACGTCACCTCCGCCGCCGTCAAGGCCGCCAAGCGCACCTTTGACGCTGTGGAACCGCCGGGCGGTTACTACGGCTTCCACTGGTACGGCCGAGCCAAGCTCGCCAACCTCGCCTACACCCTTCACCTGGCTGAACGCCTCCGCGGCACCGGGGTCACCGTCCTCGCGGCCGATCCCGGCGGCGCCGCCACCAGCATGACCGACGGCACCATGACCTCACCGACGATCGTCTCCCCGCCACTGCGCCTGCTGTGGCCGTTGGTACGCCGGACCTTCACACGCGCCACCGCCGGCCCCGCGTCGGTGGCCGCGTCGCCGTCCGTCTTCGCGGCCACCGACGCCTCACTCGACGGGCAGACCGGCGTACTCATCGGGCCCGGGGCCCGTCCGGCCACCGTTTTCCGTGGCGCCGACGACCCCCGGACCATCGAGAAGGTCCTCGAGCTCAGCCGGCGGCTGGCGCCCCTGGACGGTGGTCACGGCGTGCGACACAAGTGACGTCCGACCGTCGCCCGTCTCGGATGACGTCCAGGACTCCGGTCTGCGGCGGATCCACCGCAGACCGGAACGAAGAGGGCGCTGTCGCTTCTCGTGAACATCGAGCACCGCATCAGGTGAGGGAAGTGTCCCATCGACGGCGGATCCGATGATCAAGGAGATGCGTCCGATGACGGAGACCGCCGTGGAGAACGAGCAGGTGCAGGCGCCGTCGAGCGCGGTGCCGGACGAGCAGCTCGTTGCGATGCCGGTGGACCGGGCTCGGAACGGTTCCTGGAGTTCCAGGAGGCGTGGGGAAGAAGTATCCGGCGATCGTGAAGCCGTGGCCGGACGCCTGGGCCGAGTTCGTGCCCTTCCTCTCCTTCGACGTCGAGATCCACAAGGTCATCTGCTCCACGAACGTGATCGAGAGCGTCAACGCCCGCATCCGCAAGGCCGTCCGCGCCCGCGGGCACTTCCCCAACGAGGCCGCCGCCCTCACATGCGCCTACATGGCGTTGATGGGTTCGGATCCGACGGGCAAGGGCCGCAAGCGGTGGACCATGCGCTGGAAGGCACCCCTGAACGCGTTCCGGATCGCCTTCGACGGTCGGCTCGCCCCGGCCGGCAACTGAACCTCACCAACCAAGATCGGCAGCTGAATCGACACACCCGCTCAGTGACGCGGCATGACCGGCGCCTGGGGCACGAGGAACGGCCGCCGGGGGTCCTCCGGCGGCATCCTGCGGTTGGCGAACGCCGGGTCGGGGGCCGGCAGGTACGGGGCGAGGGCCGCGTACACGTCCGCGGCCCCGCCGGGGCGGTCCTCGGGGCGCTTGGCGAGCAGGGCGTGCGTCAGGTCCTGGAGCGCGGCCGGGGCGTCGACACCGTGGTCGGTGAAGCGGGGCGGGGGCTCGGTGAGGTGCCGGGTCGCCATCTCGGCGGGGTTCGGGCAGTCGAAGGGGGGCCGGCCGGTGAGCATGTGGTGCAGCAGGCAGCCCACCGCGTACAGGTCGCTGCGGCCGTCCAGCGGCCTGTCCCCGGCGAGGAGTTCGGTTGAAGCGTAGGCGACGTTGCCGAGCGTCTCGCCGGTCATGGTGAGCTGCGGGTCGGCGTCGGAGAGGACCTTCACGAGACCGAAGTCGAGGATCTTCAGCAGTCCGCTGGTGCGGACCATGACGTTCTGGGGCTTGAGGTCGCGGTGGACGAGGCCGGCGGCGTGCGCGGCGGAGAGGCCCGAGCACAGTTGCGCGGCCACGGAGACCGCGGCGGACACCGGCAGGCGCCCGTCGTCGGCGCCGTCGACGACGTTGTCGAGGGTCGTGCCGTCGACGAGCTGCATCACCAGGCAGCAGACGTCCTCGGTGACGGCCGCGTCGTACACGGTGGTGAGGTTGGCGTGGTCCGGACGGGCGGCGGCCTTGGCCTCCCTCTCGAAGCACGCCAGGGCGGTGCGGCGCCGGTCCGGCAGGGCGAGCAGCTCCGCGGCGACGGTCTTGACCGCGACGGGACGCTCCAGGTACACGTCCGTCCCCTGCCAGACGTGGCCCATCGCCCCTCTGCCCAGGATCCGGTCCAGCCGGTACCTGCCGCGCAGTACCTTGCCCGCAGCGAACTGCTCCACGTGCGCTTCCCCCAGTTGAGTCCCAGCGGTGTGTGTCAGCCCCGGTGAAACGAGAACGACCGATGGCCCCGACCGAAACGGTCGGGGCCATCGACTGGGCCATGTGTCCGAGGGGGGACTTGAACCCCCACGCCCGATAAAGGGCACTAGCACCTCAAGCTAGCGCGTCTGCCATTCCGCCACCCGGACAAGGTGTCCGCCGCCTTCGCGGGGTGTTCCCCCGGCGGCGACATGGACAACCATACCAAGGTTTCGCAGCGCCTTTCACCTGCGTTTTCCGTGTCTCCGGGCGGTGGTGGGCGGGGTGCACGGTGTGTGTCCGGGCGGTCACGTGCGTCGGGGCCCGGGCCGGCACTTCGGGAGTCGCTCCCCGTCGGTCCCCGGGTCACCGCGCGGACCAGGAGGCCGCCGCCCGTGAACGTGCCGCGTCGGGACGCGCCGGGGCCTGCGGACGATGCGTCGCGGTCGCTGCGGGAGAGCGGGACGCCGTGACCGGTTCCGGAAAGGCGGCAGTGCGGCGGCGGTCCTTCCCGCGGGTGGTGCGGGAAGGACCGCCGCCGTCCGGCCGGGTGGGCGGTCAGTGGCGTCGCTTGCGCAGGGCCGCCAGGTTGTCGTAGCTGATCTTGGCCTCGCGCAGCGACTGGGCGGGGTCGGTGGCGCTCGGGGAGTTGTCGTCCTCGACCATCGGGTTGTGGTAGTTCCGCTGCCCGACGCGGGAGAAGAACGTCGTGTAGTCGATGACGCCGGTGCCGAAGGGCACCATGTCGTAGCCCATGCCGTTGGTGGTGCTGACGACGCCGTCCTTGGCGTGGAACAGCGGGTAGCGCTTGTTGTGGCGGGCGACCAGGCCCGCCGGGTCGAAGACGTTCCGGCGGGTGGAGCCGTCGTGGGCGGTGTACGTGTGGAACTTGTACTGGGCGACGTGCGCCCAGAAGACGTCCATCTCCAGCCAGACGAGCTTCGGGTCCGTGACCTTGAGGAAGTACTCCAGCTTGCGGATGCCGGAGCTGCGGGTCGGCCGGCCCTGGTCGTCCAGCGGGCCGCCGTCGAGCAGGAAGCCGTAGGCGCTGTCGTGGTTGTGGGTGTAGAGCTTGATGCCCTCGCGGCGGGCGATCGCTCCGAGGGCGTTCCACTTGTCGGCGGCCACGTCCCAGTCGGCGCGGTAGGAGCTGCCGGTGGGGTCGCCGCCGGTGCCCATGTGGTCCATGCCGAGGATGTTGGCGATCTCCAGGTGCTTCTTGAAGGTGTCCTTGTCCGCCGTGGTGAGCGGCCAGGACGGCGGGATGAAGCCGTGGTTGCCCTGGGCGCGCAGCCCGTAGTCGTCGAGCCAGCGGCGCAGCAGTCCGGCGCCCGCCACGGATTCCAGACCGGCGCCGCCGGGGGCGTTGGCGTGCTGGTTGTAGCCGGCGAACTCCACCTGGCGGTAGCCGTGGCGGGCCAGTTGCTTGAACACCTCGCGGAAGCCGGAGGGCAGGTCGCTCGCGAGGGGGTCGCGGGCGGTGGCGTCACGGACGGTGTAGAGGATGATGCCGCGCTTGTGCGGCGGGACGAGCACCTGCCCGTGTCCGTGGTCGTGTCCGTGGTCGTGGTCGTGGTCTCCGCCCCGGTCGTGGGCCAGGGCGGGGGCGGCGCCGAAGACGGGGGCGGCGACGGCTCCGGCCGCCACGGCGGTGCAGGTGCCGAGGAAACGGCGCCGGTCCACACCGAGGGTGCGGCGCAGTCCCTCGTCCGGGGCGTCGGCGGCGGAGGCGGTGGCGGCCTCAGTGCGGGAGGGGTCGGAGTACGGGGTCACGAGTGGCCTGCCTTCTCGGTCGTGGCCGGCTCCGGCCCCGCCGGGGCCGGCCGTTGTCAGTGCCGTGTGTTTCACTCTCGGTAGTCGGATGTCGGGGGCCGCACCGGATGGTGCGTCAGCCGAGTCCGGCCAGCTCGAGCAGGAGTTGTTTGACATCGGTGGCCGCGACGCGGTCTCCGAGGGCGCGGGGGGTGGAGCAGATGAGGAGCGGACCGTCGTCGTCGCTCGCAGGGAGGCGGCCGTGGCTGCCGCGAATAGCTGAGGGGTCCAGGGGCACCACCGCCATGCGGTAGCGCATGCCGAGCTTCTTGCGCGCCAGTGCGGTGGCCGCCTTGACCTTGACGTAGGGGTCGAGGGGGTCCATGAAGAGCTCGACCGGGTCGTAGCCGGGTTTGCGGTGGATCTCGACGAGCTGCGCGAAGTCGGGCGCGCGGTCGTCGTCGAGCCAGTAGTAGTACGTGAACCAGGCGTCGGGTTCGGCGACGGCGACCAGTTCGCCGGCGCGCGGGTGGTCGAGGTGGTGGGTCTTCTTGCCCTCGTCGTCGAGGAGCTGCTCGATGCCGGGCAGTCCGTCGAGGGCGGCGCGGGTGGCGTCGAGGTCCTCGGGGCGGCGCACGTAGACGTGGGCGAGCTGGTGGTCGGCGACCGCGAAGGCGCGGGAGGCCATCGGGTCGAGGTACTCCATGCCGTCCTGGGTGTGGACCTCGAGGAGGCCGGCGCGGCGCAGGGCGCGGTTGATGTCCACGGGCCGGTTCACGCGGGTGATGCCGTACTCGGACAGGGCGACGACGGTACGGCCTTCGGCGCGGGCGTCGTCGAGGAGCGGGGCCACGGCGGCGTCGAGGTCGGCGGCCGCCTTCAGGGAGCGCGGGTCGTCGGGGCCGAAGCGCTGCAGGTCGTAGTCGAGGTGAGGGAGGTAACACAGGGTCAGGTCGGGGTGGCGGGTGCGCATGACGTGGCGGGTGGCGTCGATGATCCACCGGCTGGAGACCAGGTCGGCGCCGGGGCCCCAGAAGTGGAACAGGGGGAACGTGCCGAGCTTCTCGGTCAGTTCGTCGTGCAGGGCGGGCGGCCGGGTGTAGCAGTCGGGTTCCTTGCGGCCGTCGGCGTAGTAGACGGGGCGGGGGGTGACGGTGATGTCGGTGTCGGCGCCCATGGCGTACCACCAGCAGATGTTGGCGACGGTGTAGCCGGGGTGGGCGCGGCGGGCGGCGTCCCAGAGCTTGTCGCCGGCGACGAGGCCGTTGTGCTGCCGCCACAGCAGGACGTCGCCGAGCTCGCGGAAGTACCAGCCGTTGCCGACGATGCCGTGTTCCGAGGGCGTGGTGCCGGTGAGGAAGGTGGACTGGGCGGCGCAGGTGACGGCGGGCAGGACGGTGCCGAGCGGGGCGCGGGAGCCGGACTGTCCGAGCGACTTGAGGTGGGGCATGTGGTCGAGGAGACGGGGGGTGAGGCCCACGACGTCGAGGACGAGGAGGGGGGTGGGGTCGGTCATGGGAGCTCCTTCAGGCCGAGGTCCGTCAGGAGGTCGCGGGCCAGGGCGAGTTCGGCGGCGATGCCGTCGGCGAGCTGGGTGCGGCCGCGGGGGCGCAGCTCGGGCGGGAGTGCCTGCCAGGTGTAGGTCTCGACCTCGAGGTGGCGGGTGAGGGGGTGCGGGCCGCCGACGAGCCGGGTCAGGACGGTTTTCAGGACGGGCAGCGTGGAGGTGAGGGGCGCGGCGGGGGCCGCGTGCAGCGGGACGTGGAAGTGGGAGCGCCAGGGGGCCGCGTCGGGCAGGGCGTCGCCGGCCAGGGCCTCGTCGAGGTCGTCGGTGCCGCGCAGGCCGGCGGGGGTGGAAGTGCGGGTCTGGTGCAGGAAGCGGGGTTCGGCGAAGGCGGCCAGGGCCTCGCGGACCTCGGGGAGGTGGGGCTGTTCGGCGTGCAGGGCGGCGGAGAGCTGGGACTTGACCACGGGCACGCCGGCGCGGGCGAGGTCGTCCAGGGCGGTGTGCGGGTCCTCGAAGGAGGTGGCGAGGTGGCAGGTGTCGACGCAGACTCCGACGCGGTCGTGGGCGATCGCGGTGAGCGGGGCGATGGCGTCGCGGGTGGTCTCGACGACGCAGCCGGGTTCCGGTTCCAGGGCGACGCGGACGGAGCGTCCGGTCAGCTCCTGGAGGGCGTCGAGGCGTTCGGCGAGGGTGCGCAGGGCGGTGCGGGCCGTCTGTGCCCGCTGCTCGTCGTGGGCGGTGCGCCAGGCCAGGGGCAGGGTGGAGATGCTGCCGTCGGTGACGTCGTCGGGGAGGAGTCCGGCGAGGAGGCGGGCCAGGGAGGTGGTGTGTTCCAGGCGCTCGGGGTCGGCCCAGTCCGGTGTGTAGACGCGGTACTTGACCTCTTCGGCGCCGAAGCCCTCGTAGGGGAAGCCGTTGAGGGTGACGACCTCCAGGCCGCGCCGGTCGAGTTCGCAGCGCAGTCCGCGCAGGGCGGCGGGGTCGGTGACGAGGGCGTGCGCGGCGTCCTTGGCGAGCCACAGGCCGATGCCGAGCCTGTCCCGGCCGAGGCGGCGGCGGACCGGCTCGCAGTGGTCGCGGAGCTGGGCGAGGACGCCGTCCAGGGTTTCGGCGGGGTGCACGTTGGTGCAGTAGGCGAGGTGGACGGTGGAGCCGTCGGGGTGGCGGAAGCGCATGGCTCATGCCTCCGTGGCGGGGGCGCCGGCCGGCCGGGGCCCGTCCTTCGGTGCGCCGCGCAGGATGGAGTTGCCCTCGTGGGTGGCGCCGGTGGCGTCGACGTCGAGGTCCAGGCGGCCGCTGAGCCCGTAGAAGGCGACGGGGTTGCGCCACAGCACCCGGTCGACGTCGTCCTCGGTGAAGCCCTCGGCGAGCATCAGGTCGGCGACCTTGCGGGTCTTGAGGGGGTCGCTCCTGCCCCAGTCGGCGGCGGAGTTCACCAGGACCCGCTCGGGGCCGTGGGCGCGCAGGATCGCGACCATCCGTTCCTCGTCCATCTTGGTGTCCGGGTAGACGGAGAAGCCGAGCCAGGCGCCGCTGTCCTTGGCCTCCTTGACGGTGGTCTCGTTGAGGTGGTCGACCAGGACCCGGTCGACGGGCAGCGCGGACTCCTTGACGACGTCCAGGGTGCGGCGCAGTCCCGCGAGCTTGTCGCGGTGCGGGGTGTGCACCAGCGCGGGCAGGCCGTGGTCGGCGGCGAGCTGGAGCTGGGCGGCGAGGGCGGTGTCCTCGGCGGGGGTCATGGAGTCGTAGCCGATCTCGCCGACGGCCACCACGTTGTCCTTGACGAGATACCGGGGCAGCGCGTCGAGGACGGGCGTGCAGCGCGGGTCGTTGGCCTCCTTGGGGTTGAGGGCGAGCGTGCAGTGGTGGGCGATGCCGTGCTGGGCGGCGCGGAAGGGTTCCCAGCCGAGGAGGGCGTCGAAGTAGTCGAGGAAGGAGGCCGGGGAGGTGCGGGGCTGGCCGAGCCAGAAGGAGGGCTCGACGACGGCGCGGACGCCCGCGGCGTACATGGCCTCGTAGTCGTCGGTGGTGCGCGACGTCATGTGGATGTGGGGGTCGAAGATGCGCATCAGGACTCCTTGCCGTGGGGGTCGTCCGTGCCGTGCGGCGAGGTGGCGGGGGCGGACCCGGTCAGGGCCAGGACGCGGTGCAGGTCCTCGGGGACGGGGCGGCCGGCGGCGGTGCGCTCCGCGGCGTAGTCGCCGAGCATGCGGGCGAGTTCGCCGTCGCCCCGGGCGCGCCGGTCCAGGTCCGCCACGTGGTCGAGGCCGACGCCGGTGAACAGGCACTTCAGGACCGCGTGCCGCCAGGCGTGGGCGTCGAGGTGCCGGGCGGCGTAGGGGCCGAGGGCGGCGGCCACGAGCCGGGTGTCGTTGGCGCGCAGGGCGTCCTCGACGAGCGGGAGGGCGGCGGGGTCGTCGGGCACGAGGTGCGGCAGGGCGTGCAGGACGGCGCGGCGTTCGTCGGCGGTGCCCTGGAAGTAGACCCGGCTCAGTGCGTCGGCGTCGGCGTGGGCCGCGTGCAGGATGAGGACGCGGGCGGTGTCGGCGTGGGCGGGGCCGCAGCGGCGGCCGGCCTCGGCCAGGCGCAGCTCCCACACGGAGACGGGCCCGTGGGCGCCGGGGTGGGCGGCGGCCTCGTCCAGGGCCTGGTCGAGCCAGGCGCGGGCGGCTCCGCCCAGCCGGTCGTCGAGGCGGCGGCGCAGTGCGGCGGGCGGGGTGAGGGCGGGGGTGGCGCCGTCACCGGGGGTCGCCGGTCCGCCGGTGGTGTCCGCCTCCGGGGTGGCCGGTGCGGCATGCGGGCGGGTCATGGGGTTCTGCTCCCTTCGGGGGTGGCGGAGGGATCGCCGTGCGGTGG
>NZ_LGCN01000133.1 GCF_001279005.1 Streptomyces caelestis
GGAGCGCGGCGAGGCCACGGTCGTCCCGCTGCGGGTCGACACCGCCGCCCTGCGCACCCGCACCGACGAGGTCCCCGCCCTCCTCCGCGCCCTCGCCCCGACCGTCCGCCGCGCCACCGCAGCCGCCACCGACGGAGCGGCAGGGGAGGAAGTCCCCGCTCAGCGGCTGGCGGCCCTCCCGGCCGGCGAGCGGCGCCGTGCGGTGCTGCAGCTGGTGCGCTCGCAGGTGGCGGCCGTGCTGGGGCACGGTTCGGCCGAGGCGATCGGACCCGACCGCGCC
>NZ_LGCN01000134.1 GCF_001279005.1 Streptomyces caelestis
GGCGCGGTCGGGTCCGATCGCCTCGGCCGAACCGTGCCCCAGCACGGCCGCCACCTGCGAGCGCACCAGCTGCAGCACCGCACGGCGCCGCTCGCCGGCGGTCAGCCCGGACAGCCGGTCCGCGAGACCGCCGGCCGCGGTGGCGGCGGTCGCGGCGGAGGCCGCCTGCCGTCGGGTCGCGGGGGCGAGGGCGCGGAGGAGGGCGGGGACCTCGTCGGTGCGGGTGCGCAGGGCGGCGGTGTCGACCCGCAGCGGGACGACCGTGGCCTCGCCGCGCTCC
>NZ_LGCN01000135.1 GCF_001279005.1 Streptomyces caelestis
TTCGTGAACGCATCCGTATGGAGGCGGCCGGGATGTTCGCCGCGGGACAGGACAATGCGGCGGTGGCGAAGGAGCTGCGGGTCAGTGTGCGCTCGGTGCGGCGCCGGCGCCGTTCCTGGCAGGAAGGCGGCCGGCAGACGCTGCACTCCAAGGGACCGGCTGCCCGTCCCGAGCCGAACGGGGCCCTGTTCGCGGTTTTGGAGCAGGAGCTGGCCAAGGGGCCGGTCGCGCACGGCCGGCCGGACCAGGCCTGGACCCTGGCCAGGATCAAGACGCTGAT
>NZ_LGCN01000136.1 GCF_001279005.1 Streptomyces caelestis
ATCAGCGTCTTGATCCTGGCCAGGGTCCAGGCCTGGTCCGGCCGGCCGTGCGCGACCGGCCCCTTGGCCAGCTCCTGCTCCAAAACCGCGAACAGGGCCTCGTTCAGCTTGGGACGGGCGGCCGATCCCTTGGAGTGCAGGGTCTGCCGGCCGCCTTCCTGCCAGGAACGGCGCCAGCGCTGCACCGAGCGCACACTGACCCGCAGCTCCTTCGCCACCGCCGCATTGTCCTGTCCCGCGGCGAACATCCCGGCCGCCTCCATACGGATGCGTTCACGAA
>NZ_LGCN01000137.1 GCF_001279005.1 Streptomyces caelestis
CCCACAGGGTCCCCCCTGCAGTACCATCGGCGCTGTAAGGCTTAGCTTCCGGGTTCGGAATGTAACCGGGCGTTTCCCCTACGCTATGACCACCGAAACCCTAATGGTTTCGAGCGAACAAGCACACTCTTCTATTGTCTGTTCTACTCAAAGCCGACAACGGTCGTTGTCTCAGAACTAACACAGTGGACGCGAGCAACTGAGGACAAGCCCTCGGCCTATTAGTACCGGTCAACTCCACACGTTACCGTGCTTCCATATCCGGCCTATCAACCCAG
>NZ_LGCN01000138.1 GCF_001279005.1 Streptomyces caelestis
CCGATGCGGACGCGGACGGCGGAGGCGCCGACCGCGTGCAGGCGCACACCGTTCCAGGCGAACGGAATCACCGTCTCGCCCTCACCGTCGTTCAGGATCGCCGCGTGCATCGACGCGTCCAGCAGCGCCGGATGCAGACCGAACCCACCGGCCTCACCCACCGACTCCTGCGGCAGAGCGACCTCGGCGAACAACTCCTCACCCCGACGCCACGCCGCACGCAACCCCCGGAACACCGGACCGTAGCCGTAACCACGCTCCCGGAAGACCTCGTA
>NZ_LGCN01000139.1 GCF_001279005.1 Streptomyces caelestis
AGCCACCCATCACCCCGGGACCACATCCCGAGTGCACTGGGGCCGGCACTGAAGGCAGCCATACGGCCGTGCCCTCAGACACCCAACAGCGTGCCCGACCGGTCCCTGTCCGAAGATCATGCGTTCCACGCCCTTGCGAGCAGTACTAGCAGCCTCCGACCCGAGGTACCGGCCGAGTAGTCAACGTTCCACCCATGAGCAACCAGCATCGGACGTGCGCCGATGTACTGGCCTCTGACCTCGTCCCGCAGGACTCGGTGAGAAGTGCTC
>NZ_LGCN01000140.1 GCF_001279005.1 Streptomyces caelestis
GAGCAGCGCGCCCTCCTCGGCACGGTCCTTGCGCAGCACCGGCACCGACACGACGTCCTGACCGCCGTCCAGCACCCGCGCGGCCATCCCGGTCAGGACGCCGTCCGGCCCCAGCTCCAGGAACGCGTTCACACCGGCCCCGGCCAGCGCCCGCACACCATCGGCGAAGCGCACGGTGGCGCGGACGTGGCGCACCCAGTAGTCGGCCGAGCACAGCAGGCCGGGGCCGGCGATCCCACCGGTCACGTTCGAGACCACCGGAACGACC
>NZ_LGCN01000141.1 GCF_001279005.1 Streptomyces caelestis
GCCGCCGCAGGCCCCGCAGCCCGGCTACGGCTACCCCCAGCAGGCTCCCCCGCCCGGCCAGCCCGGATACGGCTATCCGCAGCAGCCCGGCCAGCCCGGATACGGCCACCCCCAGCAGCCCGGCCAGCCCGGCGTCCCGCCGCAGCAGCCGTACGGCCAGCAGACCCAGTACGGCATGCCGCCCCAGCCCCCCGCCCCGGGCGGCGGCGGCAAGAAGGCCGGGATCGTCATCGGCGCCGTCGCCATCGTCGCGGCCCTCGGCGTGGG
>NZ_LGCN01000142.1 GCF_001279005.1 Streptomyces caelestis
GCCGCAGCAGGGGCCGGGCCGGCTCGAGCTACGACAACGCCCTGGCCGAGTCGTTCTTCCAGAGCCTCACACGAGAACTGCTTCACGGACACCGCTGGACCTCGAAGGCACAGACCCGACTCGAGCTGTTCCGCCGGCTCTCGTATGACAACAGGCGCCGTCGGCATTCCGCCCTCGGCCACCTCACACCGGTCGAGTTCGAACAACAACTGATCACGTCACGTACTCTGCCACTCGCCGCATGAAACCCGGTGTCCACTCCCGGG
>NZ_LGCN01000143.1 GCF_001279005.1 Streptomyces caelestis
GTCTTGCGGACCGTTTCGACCAGCAGGACCGAACCGGCCTGGGAGACGACCTGGCGGCCGTCGTCCTGGACGCGGACACGGGGATAGGACCCGATAGAGTGCTTCACCTGGGAAGTGCCTCCGGCGGTGGCAGGAACAAGGACCTCGACAATCCTCATTGTTGCTGGTCAGAGGCACTTTCTGCTTTTCTGCCCGCCTGCCGGACAGCTCGCTTGATGAAAGCGCGAGGTTAGCGTCGGGAAGCAGTGGAGGGACTCCGGTGAGACCCATGACGACCGGGGCCTCAAGAACCGCCCGGCGGAGGAGGTCCGGCTCGTCCCGATCCCGCCCCAGCTCGTCGCCATCCTCCGGCAGCACCTCGACACGTTCGGCACCGCCGAGGACGGGCGGCTGTTCACCAACGAGCGTGGGGGAGTGGTCGGCTCCTCGACGTACTACCGCGTCTGGCAGGAGGCCCGTGCGCTGGCGCTTCCGCCGGCCGCGGTCGCCTCTCCGCTCGCGGCTCGCCCGTATGACCTCCGGCATTCGACACTGTCGACTTGGCTCAACTCCGGGGTGGATCCGACAGAGGTCGCCGAGCGTGCGGGCAACAGCGTGGAGGTCCTGCTGAGCCGCTACGCCAAGTGCATCGACGGACGGCAGGAGATCGTCAACCGCAAGATCGAAGAGCTGCTGCGCGAATACGAGTGATCACTGTTGCGCCAGATGTGGGCCCTCGGAACCTCCGAGGGCCCACATTTTTGGCAACGCAGCTATAGATCGTCAGGAGCTGATCTGCTGGTGCGTCGCCAACCCGAGATCGGGGTTGTACCAGTTCGGAAGCTCTTGGGTGGCACGTACCTCCAGACGCATGAGCGCTCGCACATGCCCCTGCTGCGGGGTGAGCGAGTCCAAGAGACCAATGACCTGGGCGAGCTTCGCCTGACGAGCGGGTGAGTCCGGCATACCTGCTAGCTCCATCAGGTGCCTGTAGGCGACCGTGAGCTGGGCGTTCACTTTGCTCTCAAGCTCAAGAACCGCGTCGCTTGCCACCAACTGAGCTTCAGCACGGGTATCTCGTTGGGTACGCCGCGCACTGCTCACTTCCGCTGCTTCCGCGTCGGCAGGTCCCGATTTCAGTGCGTACGCGTATGCCAGCATCGCGTCTCTGTAGTGACGATCATGGGCGTTGAGCAGAACGTAACAGCTCCGGAGCTGATCGATCCTGCGTTGATCTTCAGAAGCCTGCTGCTCTGTGACACGGACCCGTTCTTCTTGCTCCAGCCTCCGCAACTCCGCCCGCTGAGCGAAGACCTGAGTGATCACTGCCGAAGCCAACGTGCCACCTACACCAACGATTGCGACGATCACAGAGATAGTCGCGCCGGACATCTCCACCCCCTGGGCTCAGCTGAGTTCCCTTGATGTGCAGACGGTAGCTAACGCACCCGCGTCGCTCGCTCCAGTCGCTGATAGTCGGCAGGGGGGAGTTGCTGCCGGCATGACACCGCCGACGGCCCACCCCGCGTGGCGTCTGCTACCCGGTCTCTTGACTCGTCCAGGGGGCCTGCCATTGTCGGGGCTGACCTGGGGAGAAGCCTCAAGATGCTGTCCACGAATAGTCCACAGACTGAGTCATAGGGTCGCTGCGCGCTGCACACGCCTGCACATACGCGAAGACCCCGGCCTCAGCGTTTCCGCTGGTGACGGGGTCTTTGGGCACCTCATGCTGGGTGCCCCCGGCAGGATTCGAACCTGCGCACACGGCTCCGGAGGCCGTTGCTCTATCCCCTGAGCTACGGGGGCGTGTCCTCCGCGCGGTGATCGCGGCGACGGGTAGAACACTACCAGCTCCCCGGGGGTGGTCATGAACCCGTTTTCGCAGGAGGGGCCGCCCGCGCGGGGTGGAAGTGGGGAAACGCCGGACGCGGTGGCCGGGGGCCGCCTACTCTCGAGGGGTGCCAGGGGCGTCGGGCCGGGTTCTTGTTGTGGACGACAACAAGGTCATCCGGCAGTTGATCAGGGTCAACCTCGAGCTGGAGGGCATCGAGGTCGTGACCGCGGCCGATGGTGCCGAGTGTCTGGAAGTCGTCCATCAGGTGCGGCCCGACCTCGTCACCCTCGACGTCGTCATGCCGCGGCTCGATGGGTTCCGGACGGCCGCCCGGCTGCGCGCCGATCCCCGGACCGGTCACCTTCCGCTCCTCATGGTGAGCGCCTGCACCCGGTACGAGGTCGAGAACGGGCTCGAGGTGGGGGTGGACGCCTTCCTCGCCAAGCCCTTCGATCCCGCGGAGCTCGTCCGGACCGTCCAGCGGCTGATTCCGGGGCCCCTCGGACGTGTGCGCGGGCCCGGGGACGCCGAGCCGGCCGCCGGGCACGCGGGAGGGTGAGCGGCGGCCGTCCACATCTCGGGACCGTGGCCCAACTCATTCGTCTACCCACCCCCCTCCTCCCCTACGCTTGTCCCGTGACCCCCGTCGAGCTCTCCCGCACCGTGCTGCAGGCGGTGCGCCGTGCCGTCGACGAGGGGGAGCTGAGGGTGGCGGTCCTGCCCGAGCGGGTCCGCGTGACGCCTCCGGGGCCCGGAGGGTGCGGGGACTACGCGACCAATGTCGCCCTTCAGCTCGCGCGGCCGGCGGGGGAGCAGGCCCAGCGGGTCGCCGAGATCCTCCGGCCCCGTCTTCTGGGAGCCCCCGGCATCAGCGACGTCGTCGTCACCGGACCCGGGTTCCTCAACATCAGCCTCGCCCGCGCCGGGAGCGCCGGTCTCGTCCGCGAGATCCTGCGATGCGGTTCCCGGTATGGGCACGGTGACGCCCTGCGCGGCCACACCGTCCGGCTCCGCGCGGTCCCCGAGGTGCGAGCCGTCGTCCAGGCCGAGGCGCTCGGCCGGATCCTCCGGTCCCAGGGCGCCGTCGTCCACCTCGACGACCACGACGACCACGACGACCACGACGACCTCGACCACCTCGACGACGACCACGGCGCCGTCGTCCGGCCCGTCCCCGCGCCCGCCGACCCCCTCCCGCTCGGCCGTGACGCCGCCCGCTGGGCCCTGCTGTACCCCGCCCCGCACGACCGGCCCCGGATCGGCGGCGAGCACCTGGTGCAGCGGGAGGGCAACCCCCTCTTCCGGGTGCGGTACGCCCACGCCCGGACCCGGGCGCTCCTGCGCAACGCCGCCGATCTCGGCTTCGGGCCCGAGCCCGGTCCCGTGGCGGAGGACCGGACGCTGGTCCAGGTCCTCGCCGACCATCCCCGGATCCTCGCGGCCGCCGCGGTCCACCGTGCGCCCGACCGGCTCGCCCGGCAGCTCGTCGCCGTCGCCGACGCCGTACTGCCCCTGTTTCCCGCCGTGCTGCCCCTCGGTGAGGAGAAACCCTCGGCCGCCCACCGTGCCCGGCTCGCGCTCGCCGACGCCGCCGGGACGGTGCTGGCCGGCGGCCTGTCCCTGCTCGGCATCGACGCACCCGACCACCTCTGAGAGAGCCCAGAGAGAAGACCATGAGCCGTTCCGCACACCCCGCCGGGCCCCGTCACGCCGACGTCCTCCCCGAGGGGCACTACTCCGCACCGCCCGCCGACCTCAACGCCCTCGACCCCAAGGTGTGGGCCGAGACCGTCACCCGTGACGCGGACGGCGTGCTCACCGTCGGCGGGATCGACGTCAAGCGGCTCGCCGAGGAGTTCGGCACCCCCGCCTACTTCCTCGACGAGCGGGACTTCCGGGCCCGGGCGCGGGCCTGGCGCACCGCCTTCGGCGGCGACGCCGACGTGTTCTACGCCGGCAAGGCGTTCCTCTCCCGGGCCGTCGTGCGGTGGCTGGACGAGGAGGGGCTGAACCTCGACGTGTGCTCGGGCGGGGAGCTGGCCACCGCGCTGTCCGGCGGGATGCCCGCCGAGCGGATCGCCTTCCACGGCAACAACAAGTCCGTCGCGGAGATCCGGCGGGCCGTGGAGGCAGGGATCGGGCGGATCGTGCTCGACTCGTTCCAGGAGATCGTCCGCGTCGCGCACATCGCGCGGGAGCTCGGCAGGCGGCAGCGGGTGCAGATCCGCATCACCGTGGGCGTCGAGGCGCACACGCACGAGTTCATCGCCACCGCCCACGAGGACCAGAAGTTCGGCATCCCGCTGGCCGGCGGGCAGGCGGCGGAAGCCGTGCGGCGGGCCCTGCAGCTCGACGGGATCGAGCTCATCGGGATCCACTCGCACATCGGGTCGCAGATCTTCGACATGTCGGGCTTCGAGGTCGCCGCGCACCGGGTCGTCGGGCTGCTCAGGGAGATCCGCGACGAGCACGGGGTCGAGCTGCCCGAGATCGACCTCGGGGGCGGGCTCGGGATCGCGTACACCAGCGGCGACGACCCGCGCGAGCCGCACGAGATCGCCAAGGCGCTGACCGAGATCGTCACACGGGAGTGCGAGGCCGCGCGGCTGACGACCCCCCGGATCTCCGTGGAGCCGGGGCGCGCCGTCGTCGGGCCCACCGCCTTCACGCTCTACGAGGTCGGCACCGTCAAGCCGCTGGAGGGGCTGCGGACGTACGTCTCCGTGGACGGCGGGATGTCGGACAACATCCGCACCGCGCTGTACGACGCCGAGTACAGCGTCGCCTTGGCCTCCCGGGTGTCCGACGCCGAGCCGGTGCTGTGCCGGGTCGTCGGCAAGCACTGCGAAAGCGGTGACATCGTGGTGAAGGACGCCTTCCTGCCGGGGGACCTGGCTCCGGGCGACCTCGTCGCCGTGCCGGCGACCGGGGCGTACTGCCGGTCCATGGCCAGCAACTACAACCACGTGCTGCGTCCGCCCGTCGTCGCCGTCCGGGACGGCGAGGCGCGCGTGATCGTGCGGCGGGAGACGGAGGAGGACCTCCTCCGTCTCGACGTCGGATGAGCCGCGACGCCGGCGGGGCGACGGTGCCGGATGCGCGGCCATGTCGGATGAGTGGCGACAAAGAACCTGATCGGACGGCGGAAGATCTTCTGTCTTTTCGGTCATGAAAATGAAATAGATGTCTCACGATCCGGACCGGGGAAAGAAACCCCCGTCCGGTGAGTGAGACTGGTGCAACCGAGACGGTAATCAGGAATCGAGGTCGGATGATGCGTACGCGTCCGCTGAAGGTGGCGCTGCTGGGCTGTGGAGTGGTCGGCTCAGAGGTGGCGCGCATCATGACGACGCACGCCGACGACCTCGCCGCCCGCATCGGGGCCCCGGTGGAGCTCGCGGGCGTGGCCGTGCGGCGGCCCGACCGGGTGCGCGAGGGGATCGACCCCGCCCTGGTCACCACCGACGCCACCGCGCTCGTCAAACGGGGCGACCTCGACATCGTCGTGGAGGTCATCGGCGGCATCGAGCCCGCCCGCACGCTCATCACCACCGCCTTCGAGCACGGCGCGTCCGTCGTCTCCGCGAACAAGGCGCTGCTCGCCCAGGACGGCGCCGCGCTGCACGCCGCCGCCGAGGAGCACGGCAAGGACCTCTACTACGAGGCCGCCGTCGCCGGCGCCATCCCGCTGATCCGCCCGCTGCGCGAGTCGCTCGCCGGGGACAAGGTCAACCGGGTGCTCGGCATCGTCAACGGGACGACCAACTTCATCCTCGACAAGATGGACACCACCGGCGCCGGCTACCAGGAGGCCCTCGACGAGGCCACCGCGCTCGGGTACGCCGAGGCCGACCCCACCGCCGACGTCGAGGGCTTCGACGCCGCCGCCAAGGCCGCCATCCTGGCCGGGATCGCCTTCCACACGCGGGTGCGCCTCGACGACGTCCACCGCGAGGGCATGACCGAGGTCACCGCCGCCGACTTCGCCTCCGCGAAGGAGATGGGCTGCACCATCAAGCTGCTCGCCATCTGCGAGCGGGCCGGGGACGGCGCGTCGGTCACCGCGCGGGTGCATCCGGCGATGATCCCGCTCGGCCACCCGCTCGCCTCCGTGCGCGGCGCCTACAACGCCGTGTTCGTCGAGTCGGACGCCTCCGGGCAGCTGATGTTCTACGGGCCGGGCGCGGGCGGCGCGCCGACCGCCTCCGCCGTGCTCGGGGACCTGGTCGCCGTGGGGCGCAACCGGGTCGGCGGGACGACCGGGCCGGGGGAGTCGGCGTACGCCGCGCTGCCCGTCTCGTCGATGGGCGAGGTCGTCACGCGCTACCACATCAGCCTCGACGTGGCCGACAAACCGGGCGTCCTGGCCCAGGTCGCGACCGTGTTCGCCGAGCACGGTGTCTCGATCGACACGGTCCGCCAGCAGGGCAAGGACGGTGAGGCCTCCCTCGTCGTCGTCACCCACCGTGCGTCCGACGCCGCCCTCGGCGGGACCGTCGAGGCGTTGCGCAAGCTCGACACCGTGCGCGGTGTCGCCAGCATCATGCGGGTTGAAGGAGAGTAACCAGCAATGACCCACCAGTGGCGCGGAATCATCGAGGAGTACCGGGACCGGCTGCCGGTATCCGACACCACGCCGGTCGTGACGCTCCGTGAGGGCGGCACGCCGCTCGTGCCCGCGCAGGTGCTCTCCGAGCGCACGGGCTGCGAGGTGCACCTCAAGGTCGAGGGCGCGAACCCGACCGGGTCCTTCAAGGACCGCGGGATGACCATGGCCATCTCCAAGGCCAAGGAGGAGGGCGCGCAGGCCGTCATCTGCGCCTCCACCGGCAACACCTCCGCCTCCGCCGCCGCGTACGGCGTGCGCGCGGGCATGGTCTCCGCCGTGCTCGTGCCGCAGGGCAAGATCGCGCTCGGCAAGATGGGCCAGGCGCTGGTGCACGGCGCGAAGATCCTCCAGGTCGACGGCAACTTCGACGACTGCCTCACGCTGGCCCGCGCGCTGAGCGACAACTACCCGGTGGCGCTGGTCAATTCGGTCAACCCGGTGCGCATCGAGGGCCAGAAGACCGCCGCCTTCGAGATCGTGGACATGCTGGGCGACGCGCCCGACATCCACGTCCTGCCGGTGGGTAACGCGGGCAACATCACCGCGTACTGGAAGGGGTACAAGGAGTACGCCGCCGACCGCGTCAGCACGAGGACGCCGCGCATGTGGGGCTTCCAGGCTTCCGGCAGCGCGCCGATCGTGCGCGGCGAGGTCGTCAAGGACCCGTCGACCATCGCCACCGCCATCCGCATCGGCAACCCCGCCTCCTGGGACTTCGCGCTCGCCGCGCGGGACGAGTCGGGCGGCGCCATCGACGAGGTGACCGACCGTGAGATCCTGCGCGCCTACCGGCTGTTGGCCTCGCAGGAGGGCGTCTTCGTCGAGCCCGCGTCCGCCGCTTCGGTGGCCGGTCTGCTGAAGGCCGCCGAGCAGGGCAGGGTCGACCCGGGGCAGCGGATCGTGTGCACCGTCACCGGCAACGGCCTGAAGGACCCGGACTGGGCCGTCGCCGGCGCTCCGCAGCCGGTCACCGTCCCCGTGGACGCCGCGACCGCCGCCCAGCGGCTCGGCCTCGTCTAGCGCGAGCGGCGATCCGGGAGAGGGTCCGCGCAACGGGCGTAAGAACGCGCCCGCCTGGGAAAGTTCTCTCCAGGGGTGCACAGAGGGCTTGCGACACGCATCGTGCGCCTCCTGTGCGCCCTATGTCGTCACTGAACCTTCCTTCGATAGGCTGTACCGAACCCGCCCACCGCATATGCCGCGGCATCGCGGTGTCTCCGCGGTCTCTCCGTGGTCCGGAAAGCGGCCCGGAGGGTCCGGAGAGCGGCCGGCCACCCCGGCCGGCGGCGATCCCAGGGGGTTTCGTACGCCCTCGTATGTCCGACGAACGTCCGTCGAATTCCGTTCGACAGTCACGCAGCTCAAGGAGAGTCTTCGAGCGATGGCCGGTCCCGCGTTCCGCGCCGCCGCCGTCCGGGTGCGCGTCCCCGCCACCAGCGCCAACCTCGGCCCGGGCTTCGACGCCCTCGGCCTCGCGCTGGGTCTCTACGACGACGTGGTCGTCCGGGTGGCCGACTCCGGGCTGCACATCGACATCGCCGGTGAGGGCGGCGAGACCCTCCCGCGCGACGAGAGCCATCTGCTCGTACGCTCCCTGCGCACCGCCTTCGACCTGCTCGGCGGACAGCCGCGCGGCCTGGAGATCGTCTGCGCCAACCGCATCCCGCACGGCCGCGGCCTGGGCTCCTCCTCCGCCGCCATCTGCGCCGGGATCGTCGCCGCCCGCGCCGTGACCATAGGCGCCGAGGCCAGGCTCGACGACACCGCGCTCCTCGAACTCGCCACCGAGATCGAGGGTCACCCCGACAACGTCGCGGCCTGCCTGCTGGGCGGTTTCACCCTGTCCTGGATGGAGGGCGGCGCGGCCCGGGCGATCAGGATGGATCCCGCCGATTCCATCGTTCCGGTGGTTTTCGTGCCCGGGAAGCCGGTCCTCACCGAGACCGCGCGCGGCCTGCTCCCGCGCACCGTGCCGCACGTCGACGCCGCCGCCAACGCAGGCCGTGCGGCCCTGCTCGTCGAGGCCCTGACCAGGCGCCCCGAGCTGCTGCTGCCCGCCACCGAGGACCGGCTGCACCAGGAGTACCGCGCCCCGGCCATGCCGGAGAGCGCCGCCCTGGTGGAGCGGCTGCGCGGGGACGGCATCCCCGCGGTGATCTCCGGCGCCGGTCCCACGGTCATGGCGCTGGCGGACGCGGGCACGGCCGACAAGGTCGAAGCACTGGCCGGCACCGGCTGGGCCGCCAATCGGCTCGGTCTCGACGTGCGGGGCGCGAGCGTGCTTCCGCTCGCCACCTGACACACGGTCGCCGGATTTCGAGAGGGGGAATGTTTGTTGGATCCGGTAGTGTTAATCTCAAGTCTGCACCCGACCCCACCATGGCGAGGTGCCTCGTGTCCCCGTCCGGGACAGACATTCTTCCGGGAGCCCCCCAAGCCGCACTGTGTTCTCTGCTACGTACGCGGGCAGTACGTCGTACGCGGACGCTGAACGGCCCGTGGGGCGGGCTTCGGAACCGGTGCGACCACGCCACGTGACACTGGATGCCACGGCTCGGGGAAGCGCCATCACCAGATATCTCTTCCGCCGCTCAGGCGGACAACCGCCCCGGCACGGTTCACACAGCAAGGACCGATGCCGGACAGCACAACCGGTCGCCGAGCCAGACAGGCCGACGTCCGCTCCAGGGAAGGACCCTTCGTGAGCGACACCACCGATCTGATGGGCGCACGTGTCGAGGAGACCGCTGCCGCGCCCGCCACGGACGCTTCCGCGCCTGCCGGCGGTGCCGGCTCCCGGCGGCGCCGCGGTACCGGCCTCGAGGGCATGGTGCTGGCCGAGCTGCAGCAGGTCGCGTCCGGCCTCGGAATCAGGGGCACCGCGCGTATGCGCAAGAGCCAGCTGATCGAGGTCATCAAGGAGGCGCAGGCCGGCGGAGGCGCCGCCCCGGCCAAGGCCGAGGCCGCCGCCGAGACCAAGCCCAAGCGCCGTGCCACCTCCCGGACCCGTACGGGTGAGGCCGCCGAGAAGAAGGCCGACGCCAAGGCCGAGCAGGCCCCCGCCGAGAAGGCCGCGGCCCAGCAGCAGATCGACATCCCGGGCCAGCCCTCCCCGAAGGTCCCGGCCGAGCAGGCCGAGGAGGCCGCTCCCGCCGAGCGCCGCCGCCGTCGCGCCACCGCCGAGGCGGGCGCCCCGGCCGCCGCCGCGACCGAGACGGTCACCGCCGAGGCGAAGGCCGAGCCCAAGGCCGAGAACCCGGCCCAGCAGCAGTCGCAGCAGCAGGGCGACGCCAAGGGCGACCACGACGGCGGCGAGGGCCGCCGCCGCGACCGCCGTGAGCGCGGCCGCGACCGTGACCGCGGCGAGCGTGGTGACCGCGGCGAGCGCGGCGAGCGCGGTGACCGTCGCAACAAGGGCGACGACCAGCAGCAGGGCCAGGGCCGTCAGCAGAGCCAGCAGGGCGGCGGCCGACAGGACCGTCAGCACGACGACGACGACTTCGAGGGCGGCCGCCGCGGCCGCCGCGGGCGCTACCGCGACCGCCGTGGCCGTCGGGGCCGCGACGAGATGGCCTCCGAGCCGCAGCTCACCGACGACGACGTCCTGATCCCGGTCGCCGGCATCCTCGACATCCTCGACAACTACGCGTTCATCCGGACCTCCGGCTACCTGCCCGGTCCGAACGACGTGTACGTCTCCCTCGCCCAGGTCCGCAAGAACGGCCTGCGCAAGGGCGACCACGTCACCGGCGCCGTGCGCCAGCCCAAGGAGGGCGAGCGCCGCGAGAAGTTCAACGCGCTGGTCCGCCTCGACTCCGTCAACGGCATGGCGCCCGAACACGGCCGCGGCCGCCCGGAGTTCAACAAGCTCACCCCGCTCTACCCGCAGGACCGCCTCCGCCTGGAGACGGACCCGGGCGTGCTGACCACGCGGATCATCGACCTCGTGTCGCCGATCGGCAAGGGCCAGCGCGGTCTGATCGTGGCCCCGCCGAAGACCGGCAAGACCATGATCATGCAGGCGATCGCCAACGCGATCACCCACAACAACCCCGAGTGCCACCTGATGGTCGTCCTCGTCGACGAGCGTCCGGAAGAGGTCACCGACATGCAGCGGTCGGTCAAGGGCGAGGTCATCTCCTCGACCTTCGACCGCCCGGCCGAGGACCACACCACGGTCGCCGAGCTCGCCATCGAGCGCGCCAAGCGCCTGGTGGAGCTGGGTCACGACGTCGTCGTGCTGCTCGACTCGATCACGCGTCTGGGCCGTGCGTACAACCTCGCCGCCCCGGCCTCCGGCCGCATCCTGTCCGGTGGTGTCGACTCGACCGCCCTGTACCCGCCGAAGCGCTTCTTCGGTGCGGCCCGCAACATCGAGGACGGCGGCTCGCTGACCATCCTCGCCACCGCCCTGGTGGACACCGGGTCCCGCATGGACGAGGTGATCTTCGAGGAGTTCAAGGGCACCGGCAACGCGGAGCTCAAGCTCGACCGGAAGCTCGCCGACAAGCGCATCTTCCCCGCGGTGGACGTCGACGCGTCCGGCACCCGTAAGGAAGAGATCCTGCTCGCCAGCGACGAGCTCGCCATCGTCTGGAAGCTGCGGCGGGTGCTGCACGCCCTCGACCAGCAGCAGGCGGTCGAGCTGCTCCTCGACAAGATGAAGCAGACGAAGTCGAACGCCGAGTTCCTGATGCAGATCCAGAAGACGACGCCGACGCCGGGCAACGGCGACTGACGTCGGGCCTTCCGCCGAAAGGGCCGCTCCCGCCGGGGAGCGGCCCTTTCGCGTGCGGCGAGAGGTGCGCCGAGAGCTCCGTCACGACGAGGTCCGGCGGGTCCGGCGGGACCGGCGCCGGGACGTACACCCCTTCGGTCGACCCGCGGGTCGGCGGGGCGACCGCCGGTTCCGCGCGAAACCCCGCACCCCGGACGCCCGCCGGCCCGGCACGGCCCGCCGTGCGGTCCCGTCCCGCGTTTTCCCGTTCGCCCCGACGGCGGGACGATGGATGGCGTACGGCTGTGAGGGCCGGGGCCGACACCGCGTGCGGGGACGGCCGACCGAGGACGAGCCGAGGAGCACATGTCCGCCGAGAGCACACCGAGCCGCCCAGGCAAGCGGCGCCGGGGCCTGAGGGCCGCGGCCTGGACCGCCGTCGGCGTCGTCGCCCTCGGCGGCGCCGGCGCCGGATACCTGTACGTCAAGCTCAACGGCAACATCGAGAGCCTCGACATCGACCGGATCCTCGGCGCCGACCGGCCCGAGAAGGCCGACAACGGCTCCGAGAACATACTCGTCCTCGGCTCCGACACCCGCTCCGGCGACAACGGGAAGCTCGGCGGCGGCGCCGACGGGGGGAGCGCCCGCTCGGACACCGCGATGATCGTGCACGTCCACGAGGGCCGTAAGAAGGCGAGCGTGGTCTCCCTCCCGCGCGACACCGTCGTCGACCGCCCCGAGTGCACCGGCGCCGACGGCGTCACCCACCCCGCGGCGAGCGGCGTGATGTTCAACTCCGCCTACGCCACGGGCGGGGCGGCCTGCGCGGTGAAGACCGTCGAGTCGCTCACCGGCCTGCGCCTGGACCACTACCTGGAGGTCGACTTCACGGGCTTCCAGAAGCTCGTCGACGAACTCGGCGGCGTCGAGGTCACCACCGGCAAGGACATCGACGACCCCGACAGCCACCTGCGACTCGAGGCCGGCACCCACCGGCTCGACGGCGCGCAGGCCCTCGGCCTGGTGCGCACCCGGCACGGCGTCGGCGACGGCTCCGACCTCGGCCGCATCCAGCTCCAGCAGGCCTTCGTCAAGGCCCTGGTGCGGCAGGTCGAGGAGGTCGGCGTCCTCACCCACCCCAAGAAGCTGTACGACCTCGCCGACACCGCCACCAAGGCCGTCACCACCGACTCCGACCTGGGCTCGGTGAACTCCCTGATGGCCTTCGCCAACGGCCTGAGGGACATCACCCCCGCCAACATGCACATGATCACCCTGCCGGTCCGGTACGACCCGGCGGACGGCAACCGGGTCCTGGTGCGGGAAACCGAGGCCGGACAGGTCTGGGACGCCCTGAGGAAGGACGACCCCATCCCCGGGAGCGTCACCCGGAACACGGCCAAGGGCGGAGCGAAGGACGTCGTGGACACCGCCTGAAAGCGCGCGGCCGTGCCGATGCACGGCTTTGCCGCACGGGCGCGGGGCGCCCTCGCCGGCCCGCGGGAATACCCGGCCACCGCCCCCGGTTTTGGGTGATGACCCCAGTCCTGGCAGACTGGTGAGTCGGCCCCGGTTCACGCTCCCGCACCCCGCGGAGGCGACCCGGCGCCCTCCCGAACCTAGGAGACACCTTGAAGCGCGACATCCACCCCGAGTACGTCGAGACGCAGGTCAGCTGCACCTGCGGCGCGTCGTTCACCACCCGCAGCACGATCGGCAGCGGCACCATCCGCGCCGAGGTCTGCTCCGAGTGCCACCCGTTCTACACGGGCAAGCAGAAGATCCTCGACACCGGTGGCCGTGTGGCCCGCTTCGAGGCCCGCTTCGGCAAGGCCGCCGGCTCCAAGAAGTAGCGAGCCTCCAATCGCCGGTCCACGGCAGCGCCCCACCCCGGGGTGCGGCCGGGACCGGCGTTTTTGGTCGCCCGCCCTTCACCCACGTACCAGCAGGAGCCCAAGATGTTCGAGGCCGTCGAGGAACTCGTCGCCGAGCACGCCGACCTGGAGAAGAAGCTCGCCGATCCGTCGGTCCACGCCGACCAGGCCAATGCGCGCAAGCTGAACAAGCGCTACGCCGAGCTCACCCCGATCGTCGCCACGTACCGCTCCTGGAGGCAGACGGGCGACGACGTCGAGACCGCGCGCGAACTGGCGGCCGACGACCCCGACTTCGCCGCCGAGGTCAAGGACCTGGAGCGGCAGCGCGAGGAGCTCACCGAGAAGCTCCGGCTGCTGCTGGTCCCGCGCGACCCCAGCGACGACAAGGACGTCATCCTCGAGATCAAGGCGGGCGCGGGCGGCGACGAGTCCGCCCTGTTCGCCGGCGACCTGCTGCGCATGTACCTGCGCTACGCCGAGCGCGTCGGCTGGAAGACCGAGATCATCGACGCCACCGAGTCCGAGCTGGGCGGCTACAAGGACGTCCAGGTGGCGGTGAAGGCCCGCGGGCAGCTCGAGCCCGGCCAGGGCGTGTGGGCCCGGCTGAAGTACGAGGGCGGCGTGCACCGCGTGCAGCGGGTGCCGGCCACCGAGTCGCAGGGCCGCATCCACACCTCCGCGGCGGGCGTCCTGGTGACCCCCGAGGCGGAGGAGGTCGACGTCGAGATCAACCCGAACGACCTGCGCATCGACGTCTACCGCTCCTCCGGACCCGGCGGCCAGTCCGTCAACACCACCGACTCCGCCGTGCGCATCACGCACATCCCGACCGGAGTCGTGGCCTCCTGCCAGAACGAGAAGAGCCAGCTGCAGAACAAGGAGCAGGCACTGCGTATCCTGCGCTCCAGGCTCCTCGCGGCGGCGCAGGAGGAGGCGGAGCGGGAGGCCGCCGACGCCCGCCGCAGCCAGGTCCGCACCGTCGACCGCTCCGAGAAGATCCGCACGTACAACTTCCCGGAGAACCGCATCTCGGACCACCGCGTCGGCTTCAAGGCGTACAACCTGGACCAGGTCCTGGACGGCGACCTCGCCGCGGTGATCCAGGCCTGCGTCGACGCGGACTCGGCCGCCAAGCTCGCCGCCGCGTAAACCCCGTAGACAGCCCGGAGGACCGTCGTGAACCTGCTGCTCGCCGAGGTGGCCCAGGCCACCCAGCGGCTCGCCGACGCCGGCGTGCCCTCGCCGCGCACCGACGCGGAGGAGCTCGCCGCGTTCGTGCACGGCGTCAAGCGCGGCGAGCTGCACGTGGTGAAGGACTCGGACTTCGACGCCCGGTACTGGGAGGTCATCGCGCGCCGCGAAGCGCGCGAGCCGCTCCAGCACATTACCGGACGCGCCTACTTCCGCTATCTGGAGCTCCAGGTCGGGCCGGGGGTGTTCGTGCCGCGCCCCGAGACCGAGTCGGTGGTCGGCTGGGCGATAGACGCCGTCCGCGCCATGGACGTCGTCGAACCGTGCATCGTCGACCTGTGCACCGGCTCGGGCGCCATCGCGCTGGCACTGGCCCAGGAGGTGCCGCGCTCGCGCGTGCACGCCGTGGAGCTGTCCGAGGACGCCCTGACGTGGACCCGCAAGAACATGGAGGGGTCACGGGTCGAGCTGCGCCAGGGAGACGCCCTGACGGCCTTCCCGGACCTCGACGGCCAGGTCGACCTGGTCGTCTCCAATCCGCCGTACATCCCGCTCACCGAGTGGGAGTACGTCGCGCCGGAGGCCCGCGACTACGATCCCGACCTGGCCCTGTTCTCCGGCGAGGACGGGCTTCACCTGATCCGCGGCCTGGAGCGCACCGCACACCGGCTGCTGCGGCCCGGCGGGGTGGTCGTCGTCGAGCACGCCGACACCCAGGGCGGCCAGGTGCCGTGGATCTTCGCCGAGGACCGCGGCTGGACCGACGCGGCCGACCACCCCGACCTGAACAACCGCCCCCGGTTCGCCACCGCCCGCAAGGCGCTGCCGTGACCGTCCCGCATACTTCATCCCCCCAGCAGCACCCGTACGAGGAGGCCCGCTAGATGGCTCGGCGATACGACACCAACGACGCGACCGACCGCGCGACCGGTCTGCGTGAAGCCGCGTCCGCCGTCCGCCGGGGCGAGCTCGTGGTGCTGCCGACGGACACCGTGTACGGGATCGGCGCCGACGCGTTCACCTCGGAGGCCGTCGCCGATCTGCTGGAGGCCAAGGGCCGGGGCCGCAACATGCCCACGCCCGTCCTCATCGGCTCCCCGAACACCCTGCACGGCCTGGTCACGGACTTCTCCGAGCTGGCCTGGGAACTGGTCGACGCGTTCTGGCCGGGCGCGCTGACACTGGTCGCCAGGCACCAGCCGTCGCTCCAGTGGGACCTCGGGGACACCCGGGGCACGGTCGCCGTGCGGATGCCGCTGCACCCGGTCGCCATCGAGCTGCTCACCGAGGTCGGGCCCATGGCCGTCTCCTCCGCCAACCTCACCGGCCACCCCGCGCCGGAGAACTGCGACGCCGCGCAGGAGATGCTCGGCGACTCCGTCTCCGTGTACCTGGACGGCGGTCCGACGCCCGGCAACGTGCCCTCCTCGATCGTCGACGTCACCCGCCCCGTGCCGGTGCTGCTGCGCGAGGGAGCGATCTCGCCGGAGGAACTGCGCAAGGTGGTACCCGACCTCGAGGTGGCGAATTGACGGCCCCCGAGTCGGGGCGTGGCATAGGCAACGGGGAATCCAGCGCGGAGATCACGACGACCTTCGGGTTTCCGCGCGACACCTTCCGCATCCTCCACGTCAGTACCGGAAACGTGTGCCGCTCGCCCATCACCGAGCGGCTGACCCGGCATTTCGTGAGCCAGCGGCTGGGGATCCTGGGGGGCGGGCTGATCGTGGAGAGCGCGGGCACCTGGGGGCACGAGGGCGCGCCCATGGAGGCCCACGCGGAGACCGTGCTGGCGGACTTCGGGGCGGACGCGTCGGGGTTCACGGGGCGCGAGCTGCTGGACGAGCACGTGATCCGGGCGGACCTGGTGCTGACCGCCACGCGGGACCACCGGGCGCAGGTCATCTCGATGGGGCACTCGGCGGGGCTGCGGACGTTCACGCTCAAGGAGTTCACGCGGCTGGTCGACGCGATCGATCCGGCCACGTTGCCGCCGTTGGACGAGGGGCTGGTCATGCGGGCCCGGGCGCTGGTGCGGGCCGCCGCGGCGCTGCGCGGGTGGCTTCTGGCGCCGACGGCCGAGGCGGACGAGGTGTACGACCCGTACGGGGCGCCGCTGACGTTCTTCCGGTCCATCGGGGACGAGATATTCGAGGCGCTGGATCCTGTCGTCACCGCGCTGACCGGGGTGCCGGCTCGGGCGTAGGTGTCCGGCTGCTGAGGTGGGTTCACAGGGCCTCCGGCGTTGTTCCGCTGTGCCCACCCTCCCCCATTGCCCTAAAGGCATGGGAGGTACCCCCATCGCCCTGCGGAACGACTGCCCACAGCGACGTGGAACGACTGCCCACGGCGACGTGGACGACTGCCCACAGCGACGTGGAACGGCTGCCCACGGCGGTGCGGGGTGTGGTAGCGGGGGCGGGTTCGGGGGGTGTGGCCTACATTGGGCGTTATGGCGGTCGGGCATGTCCTCGAGGGCGATGCGGTGCGGCGGCAGGATCCCGAGCTGGCCGATGTGCTGCTCGCGGAGCGGGAGCGGCAGTCGAGCACGCTCCAGCTGATCGCCGCCGAGAACTTCATGTCGCCGGCCGTGCTGGCCGCCCTCGCCTCACCGCCGGCCAACAAGTACGCCGAGGGATACCCCGGCAACCGGTACCACGGCGGCTGCGAGGTCGTCGACCTCGCCGAGCGCCTCGCCGTGGAGCGGGCCACGGCGCTGTTCGGCGCCGAGCACGCCAACGTGCAGGCGCACTCCGGCTCGTCCGCCGTGCTCGCCGCGTACGCCGCCCTGCTGCGCCCCGGCGACACCGTGCTCGCCCTCGGCCTGCACTACGGCGGTCACCTCACCCACGGCTCGCCCGCCAACTTCTCCGGCCGCTGGTTCGACTTCGTCGGCTACGGCGTGGACGCGGAGAGCGGGCTCGTCGACCACGACCAGGTCCGCGCCCTCGCCCGCAACCACCGCCCCAAGGCGATCGTCTGCGGCTCCATCGCCTATCCGCGCCACCTCGACCACGCCTTCTTCCGCGAGGTCGCCGACGAGGTCGGCGCCTATCTCATCGCGGACGCCGCGCACCCCATCGGCCTGGTCGCCGGGGGAGTGGCGCCCAGCCCGGTGCCGTACGCGGACATCGTGTGCGCGACGACGCACAAGGTGCTGCGGGGCCCGCGCGGCGGGATGATCCTGTGCGGCGCCGAACTGGCCGAGCGGGTCGACCGCGCCGTCTTCCCCTTCACCCAGGGCGGCGCCCAGATGAACGCCGTCGCGGCCAAGGCCGTCGCGTTCGGGGAGGCGGCGACGCCGGCCTTCGCCGCGTACGCGCACCGGGTGGTCGCCAACGCGCGGACGCTGGCCGCCGCGCTGGCCGCCGAGGGGCTGATCGTCGTCACCGGCGGCACGGACACCCACCTGGTCGTCGCCGACCCGGCGCCGCTCGGCGTCGACGGGCGCACCGCGCGCGGCCGGCTCGCGGCGGCGGGGATCGTCCTGGACTGCTGCGCGCTTCCGCACGACGACGACCGGGGGCTGCGCCTGGGCACGGCGGCGGTGACCACGCAGGGCATGGGGGCGAGGGAGATGACGTTCGTCGCGGGGCTGCTGGCGAGCGTCCTGCGGGGCGGCACCGAGCCCGCGCGGGCCCGGGAGGACGTACGGGAACTGGCCGCGGCGTTCCCGCCGTACCCCCGTTGAGCGGGCCGGTCCCGGGGGAGGCGGCACGGACGCACCGTCGCGCGTGCAACCATCCTCGGTACCCGGAAGTCCTCACCCGTATGCGTGCCTCGCTAGGGTGTGGGGCTGTGATGGCCAGCGAGACCTGTGGGGAAGCCCGTGCGTGAATACCTGCTGACGCTCTGCATCACGGCCGCGGTGACGTATCTGCTGACAGGGCCGGTACGGAAGTTCGCGATCGTGGCCGGGGCGATGCCGGAGATCCGGGCACGTGACGTGCACCGGGAACCCACTCCGCGGCTCGGCGGTATCGCCATGTTCTTCGGCCTGTGCGCGGGCCTGCTGACCGCCGACCACCTCACCAACCTGAGCCAGCTCTTCGAGAGGTCCAACGAGCCGCGGGCGCTGCTCTCCGGGGCCGCGCTGATCTGGCTGATCGGTGTGCTGGACGACAAGTTCGAGATCGACGCGCTGATCAAGCTCGGCGGCCAGATGATCGCCGCCGGCGTGATGGTCATGCAGGGCCTGACGATCCTGTGGCTGCCGGTCCCGGGCGTCGGCACGGTCGCGCTGACCCAGTGGCAGGGCACCCTGCTCACGGTGGCGCTGGTCGTCATCACCATCAACGCGGTCAACTTCGTGGACGGCCTCGACGGCCTCGCCGCCGGCATGGTGTGCATCGCGTCGGCCGCGTTCTTCATGTACGCCTACCGCATCTGGTACTCGTACGGCATCGAGGCCGCCGCTCCCGCGACGCTGTTCGCGGCCATCCTGATGGGCATGTGCCTGGGCTTCCTGCCGCACAACATGCACCCCGCGCGGATCTTCATGGGCGACTCGGGCTCGATGCTGATCGGTCTGGTCCTGGCGGCGGGCGCGATCTCCATCACGGGACAGGTGGACCCGGACAGCCTGTTCGGCGGGTCCGAGCGCAGCACGGTGCACCAGATGGTGCCGGTCTACATCCCGCTGGTGATGCCGCTGACGATCATCGCGATCCCGGCCGCCGACCTGATCCTGGCGATCGTGCGGCGCACCTGGCGGGGCCAGTCGCCGTTCGCGGCGGACCGGGGGCACCTGCACCACCGGTTGCTGGAGATCGGCCACTCGCACAGCCGGGCGGTGCTGATCATGTACTTCTGGTCGGCGCTGATCGGCTTCGGCGCACTGACCTACTCCGTGCACTCGGCGTCGATGTGGATCGTGCTGAGCGTCGTGATCCTCTCCGCGCTCGGCCTGGTCCTGCTCCTGCTGCCCCGCTTCACGCCGCGCGCCCCGCGCTGGGCGGAGGCCGTCGTGCCGCCGCGCTACCGCCGCCGGGCGGCCCCGGCCACCGCCCCGGACGCGTCGGCCCCGGCGGACGCCGAGTCCGTCGACGACCACCGCGCCCCGGTCGCCGCGGGCGTCTCCGGCGTCAACGGCGCGAGCGCCGTCGGCTCCCGCGCACGCGTGGTCGACCGCTCACGGCCAAGGTAAGAATCCGACTAGAGCATTGCCAAGTCGTGGGACCCCGATGGGGCTGTGTTGGGTGTATGAACCGCCCCAATATCAGACAAAGAGGCCGGGATCTCGCTCAGGCGCGCAGATTCATTCTCATGTGTGACAGTGGGCACACTCGGCAGGTAAAGACTGCATCAAATAGTTTGTGATACCGTTCACGAGAACCCCGGAGAGAGCCAGCGAGCCGCAGTGCGACGGTTCATCGGTGCGAGGAATTCTCACTCGGCCCGGGGGTCTACGCTCGTCCATGACGACACCCTGCCCCCTGTGAATTGCGGAGTTGCCGCCATGCCGTCCCAAGACGTCCGGATCCTGGCCCAGGCCGCCGTGCCCACGGCTGCCGTCGGCGCCGTAGCCGCGCTCGTCAGTGGCTTGACGGCGGGCGGCAAGGGCGCCGTCGGTGCGATCGTCGCGACCGTGGTCGTGGTCCTCTTCATGGGGATCGGCCTCTACGTGCTGCAGCGCACCGCCAAATCGCTTCCCCATCTGTTCCAGGCGATGGGGCTGATGCTCTACGCGGCGCAGATCCTCCTGCTGTTCGTCTTCCTCGCCGTGTTCAAGAACACCACGCTGTTCCATCCCAAGGCCTTCGCGTTCACGCTCGTCGCCGGCACCCTCGCGTGGATCGCCGCGCAGACGCGCGCCCACATGAAGTCCAAGATCCTTTACGTCGAACCCGAGTCGACGACGGACACGAAGTCCGAAAAATCGGGGCACTCGTCGTGACGGGTAGGGCCGGGATAAAGAGGCATGCGAGACCCTGCTATCGTCCGGTGCCAACTGCGGCATCGCGGGCGCGGGCATCTCGACTGACGCCTGCACCATCGCGAGGCGAGATGCCCCCCAGCCGCCCCCACATCCGTAAGACCAGTCCCGTGCCGAACCGCGGCTCAGCGCCGCGCCGACACAACGAGGTTGCCGTACCTATGCGCCACGCTGAAGGAGCCCGCGGTGAGTGCTGACCCGACGCAGGTGCTCGCCTTCGACACCAACTGCCACCTCTTCGACGGGTGTGGCTTCGCCGACGTGTCCCCGGGCCTGCACTCGTTCATGTTCCAGCCCCTGTGGGGTGACGGCGACAGCAACCTGTACTTCAACAAGACGATGCTGCTGGCGCTGCTCGGCTCGATCATCATCATCGGCTTCTTCTGGGCCGCCTTCCGCCGGCCGCAGGTCGTCCCCGGCAAGCTCCAGATGGTCGCCGAGGCGGGCTACGACTTCATCCGCCGCGGCGTCGTCTACGAGACCATCGGCCGGAAGGAGGGCGAGAAGTACGTACCGTTCGTCGTCTCGCTCTTCTTCTTCGTCTGGATGATGAACCTCTGGTCGATCATCCCGATCGCCCAGTTCCCGGTCACCTCGATCATCTCGTACCCGCTGGTCCTGGCCCTCCTCGTCTACATCACGTGGGTGGTGCTGACCTTCAAGCGGCAGGGCTTCGTCGGCTTCTGGAAGAACGTCACCGGCTACGACAAGTCGCTCGGCGCGGTGCTGCCGCTGGCCATGCTGATCGAGCTCTTCTCGAACCTGCTGATCCGGCCGTTCACGCACGCGGTGCGACTGTTCGCGAACATGTTCGCCGGCCACACCCTGCTGCTGCTCTTCACGATCGCCAGCTGGTACATGCTGAACGGCATCGGCATCGCCTACGCGGGCGTCTCGTTCGTGATGGTCATCGTCATGACGGCCTTCGAGCTGTTCATCCAGGCCCTTCAGGCGTACGTGTTCGTGCTGCTGACCTGCACGTACATCCAGGGCGCTCTCGCCGAGCACCACTGAGCCACCGCCCTCCCACCTCCACAATCGTCCGGTGGCCAACCCCCACCGGTCCGTAAAGAAAAGGAAGAACTGGCATGTCCCAGACCCTTGCTGCTGTCGAAGGCTCCCTCGGCTCCATCGGTTACGGCCTCGCCGCGATCGGCCCGGGCGTCGGCGTCGGCATCATCTTCGGTAACGGCACCCAGGCCCTGGCCCGTCAGCCCGAGGCCGCCGGCCTGATCCGTGCCAACCAGATCCTCGGCTTCGCCTTCTGTGAGGCGCTCGCCCTCATCGGTCTGGTCATGCCGTTCGTCTACGGCTACTGAGCCACCAGACCAGTCCAGCCGACTAGACGAAAGGCACTCACATGAGCCAGCTGCTCATCGCGGCGAGCGAGGGGGAGAACCCCCTCATCCCGCCGATCCCTGAGCTTGTCATCGGCCTCCTCGCCTTCGTCATCGTCTTCGGCTTCCTCGCCAAGAAGCTCCTCCCGAACATCAACAAGGTTCTGGAAGAGCGCCGCGAGGCCATCGAGGGCGGTATCGAGAAGGCCGAGGCCGCCCAGACCGAGGCCCAGAGCGTCCTGGAGCAGTACAAGGCCCAGCTCGCCGAAGCCCGGCACGAGGCCGCGCGTCTGCGCCAGGAGGCGCAGGAGCAGGGCGCCGCGCTCATCGCCGAGATGCGCGCGGAAGGCCAGCGCCAGCGCGAGGAGATCATCGCCGCGGGCCACACGCAGATCGAGGCCGACCGCAAGGCCGCCGCGTCCGCGCTGCGCCAGGACGTCGGCAAGCTCGCCACCGACCTGGCCGGCAAGCTCGTCGGCGAGTCCCTCGAGGACCACGCCCGGCAGAGCCGCGTGATCGACCGCTTCCTCGACGAGCTCGACCAGAAGGCCGAGGCCGCACGATGAACGGAGCGAGCCGCGAGGCCCTGGCAGCCGCACGTGAGCGTCTCGACGCGCTGACGGACTCCACGTCCGTGGACGCCGGCTCGCTCGCCGGTGAGCTGGCCGCCGTCACCGCGCTGCTCGACCGCGAGGTGTCGCTGCGCCGGGTCCTCACCGACCCGGCGCAGGCCGGCGAGGCCAAGGCCGACCTGGCCCGGCGCCTGCTCGGCTCGCAGGTCAGCGGCCCGGCCGCCGACCTGGTGTCCGGCATGGTGCGTTCCCGCTGGTCGCAGTCGCGCGACCTGGTGGACGCACTGGAGGAGCTGGCGACCACCGCCGACCTCACCGCCGCGCAGAAGGCCGGCGCGCTCGACGACGTCGAGGACGAGCTGTTCCGGTTCGGCCGGATCGTCTCCTCCAACACCGAGCTGCGCGCCGCGCTGACCAACCGGAGCGCCACCGCCTCCGCCAAGGGCGAGCTGCTGCGCAGCCTGCTCGGGGGCAGGGCGAACGCGGCCACCGAGCGTCTGGTCACGCGTCTCGTGACCGCGCCGCGGGGACGTAGCCTGGAGTCGGGACTGGAGTCCCTGTCCAAGCTCGCCGCCGAGCGCCGCGACCGCACGGTGGCCGTCGTCACCTCCGCGGTGCCGCTGAGCGACCAGCAGAAGCAGCGCCTGGGCAACGCCCTCGCGAAGCTCTACGGCCGCCGGATGCACCTCAACCTCGACGTCGACCCCGCGGTCGTCGGCGGGATCAGGGTGCAGGTCGGTGACGAGGTCATCAACGGCTCCCTGGCGGACCGGCTCGAGGACGCGAGCCGTCGGCTGGCCGGCTGAGCAGCACATTTCTTCATAGCAGTACGTAATTACGGCCCTGGTTGGGCCGTGCAGAGGATTCACCTCGTATCGGGGGGAGTCCCCATACCCCCCAAGTGAAACTTCGGGCCCAACAAGGAGAGCAGGGAACTCAGATGGCGGAGCTCACGATCCGGCCGGAGGAGATCCGGGACGCGCTGGAGAACTTCGTCCAGTCGTACAAGCCGGACGCGGCCTCGCGCGAGGAGGTCGGTACGGTCACCCTTGCCGGCGACGGCATCGCGAAGGTCGAGGGCCTGCCCTCGGCCATGGCCAACGAGCTGCTGAAGTTCGAGGACGGCACCCTCGGCCTCGCCCTCAACCTCGAGGAGCGCGAGATCGGTGCCATCGTCCTCGGTGAGTTCAGCGGCATCGAGGAGGGCCAGCCGGTCACCCGCACCGGCGAGGTCCTGTCCGTCGCGGTCGGCGAGGGCTACCTCGGCCGTGTGGTCGACCCGCTCGGCAACCCGATCGACGGCCTCGGCGAGATCGAGACCGAGGGCCGCCGTGCCCTCGAACTGCAGGCCCCCACGGTCATGCAGCGCAAGTCGGTGCACGAGCCGATGGAGACGGGCTACAAGGCCGTCGACGCCATGACCCCGATCGGCCGTGGTCAGCGCCAGCTGATCATCGGCGACCGCCAGACCGGCAAGACCGCCCTGGCCGTCGACACGATCATCAACCAGCGCGACAACTGGCGCTCCGGCGACCCGAAGAAGCAGGTCCGCTGCATCTACGTCGCCATCGGCCAGAAGGGCTCCACCATCGCGTCGGTCCGCCGCGCGCTGGAGGAGAACGGCGCGCTGGAGTACACGACCATCGTCGCCGCCCCGGCGTCCGACCCGGCCGGCTTCAAGTACCTGGCGCCGTACACCGGTTCGGCCATCGGCCAGCAGTGGATGTACGAGGGCAAGCACGTCCTGATCATCTTCGACGACCTGTCGAAGCAGGCCGACGCCTACCGCGCCGTCTCCCTGCTGCTGCGCCGCCCGCCGGGCCGCGAGGCCTACCCGGGCGACGTCTTCTACCTGCACTCCCGTCTGCTGGAGCGCTGCGCCAAGCTCTCCGACGACATGGGCGCGGGCTCGATGACCGGTCTGCCGATCGTCGAGACCAAGGCCAACGACGTGTCGGCGTTCATCCCGACCAACGTCATCTCCATCACCGACGGCCAGTGCTTCCTGGAGTCGGACCTGTTCAACGCCGGTCAGCGCCCCGCGCTGAACGTCGGTATCTCCGTCTCCCGAGTCGGTGGTTCCGCGCAGCACAAGGCGATGAAGCAGGTCTCCGGCCGTCTGCGCGTGGACCTCGCCCAGTTCCGTGAGCTGGAGGCGTTCGCCGCCTTCGGTTCCGACCTGGACGCCGCGTCCAAGGCGCAGCTGGAGCGCGGTCAGCGCATGGTCGAGCTGCTGAAGCAGGACCAGTACCAGCCGATGTCCACCGAGGACCAGGTCGTCTCCGTCTGGGCCGGCACCACCGGCAAGATGGACGAGGTGCCGGTCGCCGACATCCGCCGCTTCGAGAGGGAGCTGCTCGAGTACCTGCACCGCAGCGAGCAGGGCCTCATGACCTCCATCCGCGAGGGCGGCAAGATGTCCGACGACACCCTGCAGGCCGTGGCCGAGGCGATCGCGACCTTCAAGAAGCAGTTCGAGACGAGCGACGGCAAGCTGCTCGGCGAGGACGCCCCGTCCGCCGCCAAGTGACGTAAGGAAGGGACCTGACTCATGGGAGCCCAGCTCCGGGTCTACAAGCGTCGCATCCGATCCGTCACCGCGACCAAGAAGATCACCAAGGCGATGGAGATGATCGCCGCCTCGCGCGTCGTCAAGGCGCAGCGCAAGGTGGCGGCCTCCACGCCGTACGCGCGGGAGCTCACCCGCGCGGTCACGGCGGTCGGAACCGGGTCGAACACCAAGCACCCGCTCACCACGGAGGCGGAGAACCCGACCCGTGCCGCGGTCCTGCTCCTCACGAGCGACCGCGGCCTGGCCGGCGCCTTCAACTCCAACGCCATCAAGGCGGCGGAGCAGCTGACCGCGCGCCTGGAGCGCGAGGGCAAGCAGGTCGACACGTACATCGTCGGCCGGCGCGGTGTCGCCCACTACAACTTCCGTGAGCGCACGATCGCGGAGACGTTCACGGGCTTCACCGACGAGCCCTCGTACGCGGACGCCAAGAAGGTCGCGGCCCCGCTGATCGAGGCGCTCCAGACGGAGACGGCGGACGGCGGCGTGGACGAGATCCACATCGTCTACACCGAGTTCGTGTCGATGATGACGCAGACGGCGGTCGACTCCCGGATGCTTCCGCTGCGCCTCGAAGAGGTCGCGGAGGAGACGTCCACCAAGGGCGAGATCCTGCCGCTGTACGACTTCGAACCCTCGGCGGAGGACGTCCTCGACGCCCTGCTGCCGCGGTACGTCGAGAGCCGGATCTACAACGCGCTGCTCCAGTCGGCCGCTTCGAAGCACGCCGCCACGCGGCGCGCGATGAAGTCGGCCACCGACAACGCGGGCGAGCTGATCAACACGCTCTCCCGTCTTGCCAATGCGGCTCGCCAGGCCGAAATCACCCAGGAAATCAGCGAGATCGTCGGTGGCGCCAGTGCCCTGGCCGACGCGAACGCGGGGAGTGACAACTCATGACCACCACTGTTGAGACCGCGACGGCCACGGGCCGCGTCGCCCGGGTCATCGGCCCGGTCGTCGACGTGGAGTTCCCCGTCGACGCGATGCCGGAGATCTACAACGCGCTGCACGTCCAGGTCGCCGACCCGGCCAAGGAGGGCGAGCTCAAGACGCTGACCCTCGAGGTCGCCCAGCACCTGGGTGACGGCCTGGTCCGCACCATCTCCATGCAGCCCACCGACGGTCTGGTCCGCCAGGCCCCGGTGACCGACACGGGCTCCGCCATCTCGGTGCCGGTCGGCGACTTCACCACCGGCAAGGTGTTCAACACCCTCGGTGAGGTGCTGAACGTCGACGAGCAGTACACGGGTGAGCGCTGGCCGATCCACCGCAAGGCGCCCAACTTCGACGAGCTCGAGTCGAAGACCGAGATGTTCGAGACCGGCGTCAAGGTCATCGACCTCCTCACCCCGTACGTCAAGGGTGGAAAGATCGGTCTGTTCGGCGGCGCCGGCGTCGGCAAGACGGTGCTCATCCAGGAGATGATCTACCGCGTCGCCAACAACCACGACGGTGTGTCGGTGTTCGCCGGCGTCGGTGAGCGCACCCGTGAGGGCAACGACCTCATCGACGAGATGAGCGAGTCGGGCGTCATCGACAAGACCGCCCTGGTCTTCGGCCAGATGGACGAGCCCCCGGGCACCCGTCTGCGCGTGGCCCTCGCCGGTCTGACCATGGCGGAGTACTTCCGCGATGTGCAGAAGCAGGACGTGCTGTTCTTCATCGACAACATCTTCCGCTTCACCCAGGCCGGTTCCGAGGTGTCGACCCTGCTCGGCCGCATGCCCTCCGCGGTGGGCTACCAGCCGAACCTGGCCGACGAGATGGGTCTCCTCCAGGAGCGCATCACCTCGACCCGCGGTCACTCGATCACCTCGATGCAGGCGATCTACGTCCCCGCGGACGACCTGACCGACCCGGCCCCGGCCACCACCTTCGCCCACCTCGACGCGACGACGGTGCTGTCCCGTCCGATCTCGGAGAAGGGCATCTACCCGGCCGTGGACCCGCTGGACTCGACGTCCCGGATCCTGGACCCGCGCTACATCGCGCAGGACCACTACAACGCGGCCATGCGCGTGAAGAACATCCTGCAGAAGTACAAGGACCTGCAGGACATCATCGCGATCCTCGGTATCGACGAGCTCGGCGAGGAGGACAAGCTCGTCGTCCACCGCGCCCGTCGCGTGGAGCGCTTCCTGTCCCAGAACACCCACGTCGCCAAGCAGTTCACCGGCGTGGACGGTTCGGACGTGCCGCTGGACGAGTCGATCGCCGCGTTCAACGCGATCTGCGACGGTGAGTACGACCACTTCCCGGAGCAGGCGTTCTTCATGTGCGGTGGCATCGAGGACCTGAAGAAGAACGCGAAGGAGCTGGGCGTCTCCTGAGCATCAGGCTCACCGTGAACCCCTGAGGTTCACACCCGAGGGGGCGGGTACGTCCCGCCCCCTCGGTCACGCCCCTTAGACTTGTAACCAACACCCGGCACAACCGCCGGGTGGTGACCCGAGGAGCCACCTTGGCTGCTGAGCTGCACGTCGCGCTGGTCGCGGCCGACCGAGAGGTCTGGTCCGGCGAGGCCACCCTGGTCGTCGCGCGCACCACGTCCGGCGACATCGGCGTCATGCCCGGTCACCAGCCGCTGCTCGGTGTGCTGGAGTCGGGCCCGGTGACCATTCGCACGCGTGAGGGCGGGACGGTCGTCGCCGCGGTGCACGGCGGTTTCATCTCGTTCGCGGACGACAAGCTGTCGCTGCTGGCCGAGATCGCCGAGCTGTCGGACGAGATCGACGTCCAGAGCGCGGAGCAGGAACTGGCCCGCGCGAAGGCGGAGGACGACACCGAGGCCCAGCGCCGCGCGGATGTCCGTCTGCGGGCGGCGTCGGCGGGACGCTGACACCGCGCGGTGGGATGACGTCACTCAGCCGCGGCCGGCACCGGAGCGATCCGGAGCCGGTCGCGGCTGAGGCAGATCTGGATGATTTTTCCGTTCCGTTACCTAGGAGACGAGGAGGTCGGTGCCGATGGTCCTCGCTCTGACTGTGTGCGGAATCGTGGTGGCCCTCGTTGTGGTGGGGCTCTTCGTCTTCGGCCTGCGCCGCCGTCTCATCCAGCGTTCCGGCGGAACGTTCGACTGCAGCCTGCGCTGGGACGCGCCCGAGTCGGGCGACTCCGGCGGCAAGGGCTGGGCGTACGGGGTGGCACGTTACAACGGTGACCGGGTCGAGTGGTTCCGGGTGTTCTCCTACGCCCCCCGGCCGCGCCGCGTCCTGGAGCGTTCCGCGATCGAGGTGGCCGGCCGCCGTCTGCCCGAGGGCGAGGAGGAGCTGGCGCTGCTGTCGGACTCGGTGGTCCTCGCCTGTCTGCACCGGGGCACGCGTCTGGAGCTCGCGATGAGCGAGGACGCGCTGACCGGTTTCCTCGCATGGCTCGAGGCGGCCCCGCCCGGGCAGAGGGTGAACGTCGCGTAACCGCGTCCGCCCTCCCCCGGACGGAGTCCGGAGAAGGGCGAAGGCCGTGCGGTGCCGCTCGAGGGTTACTTCAGGCCGTTGTTGATGGCCGTCACCAGTTCGCCGTTGGTGGTGTCGCCGCTGAACTCCCAGAAGAAGGCGCCGCCCAGGCCCTGGTTCTTGGCCCAGGACATCTTCGTGCCGATGGTGGCCGGGGTGTCGTAGGACCACCAGTTGGCGCCGCAGTGGGCGTACGCCGTGCCGGCGATGGTGCCGGTGGCCGGGCAGGAGTTCTTCAGGATCTTGTAGTCCTCGATGCCCGGCTCGTAGGTGCCCGGGGCCGCGCCGGTCGCCGAGCCGCCGGGGGCGGACTGGGTGACGCCGGTCCAGCCGCGGCCGTAGAAGCCGATGCCGAGCAGCAGCTTGGCGGACGGGACGCCCTTCGACTTCAGTTTGGCGATCGCGTCGGCCGAGTTGAAGCCGGCCTGCGGGATGCCGTTGTACGAGGTGAGCGGCGAGTGCGGGGCCGTCGGACCCTGCGCGTTGAAGGCGCCGAAGTAGTCGTACGTCATCACGTTGTACCAGTCGAGGTACTGCGCGGCGCCGCCGTAGTCGGCCGCGTCGATCTTGCCGCCGTTCGAGCCGTCGGCGGTGATGGCGGCGGTGACCAGGTAATCCTTGCCGAACTCGGCGCGCAGGGCCTGCGAGAGGTTCTTGAACGCCGCGGGTCCGCTGGTGTCACAGGTGAGGCCGCAGGCGTTCGGGTACTCCCAGTCGATGTCGATGCCGTCGAAGACGTCGGCCCAGCGCGGGTCCTCCACGACCTGCTTGCAGGACTTGGCGAACGCGGCCGGGTTCTGCGCGGCCTGGCCGAAGCCGCCGGAGTAGGTCCAGCCGCCGAAGGAGTAGAGCACCTTGATGTGCGGGTACTTCGCCTTCAGCTGGCGCAGCTGGTTGAAGTTGCCGCGCAGCGGCTGGTCCCAGGTGTCGGCGGCGCCGCTGACGGACTGGTCGGCGGTGTAGGCCTTGTCGTAGGCGGCGTAGGTGTCGTCGACGGTGCACTGGCCGTTCTTGACGTTGCCGAACGCGTAGTTGATGTGGGTGATCTTGGCGGCGGAGCCGGACGTCACCAGGTTCTTGACGTGGTAGTTGCGGCCGTAGACGCCCCACTCGGTGAAGTAGCCGAGCTTGACCTTGTCGCCGGTGGGCGGCGGCTCCTCGGTGGTCCCGGTGGTGCGGACCTTCACCGCGCCGCTGGCCGGTCCGGTCTGGTCGCCGGTGTCACGGGCCTGCACGGTGTAAGAGTAGTCGGTGCCCTTGCTGAGGCCGGTGTCCGTGTACGAGGTGCCGGTCACGGTGGCGACCTTGGCGCCGTCGCGCAGCACGTCGTAGTTCTTGACGCCCTTGTCGTCGGTCGCCGCCGACCAGGACAGCTTCACCGAGGTGTCGGTGATGTTCGAGGCGGTGGGGGTGCCGGGCGCGGAGGGGGCCGCGTCGCCGGGGACGGAGGAGCCGTCGCAGCTGCCGCCGTTGAGCTTGCAGCCGGAGGGGGCGCCGGAGCCGCTGCCGTTGAAGCCGAAGCTGACCGACGCCCCGGGGGCGAGGGTGCCGTTCCAGCCGAGGTTCTTGGCGGTCCAGTGGTCACCGGAGTTGGTGACGGTGGCGTCCCAGGCGGAGGTGACCTTGGTGCCGGAGGGGAAGTCCCACTCGACGGTCCAGGCGCTGAGGGCCGTGGTGCCGGTGTTCTTCACCGTCCACTTGCCCTCGAAGCCGGAGCCCCAGTCCTGGGTCTTGGCGTAGGTGGCGGTCGCCGAGCCGGCGGCCTGGGCGGGAGTGGCGAGGCCGACGAGGCCGGCGACGGGGAGCAGCAGGGTCGTGAACCCCGCGGCGGCTCTGTGTCTGAAGCGCATGCTGCGCCTCCTTATGGGGGAGAAGCCGTTGCGGACGTGACTGAGCCATCACGCCCGCGGTGCCGCGAGAATAGAAAGGTCTGGACCACAGGTCAATAGGTCTGGACCACTGTCCCCGAAACTCGTGCCGGCTTCCGTCAGATCCCCCATTCCCGGACCAGCACCGCCGCCTGCACCCGGCTGCGCAGCTCCAGCTTGCCCAGCAGACGGCTGACGTGTGTCTTCACGGTCGCCTCCGCCATGTCGAGGCGCGCCGCGATGTCGGCGTTGGACAACCCCTCGCCCAGACAGGACAGCACCTCGCGCTCGCGCCGGGTGAGGGCGTCCAGCACCGCCGGGTCGGCCGTCGTCCGGCGGGCGGGCTTGGCGGCGAACTCCGCGATCAGCCGCCGGGTGACGGCCGGGGCGACGACTCCCTCCCCGCGCGCCACCGTGCGCACCGAGGCGATGAGGTCCTTCGCGTCCGTGTTCTTCAGCAGGAACCCGGCCGCCCCGGCCCGCAGCGCCCCGAACACGTACTCGTCGAGGTCGAAGGTGGTCAGCACCAGTACGTCGGCGAGCCCCTCCCCGACCACCTGCCGGGTCGCCGACACCCCGTCCAGGCGCGGCATCTGCACGTCCATCAGCACCAGGTCGGGGCGGAGTTCGCGGGCGAGGGCCACCGCCCGCTCACCGTCCTCCGCCTCGCCGACCACCTCGATGTCGGGCGCGCTGCGCAGGATCAGCACCAGTCCGGCGCGGACGGCGGACTGGTCCTCGGCGACCAGGACCCGGATCATTCCAGTTCTCCTCGGGTGATGTCGGTGACGGGAAGACAGGCGCGTACGACCCACAGTCCGCCGTCCGGACCGCTCGTGGGTCCGGCCTCGAACGTGCCGTCCAGCAGGGCCGCCCGCTCCCGCATGCCGACCAGCCCGGCCCCGGACCCCGGTGCGCGCGGGGTGTCCCGGCCGCCGTACGGGCTGCTCACCCGGATGTCGAGGCCGCCGTCGAGGCGGCGCAACCGCACGGCGACCTTCCCCGGCGCGGCGTGCTTCAGCGCGTTCGTCAGCGACTCCTGCACGATCCTGTACGCGGCGAGTTCGACCGGTGCGGGCACGGAGCCGTGGGCGGCGTCGAGGGTGACGTCCAGTCCGTTGGCGCGGGCGCCCTCGACCAGTGCGCCGAGGCCGTCGAGGGTGGGGGTCGCGGCGGGCTCCCGGTCGTCGGCCCCGTCGCGCAGGATGCCGATGAGCCGTCGCATCTCGGACAGCCCCTGGACGCTGTTCTCCCGGATGACGGCGAGCGCCTCGCGGGAGGTCCGCTCGTCCTCCAGGGAGAGCGCGGCCGTGGAGTGGATGGCGATGGCGGAGAGGTGGTTGGCGACCATGTCGTGCAACTCCCTGGCCATCCGGGCGCGTTCCGCGGTCACCGCCTGGGTGCGGTCCATCTCCGCCAGCAGCGCGGTCTGTTCGGCGCGCAGCCGGGCGGCCTCGGCGGCGTCGCGGTGGTTGCGCACGATGAGACCGGTCGACGCGGGCGTGAACGTCACGGCGCCGACGACGAGACCGATCAGCAGCGCCTCCGGCACCCGCCACACGGCGAACGGCACCAGCGTCGCGGCGATCGTGAGCATGCCGGTGATCCACGGCAGGCGGCGGGCCGTGGCGGGTGTCCCGTACAGGACGGCGGTGTACACCAGGTCGGTGTACATCACGATCGTGGCGATGCTGCCCCGGGTCGCCGTGTCCGCGGCCAGCGCCAGCGTGCCGATCAGCAGCGCGGTGCGCGGTGCGGTGCGGCGCAGCAGCTCGCAGCCGGCGATCACGGCGAGCGGCACGAGGAGCGGCCAGCGGCCGTCGAAGAGGACCTGCGGATCGTCCGCCCTCCGCACGCCCAGCCCGATCCCCCACAGCAGCAGTCCGCCGGAGAGTCCGGCCAGCGCGGCCCACACGTCGAAGCGGTGGGGGCGGGGCGGTCGCAGGGCCATGGCACCATCCAACACGGTGCGCGCACCCGGCGCCTGATCCCCGCGGACGGTCCTGGACTGCATCTTTCGATGTACCGCGGGTTCGTCGGCGGCGACGACGAAACGGGCCGCTCCGCACGGGAGCCTGAAAGGGTGACCGAAGGGAGCGAACCGTGATCGTCGCCTTGATCGCCGCCTGTGAGATCGGCTTCTGGGTGCTGCTGGCCGCCGGACTGGCCTGCCGTTACCTGCTGAGGATGCCCCGCACCGGCCTGGCGCTGCTGCTGTGCGAGCCGCTGCTGGAGGTCGTCCTGCTGGTCGCCACCGCGCTGGACCTGAGGAACGGCGCCGAGCCGAACTGGGCCCACGGCCTGGCCGCGCTCTACATCGGCTACACCGTGGGCCACGGCCACCGCACGGTGAAGTGGCTCGACGGCCACGCCGCCCATCGGCTGGGCGGCGCGCCCAGGCCGCCGGGCCCGCCGCGCCACGGCATGCCCCGAGCCCGGCACGAGACCAAGGTGTGGCTGGGCACGCTGATCGGCGCCGCCGTGGCGACCGCGCTGCTCCAGCTCGCCGTCTGGTACGTCGACGACCCGAGCCGCACCACCTCCCTGGAGGACTGGCGCCTCACGGCATGGCGGGCGGCCGGCCTCCACGGCCTGGTGACCCTGACCTACTGGATCTGGCCGAAGAAGGCCCCGGCGGGCGGTTCCCCGGCCGAGCCGGACCCCGGCAAGGAGCGTGTGGGCCGATGACGCGGGCTTCCGGGAACCTCCTCGCGGGGGCCGCGACGCTGGTGGCCGGCCTGGGGCTGTGGCTGTTCGCCGGGAGCGTGGACCTGCCGGCGGTCGATCCCGTCAAGGTCGGCGTGGTGATGACGTGCGCCGGCGGCGCCGAGATCCTGCTGGGTCTGTACCGGGCCGCGCGCGGCCGGGCGGAGCCCCGGTAGGGCTCAGCGCTCCCCGCCGGGCACCCACAGCACGTCCCCGGTCTCCTTGTTGGCGATGCGGGCCAGGATGAACAGGAGGTCGGAGAGGCGGTTGAGGTAGGTGGCGGTGAGGGGGTTCATGGTCTCGCCGTGGACCTCCAGCGCCGCCCAGGTGGAGCGCTCGGCCCGGCGTACGACCGTGCAGGCCTGGTGGAGCAGGGCCGCCCCCGCGCTGCCGCCGGGCAGGATGAAGGAGCGCAGCTTCTCCAGCCGCTCGTTGAAGCGGTCGCAGTCCGCCTCCAGCCGGTCGACGTAGAACTGCTCGACCCGCAGCGGCGGGTACTCGGGGTTCTCCACCACCGGCGCCGACAGGTCGGCGCCGACGTCGAACAGGTCGTTCTGGACGCGGGTGAGGACCTCGACGACCTCCTCCTCCAGACCGCCCAGCGCGATCGCGGTGCCGATCACCGCGTTCGCCTCGTTGCTGTCGGCGTAGGCGGAGATCCGCAGATCGGTCTTGGCGACCCGGCTCATGTCACCGAGGTTCGTGGTGCCCTTGTCGCCGGTGCGGGTGTAGATACGCGTCAGGTTGACCATGGGGCCAGCCTAGGGGGTGTCGTTCGGAACAGGCCGGCCCCGGTGAGCGGTGCCAGGGCCCGCGGCCCCGGCAGGATCCGAACGACACCCCCTGGTTACGCTCCGACCGTCCGGAACACGCGTGTGCCCACCGTCACGGCGAGTACCGCGAAGCCGACGGCGACGACGCCGCCGTACAGCATGTGGGCCGTGGCGTAGGAGCCGACGTAGGCGTCCCGCACCGCGTCGACCAGATAGCGGAACGGCATCAGGTGGGACAGGACGTCCAGCCAGGCGGGGCCCAGGGTCATCGGGAGCATGAGGCCCGACAGCAGCATCGACGGCATGGTCAGGGCGTTGACGGCCGGCCCGAACGTCTGCGGGGTCTCCATCCGCATGGCGAGCGCGTAGGACAGCGCGGCCAGGGACACGGTCAGCAGGGCGACGAAGGCGAAGCCGATCAGCACGCCGGCCAGGGGCGCCCGCAGCCCCATCACCAGCGCCGCCAGCACCAGCAGCACCGCCTGGAAGACGAACACGGTGGCGTCCCGCAGGACCCGGCCCAGCAGCAGGGCGAGGCGGCTGACCGGCGTGACCCGCATCCGCTCGACCACCCCCTGACCCTTCTCGATGATGATCGCGAAACCGGCGAACGAGGCCCCGAACAGACCGAGTTGCAGCAGCAGTCCCGGTACGAGGAGCTGCCAGGAGCTGCCCGTCCCGCCGAGCGGCAGGCCGGTCAGCAGGGGGCCGAAGAACAGCAGGTACAGCAGCGGCATCAGCACGCCGAAGAGCAGTGCGAAGCGGGAGCGCAGGGACTGGCGCAGATAGCGCCCGTAGAGGAGCGCGGTGTCGTGGAGCAGCATCGTGGAGGTCCTATACGGCTACGGGGGCGGCGTCGGCCGGCGTGGCGCCGCGGCCGGTGATGGCGAGGAACGTGTCCTGGAGCGAGGCGTCGACCGAGCCGCCGTGCTCCAGTTTCAGGGCGGCCGGTGTGCCCTCGGCGACGACCACGCCCCGGTCGACGACGACCAGCCGGTCCGCGAGCGCGTCCGCCTCGTCGAGGTAGTGGGTGGTCAGGAACACGGTGGTGCCGTGCTCGTCGCGCAGTCGCCGCACCAGGTCCCAGAGGCCGGCCCGGCTGCCGGGGTCGAGACCGGTCGTCGGCTCGTCCAGGAACAGCACCTTCGGGCGGTGGGTGAGCGCCATCGCGATGTCCAGGCGGCGCCGCTGGCCGCCGGAGAGCGCGGCGCACGTGCGGTCGAGCAGCTCGGTGAGGTCCAGGTCGCGGGCCAGCTCCTCGGCGCGCTCGGCGGCCCGCGCCCTGCCGAGCCGGTACAGGCGGCCCTGGGTGACCAGCTCCTCCCGCACCGTGATCTGCGGATCGACTCCGCCGGACTGCGCCACATGGCCGCAGGCCCGCCGCACGCCGGCCGGGTCGGTCGCCAGGTCGTGCCCGGCGACGGTGGCCGCGCCGCCGGTGGGGGCGAGCAGGGTGGTGAGCATCCGGAGGGTGGTGGTCTTGCCGGCTCCGTTGGGCCCGAGGAAGCCGAGGATCTCGCCCTCGCGGACGGTGAGGTCGATACCGCGCACGGCCTCCACCGGGCCGCGCTTGGTCTGGAAGGTACGGGCCAGTCCGGCCGCGCTGATGATGGGCATGGCCCCAGAAAAACAGAGTCATTGAATTTTTGCAACGGCCCCAAACTTTAAGAGAGGCCAGTGATCGCCGGGCCGACCTACGATGAGAGGCATGACAGAAGGGCTCAGGGAGCGGAAGAAGCGCGAGACCAGGCAGCGGATCTCGGACATCGCCACCGGACTCTTCCTGGAGCACGGTTTCGTGACCGTGACGATGGCGGAGGTGGCGGAGGCCGCCGACGTCTCCGTGAACACGGTCTACAACTACTTCCCCGCCAAGGAGGACCTCTTCTTCGACCGCTCCAAGGACGTCGTCGACCGGCTCGCCCGCTGGGTCCGCGGCCGGAGCGCGGGGGAGTCGGCCGCCCGCGCCGTACTGCGCGAACTGCGCGCCGACATCGAGGGCGTGTCGCCCCGGGTGGGCCTGATGGAGGGGTACGACCGCTTCATGCGCGTCATCCACGACTCCCCGCCGCTGCGCTCCCGGCTGTGGAGCCTGCAGCAGGAGGTCCAGGACAACCTCGAGGCGGCGCTCCGCGAGGAGACCGGCGCGGCCCCCGGCGACCCGCTGCCGGGCCTGGTGGCCGGTCAGATCTGCTGGATCCACAGCACGGTGTTCACCGCGATCGGCCGGGAGATGATGAAGGGCCGTGCACCGGCCCAGGTGTCGCGCGAGGTCCTCGGACTGGTCGACGACATCGAGGAGCTGCTGAGTGACGGGGTCCTCGGTTACGCGGTGCGCGGCTGAACCGGGCTACGCCGCGGGGGCCGTGCGCAGGACGCACAGGAGGCCCCGCACGCGGGTGCCGTCGGGCAGCTCCCACGCGCCGGCGACATGGCCCGACGCCCCCGGCTCGGGAAGCGGCGAGCCGTCCGGAGCGGGCTATTGGGGTGCGCAGGACGCGCAGGACCGTGCCGTCCGGCGCGGACAGCGCGGTGTGCTCCTCGGTGTCCTCCACGGCGGTGAAGTCCGCCGGGACCGGGGCCCGGTCCGCGTAGGCGCGGACGACCTCCCGGTCGGGGGTGTCGCTGACGCCCTGGGCCTGGGCCTGCGCCCGGCCCTCGATCAGCGCCGCCAACTCGGCGACGGCCACCGGGTCGTGGCAGGCGTCGTAGACCCAGCGCCGCCCGAGGACGCCGTGCTCCATGGTGCCGACGAGGGCGTGCTCCGCCCCGTCGAGGGGAGCGCCCCGGTAGGTGAGCGGCACCAGACAGGCGGCCGGTCCGGCGCCGGAGGAGTCGGTCACCACCATGAACTCGATGCCGACCTCCCCCTTCGGGTCGTCGAGCCGGAAACCGCCGGCCCTGGCCAACCGCGGTCCTCCCGCGCCCCCGTGGTACCAGGGGCGCGAGGGCAGCCAGGCGGTCAGCAGTTCGAGCTTGGTCGGCTGGAGGGTGGTGCGGTGGATCACGGCCATGCCGGGGTTCTCCTCCGTCGTTCGGACACCGGCCCTCACCCTCGCATCCGCCGCACGCGCGCCGGCCGCCTTTCCGCCGAGTCGCCGGGCCCGCCGGGCCCGCCGGACAGGACGTGACAGGGGTCTCACTGGGTGAGACGTGAAACGCGTTACTAAGTCGCTCGCGCGGCCCCTCGCGCCCGCTAATGTCCGCTCCTGGAGAACAAGACAGCGCGTATCAGGGGAGTCGCACAGTGGCACGCAAGCTCGCCGTCATCGGGGCCGGTCTCATGGGGTCCGGCATCGCCCAGGTCTCCGCTCGGGCGGGCTGGGACGTCGTCCTGCGGGACGTGACCGACGAGGCGCTCACGCGCGGCACCGACGGGATCAAGGCGTCGTACGACAAGTTCGTGAGCAAGGGGAAGCTGGAGGCGCACGACGCCGACGCCGCCCTCGCCCGGATCACCCCGACCACCGATCTGGACGCCTGCGCGGACGCGGACGTCGTGGTCGAGGCCGTGTTCGAGAAGCTCGAGGTCAAGCACGAGATCTTCCGCACGCTCGACAAGATCGTGCGCGAGGACGCCGTCCTCGCCTCCAACACCTCCGCCATCCCGATCACCAAGATCGCGGCCGTGACGGAGCGTCCGGAACGGGTCGTCGGCACCCACTTCTTCTCGCCGGTCCCGATGATGCAGCTGTGCGAACTGGTCCGCGGCTACAAGACCAGCGACGAAACCCTCGCCAGGGCACGGGAGTTCGCCGAGTCGGTCGGCAAGACCTGCATCGTCGTCAACCGCGACGTCGCCGGGTTCGTCACCACCCGCCTCATCAGCGCCCTCGTCGTCGAGGCCGCCAAGCTGTACGAGTCGGGCGTGGCGAGCGCCGAGGACATCGACCTGGCCTGCAAGCTGGGCTTCGGCCACGCCATGGGACCGCTGGCCACCGCCGACCTGACGGGCGTGGACATCCTGCTGCACGCCACGTCGAACATCTACACCGAGTCCCAGGACGAGAAGTTCGCCGCTCCCGAGCTGATGCGCCGGATGGTTGACGCCGGTGACATCGGCCGCAAGAGCGGGCAGGGCTTTTACAAGCACTGACACCGTGCGCCCGCCCCGGCGGGCATCACACGCCGGGGTGAATTCGGTATCGGTTCGCTCACGGGGAGCAACTTCGGGCGCCGCCACGCCGTCAGAGGTTGCGTCACCGGTCGTCAGGAAAACGCGGAGCACGAGACGTCACACGGGGAGCGCATATGTACATCAGGGGCGACCACGCCGAGCTGGTCGTCGGGGGCCGCCTCGACGTCCGCAGCGCGGCGGACGCCCGTACGGTCCTGCACTCGGCCGTCGACGACGGAGCCGGCGACCTGGTGCTGGACCTGTCCGATCTGGACTCCTGGGACGCCACCGGACTCGGCGTGATCATGGGGGCCCACCGACGGGCCGGCCGCCGCGGCCGGCGTCTGGTGCTGCGGGACGTACCGCCCCAGATGCAGCGCCTGTTGGTGGCCACCCGGCTGCACCGGATCCTGGCGATCGAGGGAGGCATCGGGGTGGACACGCTGCCCCGCGTATGAGGACGTACGGGTGCGGGGCGGGGCGTCCCTCGAAGACCGGGACCGGCCCCGGCGAACCGTGCGACGCGCGCACAATCCTCACGAGACCGTGATGTCCCGGACCGCCCGGTACCCCGGACTGTCGTGGATACTGAGCGAAGGTTTAAGGTTCGGCTGCCTGCTGCCCTGCAACCCTCGGGCGGGCCCGGACCAGGAGCGACAGCGCGATGTGCGGCGAGGTCGGGAGGGGCTTCCACCACACGACGCTTTTTGGGGGCTAGGACCTATGGACCCGAACAACCCGGGACCCGAGGAGTACGGCCACGAGGAAGGGGGCGCCTCCCGGCCGAGTCGATTCGAGACCGGGAAAGGCCCCGCGCCGCGCCAGCGTCCGCCCCGGGAATCCCTCACGTCCGACTTCGGACAGCACGCGCCCGGGCCCGCCCGCACGGTGCAACTCGTCGCCGGCGACTTCCTGCTGACCGTCAACCCCGTCGACGGCAGCGAGATCGAGCCCTGCCCGCCCGCCGAACGGCCGGCCCGCCCCGCGAAGCTCACCGAGGTCGAGCGCGCCGAGGTGGAGCGGGCCGCCAGGCCGCCCGTCCCGCCGGGGCCCGCGCAGCTCCCGCTGCCGCTGCTGGCCCGTGACGACGAGCGCGAGAAGCTGGTCCGGCTGCTGGCCCGCGGCCGTTCCGTACGCCTCACCGGCCCCGCCGGCTCCGGCCGCACCCGCCTCCTCGACATCGTCGCCGAGGACTGCGCGGACCTCGCCCCCGACGGCGTCGTCCGCCTGAACGGCCACCGCCGCTCCGCCGACGACCTGCTGCACGACCTCTTCCACGCCGTCCACGACGCCCCGCTGCACCGCCCGGACCGGGACGAACTCGCCGATCACGTCCGCGAGATCGGCGCCGTCGTCGTCCTCGACGACCTGGAGTTCGGCGGCGCCGCCCTCGACGAGCTGCTGGACGCCACCCCCGAGTGCGCCTTCCTGCTCGGCGCCACCCCGGACGTGCCCGAGCCGTCCGCCGGCGCCGGCCTCGAGGAGGTCGTCCTCCCCGGTCTCGACCGCGCGGCCGGCCTCGACCTCCTCGAGCACGCCGTCGGCCGGAGCCTCACCGAGGACGAGTCGAACTGGGCCGGCGACCTCTGGTTCGAGTCCGAGGGCCTGCCGCTGCGCTTCGTCCAGGCCGGCGCCCTGCTGCGGCAGCGCGACCGGCTGCGGGCCGGCGCCGACGCCGTCGACGAGTTCGGCGTCTTCGAGGACGTACGGCCCGACGAGGCCGCCTACGACCCCGCGGACGGCGACGAGGTGCCGCTGCCCTCGCTCGGCGAGGCCGCCGCCCCCGCCCCGCTGCTCGCCTCCCGGCTCAGCGCCTCCGCCCGCGCCACCCTGCGGTTCGCCGTCGCGCTCGGCGGCGAGGTGCCCCACCAGGCGCACCTGCCCGCCCTGGTGGGCGACACCCACGCCGACGCCGCCCTCGGCGAGCTGGCCGCCTGCGGACTGGTCTCCCCGGTCGGCTCCCGCTACCGGCTCGCCGCCGGGGTGCCGGCCCAGCTGGAGGCCGCCGGATACGCCGACGATGCCGAGGACCACGTCCGCGACGCCGCCCGGCACTACGCCTGGTGGACCGGACACCCCTCGGTCGACCCGGAGCGGGTCTGCGCCGAGGCCGACGCGGTGCTCGCCGCGCTCTCCGTGCTGTCCCCGCTCGCCACGGACACCACCGAGGGCGAGCGGAGCGCGGCCGTGCGGCTGGCCCGTACCGCCGCGCCCGCGTTCGCCTCGGGCCTGCACTGGGGCGCCTGGGAGAAGGCGCTGCGGGCCGGTGTGGAGGCCGCCCGGCTCGCGGGGGACGTGGCGGAACAGGCCTACTTCCACCACGAGCTCGGCGTCCACGCGCTGTGCGCCGGACAGCTCGACCGGGCGCGCGCCGAACTGGAGGCGTCCATCGGGCTGCGCGGTGCCCTCGCCGACAAGCGCGGCACCGTCGCCGGACGCAGGGCGCTGGCCCTGGTCGCCGACCGCTCCGGAACCCCGCTGACGATCGTGCCGACCGCGGGGGAGGAGGTGCCCGAGGCCCACTACGAGGAGCCGGCCGCACCGCCGCGCAGGGCGCCGACGGCCTTCCCGGAGCTCCAGCCGCCCGCCGACACCGCCCTGGTCGTCCACCGCCCGATGCCGTCGCCGTCCGCGCCGCCGGCCAAGCCGGGCGGTGGTCTCAAGGGACTGGCCAAGCGCAATCTGGTGGCGGCCGGCGCGGGCGCGCTGCTCGTCGCCGTGCTGGGCACGGTGGTCACCCTGGGCGCCACGTCGGAGAACGACGCCGGCACCCCGTCCGAGAACGTCGGCGTCAACCCCTCCGCCAGCCAGGGCGTCGACGACGGCAGCCTCGGCGCCGATCCGGCGGCCGGGGACGAGGGCGACACCGGCGAGGCCGCCGGCCGGCCGGCCGACCCGGGCCCGGACGGCACCCCGGGCACCTCCGACGACCCGACGCCGACGGCCGGTGAGTCGGGGGAGCCGTCGGACGGTCCGAGCGGGACGGCGGAGCCGGACGAGCCGACCGAGTCCCCCTCGAACTCGAAGTCGCCTTCCACGTCGCCGTCCAAGCCGCCGCCCACGTCGCAGACGCCGACGGAACCGCAGACGCCGACGGAACCGGAGACTCCCACGGAGCCGGGGACGCCGACGGAGCCGGAGACCCCCACAGAGCCGGAGACGCCTCCGGACGGACCGGAGACCACGGCGAGCGACACCGCGCCGTCGACCCCCGTGGAGACGAGCGCGAGCGCCCCGCAGAGCGGCGACGCCGGCACGCCCGGCGGCCCGGACCGGATGATCTGACCCGCGGACGCCCGTGGACACGGGTGAGGGCCGGGTTCCCGACGGAACCCGGCCCTCCGCTCTGTGCCGGGGCGGTCAGAACAGCCGCAGCTTGTCGTCCTCGATGCCGCGCAGCGCGTCGTAGTCGAGGACCTGGCAGCCGATGCCCCGGTCGGTCGCGAGGACCCGGGCCTGCGGCTTGATCTCCTGCGCGGCGAAGACGCCCCGCACCGGGGCGAGATGGGGATCGCGGTTCAGCAGTTCCAGATAGCGCGTGAGCTGCTCCACGCCGTCGATCTCGCCGCGCCGCTTGATCTCCACCGCGACCGTCCGCCCCTCGGCGTCCCGGCACAGGATGTCGACCGGGCCGATCGCCGTCATGTACTCGCGGCGGATGAGGGTGTACCCCTCGCCGAGGGTCTCGATGCGGTCGGCGAGCAGTTCCTGGAGGTGCGCCTCCACGCCGTCCTTGATCAGGCCGGGGTCGACGCCCAGTTCGTGCGAGGAGTCGTGGAGGACCTCCTCCATCGTGATGATGAGCTTCTCGCCCGCCTTGTTGACGACGGTCCAGACGCCCTCTTCGTCGCCGGCGCCCTCCTTCAGCGTGCAGGGGGGCGACATCCAGTTCAGGGGCTTGTAGGCCCGGTCGTCGGCGTGGATCGAGACGCTGCCGTCCGCCTTGACCAGGATGAGACGGGGTGCCGACGGCAGGTGCGCGGTGAGCCGCCCGGCGTAGTCCACGGAGCAGCGGGCAATGACGAGACGCATGGTCGGCAACGCTACTCGACCGGCCCGCCCCGACGCGATTCGTCGTCCCACAGGCCCCTCGGGTCCCACGCGACGCGTCCTGAATCTCCAGGAAAACGCGTGTTTCGGCGGTGGCCGATTACCGGCCCACAGGAAGTTCCGCATCCGGGCATTCGCCTGGTGCCGTCACCGCCCGTTGCTTACGGTGGTGAACGGGAGGTCGCGACCTGTGTACGCAGCGTGTCCGACAACGCGCACTCCCTTATCTGTCAGGCAACCCCTGATCGTTGGGGGTGCGAGAGGAGAACCCATGTCGCTCGACGTCTCACCGGCCCTACTCGAACAGGCCGAGCGAGGCGAGGTCGACGAAGCTGAATTCGTCGACTGCGTCCGGACCTCCCTGCCCTTCGCGTGGGAGATGATCAGCTCCCTGGTGGCCCAGCTGAAGGTGGACGGCGGAGCCTTCGCCGACAACCAGACGCCCCCGCCGGACGAGCAGGCACGCGGTCAGCTGCTGCGTGCGCTCGCGAGTGACGCGATACGCGGGGCGCTGCAACGCCACTTCGGTGTACGGCTGGCCTTCCAGAACTGCCACCGGGTGGCCGTGTTCCCGCTTGACTCCTCGGTCGACGAGAAGCTGGCCCGCTTCACCTCGGTGCGCGGTCAGATACTGAACCAGTCGCCGCAGCTGCGCGACTGCTGACGCGTTCCACCGTTCGCTTGCCGCTCCGTACGCGGAAGGTGCAGTCGTACCGGGGCGGCAAGCCCGCGCGAACCCCGCTCGCTCAGCCGAGGTGGGGGAGTACCTCGGTTCCGAGCCGCCGCACGTTCTCCTCGGTCGCCGCCAGGTCGCCGGAGCCCTCGACGAGCAGGGCGAAGCGGGAGATGCCGGTCCGCTCGCTGGTCGCGGCGAGCCGGTCGGCGCACAGCCGCGGCGGACCCACCGGGTGCAGCCCGCAGAGGAGTTCGGTGTACGCCAGCGGATCGCGCATCCGCCGCTGCCGCCCGTCCACCGTGACATGGGCCTCGAGACCCTGCTTCAGCCAGCCGGGCATCGCCTTCATCAGGGTCTCCGCCGCGTCCGCGCGCCGGTCCGCGATCTGGCAGACGCCGGCCGAGACGTGGGCCGCGCGGTGGATCTCCCGGGCCGGCCGCCCGCAGGCGCGCGCGTGCCGCCGCCACAGGGCGACCATCTCGGCCTTCTCCTCGTCCCCGACGTGCATGCCGAGCAGCATCGGCAGCCCGCGCTCGGCGGCCAGCCGTACGCCCGCCGGGGAGGTGCAGGCGACCACGACCTCGGGCCCCTCCGCCTCGTCCAGGGCCTCCGACGGGCGGGGGACGACGGGCACCTCGCGGAAGCGGTACCGCTCGCCGTCGGCCCCGACGGCCGGTTCGCGCAGCCAGCGCACCAGCAGATCGAGTGATTCCGGGAACCCCTTCTCGTACGCCTCCAGTCCGGCCCCGAACACCTCCAGGTCGACCCACGGTCCGCCGCGCCCGAGGCCCAGCGAGAACCGGCCGCCGCTCGTGACGTGCAGCAGCGCGGCCTGTTCGCCGAGGGCGACCGGATGGACGGTGGGCAGCACGCTGACCGCCGTGCCGACCCGCAGCCGGCGGGTGCGGCCGAGCAGCAGCGCGGCCAGGGTGACGGCCGACGGGCAGGTGCCGTAGGGCACGAAGTGGTGCTCGGCCAGCCAGACCGCGTCGAGCCCCGCCTCCTCGGCGACCTCGGCCGAGCGGACCGCGCGGTGCAGCGCCTCTCCCTCGCCCTGCCCGGGGAACCGGGCGGCCAACACGAAACTTCCCACGCGCATCGCTTTCCTGCTTCCTTGGCTCCGACACGGAGCTCCCCCGCAGGGCATAACCGCCCGACACGTGCCGAGGACACGGCTGGGCGGGGGACTTTGCGGATTGTCTGCAGAATCGGCCGCTCAGGAGGGGTGCCGCATCACCGCGGAGGGGACTTGTGGCGATTGGCGCCCTACGCGTACCCCTGGGCGCGCCGCGTAGGCTGGACGCGGCCCCAGCATCCCGTAGAGCCCCGTGAGGTGTCCTGTGTCCCCGCGTCGCAACCGACCCAAGGGAGCCTGTCCGTCCGGCCGGAGCGCCGAGGACGACCGTTCCGGCCGCTATGGCGGCTGGCAGTCCACGGAGAGCTGGCAGGGCGAGGAGTGGAGCGTGCGGCACGTGGCGGGCGCCAGCGCCCAGGGCAAGGCCTACCGGTGCCCCGGCTGCGACCAGTTGATCCCGGACGGGGTGCCGCACGTGGTGGCCTGGCCCGAGCACGCGGGCGTCGACGACCGCCGGCACTGGCACAAGGCGTGCTGGAACGCGAAGGACCGCCGCACCACGCGGGTGCAGCGGTCCCGTAACGCGCCGAGGTTCTGAACCCCGTCACACGTCCCGCTTCTGCAGCAGGGCGAAGGCGCCGCCGAGCGCGGCGGCCGTGACGACCAGCATGATCCACAGCGGGTCCCAGCCCGACGGGCCCGACTCGCTCAGCGAGTTGGCGTAGAAGATGCTCATCTGGTTCGGGATGGAGTACTCGAACAGCGCCTGCTGCACGTCCGCCAGCGAGGACGAGAACATGAACAGCGCGATCACCAGCGGGGCGAGCACGGCGCCGATCATGATGGTGATGGCGCCCGCCGAGTGCCGGATGATCGAGCCGATCGCCAGTGACAGCGTGCCGAGCAGCGCCACGTACAGCGAGACGCCGAGCGTGCCCTTCAGCCACTCCTCGCCGGTGGGCTCCTTCGCGTTGTGGCCCTCCAGCAGCGCCACGTGCAGGAAGCCGACCAGCGTCGTGCACACCAGGGTCACCACGAAGGCGATCAGGAAGAACACCAGGGCCTTCGCCAGCAGCACCCGTCCGCGCGAGGGGCAGGCGACCATCGTGGTGCGGATCATGCCGGTGCCGTACTCCGACGCCGTGGTCAGCACGCCCAGCGTGATGATGCACATGCCGCCGAGCAGCAGTCCGAAGAAGCCGAGGGCCAGCGGGCTCTCGCCGCTCATGTCGGGGTCGGCGCTCGACACCACCAGGCCGGTCAGCAGGCCGACGCCGACCACGAGCAGCACGAACACGCCCAGCGTCCACATGGTCGAGCGCACGGACCTGATCTTCGTCCACTCGGAGGCGAGCGCGTGCCCGAGGTGCGTGCGGACCACGGGGATCGGCGAGGTGTAGGTGGGGTACGGGGAGCCGGGCGCCGCCTGCCAGTCGGGTGCGGCGGTCTGCGGCATCGGAGGCGGGGGCGTGCTCATCGGGCGTCCTCGGGCTTGGTCAGGTCGGCTGCGGGGGCGGTCGGGGGCACGGCGGGTGCGGCGGGCGGCGCCGCCGGAGCCGCGCCGGGCGGCGTCCGGGGGGCCTGCGGAGCGGGCTGTGCGTACGGGTTGGGGGCGGGGGCGCCCGGGGCCGCTCCAGGGGCGCCCGGAGCGCCGTAGGGGCCCGCGGGGGCCTGTGCGGGCACGCCCTGCGGCGCGGCGAAGGGCTGCCCGCCCTGCTGGGGCGGCGGCGGGGCGTACCAGCCGGGCTGGCCCTGCCCCGGAACCGGCATCGGCGGCTGCGCGCCGGGCGGCAGCGGCTGCTGGAGCCCGGCCTTCTGGTCGGTGGTCGAGCGGTAGTCGACGGCGCCCTGCGTCATCCGCATGTACGCCTCCTCCAGCGAGGCCTGGTGCGGCGACAGCTCCCACAGCCGTACGCCGGAGTCGTGGGCGATGTCGCTGATGCGCGGCAGCGCCAGTCCCGTCACCCGCAGCGCGCCGTCCTGTTCGGGCAGCACGTTGCCGCCGGCCTCGGTGATCGCGGCGGACAGCTTCTCGCGCTGCTGCGGCTCGGTGTCGGGCGTGCGCACGCGCGCGAAGTCGGCGGAGTTGGCGGAGATGAAGTCCGTCACGCTCATGTCGGCGAGCAGTTGTCCGCGCCCGATGACGATGAGGTGGTCGGCGGTCAGCGCCATCTCGCTCATCAGGTGCGAGGAGACGAAGACCGTACGGCCCTCGGCGGCCAGCGCCTTCATCAGGTTGCGCACCCAGAGGATGCCCTCGGGGTCGAGGCCGTTGACCGGCTCGTCGAACAACAGCACCTGGGGGTCGCCGAGCAGCGCGGCGGCGATGCCGAGCCGCTGGCCCATGCCCAGCGAGAAGCCCTTGGACCGCCTGCGCGCCACGTCGTGCAGGCCCACCACGCCCAGCACCTCGTCCACGCGCCGGGCCGGGATGCCCGAGAGCTGGGCCAGGCTCAGCAGGTGGCTGCGGGCGGACCGGCCGCCGTGCACCGCCTTCGCGTCCAGCAGCGCGCCGACCTGACGGGGGGCGTTGGGCAGCCTGCGGTACGGGTAGCCGCCGATCGTGACCTGTCCCGAGGTGGGGTTGTCCAGGCCGAGGATCATCCGCATCGTCGTCGACTTGCCCGAACCGTTGGGGCCCAGGAACCCGGTGACGGCGCCGGGACGCACCTGGAAGGAGAGGTTGTACACAGCGGTCTTGTCGCCGTACCGCTTGGTCAGGCCGACTGCCTCGATCATGCTCCGCACCCATCGGAAGGTTCAGGACAGCGGGGCACACGCCCCCCGTAAGGGTTAGGAGCTTATCGAGGCGCTGTCGGTTCCGCTCAAGTCGAGGTAAAAACCGGTCCCACGCGGTCGTTCACTGGGCATCGCGCCGCCTCAGCAGGACGTAGCCGCCGACGACCGCCGCGAGCACCCAGAGCGCCATGATCCCCAGGCCGCCCCAGGGGCCGTACGGGGTGTCGTCGCCCGGGGGCGTCACCACCTGCATGATCCTGCTGCCCGCCTGGTCGGGCAGGAACCGGCCGACCTTCTCCGTGGCGTCGACGTTGCCGAGGATGTTGGAGATCAGGAAGAAGAACGGCATCAGGATGCCCAGCGACAGCATGGGGGAGCGCAGCATCGCGGCGACGCCCATCGAGAACAGCGCGATCAGCGTCATGTAGAGGCCGCCGCCGATGACCGCCCGCAGCACCCCCTCGTCCCCGATCGACGCCCTGTACGCGCCGAGCATCGCCTGGCCCAGGAAGAAGGCGGCGAAGCTGGTGGCCATGGAGACGACGAAGGCGAGCGCGGTGGCCACCGTCAGCTTGCTCAGCAGGAACGTGCCGCGCCGGGGGACGGCCGCCAGCGAGGCGCGGATCATGCCGGTGCTGTACTCGTTCGACACCACCAGCACCCCGAACACGATCATCGCGAGCTGACCGAGGCTCATCCCCGCGAAGCTGATGAACGTCGGGTCGAAGGAGAGCCGCTCCCGTGCGCCCAGGGTCTCGTACTCGTTCCTCGACAGCGCCGAGATCAGCATGCCGAGCGCGATGGTGACGACCACCGCCAGGGAGAGCGTCCACACGGTGGACGCCACCGACCGGATCTTGGTCCACTCCGACCGGACGACCTGCGTCGCCGCCATGCTCAGCCCCTCTTCCAGTCGTCGCCCCACCGCTGCGGGGGCGCGGAGACGCCGGTGTGGGCGTGGTACTCCACCGACTGGGCGGTCAGCCGCATGAACGCCTCCTCCAGGGAGGCCTGCCGCGGGCTCAGCTCGTGCAGCACCAGCCGGTGCCGGGCCGCCAGCTCCCCGATGTACTCGGCCTTGGAGCCGTCCACCTCCAGCGACCCGTCGCCGCTCTCCACGGCGGTGATCCCGGCCTGGTGCAGCACGTCGAGCAGCCGCTCGCGCTGCGGGCCGCGGATACGGACGTACGAGCGGGAGTTGCGCTCGATGAACTCGGCCATGGAGGTGTCGGCGAGCAGCCGACCCTGGCCGATGACGACGAGGTGGTCGGCGGTCAGCGCCATCTCGCTCATCAGGTGGGAGGAGACGAAGACCGTACGGCCCTGGGCGGCGAGCGATTTCATCAGTGTGCGGATCCAGTGGATGCCCTCGGGGTCGAGGCCGTTGACCGGCTCGTCGAACATCAGGATCCGCGGGTCGCCGAGCAGCGCCGCCGCGATGCCGAGCCGCTGGCCCATGCCGAGCGAGAACCCCTTGGCCTTCTTCCGCGCCACCGCCGTCAGCCCGACCGTGTCCAGCACCTCGTGCACCCGCTGCCGCGGGAGGCCGTTGCTCTGCGCGAGGCACAGCAGGTGGTGGTAGGCGCTGCGGCCCGGGTGCACGCCCTTGGCCTCCAGCAGGGCGCCGATGCACGTCAGCGGGTCCTCGAGCCGGTCGTAGTGCGTGCCGTCGATCCGCACGTCCCCGGCGGTCGGGTGGTCCAGGCCCAGGATCATCCGCATGGTGGTCGACTTGCCGGCGCCGTTCGGGCCGAGGAAGCCCGTGACGATGCCCGGCCGGACGGTGAAGGTCAGACCGTCGACCGCCACCTTCTCGCCGTACCGCTTGGTCAGCCCCTCGAGCTCGATCATGCGGCCACGCTAGAACGGGACAAAGCCCTCTGCCACCTCAGTGGCAGAGGGCTTCGCCGATCCTTCGCCCGGTGTTACCGGGACTGCTGGGCCGGGACCCCGCGGGAGATCGGCTCGTCGTCGGTGGAGGGCGCACCGGTCGCGGCCACCGCGGCGCCCGTGAGCGTGGCGAGCATCTCGCGGACGTTCGTCAGCTGGGCGTTGATCGAGTCGCGGCGGTTGGTCAGCGCCGCCAGCTCGCGCTCGGATTCCGAACGGATCCGGTCGGCCTTGGCGTTGGCGTCGGCCACGATGTCCTCCGCCTGACGCTGGGCCGTCTCCACCGTCTGGCGGGCCCGGCGCTCGGCGTCGGTGCGCAGCTTCTCGGCCTCCAGCCGCAGCTGCTCCGCGCGGTGCTCGATCTCCGCGAGGCGCTTCTCGGCCTTCTGCTGGCGCGAGGCCAGGTCGCGCTCGGACTGCTCACGGCGCTTGGCGAGGTTCGTCTCGAAGTCGGCGGCGGCCTGCGCGGCCTTGGCGCGGGTCTCCTCGAAGAGGGCGTCCGCCTCCTCCCGCTTGGACTGCGCGTCCTTCTGCGCCTCGGAACGCAACTGGGCGGCGTCGCCCTGGGCCTTCTCGACGATCCGCGCGCCCTCGTCCTCCGCCTTCGACTTGCGCTCGGCGGCGTACGACTCGGCGTCGTTGCGCACCTGCTGGGCGGCCGACTCGGCGAGCTCGCGGTGCTGCTCCGCCGCGCGCCGGGCCTCCTCGCGCAGTTCCTTCGCCTCCTCCTCGGCGAGGCGGAGGATCTTCTCCACGCGCGCGCCGAGACCCGCATACGACGGCTCGGCGTCGGTGACCTGGGCCTGGGCGTTCTGCGTCTCGAGATGGAGCTCCTCGATGCGCTTTTCCAGAGCGGTGATGCGGGCGAGAGCGCTGTCACGGTCGGAGACGAGCTTGGAGATACGTTCGTCCACCTGAGCGCGGTCGTACCCACGCCGCACAAGCTCGAAGCCGTAGGGGGAAGTGTCGCTCATGGGGTTCCTGTCGAATGAGACCGGTGAGGTGATAGGTGGAATCCTAGGGGCCGAAGCGCTGTGTCATCGAGCGGATGCACGTTTGATACGGAGAATGACACCCCTTTTGAGTGGCTCGCCGCTGGAAGACTTGCCAAAGCCATGATCAAAGCCCCCACCGTACAAGGGATTTCGTCCGCTTTGCCGGCTATTCCGCCGACTTGCCACCCGTACGGGTAGCACCCGCCCCGGCCCCCGCCTTGACCCCGTTGTCCTTGGCGCCTCCGGGCGCCTCGAAGGACTCCAACGCCTCCAGCACGTCCTGCACACGGGAGATCTCGGCGTTGATGTCCTCGCGGCGCCGCACCAGCACCTCCAGCTCGCGCTTGCCCTCCTCGACCGTGCGCCGCGCCTCCCGGACCGCCTCGGCCTTCAGCTCCTCGGCCTCCTTCACCAGGCGGGCCTTCTTCTGCTCGGCCTCCTTCAGCAGGCCCTCGGCCTTCTTCACGGCGGCGATGCGCACCTTGCCGGCCTCGGAGTTGGCCTCGGAGACGATCTCCTTGGCCTTCGCCTCCGCCTTGGCGAGCTGCTCCTCGGAGGCCTTGATGAGCGCGTCGCAGCGGTCGCCCGTCGACTTCATCGTCTCCGCCGCCTCACGGCGGGCCCGCTCGTGCAGCTCCTCGATCTCACGCGTGAGGCGGTCGCGCAGCTCCTCGGCGCGTTCCCTGATCTGCGTCGCGTCCCGGCGCGCGCCGACCAGCAGCTCGTCCGCGTCCGTACGGGCCCTCTCCACCCGGGAGTTGCCCTCGACGGTCGCCTCGGAGAGGATCCGTTCGGCCTCCTGCCGGGCCGCGCCGACCATCGTGTCCGCCTGCGACTCGGCCTCCGCCGTCGTCTTCAGCGCCTGCTGCTGCGCCTCGGTGAGCAGCTTGTCCGCCTCGGCGGCGGTCTCCGTGATGAGCGTGTCCACCTGCTCGGCCGCCTCGGAGCGCCGCTTGTTGGCGTCCTTGCGGGCCTCGTCCAGCGTCCGCTCGGCCTCCCCGCGCGCGGCGGACACCATCCGCTCGGCCTCCGACTCCGCGTCGGCCTTGACCCGCTCGGACTCCCGGCGGATCCGCTCCGCGTGCGCCTGCGCGGACCCGACCGCCTCCGCGGCCTCGGCCCGCAGCCGCTCCGCGTCCCCGGTGGCGTCCGCGATCAGCTTCTCCGCCGCGGACACCGACTCCGCGCGCACCCGCTCGGCCTCGGCGACCGTCTCCGTGCGCAGCCGGTCGGTATCCGCGACCGTCTCCTCGGTGAGGCGCTCCGCCTCACTGCGGGCCTCGGTGATGAGGGTGTCCGCCTGCGTCGCCGCGTCCGAACGGATCCGGTTGGCGTCCTCACGGGCGTCCGCCCGGGTACGGGCCGCGGCCTGCTCCGCCTCGGCGATCGCGTCCGACGCCTCCGTGCGCACCCGCTGGGCGTGCTCGGACACGTCCGCGCGGATCCGCTCGGCCTCCGTGATGGCCTCGGACACCGTCCGCTCGGCCAGCGCCTTCGCGGCCTCCGTCTCCTCCTGCGCATCGCGCCGCAGCCGGCCCGCGTCCTCGCTCGCCCGCTCCCGCTCCGCGTAGGCGTCGGCGCGGACCCGGTCCGCCTCCTCCTCGGCCTCGCGACGGGTGCGCTCCGCCACGTGCTCGGCGGCGCTGCGCAGCCCGGCGATCTCCTCCTGCGCCTGTTCGTGCAGCCCCGCGACGGAGTCCCGCACCTGCTGCGCGTGCTGCTCGGCCGCCGACACCGTCTCCGTGGCGCGCCGGTCCGCCTCCTCGACCAGCCGCACGGCCTCGGCCTGCGCCTCCTCCACGCGGGTGCGCGCCGACGCCAGCAGCTCCTCGCTCTGCTCGCGGGCCCGCTCGCGCTCCTGGTCGGCCTCCTGCCGGGCCGCGCCGAGGAGTTCCTCGGCCTCGCGGCGCCGCCGGGCGGCCTCCTCCTGCGCGGCGGCCAGCGTCTCGGACGCCTCCGTACCGATCCGCTCGGCGGCGGCCTGCGCCTCCGCGCGCATCCGGTCGGCGCTGTCCTGCGCCTCCGACTTCAGCCGCTCCGCCTCGGCCGCGGCCTCCGACCGCAGCCGTACGGCGACGGCCTCGCCCTCCGCACGGGACGCCGACGCGTCCGCGGCGGCCTCGTCCCGCAGCCGCTCGGCCTCCGCCTCCGCCTGCTGCCGCAGCGCACGGATCCGCTCGGCGGCCTCCGCGCGCAGCCGCTCGGTCTCCTCGGACGCCTCCCGGCGGATCCGGGCGGCCTCCTCGCGCGCGTCGCTCAGCGCCTGCTCGGCCGCGGCGAGCCGCTCCTCGGCCTCCGCGTGCCGCCGCGTCAGCTCCGCGGCGGCCTGCGCGCGACGGGCCTCCACGGCCCGCTCGGTCTCCTCGCGCAGCTCGCGCGCGGCCCGCTCGGCGTCCTCCTTGAGCGCGTCGGCCTGCTCGACGACCTCCGCGCGGTGCCGCTCGGCCTCCTGGCGGGTGCGCTCCAGGGTCTCCTCGGCCTGCCGGCGCAGCGTCGTGGCGCGCTCGATGGCCTCGGTGCGGACCTTCTCGCTGTCGCCCTGCGCGGTGGAGCGCAGCTCGTCGGCGTCCGCCTTCGCCTTGGCGAGCAGCTCCTCGGCGGACTTCGCCGCCTCCTCGATCTGCGCCACGGCCTCCTTGCGGGCCTCCGCGCGGATCTTCTCGCCCTCGGCGACCGCGTCGGCGCGCAGCTGCTCGGCCTCGCCGCGCAGCCGACGGGCCTCCTCCTGCAGCTCGACCGTCTTGGCGCGGTACTCCTTGGTGTCGTCCTTCGCCGCGCCCTTGAGCTGTTCGGCGATGTCGTGCGCCTCGGCGCGCAGCCGGTCCGCCTCGGCCTCGGCCTCCCCGCGGATCCGCTCGGCCTCCTCGGCCGCCGCCCTGGTGGTCCGCTTGGCCTCCTCCGACGCCTTGTTGAGCACCTCCTCGGCGGTCCTGGCCGCCTTGGACAGCTGCGTCGCGGACTCCTCCGCGGTGACCGCGCGGGCCTTCTCGGCGGCCTCGGCGACGATCTTCTCGGCCTCCGCGCGGGCGTCCGCGACCAGCTGCTCGGCATCCGCCTTGGTGGCCTCCGCCTCCTTGGTGGCCTCGCCGACCAGCCGCGCCACCTGCTCCTTGGCGGTCCGCGTACGGGTCTCGTTGGCGGACTCGGCGGAGGCGAGCGCCTTCGCGGCGGACTCCTTCGCCTCGGCGAGCACCTTCTCCGCCTCGGCACGGGCCTCGCGCAGCGCGGACTCGGCCTGGGACATCCGCTCCTCGGCGGCCCGGCCGAGCTCCTGCGCCCGACGGCGCGCGGACTCCGACTCGCTGGCCGTGGACGTCCGCAGCTGCTCGGCGTGGTCGGTGGCCTCCTGGGCCTGCGTCGAGGCGGCGTTCAGCAGCCGCTCGGCGTCCGCGCGGGCGCGACGCAGGATCTGCTCGGCCTCCGCGCGGGCCGCCTCGGCGTCGCCCTGCAGCCGCTGCCGGGCCTCGGCCGTCAGCCGCTCGGCCTCCGCGCGGGCGGCGGCCAGGGCCTGCTCGGCCTCCGCGCGGGACTCGTCGAGCAGCCGGCGGGCCTGCTGCTCGGTGCGGGCCCGCAGCTGCTCAGCCCAGGCCACGTTCTCGTTGACGTGCGACTCGACGGTCTGCCGGCGCTCCGCCAGCTCCTGGTCGAGCTGCTGGCGCCGCGTCACCGCCTCCTGGTGCAGCTCCGCCTGGAGCCGGGCCGCCTGCTCCGCGTGCTCCTGGAGGATCCGCTGGGTCTGCGCCCGCGCCTGGCTCAGCTCCCGCTCGGCGTCCGCGCGCAGCTGGTCGGCCTGCAGCTGCGCGTTGCGCAGCAACTGCTCGGCCTGATAGCCGAGGTCACCGCCGTCGTACGCGGGCCGGGACATGATGGTGCGCCGCGCCTCGTGCAGCTTGGCGCGCAGCACCTCGACCTGGTAGCCGAGGTCATCGGCGTGCTGGATCGCCTTTTCCCGCTCGGTCTTCAGCCGCTTCATCTCGGCTTCGAACCGAGAGAGGTGGTCGACGTCAGCCGCCGGCTCTCGCTCCTGGCTCTCGTAGCCCCGCACTGCGCGGTCCCATCCGTCCCCTGGTCGCAAGTCTGGCCGAGCTCCGTCCATCCGCCGAACGGGGCCCCCGGGGAATGGTGTCAGATCAACGGCGGAGCATGGGCTGCCGCCCCGCGCTCGCCCCCCGAAACCCGGACCCCGGCGATCCCGCCGCCGGAGACGACGGGACTGGGTCACCACGCATGAGCGGCGACCGGACCCAACCCTACCGGCCCTTATGTACGTGGGTCAGTGCTCGGACGACTCAACGGGCGCCGAAGTGACCAGTTCTGTCAGTACGCCATGGCAGTCCTTGGGGTGCAGGAAGGTGATTCGTGACCCCATGGAGCCGCGCCGGGGCTCTTCGTACAGAACGCGTACGCCCTTGCCCTTGATGTCGGCGGCCTCCGCGTCCACGTCCGCCGTGCCGAAAGCGATGTGGTGGACGCCCTCCCCGTTCTTCGCCAGCCACTTGGCGACGGTGGAGTCCTCCCGGGTCGGCTCCAGCAGCTGCAGGTAGGAGGCCCCGCCGTCGGAGGTGTCGTTGATCTTGAGCATGGCCTCGCGCACGCCCTGCTCCTCGTTGACCTCGGAGTGGAACACCTCGAAGCCGTAGGTGGCCCGGTAGAACTCGACGGTCCTGTCGAGGTCGAAGCAGGCGATCCCGATGTGGTCGATTCGCGTCAGCATGGATTCAGTGCAGCGCTCCCGCGGTGGTTACGCAACGTGCGCGCGATCACACCGAAAGGCCGATGACGTGGTCCACCGCACGTCAGTACATTCGAAGTAAACCCTCGTTCACTCCTCGGCTGTGCAGCCGGAAGGGGACCGCAGCTCATGACTTCCGCATCATCCGCAGCATCTGCATCATCCACATCTTCCGCGGCGAACGGCACGACGTCCGTCATCGTCGCGGGCGCCCGCACCCCCATGGGCCGGCTGCTCGGCTCGCTGAAGTCCTTCTCCGGAGCCGACCTCGGCGGCTTCGCGATCAAGGCCGCCCTCGACCGTGCGGGGATCGGTGGCGACCAGGTCCAGTACGTGATCATGGGGCAGGTGCTCCAGGCCGGGGCGGGGCAGATCCCGGCCCGCCAGGCCGCCGTCAAGGCCGGCATCCCGATGAACGTCCCGGCGCTCACCGTCAACAAGGTGTGCCTCTCCGGCCTCGACGCCATCGCGCTCGCGGACCAGCTGATCCGCGCGGGTGAATTCGACGTGGTCGTCGCCGGCGGCCAGGAGTCCATGACCAACGCCCCGCACCTGCTGCCGAAGTCCCGCGAGGGCTTCAAGTACGGCGCGGTGCAGATGCTCGACGCCATGGCGCACGACGGTCTGACCGACTCCTTCGAGAACATCGCCATGGGCGAGTCCACCGAGAAGCACAACACCCGCCTCGGCATCGCCCGCCCCGAGCAGGACGAGATCGCCGCCCTCTCCCACCAGCGGGCCGCCGCCGCGCAGAAGAACGGCGTCTTCGAGGCCGAGATCACCCCGGTCGAGATCCCGCAGCGCAAGGGCGACCCGGTCCTGTTCAGCAAGGACGAGGGCATCCGCGGCGACACCACCGCCGAGTCCCTCGGCAGGCTGCGTCCGGCGTTCGCCGAGGACGGCACCATCACCGCCGGCTCCTCCTCGCAGATCTCGGACGGCGCGGCGGCCGTGGTCGTGATGAGCAAGGCCAGGGCGCAGGAACTGGGCCTGGACTGGATCGCCGAGATCGGCGCCCACGGCAACGTGGCCGGACCCGACAACTCCCTCCAGTCGCAGCCGTCCAACGCGATCCGGCACGCGCTGAAGAAGGAGGGCCTGGAGGTCTCCGACCTCGACCTCGTCGAGATCAACGAGGCCTTCGCCGCGGTCGCCGTGCAGTCAATGAAGGACCTCGGCGTTTCCACCGAAAAGGTGAACGTCAACGGCGGCGCCATCGCGCTGGGTCACCCGATCGGGATGTCCGGCGCCCGGCTCGTGCTGCACCTCGCCCTGGAGCTGAAGCGGCGCGGCGGCGGCATCGGCGCGGCGGCGCTGTGCGGCGGCGGCGGCCAGGGCGACGCGCTGATCGTGCGGGTCCCCAAGGCCTGAGCCGGGTTGTGCCGATTTCCCTCTCGTGAACGGAGCTGTGATGCAGGACGTCTCCTCGCTGGTCGCCCAGGCCAGGGACGGCAGGCCGCGGGCCGTGGCCCGGCTGATCTCCCTGGTGGAGGGGGCGTCCCCGCAGCTCAGGGAGGTTATGGCGGCCCTGGCGCCGCTCACCGGGAACGCGTACGTGGTCGGCCTCACCGGCTCCCCGGGCGTCGGCAAGTCGACGTCCACCTCGGCCCTGGTGACCGCGTACCGCAAACAGGGCAAGCGGGTCGGCGTCCTGGCCGTCGACCCGTCCTCCCCCTTCTCCGGCGGCGCCCTGCTCGGCGACCGCGTCCGCATGTCGGAGCACGCCTCCGACCCCGGCGTCTACATCCGTTCCATGGCCACCCGCGGTCACCTGGGCGGCCTCGCGTGGGCCGCCCCGCAGGCCATCCGCGTCCTGGACGCGGCGGGCTGCGACGTGGTCCTGGTCGAGACGGTGGGCGTGGGCCAGTCGGAGGTGGAGATCGCCTCCCAGGCCGACACGTCGGTGGTGCTGCTGGCACCCGGCATGGGCGACGGCATCCAGGCCGCCAAGGCCGGGATCCTGGAGATCGGCGACGTCTACGTCGTCAACAAGGCCGACCGCGACGGCGCCGACGCCACCGCCCGCGAGCTGAACCACATGCTGGGCCTCGGCGAGTCCCGCGCCCCCGGCGACTGGCGCCCCCCGATCGTCAAGACGGTCGCCGCGCGCCAGGAGGGCGTCGACGAGGTCGTCGAGGCCCTGGAGAAGCACCGGGCCTGGATGGAGGAGCATGGTGTCCTGACGGCCCGCCGCCTGGCCCGCGCCTCCCGCGAGGTCGAGACCATCGCGGTCACGGCCCTGCGCGAACGCATCGGCGACCTCCACGGCGACCGCCGCCTGGACGCCCTGGCCGAACGCATCATCGCCGGCGACCTGGACCCGTACCGGGCGGCGGACGAACTGGTGGCGGGGCTGACACGGGGCTGACTTCTCAGTCCGTCCGGCACCACCAGCCCGTCCGGCGTCAACCAGCCCGTCCGGCGCTTGAGGACAAGGCCCGCAGGGCCGAAGGGGGGTCCGGGGGCGCAGCCCCCGGGGACGGGGAGGGAAGGGGCGGCGGGGGCGAAAACCCTCAACGCCCGCCCCCCGCTCAGTCGTCGTCGGAGCCGTCGCCCCGGTCGGCCGTGACCTTGCCGCTGCCCGGGTCGACCCGCCAGTCCCGCTCGTCCCCGCCGGAGGCACGCGTCTCGGCCTCCCACCCCTTGTCGTCGTCCAGCTCCACCGACGTCACCGTCCCCTCGGCGGCAGCCGCCTCCGCGGCCTCCGCGGCCGACACCGACGCCCCCTTCAACGCGGCCCGCACCTCGGCGGCGTCGTCCTCGTCGTCCTTCTGGGCGCCCAGGACCTTGCCGTCGCCCGGGTCGACGCGCACGCTGTGCCAGGTGTCGCCGCCGCCGAGGACGTCGACCTCCCAGGCCTCGTCGTCCAGCTCGGCGGAGACGGCCGTGCCCGGCGTGTGCTTCAGCGCGGCGGCGATGGCGTCGGCGGCGGTCACGCCACCGGAGACGGCACGCCCGTCGCGGTCGTCACCCCGGTCGTCGTCATCCCGGTCGTCGTCACCCCGGTCGTCCTCACGGCCCTCGTCGTCCCGCCGGTCGTCGTCCCCCGCCCGGTTCTCCGCCCGCGCCACCGACGCCGCCCCGTCGTCGTCCCCCGCGACCGCGAGGGCCGTCGCCGTACCGCCTCCGACCAGGGCCGCGGCCGTGACGACGGCGATCACGATGTTGCGCTTCATATGGATTCCTCCCGAGTCGCTGCGTTTCGTGCTGTACGACATCAATCTCGCCGACCGACGCTGAGGGGAACCTGAAACCGCCTGAAGGGATCTTCAGCTTCGTTTTGCGACCCTTGCGGCATGCGCCCGCCCGTCACCCACCACCACCCCGCCGGAGGCGCTGCGCGCCGCCCCTTCCGACTCCTGATCGTGGAGGACGAGAAACGCCTCGCCCTCTCCCTCGCCAGGGGCCTCACCGCCGAGGGCCACGCCGTGGACGTCGTCCACGACGGCCGGGAGGGGCTGCACCGGGCCACGGAGGGGACGTACGACCTCCTGATCCTCGACATCATGCTGCCCGGTCTGAACGGCTACCGCGTCTGCGCGGCCCTGCGCGCCGCCGGCCACGACGTGCCGATCCTGATGCTCACGGCGAAGGACGGGGAGTACGACGAGGCCGAGGGCCTGGACACCGGCGCCGACGACTACCTCACCAAGCCGTTCTCGTACGTCGTCCTCGTCGCCAGGATCAAGGCGCTGCTGCGCCGCCGGCCGGCCGCCGGGGCCTCCCCGGTCCATGTGCACGGCGACCTCACGGTGGACACCGCCGCCCGCCGGGTCTTCCTGGACGAGGAGGAGGTGACCCTGACCACCAAGGAGTTCTCGGTCCTCGAGCATCTGGTGCTGCGGGCCGGCGAGGTGGTCTCCAAGGCCGACATCCTCGAACACGTCTGGGACTTCGCCTACGACGGGGACCCCAACATCGTCGAGGTCTACATCAGCGCCCTGCGCCGCAAGCTGCGCGCCGGTCTCATCCGGACCGTGCGCGGCGCCGGCTACCGTCTGGAGACGGCGCCGTGAGCCGCCTGTTCGGCTCGGTCCGCGCGCGGGCGACGCTCGGCGCCACCCTCGTGGTCGCGGTCGCCCTCGTCGCGGCCGGCACCGCCGTACTGCTGTCCCTGCGTTCCAACCTGATCGGCGAGGCGGGCACCCAGGCGGAGCGCGCCGCGCGGGCGGTCGCCTCCGAACTCGCCGCCCGGACGCCGTACGACAGACTGTCGGGGCTGGACGGGGAGGACCGCCCGGTGCAGATCCTCGACGAGGACGGACGGCTGGTCGCGGCGAGCGAGGACCTGGAGCGGATCACCGGCACCGCGACGACCGACGTGACGCCGCAGTCCCCGAAGCCGGACGAGGACGACGCCTCCGGCGACGGCTCGGACGACTCGGACGGCTCCGACGAGTCGTTCGCCCCCGGCGAGATCGCCGACGAGACCACCTTCACCAACGGCTCCGCCACCGTCGACGGCGACACCGAGGACTACCGTTTCGCCGCCCTGGAGGTGGAGACCCCCGACCACGGCCGCCTCACCGTCCACGCGGGCGCCCCGCTCGCCGCCGAGCACGGCGCCGTACGGACCGCGCTGACCGTGATGCTCATCGGCTTCCCCCTGCTCCTGGTGGTCGTCGCCGCGGTGACCTGGCTGGTCACCGGCCGTGCCCTGCGCCCGGTGGAGGGCATCCGGAGCGAGATGGCCGCGATCACCGCCTCCGAGGACCTCGCGCGCCGCGTCCCCGAACCGGCGACCCACGACGAGATCGCCCGTCTCGCCCGCACCACCAACGAGACGCTCGCCGCCCTGGAGGCGTCCGTGGAGCGGCAGCGGCGGTTCGTCGCCGACGCCTCGCACGAGCTGCGCAGCCCGATCGCGTCCCTGCGCACCCAGCTGGAGGTGGCCGCCGCCCACCCCGAGCTGCTCGACCTGGACGGCGCCGTCGAGGACACCGTGCGGCTCCAGCGCCTCGCCGCCGATCTGCTGCTGCTCGCCCGGCTGGACGCGGGGGAGCGGCCCGCCGACGCCCGGGTCGACCTGGCCGCGCTGGCCGGCGAGGAGGCCGCGGGACGCGCGGGTGTGACGGTGGACGCGGAGCCGGCGGAGGTGACCGGATCACGGGGGCAGCTGGGGCGCGTGCTCGCCAATCTGCTGGACAACGGCGGGCGGCACGCCCGTGAGCGGGTCACCGTGACCGTGCGGCGGGAGGGCGGCTGGGCGGTCCTGGGGGTGGCCGACGACGGCGACGGGGTGGCCGAGGCCGACCGGGAGCGGATCTTCCAGCGGTTCGTACGGCTGGACGCCGCCCGCAGCCGCGACGACGGCGGCGCGGGGCTGGGGCTGGCGATCGCGAGGGACGTCGCCGTACGGCACGGCGGGACGCTCACGGCGGGCGCGGCGCCGACCGGCGGAGCCTTGTTCGAACTCCGTCTGCCGCTAGCCCGCTGAGGGACGTCAGTGGCGTCCCCGCTGCCCCCGCAGGTGCTCCGCGATGGGCTTGAGGGCCTTGTCGAGCTCGATGAGGGCCTCGGGGGAGAGCAGGTCGATGAAGTGCCGGCGCACGGACGCCACGTGATGGGGCGCGACCTTCCGCATGGTCTCCAGACCGTGGTCGGTGAGGACCGCGTAGAGCCCGCGGCGGTCGGACTCGCAGTTCTCCCGCCGCACCAGGTCCGCGTTCTCCATGCGGGTGATCTGGTGCGAGAGGCGGCTCTTGGACTGCATGGTCGCGGAGGCGAGGTCGCTCATCCGCATCCGCCGGTCCTCCGACTCGGACAGGTTCACCAGGATCTCGTAGTCGTTCATCGTCAGGCCGAACGGCTGCAGATCCTTCTCGAGCTGGTACGTCAACAGCTTGTTGACCTCCAGGTGGGTGCGCCAGGCGCACTGCTCCGCATTGGTCAGCCAGCGGGTGGCCGTCTCGGTCTCCATGAATGAAGTCTACCTAAGGAAGTTGAATGGCGAACTAATAAGGCTTCCGTGTGACGTCGTGCGCAGGCGTTCGATGTCACACCCCGCACATTACCGCTCACAGCCCGAAGCGACGCTGGAGGTCTCCCAGCTGTCCGGGAAGACGCGGTGCGCCCGCGCCCTGCCCGTGGCCACCCGGAACCCCGCTCCCGGGCACCCCGGGCTCGTGCGGGGTCACCCCCGTGGCCTGCTCCGCCATCAACGCCTCGGACGACTGGAGGAGCACCGTGCCCGCCCCCACGAACTCGAACTGGTGCTCCTCGCCGGAGGCCCCGCCGAGGCCCGTCATCGCACGTAGACCGCCCATCACACCGGTCATGTAGCCGTGGTCGTAGTGGTGGCACGGGGAGGGGCAGTCCGCCCACCCGACCAGCGCCTGCGGGTCCACCCGGATGGGGGGTTCCATGAACACCACCGGACCGTTGGAGGCGGCCACGAACTTCCCGGTTCCGATCAGCGTCAGGAAACCCGGCACGATCGACTGCTTCAGCGACAGACTTGGCTGAAAAGCCAGCACGTTGCCTGAGCGAATGGTCAGGTTGCCGTCCTCGAGGTCGTACGAGTTCACGTCGAAGGCCCGGTCGGCGAGGAGCATCTTGCCCGAGCCCTCCGCCACGACCCAGTCGCTCGCGTGCAGAGGCGAATGGAACGACGTACGGACGAGCCGGTCGAGCCGCCCGTGCCCGATGCCGTTGAAATCGATCGAACCGTAGTAGGCGATCATCTTCCCCTTCTGCATGAACCACTGGGTGCCCTTGAGCTCCACGCAGAAGGTGTAGGGATCGACGTTGTCGTCGGACGGCAGCGTCATCGGGTCGTGGACGGTGCTGCTCACAGCTTCTCCTCCGATGCCTGGACGTAGACGGCGCCGCTGCCGCTCAGCTCCAGCTGGAAGGCCTCGCCGGAGCCCCGGCCCACCATGTCCCGCCAGCCGAGGGCCGTGGACAGCTTGTTGCGGACGTCGCCGTGGTGGGCGACGTAGGCCTGAGGGTCGACGCGCACCGGCCGCTGCGGGGTGATCGGGAGCTCGATCACCCCTCCGTGGGCCATCACGGCGACCGCGCCGTGCCCCTTGAGCGAGGTCGTGAAGAGGCCCTGCCCGGAGACCTGCCCCCGGACCATGCCCATCACCCCGCCCTGCGAGCCGAGGAACACCGTGCCCTGCTCCAGCGTGCCCTCGAAGGCCAGCAGCCGGTCGGCCTCGACGTACAGCGTGTCCCCGGCGAGGTTGATCACCTGGATGTGGTGGCCGCCGTGCCCGAACAGGACGGTGCCGCTGCCCTCGACGGTCATCAGGGGCGTGTCCTCGTTCGCCACGCGCCGCCCGATCATCGACATCACCCCGCCCTGCCCGCCGCGCAGGTTCGGGGTGAAGCCGACCTCGCCCCGGTACGCGAGCATCGCGCCGCGCTGACTGAACAGCCGCTGACCCGGCGACACCGTCGCCTCGATCATCTTCGAGTTGATCTCCCGGAAGCCCATGTCACACGTCCCCCGCGATCGTGTTCCGCTCACTGGGCTGCACGTAGACCAGCCCGTCGCCCTCGAACCGGATCTGGAAGGCCTCGCCGCCGCCCTCTCCCATCAGCGTGCGGAAGGTCACACCCGACTGGAAGGACTGCCGCAGGTTCCCCTGGTGGGCCACATAGGCGCCGGGGTCGACCGTCAGCGGGTACTGCGGGCTGACCCGGAGCAGCACGGCCGGCCCGTCCGACATGATCGCGGCCTGGCCGTGTCCCTCGATCGTGGTCGTGAACAGCCCGTTTCCCTGCGAGGCCCCGCGCGTCCCCGTGAAACTCGTCCCGGTGCGCAGGCCGCCGTCGGTCGCCAGCAGGTTGCTGGACTCCACGTACAGCTTGTCGCCCCGCAGGCCCACCAGATTGATCTCGGAGGCACGGTCCGCGAAGAAGCAGGTCCCGTGCCCTTTCACCTCCATCAGCGTCATCTGCTCGCCCGTGAGCCGCCGGGTCACCATCCCCCGGAGGCCCTCACCGCCACCGCTGAGCTTCTTGAAGGCCATCTCGCCGTCGTACGCGACCATGGAGCCGTTCTTCGCCTTCACGGCGTCCCCAGTCATGTCGACGGCGAGCACCTTGCTGCTCTGAAGTCGGAACATCGCCACACCCGTGACGGTATCCGCACCGCCGCCCCCGCCGACAGATCCCGAAGGGGGAGTCGGTCCCTGAACGGACCCTTAGGGGCCGACCGGCCGGACGGGACCCCCTCCGGTGATCGCGGGACGCCGTTTGCCACAATGGCGTGACGCTTGTGCGTGCGTTCACAAGCCGTCCGACCCGTCGACGCCGACGTCTCTCCCACCGAAGGTGACTCGTGGACATCAAGACCGCCTCCGCCCTCCGCCGCCTCCGCCTGGTCTCGGGCCCCGAAGCGATCTCGTTCCTGCTGCTGCTCGTCTGCTCGGTCCTGAAGCGGACGACCGACTTCAACGCCGTCCCGGTGATGGGCGCGGTCCACGGCTTCCTCTTCGTCCTCTACGTGCTCTTCTGGGCCGACGCCTGGAACCGCGCCAAGTGGCCGCTGAAGACCGCCGCCTTCTACTTCCTGATGTCGGTCCTGCCGGCCGGCGGCTTCTTCGCCGAGCGCCGGCTCAAGCGCGAGGCCGAGGACGCGGTGATCGCCTCCCGCGCCCGCACCGAGGGCGTGGTGAACGCGTGATCGTCGCCTTCTCCGTGACGCCGCTGGGCGTCGGCGAGGACGTGGGGGAGTACGTCGCCGACGCCGTGCGGGTGGTCCGCGCATCCGGCCTGCCGAACCGCACCGACGCCATGTTCACCTCGATCGAGGGTGACTGGGACGAGGTCATGGACGTGGTGAAGCGCGCCGTGGCCGCGGTGGAGGCACGCGCGCCGCGCGTCTCCCTGGTCCTCAAGGCGGACATCCGCCCGGGAGTGGAGGACGGACTCACCTCCAAGGTGGAGACCGTCGAGCGACATCTGGCGCACGGTGACGGACGGCCGCGGACCGATGAGTGAGACGGGGCTGACCGGCATATGACCGGCCGGTAGGGTCTGGTCCGTGCCGAAGCCGCTCAGTCTCTCGTTCGATCCCATCGCCCGCGCCGACGAGCTCTGGAAGCAGCGCTGGGGAAGTGTGCCGTCGATGGCCGCGATCACCTCGATCATGCGGGCGCAACAGATCCTGCTGGCCGAGGTGGACGCGGTCGTCAAACCGTACGGGCTCACGTTCGCGCGGTACGAGGCCCTGGTGCTGCTGACCTTCTCCAAGTCGGGCGAGCTGCCGATGTCCAAGATCGGCGAGCGGCTCATGGTGCACCCCACGTCGGTGACGAACACCGTGGACCGCCTGGTCCGCTCGGGTCTGGTCGCCAAGCGCCCCAACCCCAACGACGGCCGCGGCACCCTCGCGACCATCACCGACAGGGGCCGCGAGGTGGTCGAGTCCGCCACCCGCGACCTGATGGCCATGGACTTCGGCCTGAGCGCCTACGACGCCGAGGAGTGCGGCGAACTCTTCGCCATGCTCCGTCCGCTGCGGCTGGCGGCGGGGGACTTCGCGGAGGACTGACCCGGGACAAGATCTCCCGGAACGGGTCGTTACGCTCGACTCCATGAAGAAGAGCGTGTTCACCCGCTACCGGATCATGGCCTACGTCACCGGTGTCCTCCTCGTCGCGCTGACCTTCGGCATGATCGGCAAGTACGTGCTCGACATGGGTGGCGCGGCCGACTTCACGCAGGTGGTCAGCATCGCCCACGGCTGGCTCTACGTGGTCTACCTGATCTTCGCCTTCGACCTGGGGTCCAAGCTGAAGTGGCCGGTGAAGAAGCAGCTGTGGGTGCTGCTCGCCGGCACCGTCCCCACCGCCGCGTTCTTCGTGGAGCGCCGGATCAGCCGCGAGCTGGAGGGCGAGGTCGCGGACGAGGCCCCCGCGGTCGCGTAACGCGTCTCACCGCCGTACGGAGCAGCGTGCGGCGGTCTCCCATCGACATTTACTAGGACGTCCTAGTAAATTCGAAGGCATGGACGCTGACGCCATCGAGGAGGGCCGCCGACGCTGGCAGGCCCGGTACGACGCCGCTCGCAAACGCGACGCGGATTTCACCACGCTCTCCGGCGATCCCGTGGAGCCGGTGTACGGGCCCCGGACCGGGGACACCTACGAGGGGTTCGAGCGGATCGGCTGGCCGGGGGAGTACCCCTTCACCCGCGGGCTGTATCCGACCGGCTACCGGGGGCGGACGTGGACCATCCGGCAGTTCGCCGGGTTCGGGAACGCCGAGCAGACCAACGAGCGCTACAAGATGATCCTCGGCAACGGCGGGGGCGGCCTCTCCGTCGCCTTCGACATGCCGACGCTCATGGGCCGCGACTCCGACGACCCGCGCTCCCTGGGCGAGGTCGGCCACTGCGGGGTGGCGATCGACTCGGCCGCCGACATGGAGGTCCTGTTCCGGGACATCCCGCTCGGGGACGTGACGACCTCCATGACGATCAGCGGGCCCGCCGTGCCCGTCTTCTGCATGTACCTCGTCGCCGCCGAGCGCCAGGGCGTCGACCCTGCCGTGCTCAACGGCACGCTGCAGACGGACATCTTCAAGGAGTACATCGCGCAGAAGGAGTGGCTCTTCCAGCCCGAGCCCCATCTGCGCCTGATCGGCGACCTGATGGAGCACTGCGCGGCCGGCATCCCCGCCTACAAGCCGCTCTCCGTCTCCGGCTACCACATCCGCGAGGCCGGCGCGACGGCCGCGCAGGAGCTGGCGTACACGCTCGCGGACGGCTTCGGGTACGTGGAGCTGGGGCTCAGCCGCGGCCTCGACGTCGACGTCTTCGCCCCCGGCCTCTCCTTCTTCTTCGACGCGCACGTCGACTTCTTCGAGGAGATCGCCAAGTTCCGTGCGGCCAGGAGGATCTGGGCCCGCTGGATGCGGGACGTCTACGGCGCGAAGAGCGACAAGGCGCAGTGGCTGCGGTTCCACACCCAGACCGCCGGTGTCTCGCTGACCGCGCAGCAGCCGTACAACAACGTCGTACGGACCGCCGTGGAGGCGCTGGCGGCGGTGCTCGGCGGGACCAACTCCCTGCACACCAACGCCCTCGACGAGACCCTCGCACTGCCCAGCGAGCAGGCCGCCGAGATCGCCCTGCGCACCCAGCAGGTGCTGATGGAGGAGACCGGCGTCGGCAACGTCGCCGACCCGCTGGGCGGTTCCTGGTACGTCGAGCAGCTCACCGACCGCATCGAGGCGGACGCCGAGAAGATCTTCGAGCAGATCAAGGAGCGGGGCCTGCGCGCCCACCCGGACGGGCGGCACCCGATCGGGCCGATCACCTCCGGCATCCTGCGCGGCATCGAGGACGGCTGGTTCACCGGCGAGATCGCCGAGTCGGCGTTCCGCTACCAGCAGGCGCTGGAGAAGGGCGACAAGCGGGTCGTCGGCGTCAACGTCCACACCGGGTCGGTCACCGGCGACCTGGAGATCCTGCGGGTCAGCCACGAGGTGGAGCGCGAGCAGGTGCGGCTCCTCGGCGAGCGCAAGTCCGCCCGCGACGACGCGAAGGTGCGCGGCGCGCTCGACGCCATGGTCGGGGCCGCCCGCTCCGGCGCCAACATGATCGGGCCGATGCTCGACGCCGTACGCGCGGAGGCGACCCTCGGCGAGATCTGCGGCGTCCTGCGCGACGAGTGGGGCGTGTACACCGAGCCCGCCGGGTTCTAGACCCGACGCCGCTCGGCCGGGGCGGCGGGAGCATCCGCCGACGCGGCTGCCCCCGCCGTCGCGCCGCCCTGGACGCGCCGCCGCTCGGAGGTGTTCCGGGCGGGGAGCCGGTGCCCTGCCCCATGACCGCGCGGAGGGGAGATCGCCGTGGCCCGCGGTCCTGATCCGGGCCACGGCGACGTCCGTGCCGGAGGCCGTCTCAGCGGCGGGTGATCTCCACGGTCACCTCGGCGGAGGCCGCGGTGTGCCAGGGGTCACCGGCGTACGTCACGCCGTACCTCGCCTGACCGACCCTTCTCGGCGTGTCGGTCACGGTGAAGGTGCCGTCGGCCGACACGGTGACGGTGCCCAGCGAGGTGCCTTCCGGGGCGGCGGCGTCGTAGCGCTTCACCGCGACGGTGGTGCCGGGAGCGAAGCCGGCCGCCGGAGCCAGGGTGCCGGTGACGGTCAGTTCCCGGTACCTCCTGCTGGTCGGAGGCGCCTCGAGGGCAAGGGTGGTCTGCACGGTGGTGGCGACCTGCCGCGCATGGAACCGGAGCCCCATGACGCCGGTCTGCTGGGTCACGGCGAAGACCCGGCTCCCGTCCGGCGCCCAGGCGAGCCCCTCGTCCACCAGCCTCTCGGTGTCACCGCCCAGCTCGACCGTGGTCAGCGGAGCGGGAGCGCCCGGCGCGTAGAAGGACAGGTCCGGCACGCCGACGCTGTTGTTGGAGGTTCCTCCGGCCACCGTGCCGTCGGGTGCGACGGCGACGGCCAGGGGAGAGGGCGAGGCCGCGGGGGTTCCCCGGTCCGAGAGGTCGTCGAGGCGGAAGGCCTGGTAGCCGGGCGATATGAGGGCGGCCACGACGACGCTCCGGCCGTCGGGTGTCACGGCCAGGTCCCGCAGGCCGTTCATCTCGGTCCCGGAGAAGACCCGCCGGGCGGTCACCTCGGGTGATCCGCCGCCCACGTCGTACACCGTGAGGGTGTTGACGTTGGGGTTGCCCGTGCCGGCCACCAGCACGTCGGGGTCGGCGGGGGAGGCGACGAGTTCCGCCCCCCAGTCCAGTGAAGCGTCCAGACCGAGCTCGATCACCGGCTCGGCACCGGACACGTCGACCGACCCGAGGTCCCCGGTGACGCCGTATCCGAACCACAGCTTCCCGCCCGCGAAAGCCAGGCTCCACGGGGCGGTGCCCTCGCCCACGAAGTACCGTGCGGTCTCCGTCAGCGTCGCGGTGTCGTACGCGACGATGGTGTCGATGTCCCGCGCGGCCACGTAGAGGGTCCGGGAGTCGGGCGACAGGGCCAGCCCGCCGGCGCCCGGCAGGCCGCTCAGCCAGGTGCTGCTCCCGCCGTCGTAGTCCGTCACCACGACCCGGCCGTCCGCTCCCGCGGGCGAGCTGAGGAAGACCTGCCGGTTGCTCCCGTCGACCTCCATGTCGGCGAGGGAGTACAACGGCACCGGCACGCCGTCCGCCGCGAACGCCGGGGAAGCTCCCGGAACGGTCAGCAGCAGCGAGCCGAGGGCGGCGGTGAGCGTGGTGCCCAGCGCCCGTCTGAGTATGCGCAAGGTAGTGCCCTTCTGTGTCCCATGCATCACGTCGGCACACCGGTTGGACGACCGGAGGGGACGGCGCGGGGCGCCGTCCGCCAGGATTCTGCGGGGCGGAGCCCCTTGAATCACGGCGGCACACCGGCTGGACGACCGGAGCGGAAGGCGCGCGGCGCGGAGCCGGGAATTCGGAACCCCGTATCAGCGGCTCGCCGCGCGGCCGTGTCACGGCTTGCGGGCCACCGCGCCGTACAGCGAGATCACCGCGTGCTCGTCGGTGGTCTCGCCGTGCGCGAGCTCGGGGTGCCACTCGGTCAGCTGGACCAGGCCCGGCGCCACCGGCTCCAGCCCCTCGAAGAAGCGGGCGATCTCCGCGCGGCTGCGCGGCGCGAGCGTGACGCCGCCCGCCCGGTACATCTCGACGCCGCGTCCGACCGCCTCGGGGTCGAAGTCCGCGGTGAGCTGCGACAGGACCAGATGGCTGCCGGAGGGCAGCGCCCCGACGAGCCGCGCCACCAGGCCGTACGGGTCGTCCTCGTCGCCGAGGAAGTGCGTCAGCGCGACGAGGGACAGCGCCACCGGCCGGTCGAAGTCCAGCTTCTCGCGGGCCTGTTCCAGAATGAGTTCGGGCTCGCGCACATCGGCCTGCACGTAGTCGGTGACGCCCTCGGGGGTGCTGCGCAGCAGCGCCTCGGCGTGCTTCAGCACGATGGGGTCGTTGTCGGTGTAGACGACGCGGGACTCGGGCGCGATGCCCTGGGCCACCTGGTGCAGATTGGGTTCGGTGGGGATGCCGGTGCCGATGTCCAGGTACTGGCGGATCCCCGCCTCGCCGGCCAGCCACCGGGTGACCCGCTGCATGAACCAGCGGTTGGTGCGGGCGACGTACTGGGCCGTGCCGTCGACGCCCATGATCTGCCGGCCCAGTTCCTCGTCGACCGGGTAGTTGTCCTTGCCGCCGAGGAACCAGTCGTAGACCCGGGCCGGGTGCGGCCTGGAGGTGTCGATCCGTGCGGTGGCGGGTCCGGTCCCGGTCATGCGCGCCTCCCTGGCTGCTCGGCGTCCCGTGCGTTCCGTGCGTCCCGGTGCGGGATGATCACGATCCTCGCAGCGCACCGGGGGCGGTGACAGGCGACTACCGGCCGACCGTGGCCGGTTCAGGGTCCTGCGGCGGCGAGGCCCGACAGCAGGACCCGGGTGAAGCCGTGCACCCACTCCTCGTCGGCCGGTTCCGCGCTCACCAGGGTGCGGTGCACCACCGCGCCGGCCACCATGTCGAAGATCAGGTCGACGGTGCGGGCCGCCTCGCCGGTGTCGGGCGCCGGCGGCAGCTCGCCCCGCGCCTGCGCTCGCGCCCGGCCGGCGAGGACGAGACGTTTCTGCCGGTCCACGATCGAGGCGCGGATGCGCTCGCGCAGGGCGTCGTCGCGGGCGGCCTCCGCCACCACCGCCATCAGGCCGTTCCGGGCCTCCGGGCGGGTCAGGATCGTGGCGAACTGGAGCACCACGCCCTCGATGTCGGCGGCCAGCGAGCCGCGGTCGGGCAGGGTCAGCTCGTCGAAGAGTTCCGCGACCGCGTCCACGACCAGCTCGTTCTTGCCCGCCCAGCGCCGGTAGAGGGTGGTCTTCGCGACCCCGGCGCGCAGCGCCACGTCCCCCAGGGTGAGCTTGGACCACCCCAGTTCGACCAGAGCGGCACGGGTCGCGGCCAGGATCGCGGCGTCCGCGGCGGCGTTGCGCGGACGCCCGGTGCGACCGGCTGGGGTGCGGCTCTGCATGGCACGACGATAACGGCGGATTCCGCGCGCCCCTACGTGAGGGAGATCACCGAGGCGCCCTGTTCAGCGGGGACCGGTCGGCATTACGCTACGACCCGTAGCGAAAGCACGTGCGACCGGCGTGCCCGAGCGACGACCACCGGCGTGGGGTGGGGACCCGGCGCCAGAAGCACACGTACGCCTGGCTTTCCCGGGCGTTTTCACGCACGCGCGGTGTACGGGGGAGGATAGGCGCATGCAGCCACGGAACATGTCCATGAGCGGAGTCGTCGACCTCGCCGCGGTGAAGGCGGCCCAGGAGGCCAAGGCGAAGGCGGAGCAGGCGCGCGCGGAAGCGGCCCGGCAGGGCGGCGGGGGCGCGATCTCCCCGGCCGATCTCGTCATCGACGTCGACGAGGCCGGCTTCGAGCGCGACGTCCTGCAGCGGTCCACCGAGGTCCCGGTCGTCATCGACTTCTGGGCCGAGTGGTGCGAGCCCTGCAAGCAGCTGAGCCCGCTCCTTGAGCGGCTCACCGTCGAGTACAACGGGCGCGTCCTCCTCGCCAAGATCGACGTCGACGCCAACCAGATGCTGATGCAGCAGTTCGGGATCCAGGGGATCCCGGCGGTCTTCGCGGTGGTGGCCGGACAGGCGCTGCCGCTCTTCCAGGGGGCCGCGGGCGAGGCGCAGATCCGCCAGACCCTGGACCAGCTGGTGCAGGTCGGCGAGGAGCGCTTCGGCCTGACCGGCCTCGCCGTCGACCCCGACGCCGAGCCGGGCGGCGGTGCGCAGGCCGCTCCGGCCGAGGCCGCCGGCCCGTACGACGCCCTGCTGGAGGCCGCCGTCCAGGCCCTGGACGGCGGTGACCTCGCCGGCGCCGTCCAGGCGTACAAGAACGTGCTCGCCGACGACCCGACCAACCCCGAGGCCACGCTGGGCCTCGCCCAGGCCGAACTGCTCCAGCGGGTGCAGGGCCTGGACCCGCAGCAGGTGCGCAAGGAGGCCGCCGAGAAGCCGGGGGACGCCACCGCGCAGATCGCCGCCGCCGACCTGGATCTGGTGGGCGGTCACGTTGAGGACGCCTTCGGCCGGCTCATCGAGACGGTGGGACGCACCGCGGGCGACGACCGCGACGCCGTACGGGTGCGGCTGCTGGAGCTGTTCGAGGTGGTCGGCGCCGACGATCCGCGCGTGATCGCCGCGCGCCGGGCGCTGGCGCGGGCCCTGTTCTGAGCCACCGGGCGCCGTTGCCCGATTCCGGTTGATCTGCCGGGGGTTCGGGTGCGTGGGGTTCGAGTTGCCGAACGGATGACGGATACCGATGCGGCCGTGCTTTGCCAAATCTTGGCAATCGCGGCCGCTGTTACTGGCAGTAAGTCGCGGGTGAGGGTCTGTCTGGTTCCGTCCGCGGATCAACTGTTTTGTACGGCACTTTCGGTGTACCCAGCGTCGCTGCGCGACATCGGCGGGCCGCCGCGCGGTTATCCGGTCGTTACTAGCCAGTAACGAACCCCCTTGTGTCGACGGCGAGAATGCACCACGATCGGCGACGCTCGGTCCATTACCCGTACCCCGACAGCCGGTCGGGCCGCGGGAACTCCTGGGTCCCCACCGAGCAGGGCCGGCGGCAGTGACGCCGGTCCTTGGACAGGGGGGTCTTCGCCCACCCGGCGAAGCCTGTCCGCAGGGTTGTGCGTGATGCGTGTCAGGCGCGACCAGTGGTTGTCGCTCGGGGGTGATCGCCGGTGATTCGGGTGCGTCGTACGTGCCGTCGAGCGCGGCGCTCTCCTTCCCGAGGACGTAGCACTTCTCCCATCCCTGCCCGGCCGAGCCGCCGTTCACGGCGACGGGCCGGAGCAGGAGATGTACGTCCGAGAAGGAGGAAATATGGAGTCCCAGGTGCGTGGCGGGACCAGATGGAAGCGGTTCGCTGTGGTCATGGTGCCCAGCGTGCTCGCGACGGCGGCGGTGGGTGTCGGCCTGGCGCAGGGTGCGCTCGCGGCGTCGTTCAGCGTGTCCGGCCAGCAGTTCAAGGTGAAGGCCGACTATCTGAAGGGCGAGGGGTTCGCCCAGTACGGCGGTATCGACACCGTCTACAAGTCAGCCGACGGTGAAGGAGGGAAGAAGCCGGTCCCGGTCGCCATCTCGTCGTTCGACACCGCAGAGATCACCAAGATGTGCCAGTCGGTGGCGACGAAGGTCCCTCTCATCGGCAAGACGGTCTACCTCCGTCTCGATGCGGGCAAGGAAAAGCCGGTCACGGCCAAGAACCTCTACATCGACGTCGCCCAGCTCGACGCCGACGCGAGGTTCGAGGACATCGACATCGGTGTTGCGGTCCAGAACAAGAGCCGCGGTCCCGCCGTCAAGGAGGGCGAGAACGTGATGAAGGGCGGCTTCGCCCAGCAGGCGAGAGAGGCCCATCTCTACGGCGTCGAGCAGACGGCGTGGGCGACCACGGCCGGCACGTTCACGCTGAACGGCCTGTCGATGCGTCTCGGTATGGACCCGAAGATGGAGTGCTACTGACGGCTCCGTCACCGGGATGACCCGGGGCAGCTGAGCTGCCCCGGGGGGCGGAGAAGTCATCGCTTCTCCGCCCCGCCGCCCCGCCGCCCGGCAGGTCCGCGTGCCGGGCCACCCTCACAGACCCACACTTCCGGCTTCTACGCGCCCACGGCCGAGCCGGTACGTACTTCCACCGGACCCAGGGAGCTTTTTCCATGAGTGCCGAGACTCCGGTCCAGAGCGCCGGTACCTTCACCCGGCTGCGTCTGCGATTCCGCGACTGGCGGGGCACCCGGCCGTTCTGGGCCGGTCTGTTCACGCTGCTGGGCGGCATCCCCATCGCGTACTTCCCCTACGCCACGCTCAAGTTGGGCCACATGTCGCTCGCCATGGCGACGACGGCCGGCGCGGGGTCGCTGATCATCGGCGTGCTGCTGGTCACGCTGGGCCTGACCATGTGGTTCCAGTCCGCCACCCGGGTCTTCGCCGGTGTCGCGACGATCCTGCTGGCCCTGGTGTCCCTGGTGGTCTCCAACATAGGCGGCTTCCTGATCGGCTTCCTGCTCGCGCTGGTCGGCGGCGCCCTCGCCCTCTCCTGGGCGCCGGGCGAGCCGCCGGTCGAGGCGGAGGGGGAGCGTCACGGCGCCGACGCGCCCACGGGGGAGGCGGCGCCGGACGACACGCTCCACGACCCCGCCGTGGCACCGCGGTTCCCGGCCGCTTCCCTGGAGAAGGGGGAGGACGGAGAGGCGGACGGCGCCAGGGTCACAGGGGGGCACCGTGTCGGCTGACGAGGTGCGCGGGCCGCGTCACGCGGCCCCGAGGAAGCCGCTGTTCACCAGATTCCACGTGCCGGGCGGCAAGGCGATCGCCCTGGCGGCGATGCCCACGGCGGTCCTCATGGGGATGGGGTTCACGCCGACGCTGGCCCTCGCCGACGGCAACGACGGGAAGCTGCCGGCGAACAGCCTGACCCTCGAGGAGTACCAGGCCTGCCTGGAGGTCATCGAGGGCGCGGAGAAGGACGACGCCTCCGCGTCGCCCACGCCGTCCGCGTCGGCGAGCGCGAGCGCCTCCCCGGAGGCGGAGCCCTCGGCGGAGACCCCCGGGCAGCAGGCCCCGGAGGCGGACCAGGGCATGGACGCGGGCAAGGACACGGACGCGGGCAAGGGCACCTCCTCTTCGCCGGATTCAGGTTCCGACGACAAGGACGAGCCGGCGCCCGCCCCCTCCGCCACCGAGGACACGGCCGAGCCCGAGCCCACCCCCTCGAAGACCGACCGCAACCTCCTGGAGGGCCTCGGGGACGCCCTCGAGGACGTCTTCACCCCGAAGGAGAAGGAGGCCGCGGCGAGCCCCGCCCCGTCCGCCTCCGCCACCGAGGAGGAGACGCAGGAGAAGGCCGAGGGGACGGCCGGCACCGCCGGGGAGACCACCGAGAAGGCCACCGAAGCGGTCGAGGACACTGCCGAGGACGTCGGCGACAAGGCCTCGGAGACCACCGGGGACGCCGAGGAGACGGTCGGGGAAACCGCCGGGGAGGAGGCCACCGAGGAAGCGGCGGCCCCCGAGGCCACCGCCTCTCCCAGCCCTTCCGCGTCGGCCACGGTCGACCCCGAGGACTGCCCGGTCGCCACCGACGCCGAAGGCGGCGTCGACAACGAGCTCCTGCTGCCCGACGACCCCTGGACCCTCAACGCCAGTGCGCTGACGCTGAATGACGCCTCGTACAAGGGCATCGTCGAGGTGCGGACCGCCGGCGGCGCCACCAAGAGGGTGCTGAAGTACGTCATCTCAGGCGGCACCGACATCGTGGACCTGCACCAGACGGTCACGGACAAGCGGACCGGCGTGACCCACCACGTGCAGGCGGCCAAGGGGTCGAAGTCCACCATCACCGACGGCGACACCGTGATGTACACCGAGAGCATCTCCGGCAACCTGCTCGGCCTGATCCCGATCACGTTCGACCCGGAGCACCCGCCCCCGCTGGACATCCCGTGGATCCACTTCACCAAGGTGACGGTGAAGCAGGCCGGCCAGTTCGGCGGCACCCTGCACATCCCCGGGCTGCGGCAGTACATCACCACCGGCTGAACGCCTTCGGCCCCCCCCCGGGAGCCGCACCACCGAGGGCGCCCCCTGTCACAGGGGGCGCCCTCGGTGCCGTACGGGTGGATCCTTACGGTCAGCCGGTCGCCTCGCCCAGGTGGTGGACGCGGACCATGTTGGTGGTGCCGGGGACGCCGGGGGGCGAGCCGGCCGTGATGATCACGGTGTCGCCCTCGTTGAAGCGGTGCAGCTTGAGCAGCTCCTGCTCCACCAGCTCGACCATCTCGTCGGTGCTGTTCACGAACGGCGCGACGTACGGCTCCACGCCCCAGCTGAGCGCCAGCTGGTTGCGGGTCGACTCGTCCGTGGTGAACGCCAGGATCGGCTGGGCGGCGCGGTAGCGGCTCAGCCGCCGGGCCGTGTCACCGGACTGGGTGAAGGCCACCAGGCCCTTGCCGCCGAGGAAGTCGGCGATCTCGCAGGCGGCGCGGGCCACCGAACCGCCCTGGGTGCGCGGCTTCTTGCCCGGCACCAGCGGCTGCAGGCCCTTGGAGAGCAGCTCCTGCTCGGCCGCCTGGACGATCTTCGACATCGTCCGCACGGTCTCGATCGGGTACGCGCCCACGCTCGACTCGGCCGACAGCATGACCGCGTCGGCGCCGTCCAGGATCGCGTTGGCCACGTCGGAGGCCTCGGCGCGGGTCGGACGCGAGTTGGTGATCATCGACTCCATCATCTGGGTCGCCACGATCACCGGCTTGGCGTTGCGCCGGCACAGCTCGATCAGGCGCTTCTGCACCATGGGGACCTTCTCGAGCGGGTACTCGACGGCCAGGTCGCCGCGCGCGACCATGACGGCGTCGAAGGCCGCCACGACGCCCTCCATGTTCTCCACCGCCTGCGGCTTCTCCACCTTGGCGATGACCGGGACGCGGCGTCCCTCCTCGTCCATCACGCGGTGGACGTCGGCGACGTCCTTGGCGTCCCGGACGAAGGAGAGCGCGACCAGGTCGCAGCCCATCCGCAGGGCGAACCGCAGGTCCTCGATGTCCTTCTCGGACAGCGCGGGGACGTTCACCGCCGTGCCGGGCAGGTTGATGCCCTTGTGGTCGGAGATGACGCCGCCCTCGATGACGATCGACTTCACCCGCGGGCCCTCGACGTCCAGGACCTTCAGCTCGACGTTGCCGTCGTTGATGAGGATCTGGTCGCCGCGCGAGACGTCGCCCGGCAGGCCCTTGTAGGTCGTGCCGCAGATCGTCTTGTCACCCGGGACGTCCTCGGTGGTGATGGTGAACTCGTCACCGCGCACCAGCTCGACGGGCCCCTCGGCGAAGGTCTCCAGGCGGATCTTCGGGCCCTGGAGGTCGGCGAGGACGCCGATGGCCCTGCCCGTCTCCTTGGCGGCGGCACGGACCCGGTCGTACCGGCCCTGGTGCTCGGCGTGCGAACCGTGGCTGAAGTTGAAGCGGGCCACGTTCATGCCGGCTTCGATCAGGGCGACAAGCTGCTCGTGGGAGTCGACCGCGGGGCCGAGAGTACAGACGATTTTCGAACGGCGCATGGGGCGATCCTATCGGTTTGTTTCGCAGCGGAATATTCCGGCCGGCGGGAAATACAAGTGAGGCTCCGTCTGCTCAGTTGTGCTTTCCGACCAGTGCGTATGTCTGCTGGGCGATCTCCATTTCCTCGTCCGTCGGCACCACCGCGACCGCGACCCGCGCGCCCTCGGGCGAGATCAGCCGGGGCCCGCCGCCGCGCACGGCGTTGCGCCCGCCGTCCACCGCCAGGCCCAGCCCTTCCAGGCCCGCCACGGCCGCCTCCCGCACCGGGGCGGCGTTCTCGCCGACCCCGGCGGTGAAGACCACCGCGTCCACGCGCCCGAGAACGGCGTAATAGGCGCCGATGTACTTCTTCAGACGGTGAATGTAGATGTCGAACGCGAGCTCCGCCCGTTCGTCGCCCTCGTCGATCCGGCGCCGGATCTCCCGCATGTCGTTGTCGCCGCACAGACCGACCAGACCGCTCTTCTTGTTGAGGAGAGTGTCGATCTCGTCGGCGGACATTCCGCCAACACGCATCAAATGGAAGATGACGGCCGGGTCCATGTCTCCGGACCGCGTACCCATCACGAGCCCCTCCAAGGGTGTCAGCCCCATGGAGGTGTCCACGCAGCGTCCGCCCCGCACGGCCGAGGCGGACGCGCCGTTGCCCAGGTGCAGCACGATGACGTTCACCTCCTCGGGCGCCTTCCCCAGCAGCTTCGCGGTCTCCCGCGAGACGTACGCGTGCGAGGTGCCGTGGAAGCCGTAGCGGCGGATGCGGTGCGCGTCGGCGGTCTCGACGTCGATCGCGTAGCGGGCCGCCGACTCCGGCATCGTGGTGTGGAAGGCGGTGTCGAAGACGGCGACCTGCGGCAGGTCCGGGCGCAGCGCCATGGCGGTGCGGATGCCGGTGAGGTTGGCCGGGTTGTGCAGCGGCGCCACCGGGATCAGCCGCTCGACCTCCGCCAGCACCCGGTCGTCGATCACCGTCGGCTCGGTGAAGCGCTTGCCGCCGTGCACCACCCGGTGGCCGATCGCGGCCAGCTCGGGGGAGTCGAGGCCGAGACCGTCGACGGCCAGCTCCTCGGCCATCGCCTTCAGGGCGGCTCCGTGGTCGACGACCTGCCCGGTGCGCTCCCGGGTCTCCCCGCCCGACGCGAGCGGGGTGTGCCGCACGAGGGAGGTCCGCTCGCCGATCCGCTCGACCAGTCCGGCGGCCAGCCGGCTGCTGTCGCGCATGTCCAGCAGCTGGTACTTCACCGACGAGGAGCCGGAGTTGAGGACGAGGACACGAGTGGGAGGGGTCGAGCGCAGCTCGTCGGACGGGGTGGTGGCGGGAGACGGGCGGGCGGAACTCACTGGGCGGCTGCCTTCTCGCTCGGGGCCGGGGAGGGGGCCGGGGACTGGGCCTGGATCGCCGTGATGGCGACGGTGTTCACGATGTCCTGGACCAGGGCGCCCCGGGACAGGTCGTTGACCGGCTTGCGCAGCCCCTGCAGCACCGGCCCGACGGCGATGGCGCCGGCCGAGCGCTGCACGGCCTTGTAGGTGTTGTTGCCGGTGTTCAGGTCGGGGAAGATCAGCACGGTCGCCTGGCCGGCCACCTCCGAGCCCGGCAGCTTGGTCGCCGCGACCGACGGCTCCACGGCCGCGTCGTACTGGATCGGCCCCTCGACCCGCAGCTCGGGCCGGCGCGCGCGCACCAGCTCGGTGGCGGCGCGCACCTTGTCGACGTCGGCGCCCGTGCCGGACGTACCGGTCGAGTACGACAGCATCGCGATCCGCGGCTCCACCCCGAACCGCGCGGCCGTGACCGCCGACTGCAGGGCGATGTCGGCGAGCTGCTCGGCGTCCGGGTCGGGGTTGACCGCGCAGTCGCCGTAGACCAGCACCTTGTCGGCCAGGCACATGAAGAAGACGGAGGAGACGATGTCCGCGTCCGGCTTGGTCTTGATGATCTCGAAGGCCGGCCGGATGGTCGCCGCCGTGGAGTGCACCGAACCGGACACCATGCCGTCGGCGAGCCCCTCCTCCACCATCAGCGTGCCGAAGTAGTTGACGTCGGAGACGACGTCGTAGGCCAGCTCCACGGTGACGCCCCGGTGGGCGCGCAGGGCCGCGTACTTCTCGGCGAAGGAGTCGCGCAGCTCGGAGGTGGCCGGGTCGATCAGCCGGCTGTCGCCGAGGTCGACGCCGAGGTCGGCGGCCTTCTTGCGGATCTGGTCCACGTCGCCGAGCAGCGTCAGCTCGCACACGCCCCGGCGCAGCAGCACCTCGGCCGCGTGCAGCACCCGCTCCTCGCCGCCCTCGGGGAGCACGACCCGGCGCAGGTCCGAGCGGGCCTGCTCCAGCAGCTTGTGCTCGAACATCATCGGGGTGACGCGGTCGCTGCTGGGCGCGGAGACCCGCTTGGTGAGGTCCGCGGTGTCGGCGTACCGCTCGAAGAGGCCGAGCGCCCGCTCCGCCTTGCGCGGGGTGGCCGCGTTCAGCTTCCCCTCCAGGGAGAACAGCTGCTCGGCGGTGGGGAAGCTGTTGCCCGGCACCGAGAGCACCGGCGTGCCGGGCGCGAGACGGTCGGCGAGGGTGAGGATGCGCTTGCCGGGCACCTCGTCCAGGGTCAGCAGCACCCCGGCTATCGGCGGGGTGCCGGCGCTGTGCGCGGCCAGCGAACCGATGACCAGGTCGGCGCGGTCGCCCGGCGTGACGACCAGGCAGCCCGGGGTCAGGGCGGCGAGGAGGTTCGGCAGCATGGCGCCGCCGAACACGAAGTCCAGGGCGTCGCGGGCGAGCCCCGAGTCGTCGCCGAGCACCACCTTCGCGCCGAGGGTGTGGACGATCTGGGAGACGGTCGGGGCGGACAGCGCCGGCTCGTCGGGCAGCACGTAGCAGGGCACCGGCAGCCGGGTGGCGAGCCGCTCGGCGATCTCGTCCCGTTCCTCGACCGCGACCCGGTTGACCACCATGGCGAGCACGTCGCAGCCCAGGGTGTCGTAGGCGCGGTAGGCGTTGCGGGTCTCGGCGCGCACCGACTCGGCGGTCTGCCTGCGGCCGCCGACGACCGGGATCACCGAGGCGCCGAACTCGTTGGCGAGCCGGGCGTTCAGGCTCAGCTCGTCCGGGAACTGGGTGTCGGCGTAGTCGGTGCCGAGGACCAGGACCACGTCGTAGTCGCGTGCCACCCGGTGGAACCGCTCGACGAGGGTGGACACCAGCTCGTCCGTGCCCTGCTCGGCCTGGAGGGCGGACGCCTCCTCGTAGTCCATGCCGTACACGGTCGTGGGGTCCTGCGTGAGCCGGTACCGCGCCCGCAGCAGTTCGAAGAGGCGGTCGGGCCCGTCGTGCACCAGGGGACGGAAGACGCCCACCCGGTCGACCTGCCGGGTCAGGAGCTCCATGACCCCGAGTTCGACGACCTGGCGGCCGTCACCGCGGTCGATACCGGTCACGTACACGCTGCGGGTCACGCGCGCTCTCCGTTTCGTCGAGGCCGCAAGGGTCTTCGGCGGGGCCACAAAAATCGCCCACCCAGGCGAGCGGGCCCCTCTTGACAGTACCTCCGACGCTGGCTAGGACGCCCGCCCGTACGGCGTCGGCGGCGCCCGGGGGGACGTGAAACAATCGGGACTGGCTCACCGGTATCGACAGCGACCAGGAGACACGGCACGATGCGCATAGGAGTACTCACCGCAGGCGGCGACTGCCCTGGACTGAACGCAGTGATCCGGTCGGTCGTGCACCGGGCGGTCGACAACTACGGCGACGAGGTCATCGGCTTCGAGGACGGCTACTCCGGTCTGCTGGACGGCCGCTACCGCCCGCTCGACCTCAACGCGGTCAGCGGCATCCTGGCCCGCGGCGGCACCATACTGGGCTCCTCCCGGCTGGAGCGCGACCGCCTCCGCGAGGCCTGCGAGAACGCCTCCGACATGATCCGCGACTTCGGCATCGACGCGCTGATCCCGATCGGCGGCGAGGGCACGCTCACCGCGGCCCGCATGCTGTCCGACGCGGGTCTGCCGGTGGTCGGCGTCCCGAAGACCATCGACAACGACATCTCCTCCACCGACCGCACCTTCGGCTTCGACACGGCGGTCGGCGTCGCGACCGAGGCGATGGACCGCCTCAAGACCACCGCCGAGTCCCACCAGCGCGTGATGGTCGTCGAGGTCATGGGCCGGCACGCGGGCTGGATCGCCCTGGAGTCCGGCATGGCCGCCGGCGCCCACGGCATCTGCCTGCCCGAACGTCCTTTCGATCCGGCCCAGTTGGTCAAGATGGTCGAGGAACGCTTCGCCCGCGGCAAGAAGTTCGCGGTGATCTGCGTCGCCGAGGGCGCACACCCGGCCGAGGGCACCATGGACTACGGCAAGGGCGAGATCGACAAGTTCGGCCACGAGCGCTTCCAGGGCATCGGCACGGCCCTGGCGTACGAGCTGGAGCGCCGGCTCGGCAAGGAGTCCAAGCCGGTCATCCTCGGCCACGTCCAGCGCGGCGGCACCCCGACGGCGTACGACCGCGTCCTCGCCACCCGCTTCGGCTGGCACGCGGTGGAGGCGGCGCACCGGGGCGACTTCGGCAGGATGACGTCGCTGCGGGGGACCGACATCGTGATGGTGCCGCTGGCGGAGGCGGTCACCGAACTGAAGACGGTCCCGGGGGACCGGATGGACGAGGCGGAGTCGGTCTTCTAGAGGACTCGTGAGGATCCTGGGGTTCCGGCCCCGCCGCGTGAAGCGGCGGGGCCGGACTCTTTGTCGTGGTGATGGGGGAAGGGGCCGGGGGACGGCCGGACTGAATGTCATGTGCCTGCCGGTAAACGGGCGGCCGGGCATGCCCCCGCAGATCCTGGCCGCCGGCCTCGGAACGGCCCGGACGCGAGCACCCGGTGAGGCCGGGCAGCGGCCGTCCCGCGGCAACGGGACGGGTACCGCGGCCCCGTCACCGCCGGGGCTCGTCGAGGTGGAGCGGCTCCGCATCCGCACCACCCGTGTCCAGGACCGGGCGCCGAGACCCGCGTGCCGCTGTGGACTCCCGACGGACACGAACCGGCCCCGGCGGCTGCCGGTGTCCGGGCACCCGGCTGGACGTGCGGTTTCGTGATCGTCTAGCTTTCCGAGTGGCTGCCGGCGAGCCTTTGGCCCACGGACACGCCCAGCCGGTGGAACCGCTCCACCACGGCAAGCCCGCCCCCGAGTCGCCATTCCGCCGCCAGGTCCGGGGCGGGAGTGTTCCCCCACGGAGCCCGTCAGCCATGCGCACCAGCCGGCCCCCCGCCCGCCGCCTCCCGTCGCCGCTCGCGGTAGCGGCCGTTCTCCTCCCCTTCCTGGTCACGGCGTGCACGGGCGGCACCCCCGGCGACGGCCAGGGCGCGGGCAGGCCCGTCCTGCCGCCTGTGCACGCCGGATTCGACTACCAGCTCGGCGGCGCCTACACACCGCCGGACGGGGTGGACATCGTTGCCCGCGACCACACGGCGTCCCCCGCGCCCGACGCCTACAACATCTGCTACGTCAACGCCTTCCAGGCCCAGCCCGGGGAGGACAAGAGCTGGGACCCCGACCTCCTGTTGCGCGACGGCGCCGGCACAGTGGTCATGGACGAGGAGTGGGGCGAGGCGATGCTCGACATCGGCACCGCCGCCAAGCGTGAACGGATCGCCGAGAAGGTGAACGGCTGGATCGACCAGTGCGCGTCCAAGGGGTTCCAGGCCGTCGAGCCCGACAACTACGACAGCTACACGCGGGCCCCGGGCAACCTGCTGAGCGCGGACGACGCCAAGGCCTTCCTCACGCTGCTCGCCTCGCACGCGCATGAGAAGGGCCTGGCCATCGGCCAGAAGAACACCGCCGAACTGGCCCCGGCGCGCAAGGAGGTGGGTCTCGACTTCGCCGTGGTGGAGGAGTGCGGGATGTACGAGGAGTGCGGTGACTACGTCAGCGCGTTCGGCCCCCACGTCGTGGTCGTCGAGTACAGCGAGCGAGGGCTGCGAGCGGCCTGCGACGGCTGGGGCGACGACATCGGCGTCGTCCGCCGTGACCTGGACCTCGTGACGAAGGGGAGTCCCGGCTACGTACGGGAGACCTGCGCGGACGGATGAGGAGCGCGACGGGGGCGGCAAGTCGTCGGACCGGCCCTGCGGGGGCGAGGGCGATGCGCGGGATCCCGGTGCACCCGGTCGAGCAGTGTCCCGTCCGCGCCGTGTGTGCTCGTCGGGGTGAAGCGCGTCCGGCCGCACGACTCCACCGGCACGCGGGCCGGGCGTGGCTCCGGCGGGCGGGTGCCGACGACGGATTCGGGCCGCCGGCGGGCGGTGCGACTGTCAGACTGGACGCATGGCGAAGAAGCGAACGTCCGACAAGAGTTTCGCCGAGGTGATGGCCTCCGTGGAGCCCGAGGAGGGGACCGATCCGGCCGCCGGCCGGCTCTCCCCCGCGAGCGCGGGTGAACTCGTCGACCGGCAGGGCCGTCTGTGGACGAAGAACAGGGGACCGCTGGACGCTCGGCTGACCAGGCGGCTGGTGAGGGGCGCGGACGAGATGATCATCGGGGAGGGTGCCGGAGAGGTGCTGCGGCCCGTGCCGGCCGACGGGCGTGAGGAGGCCTGGGCCCTGATCAAGGAAGGGCTGGACACGCCCGAATCGGGGCGGTTCCGGGCGTTCGACTTCCGCTCCGGGGACGGCCGGGTCCTGCTGTACGTCGAGGAATTCTGCTGACGCGGTGGTGAGGGCACGAGCCGGGGCGGTCAGGAAGTCCTGACCGCCCCGAGGATCATGTCACCTCTCCCGTTTCCCGGCCGCGGGGTTCACCAGCGGTAGTGGTTCGTGCGGAAGATCCGTCCGAACCGGTTGATGAAGTCGACGTGCACGTGGTTGCCGGAGCCGCACGGGCCCCGGTACCGGCAGCGGCCTCCGGTCCGCGCCACCTGCTTGGCGTGGCGGACCGCGGCGGCCTTGCTGCTGAACCGGGTGGGGTGCCACCAGTTCAGTACGTTGCGCTTCTTGGGGATGTACCGGGCGCAGTTGTGGACCAGCGCCGACCGGCCGTCGGTGACCACGAAGTAGGTGTGGCTGCCGGCGACGGTCAGGTTGAAGACGGTGCGGACCGCCTGCGTGCGGTTGGTGGCCGTGACCTCCGGCGCGATCCCGCTCGGGTTCGACAGGCGCGAGCCCGGCGTCAGCCGGACCGCGTCGACCCAGCCGCGGCCCTGGACGAAGAACGGGTGGTTGGCGGTCGCGGTGATCTTCTTCGACCTGCCGTCGCCGTCCGCGTCCACGGACAGGGTGACGAGATCCTTGGTGCCGTGACCGGTGATCACGTCGGAGACCGGGGAGACCGTGGTCTCACCGGTGGTCTCGTCCACCGCCCGGACCAGGTCGCCGACCTCCACCTGGCTGATCGGCTTGGTGTTGCCGTCGGCCATGACGACCGGGGTCTGGGGCAGGAAGGAGTTCCGGCGGCAGCTGCGGGCGATGGTGCGGGCCGCCCGCAGGGCGCGGTAGCCACGGTAGGCGCGGTAGCCCCAGGCGGCGGCACCGAGGCCGGGGACGAAGCCGGCCGCGGTGAGCGCGATGTCCCACTTGTTGCGCCAGGCCCAGCGCTTGGCCTTCTTGAAGATCTTCTTCCAGCCCCACTTGCCGTCGAGGTCGAAGCAGTTGACCGGGTCGGCGGAGCAGTACTCGTAGGCGTTGGCGTTGCCGCCGCGCTGGGGGTCGACCGACAGGAAGCGGCCGGTGGCGGGGTTGTACTGGCGTACGCCCATGAGGGTGTAGCCGGCCACCGTCTCGCTGGAGCGCTGCTTTCCGCCCAGCCAGCCGTAGCGCACGGCCTGCTGCTTGTCGCGCGGGTTGCCGTACTCGTCGGTGTCGAGGACGATCGGCGCCTCGCCCGCGTTGAGCGGGAGCTGGAGCGCCACGTCGCCGTGGATGTCGGTGAACTGGAGCACCGTGTCGCCGGTCGCGCTGGTGACCGCGCCGAGGTTCCCGGACAAGGAGTCCACGTTGCGGGTCAGGGTGCCGGTGGCGGTGTTCTCGACGATCCAGCGCGGGTTGTCGTTGTCGCCGTCGTAGTGGTTGAGCTTGTTCTCGGTCGGCGACCAGGTCCCGCCGTTGCTGGTCTCCACCGTCCACGCGCGGAAGCGCAGTGCGGCGTCGAGGGACCAGGTCTGCCGCTTGGTGCCGCTGGTCTGCTGATAGGCGAGGTCGTTGGTGTAGTAGCCGACGCTCACGCCGCCCGGCAGGGAGCTGGTGCGGCCGAACGCGTCGTAGCCGTAGCCGGCGTCGGTGATGCGGTCGGCGCTGTCGAACGTCGAGGTCCTGCTGGTTCCTCCGGTGGTCGGGCAGTCCGCGCCGGGCGCCGAGGCGGCCGTGGTCAGGGACGTGCGGTTGGCGTGCTTGTCGAACCCGTAGGTGCGCCGGGTGCAGACCGTCTCCACCGTGTCGTCGACCTGGACGAGGCGGCCGACGGCGTCGTAGCGGTAGGTCTGGTCCGACCAGCCGGCGTGGCCGGTCGTCTGGCCCTGCACGGACTCGGTGACCGCGTCGGACATCACCACGGTGCCGTCGCTGTCACGGGTGTAGGTGCGGTCGACCGGAGCGCCGGTGGTGTCCTCGGTCTGGGTGAGGGTGTAGCCGCCGGGCAGCTTCTCCGTGGCGACCGAGCCGTCCGCGTCATAGGTCGCCTGGAAGACACCCGCGACCGAGTCCGTCGTCTTCGTGGCCAGGCCACGCGGTTCGACGGTGTGGTCGTAGCTGAAGGTGACGGTGGACGGAACGGTGTCGCCGACCTTGACCGGGCGGTCCAGCAGGTCGTACTCGGTCGTGGTCCTGCCGCCGTCGGCGTCCGTGTACGAGGCGATTCTGCCGAGCTTGTCGTAGACCCGGGTGATGGCGCCGCCGGTCGGCGACGTCGTGCGGATCTCCTCTCCGGTGGCCGGGTCGTACTCGGTGGTGGTCTCCGGGACGGCCTGGCCGACGCCGCCGGTGACCTTCACGGTCTCGGGGCGCCCCGCCGCGTCGTAGCTGGTGGTCGTGGTCCGCGTGACGCCGTTGGCGGTGTCGGTGCCGACCGTGGCGTTGCCCCACCAGTCGTACTGGGTTTCCGTGGTGGGCAGTTGCGTCGGGTTGCCGCCGCCGCCGGTGATGGCGCCACCGGGTCCGGTGGAGCACACCAGGTCGGCCCACTCCGGGCGGCCGGCGCACGCGCCGGTGCCGGTCGCGGACCAGTACGTGGTCACCACGGTGCCCGCGTCGGCGCCTGTGCTGCCCGTGTTGTACGTCTTGACCACACGGCCCAGCGCGTCGTACTCGGTCGTGGTGGTGATCGCCAGGCCGGCCGGGTCCTGGATCGACTTCACCGGCAGGCCCTTGGCCCAGTCGTACACGGTCTGCACAACCCGGGTCTCTCCGTGCACGCCGGGGTGCTCACGGACCTGGGCGCCGGTGGTGACCCGGGTGACCTGGTCCTTCACCGTGGCGGTGCCGTCGGTCGGCCGGCCCGCGTCGTACTCGTTGACCGTCCAGCTCCGGGCCGTGACGGGCGAGCCGGCCCCCACCAGGGTGGTCGTGCCGGACTTCAGGTCCGCGGTGAGGTCGACGCGCCGCAGCGGGCCGAACTCCTCCAGCTCCCGGGTGCCGTTGTCGTTGTAGACGGACTTGGTGGCGAGCAGGCCGGCGCGCTCGGACGGGGCCAGCGAGGTGATGCCCAGCTCGGCCTGCGCGGTACGGTCCGCGGCGGTCGTGCCGAGCGCCACGGCCCGGTTGGCCGCCGTCAGCTCACGGACGGTGTTGCCGAAGCGGTCGTACTCGGTCGTCGTGATGTGCCCGCCGGGAACGACGGAGTTCACCGCACGGCCCGAGGCGCCCATGTAGGTGACGTCCGCGCGCTTGTAGGACGTGGCGGTCAGGGAGCCGCCCGCGTTCGACGCCGGGACGGCGTCGGCGGGGAACACGGCGGTCGCGTCGGTCGGCGCGTCCGTCTGGCCCCACGCCTTCACATCGGTGGCGCCCATCTTGTAGGGGGCGGCGGTGCCGGTCAGCGGCACGTCGTAGACGACGCCGGTGGCGGCGTCCCCCTCGACCACGTCGAGGGTGCCCTGCCGCAGTGCGGGCCGCGACGCCTTCAGCAGCATGCCGTCACCGGCCGCGCTGCTGGAGCCGGCCTTGCCGTAGGTGAACGTCCACGGCAGCTGACCGGGCGGGGTGACCCGGGTGACACGGCCCGCGGTGTCATAGCCGTACTGCGTCTTCAGCGCGGGGCTGATCAGCGGGTTCCACGTCTCGGTGAGCCGGCCGGCGGCGTCGTACCGGTAGGTCTGCACGGTCTTGGCGGTCGCCGAGGCGGCACCGGGCTCGGTCGACCAGAGACGGAGCTCCTTCACCTGGCCGGTGAAGTCACCGGGCGTGGTGGCGTTCGCCGTAGTGGTCGTCGCGTACACGAACTCCAGTGCGCGGCAGCCCTTCGTGGCCGGCGTGGCCGTGCACGTCGCGGCGGACGCGGCCGACGTCGGCGCGATGACGCGCTTGGGGCGGGCCAGCGTCTTGCCGTCCACCGTCACGGTCTCGGAGACCACGGTCGTCGTGGTCTGGGCCAGGCCGTCCATCAGCGCGCTGGACACCTGCCAGGACGTCGCGGCCGGACCCGGCTTGGTGAACTGCGTGACCGTGCCCTCGGTGTCGGAGAGGGTGAAGCTGCCGGTCACACTGCCGGTGAGGGTCAGCTCCTCGGACCCGGGCTCCGGTATCCAGCCGGTCTTCGCCGCGTTCGCGGTGAAGGAGATCTCCTCGCCCTCCAGGTCCACCACGGCCACGGCCGTGTCGGAGATCCGCTGCAGGTGCGAGTAGTCGGAGTCGGTGGCCTCGGCGGCCGTGCCCGACACCCACTCCTTGCCGAAGATGGCCACCTGACCGGCCTGCTGTGCCCCGGCCTCCGGCTTGCGGGAGGACGCGGTGCGGGTCACCGACAGGTCGAAGTGCGTGGTGTCGGTGGCGGACAGGGTGTAGTCACCGGTCAGCAGGTTCAGCGAGCCCGGGCCGATCTCGTCGGTCGCGGCACCGGAGGCGGTGCGGTCGACGACCACGCTCAGCGGCTCCGTACTGCCCGACGCGTTGCCGGGTCCGGTGAAGTCGGCCTTGATCTGGACGGTGCCGTCCGGGTCGACCGTGGTGGTCGCGTCCCACACCAGTTGGTCGTTCCTGCCCGCCGTGAGAGCGACCGGCCAGGCGGTCAGCGGGGTGCCGGCCGAGGTGACGTGGCCTGCGGGGATCCGCACCCACGGGTCGGCTTCGGAGCGGCGCCAGGAGAACGACACCTTGTCGTACTTCGCCCCGTCGGCCTCCGCGACGAGCGGGAGGCGCCGGGCGGTGCGTTCGCCCTCGTCGGGCCGGACGAAGCCGCCCGGGCCCGCGTGGAAGGTGTAGTCGACGGCCTCGGACTTGTTGTCCGCCTTGTCGACCTGCCGCACCTGAAGGGTGTGGGTGCCGTTCTTGGGCGGGGTGATGCCGATGGCCTTGGCGGCGGTGGAACCGCCCGTGGCGACCTTGGTCCAGGTCACGCCGTCCAGCGACCACTCCAGCCAGTTGTGGTCGGTGCCGTTGGGGATGACGGTGAAGGTGCCGGCCTGCCCTGCGTTCTTGACCCACGCGGTGGACGGGTAGTCCGTGGAGGTGATCGAGGTGGGGGCGGAGGGCGCGGTGGTGTCGACGCGGAAGGTCTTCCAGGCCGACCAGCCGTTGTTGTAGTGGCTGCCGTCGTAGGGCGAGGTGCGGAACTTGTACGTCCTGCCGTTGGCCAGCACACCGGCCGGGACGGTCACCGGGGCGACCTGCCCGGAGGGCACGTACTTGGAGACGATGACGTCGCCGACCTGGGTGTTGGTGGCGTTGTCGAAGATCTGGAAGGTGCCGTTGACCTTGTCACCGTCGGCGTCGACGAAGGTGTCGCGCAGCGTGGGCGTGGTGGTGTTCACCACGTACTCGCCGCCGTAGGAGAAGTACGGCGGGCCGGCCTCCTGCTTGGTGCCGGTGCGCGGCCGGTAGTTGTAGTTCACCACCAGCTTGGGCGGGTTGGTGGCGGCGTTGGCGGAGTTGACCCGCTTCCACTGTGCCACCACGTTCTCGTCGCTCGCGCGGACGCCCATGTGGCCGCGGGTGGCCTTGGCCGAGGCCCACTCCTGCACCAGCGTGGTCACGTCGGCGTTGATCCAGCCGTCGGGCTGGGCGGTGCACGAGGTGTTGCCGCGGGTCTCGGTGGAGGTGGCCTTCTTCGCCGTCATGGCGGGACGGTTGGCCCACCGGCTGGAGGTGGAGGCGGCGCCGGAGGACCACACCTCCCACGGATACGCCTTGCAGTCCAGGTTGTTGCCGGAGTGGAAGTTCCACAGGCTCAGCTTCGCGTCCAGCACCAGGGCGTCCTGGACCGGCGCGGTGTTCCAGGAGATGAAGGACTGCGCTGTTCGGGGGGTGCCGTCGGCGTTGGTGGTGCCCGGGTTGCCGAAGTCCAGTTCGACGTCGGTGGACCAGTCGACGGTGGTGCCCTGCTGGACGTAGGTGTCGAAGACGTTGCCCAGCGAGGAGGTCGAGGGGTCGACCGTCACCGGGTACTTCGTCTTCGGATCGGCGAGGAACTTCGCGTCGGGGGTGATCACCAGGTCGACGGAGGAGCCCTTCTGCACCACCTTCATGCCGACCTCGGCCTGGCGGGTGTGCTCACCGGACCGCTCGTCGACGGTGGAGTCCCACATCACCGGCGCGGGCATGACCGCCTGCTTCTTGCCCTTCTTGTCGGTGAACCGGACGCTGCCGTCGGCGAGCTGCTTGGCCTTCAGGCCCTTGGCCTTCAACGGCAGCGTGTAGGTGTAGCCGTCCGTGGTGGGGCGCTTCTTGATCTCGACGAACTGCTCGAAACCGGTCCGGGTGGCCTCCACGACGACGTCCGCGTCGGGAACGGCCTCGGGGTAGACGGCCCGGGTGCCGTCGAGTTCGGGCTCGGGCAGCCCGCCCTTCCACTGGAGGGTGATCTGCCGGTCGCCCTCGCCGAGGGTGACCAGGTCGACGGCCTCGGCCTCGCGTGCGGCCTTCAGGGAGGCCGCCGGCTTCCCGGACCTGCCCGCCAGCCGCAGGCCGCGCGGGTGCGCCTCGGGCGCGACCGAGCCGTCCGTGTCCTGCCGCAGGTCGAGGTCGACCTTGCGCCATTCGCCGGTGTCACCGTCCTCGAAGCGGATCGGTCCGGCGGTCAGTTCGGTGGTGAGCGAACCGTCCTCGTTCGCCCAGGTGGTGGAGGTCTCGGTGCGCTCGGACAGGGCCTCGACGCGCTTGCCGGACAGACGGGCGGCCACGCGCGCGGACGGGATGTCCACCGCCTGGGTGACCGTCGGCTTGTCCGCCGCCGTGCGGGGGGTCTCCGGTGCCGCCGCCGCTGTCGAGACGCCGCTGACCAAACCTAAGGCCAGCACCAGGGAGAGGCTTCCCGCGATGTGCCGCAGGCTCCCCCCGCTCCAGGGCCGCCCGCGCTCGTGGGGCGCGGGTATGTGAACCGTCATGATTCCTCGGTCTTTTGAGTTCATCTGCATCACATCCGTGATGCCTTTGTGAAGCTATAGGGAGGAGAAAGACGAGGTAATCGCGACAGAAGCCCGCAAGTGGAACCAGTTCCGCCGGAGGGTTGCAGTGATCTTCGTCACGCTGGAGTGTCGGTTCCTTTACGGTGCGTGACCGGTTTCCGATCTTCTTGCCCCAGGGAGTCAATGCTGTCGTACAACCTTCACCCCTTCGTGTGAGTCTCCTGCGTGACGCCCGTCCGGGCGGCGGGTTTCCCGCTCCGTTCTCCCTCTTCACGCAGAAGGACCTCGCGAACCGACATGCGCACACCACGGCATTTCTGGAAGGCGTCCGCGGTCGTCGCGGCCGGCCTGTCCGGGGCACTCGTCCTGCAGGCCATGACGGGACAGGAGGGCGGCGGCTCCCGCGCCGGCGGTGCGCCGGGGCCCGTCACCAGCAAGGCGGAGACCACCGAGCTGAGGGTCTCCGGGGACGGGACCTCCGCCGCCCTGGGCAAGCGGGACACCGGGCCGTTCAGCATGCTCGGCGTGACCTGGTCCGACCCGTCCGCCCGCGTCGGCGGCACGGTCGAGGTCCGCACCCGGTCCGCCGGTACGCGGAACTGGTCGCGGTGGCTCACCCTGGACGGCGACAGCGGCCAGGGGGAGAGCGGTGCCGAGCGCGGTGGTACCGAGCCGGCCTGGGTGGGTCCGTCCGACGGCGTCGAGGTACGGGTCGACGGAAAGGACTCGGCCAGGCTGCCGAAGGGCCTGCGCCTGGACATGGTCGACCCCGGCAGCGGCGAGGTCACCGCGCTGGAACCGGCGGCGTACGTGGCCGAAGGGGCCGAGGAGAGCGAGGAGCCCACCCCCTCGACCACCGAGCCGGACACCGGCACCGGTACCGAGCCGCAGCCGGACGCCACCCTCACGGAGACCCCCGCCTCCGAGACGCCGCCCGAGCCGTCCCCCTCCGAGCCCTCGGCGCCGGAGCCCTCGACGACCGAGCCGTCGGTCCCCGTCACGCCGTCCGCCCCGGACACCTCCTCGCCCACCGCCTCCCCCACCCCTTCGGTGAGCGTCCCGCCCGCGCCGCCGTCCACCGCGCCGCGCCCGCCGATCACCTCCCGCGCCGCCTGGGGCGCGGACGAGTCGATCAGCCCGGAGGAGCCGGGCTATCTGCCCGACGAGAAGATCAAGGCGGTCGTGGTGCACCACACCGCCGAGTCCAACGACTACACCTGCGAGCAGGCCCCGGCCGTGGTGCGCGGCATCTACGCGTACCACGTGAAGCAGCTGGGCTGGAAAGACCTGGGCTACAACTTCCTGGTCGACAAGTGCGGCACGGTCTACGAGGGCCGCAAGGGCGGAGTCGACCGGCCGGTGATGGGCGCCCACGCCTACGGCTTCAACAGCGAGACCACCGGCATATCCGTGCTGGGCACCTACACCTCCACCGCGCCCTCCACGGCCGCCATGACCTCCGTCGCCCGGATCGCCGCGTGGAAGCTCGGCCAGTACGGCGTCGACCCCACCTCCACCGCCACCCTCACCGCGGGCGACAGCGGCCGCAGCTACACCGGGAAGACCTGGGCCAAGGGCGACCAACTCACCCTGCCCGCGATCCACGGTCACCGCGACGGCTACAACACCCAGTGCCCCGGCGACGCCTTCTACAACAAGCTCGCCACCGTCCGCACCTGGGCGGGCGGACCGGTCTCCGGCCTCACCCTGAAGTCCGTCACCGGCAACAGCACCTCCGGCGCCACCACCTACACCAAGGCCGCCGTCACCGTGAACTGGTCGGCCACCACCCCGGCCGCGCTCATCGCGAAGTACGAACTCCTGGTGGACGGCAAGACCGTGGCCACCACCGCCGGCACCGCCGCCTCCGCCAAGGCCACCCTGACCGCCGGCACCCACCAGGTGGCCGTCCGCGCCGTCCACCAGTCCGGCAGGACGACCACCACGGCGGCCGCGACCGTCGTCGCCGAGACCACCGCCCCCGCCTTCACCACCAAGCCGAACCTGGCCCTGCGCACCGGCACCGTCAACACCGCCGCCGTCCCGCTGACGCTGAAGTGGAAGGCCACCGACGGCGTCGCGCTGAAGGAGGTCCGGCTCACCGCCCCGACCGCCAAGACCTACGGGCCCACGACCACCAGCGCCGGCCACACCGCCAAGTCCGGTGCCGCCACCACCTGGTCGATGAAGGCCTACGACCGGGCCGGCAACACCGCCACCGCCTCGGTCGCCGGCACCCCGGTCATCCTCCAGGAGAGCTCCGCCACCAAGTCCGGGACGTGGACGACCAAGTCCTCCTCCAGCTACCTCGGTGGCAAGTCGTACTCCAGCTCCTCCAAGAACGCCTCACTGAGCTGGACCTTCACCGGCCGCTCCGTCGCCTGGACCGTCTCCCGCGCCACCACCTCCGGCCAGGCCCACATCTACGTGGACGGCAAGAAGACCGCCACCGTGGACCTGAAGTCCTCCACCACCAAGTACCGTGACGCGATCTGGACCAAGACCTGGAGCGGCAGCGCCAAGCACACGATCAAGATCGTGGTCGTCGGCACGAGCGGCCGTCCGGCCATCACCACGGACGGCATCGTCTACCTCAAGTAGCGGCCCCTCCGCCCTCGGCGGACCACGACGGCCCGGGGCCGACCGCGCACACGCGGTCGGCCCCGGGCCGTTCTGCGCCCTAGCCCTGAGAACCCATCGGGATTCCTCTCGACCACAACTCTTCGGCATGGTCGGTGAACCGGGCGAACATTCCGGTGCCGCCGAGCTTCCGCAGGTGCAGCAGAGGCGAGTCGTGCCCGACCAGGCGGGCCAGATGAGGCGTGACGAGCGCCTCGTCGTCGAAACGGAAGACCGACAGTGAGACGTGACTGGTCGCGTCGCTCGCCGCGGAGAAACGTGCTTCCAGACCCTCGTGCGTACCGAGTTTGCCCAGGTGCTCAAGAGTGATCCGGATGCGCGTGGAAACGGTGAGGGCCACGTCTTCGATCTGCTCGCGGTTGCGCGTTGTCTCGCCGTCAGGGTCGCCCAGTAGGAAACGCACGCGGCACCCACCGTCGAGTTTCCGGCGCAGGGTCGACACGAACGCGGGCTGGTCGATCCAGAGGAAGTAGTTCGTGTACCCCGCGAAGAGGATGTCCGTCGTGGACTTCTCGACGAGTTCGGCCCAGACCGTCGAGGGACAGGAGGACCGGTAGGGGTAGGAATGGATGATCTCGCGGTCCCCACCGGACTTGATTCGGTCCTTCACCGCTTTCGGCCACAGCATCTCTTCGTCAACTCCCAGCGTTCTGCAGGCGTCTTCCCGGTTTCTGGCGTGCGGGATCAATTCAGCGTCCGCCACCCACCGTTCCACTGTCTTGTCGGAGACGCCTACCCGTACCGCCAACTGCCTGGGCGACAGGTTGGCCGACCGCATAGCCGATCTCAGTGCGCTGTTCAATACTTCCCCCGAGGACTTTTGGGCGTTTTTTCACGCTACCGCTGAAACGTCCCAAGCGTCGTCGGAACTGCACCGAAAGCTCCTTGAGGGTGCGTCAGCCTGGTGAGACGCAAGGACCCCGGCGACCGCGCGAACGGCCCCAGGTCGTGGCCAACGCTTACGAGGAGCGTCGACAACCCATGCTTATCACGCAGCTGCTCGACTGGCTGAGGGCGGTCCTGTTCGGACCGCGTACCCCTGGCAGGCACAGTCGGCACGCAGCGACCGCCGTAGCACCTCGAAGGGTGCAGTTCCCTCCAGCACCATGTGTTTTTGGTGCCCGGCTGGTCACTGTGCACCGGCTTCGTACGAAGGGGTGCCCGACGTCTCCGCGGACGCGGCTGCTCCGCGATGGGGAGGCGGAAGAAGCCTGGGAGCCGACAGGCGCGCTCGTCCGACCCTACGTGGCACATCTGGGCGCCTCGCCCAGGACCAACCGTACGGGCGCTCAGGCATGGGCGGGGCCCTGGGTGAATTCCTGGGGGGATGCCCGGTGACGATGACCATTGAGGTCTACCGGATCAACCCGCGGACAGGTGTCCGCACCCAGGTACGGCCGTTGTGGACCGTCAAGCCTGCCGACGTACCGGAACTCTTCGACAGGTTCCCGCCCTGCGCCTGCCCACGTTGCCGGACGAGGACGGATGCGAGGCTGCGCGCCCGGGTAGCGGAAGTGAACAGGCGGAGCCGGGGGGAAGCGTGACGCGTTCGATCGGCAAAGCGGCTGAATGGGCACTGGGGCCGGAAGCCGGCGAGGGTGATCCGCAGGCCGTCTATTCCGCCCTGTGCATGACGTGCGGGGCAGAGGCGCCGGCGTCGGACGACTCCCCTGAGCATGTGGAGATCTGGGCGCTGAAACACACGGGCCTGAATCCGGCCCATCGGCAGTACAAGGCCATGGTCGAGACCTATTGGCGGGTGACTCCGGCGGAGGGCAACCCCTACCGGGAGCTTGACGCCCGAGGCGCCTGAGTGCGCCCCTGCACCACACCGGACGGCTGCCGTTTCCCGGGCACTGTGAGGCACAAGGGCAGCAACGTGTGACCCCCGTCCGGCTTCCCCCGACGGGACGGGTAATGCCCCCGACTGCGGGTACCTCTTCCGCGGTCGGGGGCCGCTCCTCCATATGCGGTGTGTGACCAGTTCTTCAGCGCGGCCGAGTACACCCGGAGGTATGCGGGGGTGGGTCCGGGGGAGAGCTATTCCGTTTGCTCGTCGGCCCGGGCGCAGGCTTGGACAGCTTCGGCAGGGGCGTTGGCGCGGGTGTAGGCGTCAGCGGACCGGAGCCAGGCGGTGCGGGCTTCGACGGGGCGACGGGCGGCCTCGTGGGCGAGGGCTAGGTTACTGAGGGTCTGCCCCGCACCGTACGAGTCTTCGAACTCCCAGTAGATTTTCAGGCACTTACCGTACGCCTCGATCGCCTCCTCCATCCGGCCCGTCTGCACCAGGGCGAGGCCGAGGTTGTTCCACGCAATGGCCTCGCGGTGGCGGTTCCCGACGGCTTGGAACAGGTCGCGGGCGCGAGTGTGGGCGTCGATCGCCTCCCCCGCCCTGCCTGCCGTCCTCAGGGCGAGGCCGAGGTTGTTCCACGCAATGGCCTCAAGGTGGCGGTTCCTGCCGGCCTGGTACAGGTCGCGGGCGCGGGTGTGAGCGTCGATCGCGTCCTCTGCTCGGTCGGCGTACTGCAGGGCGAGGCCGAGGTTGTTCCATGCGAGGGCCTCGCCGCGGCGGTTTCCGACGGCTTGGAACAGGTCGCGGGCGCGGGTATGGGCGTCGATCGCCTCTCCCGTCCGTCCGGTCTCCTGTAGGGCGCTGCCCAGGTTGCCCCACGCGTTGGCCTCGCCCAGTCGGTTCTCGGACCGGCGGGCGGCCTCCCGCGCAGCTTCTGCGACGGCGATCCAGTCGTCGAAATACCGCCGCCAGATCAGGTACTCGGCCAGGCACAAGGCCAGGCGCACTACCGCACCCGCGAACCGCTCCTCCCGCCCCCACTCCACCGCCGCGACCAGACCGGACCGCTCCGCATCCAGCCACGCCAACGCCTGTCCTCGGTCACCGAACCGCTCCGGCTCCCTCTTCCCCGGCAGCCACCGCAACCGGCCATCAGCCGCTTCCACCCACCGCGCGTATAACTCCAGCACCCGCTCCCGCGCCGCCTCCCCCTCCTCCCGCAACCCTGCATCCCCCGCCACCACACCCGCCCCGAACACCCGCACCAAGTCGTGCAACCGCCACCGCATGGCGAAAGCCGTCCCGTTGTCGCTCCGCACCGGCGTGACGAGGTACCTGGCGGCCAGGTCCTCCAGGAGCGACACCACGAACTTCGTGTCGAGATCGGCGAGGGCGGCGATCGCCTCCGTCCCGGTCTCCGCGCCTGGTGCGAGGCAGAGCAGGCGTAACAGCCGGGCCTGGTCGGGCGGCAGCCGACGGTACGAAGCCTCCAGCACGGGACGCAGGACCAGGGAGCGTCCATACAGGTCCGTTCCGGGGCTGCCACGGTCGAGGACGGTGGCCGGGTCCCCCGCGTCCCGGATCTCGGCCACCAGAGAGGCGATGTCCCGGTGGCGACGCCGACGCAGCATCCCCGCTGCGATCTGGAGGGCCAGGGGCAAATGACCGCAAAGGTGAGTCAGTTCGCGCAGCGCGCCGGGTTCACGCGCCGGGCGTCCGTCCCGTTCGTCGGTGTCGTGCAGGGCGCGGGTCACGAGGGCGACGGAGTCGTCCGGGGCGAGTGTTTCCAGGTCGATCAGGCGTACCGGAAGGGAGTCGGGGCGGTCCCGGGAGGTGATGAGCACCCGGTGGTGGTCCGTGCCGGGCAGGAGCGGCAGGTACTGGGCGGGATCCGAGGCGTTGTCCAGGATCAGCAACATCCTGTCCCGTCGCTCGGCGAGGAGCGCGCGGTACGTGTCGTACCGGCGGTCCGCCGTCGGCGGCAGGTCCCCGTCCCGTACGCCGAGCGCGTCGAGCAGCGCCAGGACCGCCTGGTCAGCCGTGACCGGATCGTCGTCGTACCCGCGCAGGTCCACGAAGAGCGTCCCGCCAGGGAACCAGCCCCGCGCACGGGCCCGGTGCGCCGCCTCCACCGCCAGTGCGGTCTTGCCGATGCCGCCCATCCCCGTGACGGCGAAGACGAGGAGCGGCAGTGCGGCCGTGTCGTCCTCACTGGGGGAGAGGTGCGGGAGCAGGCGGTCCAGCTCCGCCGACCGGCCGGTGAAGCCCAGCGGGCGGGGCGGGAGGGTGGCGGTTGCTCGCGGGACAGGCCCGTGGACGGTCTCCCTACCGCTGCCCTCCGCTCTGCTTGCCGGTGACGGGGCCGTGGAAGGTGCCGCCCCGGAAGTCGATGTGGTCTCCGCCGTACGTCGCTCCGCCGTCCCCGTGCCGATGGGGACGCTCCTCGGAGTCGGAGGAACCCTCTCGGGGCCGGTGCTTGTGCAGCACGGCCACCGTCACCGACGCGGCCTGCTCGGCGGCGTGCTTCTGGGAACCCGAGGCGTCGGCCTTGTGCTTCCCGGCGTCGGCGCGGTCGCTGATGCCCCGGATCACCAGGGCGTTCACCTGGCCGTTCAGGTGGGCCGCCTGGAGTGCGCCGGAGCCCTCCATCTCGATCGCGCCCGCGTCGTTGTAATTCCTACGGAGGTGGCGGGCGATCTCGGACTCGGCGTCCGCCAGGACGACGTCGCCCGTGGCGATCGGCAGGAAGTGCGCCCGTACGTCGGGCATGTCCCGCACGGCGGAACGGGCCGCCTGTTCGAGTGCGTGCGAGCCCGGCAGGGCGTTCGGCCGGACCAGGAAACCCTCCGGCGTCTGCTTGCCGCCGTGGATTTCGTACACCTTCGTGCCCACGACGACGTCACCGATCCCGACGTCCTCCTTCAGACTGCCGGCGACGCCGACGAAGAACACGGCCTCGGGGCGCAGCCAGGTGATGAGCTGGGTGGTGAGGGCGGCGGCCCGCTCGGCGCCCATGCCCAGTTCGGCGAGGGCGACGTGCCAGGAGGCGCCGGGGAGCCGGCCCTTCTCGACCCGGGTCCCGTCGCGGTGCACCAGTTCCTCCCGCTCCTCGACGTGCGCGCGGACGGCGGTGTATTCGAGGGGGAGTGCGGTCAGGACCAGAACAGTGGACCGGGTCTCCTGCATAGTCCTAAGTTACAACCGGGGGAAGGGGATCGAGTGCCGGAACAGGACCTCACCGTCGGGCAGTTGCTGCTCGCCGAGTACCAGACCGTGAAGGACGAGCAGAAGGCGAGGATCGGGTTCCGGGACAACCTCCTCTACGTGACGCTGGCCGTCGTGGCCGCCGCCATCGCCGCCGCGGCCCAGGCGAAGCAGCCCTCGATGCTCCTGGCGCTGCCGCCGGTGTGCGTCGTCCTCGGATGGACCTACCTCGTCAACGACGAGAAGATCTCGGCCATCGGCCGCTACGTCCGGGACGACCTGGGACCCCGGTTGGCCGCCCTCGCGGCGAACGGGGGCGGCTTCACGACGTTCGGGTGGGAGGCGTACCACCGGAGCGACACCCGGCGCCGGTCCCGCAAGACGGTTCAGACCGTGATCGACCTGACGGCGTTCTGCGCGGTGCCGCTGGCCGCCCTGATCGTGTTCTGGGTGAACGGCGACGGCGGCGGGCTGCTGGTCACGCTGTCGGTGCTGGAGGCACTCGCCGTGGCGGGACTGGCATCACAGATCGTCTGGTACGCGAAGACGGCATGAACACACCTCTCACGTACTACCTTTGACGCACTGTCGTGAGTTCTTGACGGGGGCGGGTACGGCGTATGGAGGCGGCACTGTTGGCGGCCCTGGCCGCGGGCGGGGACGGTGGACGCCGGGCGGTGGAGAGGCTGGCGCGGGCGGTAGGCCTCGACACCGGTGCATCCGTCCGGGACATCGCCGAGGCGGCACAGGACCCGGTACGGCGGGAGGCCGTACGGGAGTGGGGCGAGACGGTGGCCGACCTGCTCGCCGCCGATCCGCGGGGCCTCGCCGGTACCGTCGCGCGGGCCATGGAGCGGTCCGCGCCGGGAAGCGGGACGTCCTGGTACGACGGCGACCACACCGACTTCCGGGGCGGGGTCTTCCTGCGCGAGGTGGTCGGCGTGCAGGTCGTGATCCAGCAGGGCGGGGCCGCCGTCCCGGAGGCGCTGGCCGGTCTGCCGCCGAGACCCGGCGGGTTCACGGGGCGGGAGCAGGAGACGGAGGAACTGCTGCGCGCGCTGGACCCGGCCGGGACGCAGCCGGCGGCGACCCTCGTCGCCGCCGTGTCCGGTCTCGGCGGCATCGGCAAGACCGCGCTCGCCGTCGAGACCGCGCACCTGGCCCGTGAACGGGGCTGGTTCCCCGGCGGCGTTCTCTTCATCGACCTGCACGGTTACGACCGGGAACCCGTCACCGCCGACCGTGCCCTCCAGGCCCTGCTGCGCGCCCTCGGCACCCCGCCGGAGCACATCCCCACCACGACGGACGAGCGGGCGGCGCTCTACCGCTCCACGCTGGCCACCCGGGCTGACGAGCGTGGCGCGGTGCTGGTCCTGGCCGACAACGCCTCCTCGCCGGACCAGGTACGACCCCTCCTGCCGGGCGACTCCCGGCACCACGTCCTGGTCACGTCACGCGACCGGTTGCCCCAATTGGGCGCGCGGCTCGTTCCCCTGGACCAGCTCAGTCCGAGGGAGGCGTACGAACTCCTCGACCGCGCCCTGCGCATCGCGGCCCCGGACGACAGCCGGGTGGCCGACGACCCCGACACGGCCGAGCGCCTCGCCGGCCTCTGCGGGCACCTTCCGCTGGCCCTGCAGATCGCGGCCGCCCTGCTGGCGGAGGACCCGGACAAGCCGGTGGACGAACTCGTGGCGGAACTGACCGAGTCCCGTGACCGTCTCGACCACCTCGACGACGGTGAGCGCAGCGTTCGTGCCGCCTTTGAGTTGTCCTACCGTCGACTGCCGTCCGAGCAGGCTCGGCTGCTGCGGTTGCTCGCCCTCGCACCGGGGGCTGAGGTGAGTGACCAGGTTGTTGCCGCGTTGGTCGGCGCCGAGGTGCCTCCGGCGCGGGAACTGAAGGCATTGGTCCGTGCGCATCTCCTTGAGAGGGGGAGTGGGCGGTGGCGGTTGCATGACCTGGTGCGGGCATTCGGGGCAGGTGTGGTGGCCGGCCACGCGGCTCTTCGGGAGGAGGGGGAAACCGCACGGGCGCGGGTGTTGGTGTTCTACGCCTTGCGGTCTGCCGCAGCCCATGTCTGGTTCAGTGCGTTGCCGGTGAAGTTGGAGCCGCAGCCATTCGCCGACCGTGCGCAGGCTGTGGCGTGGCTGGACGATGAGCGGGCGGGGCTGGTGGCAGCCACGTTGTGGGTGCGGGAGGAGCGATACGCGTCCGTGGCGTTGGAGCTGGCCGGGATGCTGACGGTGTACCTCGGCTGGCGGCGGCACTTCGACGATCTGATCACGATCAACCGTGCCACGCAGGAGGTCGCTCACCGCGCCGGGAACCGTCCGGGTGAGGCGCAGGCGTGGCTGGGGCTGGGCGCTGCCCTGATGCAGTCGGGTCGGCTGAGAGAGGCGAGCGAGGCACTCACCAGTGCCCGTGACCTGTACCGGGCTGTCGGCGACCATCATGGTCAGGCCGCCGCTTGGGACAACCTCGGCTTCGTCCTGCAGGAGGCGGGCATGATGGACGAGGCGATCAGCGCGCACGCGTATGCCCGCGACTTGTTCCGGGCCCTCAAGGACCGTCGCGGTGAGGCCAAGGCGTGGGACAACTTGGGTTGCTCCTTGGATGAGGCCGGTCGGCCGGAAGAGGCGATCGAGGCACTCATCAGTGCCCGTGACCTGTACCGGGCCGCCGGTGACCGTCAAGGTGAGGCCTCCGCGTGGGGCAACCTGGGCGTCGCCCTTGCGGCGGCGGGTCGGGCGGAGGAGGCGATCGGTGCGTACGGCAAGGCTCTGAAGGTCTTGCACGAATTCGAGAACTGGTTTGAAACCGGTCGCATGCTCAGAAACCTGGCAGCTGCTCAGACACACCTCCAGCGCCTCGCGGATGCCCGCACCTCCTACCTGCGAGCCGCCGACGCCTTCACCCGAGCCGGTTCCCCCGCTCAAGCCGGCGCGGCTCTCACCGCTGCTGAAGCCCTCGAACCCACCGATACACCAGCTCCGGCCTCCCCACCTGCCCGTACACCGGCGCCCGCCCCGCCCTCCCCGCCTCCACCAGGTGCTCCAGATACCGGCGGGCCGTGATCCGGGAGATCCCCACCGCCTCGGCGACGCCCGCCGCCGTCAGCCCGTCCTCGACCTCGCGCAGCGCCCCCGTCACCCGCTCCAGCGTCGGCCCGCTCAGCCCCTTCGGCAGTGCGGCCGGGCCCGGTGCGCGCAGCGCCGCCAGTGCCCTGTCCACCTCGTCCTGCCCGCTGGCCTCGCCCACCGCCGCGTGGAACTCGGCGTAGCGCACCAGCCGGTCCCGCAGGGTCGCGAACGTGAACGGCTTCAGCACGTACTGCACGACCCCCAGCGACACCCCCTCCCGCACCACCGCCAGGTCCCGCGCCGACGTCACCGCGATCACGTCGGCGTGGTGGCCGCCCGCCCGCAGCGAGCGCGCCAGCTGGAGCCCGTGCACGTCCGGCAGGTGCAGGTCGAGGAGGAGCAGGTCGACGGGCGTGCGCTCCAGGACCCGGCGCGCCTCCGCCCCGGTGTGCGCCTTGCCCACGGCGACGAACCCCGGCACCCGCCCGACGTACATCACATGGGCGTCGGCGGCCACCGGATCGTCCTCGACCACCAGCACTCTGATGGGCTCCCCGGTCGTTCCGCTCATACGGCGCCTCCCGCACCCTGCGCGACCGCGGCGTCCCTGAGCGGCAGCCGCGCCTCGAACACCGCGCCGCCCTCGTCCCCGGACGTCACCGACAGCGTCCCGCCGTGCCGGCCCGCCGCCTGCCGGACGAGCGCCAGGCCCAGCCCCCGCCCGCCCGGGCCGGCCGGTTTGGTCGTGAAGCCGCGCTGGAAGACCGCCTCCGTGTGGTCCGGGTCCACGCCGGGTCCGGTGTCGGAGACCCGCAGGATCAGCTCCGAGCCGTCCCCGTCCCCGTCCTCCTCGGTCAGTGCCGTCACCGTCACGCGGGGCCGCACCCCGCCCTGTGCCGCGTCCACGGCGTTGTCGATCAGGTTGCCGAGGATGGTGACCAGGTCCCGGGCGGGCAGGGTGTCCGGGAGCAGGCCGTCGTCCAGGCGGCTGTCGTCCGACACCACCAGCTCCACGCCCCGTTCGTTGGCCTGGGCGGTCTTGCCGAGCAGCAGCGCCGCCAGGACCGGCTCGCTCACCGCCGCCACCACCTGGTCGGTGAGCGCCTGCGCCAGTTCCAGCTCGGCCGTCGCGAAGTCCACCGCCTCCTCCGCGCGGCCCAGCTCGATCAGCGAGACCACGGTGTGCAGCCGGTTCGCCGCCTCGTGCGCCTGCGACCTGAGCGCCTGGGTGAAGCCCCGCTCGGAGTCCAGCTCGCCCATCAGCGACTGGAGCTCGGTCACGTCCCGCAGGGTCACCACCGAGCCGTGCCGCTGGCCGCCGGTGACCGGTGAGGTGTTCACCACCAGCACCCGGTCCGCCGTCAGATGCACCTCGTCCACCCGGGGCTCGGAGGCCAGCAGCGCGCCCGTCAGTGGTGTGGGCAGCCCCAGCTCCGCCACCGACCTGCCCACCACGTCCTCCTCCGGAGTCACGCCCAGCAGCTCCCGGCCGCCGTCGTTGATCAGCGCCACCCTGTACTGGCCGTCCAGCATCAGCAGCCCTTCGCGCACGGCGTGGAGCGCGGCCTGATGGTAGTCGTGCATGTGGCTGAGCTCGGTCGCGTTCATGCCGTGGGTGTGCCGGCGCAGCCGCGCGTTGATGACGTACGTGCCGATCGCGCCGAGTCCGAGGGCGCCGGCCGCGACCGCGAGCAGCGCCGTCAGCTGTTCCTGGGCGCGCTGGCTGATCTCCTCGACCCTTATGCCGGCGCTGACCAGGCCGACGATCCGGTCGCCGTCCCGGACCGGGGTGACCGCCCGGACCGACGGGCCGAGGGTGCCGGTGTAGGTCTCGGTGAAGGTGCGGCCCCGGAGCGCCGGGGCCGTGTTCCCCTGGAAGACCAGGCCGATCTGGTCCGGGTTGGGGTGGGTCCAGCGGATGCCCCGGGGATTCATGATCGTGACGAAGTCGACGTCGGTGTCGCGCACCACCTCCACCGCGTACGGCTGGAGCCGGGCCGAGGGGGCGGAGGAGCGGATCGCCTGCCGTACGGAAGGGGAGTCGGCGACCGAGCGGGCCACCGCGGTGACCTGGCGGCCCGCCGCCTCCTCGGCCTGGCTGCGGTTGCTGACGTACGTGAACAGCGCGTACCCGGCCACGACCACCGCGATGAGCACGGCCTGCATGGCGAAGAGCTGGCCCGCGAGGCTGCGGGGCCGGGGGAGGGGGATGCGCATGCCGCCAGTCTGCATCCGCGGTCCACGGTGAACTAAATGAACGGAAGGGTGACCGCGCTCACAAGGCACGACATAGTCACGGCGTTCCCCGAAAACCCATCCCCCGGACGTGAGCCGCACGCCGGTGATGCCGACGACGTCGTCAAGGAGGGCCGCCGTGACCAGCACATCCGCTACGGCACCTGCCGCACCCAAGGCCAAGCGGGACCGCACGCACTATCTCTACATCGCGGTGATCATCGCGGTCGCCCTCGGTATCGCCGTCGGTCTGCTCGCGCCCGACTTCGCGACCGAGCTGAAGCCACTGGGCACCGGCTTCGTGAACCTGATCAAGATGATGATCTCGCCGATCATCTTCTGCACCATCGTGCTGGGCATCGGCTCCGTGCGGAAGGCCGCCAAGGTCGGCGCCGTCGGCGGCATCGCCCTGGGCTACTTCCTGGTGATGTCGGTCGTCGCGCTGGCCATCGGCCTGGTCGTCGGCAACATCCTGGACCCGGGCACGGGCCTCGCGGTCACCGACGCCGTCAAGGAGACCGGTCAGGCGCAGGTCGACGCGGAGGCCAAGAGCACCGTCGACTTCCTGATGGGCATCATCCCGACCACGATCGTCTCCGCGTTCACCGCCGGCGAGGTCCTGCAGACCCTGCTGGTCGCCCTGCTCTGCGGCTTCGCCCTGCAGGCCATGGGCAACGCCGGCCAGCCGGTCCTGCGCGGCATCGAGCACATCCAGCGGCTGGTCTTCCGCGTCCTGGCGATGATCATGTGGGCGGCCCCGGTCGGCGCCTTCGGCGCCATCGCCGCGGTCACCGGCTCGGCCGGCGTCGACGCCCTCAAGAGCCTGGCCGTGCTGATGCTCGGCTTCTACGTCACCTGCGTCCTGTTCATCTTCCTGGTGCTGGGCACGATGCTGCGCGTCATCGCGGGCGTGAACGTCTTCTCGCTCTTCAAGTACCTGGGCCGCGAGTTCCTGCTGATCCTCTCCACCTCCTCGTCGGAGTCGGCGCTGCCGCGCCTCATCGCGAAGATGGAGCACCTGGGCGTCAGCAAGCCGGTGGTCGGCATCACCGTCCCGACCGGCTACTCCTTCAACCTCGACGGCACCATGATCTACATGACCATGGCCTCGCTGTTCATCGCCGACGCCATGGGCACGCCGATGTCGATCGGCGAGCAGATCCCGCTGCTGCTCTTCCTCCTGGTGGCCTCCAAGGGCGCCGCGGGTGTCTCCGGCGCCGGTCTCGCCACGCTGGCCGGTGGCCTCCAGTCGCACAAGCCGGCCCTGGTGGACGGCATCGGCCTGATCGTCGGCATCGACCGCTTCATGAGCGAGGCCCGCGCCCTCACCAACTTCGCGGGCAACGCCGTCGCCACCGTCCTGATCGGCACCTGGACCAAGGAGATCGACCGGGAGCGGGTGGACGAGGTCCTGGCCGGCCGCGCCCCCTTCGACGAGAAGACGCTGCTGGACGACCACGGCGCCGACGGCGACGCCGACGACGACCCCCGCGCCGAGCTGCCCGAGAAGGGCGGCGAGAAGGAGCTGGCCAAGGCCTGACGGCCGACGCCGCACACCCCACGGACCCGGGCGGCTGGGACACTCCCCCCGTTGCTCAGCCGCCCGGTCGCCGGAGGCCCGTCACCCGTATCCGGGCCTCCGCAGCCGCCGAGCGGCCAGGCTCCGCCCCCGTGAGCCCGGCCGCTCGGCCCTTTTCCGTCCCGGCTCCACCCTTGCCTTGACGCCGACGTCAAGGCTTACGTTCGTCCCCATGCGAATCGGCGAGCTGGCCGCGCGGGCCGGGACCACCACGCGGACGCTGCGGTACTACGAGTCGCGCGGGCTGCTGTCCGCGCGGCGGACGGCCAACGGACACCGGGCCTACGACGAGGGCGACCTGAGGCTGCTGCGGCAGATCCGCACGCTCCGGGACTTCGGGTTCGACCTGGAGGAGACCCGGCCGTTCGTGGAGTGCCTGCGGGCCGGGCACCCCGAGGGCGACTCCTGCCCCGCCTCGCTCCAGGTCTACCGGCGCAAGCTGGACGAGCTGGACGCGCTGATCGGCGAGCTGCGAGCGGTGCGGGCGAAGGTCGGCGCGCAGCTGGCGCGGGCGGAGTCGGCGCGGGACGGGCTGGCCGCCGAGGCGGCGGTTCCGGGCGGTCCGGAACCGGTGTGCGAACTGGGAGGGGAACTGCGGTGAGAGGTGTGCCCGAGGTGGGCGACGCGGACTTCGCGGCGGAGGTGATCGGGTCGGAGCTGCCGGTGCTGGTGGAGTTCACGGCCGACTGGTGTCCGCCGTGCCGGCAGATGGCCCCGGTGCTGAGCGCGCTGGCCGCCGAGGAGGACGGCCGGCTGAAGGTCGTCCAGCTGAACGTGGACGCCAATCCGGAGACGACCAACGCCTACAAGGTGCTGTCGATGCCGACCTTCATGGTGTTCCGCGACGGGGAGCCGCTGCGGTCGATGGTGGGGGCCAGGCCCAAGCGGCGGCTGCTCGAGGAGCTGGCGGACGTGCTCTGACCTCGTACGACCTGGCATACGGCACGAGAAAACCCCCGGGCAATTGCGCCCGGGGGTTTTCTTTGCGTATATTCATTGATTCGCGACTTCATTCTCGAGGAAATCATGAAGGAAGTCGCAGTGAAGTTCAGTGACCACAGTATATCCGGGCGGGAGTGGAATTGTCAAACACCGAATTTCCGGACGACGAATTGCGGCAGGAGCAGCAATTCGTCGACGGACTGTACGCACGCGTGGACGCCCTGCGCGGCGACGCCGAGGTGTCCGTCACGGAGGCGCTCGCCCTGGGCCACACCCCCCGGCAGGCCAGGCTGGAGCGGGACATCCTCGTCGCCGAGCGCTCCGGACTGCTCGCCGCGCTGAACGCGGTGGACGGCTCCCTCTGCTTCGGCCGGATCGACCTCGCCTCCGGCGACACCCACCACATCGGCCGGATCGGCCTGCGCGCCGACGACGCCGAACGCACGCCCGTCCTCATCGACTGGCGCGCCGACGTGGCCCGCCCGTTCTACCTGGCCACCGGCCACACCACGATGGGGCTCAGGCGCCGCCGGCACATCTCCACCGAGGGCCGCCGGGTCACCGCCCTGCACGACGAGGTCCTCGACCTCGGCGACGAGACCCGCACCGGCCACGAGGACCCGACCGGCGACGCCGTGCTGCTCGCCGCCCTGAACTCCGCGCGCACCGGCCGCATGGGCGACATCGTGCGCACCATCCAGGCCGACCAGGACCGCATCATCCGCGCCCCGCACCGCGGGGTCATGGTCGTCGAGGGCGGCCCCGGCACCGGCAAGACCGCCGTCGCCCTGCACCGCGCCGCCTACCTCCTCTACGAGCACCGCGAGCTGCTGGCCCGCCGCGCCGTCCTGATCGTCGGCCCCAACCCGGCGTTCCTCGGCTACATCGGCGAGGTGCTGCCCAGCCTCGGCGAGACCGGCGTGCTCCTGGCGACCGTCGGCGAGCTGTACCCCGGCGTACGGACCACCCGGACCGACACCCCCGAGGCCGCCGCCGTCAAGGGCCGCGCCGAGATGGCCGACGTCCTCGCCGCCGTCGTGCGCGACCGGCAGGCGCTGCCCGACCCGGTGATCGCCATCGAGCACGACCGCGAGGTCCTCATGCTCGACGACGGCCTGGTGAACGTCGCCCGCGAACGCACCCGCGCCGCGAAGCTGCCGCACAACGCGGCCCGCGAGCACTTCGAGGGCCACATTCTCAACGCGCTCACCGACATGGTCGCCGAACGCATCGGCACCGACCCCTACGACGGAAGCAACCTGCTCGACCCCAGCGACATCACCCAGATCCGCGACGAACTCGCAGACAACCCCGAGGTCTGGTCCGCCATCGACCGGCTGTGGCCCCGGATCACCCCGCAGCGGCTGGTCGCCGACTTCCTCGCCGCCCCCGAGGGGTACCTCCCCGACGAGGACGCCGCCGCCGTCCGCCGCCCGGTCACCCGGCACTGGACGATCTCCGACGTGCCCCTGCTCGACGAGGCCGCCGAACTCCTCGGCGAGGACGACCGCCTCGCACGCGCCCGGGCCGAACGCGAGCGGCAGACGCAGATCGCCTTCGCGCAGGGCGTCCTGGACGTCTCGTACGCCTCCCGCACCTACGAGTTCGAGGACAAGGAGGAGGACGACCCGGACTCCTCCGAGGTGCTGTCCGCGCACGACATCATCGACGCCGAACGCTTCGCCGAACGGCACGAGGAGGACGACCACCGCAGCGCCGCCGAACGCGCCGCCGCCGACCGCACCTGGGCGTTCGGGCACATCATCGTCGACGAGGCGCAGGAACTCACCCCCATGGCATGGCGGCTGCTGATGCGACGCAGCCCCACCCGCTCGATGACCCTGGTCGGCGACCCGGCGCAGACCTCCGAGGCGGGCGGTGTCGGCTCCTGGGCGGACATCCTCACCCCGTTCGTCGAGGACCGCTGGGAGCACACCCGGCTCGGCGTCAACTACCGCACCCCCGCCGAGATCATGGACGTCGCCGCGGCCGTGGTCCGCGCGGAGCACCCCGGCTTCGAGCCGCCCGGATCGGTGCGCTCCACGGGCGTACGGCCCTGGGCCCGCGTCACCGACGACCTGCCCGGCGCCGTCGCCAAGGCCGTCGCGGAGCTCACCCCCCACGAGGGCCGCCTCGCCGTCATCGCACCGCGCGCGCTGCACCGCGCCCTGGCCGCCCGCCTCGACGGGGTGACGGCGGGCGCCGAACCCGATCTGGCGCACGACGTCGTGCTGCTCGACCCGCGCCAGGCCAAGGGGCTGGAGTTCGACTCGGTCCTCGTGGTCGAGCCGGCCCGCTACGGCACCAGCGACCTGTACGTGGCGCTCACCCGCGCCACCCAGCGGCTCGGGGTCCTGCACACCGAGCCGCTGCCGAAGCCGCTGGCCGACGCCCTGGACTGAGCGGGGGCCCGGGGTTCAGGCCGGGCGCAGCCACACCGTCGCCAGGGGCGGCAGGGTCAGCCGGACGCTCGCCGGGAACCCGTGCCGCCCCTGCGGCTCCGGCTTGACCGGGTCCGGGCGGGTGACGTCACCGCCGCCGTAGCGGCCGGCGTCGGTGTTCACCACCTCGTGCCAGGCGGGCACGTCGTCGGGGACGCCGATCCGGTAGTCCTGCCTGACCACGGGCGCGAAGTGGGACACCGCGAGCAGCGGGGAGCCGTCGCCGTCGTACCGCAGGAACGCGAACACGTTGTCCTCGGCCGCGTCCCCGGTCACCCACCGGAAACCGGACGGCTCGGTGTCGCACCGCCACAGCGCCGGAGTGTTCCGGTACACGGTGTTGAGGTCGCGCACCAGGTCGCGCACCCCGCGGTGGTCGGCCTCCGCGCCGTAGTGCGGGTCGAGGAGCCACCAGTCCGGACCGTGCACCTCCGACCACTCGGCGCCCTGTGCGAACTCCTGCCCCATGAAGAGGAGCTGCTTGCCCGGGTGGGCCCACATGAAGCCCAGGTAGGCGCGCAGGTTGGCGCGCTGCTGCCACCAGTCGCCGGGCATCTTCGACACCAGGGACCGCTTGCCGTGCACCACCTCGTCGTGGGAGATCGGCAGCACGTAGTTCTCGCTGTAGGCGTACACCATCGAGAACGTCATCTCGCCGTGGTGGTACCGGCGGTGGACCGGCTCGTGGCTCATGTACTGGAGCGAGTCGTGCATCCAGCCCATGTTCCACTTCAGCCCGAACCCGAGCCCGCCGAAGCCGCTGGGGCCCTTGTGGTGGGTGGCCCGGGTGACGCCGTCCCAGGCCGTGGACTCCTCCGCGATCGTCACGACCCCCGGCGCCCTGCGGTACACGGTCGCGTTCATCTCCTGCAGGAACGCCACCGCGTCCAGGTTCTCCCGGCCGCCGTGCTCGTTCGGCGTCCACTGGCCCGGCTCGCGCGAGTAGTCCAGGTAGAGCATCGAGGCGACCGCGTCCACCCGCAGCCCGTCGATGTGGAACTCCTCGCACCAGTACAGGGCGTTGGCCACCAGGAAGTTGCGCACCTCACGCCGCCCGAAGTCGAACTCCAGGGTGCCCCAGTCGGGGTGCGCGGCCCGCAGCGGATCCTCGTGCTCGTACAGCGGACGCCCGTCGAACTCGGCCAGCGCCCACTCGTCGCGCGGGAAGTGCGCCGGCACCCAGTCCATGATCACGCCGATCCCGGCCCGGTGCAGGGCGTCGACCAGGTACCGGAAGTCGTCCGGGGCGCCCAGGCGGGCCGTGGGCGCGTAGAACCCGGTGACCTGGTACCCCCAGGAGCCGCCGAAGGGGTGCTCGGCGACCGGCATCAGCTCGACGTGGGTGAAGCCGAGGTCCTTGACGTACGCGGGCAGCTGCTCGGCCAGTTGGCGGTACGTCAGTCCTGGCCGCCAGGACGGCAGGTGCACCTCGTACACGGAGAACGGCGCCCGGTGCGCGGGCGCCTCGGCCCGGCGCTCCAGCCACGCGGAGTCGCCCCACTCGTACGCCGAGGACGTGACGATCGACGACGTGGCCGGCGGCACCTCCGTACGGCGGGCCATCGGGTCGGCGCGCAGGGTCTTCGAGCCGTCGGGGCGGGTGATCTCGAACTTGTACAGCTCGCCCTCGCCGATCCCCGGCACGAACAGTTCCCACACCCCCGTCGAGCCCAGCGAGCGCAGGGGGAAGCCGGCGCCGTCCCAGAAGTTGAAGGTGCCGGCCACCCGCACCCCGCGCGCGTTCGGCGCCCACACCGAGAACCGGGTGCCGGTGACGCCCTGGTGGGTCATCGGGTGCGCGCCGAGGACCGTCCACAGCTCCTCGTGCCGGCCCTCGCCGATCAGGTGCAGGTCGAGCTCGCCCAGCGTGGGCAGGAAGCGGTACGCGTCCTCCGTCTCGTGCACCGTCCCCTCGTACGTGACGAGCAGCCGGTACGCCGGCACCTCGCCCAGCGGCAGCAGTCCCGAGAAGAAGCCGTCGCCGTCGTCGTGCAGCTCGACGGTGAGGTCCCCGGAGACGACGGTCACCGCGAGGGCGTACGGCCGCAGCGCCCGGAAGGCGACCCCGCCGGGCACCGGATGCGCGCCGAGCACGGAGTGCGGGGCGTGGTGCGTCCCGCTCAGCAGCCGCTCCCGGTCGGCGGCGTCCACGGCGGGGGAGACGGCGATCTCCCTCTCGGGCGGGGCGGACCGCGGGGCGGCGACCTCCCGCACGGCCTTCCTCGCCGCCGGGGACCCCCCGGCCGGGCTCTTGGCCACCGCCTTCTTCACCGCCGTCCTCGGGGCCGCGGCTTTCTTGGCCACCGCCTTCTTCACCGCTGTCTTCTTCACTGCTGTCTTCTTGGCCGCCGTCTTCTCGGCCGTGGTCTTCTCGGCCGTGGTCTTCTTCGACGCCGCGGCCGTCTTCTTCGCGGCCTTCTTCGCCGGCTCGGCCGCCGCGGGCCGTCGCTCGGCCGGCTGCTCCGGATGCGAACCGCTGGACTCGGGGCGGGGGGTCACGGGCGAAGCCTCCTGGACGCGGAACGGATGGGTCAGATCAGATCGGTCGTGGCGAGCCGGTGCACGGCGGCCAGCGGCACGGGCAGCCACTCGGGGCGGTGCCGGGCCTCGTAGACCACCTCGTAGACCGCCTTGTCGGTCTCGTACGCGCGCAGCAGCACCGGATCGGTGCGCGGGTCCCGGCCGGCCGCCTCCGCGTAGCCGGAGCAGTACGCCGCCCGGCACCGCACGGCCCAGTCCGGCTGCGCCGGGACCACCGAACGCGCCGCGTAGTCGAAGGACCGCAGCATGCCGGCCACGTCCCGCACCGCCGGCTGCGGCATCCGCCGCTCGGCCAGCGGCCGGGCCGGTTCCCCCTCGAAGTCGATCAGCGACCAGTCACCGGCCGGGGAACGCAGGCACTGCCCGAGGTGCAGGTCGCCGTGCACCCGCTGGGCGGTCCAGACACGGCCCTCGGCGGCCAGGTCGTCCAGCGCCGTGAACGCCGAGCGCAGCCCGTCCGCGTACGGCCGCAGCGCGGGCACCGCGTGCACGGCCGCCTCGAGCCGCTCGGTCATGCCGACGACCATGGTGCGGAGCTGGACGTGCCCCAGCGTGACCGTGGGCAGCGCGCGGGCCAGCGCGGTGTGCACCTCGGCGGTGGCCCGCCCGAGGGCCCGCGCCTCGGCGACGAAGTCCTCCCCCTTGGCCAGCCCCCGCAGCGCCAGCTCCCAGCCGTCGGTCGCGCCCCGCACGAACGGCTGGAGCACCCCCAGGACGTACGGCTCGGCCGACGGCGGGCCGGGCGCCGCCTCATCGGGCTCCGCGACCAGCCAGGCCGTCGGCGGGGGCACCCGGGGGCAGCCCTCGCGGGCCAGCGCCAGCGGCAGCTCCAGATCGGGGTTGATCCCGGGCAGCACCCGGCGCAGCAGCTTCAGGATGAACGTGTCTCCGTAGACGACCGACGAGTTCGACTGCTCGGCGGTCATCAGGCGCGGCACCAGACCGGACCGGATCTCCTGGCGCGGGTCCCGCTCGAAGCGAAGCCCGCCGATCCGGGCCTGGGTGCGCAGGGCCTCCAGGAGGAGTTCGGCGGGCCGGGTGTCGTGCAGGGCCTCGTAGACCGTCAGCCCGGCCAGCGGGCCCCGCGTCACATGACCGATCAGCGCGGGCGCCAGCCGGGGCGGCAACGCCTCGCGCACGCCTATGAGCAGCTGGTAGCAGTCGCCGGGCTGTTCGGGGCCGCCGTGGCCCGGCTGGAGCGGCTGGTGCGCGCGCACCAGCAGGTGGTACAGGCCCAGCTTGGCGGTGGGCGGCAGCAGTTCGGTGGCCGCCACCAGGGAGAACCCCGTGACGGGGCGGCCCTTGCCCGCGAACCAGCGCTGTCGCGGCAGCCATTCCCTCAGCAGTGGATCCAGTGACGCAAGGAGGCCGGGCGGGGTCGTGACGGTGCGTGTGACGGCTTCCGACATGGCGTCGCGTCCTTTCCGCGTCGGGTGCGGAGGGGCGTCGGGTTGCGTGAAGGGTGCCCAGGGCGGGACGGAGGAAACCGTCCCGCCCTGATGGCGGCCAGAGGCCTCACCGGCGGATGCGGAGCCGGAACCATGGGCGTTCACGCAGCCCGAGGCGGGAGCGTGTCCTTGCCGATCACTCGGAAAGGTCTCACGCGACAAGCGCGCAGTTGATGACCGAGGCGGCCTCCCCCAGGACCTCAAGGGCCTGGGAGGCGCCCCCATGGCGGGTTCGGACCCCGTTCACCAGGGCGGCGTAACCGCATCACTGCTCACCGTGCTCTCGTGTCTCGTTGTGCCGCAATCGGAACCAGTAGAAGCCGTGGCCCCCGAGGGTCAGCAGGTAGGGCAGGTCGCCGACGGCCGGGAAGCGCACCCCGCCGAACAGCTCGACCGGGTGCCGT
>NZ_LGCN01000144.1 GCF_001279005.1 Streptomyces caelestis
CTCCCGCCGCGCATCACTGCCGGCCCCTCCCGGGTCCGAAGCACCAACCGCACCGGACGCGTCCTCACCCCCCGCAGACGACAGCCCCACCGATCCAGCCGAACCCGCGAACTCCTCCGCGCCCTCCATGTCCACATCGGCAGGCTCACCCGCCCAAACAGACTGGGAACCGAAGTCCGGCAGCAGCTCAGTGAGGCTCACGGATGCCGTATTCAGGTCTTCCGGGTCGCTGTCCGCGCCCTCGTCCCGCACGCCCTCGCCACCG
>NZ_LGCN01000145.1 GCF_001279005.1 Streptomyces caelestis
CTCACCGATCGAATGCCCGGCCACGAACTCCGGCCGCACACCCCACGACTCCACCAGCCGGAACAACGCCACCTCGACCGCGAACAGTCCGGCCTGGGCATAGACCGTGCGGTTCAGCGCCTCCGCGTCCTCACCCCACACCACCTCACGCAGCGGCCGCTCCAGATGCCCGTCCAGGCCCGCGCACACCGCGTCGAACGCCTCCGCGAACACCGGGAAACGACCGTACAGCTCACGCCCCATACCCAACCGCTGCGACCCCTGA
>NZ_LGCN01000146.1 GCF_001279005.1 Streptomyces caelestis
ACATCACCCCCCGTCCAGATCTCCTCCAGACCCGCCAACGCGCCCACCGCCTCCGACGCCATCGCGTCGAACAACGCCGTCGTGAAATACACCGCGGTGGCCCGGTGCTCGGTGAGCGCACCCGCCAGCTCGGCGATGTCCAGCTTCGGGGCGGGCAGCACGATCGCGGTGCCGCCGCTGAGGAGGGGCACCCACAGCTCGTACGTGGAGGAGTCGAACGCCGGCGGCGAGTACGCCAGCACCCGCCGGTGCCGCTCCCCCGCA
>NZ_LGCN01000147.1 GCF_001279005.1 Streptomyces caelestis
CCCCCCGCGTCCCCCGGAGGCACCTCGTCCGCCGCTCCACCGGAGGGACTGAAGTTTTCCCGGCGTGAGGGCCGTCAGGCAGTGCCACACCGCTGACCGGATCGCCGGTCGGGTGACGAGGCCGGTGGCCCGCACGAAGCGGATACGGCGCACCGTGGCGTGTGCAGTGATCGCGGCGGGCAGGCAACCGCCGAGGACGCGTTCCAGCGGCGAGGCGGTGTCCACGACGGTGACCGGGATGCCGCGGGCGGCGCAGGCACCGGC
>NZ_LGCN01000148.1 GCF_001279005.1 Streptomyces caelestis
TGCGGGGGAGCGGCACCGGCGGGTGCTGGCGTACTCGCCGCCGGCGTTCGACTCCTCCACGTACGAGCTGTGGGTGCCCCTCCTCAGCGGCGGCACCGCCGTGATCCTCCCGGTGGCCAAGGTCGACGTGGCCGAACTCGGCGACGCGCTCACCCGCCACGGCATCACCGCGGTGTATTTCACGACGGCGTTGTTCGACGCGATGGCGTCGGAGGCGGTGGGCGCGTTGGCGGGTCTGGAGGAGATCTGGACGGGGGGTGATGT
>NZ_LGCN01000149.1 GCF_001279005.1 Streptomyces caelestis
TGTGAGGCTCTGGAAGAACGACTCGGCCAGGGCGTTGTCGTAGCTCGAGCCGGCCCGGCCCCTGCTGCGGCCGATGCCGTGCCGGCGGCAGACGTCGGCGAAGGCGGCCGCGCTGTACTGGGCGCCCCTGTCGGTGTGGAGAACGACGCCCTTCGCCTGGCCGCCGCGGGCGGCCACAGCCATCTCGATCGCGTCGGTGACCAGCGAGGTCCGCATATGGTCGCCGATCGACCAGCCCACCACGCGCCGCGAGCAGATGTCGA
>NZ_LGCN01000150.1 GCF_001279005.1 Streptomyces caelestis
GAGCACTTCTCACCGAGTCCTGCGGGACGAGGTCAGAGGCCAGTACATCGGCGCACGTCCGATGCTGGTTGCTCATGGGTGGAACGTTGACTACTCGGCACACTTGACCAGCTTCTCTTCCCAGTACTGCTTCGGCGTGGAACGGAACGAGGGGTGGCGAGAGTGTCGGGCACGCTGTTGGGTGTCTGAGGGCACGGCCGTATGGCTGCCTTCAGTGCCGGCCCCAGTGCACTCGGGATGTGGTCCCGGGGTGATGGGTGGCT
>NZ_LGCN01000151.1 GCF_001279005.1 Streptomyces caelestis
CACCCCACAGGGGCCACCCGCACCCGACGACGAAAGCAGCACGGGTGGTGCGGGCGGGAACGAAACCCCGGCCGAAGGCGAAGCCGAGGCCGACCCCGAGCCGGAGGCCAAGGCCGAGCCGGTGACCGACGTAGAGACGAAGACGGAGCCCGAGCCCGAAGCGAAGCCGGAGGCCAAGGCCGAACCGGAACCCGAGCCCGAGGCGAAGTCCGACACTGCCGCCGAAGCCGAGCCCGCGATCGCCGACGGCGAGGACACCCCAC
>NZ_LGCN01000152.1 GCF_001279005.1 Streptomyces caelestis
CCCCCGGTCGGCGAACCCGGCCGCAAGGGCGAGGACCTCCGCCTGGTCACCGGCGACGACCACCGCGTCCGGACCGTTCACCGCCGCCACCGACACACCCGCGGTCAGCTCACGGGCAACCTCCTCCTCGGTCGCCTCGATCGCCATCATGGCTCCGCCGGCCGGGAGCTCCTGCATCAGCCGGGCACGCGCCGCGACCAGGGTGCAGGCGTCGTCCAGGGACAGCACCCCCGCCACATGCGCGGCCGCGATCTCCCCGAC
>NZ_LGCN01000153.1 GCF_001279005.1 Streptomyces caelestis
CCCACAGGGTCCCCCCTGCAGTACCATCGGCGCTGTAAGGCTTAGCTTCCGGGTTCGGAATGTAACCGGGCGTTTCCCCTACGCTATGACCACCGAAACACGATGAAACAGACAACCGACCATGCGTGACCTGCATGGGGCCGTTCGTGGTTTCAGAACCAACACAGTGGACGCGAGCAACTGAGGACAAGCCCTCGGCCTATTAGTACCGGTCAACTCCACACGTTACCGTGCTTCCATATCCGGCCTATCAACCCAG
>NZ_LGCN01000154.1 GCF_001279005.1 Streptomyces caelestis
CGTGCGGTGCTGCAGCTGGTGCGCTCGCAGGTGGCGGCCGTGCTGGGGCACGGTTCGGCCGAGGCGATCGGACCCGACCGCGCCTTCCAGGAACTGGGCTTCGACTCGCTGGCCGCGACCGAACTGCGCAACCAGCTCAACCAGCTCACCGGACTCAGGCTCCCCGCCACCCTGGTCTTCGACCACCCCAACGCCCTCGCCGTCACCGAATTCGTGGAGGCCGAACTGGCCGCCGCGTACCCGGTGCCGGGCGACGACACGGACGGCGACGGCGCAGAGGACGGCATCCGCCGCGCGCTGCGGTCGATCCCGACCAGGCGCCTGCGCGACGCCGGTCTGATGGACGTCCTCCTCGAACTCGCCGACGAGGACGGAGCGCCGGCGCACGCCGAGGCCGTCGCGGACGGGGAGGAGTACGACACCGACCTGGACGGCGACGCGGACGGCACCGTCGACGCCGTCCCGGACGCCCGGGACGTCCCCCTTGTCGAGGCCGCCGAGCTCTCCGAGGCTCCCGCGGCCCCCGACGCCCTGCGCGCCGCCCGTGCGGAGACCGCGCGGCTGCGCCGGGACAACCGACGGCTCACCGCCGCCCGGCACGAGCCGATCGCCATCGTCGGGATGGCCTGCCGCTACCCGGGCGGAGTGACCTCGCCCGAGGACCTGTGGCGGCTGGTGACGGACGGCGCGGACGCCATCACCCCGTTCCCCGAGGACCGGGGATGGGACCTGTCGATGCTGCGCGACCCGGAGGCCAAGCACCCCGACGGCTACTACGCGCGGGAGGGCGGCTTCCTCGACGGGGCGGCCGACTTCGACCCCGGGTTCTTCGGCATCTCGCCCCGCGAGGCACTGGCGATGGACCCGCAGCAGCGGCTGGCGCTGGAACTGTCCTGGGAGGCGCTGGAACGCGCGGGCATCGACCCCGGCTCGCTCAAGGGCAGCCGTACCGGTGTCTTCGCCGGCGTGATGTACCACGACTACCCGGGCAGCGACGGCAACGGCAGCGTCGTCACCGGCCGCATCGCCTACAAGCTCGGCCTCGAGGGCCCGGCGGTCTCCGTCGACACCGCCTGCTCGTCCTCCCTGGTCGCGCTGCACCTCGCGGTGCAGGCACTGCGGCAGGGCGACTGCTCGCTCGCCGTCACCGGCGGTGTCACCGTGCTGGCCACACCCGGTGTGTTCGTCGAGTTCGGCCGCCAGGGCGGGCTCGCGCCCGACGGCCGGTGCAAGTCGTTCGCCGCGGCGGCCGACGGCACCGGGTTCTCCGAGGGCGCCGGCTTCCTCGTGGTGGAGCGGCTGTCCGACGCGCTGCGCAACGGGCACGAGGTACTGGCCGTGGTCCGGGGCTCCGCCGTCAACCAGGACGGCGCGAGCAACGGGCTCACCGCCCCCAACGGCCCCTCCCAGCGCCGTGTGATCCGGCAGGCCCTCGCCAACGCGCGGCTCGCCGCCGACCAGATCGACGCGGTCGAGGCGCACGGCACGGGCACCACGCTCGGCGACCCGATCGAGGCCCAGGCGCTGCTCGCCACCTACGGCCAGGACCGCCCCGAGGAACGCCCCCTGTGGCTCGGCTCGGTGAAGTCCAACATCGGCCACACGCAGGCCGCCGCCGGTGTCGCGGGCGTCATCAAGATGGTGATGGCGATGCGGCACGGCGTGCTGCCCGCCACCCTCAACGTGGACGCCCCCAGTGACCAGGTCGACTGGACCACCGGGTCCGTCGCGCTGCTGACCGAGCAGCGGGAGTGGACCGGCACCGGCCGCCCGCGTCGCGCCGGCGTCTCCTCCTTCGGCATCAGCGGAACCAACGCCCACGTCATCGTCGAGCAGGCGCCTGCCGCGGCGCCGACGGCCCCCGCCGTCCCCGGCGGGGCGGACGACGCGGCCCCGGCGCCGGCCGCGGTCGTACCGTGGCTGCTGTCGGCGCGCGACCAGGACGCCCTGCGGGCCCAGGCCGAACGCCTGCTGGCGCACGTCGAGCAGGCCGCGACGGCCGGTGCGGACGCGCCGCGCCCGCTCGACATCGCGTACTCGCTGGCCACCACCCGCGCGGCGTTCGAACACCGCGTCGCGGTCGTCGGCGCGGACCGCGACGGGCTGCTGGCGGCCCTGGGCGCGGTCGCGCGGGGCGAGGAGCCGGCCACCACGGCCCGAGAGGGACTGCTCGCCGTCCTCTTCCCGGGGCAGGGATCGCAGCGGCTCGGCATGGGCCGGGACCTGTACGAGCGGTTCCCGGTGTTCGCCGAGGCCTTCGACGCGGCCTGCGCCGGACTGGACGAACACCTGGACCGGCCGCTGCGCGAGGTCGTCTGGGGCGACGACGAGGCCACCCTGAACGGCACCGCCTACACCCAGGCCGCCCTCTTCGCCCTCGGCACGGCCCTGTACCGGCTCGCCGAGTCGTTCGGCATCGTCCCCGAGTACGTGGCGGGGCACTCCATCGGCGAGGTCACCGCCGCCCACGTGGCCGGGGTCTTCACCCTGGAGGAGGCCTGCGCGCTGGTCGCCGCCCGCGGCCGGCTGATGCAGGCGCTGCCCGCCGGCGGCGCCATGGCGGCGGTGCAGGCCACCGAGGCCGAGGTACTGCCGCACCTCACCGGCCGCGTCGGTGTCGCCGCCGTCAACGGCCCCGCCTCCGTGGTGGTGTCGGGTGCCGCGGAGGACGTGGAGAAGGTGGCCGCGGTCTTCCGGGAGCAGGGCCGCCGTACGACCGCCCTGCGGGTGTCGCACGCGTTCCACTCCCCGCTGATGGAGCCGATGCTGGAGGAGTTCCGGGCCGTGCTGGAGCGGCTGTCGCCCCGGCCGCCCGCCCTGCCCGTCGTCTCCAACCTGACCGGCGCCCTCGCCACCGCGGACCAGCTGTGCTCCGCCGACTACTGGGTACGGCACGTCCGCGAGGCCGTCCGCTTCGCCGACGGGGTGCACACCCTGCACGAACAGGGCGTCACCCGGTTCCTGGAACTCGGCCCCGACGGCGTCGCCTCGGCCATGGCGCGCGAGACGCTGCCCGAGCACGCCGTGACCGTCGCCGCCCAGCGGCGCACCACCCCCGGCGAGACCGCCCTGGTCGACGCCCTCGCCCGGCTGCACGGCCACGGCGTGCCCGTCGACTGGGCCGCGTTCTTCGCCGGCCGGGGCGCCCGCCGGGTCGCCCTGCCCACGTACGCCTTCCAGCGGCGCCGCTTCTGGCCCGCGGAGACGCACATGGGCGCGGGGGCGGAGGCCGCCGGTCTGGCGCCCGCCGACCACCCGCTGCTCAGCGGCGTGGTCGAACTCGCCGGATCCGACGGCCACCTGTTCACCGGACGGCTGTCGGTCGGCACGCACGGCTGGCTCGCCGACCACGTCGTCATGGGCGCCGTCCTCGTCCCCGGCACCGCCCTGCTGGAGCTGGCGGTGCACGCCGCGAACTCCCTGGGCTGCGAGCTGGTGGAGGAACTCACCCTCGCCGCACCGCTGGTCCTGCCCGCCCGGGGCACCGTCCGGCTCCAGGTCGGCGTCGGCGCCCCCGACGACTCGGGCCGCCGCACCCTGGGCATCCACTCCCGGCCCGCCGACGACACCGGAGCCACCTGGACGACACACGCCGAGGGCGTCCTCGCGACCGGACTGGCGACCTCGGCCGCCACGGACTTCGACGCGACCGTCTGGCCGCCCGAGAAGGCCGAACCGCTCGACACGGACGGCCTGTACGAACGCTTCGAGGACTCCGGCTTCGCCTACGGACCGGTGTTCCGGGGACTGCGGGCCGCCTGGCGGCGCGACGGCGAGGTGTTCGCCGAGGTCGTCCTGCCCGACGGCGCCGACGGCGGCGCGTACGGTCTGCACCCGGCGCTCTTCGACGCCGCACTGCACGCCACCGCACTGGCCGGCACCGCCGTCGACGGCGACTCGCCGCAGGACGGCGGGACCTCACAGGGCGGCGGGGTGCCGTTCTCCTGGAACGGCGTGTCCCTGCACGCGGTCGGCGCCTCCGCCGTCCGTGTCCGGCTCTCCCGCGCCGACGACGGCACCCTCGCGATCGCCGTCGCCGACACCACCGGCGCCCCCGTGGCCACCGTCACCTCCCTGGTGACCCGCCCGCTCGCCGCCGCGCAGCTCGGCGGCGCGGCGGGCGCCGACCGGGACTCCCTGTTCGCCCTGGACTGGGTCCCGGCGCCGGAGCGGACGGCGGGCACACGGCCCGACGCACCGGCGGCCGGATCCACGACCGGAGCCGGGAGCGGTGACGAGGCCGCGCGGGTCGCCCTGATCGGCCCGGACGACGGCGTCCTCGAGGCGGCCGTCCGCGCCGCCGCCGCTGCCGACAGGTACGCGGACCTGACGGCACTGGCCGACGCGGCGGCAAAGGACCCGGTACCACCGGTCGTCCTCCTGCCCGTCCACACCGGTGCCGCACCGGCCGACCGGGCAGGCGCCGCGCACACCGCGACGGCCCACGTCCTGGAGACGCTCGGCGTCTGGCTCGCCGACGACCGGTTCGCCGCCTCCCGCCTGGTCGTCGTCACCCGGGGCGCGACCGACGGAGCCGACCCGGCCGCGGCCGCCGTATGGGGCCTGGTGCGCGCGGCCCAGGCGGAACACCCCGACAGGTTCACCCTGCTGGATCTGGAGAACCCGGCCACGGACACGGACATGGCCATGGAGAGGGCGACGGGGACAGCGGCGGTACTTCCGTCCGCCGTTCTCGCGCCCACCTCCGACGAACCGCAGCTCGCGGTGCGCGAGGGCCGGGTGCTCGTGCCCCGGCTGGTCCGGGTCACCGCACCCGAGCCGCAGGGCACGGACGGCTGGGACGCCGAGGGAACCGTCCTCGTCACCGGAGGGACCGGCGGTCTCGGTGCCGCCGTCGCCCGCCACCTGGTGGCCGAGCACGGCGCGCGGAGCCTGCTGCTGGTCAGCCGGCGCGGCCCCGCCGCCGACGGCGCCGGCGAACTCGCCGCCGCACTCGAGGCGGAGGGCGCCCGGGTCACCGTGGCCGCCTGCGACGTGACGGACCGCGCCGCCCTCGACCGGCTGCTCGCCGAGGTGCCCGCCGACCGGCCGCTGCGCGCCGTGATCCACGCGGCGGGCGTCCTGGACGACGGAATGATCGACTCCCTCACGCCCGAGCGGCTCGCCGCCGTGCTGCGGCCCAAGGCGGACGCCGCCTGGCACCTGCACGAGGCGACCGCGGACCTCCCGCTCGACGCGTTCGTGCTGTTCTCCTCGGTGGCCGGCACGCTCGGCAACGCGGGCCAGGCCAACTACGCGGCGGGCAACGCCTTCCTGGACGCCCTCGCCCGGCACCGCCGGAACCGGGGCCTGCCCGCACTGTCCCTCGGCTGGGGCCCCTGGACCAGGGGCAGCGGCATGACCGGCGAGCTCGGCGAGGCCGACATCGCGCGGATGACCAGGGCGGGCATGCCGCCGATGCCGCCGGAGCAGGGCCTGGCCCTGTTCGACACGCTCCGCACCGCCGACGCGGGAGCCGCGGTCCTGCCCGTGCGGCTGGACCTGGGGGCCCTGCGGTCCCTCGGCGAGATCCCGCCGCTGTTGCGGTCACTGATCCGGGTGCCGTCCCGCCGTACGGCCGCGACGGCGGCCGGGGCGGCGGCCGCCGCGGACCTCACCCAGCGGCTGTCCGCACTCACCCCGGCGGAGGGCCGGGAAGCACTGCTGGAGCTGGTGCGCGGTCAGATCGCCACCGTCCTCGGTCACCTGGACCCGGCCGACGTCGAACCGGACCGGCCCTTCCAGGACCTCGGCTTCGACTCGCTGACCTCCGTCGAACTGCGCAACCGGCTCGGCGCGCTCACCGGCACCCGCCTCCCGGCCACCCTCCTGTTCGACTACCCCACGCCCAGCGAACTCGTCGCCCACCTGTACGCGCGCGTCGCCCCGGCCCCGGCCGGCGCGCAGGAGACGGTCCTGGCGGAGCTGGACAGGCTGGAGAAGAGCATCTCGGGCATCGAAGTGGACGCCGACCTCTTCGCACAGGTCGCGGCCCGGCTGGAGGTGCTGCGCGGCAAGTGGCAGTCGCTGCGCACGGAGGCGTCCGCCGCGCTCGGCGACAAGGACGACGCGTTCGACTTCGACTCCGCCACGGACGAGGAGGTCTTCGACCTGCTCGACAACGAACTCGGCCTCTCCTAGGAACGCGTCGGCCGGGCGAAGCCCCGGCGCCGCCGATGCCGCCCTCCCCGCCGCCGGCGGGGAGGGCGGCATCGTTTCCGGGGGCGTCCCCGGACGGGGCGGCCCCTCCCGGTCCACCGGCCGCCGTGGGACGCCCCGCGCGGGGGCGGACCACTCCGCACGCGCTCCGCTTCACACCCGAGAACGGGGAGGTCGACCCGTTTCCCGTTCCCCGGATGACCGTTCGGAGTGGGCGCAGGCCGTCGTGGAACCCCCTGACCGGCAGCTTCGCCGTCGGCCTGACACCCGAAGTCGCCCGTTTGGGGGCGCTCGACGACCGCGGCGGGCAGAGCGCCACAGACACCTCGCGAACCCGGGGCGCGCGCCGCATCCGACCGGGACGCGGGCGGCGGGGCCGGCACGGCCCGCGGGGCGTCCCGCGCCGACCACGACGTCCGTGCCCGGACCACGGCCCCGGCGCGCCCGTTCGGCCCTGGCACCGCGCCCGCGGGGAGAAGCGCCGAAGGCCCGCACGGACAAGGGTCGGGGGCCACACGACAAAGGCCCGTGAGCCGCACGACGAGGCGCGTGCCCGCACAGGCAAAGAAGCCCGTACCGGCCGGAGAAGACCCGTGCCCGCACGAGAGAAAGGCCCGTGGGCGCCGGAAGGCGCCCACGGGCCCGGTCCCGCGCCCGGGGGAGTGGCGCGGGAGTCAGAGCGGCCGGCGGAAGCCGGCCAAGGCGGCGAACGCGCCCGCCGCGCTGATCACCGCGCCGATGAGCAGCGCGGGAATCGCGTGGTCGAGGCCGGGCACGTCCAGCGCGAGGGCGCGGGTGGCGTCGATGGCGTACGTCAGCGGGTTCACGTGGGCGACGGCCGCCAGCCAGCCCGGCAGGTCGGCGACCGGCACGTACGCGCTGGACGCGAACATCAGCGGGAAGATCACGATCAGGGCGAGGTTCTGCAGGGGCTCCGCACGCCGCAGCCAGGCGCCGGCCGCGATGAAGGCCCAGCCCAGGGCGAAGCTGATGAAGAGCGTCAGCCCGGCGGACAGGGCGAGTTCGGCGACGCCCCCGTTGGGGGAGTAGCCCAGGACCGTCATCGCCAGCACCATGATCACGAGGATCTGCACGGCGCTGCGCACCAGTCCCACGAGACTGCGCGCGACCAGCAGGGCTCCGGGGTGCACCGGCAGCGAACGCAGCCTGGCGACCACGCCGTTGCGCAGGTCCTCCACGAGGCCCACCCCGGACTGCATCGCCGACTGGGCGGCGTTGTCCACCAGGACGGCCGGCAGCACGAAGTCGAGGTAGCTGACGCCGTCCGGGAAGTGCGGGGGCATGCCCATCTTGCTGAACACCTGGGTCAGTACGAACAGGATGACGACGGGCTGGATCAGCCCGAACAGCACGATGCCCGGGTCGGTCGCCATCGCCCGCAGCGACCGCCCGGTGAGGACCCGCACCTGGGCGACGAACGAACTCCCGCCGAAGTCCGGTGTCTTGAGCGCGACGGTCGCGGGCGCGTGCGGACGCGGAGCGGGAGTGAGCTGCGTGGTCAAGAGGTCCTCCACGGAGGGCGTCGGGCGGCGGTCACGCCGGGATCCGGGCGTGCTGCTCGGCGAGGGTCAGATACACGTCGTCCAGGGTCGGTTCGCCGAACGCCAGCTCGGTGATCTCGACTCCGACCTGGTCCAGCGTGCGGATGACGTCCGCGATCTCCCGGGTGGTGTCGATCGGGACGACGAGGCCGCGGGTTCCGTCCTCGCCGCCGACCGGCGCGAACCCGGCGCCGCGCAGCGCGGCGCCGGCCCGCGCGGGCGCGTCGTCGCTGTCCAGCGTCAGCGTGACGGTGCGCCGGCCGACCGTGGCCTTGAGCTCGTCCGCGGTGCCGGAGGCGACGACCTTGCCGGCGGAGAGCACCGCGATCGAGTCGGCGAGCCGGTCGGCCTCCTCCAGGTACTGCGTGGTCAGCAGGACCGTGGCGCCCTGTTCGACCAGGCCCTCGACGATCTCCCACAGCTTCAGCCGGCTGGACGGGTCCAGGCCGGTGGTGGGTTCGTCGAGGAAGATCACCTGAGGGCCGCCGACCAGGGAGACGGCCAGGTCGAGGCGGCGCCGCAGCCCGCCCGAGTAGCCGCTCGCGCGCCGGTCGGCGACCGTGGTCAGCTCGAACAGCTCCAGCAGCTCCTCGGCCCGGGAGCGGGCGGCCCGGCGTCCCGCCCCGAGCAGCCGGGCGATCAGGACGAGGTTGTCCCGGCCGCTGAGCTGCGTGTCCACCGACGCGAACTGGCCGGTGAGACCGATACGGCGACGGATCTCGAAGGGGTCGCGGGTCACGTCGTACCCCGCTACCGAGGCCCGTCCCGAGGACAGGGGCAGCGCGGTGGTGAGAACGTTGACGAGTGTGGTCTTGCCGGCTCCGTTGTGGCCGAGGAGGGCCAGGACGGAGCCCCGGCGGGCGCTGACGCTGACCGAGTCCAGGGCGTGGACCGTGCCGTACGACTTGCTGACGGCGTCCGCCTCGATCATCAGATCGCCGGAACCGGGGTCGGGCTGGGTGACGGGGGGCATGAGGAGCCCGCTCATGAGGTGATCTCCCACTGGTGGACGTGTGGATGTGCGCGGAGCGGAGGACCGGCCTTTGGCCCATCCGTGGATGCCGCAGCCCGCCGGGGACGGGCGTCGGGGCGTGGACGCGTGCCGCCGCCTACCGGTCGTCGCCCCCGTCCATGAGGCGGAACAGGTCCTCGTCCGAGGCGCCCTCCAGGTCCAGCGGCCCGCCGGCCGGTGCCGTGACGTCGGCGCGGGCCGGGGCCCAGCGCGCGGCCAGCGTCCTCAGCCGGGCCGCCGTCGCGGAGTCGAGGCCGGCGCCCGAGGTGAGCAGCGCCTCCAACGCGTCGACCAGGGCGCCCGCGTCCCGGGCGCGGACCGGCCCGGAGCGCCGGAGCGTGTCGCACACCAGCCGGGCCACCGCGGCGGGGGAGGGGTGGTCGAAGACCAGGGTCGGCGGCAGCCGGACGCCGGTGACGGCGGTGAGCCGGTTGCGCAGTTCGACGGCGGTGACGGAGGTGACGCCCAGTTCGGTGAAGGCCAGCCCGGGACCGGCGTCCGGCGGCAGCTCCCCGCCGACCACGGCCGCCAGCTCGCCGCGCACCAGGTCCGTCACCAGGGCCTCGCCCTCCGCCTCGGTCAGACCCGCCATCCGTTCGGCCAGCGCCGGCGCCGCGTCCGCCGCTCCCACGGCCTCCGGGCTCGTCACGGTCACCGTCCCGGCGGGCACCGAGGCCAGCCAGTACGACTCGTGCTGGAAGGCGTACGTGGGCAGCGGCACCGTCCGGGCCCCGGGCAGCACCGCCCGCCAGTCGACCGGCAGCCCGTGCGCGTGCAGCCGTACGGCGGCGGCGAGCAGGGCCCCTTCCTCGTCCTCCCCGCCCCGCAGCAGCGGCTCCACCACCGGCCGGACGCCCGGCTCCCGCTGCCCGAGCCGGGCCTCGAGGCACTCGTCGACCATGGGGGTGAGCGCGGCCTCCGGGCCCACCTCGACGTAGACGCCGGTGCGCGCGTCGGCGAGCAGCCCGACCGCGTCCGCGAACCGGACCGCCTCCCGGGCGTGCCGCACCCAGTGGCCGGGATCGCGGGCCTCCTCGGCGGTCAACGGGCGGCCGGTGACGCCGGAGATCAGCGGCAGGCCGGGCCCGGCGAAGGACAGGCCCGCCACGGTCTCCCGGAACTCGGCGAGCACCGGGTCCATCAGCGGCGAGTGGAAGGCGTGGCTGACCGTCAGCCGACGTGTCTTGTGCCCGGCGGCGGCCAGTTCACCGGCCAGTTCGGCCAGCGGACCCTCCGCGCCCGACAGCACCACCGACCGCGGGCCGTTCACCGCGGCGACCGCGATGTCCTCGCCACGCCCCTCCAGCCACGGCAGCACGTCGTCCTCGGAGCAGCGGACGGCCACCATCGCGCCGCCCGGCGGCAGCGACTGCATCAGCCGGCCGCGCGCGGCGACCAGGGCGCAGGCGTCCGGCAGGCTCAGCACGCCCGCCACGTGCGCGGCGGCGATCTCGCCCACGGAGTGGCCCACCAGCCGCGCGGGCGTCACCCCCCAGGAGACCAGCAGCCGGTACAGGGCGACCTGGAAGGCGAACAGGGCGGGCTGCGCGTAGCCGGTGCCGTGCAGCAGTCCGGCCTCCTCGCTGTCCGGTCCGGCCCACATCACCGAGGTCAGGGGGCGCTCCAGCAGGGGATCGAGCTCCGCGCACACCTCCCGCAGCGCGGCGTCGAACACCGGGAACGCGGCGGCGAGCGCGCGGCCCATGCCGGGACGCTGACTGCCCTGCCCGGTGAACACGAACGCGGACTCCGGGGAACCGCCGCCCGTGTTCCGGCCCGTCGCTCCCGCGGCGTCGCCCCGGGCGAACCCGGCGGCGGCCGCTGTGAGCGCGGCCCGGTCGGCGCCGGTGAGCACCGCCGTACGGCCGTGCAGGGAGCGAGTGGTCAGGAGGGAGTAGGCGATGTCGCGGGCCAGCACCTCCGGGTGCGCCTCGGCGTACCCGGCCAGCCGCCGGGCCTGGCCCCGCAGCGCCGCGGTGTCCCGCGCCGACACCAGCCACGGCACGACGGCCCCACCGGCCCCCGGGACGGCCCGCTCGGCCGCACCCGCACCCGCACCCGCATCCGCGCCCGTCGGCCCGTCGGCCCGCTCGGCCTCGACCGGGGCCTCCTCCAGGACGAGATGGGCGTTGGTGCCGCTGATGCCGAACGACGAGACGGCCGCCCGGCGGGGCCTGCCGTCCCGGGCCGGCCACTCGCGTGCCTCGCTCAGCAGCCGAACGGCGCCGGAGGACCAGTCCACCCGGGTGCTGGGGGTGTCCGCGTGCAGGGTGCGCGGCAGCATTCCGTGTTCCAGCGCGAGGACCATCTTCATCACCCCGGCCACGCCGGCCGCCGCCTGGGTGTGGCCCAGGTTCGACTTGACCGAGCCCAGCCACAGCGGACGCCCCTCGGGACGCTCCCGTCCGTAGGTGTCGAGCAGCGCCTGCGCCTCGATCGGGTCGCCGAGCGGTGTACCGGTGCCGTGCGCCTCCACGGCGTCCACGTCCGCCGCGGTCAGTCCCGCGTCGGCCAGCGCCCTTCGGATGACCCGGCGTTGGGCGGGACCGTTGGGTGCGGTCAGCCCGTTGGAGGCGCCGTCCTGGTTGACCGCCGAGCCGCGGATCACCGCGAGCACGGGATGACCGTTGCGCCGGGCGTCGGACAGCCGCTCCAGGAGCAGCAGGCCGGCGCCCTCCGACCAGGCTGCCCCGTCGGCGCCCTCGGCGAAGGACTTGCAGCGGCCGTCCGGGGACAGGCCCCGCAGCCGGGAGAAGCCCACGAACGGCGCCGGCGTCGCCATCACCGCCACGCCCCCGGCGAGCGCCAGCTCCGACTCCCCGGACCGCAGTGACCGGCACGCCAGATGCAGCGCGACCAGCGACGAGGAGCAGGCCGTGTCCACGGTCAGGGCGGGGCCGTCGAGACCCAGGGTGTACGAGATCCGCCCGGACAGCGCACCGGCGGAGGTGCCCACCGGGAGCAGCCCCTCCAGTTCGCCGGACGGGTCGGTCGCGCCCGTCGCGTAGTCGTGGTACATGGCGCCGGTGAACACACCGGTACGGCTGCCGCGCAGCGTCAGCGGATCGATCCGGGCCCGCTCCACGGCCTCCCAGGCGAGCTCCAGCAGCAGTCGCTGCTGCGGGTCGGTGGCGAGCGCCTCCCGTGCCGACATGCCGAAGAACCCGGCGTCGAAGTGGGCGGCGTCGCGCAGGAAGCCGCCCTCGCGGGCGTAGGAGGTGCCCGGGTGCTCCGGGTCGTCGTCGAAGAGGGCGTCCAGACGCCAGCCGCGGTCGGTGGGGAACCCGGACACGGCGTCCACGCCGTCGGCCAGCAACGCCCACAGCGCCTCGGGGGAGGCGGTGCCCCCGGGCAGCCGGCAGGCCATGCCCACGATCGCCACGGGCTCGTCCCCGGGCACCGGGCCGGGCGGCGGTTCCTCGTCCCGGCTGTTCAGCCCGGCCAGTTCCCGGGCGAGGGCGGCCGGGGTCGGGAAGTCGAAGGCCACCGCGGCGGGCAGCGCAAGCCCCGTGGCCTCGGCGAGCGCGTTGCGCAGCCGCACCGAGGCCACCGAATCGAGGCCGTGCGCGCGGAACGTGACGTCCGGTCCGATGGGTTCCGTACCGTCCGCTTCCCCCGTGCCGAGCACCTCGGCGACCGCGGCGACGACCAGGTCGAGAGCCGTGCGCGGGTCCGGGCGGGGCGCGCCGGCGGGAACCGGCTCGGGGTGCGCCGCGGCGTCGGCCAGGATCCGCTCCAGCGCCCGCCGGTCGATCTTCCCGGCGGGTGTGCGCGGCAGGGCCGGCAGGACGACGAGCTCCAGCGGGATCTTGTACTCGGCGACGCCGCGTTCCCGCAGGAACGCCGTCACCTCCCCGAGGCCGACCGGGCTCCTCGACACGTTCCCGGCGTCCGGCGACGCGGTCACCACCAGGCAGGGGTACTCCCCGAGCCGCGGATCGGGTTTGGCGACCACCGCCAGCGGACCGACGCCGGGCAGATCCGCCAGCAGGCCCTGGATCTCCACGGCGTTGAACTTGCGCCCGCCCACGTTGATCAGTTCGGCGGAGCGGCCGTGGAACACCACCAGACCGTCCGCGTCGATCGAGGCGAGGTCACCGGTGCGCAGCCAGCCGTCCTCGGACACCACCGACCGGGTCAGCTCCGGCTCGCCGTGGTAACCGCGGAACATGCTGGGGCTGCGGTAGTACAGCTCCCCGGACTCGCCGGGGGCGCACGGCCGCCCGTCCTCGGCGAGGACGCGCATCTGCGCGCCCCGCACCGGCCGCCCCACACTGCGCGTGGCGACCTCCGGCGGGTCCCCGGCCAGACTGCTGGTGCCGTTCCCGGCCTCCGACATGCCCCACACCACGACCAGCGCGGTGTCCAGGGTCTCCCGCACCTCGCGCACCAGGGCGGCGGGCAGGGCGGCGCCGGCGGTCAGCACCCGCTCCGGGCGGAAACCCGGACCCGACTCCGACTCCCGGGCCCGCGCCACCACGTCGTGCAGCTGCGCCGGTACGGCGACCACCACGCTCGGCTGCTCCGACCGCGCCAGCTCCAGGAAGCGGTCCACGTCCCACGAACCCAGCAGCACCTGACGGCCGGAACGGAACAGCGCCGAGTACACCGACTGCAGCCCGAAGCAGTGGGTCAGCGGGCACGCCGTGATCAGGGTGCCGCCGTACGGCCCGGCGCTGTCCTCGGTCGCCGCACGGGAGTTGGTGAGCAGCGAGTCGTGGGCGTGCAGACAGATCTTGGGCCGCGCGGAGGTGGTGCCGGAGGAGGGGAGCAACAGCAGCGGCGCGTCGGGCCGCACCTCCACCGGCCGGGGCCGCTCGCCCGCGCAGCGCGCCAGCAGCCCCTCGACCGTCTCCGCTCCGTCCGTCGCGTCGCCGCCGGCGACCAGCACGGCACGCAGCGACGGCAACGCCTCCCGCAGCACCGCCGTGCCGAGCGGGCTGCCGGCGTCCTGGCTGTCCGACGGCAGCGCGAGCACCGCCGGGCCGACCCGTTCCAGCAGGGCCCGCACGTCGGCGGGGGCGTTGCCCCGGTGGACGGGCAGGGTGACGGCCCCCACCGACGCCGCCGCCAGGTGCAGCGTGACGTACTCCCAGCAGTTGGGCAGGTGCAGGGCGACCACGTCGCCGGGTTCGACACCGGCCTCCTGGAGACCGTGGGCCAGCGCGTCCACCTCGGCCCGCCACTCCTGCCAGGTCCGGGCGCGTTCGCCGTCCACCAGCGCCACCGCGTCACCCCCGTCGCGCACGGCCGCGGCGAACACGGCGGGCAGGGTGAGGCCGTCCAGCCCGCCGTCGGCGGCACCGGGCGGTTCGATCACGTAGTCGTCAGCGTGGACGGGCACCATCACTCCCGGGGGTCGAGCGTTTCCGGCGAAGGGGGGACCCTCCCAGGCTGTTGCCCGACACCCCGGGTTTTCCCTAGACATGGGCCGCCGTGCGCATACCGGAGCCGGGGCGGGGGGAGCAGGCGCCCGCCCGCCCGGCCGCCCGCGGGCACGACGGCGTCCCGGCGGAGCCCCGTGGCTCCGCCGGGACGGCCCCTCGTGGGTCAGCCGGACCGGGGCAGCGCCTCCCGTCCGTTTTGCGACACCCCCCGGGCGGCCGGCTCCGTCGGAGCGGCCCCGGCCGCCGCGTCGTCGTCCGCGAGGTCCACGCGTCCGGGGAACGCGGCGCCGAGCAGCCGCAGCAGCGGCGTCGCCTTCACCGCCGTCTCCTCGAACTCCGCCGCCGGGTCCGACAGCGCGATGACGGCGCCGCCGACGCCGTAGCGCAGCCGGTTCCCGCTGAGCACCACCGTGCGGATGACGATGCTCAGATCCACCGCCCCGGTGAGCGAGAAGTAGCCGATGGCCCCCGAGTACACGCCGCGCGGACCGCCCTCCAGCCGGTCGATGATCTGCATGGTGCGGATCTTCGGCGCGCCCGTCATCGAGCCGCCGGGGAACGCGGCGCGCACGGCGGCGACCGGGCTGAGGTGCGGGCGCAGCCGTGCCCGCACCGTGCTCACCAGCTGGTGCACCGTCTCGTACGTCTCCACCTGGAACACCGGGTCCGCGACGACCGAGCCGACCTCCGCGCACCGGCCGAGGTCGTGCCGGACCAGGTCGACGATCATCAGGTTCTCGGCGCGGTCCTTCTCGCAGGCCGCCAGCTCCCCGGCGAGCCGTGCGTCCTCCCGCGGGGTGCCGCCGCGCGGCCGGGTGCCCTTGATGGGTTTGGACTCCATCACGCCGTAGCGGTCGATGCGCAGGAACCGCTCGGGCGAAGTGCTGAGCACGGCCATCGGCCCGAAGTGCAGGAACGCGGCGAACGGCGCCCGGCTCACCCGGCGCAGACCACGGTACGCCTGCCACGGGTCCAGGTCGGTGTCCGCCTCGGCCATGTTGGTCAGGCACACCTCGTAGGTCTCGCCGGCCGCGATCTCCTGCTGGCAGGCGTCGATCAGCTTGAGGTAGGCGTCGCGGTCGTGGCGCAGCACCACCGGCCCGGTGCCGCCGGCCGCGGGGGGTTCGTAGGGCTCCGGTTCCCAGCCCGCCACCGTCTCCAGGGCGGCGGCGGCCGAGGCGAGCCAGGACCGCGCCGCCTCCTCGTCGCCGTCCTCGGCCAGGGCCAGCAGATAGGTCGTGTCGGTACGGTGGTCGAGCACCAGGGCGCGGTCGGCGAAGACGAGGACGGCGTCGGGGTCGGGGGAACGGTGCGCCGCCTCCCCGTCGCACTCCGCCTTCAGTTCGTAACCGAGGCAGCCGACCCAGCCGAGGGCGAAGTCGAAGGGCAGCTCGGGCACGTCGGTGCTCAGTCCGGCGAGGTCCCGCTCCAGCCAGGACAGGAAGGCCGACCGTTCGACGCGGGTGGCGCCGCCCTCGGTGACGGTCACGGTGCCGGCCTCCACGTCCGCCCTGGCGACGCGGGCCAGCGGACCGGAGGCGTCCCCCATCACGGACAGCTGTCCGAGGCGTCCGCCCGGGCGGCTGCTGTCCAGCCAGAACGGGTGGTCGCCGGTGCGGAACAGCCAGTCGAAGGCGACCTCCGCGTCCCAGCGGGTGCGCAGCCGTTCGACGAGGACCCGCAGCCGCCGGGGCGAACCGCCGTCCGCCGCCCGGTCACCGGCCCCGGCGGTCGCCGCCGCCCGCCCGCGGCCCGCGCCCGCCGTCGCGCGCCCGGCCGCACCCGTGGCGTCGGGAGACCGCCGCTGTTCCGGAACGCCCCGCGCGACGGCCGGCCCGCTCCCGCCGGGGCGGGAACGGCCGTGCCGCTCGGTCAGCCGGCGGAAGTTCTCCAGCAGTCGGTGGCCCTCCCGGGTGCCGATCGACTCCGGGTGGAACTGAACACCCCACAGCGGCAGCGTCCGGTGGCGCAACGCCATCAGCACCCCGTCCGGCGACCACGCCGTGGCCTCGAGCTCCGGCGGCAGGTCCGTCACGGCGAGGGAGTGGTAGCGGACCACCTCCAGCGGCTGCGGCAGCCCCTCGAACAGCCCGGTGCCGTCGTGCCGCACGGCGGAGGTCCGGCCGTGGCGCGGCTCGGGCGCGCGGCCCACCGAGGCGCCGTGGGCCAGTGCCATCCCCTGGTGGCCCAGGCACACCCCGAGCACGGGCAGCCGGCCCTCCTCGGCGATTCCCGCGCACAGCCCGAAGTCGGCGGGCCGGTGCGGTGTGCCGGGGCCGGGGGAGAGCACCACGTTGTCGAAGGAGTCGAGGAGCCCTCGCCGCCACGCCGGGTCGTCGTTGCGGATCACCTCGGGCTCCCGCCCGTTGACCCGGGACAGGTAGTGGAACAGGTTGTAGGTGAACGAGTCGTAGTTGTCGACGAGCAGTGTGCGCATGAGCGTTTCCTTGTCCAGGAGGCGCGTGAGCGGAAAGTGACGTGGAACGTGACGGACGCGGGTGACGGTCCGGCCGTGTGCGGGCTCTCCGGTGGTGGGTCGACCACGACTCCTGCACCTGCCCGGGCGGTGCCGTCCGGCGGCGCCGCCCGGGCGGACGTCAGGACGCCGGGGCGGACCGTGCCAGGTCGAGGGCGTCGGCGATCTCGCCGTTGACCGCGCTCAGGTGCTGGGTGAGGAAGAAGTGGCCGCCGGTGAACACCCGCAGCCGGAAGGGGCCTTCGGTGTGCTCCCGCCAGCTCTCGGCCTCCTCGACCGTGGTGAGCGGGTCGCCGTCGCCGGTGAGCACGGTGATCCCGCAGCGCACCGTCCTCTCCGGCGGGCAGGAGTACGTCTCGATGGCGCGGTAGTCGCCGCGCAGCGCCGGCAGGGCCATGCGCAGGATCTCCTCGTCGCCGAGGACACCCGCCGCGGTGCCGTTCAGCCGCTTCATCTCGGCGACGATCCCGTCGTCGTCCCGCAGGTGCACCTCCTCGGCACGCGTGGTCGACGGGCCGCGCCGGCCGGAGGCGATGACGGTGAGCGGTCCGGCGTCCTTCTGCTCCAGCCGCCACGCCGTCTCGAAGGCCAGCGCCGCGCCCATGCTGTGCCCGAAGAACACGCTGGGCCGGTCGTCCAGCGCCAGCAGCTGCTCGGCGACCAGGTCGGCCAGCCGGCCGAGGTCCTCCACGCAGGGCTCCTTGCGCCGGTCCTGACGGCCGGGGTACTGCAGCGACAGGACCTCGGCGGCCGGGGCGAACCGAGCCGAGACCGGGTGGTAGAAGCTGGCCGAACCGCCCGCGTGCGGGAAGCAGACCAGCCGTACCGCGTCGGCGTCGGCCGGGTGGTAGCGCCGCAGCCACAGGGCCCCGGTGTCGTCAGCGGTGGTCACGGTGTGAGTCCCTTCGGTGATGCCGCGGCCGACGGTGCTCCGCCGGCCGGGCGGGTCCGCGGCGGTCCGCACGGGCGCACCTCCCGTTCGCGGACCGCCGCGGCCCGCTGTGCTCCCGGCGGGCCGTGACGGGCCTCTGGCCCCGTCGCGGCCCGCCGGGAGACCCGTGACGGGGCCGGCCCCGCAGGACCGTCCCGCCGCGGAAGTCCTTCCGTCCGTCGCCGCCGCACGCGTGTCCGCCGCGCGCCGCGCCGCCCGTGCGGCCGGGCCCGCGGACACCGTGTGTCCCGCCGGGCCGTCCGCCCCGCCGCGGGGGCGGTCAGTCCTCATGGACGGTGATCGAGCCGGACGGGCACAGGTCGCCCGCGGCACGGGCCCCGTCCGCGTCCGCCTCCTCGGGCTCCCTCACCAGCAGGGTGACGATCCCGTCCTCGTCCTGGTCGAAGACCTCCGGCGCGTTCAGCGCGCACTGGCCCGCTCCGACGCACCGCTCTCTGTCGACGGTGACGCGCATGCTCGTTGCTCCTCATGGGGTGGGTACTCGGGCGGCGGTGGGACCGGGTGCCGCCGGGACCGTCCGGCGGCACCCGGGAGCCGGTGGCCTACCAGCGCACCGGCAGCTCGTGGAGTCCGAACAGGATCCCGTCGTACTTGAAGGCCAGCCCGTCCGGTGGGACGTCCAGTTCGAGCGTCGGGATGCGTTCGAACAGCTTGCGGTAGGCGATCTCCATCTCGACCCGGACCAGGTTCTGGCCGAGGCACTGGTGGACGCCGTAGCCGAACGCCACGTGCCGCCGCTCGGAGCGCTCCGGGTCGAAGGCGTGCGGGCAGCCGAACACCTCGGTGTCGTGGTTGGCGGCGGCCAGCAGCGGGACGATGCCCTCGCCCTTGCGGATGAGCCGGCCGGCGATCTCCACGTCGTCGACCGCGACGCGCAGCGCCACCATGTCGGCCACCGAGTGCAGCCGCAGCAGTTCCTCCACCAGCCGTTCGTGGCCGATCCACTGGGGGTTCGCGAGCAGGGTGACCACACCGAGGCCGATGTTGTTGGCGGTGGTCTCGTGCCCCGCGATCAGCAGGAGCAGCAGCACGCCCGACAACTCGACGCTGGTGAGCTGCCCGGTGGCCAGCAGCCGACTGATCAGGTCGTCGCCGGGCCACTTCTCCTTGATGGCGATCAGACGGTTGATGTAGCGCAGCAGTTCCCGGGTGGCGGTGGCCCGCTCCTCGTCGGTGGAGGTGCGGATGGCGACCAGGGTGCGGGTGCGGGACTCGAAGAAGTCACGGTCCGCCGGCGGCACCCCGAGCAGCGAGGAGATCACCAGGGACGGTACCGGCAGCGCGAAGTCGCCGATCAGGTCGGCCCGGTCGCCCGCGGCGAGCATCGCGTCGATGCGCTCGTCCACGGTGCGCTCGATCGCCGGGCGCAGCTCGCGGACGCGCCGCACGGTGAACTCCGGGATGAGGACCTTGCGGAACCGGTCGTGCTCGGGGGAGTCCAGCCCGACGAACCAGCCCGGGATCTGGTCCTGCTTGGGCACCCCCATCGTCTCGCCGACATTGGGGAAGCCCTCGTTGTCCGGATTGGCGCTGATCTTCGGGTGGGTCAGCACCGCGCGCACGTCCTCGTGCCGCGTCACCAGCCAGACCGGCACCCCGTTCGGCAGGTGGGACAGTACCAGACCGTTCTGCTCGCGATGGCTCGCGTACTGGGACAGGGGCAGCGGTTCCTCCGGCGTGCGTCGGGGGAAGCCGACCACCGTGGGGCCGGTGCTGGTCGTCATGTCCGTTCCTTCTTCCTCTTCCTGAGGTGTCCAGGGGCGCCGCGCGAAGCCGCGGTCGGGTCCCGGCGGTTCAGCCCGCGGAGTAGAACTCCCGGACGGCGCCGGTGATGTACTCCTGCTCGGCGGCGGTCAGCCCCGTGTGGGTGGGCAGGTACAGGCCGTCCTCGCCGAAGCGGTGCGCGTTCAGGGACGGCCACACCGGGTCGAGGTAGCCGGGCTGCCGGCTCATGGGCTTGAAGAACAGCCGGGTCTCGATGCCGCGGTCCGCCAGGTGGGCCCGGAGCTCCTCGCGGCGCTCGGCGCGCAGGTCGTACATCCACAGCACGTCCCGCGGCGGCATCAGCGTGATCCCGGGAATGTCCTCGAGGCCCGCGTCGTAGCGGGCCTCGATCTCGCGGCGGGCGGCCAGGATCTCGTCCAGCCGCTCCACCTGGGCCAGCGCCACGGCCGCCTGCATGGCCGTCATGCGGAAGTTGTAGGCCAGCTTCTTGTGCAGGAAGCTGTGGTCGCGGGTGAACGCCATGGCCCGCAGGTGCGCGAGCTGCCCGGCCAGCCGTGGATCGTCGGTGAGGCAGATCCCGCCCTCGCCCGCTGTGATGATCTTGTTGGCGAAGAGCGAGAAGCACGCGATGTCCCCGACCGGCCGCACCCCGTGCGCCTCCGCCGAGTCCTCGACCACCCGCAGGTTGTACTGGTGCGCGATGTCCATCACCGCGTCCATGTCGCAGCGGCGCCCGTAGACGTGCACCGGCATCAGCGCCTTGGTGCGCGGGGTGATCTTCTCCTCGATCAGGGAGACGTCGATGTTCAGGTCGTCGCCGCAGTCCACGAAGACGGGTGTCGCCCCCGTGTACGTCACCGCCCAGGCGGAGGCCACCATGGTGAACTCCGGCACGATCACCTCGTCGCCGGGACCGATGCCCAGCGCGCGCAGCGCCAGGGTCAGCGCGGCCGTGCCGGAGGAACAGGCGACGCCGTGCGCCACGCCGTTCCACTCGGCGAAGGCCTCCTCGAAGCGCCGCACGTAGGGGCCCTGTGAGGAGATCCAGCCGCCGGTGACGGCGTCGGTGACGTACTCCAGTTCGCGCCCGTCGAGGGCGGGCCGGGAGACGGGGTGGGTGAAAGACATGCGTCCTCGCTGCGATGGTGCGTGCGATGGCTGGAAGGAGGGGGCGGCCGGCGGGTGGTCCGGCGTCATGGTTTCGGCAGCAGGCCCAGGATCAGGTCGGCCGCCGCCTTGCGCCCGCCGGCCGCCCGCTGGAGCGCGCCCAGCCGCTCCGCCCGCTCGCGGAAGGACGGGTCCTCGACGACCCGGGTGAGCTTGTCGACGACGTCGTCCGGGTCGACGGTCCCCGGCCGGTCCAGGGTCAGGCTGATGCCGAAGTCACGGCCGCGCACCGCCTGGTCGAAGCAGTCCACCCACAGCGGCCGCACCACCTGCGGCTTACCGAAGTAGACGCCCTCGTGGTAGGCGTTGCCGCCGCCGTGCGAGAAGAACACCGACACCTTCGGGTGGGCCAGCACGTCCAGTTGGGACGGCACCCAGCTCTCCACCCGCAGATTGCCGGGCAGTGAGCCGGCCGGCGGCAGCAGGTGCTGCTGCTCCTTCGGAAGCTTCCACAGGAACTGGTGGCGGTCCGACATCCGGCGGGCCACCTCCACCAGCGCCGCGACCTCCTCGCGAGTCAGCCGGGTGATGGTGCCGAAGCCCATGTAGACCACCGAGGACTGCCGGTCCAGCCAGCCGCTGAGATCCTCGTCGTCCGGGCACTCCGGCAGCGGCGGCAGCAGGGCGCCCACCAGGCGGAGCTTCTCCGGGACGTCGAAGGGGTAGTCCAGCTCCGGGATGGAGGAGCACAGCACCATCTCGGCCGCGTCCACCCGGGTCAGGGCGTTGGGCGGGGCGATGCCGAGCTCCTTGCGGATCGCGGCGTCCTCCTTGAGCGCCTTGCCCATCGACGGGTGCAGGAACATGAAGAGCGTCCGCCACCTGAACAGTGTGTTCGCCAGCTTCTGCCGGGGGGTCATCTCCAGCGGCAGACCGGAGTTGGGGACCGGGAAGTTCTTCGGGGTGTAGGACGCGCCGAACGGGTTGTGCGAGGTCAGCACGTTGCTCGGGACGAACGGCACCGACAGCACGTACGGAATGCGGTGGGTGAGCGCCAGGTCGACGCCGAAGCCGCTCACGCAGTCGATCACCATCAGCGCCGGCCTCACCTCCTCGACCACCTTCTCCAGGGCGCGGTACTTGCGCGCCTGGAGCGCCGGCTTGTACGACTGCCGGACCACGGCGCGGTGCGCCTTGAACCGCGAGGACTGCGTGACCTCCCGGTACACGGCGTCGTCCCAGGTCACCGCCGACAGCTCGGACACCACCTCACCCAGTGAGGCGAACGACACCGCGGAGTCGGCGGCCAGCGCCGCCACGTCGTCCCGCCGGTGCTCGTCGGTGGCGAACCACAGGTCGGGCACACCGCGCCGGGCCAGTTCCCCGGCCAGCACCAGCAACGGGTTGAGCAGTCCGCTCTCGGGGAGACCGACGAAGAGGATCGGCCGGGCGGCGGAGTCCATGAGGGCCCTTTCACGAGGTGACTGCCGAAGCCGCCGGGCGGCCGCGCGGGCACGACCGGCAGACGGACAGGCAGGACGGGGTGGTCCGTGTGCGGCCCGTCGGCCGGGGCCCGAGTCGGGCGGCGCCGACCGCACCCCACCTTGATCTCACGGCCGTACCCAGGAAATCCTTAGACTTGCCCCGCGCGGCCGGACGGGACACCGGACGCGAGGCACGGGGCGAGCCTGCGTCGAGGCAACCGGTGTTCCCTGTACGGTGGGTGCACCGAGCGTTCCGTATGTGCCGACGACGGAGGGCTGCCCATCGGAGCGTTGTCCCGGCCTCAGCACGACGCAAGGGAGACCACGTGACGAAGCGGGAACGGGCCGCCGGCCCGTCCCATCCCCTGGTCGGCCGTGAGGCCCACCTGGGGACGCTCGCCGCCGGAGCCGCCGCCGCCCGTGCCGGGCAGCCCCAGCTGATCGTCCTCGACGGGCCGGCGGGAGTCGGCAAGACCTCACTGCTGCGGGCCGCCCTCGACGGCGGCGGGCCCTGCGACGGCATGACCGTGCTGTACGGGGCCTGCAGGGCGATCGACTCCGGCAGCGGATACAGCGGTGTGCGCGCCCTGTTCGGACCGCTCAACCTCACCGCCCGCCGCGGCCGTGCCCCGTCGCTGCTCGAAGGGAACGCCCGCCACGCCCTGCCCGCCCTCGCCCCCGACCGCGTCGACGGGGACACCGCGTCCGGCGCCACCTATCCCGCGCTGAACGGCCTGTACTGGCTCGCCGCCGGACTCATGGCGGACCGCCCTCTGGTGCTGGCCCTCGACGACGTCCACTGGTGCGACGAACGGTCCCTGCGCTGGCTCGACTTCCTCCTGCGCCGCGCCGACGGAATGCCGCTGCTCGTCGTGCTCGCCCAGCGCACCGCGTCCGAGCGCACGGCCGGCCCGGCTCTGACCGACCTGGTGGCCCACCACCGGTCCCTGGCGCTGCACGTGCCGGCACTGTCGGCCCGCGACGTGGAGACACTCGTCCGCCGGACCTTCCCCGGGACTCCGCCGCGGCCGTCCTTCGTCGGCGCCCTCACCACCGTGACCGGCGGCAGTCCCCTGGAACTCCAGCGGATCCTGCACAAGCTGCGTACCGCCGGGGTGGGTCCCGACGACACGGGCGCCCGGCGGGTCACCGAACTCGGCGGGCGGGCCGTCGCCGCTTCCGTGCGCGAGGCACTGGACGGCCAGCCGGCCGGAGTGCGCGAGGTGGCCCGGGCCCTGGCCGTGCTCGGTCCGGAGCGGCCCGAACACCTCGCCGCCCTCGCAGGGGTGTCCGCCGTGCAGGCCGAGGAGGCCGTGGACGTCCTGCGCCGCTTCGCCCTCGTCCAGCCCGACCGGACCGAACTGGTGCACGACATGGTGCGTGCCGCGGTGCTCTCCACGGTCGGTTCCGCGGCCCTCGCCGATCTGCGTACCCGTGCCGCCCAACTGCTCAGCGACGTCGGACGGTCCCCCGAGCAGATAGCGGGCCAGCTGCTGCTCCTCCCGCGAGCCGACCAGCCGTGGATGACCGCCGTCCTCCTGGACGCCGCCGCGCAGGCGGAGCAGCGAGGGGCTCCGGAGGCCGCCGCGCGCTACCTGGAGCGCGTCATGGAGACCGGGCCCGACACACCCGAGATCCGGATACGGCTCGCCGGAGTCCTCTCCGAGACGGACCCGGCCCGCTCCCTGACCCTGCTGCACGAGGCACTGGCCCTCACCGGCGACGTCCGCACCCGCGCGACGGTCGCGGTCCGGCTCGCCCTGACCTGTCTGCGCGTCCAGCGGTCACCCGAAGGCACCCGCGTACTGACCGAGGCCCTGGACGCCCTCCACGCCGAACTCGGCACCGATCCCGAACCCGCCGACCGCGAACTCCTCACCATGGCCGAAGCCGCCCTGCTGATCGTCGGCGCCGACGAGAAGAGCACCCTGCCCGCGGTGCGCGAGCGGGCCGCCCTGCTGCCTCCGCCGCCCGGGGACACGCCCGCCCAGCGCCAGCAGCTCGCCATGCTCACCGTGCTCACCGCGACGGACAGCCGTTCCGCCGCCGAGTCGGTCCGCCAGGCCCGACGTGCCCTGCGCTTCCCGGGAGCGGCACTCGGCGCGTGGTCGCTGCTGCCCGCCTCCCTCGTGCTCTCCCTCGCCGACGAGACCGGCGAGGCACTCGACGCGCTGGAGACGGTGCTGCGCGACAGCCGGCGGACCGCGGCGGTGTGGACGTACGTCCTCGCACTCTCCACCCGCGCCTTCGTCCACTTCGACCAGGGCGACGTCCCCCAGGCCCTGGCGGACGCCCAGAGCGCCCTCGACCTGCTCGGAGAGGGGAGCTGGGGCGAGGGCGCCGTCCTGCCGCAGATCGCCTGCGCGCTCGCCCTCACCGAACACGGTGAGCCCGACCGGGCCGAGGAGGTGCTCCGCACCATCAAGCGCCCGCGCATCGAGGCCTTCGCGTGGGAGTACCACTGGTACCTCATGGCACGGGCGCGGGCACGGTACGCGTGCGGCGACCCGGAGAGCGCCCTCGAATTGCTGCGCACCTGCGGGGACTCCCTGGCCGGGGCGGGACTCGTCAATCCGGTCCTGGCCCCCTGGTGGCTGGACGCCGCCTGTCTGCTGGCGGAGTCGGGCCGCTTCGACGAGGCCCGGGCGGCGGCCGACCACGGCGCCGGACCCGCCGAACGCTGGGGAACTCCGCGTGCCCTGGGCTACGCCGCCCTGGCCCGCGGCGTCGCCACGCCCGGCCCGGAAGGAATCGCCGGGCTCCGGGAGGGGGTGCGCCGGCTGGCGGCCTCACCGGCCCGTGCCGACCACGCCCGCTCGCTGCTGCTGCTGGGCCGGGCCCTGCTGGCCGACGGCGCGTCGGGCGAGGCCCGCGAACACCTGCGGGACGCGGTCGGGCTCGCCCGCCGCTGCGGCTGCGTGGCGCTCGCCCGGCGGGCCCGCGAGGAACTGGTCGGGGCCGGCGGCAGGATGCGCGAGGTCACGGTGTCACCGCTGGACATGCTGACCGGCACGGAACGCGCGGTGGCCACGCTGGTCGCCTCGGGAGTGACCAACCGGGAGGCCGCGGAGTCCCTGTTCGTGACGGTGCGCACGGTGGAGCTCCACCTCACGAGCGTCTACCGCAAACTCGGGATCACCCGCCGTGCCGAACTGGCGGGCGCCCTGCACGAGGACATCCCGCCCCCTTCCGGTCTCCGCGAGGGGCGCACCGGATCCGATGCGACCCGGTGAGGCCATGCGGGCACAAGGCGATCCGATGAACGTCCCGGACCAGGCGGGCGAGGGAGGGCGCGGGCGTTCCCGCGGCGACGGACCGGCGCTCGCCGATCTCCCTCTCCTGGAACGTGACCGCGAGCAGGCCGTGCTGTCCGCCGTGATCGGAGAGCTGCGGTCGGGCCGTTCGGCCGTGGTCACGGTGACGGGTGAACCCGGCGCGGGGCAGGGTGAGTTGTTGCAGTGGGCGGCCCGGCACGCCACCGAGCGGGGACTGCGCGTCCTCACGGCTCGCGCGACACCCGCGGAACGGGACCTGCGCTACGGCGTGGTCGGCCAACTGCTGTCAGGGCACGAGGAGTTCGCCGGCCATCTGCCGCATCTCCTCCTCAACCAGGGCGGGCCCGGCCGGTTCCCGGGGCTCGCCCGTCTGCTCACCGTGGCGCGTGACCGGCCCGTCCTCCTGGTGGTGGAGGACATCCACCAGCTCGACCCCGACTCGCTGCGCTGGCTGGAGGCCCTGATACGCCGGTTGCCCCGCGCGCCGCTGGCCGTGCTCACCAGCAGCATCCGCACGGCGGACATCGGCCTCGACTGGTGCGGGGGAAGTCCGCTCACCGGCTCGGCCACCACGGTCGAACTCGCGCTGCCCGGCCTCACCCACGCGGGGACGGCCGACGCCGTACGGGCCGCCTGCGGCACCCTCGGCGACCGCTCCTTCATCACCGCCGTCGCCGACGCGACCGGGGGCAACCCCGCCGTCGTGCGCGACACCCTGCGCCGCTTCGCCCGAGCGGGGCACCCGCCGGACACCGACCACGTGGAGCACGTCCGCGCCATCGCGGCCCAGGTGACCGGCGAGCACGCCGCCGCGGCGCTCGACGGGGTGCGGGACCCCGTCGTCCTCGACGTCCTGCGCGCCCTCGCGGTCTGCGACGACCTCCTCGACTTCCCGCTGGTCCTGGCCTTGGCCGGGCCGGGCGCCATGCCCGAGACCCGGCTCCGCGCCGCCCTGCTGGACAGCGGTCTGGTCGCCGTGCGCGACGGCCGGTTCCGGGTGCGCGGTCCGGTGGCGCGCGCCCGCATCGTCGAGGAGATGCCCACCGCCGAGCGTGCCGACCTGTACGCACGCGCCGCCGAACTGGCCCACCGGGCTGCCGCGGACGACCAGGGAGTCGGCGATCTGCTGCTGCCGGCCCGCCCGGCCGGCGCCCCGTGGGCGGTGGACACACTGTGCCGGGCCGCCGCCGCCGCGCTCCGCGGTGGCCGCCGCGACCGTGCCGCCGCCTATCTCTCCCGGGCCCTGGCCGAGCCGCTGTCCGAGGAGACCCGCATCCGTGTCCTGCTCCGACTGGCCCGAGTGGAGCTGGTGATCGCACCCGTCGCCGCCGGGCGCCGCATGGGTGGCATCATCCGCGAACCCGGAGAGGTGGCCGCGGCCTTCCGGGCACGGGCCGGCGACCTGTGTCTCCTCGGCGGTGACACCGACACCGCCTGGCGCGCCCTCGCCGAGTTCCTCGTCGACGGTCGCCCGGACGGGGGCCGGGGGGCGCCGTCCGACCCGGGGTCGGCGGAGGCGGCCACCGCCCGGCACGAGGAACTCACCGCCCTGCTCCGGGTGGCGCAGCCGTTGCGCCGGGAGTCCGCCGGGATCGCCTTCCCGCCCGCATCGGACCTGTCCCGTGCGTCGCGGAACCCGGCCGTGAACGGCGTGCGGGCGTGGGAGGACGCCGCGCGGGGCGCCGATCGCGAGGAGGCCCGCGGACAGGCCCGTGCGGCCCTGGCCCCCGATCCCTCCGGCCGGCCCCCGCTCACCGTGCCCAGGTTGCTGGCCTGCCGCACGCTCCTGCTCACCGAGGACGGGGAGGAGGCCGAGACACACCTGTGCGCCCTGCTGGCCGAGGCCCACCGCGAACGCTGCTCCGTGACCGTCGCCCGGGTGCTCGCCCTCCGCGCCGAACTCCACCTGCGGCACGGCCGTCCCGACTCCGCCGCCCGCGACCTGGCCGCCGCCGACCGCGAACTGCCCCCGGACAGCAGGCATCCGCTGTCCTACCCCTACTGGACGGCGCTCGGCATCCTCACCGACCTCGCCAACGGCCGGCCGGACCGGGCGCGTGCCGCCGCCGGGCGGCCCGTGCCGCCTCCCGCCGACGAGTCCGTGAGCGGTGCACGACTGCTGTTCGCCCGTGGCCTGCTGGCCCAGGCCGACGACGACCCCCACCGGGCCCGGTCGCTCTTCCGGGCCTGCGGGCGCTGGCTCCTGCAGTACGGCTGGACCAATCCGGCGCTCCTTCCCTGGCGCTCCCAGGCCGCCGAGGCGGCCCACGCCCTCGGCGACGCCGCACAGGCCCTGAGGCTGGCGCGGGAGGAACTCGAACTCGCCGAGCGCTGGGGCACGCCCGGTGCGATCGGCGCGGCCCAGCTCTGCCTCGCCGCGCTGGGTGGTGAGGGACGCCTTCAGCGGCTCCGATCGGCCGTCGACAGCCTCGGCCGGGCTCCCTCCCGGGCCGCCTACACGCGCGCGATCATGACGCTGGCCTCCGCCGAGAGCGGCGAGCCCGGCCGGGCGACGGCCGTCGCCGCCCCGGCGACCGGCAGGGTCGACACCGGGAACGCCGGACCGCACGAGGGCGCGGTACCGCGTCCCCGCGTCCCCGCGCCCCCGCAGGACCTCGCCGACGCACCGACGCCCGCGTGGCGGACCCTCTCACCGGGCGAGCGGTCCGCCGCCGCGCTCGCCGCCCGGGGTTTCGCCAACCGGGAGATAGCCGCCGCGCTGTCGGTGACCACCCGCACCGTGGAGCTGCGCCTCAGCGGTGTCTACCGCAAGCTTCGCATCCGGGGACGCGACGACCTGCGCATCCTGGTCCAAGGCACGGAGGACGACTGACCGCATGTTGCTGGAGCGCACCACCGAAACGTCCCTGGTCGACGCGGCGCTGGCCGCCGCCGGCCGGGGCAGATCCTCCCTGATCCTGGTCACCGGCCCGCTCGGCATCGGGAGATCGGCCCTGCTGCGGTCCCTGCCCGCGCTTGCCGACGGCCACGACGACATCCGGGTGCTGCGGGCCAACGCGGCGCCCATGGAACAGGACTTCGCCTTCGGAGTCGTGAGGCAGCTCTTCGAGAACCTGCTGTCCGAGTCGTCCGAGGACACCCGCGCCCGCTGGATGGACGCCCACGCCTCCTTCGCCCGCCACGTCTTCGCCGACGACAGCGCCTCACCCGGAGCGGACCAGGCCGCCGCGGCCACCGAGGCGGTCCTGCACGGCCTGCTGTCCCTCCTGGCCAACGTCAGCGCCGACGGCAGGCTCCTCGTCCTCGTCGACGACCTCCAGTGGTCCGACGTGCCGTCCCTGCGCTGGCTCACCTACCTCGCCAAACGGCTGCACGGCCTGCGGGCCGTCGTCGTGTGCGCCCTGCGCGACGGGGACCCCCGCACCCACCACACCCTGGTGCGGGAAGTCAGGGAGGCCGCCACCCAGACCCTCCGGCCCGCGTCGCTCAGCCTCGACGCCACCCGCGAGCTGGTGCGCGACCACTTCGGTGAGCCCGGCGACGACGCCTTCGTCCACGCCTGTCACGAGACGGCCGTCGGCAACCCCCTGTTCCTGATGTCCATCCTGCTCGGCATGGAGCACGCCGGCCTGCGGCCGCTCGCCGAACACGCCGACCGGGCACGGTCGCTGCGTCCCTCGCAGCTGCGCAAGCGCCTCGCCGGCATCCTGCGCACCCAGGCCCAGCCGGTCCGTGACCTCGCGGCCGCCATCGCGGTGCTCGGTGACCACGTCGACCCTGACAACGTTGCCTGTCTGGCGCGCCTCGACTCCGTGGGCTACCCGGCGGCGCTGCGCACCCTGGCGGCCCTCGGGCTCGTCGCCGCGGACGGGGAGCCGCGCTTCGTCCACCGGGTCGTACGGGACGCCGTCGAGTCGACCCTGACCATGGTCCAGCGCGAGCAACTCCACGACGAGGCGGCCGCGCTGCTCTACACCTCCGGCCGCCCCGCCGAGCAGGTCGCCGCGCAGCTCATGGCCGTCGTCACTCGTCACCAGCCCTGGACCGTGGACGTCCTGCGGTCCGCCGCCGACACCGCCCTGCGCCGGGGCGCCCCCGACGCCGCGGTCCGCTACCTGCAACGCGCCCTTCTCGACAGCGCCGCGCAGGGCATCGACCGGGCCCGTCTGCTCGTCGAACTCGGCACCGCCGAGCGTTTCTTCGACCCGTCGGCCTGTGAACGGCACATCGCTCAGGCGATCAGCCTGCTGCCCGAGGCGCGGGACCGTGCCACGGCGGTGCTGCGCATCGCGCCCATCCCCCTCGGCCCCGCTCCGTCCGGTGTGGTCGACCTGCTGCGCCAGGCCGCGGAGGGACTCGGGCCGGCCGCCGCACTCACCGGAACCGATCGCGACCTCGCCCTGCGCCTGGAGGCCAGGCTGCGCCACTGCGCCTACGAGGACCCCTACGAACTCGCCGATGCCGCCGAGCACTTGCGCCGCCTCGGTTCCGAACCGCCGTTGGACACCAGCGGCGATCGGGAGCTGACGATCGCCCTGCTCCTCGCCGCCACCTTCGGCGCCGGCCTGCCGGCCGCGGATGTGGTCGGCCTGGCGGAACGCGTTCTGGACCGGGAACCGGCGACCTCCGCCCGCGTCCAGTCCACCCTTCCCCTGGTGGTCATCACCATGGTCGCCGCCGACTCCGTGGAGGCGCTCGACTCCTGGCTCGCCGTCGAGTACCGGGCCCGGGAACAGCACACCGCCCCGACCGACGCGCTGGTGCACATCGAACGGGCCCTGATCCACATCGGCCGGGGCCGGCTCGACCAGGCCCGCGAACAGTCCGAGACCGCCCTGCGCATGACCGAGGCCGACCGGCGCAGTCTCGGCACGGTCGCCACCCTCGCGCACGCCATGGTGGCGTTGGAGACCCGGGACCCCTCACTGGTCCGACGCGTGGTCCGGCGTGCCGAACACATCCGTGACGAGGGACTGACCGTCACCGCGATGCTGCACCTGTTGCAGGCCGCCGGCGACGTGACGGCCGGCGACCTCACCGGAGCGCTGGACTCCCTCCAGTCCTGCGGCCGCCGCCTGGACGCCGCCGGCTGGCAGAACCCGGTGCTGTTCCCCTGGCGTCCTTGGGCCATCGGTGTCCATCGCCGCCTCGGAGACCTTCGTGCGGCGCGTTCCCTCGCGGAGGAGGAGCACGCCCGGGCCGAACGGTGGGGGGCGCCGGTGGGTCTGGGCCGGGCGCTGCGCCTGCTGGGCCGGCTGGAGGAGGGCGGCCGGGGAACGGCTCTGCTGCGTCAGGCGGTCACCGTGCTGCGCGGCTCCGCCCATCAGCTGGAACTCGCCCGCGCCCTGCTCGCACTCGCCGAACGCCTGGGCGGGGGAACGGAGTCGGAGGCGCTGGCCCGTGAGGCCACCACGCTGGCCACCGCGTGCGGTGCGCCGTGGCTGGTGGAACGCGCCGCCGCCGTCGGCGGCGGGTCGTCGCTCTCCGCCGTCCCCGTTCCGGAGGCCGTCCTCACCCGCACCGAACGCCGGGTGGCCGCCTTCGCGTGCAGGGGCCTGACGAACCAGGAGATCGCCGAGACCATGGGAGTCAGCTCCCGGGCGGTGGAGAAGCACCTCACCCATTCCTATCGGAAACTCGGCATCGCCGGCCGACGAGAACTGATCGCCCTGATTTCCGGCGCATAAACGGTGTCCGACCCGAGGGAATGAGTCCTTCCCGCGCGCCCGGAAACGGTGTGCGGAATTGAACCACCGTGCCCGGGCGTTTCCGTGTGCCGGGTCCGCGGTGTGGCGGGGTCTCCGTCCGCCCGGGGCGGGCCCGGCCGCCCCGGGCGGGCCGGTACCGTCGCCCCGGCGTGTCGAGCACCCCTCCCTGGCGCTCTTACCAGGGATTTCAATGAGATGTGAGCGGTCTGTCCGCTTGCGGTCGCCGTGGGCGCACCGAACCCCCGGGTCACCGAACCCCTTCGGTACGGGACCGTACCTACCGAAGGGCCGACCACAGTATTGGTGAGCGGGCCCCGGTTCGCATTGACCCGCGGATACCCGTCTCCGTAATCTCCGCATCATTCAGTCACCGGCACGGCGTTTCAGCGGGATCGGGCACTTCCGTGCCCTCTCCGAAAGACGTCCGTGTTCTTGGTTCCCTCGCCGCACCAAGCAGAAGGGCCTGAGTTCCTTGACGCTCTCTCCCCACGACCTCGTCATGGATCGTCCGCACACTCTCGACGGGACCGGGGCGCTGGACGCCGCGGCCGCCGGCGTCTACGGAGCCCACACCTCCGTGGCCTGCCTGGACCCCACCCTGACCATCCAGCAGGTCAATCAGGAGTTCGACCGCCGGTTCGGCAGCCCCGCGGAGGACCTCTGCGGCCGGTCCTTCTGCGACCTGGTGCACCCCAGCGTCCGGCAGCCCCTGATGCAGCAGTTCTCGCGCATGCTGGAGGGCAAGCGGCACCGGTTCGCCACCGAGATCATCACCCTGGGCCAGGACACCGCGCACACGCTTCCGCTGACCGCGATGGCGGTGCGCGGCGGCCACATCCCGGACGTCGCCGCGATCCTGGTGATGCTGCCCGCGGCGGACGGCGAGAGCGCGGACTCCGGGGTCGTGGTGCCCCGGAAGAAGCTTCTCAGCGAGGTGGACGCCCGTATCCTCGAAGGCATAGCCGCCGGCGTCTCCACCGTGCCGCTCGCCGCCCGCCTCTACCTCAGCCGCCAGGGAGTCGAGTACCACGTCTCCGGTCTGCTCCGGAAGCTCAAGGTGCCGAACCGGGCCGCCCTGGTCTCCCGGGCCTACTCCATGGGCGTGCTCAAGGTCGGCACCTGGCCGCCGAAGGTCGTCGAGGACTTCGTCAAATGAGTCCGGTGTCCGCGGGCCGGCGCGCACTGTGCCGCGGCGACCGGTGAATCCCCTCTCCCCGACGGGTGGCGCGGCGGGCTCCGTGACCGAACTGAACGGCTCGCCCGTCGCCCCGGAGGCGCTGAGGACACTGGCCCTGACCAACTACGGCCACTTCACCACCATGACGGTCGAGGACGGCCGGGTCCGCGGACCGGAACTGCACCTCGACCGTCTGGCCCGGGACTGCCGTGTCCTCTTCGACGCGCCGCTCGACCTCGGGCGGGTGAGGGCCTGGGCGCGCCGGGCGGTGCCGGCGGCAGGCCGGTGCACCGTACGGATCACGGTCTTCGATCCGGCCCTCCACCTCGGCAACATCGCCCAGGACGCGGAGCCGCAGGTTCTGGTGACGGCCAGGCCCGCGCCCGCCACCGGGGCGGAGCCGCTGCGGGTACGGACCGCCGTTCACCTCCGGGACCTGCCGGAGGTGAAGGGCGTCGGCCTGTTCGGCGTACTGCGGCTGCGGCGTGAGGCGCGGAGGGCCGGTTTCGACGACGTCCTGTTCACGGACGGCGACTCGACGGTGCTGGAGGGCAGCACCTGGAACGTCGGCGTCGTCCGTGAGGGCCGGGTGGTCTGGCCCGCCGGCCCGGCCCTCGCGGGCACCGCCCGTGAGCTCCTGCGCCGCGCCGGGGCCGGAACGACCGCCCGCGTCGCGTTGCCCGAACTCGCCGCGTGCGAAGCCGTGTTCGCGACCAACGCCGCCGTCGGGGTCGTCCCCGTCACCCGGGTGGACGACCTCGTGTTCCCCGCCGACCACCCCACGGTGACCGGCCTCGTCGAACGCTACGCGTCGCTCCCGGCCGAGAGGCTGTAGTGCGCACGCGCCCCGGACCGGGGCGCGTGCACGCCACACTGTTGACAGGTCTACATCAAAGCGAAACGCTTGAGAGCGCTCTCACTTCCTTCCCCCCACCGACGAAGTCGAACGGAGGCAGAGCATGCTCCGCCTATTCGGACGCCGCATCCTCACCGTGGGGACGGCCATCGCCTCGGTGATCGCCGGCTCACTGCTCACCGCGGGGACGGCCGCCCCCGCCCACGCCGCGGTCCCGGACACCATCCCCCTGAAGATCACCAACAACTCGGGCCGCGGCGAGCAGGTGTACGTCTACAACCTCGGCACCCAGCTGTCGACCGGCAGGCAGGGCTGGGCCGACGCGAGCGGCACGTTCCACCCCTGGCCCGTGGGCGGCAACCCGCCCACCCCCGCCCCCGACGCCTCGATCGCGGGCCCGGCGGCAGGACGGTCCACGACCATCCGCGTCCCCAGGTTCTCCGGCCGCGTCTACTTCTCCTACGGCCGCAAACTCGTGTTCAAGCTGACCACCGGCGGTTTGGTGCAGCCCGCCGTGCAGAACCCGACGGACCCCAACCGCGACATCCTCTTCAACTGGTCCGAGTACACGCTCAACGATTCGGGCCTGTGGCTCAACAGCACCCAGGTCGACATGTTCTCCGCGCCCTACTCGGTGGGGGTGCGGCGCGCCGACGGCAGCACGGCGAGCACCGGAAAGCTCAGGCCCGGCGGCTACCACGCGGTCCTCGACACGCTCAGGGGGCGGCCTGGAGGCTGGGCCGGACTGATCCAGACCCGCTCCGACGGCACCGTGCTGCGCGCCCTGTCCCCCCTGTACGGACTGGAGACGGGCGCCCTGCCGGCGTCGGTCATGGACGACTACGTCGACCGGGTCTGGCGGAAGTACACCGGCTCCACCCTGACCGTCACCCCCTTCGCCGACCGGCCGGGCGTCGCGTACCACGGCCGGGTCTCGGGTGACGTCATGCACTTCACCGACAGCGCGGGAGCCGTCGTCACCAGCTTCCGGAAGCCGGACGCCTCCTCCGTCTTCGGCTGTCACAGGAGGCTCGACGCCCCCAACGACCAGGTGCGCGGCCCGATCTCCCGCACCCTGTGCGCCGGATTCAACCGCTCCACGCTCCTGACCAACCCCAGCCAGCCCGACTCCGGCTCCGGCGGCTTCTACCAGGACCCCGTCACCAACCACTACGCCCGCGCCGTCCACGCGCAGATGGCCGACGGCAAGGCGTACGCCTTCGCCTTCGACGACGTGGGCCACCACGAGTCGCTCGTCCACGCCGGCGACCCGAGCGAGGCCTCCCTCAGCCTCGACCCCTTCAGCTGACCGGGCCGGTGGCGGCGCGCGGACCGGACGCGCCGCCACCGGACCACCGGGGGACGACGGTCAGCGCGGCGGCACCGGCCGCACGGCCAGGACGGCGATGTCGTCGTCGCTGTCGGCCCCCAGACCGATCAGCAACTCGTCGCAGAACACGTCGAGGGGCTCCCGGGCCAGCGCGCCGGCATGCCGGCGCAGCCGCTCCAAGGCGTCGTCCAGATGCTCTCCCCGGCGCTCGATCAGCCCGTCGGTGTACAGCAGCACCGTCGAGTGCGCCGGGACCGCGTCCCGGGCCCGCGGACGGACCGTCCGGGGCTCCACCCCGAGCAGCAGCCCCGAGCCGTCCTCCAGATAACGGGTGCGGCCGTCCGCGTCGACGAGCAGCGGCGGCGGATGCCCGGCGGAGGAGTGCACCAGCTCCCAGGGGCCGTCCTCACGGCCCTTGACCACGGCGTAGACACAGGTGGCGGTGGACTCGCGGTACAGGCTGTGGTTCGCCATGTCCAGGTGGCGCAGAACGGTCTCGGGCGGCTCCTGACGGTCCACGGCGATCCCCCGCAGCATGCTGCGCAGCTGGCTCATGGCGATGGCCGCGTCCAGGTTGTGCCCGGTGACGTCACCGATGACCAGCGCCGTGTCCCCGTCGGGCAGGACGAAGCAGTCGTACCAGTCACCGCCGACCTGCGCGGTGGCCGAGGAGGCCGCGTACCGGGCGGCCAACCGCAGATACCCGACCTCCGGCAGCCTGGGCAGCAGCGACCGCTGGAGACGTTCGGCGATGGTGCGCGTCTCCTGGTGGAGACGGAGGTTGTCCACCCCCAGGGCGAGACTGTGCACCAGGTCGTGGACCAGCGGCAGATCCTCCTGCGTGAACGGCGTGTCCCGCCCGCGGCGGGCCACCGTGAGGGCGCCGATGATCTGCCGGCGGGCCCGCAGCGGGGCGACGACCGCGCTGTCCGCGCCCATGGTCCGGAACAGCCCCAGGTAGTGGGCGTCCAGAGGGCTCGCGCCCTGGCCGGACGACGGCGGCCCGGTGAGCAGCAGCGGGCCCGCCCCGCGCAGCGCACGGGCCAGGGGACCGCGGGCGGCGTCGGACACCGGCGGAAGGCGGCCCTCGTACTCCTCGGGCCAGGTGTCACGGGAGGAGCGGTGGGTGATGGACACCCGTTCCACCTGGTCGTTCTCCGTGAACAGGTCGACCGCGCACCAGTCCGCCAGCCGGTGGGTGAGGATCCTGCCCACCTCCTCCAGGCCCTCGGCCAGCTGCGACGCGTTGCTCAGCGCGGCCGCCGTGTCGGCCAGCAGCGACAGCCGCTCCAGCGCGGACCGGTCCGCGTCCCGGCCGGGATCCCCGGTGGCCGCCGCGGGCGCCCGTCCCGGTTCCCGCTGTGCCACGGACCGGGCACGGCCGGGCGGTCGCGTGGCGGCACCGGGAACCGCCGCCCGCGGGGCGAGCTGGGCGACGAACACGGTGCGGCCGTCGGCCGTCTCCTGCGGCTGGATGAACAGCCGTACGGGGATCAGCCGGCCGTCGCGGTGCAACGCGGGCAGCGGCACCGAGCGGCCCAGGATCCGGGGCTGCCCGCTGAGCAGCAGGGACGTGAACGCCGCGGCGTGCCGTTTGCGGAGGTGTTGGGGGACGAGCGTGGTGAGCGGCCGCCCGACGAGCTCCTCCGGGCGCCAGCCGAGCAGGTCCGCGGCCGGCCCGTTCGCCGCGATGATCCGGTTCCGCTCGTCGGCGGCGATCGTCGGAGCCCTGCTCGCCCGCACCTGCCCGGCGTCCCACGTCACCAGCTCCGAGGGACTGGCGCCCGGCTCCCCGGGCACCACCGTCCACGCCGTGGGGGACGCCCCGGCCAGCTGCCCGACGACCTGGTCGAACAGCCACTGGTGGAAGAGGCGCTGCCGCGGCAGCGCCGGAAGCGTCAGCAGACGCCCCGCACGGGCCTCCTCCTCGGCCAGGTCCAGCACCGCGCGCAGGATCTGCACCGACGGCTCGGCGTCCGGCGGCACCGACAGGGGCAGCGAACGGATCGCCTGCCCGGAGGGCTCCCGCCGCAGCGCCGCCGCCACGGACGCGGTGATCAGCCGGCTCGTGTCCAGCGCGACGGCCAGGTCCTCCGGGGGGACACCGGGATCGTGGCCGGCGCCGCCGGCCAGGGTCACCTCGCGCAACAGGGTGTGCCGGTGCTGCTGAGCCGCCGCGTAGAGCGCCGCCGGCACGTCGAGCAGTGTCACCGTCGCCCCCGGGCCACAGGACGCCGCGGCGGGTTCCCAGCCGTCCGGGGAGCGGGGCGGTCCCTCGGGCCGCAGCTCGAACCACACCGTCTTGCCCCCGTCACCGGTCTCGACGCCCCGCCGGGACGACAGTCCGGCGACCAGCGGCAGACCCAGTCCCGTGCCGGCGTAGGGCGGGCATCCGTGCGGCACGAGCCCGCGGTCCGGCCGGCGGTCGCCGACCCGCACCCGGACCGTGCCGTCCTCGACGCGGACCGCCACCTCCGCCTCGGTGCGGGCGTGCAGGACGACGTTGGTCACCAGCTCACTGACCAGCAGTTGGGCCGTGTCCACCAGGTCCGGCGCGGCACCGCCGAGGGCGGCCCGCACGAACCGCCGGGCCTTTGCCACGCTCTCCGGCGCCGGAGGGAACCGGCGCGACGGTGCCCCGCGGGCCTTGAGGTCGCCCATGACCTCAGTCTGCCCCACCGGCCCCGGACGTTCCCGGCCGACACGGCGAAACCCCGCCGGCCCTCCTCCCGGGCGGATCCCGGGTGATCACCGTGACCGGCGGGCCCCATAGGGTGCCTCCATGTCTGCCACGTTGAACGCGGGGAGAACCCGCGCCGCGCTGCGTACGTCGGCGCGTGTCTCCGGTGAGCTGCTGCTGGTCCTGGTGGCGGCCGCGGTGGTGCTGTGGATGCTGGGCCGGATGTGGTCGGTGGTCTGGCCGTTGATCATCGGTCTCCTCCTCACCACGCTCACCTGGCCCCCGACCCGTTTCCTGCGCCGGCGCGGGCTGGCCCCCGCGCTCGCCGCGTCCCTGGTGACCGTGGTGTTCCTGCTGGTGGCCGCGGGCACCGTGGCGCTGATCGCGGTACCTGTGGCGTCGGAGTCCGGCAAGCTGGCCGACGGCGTCGTCGAGGGCGTCCAGAGGCTGCGCGAATGGGCCGCCGGACCGCCGCTGAACATCGACGACGCCCAGATCGCCGGTGCCTTCGACACCGCGACCGGTCGCATCCAGGACAGCGCCGGCGCCATCGCCACCACCGCCGTCACCGGCGTGAGCACCGTCTTCAGCGGCGTGGTCACGGCCGTGCTGGCGCTCTTCCTGATGTTCTTCTTCCTCAAGGACGGCCCGCGCTTCCTGCCGTGGCTCGGCCGGCAGCTCCCCGGCCGGCTGGCCACCGACGTCCCGGCCGTGGCCGCGCGGTGCTGGGACGTCCTCGGCTCCTTCGTACGGTCACAGGCGCTCGTCGGCCTGCTCGACGCCGTGTTCATCGGACTGGGGCTGTGGCTCCTGGACGTCCCCCTGGTGCTGCCGCTGGCGGTGCTGACCTTCGTGTCCGCGTTCGTGCCCATCGTGGGCGCCCTGTTCGCCGGCTTCGTCGCGGTGCTGATCGCGCTGGTGTCCAACGGCCTGACGGACGCGCTGCTCGTGCTGGCCGTCATCGTCGTGGTGCAGCAGCTCGAGGGCAACGTGTTCCAGCCCATGATCCAGAGCCGTGGCCTCGGACTGCACGCGGCGGTCGTCCTGCTGGCGGTGACGCTCGGCGGCGGTCTCTCCGGCATCGTCGGCAGCCTGCTCGCCGTACCGGTGGCCGCACTGATCGCGGTCGTCTGGAACTACCTGCGCGAGCAGCTCTCCGACCCGCCGCTCGAACCACGGGCCGACGGCCCGTCCGCCTGACCGGCACACCCGCACACCGCATCGACAGGAGGCCTTCCATGACGTACGACCTCGCCGCCCTGCGCGCCCGGATTCCCGCGCTGGCCGCCGGCACCGCCCACTTCGACGGCCCCGGCGGCACCCAGACGCCGCTGCCCGTCATCGAGGCGATCACCGCCGCGCTCTCCCGGCCGCTCTCGATCCGCGGCGACGGCCTGCCCGGCGAGCGCAACGCCGAGACCGTCGTCGTCGAGACCCGGCGCGCCATGGCCGACCTGCTGGGCGCCGACCCGGCGGGCGTCGTCTTCGGCCGCAGCGCCACCCAGCTCACCTACGACTTCTCCCGCACCCTCGCCGCGACCTGGTCGCCGGGCGACGAGGTGGTCGTCACCCGGCTGGACCACGACGCCAACATCCGCCCCTGGGTACAGGCGGCCGAGCGGACCGGCTGCACCGTCCGCCGGGCGGACTTCGACCCGGCCACCGGCGAACTGACCGCCGACGACATCCGTGACCGGCTCACCGGGCGCACCCGGCTGGTCGCGGTCACCGCGGCCTCCAACCTGATCGGCACGATGCCCCCGATCGCCGAGATCGCACGGGTCACGCACGAGGCGGGCGCCCTGCTGTACGTCGACGGCGTGCACTACGCCGCGCACGCCCCGGTCGACGTCGAGGCGCTCGGCGCGGACTTCTTCGTCTGCTCCCCGTACAAGTTCCTCGGCCCCCACCACGGCGTCCTGGCCGCCCGCCCCGAGCTGTTGGAGACACTGCGCCCGGACAAACTGCTGCCCTCCACGGACGCGGTGCCCGAGCGCTTCGAGCTCGGCACGCTGCCCTACGAGTTCCTCGCGGGCACCCGTGCGGCGGTCGACTTCCTGGCCGGGCTGGCCGCCGAGCCGGGCGGCAGCCGCCGGGAGCGGCTCGCCGCGGCGTTCGAGGGGATCGAGGAACACGAGGGCGTCCTGCGCGACCGGCTGGAGAAAGGGCTGGCGGACCTGGAACAGGTCACCGTCCACTCCCGGGCGGCCCGGCGCACCCCGACCCTGCTGCTCACCCTCGACGGCCACCGCACCGAGGACGCCTACCGCTTCCTCGCCGAACGCGGCGTCCACGCGCCCTCCGGAAGCTTCTACGCGCTGGAGGCGTCCCGCCGCCTCGGCCTCGGCGACACCGGCGGCCTGCGCATCGGGCTGGCCCCGTACACCAGCGCCGAGGACGTCGACCGGCTGCTGTCGGGCCTGTCCGCCTTCCTGGGGCGGAGGGCGGACGCGCGTGGGTGAGGACGGCGGTCTCACCTACGGCCCCCGCGGCGTCACCGCCCCGCAGGCCCCGGTCCGGCCCGCCTCCCCGCCCGGCTTCCGCCGGTTCGAGGCGACCGTGACGATCGGACGGGGCGAGGACGTCCGGAACGCCGCCGGGCAGGCGGTGCTGCGGTGGGAGGTCAAACGGCGCAGCGGCTTCGCCGTCGCCCCGGCCGACGGGGGCGGCGTCGGCGCGCGCGAGCGCGGGCGGTACACCGTCACGGCGGGCCTCGGCCGGTGCGTCGTCCGGGAACCGGTCGAGGTCGTCGCCGTGGTGGAGACCGGGGACCGGTGCGGTTTCGCCTACGGCACCCGCGAGGGCCACCCGGTCAGCGGGGAGGAGGCCTTCGTCGTGCACCGGGACGACGACGGCCGGGTCCTGCCGACCCTGCGCTCCCTGACCCGGGCGGCGCCGAGGGGCCCCTGGCGCCCGCTCTTCCCCGTCCTCCCGCCGGCCCGGCTCCACGTCCGCGGGCGCTGCCTCCGCGCCCTGCGGGACGCGGGGGTCAGGAGTACAGGGCCGCGATCTCGTCCGCGTAGGCGTCCTGCGCCGCCCGCCGCTTGACCTTGAGGGACGGTGTCAGGAGTCCGTTCTCCTCGGTGAACTCGCCCTCGATCAGGGTGAAGGCGCGGACGGACTCCGCGCGGGAGACGGCCTCGTTGGCGTAGTCGACGGCCCGTTGCACGTCGGCGCGCATCCGCGGGTCGCGCACGACCTCGGACATCGGGGTGTCGGCGGGCATCCCGCGCACCGCCAGCCAGTGGGCGACCGTCTCGGGATCGAGGGTGATCAGCGCGGCCACGAAGGGGCGGTTGTCGCCGACGACGAGGCACTGGCCGACGGGCGGGCGGCTGCGCAGCCGGTCCTCCAGGACGGCCGGGGAGACGTTCTTGCCGCCGGAGGTGACGATGATGTCCTTCTTGCGGCCGGTGATGGTCAGATAGCCGTCCTCGTCCAGGGAGCCGAGGTCGCCGGTGGTGAACCAGCCGTCGTCGAGCACCTCGTCGGTGGCGGCCGGGTCGTTCCAGTAGGAGCCGAAGACGATGCCGCCCCTGACGCGCACCTCGCCGTCGTCGGCGATCCGGACCGCGGTGCCGGGGACCGGCAGCCCGACCGTGCCGGGGCGGGGGCCGAGCGGCGGGACGAGGGTGGCGGCGGCGGTGGTCTCGGTCAGGCCGTAGCCCTCGTAGACCATGATCCCGGCCGCGTAGAAGAAGAGGCTGAGGTCGCGCTCCAGCGGGGAGCCGCCGCTGATGGCGTAGCGCGTCCGGCCGCCGAGCTCCTTGCGGACCCGGCGGTAGACCAGCAGGTCGTACAGGGCCCAGGCGGCGTACAGGCCGGGGCCGGGGCCCTTGCCGCGGCCCAGGAACCTGTCGAGGTGGGCCTCGCCGAAGCGGACGGCGACGCGGTGGGCGCGTTCGAAGGAGGCGCCCCGGCCGATCCTCTCGGCGGTGGCCCGGCCGGTGTCGTGGATCTTCTCGAAGAGGTAGGGGACGCCGACCAGGAACGTCGGGCGGAACGCCTTGAGCGCGGGCCGGAGTTCGTCGGGCCTGAGGCTCGGGAAGTGGCCGATCTCGATGCGGGCGAGCAGGCAGGCGAGCTGGATGGTGCGGCCGAGGATGTGGGCGAGCGGGAGGAAGAGCAGGGTCGAGGCGACCTGGTCCGTGACCTCCTTGAAGACGGGGTGCAGCAGCTCGACCGTGTTGGCGGCCTCGGCGTGGAGGTTGGCGTGGGTGAGGGCACAGCCCTTGGGGCGTCCGGTGGTGCCGGAGGTGTAGCAGACGGTCGCCACGGTGTCGGGGGTCAGGGCCGTGCGGCGCTCGGTGACCTCCTCGTCGGGGAGGTCCCGGCCGAGCGCGGTGAGCTCGGCGAGGGCGTCCGCGTCCAGTTCCCACACGCGCGGGGGTTCGGGATGGGCGGCGGTGCCGGCGGCGACGGCGGCCGTGTGCCGCGCGGTCTCCGTGACGACGTACCGGGCGCCGGAGTCATGGACGATCCACCCCACCTGCTCCGCGGAGGAGGTGGGGTAGACCGGCACGGTCCGGCCGCCGGCCGACCAGACCGCGAAGTCCAGGACCGCCCACTCGTAGCGGTTGCGGGACATCACGGCGACCCGGTCGCCCGGTTCCAGCCCGGCGGCGATCAGCCCCTTGGCCACGGCGGTGACCTCGGCGGCGAAGGCCTTCGCCGTCACCGGGCGCCAGGCGCCGTGCTCCGCACGCCGCAGCACCACCGCGTCGGGGGCCTCGGCCGCGTTGGCGAACGGGATGTCGGCCGTACTGCCGGTGGTCCGCCGCGGGGCCAGGGCCGCGGTACGGACCTCGCGCACGACGCCGTGTTCGTCCCTGACGGTCTCGACCCCGGCCCTGCCCGTCAGATCCGTGCGTCGTTTCGCCCGTTTCAGATCCCTGCGTACGCCCATGGCGGCTCCCGGTCGCGGCTGGTGCTCTCGTGCTGGTGCTTCCGTACTTACTTACCCGGGAGTCAACTTACCCGTGCGTAAGGACGAGTCAATGGGCCGGGTCACTCCGGGCGGTCCGCCGCGCGGATCGACCCGGCCGGCTCACGGACGTCCTCGTCCTCCGTCCGGTCCGCCAGGTCGTCGGCGCGGTCGGAGAGTTCACCGAGGCCCGGGGCGCCGGGCAGCGCGCCGTAGCGGTGATCGGGGGAACGCGGGGCGTCGGCGAAGCGGGCCGCGGTCGCGGTGACCGTCGGAGCGCGCCGCGCGCTCCACACGGAGCCGGCGAGGTCGTCGGCCTCCAGGACGCCCGTCGCCTCCCGCGCGGCGGCCGCCGGTCGGCAGGCAGTTCGCCGCCGTGGGCGCGAGCAGCGCTCCGACCGGCCGTCGTGTCCCGTGCCGCCTCCTCGTCCGTGCCTCCTCGGTCGGTTGACGCCGACTCCGGTGACGGTGACGGCGCGGCGGGCCGGAAGGTGCGGTACGGAGCGTTGCGGAGGGACCTCGAAGAGGGCACGGACCGGGCCCGCCGAGACCGGCAGGCGATCCTCCGTCGGCCTGCGGCCCCGCCGCCGGGACCGCGCCGGACCGGGGCGAACGGCGCGCGCACGGGCGTGGTGCCGCCGGCCGGGCGGGTAGTGCCTGCACCACCACGATCGGGTCCCTGGCTGCATGGGCGGCGGCCCCCGCGTCTCCTACCGTCGTTCGGGTCCCACGAGGAAACACGCCCGGAAGGCGCCCCACCATGCCAGTGACCCCGGCCGACGTAGCCGTCGGCCTCGACCATGTGTACAAGACGTACGGCGGTGACCAGCCGGTCGTGGCGCTGGACGACGTGAGCGCCGTGTTCACGCGCGGCACGGCGACCGCCGTGACGGGGCCGTCCGGATCGGGCAAGAGCACCCTGCTGCACTGCGCGGCCGGACTGGACCGGCCGGACTCGGGGACGGTGCGGATCGGGACCACCGATCTGTCGTCGATGTCCGAGAAGCGGCTGACCGAACTGCGCCGCAGCCGGGTCGGCTTCGTCTTCCAGGCGTTCAACCTGGTGGGCGCGCTGGACGTGGAGCAGAACATCATGCTGCCCTCCCGGCTGGCGGGTCGCCGGCCGGACCGGGCCTGGGTCGCCGAGGTGATCGGACGGGTCGGCCTCGGCGACCGGCTGCGGCACCGGCCCGCACAGCTCTCCGGCGGCCAGCAGCAGCGCGTCGCCATCGCCCGCGCGCTCGTCGCCCGGCCCGAGGTGATCTTCTGCGACGAGCCCACCGGAGCCCTGGACACCCGGACCGCCGCCGACGTCCTCGCCCTGCTGCGCGAGGCGGTCGACCGGTTCGGGCAGACCGTCGTCATGGTGACCCACGACCCGGTCGCCGCGTCCTGCGCGGACCGCGTGCTGGTCCTCGCCGACGGGCGGATCGTGCGGGACATGCCGCAGCCCGGCGCCGAGCGGATCGCCGAACACCTGGCGTCGCCGGCCCGCCGGCCGTCCGTCGCGAGCCGGGAGGGATGAGCCGTGCTCCACCTGGCCGCGCAGACGGTGCGCTTCCGCAAGGGCGGCTTCGTCGCCACGTTCGTCGCGCTCGCCGCCGGTGTCGCCGTCCTGATGACCTGCGCCCTGCTCGTGGAGTCCGGATGGCGCTACCGGGGCGAGCCGGAACGCTACGGCGCCACGGCCGCCGTCGTCGCCGACCGGGAGCTGCGGGTGGCCGGGCCGACGGTGTTCGGCGAGACCGAGTACACCACCGTGACGCTCCCCGAACGCGGCGGTGTCCGTGCCGCGTTGACCGGCGAGCTGGCCGCGGTGCCCGGTGTGGCACGCGCGGTGGGCGACCGTGCGATCGCGGTCGCCACGACGGTGGCCCCGGACCTGCCGACCACGGGACACGGCTGGGCGAGCGCCGCCCTCGCCCCGTACCGGCTGGTCTCCGGTGAACCCCCGCGCGCCGACGGGGAGATCGCCGTCGACGCCCGGATCGCCGACGGCCGCGGGCTCGCCCCCGGCGGCACCGTGGACGTCATCGCCGGGGGAGAGAGCCGGCCGTACCGGGTGAGCGGCGTGGTCGAGACGGACGGCGCGTCCGGGGACGGGGCGGCGCTGTTCTTCACCGACGCGCGGGCGGCCCGCCTCGACCCGCACCCGGACCGCTTCGACGCCATCGGCGTCCTCACCGAGCCGGGCGCCGACCGCTCCGCCGTGCTCGCCGCGGTGCGCCGGGTGGCGGACGGCGCGGGCGCGACGACGTACACCGGTGACGAGCGCGGACCGGCCGCACAGCCCGAGGCCGCCACCGCACGGGACCTCACCCTCCAGGCCGGCGGCGCGTTCGGCGGATACGCCGCGATGATCATCGGCTTCGTCGTCGCCGGGACCGTCGGCCTGTCGGTACGGCACCGGCGCCGCGACCTCGCCCTGCTGCGCGCCGTCGCGGCCACCCCGGGCCAGGTACGGCGGATGCTCCTCGCCGAGGTGGGCCTGCTCGCCCTGGTCGCCGCCGCCGTGGGCGTCCCGGCCGGACTGCTCGCCACGCGCTGCGTCCGCGACGAACTCGTGTCCCGGGAGTTCGTGCCCGACGGCTTCGCCGTCCGGGGCGGGATGCTGTCCGCGGCGGCCGTGACCGTCGCCGTCGCCGCCGTGGCGCTCCTGGCCGCCTGGATCGCCGCGCTGCGCGTCACCGGGATCAAGCCCACCGAGGCGCTCGGGGAAGCGGCCGTCGAGCGCGGCCCCGGCAGCAGGACGCGGATGGTCGGCGGCCTGGTGTGCCTCGCGGCAGCGGTGTCCCTGACCGCGTTCACCGGCGCCGCCTCCGGCCAGACCGCCCTGGGCGCCGCCGTCAGCATGCTCTACACGTTCGTGCTGGCGGTCGCGCTGCTGGCCCCCTGGATCAACCGGGCCGCGGCCCGGTTCCTCGGGCCGGTGCTGCGAGCGGTGTGGGGCGACGGCGGCTACCTCGCCGCCGCGAACCTGCGGGCCAACGCGCGCGGCACGGTCGCCGTCCTCACCGCGCTGGTGCTCTCCGTCGGCTTCGGCGGCACCGTCTGGTTCCTGCAGGACAACCTCCAGCGGCAGACCGTGGTCCAGAGCCGTGACGGCGTCCTCGCCCAGTACGCCCTGACCGGCGCCGCCGGCCTGCCCGCCTCCGCCACGGCCGACGCCCGCCGCATCCCCGGCGTGCTCGCCGCCACCGGGGTGCGCCGCACCTCGGTCGTCGTACCGGGCCGGCTCGAGGCACAGGTGGTGGCCGCCCAGGGCATCGACCCGAAGGGGGTGGAGCGGACGATGGACCTGAAGGTCCGGTCCGGCAGTCTCGCCGGGTTGCGCGAGGGCACCGTGGCCGTCTCCACCGCGCAGGCGGACGCCGCCGGCTGGCGCCTCGGGGACCGGGCCGAACTGTGGCTGGGCGACGGCACACCCGTCACCCTGCGCGTCGTCGCGCTGTACGAACGCGGCTGGGGCTTCGGCGACGTCACCCTCCACACGAAGACCCTCGCCGGACACACCGTCACCGGACTCGACGATCACGTGCTCGTCCGCACCGCGCCGGACGCCGACGCCGGCACCGCCCTGGCCGCCCTCGCCCGCCGCCATCCGGCCGCCGCGGTGGTGGACGCCGACCGGCTGACCGGCGACATCGCCCAGGACCTGGCCGTCAGCGGCTGGCTGAACAAGCTGCTCGTCGCCGTCCTGGTCGGATACGCGGTCCTGGCCGCCGCCAACACGCTCGTCATGGCCGCCCTGGCCCGGACCCGGGAACTCGCCCTGCTGCGCCTGGTCGGCGTCACCCGCCGCCAGGTGAAGCGGATGGTGCACGCCGAACAGGCCGGCCTGCTGGGCGTGGCGCTCGCCATCGGCGGCGCGATCGCGGCCGTCACCCTCACCACGATCGTCAACGCCGTGGCCGGGCAGCGCGTGCCCCACGTCCCGGCCGCCGGCTGGGCCGCCGTCGTCGGCGGCACCGTCATCCTGGCGCTCGTCGCCACGGTGCTTCCCGTCGGCCGGCTCCTGCGCACCCCGCCGGTCGAGGGCATCGGCATCCGCGAGTGAGCACACCGCGCCGGTCCCGGGCCCGGAGCACGCCCGGCGCCGTACCACTGGGCGGATGGCCCGGCGGGCCCGGAACCGGGTGCCCTATCCTCCAGACCCGGGAGGTGTGGACGGTGGTGACTCAGGACGGGGCGGCGGCCGGCCGGCCGGGGCCTCCACGGGCCGTGTCGGCCCGCGCCCGGGTCGCGCTGGACGCCCTGGAACACCTCATCGGCGGTATGGGCACCGGCCTGCTGGCGCTGCTCGCGGTGCTGTGGCTGGCCCTGACGGCGGCGGCCTGCCTGGTCGGCGCGGGACTGTGGCTGCTGCCGTCCGCCCTGCACGCGGTGCGGGCCGTCGCCGACCGGGAGCGGACCCGGCTGTCCCGGTGGGGCCCGGAGATCATCGGTCCGGCCGCACCGCCGGCCGGGCTGCGGGCGGCGCTCGCGGACCGTGCCGTACGCCGTGAGGTGCGCTGGGTCTGCGCGCACGCGCTCTTCGGCCTGCTCCTCGGACTGGTCGGGGCGACGCTGCCGCTGAACGCCGCGCACGACGTCACCTTCCCGCTGTACTGGCGCCTCCTGCCGGAGAGCGAGGCCACCGCGGCCCTGGGCTGGTGGACCGTGCGGGACTGGCCCGGCGCCCTGTCCGTCACCCTGTTCGGCGTGCTGTCCGTCGCCGTCATCGTGCTCTGCGCTCCCGCGCTCGCCCGCCTCCAGGCATGGCCCGGACGGCGGCTGCTCGGCCCGGACGCCGGGACCGACCTCGTCCTGCGGGTCGCCGAGCTCACCGCCACCAGGGCCGCAGCGCTCGACGCCCACGCCACCGAACTGCGCCGTGTCGAACGCGCGCTGCACGACGGCACACAGAACCGGATCGTCGCGGTCACCGTGCTGCTCGGCGCGGCCCGCCGCGCCCTGACCCGCAACCCCGGTGAGGCCGACGCCGTCCTCGAGCGCGCCCAGGAGGCCGCCGAACAGGCGCTGGCCGAACTGCGGGCGGTCGTCCGCTCCATCCTCCCGCCGGTCCTGGCCGACCGCAGTCTGCCCGACGCCCTCACCGCCCTGGCGGCCGACTGCCCGGTGCCCTGTCGCGTCGACACCGACGTGCCCGGCCGGTGCCCGGCGTCCGTGGAGGCGACGGCGTACTTCGTGGTCGCCGAGGCCCTCAGCAACATCGCCAAGCACAGCGGCGCCCGCGACGCCGGTGTCGTCGTACGCCGCGTGGACGACCGGCTGTACGTGGAGGTCCGCGACGACGGCCGAGGCGGCGCGGACGAGCGCAACGGGTCGGGGCTCACCGGCATCCGCCGACGCACCGAGGCGCACGACGGAACACTGGAACTGGCCAGCCCTCCCGGCGGCCCCACCACCCTGAAGGTGACCCTGCCATGCGGATCGTGATCGCCGAGGACGACGCCCTGCTGCGCGAGGGGCTGGCGCTGCTGCTGCGCGCCGAGTCCCTGGACGTGGTGGCCACGGCCGAGGACCCCGACGCCTTCCTGGACGCCGTGGACGCGGAGAAGCCGGACGTCGCCATCGTCGACGTCCGGATGCCGCCCACCCACACCGACGAGGGGATCACCGCGGCCGTGGAGGCCCGGCGGCGCCGGCCCGAGCTCGCCGTCCTCGTCCTGTCCGCCTACGTCGAGCAGGCCTTCGCCACCGACCTGCTGGCCCAGGGCAGCGCCCGGCTCGGCTACCTGCTCAAGGAACGGGTCGGCCGGGTGGAGGAGTTCCTCGACGCGCTGCACCGGGTGGCGCGGGGCGGCACCGCCATCGATCCCGAGGTCGTGGCCCAACTGCTCACCCGCACCCGGCCGGACGCCCGGCTGCAGCGGCTCAGCCCGCGCGAACGGGACGTGCTGGCGCTGATGGCCGAAGGGCTGGGCAACGGGGTCATCGCCGAACGGCTCGTGGTCACCGACGGCGCCGTGCACAAGCACATCCGCAACATCTTCGCCAAGCTCGACCTGGCGCCGACCGACCGCACGGACCGCCGTGTCGCGGCCGTGCTGCACTACCTGGAGGACGCCCGGCGCCGGGCCTGACCCGGCGGGCCGGGCGCCGCCGGGCCGGGCCGCGAGCCGCTCGGCGGGGGACTCGGCCCGGGCGGCCGCGTCCTGGTGGGCGTGCTCGCGGGAACTCCCGAGGAGCGGGACCGGCCCGGCCGCCGCCGGGTTCCGCGCCGGAGCCCGCGTCCGAAGGGCTCGGCAAGTGGGCCGGGACGCGTCCGCCCGAGGCCGGGTGCCGCGGGGAGCCGACGGGCCGCCGAGGCCGTCGGAGCGTCGGGCTACTCCTCGAACAACGCCTCCTGCTCGCCCTCCTTGGCCTTCCGCAGCCGCCGGACACGCGCCCCCACCGCCGCCGTCGTGGCCGCCGCGGTCACCGCGAAGGCCACCGGGATCATCCAGTTCCGGTTGACCGCGTGGCCGAGGACGTGATCCAGGGAGAGCCGGCCGGGACCCGCGACGGCGAGTCCGGCGGCCGTCAGGCCCAGGGAGGCGGCGTACTCGAAGCCGCCCTCCTGGTTGAAGAAGCCGTTGGGCGTGTGCACGGCGGACGCGCCGGCCATCGCGCCGGCCGCCGCGGCGCCCGCCGCCGGGGTGGCGAGACCGAGCGCGAGCAGCACACCCCCGCCGGCCTCGGCGAGACCCGCCGCCGTGGCGCTCGCCCTGCCGGGCGCGTAGCCGATGGACTCCATGAACTGGCCGGTGCCCTCGATGCCGCCACCGCCGAACCAGCCGAACAGCTTCTGCGCGCCGTGCGCCGCGAGCACCCCGCCCGTTCCCAGCCGGAGCAGCAGCAGGCCCAGATCACGTCGGTCGTAACAGGTCACGTCGTCTCCCGGAGCAGTGGCTTGGCCCGACCACCGTCGCATCCCCGCCGCCGGCCCGGCGCGCCACCGGTCGCCGTTCGGGTGACGCGGGTGGCGGGGCCCGGCGGCCGGTACGACGCCGGCGGGCATGACGATCCGGAGCACCCGTCTCGGCGACCCGGCCGTCCGCGCCTTCGGTCACGGCCGTCGACCACCACGACCGGGACGGTTTCCCGGCTCTGCCGGCGTCCGGCGCCACCATGGCGGACGACGGTGGTGAGCACGACCTCACCGAGTGGATCGACCGGGAGATCTTCTCCTCCCACGGACATCCGGAGGCCGACGACGAGTCCGGCGGCGGCCTCCTCCTCGCCCGCCACCGCGACGACACCTGGGGCGAGCTGCGCACCCGCTGGTCCTTCACCGTCGACGACGACGGCCGCATCTCCCGCTTCGAGACCGATGAGGCCTGACCCGGACCTCACCGCCCGGGCCGGGCGCGGTCCGCTCCGTCGAACGTCGGGGCGGCGCGGGCCGGACGAGGGGAGGGGTGGCGGTCCGGCCCGGCCTCCGCCCGCCGGCCGGCTCCGCCACGGGCGGACGGCGTGGAACCCCGCCATGGAACCCACCGCGACAAGCGGTCGCTCTTCTCACCGGCTTCCGCGTCGCACGGAGGCGTACCGTCGCACCGAAGACCGTCGCCGCGCCGGCCCCTCTCGGGGCGCCCTCCGCGCGAGCCGCCACGCCCGCACGAGGCGCCGTCGCCGGCCCGAACGCCGGGGGCGCCGTCGTGGGCAGCCGCATCGTCCCGTGCCCGGCGGGAGGACGAACCGCTCGAGATCACGGACCGGCGCTCCACCGACACCTGTGAGGGAGCGCAGAGGGCGCAAGAGGCGACGTTTCCTCTTGTGGCCCCTCCCACCGCCGTCGGACCGGAGGTGAGTGGCCCGGCTCACATGGCGTACCGGACCCGCCACCGACACGATGGTCTTCGTCACCGGCAGGCTGAAGGGATCGAGCATGTTCCGCAAGGTGCTGGTCGCCAACCGCGGCGAGATCGCGATTCGGGCGTTCCGCGCGGGCTACGAACTGGGCGCCCGAACCGTCGCCGTCTTCCCGCACGAGGACCGCAACTCGCTGCACCGGCTGAAGGCCGACGAGGCGTACGAGATCGGCGAGCCGGGACATCCGGTGCGGGCCTACCTCTCCGTCGAGGAGATCGTCCGCGCCGCCCGCCGCGCGGACGCCGACGCCGTCTACCCGGGCTACGGATTCCTGTCCGAGAACCCAGAGCTGGCGAGCGCCTGCGAAGAGGCCGGCATCACCTTCGTCGGACCCAGCGCCCGGATCCTGGAGCTGACCGGGAACAAGGCCCGTGCCGTGGCCGCCGCCCGCGAGGCCGGTGTACCCGTGCTCGCCTCCTCGGCGCCCTCCACCGACGCCGACGAACTCGTCCGTGCCGCCGACGGCATCGGCTTCCCCGTGTTCGTCAAGGCGGTCGCGGGCGGCGGCGGGCGCGGCATGCGCCGCGTCGAGGAGCCCGCCCAGCTGCGGGAGGCCGTCGAGGCGGCCTCCCGGGAGGCCGCCTCCGCGTTCGGCGACCCCACGGTGTTCCTGGAGAAGGCCGTCGTCGAACCCCGCCACATCGAGGTGCAGATCCTCGCCGACGGACAGGGCGACGTCATCCACCTGTTCGAGCGGGACTGCTCGGTGCAGCGCCGCCACCAGAAGGTGATCGAACTCGCGCCCGCGCCGAACCTCGACCCGGAGCTGCGCGACCGCATCTGCGCCGACGCCGTGAACTTCGCCCGGCAGATCGGCTACCGCAACGCCGGCACGGTGGAGTTCCTCCTCGACCGGGACGGCAACCACGTCTTCATCGAGATGAACCCGCGCATCCAGGTCGAGCACACGGTGACCGAGGAGGTCACCGACGTCGACCTGGTGCAGGCGCAGCTGCGCATCGCGGCCGGCGAGACGCTCGCCGACCTCGGTCTCTCGCAGGAGACCGTCACCCTGCGGGGCGCCGCGCTGCAGTGCCGCATCACCACCGAGGACCCCGCCAACGGCTTCCGCCCGGACACCGGCCGGATCAGCGCCTACCGCTCGCCCGGCGGCTCCGGCATCCGCCTGGACGGTGGAACCACCCACGCCGGTACGGAGATCAGCGCCCACTTCGACTCGATGCTGGTGAAACTCACCTGCCGGGGCCGGGACTTCGGCGCCGCGGTGGGCCGGGCCCGGCGCGCGGTGGCCGAGTTCCGCATCCGCGGTGTCGCCACCAACATCCCCTTCCTGCAGGCGGTCCTGGACGATCCGGACTTCCGGGCCGGACGCGTCACGACGTCGTTCATCGAGCGGCGTCCCGAACTGCTCACCGCCCGCCACTCCGCCGACCGCGGCACCAAGCTGCTCACCTACCTCGCCGACGTCACGGTCAACAAGCCGCACGGCGAGCGGCCCCAGCTGATCGACCCGCTGACGAAGCTGCCGCCACTGCCCCCCGGTGAACCGCCGGCCGGCTCGCGGCAGCGGCTCGCCGCACTCGGCCCCGACGGCTTCGCCCGCGGGCTGCGCGACTCGCCGACCATCGGCGTCACCGACACCACCTTCCGCGACGCCCACCAGTCGCTGCTCGCCACCCGCGTCCGCACCAAGGACCTGCTCGCCGTCGCCCCCGTGGTGGCGCGCACCCTGCCCGAACTGCTCTCCCTGGAGTGCTGGGGCGGCGCCACGTACGACGTCGCCCTGCGCTTCCTCGCCGAGGACCCGTGGGAGCGCCTGGCCGCCCTGCGGGAGGCCGTGCCCAACATCTGCCTCCAGATGCTGCTGCGCGGACGCAACACCGTGGGCTACACCCCGTACCCGACCGAGGTGACCGACGCCTTCGTCCAGGAGGCGGCGGCCACCGGCATCGACATCTTCCGCATCTTCGACGCGCTGAACGACGTCTCCCGGATGCGGCCCGCCATCGACGCCGTACGGGAGACCGGCACGGCCGTCGCCGAGGTGGCCCTGTGCTACACCGCCGACCTGTCCGACCCGTCCGAGCGGCTCTACACCCTGGACTACTACCTGCGGCTGGCCGAGCGGATCGTCGAGGCGGGCGCGCACGTCCTGGCCGTCAAGGACATGGCCGGACTGCTGCGGGCGCCCGCGGCGGCGACGCTGGTGTCGGCGCTGCGCCGGGAGTTCGACCTGCCGGTCCACCTGCACACCCACGACACCGCCGGCGGCCAGCTCGCCACCTACCTCGCCGCGGTCCAGGCCGGCGCGGACGCGGTCGACGGAGCCGTGGCCTCGATGGCGGGCACCACCTCCCAGCCCTCCCTGTCGGCGATCGTCGCCGCGACCGACCACTCCGGGCGCCCCACCGGACTGGACCTGACGGCCGTCGGCGACCTGGAGCCCTACTGGGAGAGCGTCCGCAAGGTCTACGCACCCTTCGAGGCCGGCCTGGCCTCGCCGACCGGCCGCGTCTACCACCACGAGATCCCCGGCGGGCAGCTGTCCAACCTGCGCACCCAGGCGATCGCGCTGGGCCTCGGCGACCGCTTCGAGGACATCGAGGCGATGTACGCCGCCGCCGACCGGATGCTCGGCCGCCTGGTGAAGGTCACCCCCTCGTCGAAGGTGGTCGGCGACCTGGCACTGCACCTGGTGGGCGCGGGCGTCTCCCCGGAGGACTTCGAGGAGGAGCCGAACCGGTTCGACATCCCGGACTCCGTCATCGGCTTCCTGCGCGGCGAGCTGGGCACCCCGCCCGGCGGCTGGCCCGAGCCGTTCCGCAGCAGGGCCCTGCGCGGCCGAGCCGAGCCCAAGCCGGTCCGGGAACTGACCGCCGACGACCGCGAGGGCCTGGCGAAGGATCGCCGGCCGACCCTCAACCGCCTCCTCTTCCCCGGCCCCACACGGGAGTTCGAGACGCACCGCCAGTCCTTCGGCGACACCAGCGTCCTGGACAGCAAGAACTTCTTCTACGGGCTGCGCCCCGGCACGGAGTACGCCGTCGACCTCGATCCCGGGGTACGGCTGCTCATCGAACTGCAGGCGGTGGGCGACGCCGACGAGCGGGGCATGCGCACCGTGATGTCCACCCTGAACGGCCAGCTGCGGCCGATCCAGGTCCGCGACCGGGCGGCGGCCTCCGACGTCCCGGTCACCGAGAAGGCCGACCGCGCCAACTCCGGTCACGTCGCGGCCCCCTTCGCCGGCGTGGTGACCCTCACGGTCGCCGAGGGCGACGAGGTGGCGGCCGGCGCCACGGTGGCCACCATCGAGGCGATGAAGATGGAGGCCGCGATCACCGTCCCGAGGTCCGGCACCGTCACCAGGCTGGCCATCAACCGCATCCAGCAGGTGGAGGGCGGCGACCTCATCGTGGAACTCGGCTGAGCCCGCGGGCCGGTGGGGCCGGACCCGGTCCGTCCCGTCGGCGGCGCGGCGGATAGGGTCCGGCCCATGCCGGGGATACAGGGACCACGTGGCTCCGCGAACGGGCTGTGGGCCGCCTTCGCACTGGCCGCGTGCGCGGGAGCGTTCGCCTGGCTGCTCGGGTGGCTGGCGGCCGGGGTGTCGGAGCTGGACGAGCGCTGCGCCCACGGAATGGTGGGCCCCGGGGGCGACTTCCGGGTGGAGCGGAGCAGCTTTCCGCCGGGGGTGCGCTGTGTGTTCGCCGACGGCTCCACGGTCTCCGCGGGTGACTTCTTCGGCTGGGTGCTGTGGGTGTGCGTCGTGGTCGCCGCGGCCTGCGCCGTCCTGGCGCTGATCCGCGAGTTCGCGGGGCTGCGCCAGGAGCGGGCCGTGGTCCGGTTCGGGGTTCTCGCCCTCGTCTCCCTGACGGTCCTCGCGGTCCTGTGCGCGGTCGTGCCGACCGTCCTGGCCCCGCCCGGCCGCGATCCGCTGTCCACCTGTCCGGCGTTCACCACGGGCGTCTACGAGCGCGCCTTCGAGGTACGGCGGGCGGTGTTCCCCGCGCAGGCGACGTGCGTCTACCCGAGCGGCGTCACCCACGATCTGGTCCCCGCATGGTGGGGGACGATGACCTGGGGCGCGCTCGGTGCCGTGGCGATCGCCCTCCTCGGGCTGGTGCGGGCGGTGCGCCGGCACGGCTGGAGACCACCGGGCCGGCGTTCTTTGGCAGCGGCTGCCCGCTCGGCGCGGGACACGTAGATTATGCGTTGGCCAAAGCATTCCCTGACGGACGACGGACGGTACCCATGACCGACCCTGCGACGGCGCCCGGATCGGCGCAGCAGAAGATCGACACCTCGGTGCCGCATTCGGCCCGGATCTGGAACTACTGGCTGGGCGGGAAGGACAACTACCCCGTCGACGAGGAGGCCGGCGACGCCTACACCGCCGTCTTCCCCGGGATCGTCACCATCGCCCGCAGCAGCCGCGCCTTCCTGCGCCGCACCATCGCCTATCTGGCGGGCGAGGCCGGCATCCGGCAGTTCCTGGACATCGGGACCGGACTGCCGACGGCCGACAACACCCACCAGGTCGCCCAGCGGATCGCCCCCGAGTCCCGGATCGTCTACGTCGACAACGACCCGATGGTCCTGGCCCACGCCCGCGCCCTGCTCTACTCCACCCCCCAGGGGGCGACCGCGTACGTGGACGCCGACATCCTGGACCCGGACCGCATCCTGGAGGCCGCCGCCGGGACGCTGGACCTCGGGCGGCCCACCGCGCTCATCCTCAGCAACATCCTGGGCCACATCGCCGACCACGACCAGGCCCGTTCCGTCGTCACCCGGCTGATGGCCGCGCTGCCGTCCGGCAGCCACCTCTCCGTCAACGACGGCTCGCGGGGCGTCGACCCCGTCTTCGAGCAGGCCCAGGACGCCTACAACGAGAGCGGCGCCGTGCCCTACCACCTGCGCACCGTCGACCAGATCACGGCCTACTTCGAGGGCCTGGACCTCGTCGAACCCGGCGTCGTCCCCGTCCCGCTCTGGCGCCCGGACAGCGACACCCCCGCCCCGCAGCCCATCGGCGAGCACGGCGGTCTCGCCCGCAAGCCCTGACGTAATTCGCTGGACAACTCCCGTGCCGAGGGCGAGCGTTGGTGCAATGGAGCAGAAGGAGATCTGGGACGCGGACACCGCCCGACGCTATGACACGCCCGGCACCGGCATGTTCGCGCCCGAGGTTCTGGACCCGGCGGTGGACCGTCTCGCCCGGCTCGCGGGGGAGGGGGCGGCACTCGAGTTCGCCATCGGCACGGGCCGGGTGGCCGTCCCGCTCGCCGGGCGCGGAGTGGCCGTCACCGGCATCGAGCTGTCCCCGCCGATGGTGGAGCAACTGCGCACCAAGGCCGACGAGGCGACGATCCCCGTGATCATCGGTGACATGGCGACCACGGCCGCCCCCGGTGAGTACACCCTGGTCTACCTCGTCTTCAACACCATTTCCAACCTGCTCACCCAGGCCGAGCAGGTCGAGTGCTTCCGCAACGCCGCCCGCCACCTCGGCCCCGGCGGGCGGTTCGTGATCGAACTCTGGGTTCCCGAGCTGCGCAAGCTGCCACCGGGCCAGACGGCCACGGTCTGGCACTCCGGGTCCGGGTACATCGGCCTGGACACCTACGACGTTCTGCGCCAGCACGTCGTGTCGCACCACTTCCACTTCGACGACAGCCGGCAGGCGGAGCTGTTCCGCAGCCCGCACCGCTACATCTGGCCGGCCGAACTCGACCTCATGGCCCAACTGGCCGGTTTCGAGCTGGAATCCAGGCATGCGGACTGGGACGGCGCCGAGTTCACCGCCGAGTCGCGTTCCCATGTGTCCGTCTACCGCATCCCGCCCTCCCGGTAACCGCGCACCGGTTCCACAGCGCACCCATGACATCGATGAACACTGCCCACCGGAAGGACTTTGAACTCATCGAGTACAAAGTCTGGACGGGTTGAGCAGAAGTCTCCTAGCGTGTCGGCCGCACCGTCGGCGTTTCGCCCATTCGGCACCGGAGTCATCCGGCCCTCCGGTCGACCCAGCAGGAGGAAGCATGGACGCACGGCTGTACCGGCGCGCCCGAAGATCCCTGACAGGACTGCTCGTCGGCGCGTTCGTCGCGGGCGGGCTCTGGGGAGCCCCCTCGGTATCGGCCCGGCCGGGCTCCGTGCCCCGGGCCGACGTGCCGCCACAGGAGCCCGGAGTCACCCTGCGCGTCTTCGACGTCCAGGTCCCGCTCGAGAAGATCTGCACCCTCAAGCCCGGACAGACCCCCAACGTCGACAGGCTGATGCCGACCGTCGACTGGAGCACGACCGGCGACTTCGGCGGGTTCGGCGACAACTTCGTCACCCAGGTCACCGGCAACATCCACGTGCCGGCCGACGGTTCGTACACCTTCCGGCTGACCAGCGACGACGGCTCTCGGCTGCTGATCGACGACCGGCCGGTCATCGACCACGACGGGCTGCACGGCGCCGAACCCAAGGACGGCTCCGTCCAACTCGCCGAGGGCGTGCACGCGTTGCGCATCGACCACTTCGAGCGCGGCGGCGACCAGGTGCTCAACCTCGCCTGGCGGCCGCCGGGCGCGAGCGACTTCGAGACCGTGCCGAACGCGGCGCTGAGCACCGACGCAGGCGTGGTCCGGGTCACCGCCCCGGGCCGCAAGGAGTGCGAGGGCGTCAGGGACTCGCCGGGCGACGGCCTCCCGCTCAACTCGGTGCGCCCCGACCACACCCTCACCGACCTGCGCCCCGAGGGCTTCGAACCGCAGGTCACCGGCATGGACTGGCTGCCCGACGGCCGTCTGGTGGTGAGCACCTGGGGCGGCACCGACAACACGGCCGGCGAGGTCTACGTCATGGACGAGGTCACCGGCACCACCGGCCCGGACCAGGTGAAGGCCACGAAGATCGCCGAGGGCCTCAAGGAGCCGATGGGCCTCAAGGTCGTCGACGGCACGATCTACGTCTCCCAGAAGCACGAGCTGACGGAGCTGGGCGACAGCGACGGCGACGGCGTCATGGACGAGTTCAAGACCATCGCCACCTGGCCCTACGGCGGCAACTTCCACGAGTTCGCCTTCGGACTGCTGTACCGCGAGGGCTCCTTCTATCTGAACCTGTCCGTCGCCATCGACTACGGCGGCGCCACCACGGATCCGCAGCCCGCGCCCGGCCGCGGCGCGACCATCAAGGTCGACAGGAAGACCGGAAAGGTCAGTTACCTCGCCGGCGGCCTGCGCACCCCGAACGGCATCGGCTGGGGCCCCGGCGGTGACCTCTTCGCCACCGACAACCAGGGCGGCTGGCTCCCTTCGTCGAAGCTGGTCCACATCAAGCAGGACCGCTTCTTCAACCACTACACCAACCCCGCCGGCCCCTTCGACTCCGAGCCGGTGACCCAGCCGGTGCTCTGGCTCCCGCAGAACGAGATCGCCAACTCGCCCAGCACGCCGCTGCACCTGACCAAGGGCAGGTTCAAGGGGCAGATGCTGTTCGGTGACGTCACCTACGGCGGTCTCCAGCGCGCCTACCTGGAGAAGGTCAAGGGCCAGTACCAGGGCGCCGTCTTCCGCTTCACCCAGGGCCTCGAAGCCGGCGTCAACCGGATCACCATGGGCCCCGACGGCGCGATCTACGCGGGCGGTCTGGGAGCGGACGGCAACTGGGGCCAGGAGGGCAAGCTCAGGTACGGCCTCCAGAAGCTGACGCCGAACGGCGGCAACACCTTCGACATCCAGGCCATGCGGGTGAAGAAGGGCGGCTTCGAGCTGGAGTACACCCAGCCGCTGTCGCAGGAGACCGCCGACGACCTCGTCAGCCACTACGAGGCCGAGCAGTGGCGCTACACCCCGACGCGCGACTACGGCGGACCCAAGATCGCCGAGGAGACCCTGGAGGTGACCTCGGCGAAGCTGTCGCGCGACCGCAGAAAGGTGACCCTGGCCGTCGAGGGACTCAAGCCGGGCCGCGTCGTGCACGTCCGCTCCCCGCGCCCGTTCAGCTCGGCGTCGGGCGAGACCCTGTGGAGCACGGAGGCCTGGTACACGCTCAACGCCATGCCGGGCAGGCAGCCCGCACCGGGCCCGCTGTACGAGGCCGAGGAGGCGTCCCTCACCGGCGCGGCCGGCGTCAACACCGACCACCGGGGCTACTCCGGCAGCGGGTTCGTCGACCGGTACGGCACCCGGGGCGCCACCACGACCTTCGACGTCGAGGTGGACCGGAGCGGGACGTACGACCTGGGGCTGCGCTACTCCAACGGCCCGAACCCCTTCCAGGGCACCAAGTCCCTCTCCCTGTACGTCAACGGCCGGAAGGTGGGACAGACCGGGTTCCGCAGCACCGGCGACTGGGACACCTGGTCGACGCAGACCGAGGCCCTGCGCCTGCGCGCCGGGCACAACACCGTCGCCTACCGGTACGACGAGGGCGACACCGGCCACGTCAACCTCGACCTGCTCAGCGTCGACCGGCACGGCGGTCCGGTCGGCCTGTTCGACGGCGACGGCCTCGACCGGTGGCAGCACACCGACGGGCGCCCGGTCCAGTGGCCCGTCACCGACGGCGCGATGGAGGTCTGCTGCGGGGACATCCGCACCAAGGGCGGTTACGACGACTTCAAGCTGCACGTGGAGTACCGGCTGCCGAAGCTGCCCCCGGACGTGACGGGGCAGGACCGCGCCAACAGCGGCGTCTACCTCCAGGACCGCTACGAGATCCAGATCCTGGACTCCTACGGCGACACCACACCCGCCGCCGACGAAGCGGGGGCGATCTATCTGAAGAAGGCCCCGGACGTGAACGCCGCCAGGGCGCCCGAGACCTGGCAGTCGTACGACATCGTCTTCCGGGCCGCGCGCTACGACGCCGAGGGGAACAAGACGGCCGACGCGCGGGTCACCGTGGTGTGGAACGGCAAGAAGGTCCACGACGACGTCGCGATCGACGGTCCGACCGGCGGCGGAGCGCCCGAAGGTCCCGCAGCCGGGCCGATCCGGCTGCAGGACCACGGGAGCGCGGTGCGCTACCGCAACATCCGTATCGAACCGCTCGGTTAGCGCGCGGTGACCGGGTCCGACGCCGCGCCGTCCGAAGCGGACGGCACGGCGTCGGACCCCTCGTCCCCGGCCGTGCCCGGGCCGCGCAGACCGATCATGCCGAACGCGGTCGGGGCGGCGACGACGGCGGCCGCCGCACCGCACACCGGGTACGCGGTGCCGAAGCCGCTGCCCAGGGCCTCCAGGGCGACGCCGTGCGCCTCCGCGCCCGGGGCGCCGGGGGGCGCCTCCATGGTTTCCGTCAAGACGCGCACAACGCGCTGCTGCCGCCGGACGCCTCCCACCTGCCGGTGGGCCGCCCCGTCACCCACAAGACCTACCGTGACGCCGCCCACCCCTCGCGGCTCCTGCTGCCGTTCACGAAGCGTGGGGCGGCGGACGAGGAGCAGCCGGCCCGCGACGCCCGGACGGCGAAGCCGGAGGGCGGGTGTCAGTGCCCGGTGGCACGCTGAGGCCAAAGGGAACCAGCGAAAGGACATCGCGGTGATCACCACTGACTTCGCCCCCGGCTCGCCCTGCATGCTCGACCTCGGCACCCCCGACGTCCGGGCCGCCGCCGCCTTCTACGGCGCGGTCCTCGGCTGGGACTACGAGCCCATGGGCGACGGGGAGGACGTGGAAGGGGGGATGTTCGGCAAGAACGGCAAGATGGTCGCCGGACTCGGCAAGCTCACCGAGGAGGGCGCCCGTCCGGCGTGGATGATCTACTACACCGTCACGGACGCGGACGCGACGACCGAGGCCGTCGAGCGTGCCGGCGGCACCGTGCGGGTCCCCCCGACGGACCTCGAGCAGTGGGGGCGGATGGCGCAGTACAGCGACCCGCTGGGCGGCCAGTTCGCCGTCTGGCAGCCGGGGGAGAGCAAGGGCGTCGACCTGGTGGACGAGCCGGGCTCGCTGTGCTGGACCGAGCTGTACACGAGCGACGCGGCCGCCGCGAAGGAGTTCTACGGCGGAGTCCTCGGCTGGCGCTACAGCGACATGCGGATGCCGGGCGGCGAGGGCACCTACACCATGATCGTCCCGTCCGGTCTGCCGGAGGAACGGATGCACGGCGGCCTGATGGAGGTCGGCAGGGAGGAGCTCGCCCTGGCGGGCGGCCGGCCGTACTGGCATCCGGTCTTCGCCGTCGCCGACTGCGACGCCGCGGTCGCCGCGGTGCGGGAACTCGGAGGGAGCGTGCAGATGGGGCCGGAGAACGCGCAGGGCGTGGGCCGCCTGGCCGTCTGCCTCGACCCCTTCGGGGCGGACTTCGTGGTGCTCGCCGAGATCTGAGGGCCCGGCTCGCCGTGCCCCGACGTCACCGGGCCGGCCGCTGCGCGTACACCTCGATCTCGATCTTCATCCGGGGATCGGCGAGCCCGCACACGAGCATGGTGGCGGCCGGCCGGACCTCGCCGAAACAGCGGCGCAGGACCGGCCGGCAGGGCTCGAATTCGGCCCGGTCGGGCAGCAGGTAACGCACCCGCACCACATCGGCGAAGGTGCACCCCGCCTCGGCCGGCGCGGCCCCGATGTCGCGCAGACACTGCTCGGCCTGCTCCACCACGTCGTCGGAGATCGTCATGGTGGTGTAGTCGAAGCCGGTCGTGCCGGACACGTGCACCGAGTCCCCGTGGATCACGGCGCGGGCATAACCGATCTGCTCCTCGAACGTCGAGCCGCCGAGGATCGCGCGTCGCTCTGTCATGCGCGGGACGCCATGGGGCCGGCATCGATACGTCCACTACGGCGGAGGGCATGACCTGACATCTCCGGGCATATGCCGCGCCCCGGGCTTCGCCCCGAGCTCCCGCTGCCACGACCGCACGCCTTCGTCGTCCTCGCCGAGGAACCGCGCTCCGGCCGCGCGGCCGCCCGCGTCGCCGTCTCCCGTGCCCGCGTCGCCGTCGCCCGGCGGAGGAACGCCCCGAACCCGCCGGTCGTGAACCCGCCGGCCACCGCCGGCCACCGTCGGCCAAGAGGTGCCTAGGCCGGGTGCAGCTCCCGTAGGGCGTCCAGCACCTCCTGGTCGGTGACCTGGTGGAAGTCCTCGTACCACTCGCCGACGGACCGAAGCCGCTGCGGCTGGTACAGGGAGACCACGTCGTCGGCCTCGTCCCGCAGCGCCGCGGCGGTTTTGTGACCGCACACCGGCACGGCCAGCGTCAGCCGCAGGGGGCCACCGCGCCGAAGGCGCCGCAGCGCCGCGCGGGCGGTGATCCCCGTGACCAGTCCGTCGTCCACGACCACGATGCTGTGACCGCCGACGTCCGGGACGGGGCGCCCGCCGCGGTAGACCCACTCCCGCCGGTGCAGCTCGACCCGTGCCCGGGCCACCTCGGCGCCGAGCCTGTCCTCCGAGAGGTCCAGGGCCCTCAGTCCCGTACGGTCGAACACCGGGGGGTCGTCCCCGGCGATCGCCCCGATACCCACGTCGGGGAACCCGGGGGCCCCGATCTTGCGGACGACGAGGACGTCCAGGGGCACCCGCATCGCCCGGGCGATCTCCGCACCGACCGGGACGCCACCGCGGGGCAGCGCCAGCACGGTCACATTCGCGAGGTCGCCGCTGCTCGCCCACTCCAGCATCCTGACGGCCAGCTCCTGTCCGGCCTGCGCACGGCTTTGGAATCGCACGGCTCGCTCCCTTCCTCGGCCACCCGTGCCGGGTAACCGTCATCGCCCCGCCACTCACCCGCGGGTGTCACGAGGGAGTACGAGGCGGACGTCGGAGCACGGCCGGGCGACCTCGACGCCGCCCGGCCCGTTCAGAGGCGCGGGGCCCCGGTCACCGACATCACCAGGGAGTACAGGGAGGTGGTGGCGGTGATGAACAGGCGGTTGTTCCTCGGTCCGCCGAAGGCGATGTTGGAGACGGGCTCGGGCACCCGCAGCTTCCCGATGAGGGTGCCGTCGGGGTCGTAGCAGTGCACGCCGTCGTCGAGGGCGGCGGCCCACAGGCGGCCCTCGTCGTCGAAGCGGATGTTGTCGAAACGGACATCGCCCCGGCCCTCGGCGAAGACCTCGCCGTCGGACAGGGAGCCGTCCTCGCGGATGCCGTACACGTGGATCCGGGCGGCGCGCGAGTCGGAGACGTACAGCCGGCTCTCGTCGGGGGACAGAATGACCCCGTTGGGCCCTTCGAACCCCTCCGCGGCGAGGTGGACGTCCCCCGACGCGGGGTCGATCCGGTACACGTTGCACGCGCCGATCTCCGACTCGGCGCGGTGGCCCTCGTAGTCGCTGATGATGCCGAAGTCCGGGTCGGAGAACCAGAGCGTGCCGTCGGAGCGTACGACGGAGTCGTTCGGGCTGTTGAGCCGCTTGCCGTCGTACCGGTCGGCGAGGACGGTCACGGTCCCGTCCGGCTCGGTGCGGGTCACGCGGCGGTTGCCCTGCTCGCAGGTGACCAGACGCCCCTGCCGGTCGACGGTGTTGCCGTTGCTGTGACCGGCAGGGGCGCGGAAGACGCCGACCGTGCCGGTGGCCTCGTCCCAGCGCAGGATGCGGTCGTTCGGGATGTCGCTCCAGAGCAGCTGGCGCCAGGCGGGCAGGTACAGCGGGCCCTCGGCCCAGCGGCAGCCGTCGTACAGGACCTCGAGCCTGCTGTCGCCGTTCACACAGCGTCCGGTACGGAAGCGGTCGTCCAGGATCTCGTACGGGCCGTCGGCGGGCATGGCGTCCTCTCGTGGAGAGTGATCGGAGGGCGATTCAACCATGCGCGCCCGTCACGCCCGGCCGGGCGCGACGACGGGCGGCGACCGGGCCGGACACCGGCCCGGTTCGCGGAGCGCCTCGTGGTCCGGGCGGGCGTGCGCGCCGAGCGGCGTGGCGCCGGGGGCCGGGGAGGACCACGAGGGGCGCCACCGCGCGGGCCGCGACCGGGGCGAGGCTCAGTCGAGGAGGCCGGCGACCATGGTGGCGAACTCCTCCGGGGTGGCGAGGCGGACGTCGAGCTGTTCGGCCTTCGCACGCTTGGAACCGGCTCCCTCGCCCGCGACCACGAGGGCGGTCTTCCTGGAGACGCTGGAAGAGGAGCGTCCGCCGGCCCGTTCGACGAGTTCGTTCATCTCGTTGCGGGAGAGCTTCTCCAGCTTCCCGGTCATCGCGCCGGTCACCACCACCGTCATCCCGGCCAGCGGGCCGTCCTCCGCCGGCGCGTCGCCCCCGGCCCCGGGGGGCGGCGGCGGAGTGGCGCCGGGTTCCGTCATGTTGACGCCGGCGGCGGCCAGCTTGTCGATGAGCGGCGCGAGTTCGGCCAGCTCCGCGACGATCGAGGGAGCCTTCTCCGCTCCGATGCCCTCGACCCGCTGCATGGCCTCGGCGTCCGCCGCGCGGACGTGGTCCATGGTGGCGAAGTGGCGGGCGATGCGCCGTGACATGGACCTTCCCGTGCCCCGCACGCCCAGCGCGCACAGCACCCGCGACAACGGCTGCTCCTTGGCCCTGGCGAGCGCGGCGAGCAGGTTGTCGGTGCTGGTCTCGCCCATCCGCTCCAGGGCGAGCAACTGCTCGCGCCGCAGGGTGAACAGATCGGCGAGATCGGCGATCAGGCCGGCGTCGACGAGCTGCACCACGCGGGTGGCGCCCAGACCCTCGATGTCGAGCTGGTCGCGGCCCGCGGCGTAGGCGAGGGACGCGACGAGGTGGCAGTTGCGGCCCTGGGCGCACCGCCAGCGTTCCTCACCGGTGTCGATGTCCGAACCGCAGCGCGGACACTGTGCCGGGAACTCGATCGGCCGTTCCTCACCCGTCCGCAGATGGGCCACCGGCGCCTCGATGCGGGGGATGACGTCGCCCGCGCGGTGGACCATGACGTGGTCGCCCAGGCGCAGGTCGCGGCGGGTGATGTCGGCCGGGTTGTGCAGGGTGGCGTAGGTGATGGTGGAGCCGTCGATGACGACCGGTTCGAGGACGCCGCGCGGCGCGATGATGCCGGTGCGGCCGACGTTCCACTCCACCTCCAGCAGACGGGTGATCTTCTCCACGGCCGGCAGCTTGTAGGCGATCGCCCAGCGCGGCGCGCGGGAGCCGGACCCCGCGGCCCGCCGGTCCTCGGCGAGGTCGGCCTTGACGACGATCCCGTCGATGCCGAACGGCAGCTCGGCGCGGACCGCGGCGATCTCCCCGACCCGGTCCAGGACCTCCTCGACGGTCTCGGCGACGGTGTCCGGGACGGCGGTCCGGGCGCTGGTGTGCACCCCGAGGCCCGCGGCGAACGCCATCAGGTCGCTGTGCGCGAAGTCGTTCAGCTTCTCGGCCAGTGCGGAGTCGGTGTCGGGCAGCGGCAGCAGTCCGTAGCCGAAGAACGTCATCGGCACCGTGTAGAGCCGCTCCCTGGCCCGCAGGGTGCCCGCCGCCGCGTTGCGCGGATTGGCGAACGGCTGCCCGCCGTGACCGGTGCGCACCTCGTTGGCGTACTCGAACTGGGCCGCCGTCATGAGGACTTCGCCGCGCACCTCCACGGTGACCGGCTCGTCCAGCTTCTCGGGCAGCCCTTCGACGGTGCCGATCGCGTGCGAGACGTCCTCCCCGGCCGTCCCGTCCCCGCGGGTGATCAGCCGGGTGAGGCGGCCGTCGCTGTACCGGGCGGCGATCGCGAGCCCGTCCAGCTTCGGACCCACGCTGAAGCGCGTCGCGTCACGGCCGGTACGGCGTGCGAGGGACGCGGTCCAGGCGGTGAACTCCTCCGCGGAGAACACGTTGTCCAGACTGAGCATCGGCACCGTGTGCGGTACGTCGCCCTCCACCGCGCCACCGGCGACCTTCCCGGTGGGGGAGTCGGGCAGTATCCCGTCGGGATGCTCCGCCTCCCAGTCGGCGATCCCGCGCACCAGCCGGTCGTACGCGTCGTCGTCCAGCGGCGAGGTACCGCCCTCGTAATAGGCGGCGGCCGCACGCACGGCGTCCTCGACCGCCTGCGCGTAGGCGGCGGCGTCCACGATCACTGCTGCAGGTGTTGTCATGCGTCGCATCCTGCCGCCCACCACTGACAACGGGGTTCGCCGATGGTCAGGGTCGGCACGCGTGTGCCTGAGATCATGAGGCACACGGGTAATCGTTTCAGTCGATTGCGAGGACGGCTATGGCAGCCCGCGCAGGACTCACCGCCGAACGCCTGACCCGGGCGAGGGCCGAACTCGCCGACGAGGTCGGCTTCGACCGGGTGACCGTCTCGGACGACGCCCTCCTGCGCAACTGGCCCGCCCCCTGACCGCGGACCCCGCACCCCGACCACGCCCCGGGCCCGCCGGCCACCCCGGCACACGGACGGAAACCACGCCCTCCACCCCGCACATCTGGACCACCACGCCCGTCACCGCCGACCTCGTACGCGGCGCCCTCGACCTGGAACCCACGGCGAACGGGGTCCTGCCCCACCGCCTGCCCGCCCGGGCCCGCGCCCGGAACACCGACGGGCAGTCCGCCATGGCGGAGTCCCGTCACCTCCGCACCGAGGGGTCTGCATCGATGGAGCAGGGCCTCGCGGGACGGTGAGCGGCGGCGGGCGCGTCAAGAGGGCCGTCGCCCCGGGTCGCCGCCGCGCGCACCGTCATCACGTCGCGGTGTTCCACGAACTGACGGTGCGTCAGCTGTGCGCGAAGCCTGGACAGTCGTCGGGCGGCGTGTTGTCATTCCGCTGCACGCCGGATTTCCAACGTTGGAATGAAAGGTCGGCCGAGCCGACGGCCATCTCTGTTTCGTCCTGGCCCCATGCCCTCTGCGCGAGGAAAGGTTCGATGACAAGACAACTCATCCGTCCGGGATCCAGATCGTGGGCCCTGCTGACCGTGACCGCCCTGGCCCTGTCCACGGGCGCCCTGACGCCCGTCGCGTCGGCCGCCGTGCCGACGGCCGCGGTGTCCGCCGGCTCGACCGCCGCCGCCGCCGACGTCGTGGTGCACGGCCTGAAGGGCGAGTACTTCAGCATGTCGGCGCCGGGCGCCCGGGACTTCGCCGAACTCGGCGGCACCCTGCTGGAACCGCAGATCAACTTCTCCGGACTGACCAGCACCTTCGAGGAGCTGACCGGACGCACGGAGCACACGACCGCCCGCTGGACCGGGCAGATCGAGGCGCCGGAGACCGGCGAATACACCTTCCACGCCATCGGCGACAACGGTTTCCGGCTCTTCATCGACGACGAGCCGGTCATCGACCACTGGGTGGGCGACTGGGACAAGGAGCAGAGCAGCGCACCTGTCAGGCTGACCGCCGGCGAGAAGCACGACTTCCGCATGGAGATGTTCCAGGACGTCGGCGGCGCCAACATGTTCCTGCGCTGGTCGACGCCGACGATGGCCAAGCAGCTGGTGCCGACGACGGCGTTCACCCCGCCCGCCGGGTTCGAGGTCTTCCCGGTGGAACCGACCGTCACCGAGGACGGCCGGCGGCTGCGCGCCCGCTTCGAGGACCGGGTGGGCGACCTCGCCGAGGTGGCGGACCACCTCACGATCGAAGCCGACACGACCGCCATGCCGGTCACGTCGGTGACGGCCGCCCCCGGCGACCGCAACTCCCTCCTGATCACGCTCTCCGAGCCGGTCCAGAAGAACCAGCAGGTCCGGTTCACCTACGACGGCGAGGGCGGCCTCACGGCCGGCGGCAAGGCCGTGCCCCGGATCGTCCGCTACGCCACGAACACGTCCACCCACCGCATCACCACCCCGTGGGGCGACAAGGTCGACACGAGGAACCCGCTGCCGGAGTACCCCCGCCCGCAGCAGGTCCGCTCGAAGTGGAAGAACCTCAACGGGCCCTGGCAGTTCAGCGGCGCGAAGGCCGGTGAGCAGCCGGTCTTCGGCAAGGACCTGGACGAGAAGATCATCGTGCCGTTCCCGGTCGAGTCGCAGCTCTCCGGGCTCGAGCGGCACGAGGACCACATGTTCTACCGCAAGCTCGTGGACGTGCCGAAGAGCTGGAAGGTCGGCAAGAGCGGCAACGCCAACCGGCTGAAGCTGAACTTCGGCGCCGTGGACTACCGGGCCACCGTCTGGGTCAACGGCGAGAAGGTCGCCGAACACACCGGCGGCTACAACGCCTTCACCGCCGACGTCACCGACGCCCTCAAGAGCCGGGGCAAGCAGGAGATCGTGGTCGCGGTCACCGACACCGGCGGCGCCGACCAGCCGATGGGCAAGCAGTCCACCAACCCCGGCGGCATCTTCTACACCCAGTCGTCCGGCATCTGGCAGACCGTCTGGATGGAACCCGTCGCCGACACCTCCATTGACAACGTCGTCACGACGCCCGACATCGACACCGGCACCCTGGCGGTGACCGTCGAGTCCGAGGGCGCCTCCCGGCACGCCCGCGTCGAGGCCGTGGCCCGCGACGCCCGCGGCAAGGTCGTCGGCAGGGTCAGCGGACCGGCCAACAGCGAGCTGGACCTGCGCGTGGCCGGGCAGCACCTGTGGAGCCCGGACGACCCCTACCTCTACGACCTCGACATCAAGCTGAAGGACGGCAGGTCCACCGACAAGGTCGGCAGCTACTTCGGCATGCGCGAGATGGGCGTCGAGGAGGTCGGCGGCCACCGGAAGCTGGTCCTCAACGGCAAGCCGGTCTTCTCCCTCGCCACCCTCGACCAGGGCTTCTGGCCCGACGGCCTCTACACCGCGCCCAGCGACGACGCCCTCGCCTTCGACCTGAAGGCGCACAAGAAGCTCGGCTTCAACGCCGTCCGCAAGCACATCAAGGTGGAGTCGCCCCGCTGGTTCCACCACGCGGACAGGCTCGGTCTGCTGGTCTGGCAGGACTTCGTCTCCGGGAACCTCACCAACGAGACCGGACGGAAGGCCTTCGTCGACCAGGGCCGCGAGATGATGCGCCAGCACCACAACGCGCCCTCCGTCATCGGCTGGATCGTCTTCAACGAGGGCTGGGGCGAGTGGAACCGCGAGGAGAGCGGCCGTATCGCCGAGTCGGTGAAGGCCGCCGACCCGTCCCGGATCGTCAACGCCCACAGCGGTGTCAACTGCTGCAACTCCAAGGGCGACTCGGGCAAGGGCGACATCATCGACCACCACGACTACAACAACGACGACCCGCCCTTCCCGGACCACCGGGCGGCCATGGACGGTGAGCACGGCGGCTTCACGCTGCGCACCCCGGGCCACATGTGGCCGGGCACGCCGACCGTGATCTACAGCGGTGTCACCGACAAGGAGGCGCTGACCCGCAAGTACGTCGAGAACACCGAGAAGTTCTACCTCGACCAGGCCGGCGCCGAACTCTCCGGCTCGGTGTACACGCAGATCACCGACCTGGAGAACGAACTCAACGGCCTCTACACCTATGACCGCCGGGAGATCAAGGTCGATCCGGTCCGGGTCCGTGAGATCAACCGCGAGGTCATCGCGGCCGGCGCCGCGGCGGGCGACCGCGAACCGCTGAGGGGCGGCGGGTCCTGGTCCCTCGACGAGGGAGCCGGCACCACCGCGAAGGACGACGGCCCGAACGACAAGCCGCTCACGCTGAGCGGGGGCGCCACCTGGACCACCGGAGTCAGCGGCAGCGCGCTGAAGTTCGACGGCCGGGGGCAGTACGCGCAGACCGACGGCCCCGTGGTCGACACCACCGGCAGCTACACGGTCTCCGCCTGGGTCACCCTCGACTCCCTGCCCGGCAACTACGCCACCGCCGTCAGCCAGGACGGACGGCGCCAGGCCAGCCCCTTCTACCTGCAGTACGGTCAGGGCGCGTTCGCCTTCAGCACGCCCGACGGGCAGCGCGCACGGCTGGCGACCACGCCGGAGACCGACCGCTGGTACCACCTCGTCGGTGTGCGTGACGACGCGACCGGCCGGATCAGGCTCTACGTCGACGGCAAGCCGGTGGCGACCGCCACCGCCGGCCCCGCCTACGTCGCCACCGGCCCCCTCGCCGTGGGCCGCGCCCAGTGGAACGGCGAGAACACCGACTTCTGGGACGGCGCGGTGGACCAGGTCCACGCCTACGACAAGGCGCTCACCGCCGAGGAGGTGAGCGCGCTCTACGACGGGGAGAAGCGGTGACCCCCTCTCGACGGCGGGGTGGTGCGGGCGCCCATGGGCGCCCGCACCACCCCGTTCCTCATGGCGTCAGGGGGCCCAGGGGGCCTCCACCGCCCAGGTGGTGTCCTCGGCGAAGAGGGCGGGGCTGTCCCAGGCGTGGGCCCCGCCCGGGGTGGCCAGCCACAACTCGGCGTCGTAGTGGCGCAGATACTGCCCGGGGAAGTTGTAGGCGGACAGCCTCACCCCGCCGTTCGCGCCCCGGACCGGGCAGAAGGTGGCGTCGGCGCGGAACAGGTCGCCGCTGCCGCCCTCCTTGTACACGCGGTAGGCGCGGTGGCGCAGGTACTCGCCCGGGTAGTTCCGCGACTCGAACGAGTAGCAGGTGCCGTCGGCCAGACCGGGCACGATCCGCCACGTCGCGTCGTTCCTCAGCAGCGCGTCACTGCCGCCGGTCACGACCGCGGTGAACACGGCGCCGTCCTGGTGCCGCACCGAGCGGTCGGTGTGGCCCGGGGTCGTCACACGGAGGGACTTGTACTGACCGGTGGGCAGCGTCACCGGGGCGGCCGGTGAGCGGGACGCGTCGATCAGCGCCCGGTTGGCGGCCCTGACCCTGGCCTCGTCGACCTTGACCACCTGACGGTCGTAGGTGAGCAGGCCGTTGGCCTCGTTCTCGACGTCGGTGATCTCGGTGTAGACGGAGGCGGACAGCCCCCGGGGCACGCGCACCTCACGGATGCCGTCCAGCAGGCCGACGAACCGGTCGTTCAGGTGCGCGAGGCCGGGCTGGTCCTCGTAGCTGAAGCCGCCGCCGGGATACCACTCGTGGCCGGCCACCCTGAAGCCCAGTCCGCCGAACTCTCCGAGGACCGCGGCGCGGGTGGCGCTGGGCACCGTGGTGCCGGGACCCACGTAGACATGGTGGTCGACCACGTCGCCGTTGCCGCCGTCGACGGCCCCGCAGCAGTTGACCCCGCTCATGTTGTCCACCAGGCGCGACGGGTCGTACGCCTTGACCTCGTCGGCGATGCGCGCCTGGTCGTACTGGCCCCAGCCCTCGTTCTGGTTGACCCACATGACCAGCGCGGGGGAGCTGCGGTGCTGGTCGATGACGCGGTCGTACTCGGCCTCCCACTGCGCGCGCGCCGCGGCGTCCGGGGTGCGCTCCATGGACGGCATGTCCTGCCAGACGAGGAGCCCGAGCCGGTCGGCCCAGTAGAACCAGCGCTGCGGCTCCACCTTGATGTGCTTGCGCACCATGTTGAAGCCCAGGTCCTTGTGCTTCTGCAGGTCGAACCGCAGGGCCGCGTCGGTCGGCGCGGTGTAGATGCCGTCCGGCCAGTAGCCCTGGTCGAGTGTGCCGGTCTGGAACACGAACTGGCCGTTGAGCACGGGCCGCAGGACACCGTCCACCCGGGCGAGACCGACGGTGCGCATGCCGGTGTAGCTGCCGACCGTGTCGACCGTCGTCGAGCCGGACAGCAGGTCGGCGCGCACGTCGTAGAGGAAGGGATCGTCGGGTGTCCACCGGTGGGCGTTCGGCACCGGGACGGTGAACTCCGTGCCGACGGGACCGGTGGCCGTGCCGACTATGGTGCCGCCGGAGGAGACGGTCACGCGGGCCTGGTGTCCGCTCGTCCCGGCTCCCCGCACGGTCACCTTGAGCCGGCTGTTGGTGAGGTCGGGCACCATGTCGAGCCGGGTGATGTGCGCCGCCGACGTGGGCTCCAGCCACACCGTCTGCCAGATGCCGGAGGCGGCCGTGTAGAAGATGCCACCACCCGGGTGCGGGGTGACGTCGTTCAGCCGCTGCTTGCCGACCGCCTGGGTGCCGTTCTGGGTGGGGTCCCACACGGAGACGACGAGCGTGTTGGCGCCGCCGCGGTTCAGCAGGCCGGTGACGTCGTAGGAGAAGGAGTCGAAGCCGCCGTCGTGGGTGGCGCCGGCCTGCCGGTCGTTGACCCACACGGTGGTGCGCCAGTCACTGGCGCCGAAGTGCAGCTGGACGCGCCGGCCGTCCCAGCCGGCCGGGACGGTGAACGTGCGTTTGTACCAGAGCTTGTCGTTCTGGGTGATACGGCGCTGGATGCCGGACAGCGCCGACTCGGCGACGAACGGCACCCGGATCTGCTCCGGGAACGCGGCGGGCCGGCCGGCGTTCGCCGCGGTGACAGCGAAGTCCCAGACGCCGTTGAGGTTCGCCCACTCGGGGCGGGTGAGCTGCGGGCGCGGATACTCCGGCAGCGGGGTGTCGACGGGGACCTGGTTCGTCCAGGGCGTGGTCATCGGCGCGGGCTTCGGCGTCCACGCCGCGGGTGCCGCGGTCGCTGCCCCGGGGACGGTGAGGGCGGTGCCGGCCAGCAGGGCCAGCACCGCCAGAACGGTTGCCGTCCACCGCGGTCTCGGGCGGGCGGCGAGTGGGACGGGTGCGGGTGTCCTACGCATCGTCACTCCTCGGGAAGTGGGGGTGGGAGACGTACGCGTGCGAGAAGCGGCCGGCCGCGCGAGGAGCGTGACCGGCCGCCGTACCGGACGCGGCGGCGCGAGCCTGAGGCAACCCGCCACCGCGTCCGGGGTCTACAGCAGTTGCCGTCGGCGCCCCAGCCATGTCTGGGCGACGACCACCACGGCCAGGAAGGCACCGCTGACGACCTGCTGGTAGGAGGAGTCCAGCGAGCCGATCTGGTTGATGACGTTCTGGATCACCTTCAGCAGCAGCACCCCGACCAGCGACCCGCTGACGTGGCCGAGCCCTCCGGTGAGCAGCGTGCCGCCGATGACGACGGCGGAGATGGCCTCCAGCTCCATGCCGTTGCCCAGGATGGTCACCCCGGAGGCGAGCCAGGCGGCGTTCAGCGCCCCGGCGAGGCCCGCCAGCACCCCGGACAGCGTGTAGACGAGGATCTTGGTGCGGGCCACCGGGGCGCCCATCAGCGCCGCCGCGTCCTCGTTGCCGCCGACCGCGTACACGTGCTGTCCGAACCGCGTCCGGCGCAGCACGACCGCCCCGGCGACGAACAGCGCCAGCATGATCCACACCGGGTTGCCCAGGCCGAGCGTGCTGCCCTGCCCCAGCTCGGCCAGGAACGAGCCCTTGCCGATGAGATAGGTGTCGGCGCCCTCGTCGGTGATCGCCAGCATCAGCCCCCGGGCGCCGAGCATGGCCGCCAGGGTGACGATGAACGGCGCCAGGCGGGAGCGGGCCACCAGCAGGCCGTTGACCACGCCGATCGCGCCGCACACCACCAGCGGCAACAGCAGCGCCACCAGCGTCCCGTGCCGGGAACCCCAGGCCGCGAGGACCCCGCCGAGCGCGAACAGCGAGCCGACCGACAGGTCGATGCCCCCGGTGATGATCACGAACGTCATGCCGAGCGCGACGATCGCCAGGAACGCCGAACTCGTCGCCATGTTGCTGACGTTGTCGCCCGTGGCGAACGAGTCGAAGCTGAACGTCGCCACCAGGGAGACGATCACCAGCACCGCCAGCGCGCCGTGCTGCTGGACCAGGGCGGTCAGCCGCTCGGACCGCGCCGGCCCCACGGGCCCGTCGCCCGCCGGCCGCCTGCCGTCGTCCACGCTCACCGGCGCCTGCGTCTTCGTGACGGTCATCGCTTCCCCCGTCCCCGCGCCGCGTAGACCGCGGCCACGATCACCACGGCCTGCGCGATCTGCGTCCACGACGGCGGCAGATCGTGCTTGATCAGGGTGGCGGTGAGCAGCTGGATGAGGACCGCGCCCGCCACCGTCCCGGCGATGTTGACCCGGCCGCCGGTGAGCGGCGTCCCGCCGACCACGACGGCGGTGATGGCGGACAGCTCCATCAGGTTGCCCAGCGACGTCGGGTCACTGGCCTGCAGCCGCGCGGTGGCGAGCACCCCCGCCACGGCGGCGAGCAGCGCGCAGATCACGTACACGAGGATCAGCACGCGGCGCACCGGCAGTCCGGCGAGCTGCGCGGCCGGACGGCTGTCGCCGATGGCGAGCAGCTGCCGTCCGAAGGTGGTGCGGCGCACCACGAACGCCACCAGCAGCGCCAGCCCGGCGGCGATCAGGATGAGGTACGGGATCCCCAGCACGTCACCGGAACCCAGCGACGCCAGCTGCGGGTTGCGCAGGTCCTGGAGCTGCGGCAGCAGCACCAGGGCCACGCCACGCCCGCCCACCATCAGGGCGAGTGTCGCCACGATGGGCTGCACCCCGACCAGCGCCACCAGCGCCCCGTTCGCCAGCCCGACCGCGGCGGCGAACACCGCCACCACGAGCAGCGCGGGCACCAGGCCGTAGCCCAGGTAGAGGGCGGTCACGGAGGCCGCCAGCGCCATCACGGCACCCACCGACAGGTCGACGCCCTCGGTGCCGATGACCAGGGCCATCCCCAGCGCGACGATGATGACGGGCGCCACCTGCACGGCCTGGGTGCGGAAGTTCTCCGCGGACAGGAAGTGCGGCGTGATGGCGATGTTGACGACCAGCAGCAGCGCCACGCCGGCGTACACGCCGTACTTCTGCAGCCACTGCAGGGCGCGGGCCTTGTCCAGCGGGGCGGTCCTGAGTGCGGCTTCAGCCATCGGTGGCCGCCTCCTCGACCGCGTCCCCGTCCGGGGAGTGCCCGGCGATGGTCCGCATCAGCTTGTCCTCGGTGACCTCGTCGCCGGTCAGCTCGCCGACGACGGCACCGTCCTTCAGTACGACCACGCGGTCGGACCCTTCGATCAGTTCCTCCAGGTCGGAGGAGATGAGCAGGACGCCCAGGCCGTCCGCGGCCAGTTCGTCCACGAGCTTCTGCACCTCGGCCTTGGCCCCGACGTCGATGCCCCGGGTGGGCTCGTCCAGGAGCAGCACCTTGGGGTTCATCGCCAGCCAGCGGGCGAGCAGCACCTTCTGCTGGTTGCCGCCGGACAGTTCACCGACCTTCTGCCGCGGCGAGGACGCCTTGATGCGCAGTCGCTCGACGAAGGTGTCCACGATGCTGTCGACGCGTGCCTCGGAGACCAGGCCGAAGCGGGAGAGCCGGGGCAGGACGGCCAGCGAGATGTTCTCGCGGACCGACAGACCGGGCACGATCCCCTCGCTCTTGCGGTCCTCCGGCAGCAGACTGATGCCCGCCCGGATCGCCGCGGGGGTGGAGCCGCCGCGCAGCGGGATCCCGGCCACCGTGATGCTGCCCGAACTCGTCGGCAGCGCACCGGAGACGGCCTTCGCGGTCTCGGTGCGCCCGGAGCCGAGCAGCCCGCCCAGGCCGACGACCTCGCCGGGACGGATGCTCACGGACACCTCGTGCAGGGTGTGCGGGACCGTCAGTCCGCGGGCCTCCAGCACGGGCCGGCTGTCGGTGGCGTGGTGGCCGCCGGTGAACTTCGTCAGACCCTCCCGGCGGACCTCGCCCAGCTCCCGGCCCAGCATGGTGGAGACCAGGGAGAGCCGGTCGAGGTCGGCGAGCCGCCCGTGGTGGACGCGACGCCCGTCGCGCAGCACGGTCACCGTGTCGCACACGGCGTAGAGCTCGTCGAGGCGGTGGCTGACGTAGACGACGGCGATGCCCTCGTCGCGCAGCCGGCGGATGACCGAGAACAGCGTCTCGACCTCCCGCGGTTCCAGGGACGAGGTCGGCTCGTCCATGATGACGATCCGGGCCTCGCTCGCCACCGCGCGGGCCAGGGCGACCATCTGCTGCGCGCCGACGCCGAGGGCGCGCAGCGGCCTGCGGACGTCCACCCGGACGCCGTAGGCGCCCAGCGCCTGTTCGGCCTCGCGGTTCATGCGGGCGGAGTCCAGCAGGCCGAAACGGTTCCGCGGCTCGCGGCCCAGGAAGAGGTTGCGGGCCACGCTCAGCAGCGGGATGAGGTTGACCTCCTGGTAGATGGTCGAGATCCCGGCCTTCTGGGCCTCCAGCGGGGTGGCGAAGGAGACCTTGTCGCCCTGGAAAACGATGTCACCGGCGTCGGGCCGGTACACCCCGGTGAGGAGTTTGATGAGGGTCGACTTGCCGGCGCCGTTCTCGCCGATCAGGGCGTGCACCTCACCGGGGTGCAGGGTCAGGTCCACGTCGTCCAGGGCCCGGACGCCGGGGAAGGACTTGCTCAGTCCGCGGACGGCGAGGACTTCGGCGGGGGGAGCCACCTGTGCCTCCAGGAAGAAAGGGGTGACGGACGGACGGGGGCCCGTGAGCCGGGCCCGGAGCGGATCAGTAGGCCTTGCCGAGGTCCTGCTCGGCGTTGTCGGCGTCGTAGGCGCTGTCCTGGATCACGACGTCCTGGGGGACTTCCTTGCCCTGGGTGAAGGTGTCCAGCGTCTGGAACGCCAGCGGGCCGAACCTCGGGTTGGACTCGATGACGCCGCTGATCCAGCCGTCGACGACGCCCTGGACGGCGTTGCGCGTGCCGTCGACCGTGACGATCCTGATGTCGCCGGCCTTCTTGCCGGCGCCCTTGAGCGCGGCGACCGCGCCCAGGCCCATCTCGTCGTTCTCCGCGTAGATCCCCTTGATGCCGGGCTTGGACTGGATGAGCTGCTCGGTGACCTGCTGGCCCTTCTCACGGGTGAAGTCACCGGTCTGTTCGAAGACGACCTTCAGGCCGGGGGCCTTCTCGGCGACGCGCTCCTTGAAGCCCTTGGTGCGCTCGGTGGTGACGTTGTTCCCGGCCGAGCCCAGCAGGATGGCGACCTCGCCCTTGCCGTCGGTGGCCTCGATCATCTGGTCGGCGGCACGGCGGCCCTGCTCGACGAAGTCCGAGGCGATGAAGGAGACGTAGTCCTTGCAGGCCGTGGCGTTGATCTTGCGGTCGATGGTGACGATCGGGACCTTCTTCGCGGCGGCGGCCTGCAGGACCGGGTCCCAGCCGTCGGAGTTGAGCGGCGCGATCACCAGCAGGTCGGCGCCCTTGGCGAGGAGGTCCTGGACGTCGCTGATCTGCTTGGAGAACTGCGACTGGGCGTTGGCGGTGAGCAGCTCGACGCCCCGCTTCTCCGCCTCGTCCTTGATGGACTGCGTCTCCGCGATGCGGAACGGGTTGGCCTCCTTCTCCGACTGGGAGAAGCCGACCGTGGCGCCCTTCAGGTCGATCTTCTCGCCACCGTAGGCGTCGATGGTGCAGGTCTTGCTGCCCGGCTTCGGTGTGACGACCTTCTGCTCGGAGTCGGCGGCGGCCGCCGGGGACTTCTTGCCGTCCGACGCGTCGTCCTCCGACTTGGCGCAGGAGGTGGCGGTCAGGGCCACGGCGGCGGCCAAGGCCACGACCACGGGACGGGCGAGGAGGCGGGAACGGTGAGTGGTGCGCTGCATGGTGACCCCGATCCGGGTGACGCTGAAAGGGAACTGGGGAGCCGAAGGACGCGCGGACGTGGTGCTGCTCCCCCTGTGCGAAGCGGCGTCCGGTGCGCCGCAAGGAGGTTTTACATCGTTGGAAGAGGGCTGTAAACCCCCTGTGCACGAGGTGCGGACCGAACGGAGCGAAGAGCCGGCGGCGCGTTTTCCGGGCCGCCCGACCGGGCAAGCGCTTGCCGGGAAGGCCCCGTTCTCCACGGGCGGTTGTGCCTCGCCCGGTGCTTCGAAGGGCTGGGAGGCGCCCCGGGAGCGGACCCGGGGGCGTTGGGGGAGGCGCCCCGCGAACGCCGGGCCGCGCACCCGTCACGCCGCCGAGCGCGTCCGACCGGCCCCCGGTCGCGCGCACTCCGGCGTGCCGGTGCTCATGGGCGCACGAGGTCACGCCGGTTCCGCGGGTGTGTCGCGTTCCCGGCGCGCCCGCCCGGCCTCCGGCCGCCGCCCGGTGTGTCACCCGCCGGCGATCCCCGTGCCACAGCCGTGTCGTGTCCGCGGCGGCACCAGGGGCGCGGGTTCGTCGCGAAACCGGGGACGCCGCCCGTGACGTACTACCCGGACGGGCGCGCCCGGTGTCTCAGGCGTGCGCCGGCTTCTCCGCGGCGGCCCGCCCCAACGTGCTCTCCCGTTCGGCGAGTCGGTAATCCGCCCGGATCCGGCGCGGCTGCGGCGCCCGGTCGTTGAGGCGGGCGAGCACCGACTCCACCGCCAGCCGGCCGATGGCGGCCTTGTCCGGCGACACGGAGGTGAGCGTCACCGCCCCGAAGCGTCCCTCGATCACGTCGTCGAAGCCGACGACGGCGATGTCCTCCGGTACCCGCAGCCCCCGCTCGTGCAGCACCCGCATCGCCCCGATCGCCATCGGGTCGTTGTAGGCGAACACCGCGTCGGGCCGCCGTCCGCCGTCCAGGATGTGCCGCATGGCCAGCGCCCCGTCGGCGTGTCCCCAGCCGTCGGTGGCGGCGACGAGCCCTTCGTCGGCCGGCAGTCCGGCCGCGGTGAGTTCTTCGCGCCAGCCGCGCACCCGCAGTTGCGCCGGCTCGCTGCGTCCGCGCCGGGCCCCGATGAACGCCACCTCCCGGCGCCCCAGACCGATCAGGTGCCCGACGGCGGCGCGGGCCGCGGCCACGTTGTCGATGGCGATGTGGTCGTACGGCAGGTCGTAGTCCCGCTCGCCGAGCAGGACCAGCGGCACGTCCTCGGCGCGGTCGCGCAGGTCCTCGGCCTCCAGCTCGATGGGGCTGAGGATGAGGCCGTCGATGACCCGGGCCCGGAAGCCCTGGCTCACCAGCAACTCCTGCTCGCGCATGCCCCCGGTGTGGTCGAGCAGCACGATGTAGTCGTGCTCGGACGCCGCGTCGATGACGGAGGCGGCCAGTTCGGCGAAGTAGGGGTTCCCGAGCTCGGGCAGGGCGAGCGCGATGATGCCCGTACGCCCCTTCCTCAGGTGCCTGGCGGCGAGGTTGGGCCGGTAGCCGAGCGCGTCGATGGACCGCTGCACACGCTCGCGCATGGCCGGGGTGACGTGCTGGTAGTTGTTCACCACGTTGGAGACGGTCTTGATGGAGACCCCCGCGTGCGCGGCGACGTCCTTGAGGCTGACCCGCACGGCAATCCCTTCGTGAGCGGCCCGACCCGGTTGGTCGGTGCGGATGCCCGCCGTCACCATGAGCCGTGCGCCGAGCCGCTGGGCTCAAGTTTTACAACGTTATACACGCCGTTCCGCGACACTGACAAGGCGTGAACGAGGGCGTGCCGGGAACGGCCCGCGGGCCTCGCCGGACCGGACGGCTTTCGAGGGCCGGCGACGGGGCCGTCCAGGGAAGTGTCGTCCCGGCGGGCCCGCGCCGTCCACCGACGCGGGCCCGCGTCCACGGGCGGGCCGCCGGCCGGAGCGGCCCGGCCTCCCTCGGCCTCCCGAGCCCTCCCGCGCGATCGGCCGGTGCCCCGCCGTCTCGTCGACCGCCGGTCCGCCCGGCCCGCCCGCGTCGATACGGTCCGGCAGCGACTTCACCGCCCGCCGCGCGACGCCACGCTTGTCCGGGGCGACGGTGGTGAGGGCGGGGATGCTGAACCGGGTGGCCTCGATGTCGTCGAACCCGACCACGTCGAGGTCCTCGAACACCGGCCGGCCGTCCGCGTGAAGGGCCCGCACCGCTGTGAGCACCAGGCGGTCGTGGAGGCAGGGCGCCACGTGGCCGGCGCTGCCGGGCAGGTCGCACTCGCCCAGCGGTACCAGCGGCAGCCGGGTTCCGCGATCGGCCGGGGCGCCGGGTTCCAGGGCGAGCGGCGAGCGGACGACACCGCCGGTGGACCGGGCGTCGTCCCCGCGCACCGCGGCCGGTTCCTCCTCGTGCCGCCCGCCGGTCCCGGCCGGCAGTGTGGTGCCGCCCCGGTCTTCGGTCCCCGCCATGACGTGCCGGGCCGGTTCGGCGAAGCAGGCGACGTCCAGGTCCGCCACGGCCGGGGCGATCACGCCCGTACGGCCCCGGCGCGGCTGCCGTCCGGCGATGTCGCCCCGGTGGCCGAGGGCGTCGACGGCCCCCTGTACCGCGGCCCGGGTCCGCTCGAAGACGTGCCCGTAGTCGCCGAGGACGTTCGCCCTCGTCTTCGCCGAGACGCCGGCGCACTCCGCGACGTCCGTGATCCAGGGCCTGCCCATGCTTCCCTTCTCCCACCTCCCGCCGTGTCCGGGATCGTCACGGCAGCTCCGACGGGCGGGGCCGCGGACGGTCGGTGACCCCCGGTGGCGTGCCGGAGGGGACCGCTGCGGGCTGAGGCGTTAGCGTCGGGACATGGCCGGTGATCGCCGCGGATGGCGGGCGTGTCTGCTCGGCGGTGCGGTGTTCGCGGTGTGCATGACCGGCACCACGCTGCCGACCCCGCTCTACCCCCTGTACCAGCAGAAGTTCGGCTTCTCCGAGCTGACGGTCACCGTCGTGTACGCGGTGTACGCCTTCGCGGTCATCGGAGTGCTGCTGCTGGCCGGCAACGCCTCGGACGCCGTGGGCCGGCGCCCGGTGCTGCTGTGGGGTCTGGGGTGCGCGGCCGCGAGCGCCGTCTGCTTCCTGTGCGCCACCGCGCTGGGCTGGCTGTACGCCGGGCGGCTGCTGTCCGGGTTCTCCGCCGGACTGTTCACCGGCGCCGCCACGGCCTACGTCATGGAGTCGGCGCCGCCCGGCGGAACGTCCCGGGCCACGTTCGTCGCCACCGCCGTCAACATGGGCGGCCTCGGCTGCGGCCCGCTGCTCGCCGGCCTCCTCGCCGAGTACGCGCCCTGGCCGCTGTACCTGCCGTTCGCCGTGCACCTCGCCCTGGTGGCCTGCTCGGCCGCCGTCCTGCTGCGGCTCCCGGAGACCGTGGCGGAGCGCCGCCCGCTGAAAACCGTACGGCCGCAGCGGCCGGGGGTGCCGGCGCGGGTGCGGCCGGTGTTCGGCCCGGCGGCGGCCGCCTCCTTCGTGGGGTTCGCGTTGTTCGGCGTGTTCACCTCCGTCAGTCCGGCCTTCCTCGCGCGGTCCCTGGACGTCACCGATCACGCCGTGAGCGGGCTGGTGGTGGCGCTGGCCTTCTTCGCCTCGACCGGCGGGCAGCTGGCCGCCGGCCGGGCCGGCCCGGTCCGGTCACTGCCGCTGGGCTGCGCCGGACTCCTCACCGGGCTGGCGCTGCTCGCGGCCGCGTTGTACTGGGACCTGCTGACGCTGGTGGTGCTCAGCGCGGTCACCGGAGGATTCGGCCAGGGACTCGCCTTCCGTGGCGCGCTGTCCGCGGTGAGCGGGGCGTCCCCGTCGGACCGGCGCGCGGCGGTGATCTCGACGCTGTTCGTGGTGGCGTACCTCGGCATTTCGGTGCCGGTCATCGGTGTCGGGCTGCTGACCGGCCCGATGGGCCTGGAAGGCGCGGGGCTGGTGTTCATCGCCTGCATGGGAGCCCTCGTCGTCGCGGCGGCCGGCTACCTCCTGCGCCGGCCGGTGCCGGCGGGGACGTGAACACCGGCCGTGCGCGGCGGCCGGCTCACTTCGGCCGGGCGGAGTTGCGGACGACGTCGACGAAGTCGATCCGGGGAAGACCGGGGACGAAGTGCTCGAGGACGTCCGCGTTCACCGTGCCGAAGGCGCCGTCCGGGCGGTGCCTGAAGCCGTCGGTGAAGGCCTGGAGGATCTGCCGCCTGAAGTCCGGGTGGGGATGACCTCGCCGGTCCGCGCCCGGATGATGCCGCCGAGGCGCGGGCCGGGCACGTCGGTCGCGACGCCCGCGGTGGTGACGGCGGTTCCAGGCGTCGGTCCGTAGAGGATCTCCGGGGTGGTGCGCGGGGCGTCGGCCGTCCACACCTGCTCCGCGTCCCCCTCGGACAGCCCGTGGCTCAGCGGGAACGCGCGTGCCCGGTCGGCGCCGTACCGGTCGGCCCCGCTGAAGAACTCCGCGGGGCCGGAGAGATCCAGCATCTTCACGCCGTCGAGGACCGGTGCTCCGACCGTGTGTGCTTTCGGCGCCGTCCGAACGACCGGGCCGCGCTAGGACCTGATGAACTCCAGGATGTCGCGGTTGAGGACGTCCGGATGGGTCGCCAGCATGCCGTGGGGGTACCCCTCGTAGGACTTCAGGGTGCCGTTCTTGAGCAGCTTGACCGTCAACGGGGCGGAGTCCTCGTAGGGGACGACCTGGTCGCCGGTGCCGTGCGCGACGAGGACCGGGACGTCGATCCGCCGGAGGTCCTCGGTGAAGTCGGTCTCCGAGAACGCCTTGATGCACTCGTAGTGGGCGTTGGCCGCCCCCATCATGCCCTGCCGCCACCAGTTGTCGATCAACCCCTGGGAGACCTCCGCGCCGGGCCGGTTGAATCCGTAGAACGGGCCCGACGGCACGTCGATGAAGAACTGCGCGCGGTTGGCGGCCAGGGCCGCGCGGAACCCGTCGAAGACGTCGATCGGCAGACCGCCGGGATTGCTCTCGGACTTGACCATGACCGGGGGAACCGCGCCGACCAGCACCGCCTTCGCGACCCTGCCGGGCTCGGCCCGCGCGACGTACCGCGCGACCTCTCCGCCGCCGGTCGAGTGTCCGACGTGTACGGCCCCTCGGAGATCGAGGGCTCCGGTCAGCGCCGCCACGTCCGCGGCGTAGGTGTCCATCTCATGGCCGGTCGAGGTCTGACTGGAGCGCCCGTGACCACGTCGGTCGTGCGCGATCACGCGATAGCCGTGGGAGAGGAAGAACAGCATCTGGTTGTCCCAGTCGTCGGCACTGAGCGGCCAGCCGTGGTGGAAGACGATCGGCTGTCCGTCGCGCGGACCCCAGTCCTTGTAGAAGATGACCGTGCCGTCGGGGGTGGTGACCGTGCCCATGGATGATCCCTCCGCGTGATCCGTACCGACGGCACTCACCCTACGCTCCGGCTCGGCGCGCCTCATCTCCTGAATGTCCGCTGAGGGATGACCGGACGCGTCTTATGGTGGTTCGATGCCGCTTGTTACCAGATGGGCCCTCCTGTCCTCGGGATGTGCGCCCGTCCTGTTGATCGGGGGCTGGACGACCGCGGCGTCGCTGGAGGGACCCGCCTACGACCCCGTCACTCAGACGATCAGCGTCCTGGCGGCCTACGGAGCCGCGGGGTCCTGGGTGATGACCGTCGCGCTGCTGGCGCTGGGCGCCTGCCATCTGCTCACCGCCTGGGGGCTGCGGGCGGCGGCGACGGCCGGACGCGTGGCGCTGGCCGGCGGCGGAGTGGCGGCGCTGGTGGTGGCGCTGCTGCCGGTGCCGAGCAGTGGAGGGTCCCTGCGGCACGGTTCGGTGGCCGCCGTCGGATTCGCGCTGCTGGCCCTGTGGCCGCTGCTGGCCACCGGCGGAGGCGCCGCTCCATGGGCGCTGCGGCCGGCGGTCTCGGCCGCGGCGACCGCCTTGATGCTCGTCGGCGCCGTGTGGTTCCTCGTCGAGACGCACCGTCAGGGGGCGGCCGGTGTCGCGGAACGCGTGGTGACGACCCTTCAGTCCCTGTGGCCCTTCGTGGTCGTCACCTCCTGCCTCCGTCATGCCGCAGGCGGCGACGAGCCGCCCGCGGGCCGGACGGGTTGACGGAGGCCGGTGAGGCGCGGGCCGGTGCGACGGCGTGCGGGCGTCGACGGCGAACAGACCGTCGAAGGCGAGTACGAGGCGGCGGCGCCGGGTCCGCAGCTGCCGGTCCGGCACGGTGCCGCCGTCCGGTGGGCGCCGCCGAGCGGCGGCTCGGCCCCCGCACCCGGGAGCGGCTGACCGAGGCGCTGCCCGCGGCGGCCCTGGACCTCACCGCGGACGACCTCGCGGAGATCGAGAAGGCGGTGCCGCCGGGCGCCGCCCGCGGCGACCGCTGTCCGCCCGCTTTCATGGCCGGTCTCGGGGTGGGCAACTGAGCCGGGCGACTCCCGCCCGAGCGGCCTGACGGCACGGCCGGCGCGGTACGGCGCGCTCCCGGCGCGCCCGGGTCTGCGGCGGAATCCGCCCGCAGACCCGGGCCGCCGCATCGCCCTCGCCTTCGGTTGCTCCTTCACGCTCCTCGCGGTGGTGCGCGCGGGCCTGCCCCCAAGGCCGCGATCGGAGTGGCGCCGGCCGCCGGCACGGTCTCCATCGCGGTGAGGGAACCGGGCGACAACGCGATCATCGCCCTGACGCCGGGCGCGATGGACGCGCAGCTGTCGGACGGGCTGTTCCGATCGGCGGCTTCGCCGTGGCGTTCGCGGTCACCACGCCGGTGAACAAGTGGATGACCGGCCGCGGCAAGGGCCACGCCGTCGCCCACGCGCACCCCTGACCGCGGACTGTCTCAGGGCTCGCGGTCCAGGACGCGGCGGGCCGCCTCGGCCTCCGCCGCCGACGGGGACAACTCGTCGAGGGAGTCGAGCTCGGTGTCGGCCTCCAGCTCCCGCTCCCAGGCCGCCGCCAGCCGTTCCTGCTCCTCGCGGGGCCTGTTGCCGACGACGTCCCGGTGGTGAGGGTCCAGGGCCGTGAGGAACCGTTCGACCGGATCCATGGGCATGCCGTGCTCCTTGTCGCTCGAAAGGGGCCGCGCTACCGGTCCAGGATGGCCAGCCCGCCCCGGGGCGGCGGCCCGACACGGCCTGCGGCCACCCTGATGGCCCCGCTCCGCGGCGGCGCCCGTCCCGGGGGAGGAGGACCCCGAGGCCCGTTGTCAGAGACCTCCTCTACAGTTCCCGTCACTTGATCACTGCGGGTGCGGGAGGCACGCATGGGGTGGGTGTCGGCCGGCGGCTACGAAGTCGCCCTCGACGACGGCAAGGTGGTGTGCCGCAACGCGGCCGGACGGCGGCTGAAGTCCGTGCCGCCCAAGATCGCCGACGATCCGGCGGTGGTGGGGCTGCGCCAGCTCACCGAGTGGCTGGAGCGGCATGAACGGCAGTGCCTGGCCGATGTGGAGCGGTGGATGGTGCGCTCGCTGCCGGTGCCGTTCGAGGTCCTGGCGCGGGTGTGGCCGGACCCCGCCTGGCAGGCCGCCCTCCGCGACGTGGTGGTCACCGGCGCGGACGGCACGGTGGCCGGATTCCTGCGGGACGCCGACCCCGAGCGCGGCCTCGGCCTGGTCGACCTCGACGGCGACACCGTCCGGCTCACCCCCGGCCTGGTCCGCCTGCCGCACCCCGTGCTCCTCGACGATCTGGAGGAGCTGCGGGAGTTCGCCGTCGAACTCGGCGTCGAACAGCGCGCCCCGCAGCTGTTCCGCGAGGTGTGGCACCGGCCCGCGGCATTCGACGCCGAGGCCCTCTCCGTCGAGGACTACGCGGGCGGCGCCTTCAAGGAGCTGAGGTTCCTGCACGGCCGCGCGACCCAGCTGGGCTACCGCGTGCGCGGCGGCCACGCCGTGTGCTCCGTCGTGGAGGACGGCCGCGCCGTCGAGGCCCGGGTGTGGGTCGGCGACTACGACGGCTACGAGGAGACGGAGACCGGCCCCCTGGTCTTCACCGACCCGGTCGGCCGGGTGCTGAAGCTCGGCCGGATCGGGCCGGTGGCCTGGTCGGAGGGCATGCGCATGGCGGCCGCGCTGTACGCCGGACGCGACATCGAGGACGAGGAGCGTGCGGCATGACGACCCACGACGGATTCACGTACGACGAGACCACCTCCGCCGCGCTGCTCGACGCCGGCGCCGTACTGCCCCCGGGCACCACCGACCGGGAGGACGCCGACGTCCTCACCGTCCGCACGTACACGCACACCGCGCTGGACGGGCGGAAGGTCGTGCGGCTGGTGCCGGGCACGCTGGGCGAGGCGGAGGACCTCGCCCTGGACTTCCTCGGACTGGTCCGCGAGCCGGAGACCCGAGAGGTCGGGCAGGTGCGCCGGGAGACCCTCGGCTTCCCCGCGTGGGCGCTGGTCAACGACCCGGCGAACGGGCACCACGCGCTGGCGCTGGTCAAGGACGTCGAGCGGCTCGCCCGGCAGGCCAAGTCCCGTCCCGGCAACGCCAAGGACGGCTTCGAGGCGCTCGGTGAACGGCTCGGCCGGGCCGTGCCGCACTTCCTGCCCACCTTCTACGAGCAGGCCGCCCGCGTCTTCCTCCAGCACGAGAACACCACCTACGCGGCGGCGTTCTTCGGCAAGGCCCGCGACGCGGAGCGGGTGCACGCGCTGACCGTGGACGAGGAGCGGCAGCGGGCCGTGTTCCTGGAGTTCGCCTTCGCCGGGGCCCTGACGGTCAAGGCGCTCAAGGAGCACGTGAAGGCGCTCGCGGCGCGGCTCACCCCGGCCGACGCCTGGGCGCAGTTCCGGCAGCTGACGGTGGAACGCTGCGCGGCCGGCATGCCGCCGTACGCGTCACTGCCGCAGGACGCCCGCGCCCTGATCAAGGCCGCCGGCCTGGACCGGGTCACCGAGGAGTGCGCCCTGGTCGCGGACCTCCTCGCGTCGCCCGCGGCGGTCCGGGCCCCCGCGTCCTTCTGGAACGCCTACCGGGCGACCCTCGTCCTCCTCGCCGGACGGCGGCCCGACGTACGCGGCCGGCTGCTGGAGATCATGCCGGCCGGTCTCGGCCGCTCCACCGAGGACGACGAGTCCTGGCTGGCGCTGCTCGCCGAGACCGGCGCCGACCGGCTGCTCACGGGCGAGGACGGGGAGACGGACGCGGTCGACGCGGCGGACTGGCTCACCCGCTGGGCCCTGCACCGCAAGCACGGCGGCACGGTCGGCGACCGCTCGCCCGCCACCCTCGCGCTCGTGGAGCGCATGGCCGCGCGCCTGCGCGACCAGGGCCGCCCCGTCGACCTCTTCACCGGCCGCTGGCACGCCGGCGCCGACCTCGACCTGCTGGACCTGTGCGTGGCCCAGGACGTGCCGCTGGCCCGGCCCGGGGCCGGCACGGACGTCCACCTCGACCTCGGCCGGTGGCTGGAGGACACCCGATCCGGGCGGCGCGACCTGACGGCCGTCGCGGCGGACCGGCACGGCCGCCGCATGCTCTACGACGCCGTCGGCGACCACCACCGCCGGCACACCCGCCGAGGAACGCCGGAGGGAATCGCCGGCCACCCCGTGCTCGCCGACGTGCTCCGCGAGTGGCTCGACGACGCCGCCGGCGAGCTGCACCGTGCGGCCGGCCTGGCGGCCGCACGCGCGGCGCTCGAGCGGCTGAGCCCGTTCCGCGCGATCGCCGCACGGATCAGCCCGGGGGCCGTCGCCCGGGCCGCCGCGCTCGACATCGCACCGCTGCTCGGCAACACCCTGCGCGCCGGAATCCCGGACGAACTGGGCTGGCCCGCCCTCGACGAGGCGCTGCGCCGGCTCGACGCCGAGACCCGGCGCGACAGCGAGGACACCCTCGCCGTCCACGAGGCCTGGCCGGCCCTGATCCTCTCCCGACGGCACAAGGCGATCGTCGTGGGACCGCAGGACGTCCTGCTGGAGCACGACCTGCGGCTGCCGGTCGAACTCGGCCGCTGGCAGCGCCCGTCGTTCCGCTACACGGACGGCGAACTGCTGGTGATGTGGCGGCACGACGGCAAGCAGTACGGCTACTGGTCGGCCCGCCCCACCGAGGTGTTCCCGCTCGGCGGCGAACAGCTCCCCCACTGGTACGGCAGCGGTGACGCCGGCGAGACCTCGATCCCGCTGCCGGACGGCGGACGGGCCACCGGCGGACGCGCCCTGCACGCCGGCGACACGGTCCTGCCGCCCGCGCGCCGCATCCTCGGGGACGGCACCTCGTACTGGCGCCAGGGACGACAGGGGACGCGGCAGGTGTGGCTCGAGTACGACCCGGCCACCGGCACGCACGGGCGTGCCTCGCTGCCCGCCCTCCTGCGCTCCGGCATCCGCGACGACGCCACCCTGCTCCCGCAGCACTGCGCGGTGCTGCCCCTGCAACCCGGCCTGGAAAACAGCCCGTTCGGCACGGACGGCACGGTCCTCGGCCGCTGGGTGCGCACCGAGGGCGACGGCGACGAGGCCCGCACCACCGTCGGCACGCCGGACGGCCGGACCGTCACCCTGCCGACGGCGCACGGACGGATACCGGGCGTCGCGATCGGCGCGCTGCGGCTGCCCGGCGGCGTCGCGCCCGTCGTCGTCGCCCACCACCGACAGATCGCCCTGTACGCGACCGACGACACCGCCGCCCTGCGGGAACTGGGCCGGCTGACACCGCTGGAGCGCGGCGGCGAGTTCGCCGCCGGCACGCGACTCGTGCCGCCGGTCGACTTCTGGCACGCGCTGCGGCCACGCGACGAGAACGCCTCGGCGCTCCTGCGGACACTGAGCGACGAACAGGCCGGGGAACTGCTGCGCGCCGGGGCCGAGGCACTGGCCGAGCGGCAGGCGAGGATCGCGGCGGCGGGGGAGCGGGCCGACTCCCCGCAGGCCACCGGGGGGCGGAACCCCGCGGGGGCCACCACCGGCGAACCCGCCGTCCCCACCGCCGACACGGTGGTGCGGGAGGCCGTCTCCCGCTCCCTGCCCGCCCTCACCGAACCGCACCTGCTCAAGGGCGTCGCCGCCCTCGTGCACGCGGTGCTGCGCCTGGCGGCGTCCGTCGCCGCCTTCGTCACGCCCCCGGTCGAGCGGCCCAGGACCGAACGCAGGCGCACCGAGGGCATGTTCGCCGACTACAGCCCCGAGGACGGCGACGAACAGACCCTGCGGGAGGCGACCTCCGGTCTCGCCGACCTGCACGGCTGGTGGGGCGGCGAACGGAACTGGAGCACGCTGCGCCAGATCCGCGCCGTGAACCACGTCCTGTCCGGCAGGCCCGCCGACGGCAGGCCCCTGCCCGCGTCGTCCCGGTCCACCGGGGCCGCCGACGGGTGGCGCAGCGACGAGTTCACCGTCCCCGGTATCGGCGCGGTGTGGCCCTGCGTGCTCGACGCGCTGCGCCCGCTCGCCTACCGCGCCGCCTCGCCCACCCTGACGGAGCCGCACCGCCGGGCGTTGCTCCTGCTGTTCGAGGCGATCACGGAGGGCCCGCTGGCCGCGCCCGGGGGCGCGCTGCGCGAGGTGGTGCTGAGCGAGCCGCACGACAAGCAGGAACGCGTCGGCCAGGTGCTGCGCCGGGAGGGCCGCACCGTCGTCGTCATCGGCGGCCGGAACGTCGACCACCGCACCGGGCGGGTCGGCTGGCTCGCCCTGGACCACGATCCGGCCGGCGTCTTCGGCGCCGTCGCACACTTCACGCTGGAGCGGGAGACCGCGCACCCGCCGGTGTTCCCGGCCGAGGCGCTGGCCGCCGTGACCGCCCTGATCCGGGACAAGGGCGCCGCGCCCTGGCAGCCGGAAGCGCCCGCCGCCCTGGCCGCCGCGACGAGGGACGGGCTGGGCCCGGTACAGGCGGCCCTGCTGCTCGCAGGGAAGCCGTCCCAGCTCACCGACGAGGTGATCGCCGCCACCGGTCTGAAGCCGCGCCAGAAGCAGCTCGGCGACGCGCTGCTGGGCTCGCTGGAGCCCGGCGACCGGCTGGCGCTCATCGGCGCGCTGCTCCCCGAGAACCCCGCCGACCTGTGGACCGCCGGACCGGACACGGACGCGGCGGGCCGCGTGTGGGCCGAGCGCCTCGACGGGGTCGTGCGCCTGCCCGAGGACCTCGCCGGAGAGCTCTCCCTGGCAGGGCTGACCACCGGCTCCGCCGAGGAGGTGCTCAACCCGCACCGCACCCCCTGGATCAGCCGCACCACCGTGCAGCGGCCCGACAAGGACGGCGACCTCGTACCGGACGACCCCCGGGCCCTGCCCGGCCGGTACCACCTGACGCGCGCCGTGACCGCCCTGGCCGGGCTCGCCTACTCCCTGCCGTACGGACACCCCCTGCGTGCCGTCCTGCCCGAAGGGCTCACCGCGCTGCGCCGCCGCGTCGCGGACCCCGGACTGCTGCTCGACCTCGACCTGGAGTGGACCGAGAAGGGCACGCCGACCGCCGCCGAGCTGCGCAAGGCGTACGGACTGCCCGCCACCGGCGGCGCCGACGCGCACGGACTGACACCCGTCGGCGAGGCGCTGGTGCTGCGTCCCTGGTACGGGGACCAGGAGGCCGTCCTGGTCCGCACGAGCGCCCTCACCGCGGTGGACGACCCCCTGTTCGGACTGATCGAGGGGCTCGTCGGACCCGGACGGTACGACGGCGCGCAGGCGCTGCGGACGATCCTGGGCGACGAACTCGCCCGCGCCCTCGCGGCCGGAACGGATCCCGCGGGGCCCACCGGCTACGCCCAGGACCCGACCCTGAGCGTGCCCGGCCTGGTCGCCGAGGTCGCCGGGACCCACGGGCTGGGCGAGGACGCGGCGGCGCTCTACCTGCAACTGCTGGCCCTGCCCGACCCGACGGACCACAACCGCGCCCGCTGGACGGGCTGGAAGCCCGCCCGCGCGAAGAAGGCCCGCGCCGAACTGGCCGCCACCGCTCTGGTCGTCGAGGCGAAGCGGGCCCGCGCCGGACGCACCCTCTTCCTGCCGTGCGGCTGGCTCGACCTGAAGTCCCCCGGCCGGCCGGTGGAGATCTGGAAGCGGGGCCTCTACCCGGTCCACGACCGCTCCAGCGCGGTGCCGCTGCTGCCGGTGCCCGAACTGTTCGCGCGCGCCTGGGACCGCGTCCGCGCCGGCGACGCACCCGCCTACGAGGAACTCACCACCCGCGCCACCCGCAAGGGCCGCCGCCGATGACCACCGTCCACCCGCACCCGGAAGAACCCGCGCCGATGACCACCACCCCGTCCCCTTCCCCGGCCCGCCAGATCGTCCCGCCCGAGGACCGGTACGCCACCGAACTCGCCTTCCTCGCCGCGTACGACGACGGGCCGCGCCCGCCCGCCTGGCGGCTCAGCCCGCGCGCGGTCGTCACGTTCGTCATGGGCAGCGGGGGCCGGGCCCTGAAGCTCCCCGACGGCGCCGAGGCGCCCGGCGCAGTCCCGCGGCGCCTGGTGGTCGAGGACAAGTTCGTCGGGGACCGGGCCCTGGTCGAGCGGTGCGTGGTGACCCTCGCCGGCGAGCGCGGTCTGCTGCTCGTCGGCGAGCCCGGCACCGCCAAGTCGATGCTGTCGGAGCTGCTCTCCGCCGCCGTGTGCGGCACCAGCGGCCTGGTGGTGCAGGGCACGGCCGGCACCACCGAGGACCAGCTCAAGTACGGCTGGAACTACGCGCTGCTGCTGGCCCAGGGGCCCACCCGGCAGGCGCTCGTGCCGTCCCCCGTCCTGACCGCCATGTCCCGGGGCGCGATCGCCCGCGTCGAGGAGGTCACCCGATGCCTGCCCGAAGTGCAGGACTCGCTGGTGTCGTTGCTCTCCGAGCGGCGCATCGCCGTGCCCGAACTGGCCGGCACCGACGACGCGCTGGCGCACGCGGCACCCGGCTTCAACCTCATCGCCACCGCCAACCTCCGCGACAAGGGCGTCTCCGAGATGTCCGCGGCCCTCAAGCGCCGCTTCAACTTCGAGACGGTCGGCCCCATCGGCGACCTCGACGCCGAGACCGCGCTGGTGCGCGGCCAGGCGCGGGCGTCCGTGGAGCGCGCCGGGGCGCCGTTCCAGGTCGACGACGCCGTGCTGGAGGCCCTGGTCACCGCCTTCCGGGATCTGCGCGAGGGCCGGTCGGCGGAGGGCTGGGAGGTGGAACGGCCGTCGACGGTGATGAGCACCGCCGAGGCCGTGTCCGTCGCCGGCGCGCTCGCCCTCGCGGCGGCCTACTTCCCGGGCGACCGCGACGTCCTCGGACTGCTGCCCGGACACCTGCTCGGCGTGGTCCGCAAGGACGACCCTGCCGACGCCGCCCGGCTGCGCGGCTACTGGGACGGTCCCGTCCGGCGCCGCGCCGAGCAGGGCTCCGCCACCTGGCGCACCCTGTGGGACCTGCGTACGGTTCTGGAGGGCTGACGGCCGTGTCCCTCTCCCGCAGGGCGGCCCCGCAGGGCCCGCCCGTCCCGCCCGACGAGGCGCTCGCCGCCCTCACCGGCCCGTCCGCGCCCTACCTCGTCGGGGTACGGCACCACGCGCCCTCCCTGGCCGCCGCCCTGCCCGCGCTGCTGGACGACGCGGAGCCGCAGGTGCTGCTCGTCGAACTGCCCGCGGAGATGCAGCAGTGGCTGCCCTGGCTGGGACACGAGGAGACACGGGCCCCGGTGGCGCTCGCCGCCGCCCCCGGCGAGGGCGGCGACGGGGGACCGGCGTTCTACCCGTTCGCCGACTTCTCGCCCGAACTGGCCGCCGTGCGCTGGGCCGCCCGGCACGGCGTGCCGGTGGTCGCCTGCGACCTGCCGCTCGCCGACCGGGCCTGGACCGACGGGCGCCGGGCCGCGGGGACGGGGTCCGGCGGACCCGGTCTCGCCACCGCGCTGCGGACCCGGCTGACGGGCCGCCCCGGCGACGACCTCTGGGACCGGCTCGTCGAGACGTGCGCCCCCGGCTCCCCGCCCGAGGCCCTGCGCCGGGCCGCCCTGCTCACCGGGTGGGCCCTGCGCGAGGACGCGGCCGCCTCGGGCGGCGTACCGGAGCTGGACCTGCGGCGCGAGCGCTGGATGCGGGCCCGGCTGGCCGAGGCCACCGCACGGGGCGAGCGGGCCGCCGTGGTGGTCGGCGCCTTCCACGCCCCGGCGCTGCTGCGGCGGGACACGGGGGAGGAGGACACGACGGCCACGGACGACGCGCGACGGCCCGTGTGGAACACCTCCCTGATCCCGTACACCTACGCCCTCCTCGACGAGCGGTCCGGCTACCCGGCGGGCATCCGGGACCCGGAGTGGCAGGACATGGTCCTGCGCGCGGCGGGCGACCCGGCCGCGCTGGAGGAGGCGCTGACCCGGGCGGCCGTACGCGTCTGCGCCGAACTGAGGAGCCTCGGCCACCCCTCGGGACCGGCCGACGCCCGGGAGATCAGCCGGCTCGCCTCCGACCTCGCCCGGCTGCGCGGCCTGCCCGCGTCGGGCCGCGGCGAACTGGTCGAAGCCGTCCAGACGGTGCTCGCGCAGGGCGAGCCGTACGGGCGCGGCCGAGCCGTGGCACGGGCGATGGAGCGCGTGCTCGTCGGCACGCGCACCGGGCGTCCCGCCCCAGGGGCACCGCGCAGCGGACTCGTCCCCGCGGTCGAGGCCGAGCTGGCCCGGCTCGGCCTGCCCGGCCCGGAGACGGGCGGCCCCGGCCCCGCGCGGGACCTGCGGCTCGACCCGCTGCGGTCCGACCTCGACCGGCGCCGTGAACTGCTGCTGCGCCGGCTGACGGTGTGCGGCGTGCCCTACGGGGAGGCCAAGGAGGTCGTCGGCGCGGGCGGCGCCGAGGCCCTCACCTCCCGCTGGGAGGTGCGCTGGACCCCCGCCACGGCGGCCGTGCTGACCGCGGCCGGAGTACGCGGAGTCACCCCCGCACAGGCCGCCGAAGGAGTCCTGCGCGAACGGCGGCGCCAGGAGCGCGACGAGGGCGGGCCGACCGCCGCGCAGGCTCTCGAAGGGCTCGAACGGGCGGCGGAGTGCGGCCTGAGCGGGCTCGCGGACGAACGGCTCGGCGACATCGCCGACGTCCTGCCCCAGGCCGGCACCCTGCCGGAGCTCCTCGCCGGGCTGTCCCTGCTCGACCGGCTGCGGGCCGGTCATGTCCCGGGGCTCCCCGCCGAGCCGGACCGCGCGCCCCGGGCGGCCGCCGCCGCGGAGCTGCTCACGGCGGCGGCGGTGCGGCAGGTCGACGGACTGACCGGGTCCGAGGACCCCGCCGACGCCCACGCCCTGCTTGAACTCTCCCACCGGGCCGACCTGTCGGGCGGCATCCGGCTCGCCGGCGCCCTGCACCGCCTGTCCGCCGGCGGCTCCCCGCTGATGCGCGGTGCCGCCGGGGCCGTACGCGTCCTGCTCGGACACGAGGAAGCACGGGTCTTCGGCGACCGCGTGGCCTCCTGGGTCGACGGGGCCACCGACCCCGGCTCCCGCGCCGCCCTCACCGCCCGGCTCGGCGGACTGCTGACCGCCGCCGGCCCCCTGCTGGAGGCGGCGGCGCCCGCGCTGGAGCCCCTGCTCACCCGGGTGACCGAGCTGCCCGACCGGGCGTTCCTCGACCGGCTCCCCGCGCTGCGCGGCGGCTTCGACACCCTGAGCCCCGCGGCCCGCGACCGCCTCCTCGCGGCCGTCGAGGAGCGTCTCGGCGCCGCGCGCGTCGCCGACACGGACGGCGTCGCCCCGGCCACGCTCGCCACCTGGACCGAAGCGGACTACGCGGCCCGCGGGGCCCTGCGGTCGCTGGGCCTGCTGCCCCCACCGGGCGGCGGTCCGCCGCAGGGCGCGCCGGAGCGCCCGGAGAGCGGGGCTCCGGCGGCCGCCGAGGAGCACCTCCTCGCCCCCGCCGACCGCTGGCGCCTCCTCCTCGGCCGCCGCGCCGACCGGCTGCCGCCGTCCGCCGCGCCGCTCGCCACCGCGCTGGACGAGCTGTACGGCAGCGGACGCGGCGAAGGCAGCCGGGGGGACCTCACGGGCCCGGGAACCGGCGGAGGACGCCAGGCGCCGTACCCCGGAGTGCGGGAGTGGTCCGAGGAACTGGCCGCGCTGTTCGGGCCGGGCATCCGGGAGGAAGTGCTGGCGACCGCCGCCGCGTCGGGCCGCGGGGACGTCCTCGCCGAGCTGGACGCGGACAGCGTACGGCCCTCGGTGGACCTGCTGCGCACCGTCCTGCGGCACGCGGGCGGACTGCCCGAGGCCCGGCTGGCCGCACTGCGCCCGCTGGTACGGCGGCTGGTCGACGCGCTGACCCGTCAGCTGGCCACCCGGCTGCGCCCCGCCCTGCACGGCGCCGCCCTGCCCCGCCCCGGCAGACGGCCCGGCGGCGGCCTGGACCTGCCCCGCACCCTGCGGGCCAACCTGGCGACCGCGCGCCGCGCCCCGGACGGCACGGTGCGGGTGATCCCCGAGCACCCGGTGTTCCGCACCCGGGGACGCCGGGCCGCCGACTGGCGGCTGATCCTGGTCACGGATGTGTCGGGGTCCATGGAGGCGTCCACGGTGTGGGCCGCGCTGACCGCCTCCGTCCTGGCGGGGGTGCCGACCCTCTCCACCCACTTCCTGGCGTTCTCCACGGAGGTCGTCGACCTCACCGGGCACGTGGACGACCCGTTGTCGCTGCTGCTGGAGGTCAGCGTGGGCGGCGGCACCCACATCGCCGCCGGCCTGCGGCACGCGCGCGAGCTCGTCACCGTGCCGTCGCGCACGCTCGTCGTGGTCGTCAGCGACTTCGAGGAGGGCTACCCGCTCGGCGGTCTGCTCGCCGAGGTCCGCGCACTGGTCTCGGCCGGCTGCCACGTCCTGGGCTGCGCGAGCCTCGACGACACGGGCCGGCCCCGCTACTCCACGGGGGTCGCCGGCCGGCTCGTCGCCGCCGGCATGCCCGTCGCCGCCCTCAGCCCGCTCGAACTCGCCCGCTGGGTAGGGGAGAAGATCACATGAGCCCGGACCTGCCTCCGGTCGTCCCGTCCGTCACCGCCGACCTCGTCGCGGCGCTCTCGCCCCGGCTCCGCAAACGGCTGGACGCGGGCGTGACCAAGCTCCTGGCGCGTCCGGCCGTCCGGGAGGGCGACACCGTGCGGATCGCCGTCGACGACGAGACCGACGTCGTCCTGCGAGCGCCCGGCGGGACGGTGACCGACGCGGACGCGATCCGCTGCGGATGCCTGCTGGCCCCCGACTGTCTGCACCGCGCGGCGGCGGCCTCGGCCGCGCCGGTCGCCGAGGAGGCCCCGGCCTCCGCCGAGGTCACGGAGACGGCGGGGGAGACGGGGACGGCGCCGACGGAGCCCGACGCCGCCACCGCGGAGCAACGCGCCGCGGCCCGGGCGGTGTTCGACGCGGCCGCGGCCGTCCTGGAGGCCGGCGCGGACGGCGCTGGCGCCGTGCTCCAGGCGGAGCTCCTGCACGCCGCGCACACCGCCCGCCTCGCCGGTCTCCCACGGGCCTCGGCCGCGGCGGTCTCCGTGGTGAGCGGGGTGCGCGCGGCCCGCTCCGGCGACCCCGGACACCGCCTCACCGACCTCGCCGGCGCGCTGGCCGCCGTCCTGGGCGTCGCCCACCGCCTCCCGCACGCCACCGGCCCGGACCTGGGCGAACTGCGCGGCACGGTCCGGCAGCCGTACCGCCCGGACGGCTCCCTGCGGCTGTACGGGCTCTTCTCCGAGCCCGTCCTCACCGCGACCGGGTACGCGGGCGCGGTCACCTGGACCGCCGACGCGGACGGGCGTCTGTACACGGTCTCGGACGTGGCGCCGGGCGGGCCCGCCCGGGCGACCGGCGCCGCCGACCGGACCGTGCGGATCGGCGACACCGCCCTGACCCACCGGGAACTGTCGCGCGCGGGACTCGCCGTGTCCGGGGCCACCGTCTCCCCGACGGGCCGTCTCGGCGCGGGGGCGGGGGTGCGGGCGGTCCGCGCGTCCGGCGCCGCCTGGCGCGCGGACCCGCTGGACCGGCTGTGGGCGGTGCCCGCCGCCGAGCAGGTGGCCCGGGCGCTGAACGGCGGACAGGACCTGCTGTTCCTGGAGGTGACCCTCGCGGGCACGGTGCGGGAGACGACGGGCGACTGTCTGCTGGCCGACTGCGCGGGCCTGCCCCTGCGGCTGGCCACCGCCCACGACGATCCCGCACTCCCCTGCCGCGACAACCTCCGTCTGCTCGCCGCCGCCGGGGGCAGCCGGCTGCGGGTCGTCGCGCGCCTGGCACCGGGCCCGTACCCCCGCGCCCTGCTGCTCGCCACCGAGCACCCCACCGATCCCGGCGCCCGGGTGGACCTCGGCCTGGACCGCCTCCAGCGCGCGGACCTGCCCGCCGGCGCGGTCGCGCCACCCGCGCGGACCGTCCCCACCGGGGACGAGGCCCCGCTGCACCTGCTGCGCCGCCGCGTCCACCAGGCGGTGCCGGGAGGCCGCCGTGTCCTCGCCCTCGCCGGGAACCGGCCGGGCGACGGCACCCGGCTGCGCCGTCTCGGCCTGGCCACGGCGGGCGATCTCCTCGACGACCTCCACGCCGCCGCCGCGGACCGCTCCCGCGACCCCTTCGGCCGCCTGCTCCCGGCCGACACCGGCCGCTTCGCCCGGGCCTGGCTCGCCGCCGCCGTCTACACCGACGAGGTCGAGCGGGCACTGTGCGCGGCCGCCTGGGGAGCCGCCGTGAACGAGGCGGCCCCTGCGGCGGCTCCCGGCGCCTCCTGACGCTCCTCGAAAGGACCGCTCGACGCCGTCCCCGTCGTCGTCCGTCGCCCCCGGGCCCGCACGGGGGCGTCATCGGCACGGTCCCGCGGCCCGGCCCGAGGACCCGGTCGGGATCGGGCCGGCCCGGCCGCCGACGCCCTCGCCCGGCAGCGGCACCGGAATCCCGGGTGGGGTCACGGTGACCGTGGACGAGATCCACCCGCACGTCCCGAACCGCTCAGGACCGTGGACCGCCGGACGAGTCGTCAGGCGGCCTGGTGGACCACGAGCTTGAACTCCGCCAGGACGATGTTCCGCGCCACACTGTCGTCATGGGTGGCGCGCACGGCGAGCGGGACGGCCGGGTCGACGAAGACGCCCCAGTGCTTCGTCCAGCACTGCATGCCGGGACTCGGCGGCCGGTGCTCCGTCGCCGTGGTGTCGTCGGGCGTCGGAGTGAGGCCGAGCGGGTCCCGGACGAACTGGTCCCGCAGTTCGTCGTAGTTCCCGGCCTCCCACTGGATCATCGCGTACAGGACGCCCCAGCCGGCCGTGCTGGGCCATATCAGCCCGGACCGGGCGTCCGAGTCCCAGTTCGTGACCACGTACCCGTCCGGCTGGTTCACCTGGTGCATGGAGAACCGGTCGGTGGACTCCGCGGCCCCGAAGGGGAAGCGAATGACCGTGTAGGGGCTGTTGGCCGGGACCGACTGCGGAGTGTCCCGCTTCAGGGAACACACCTGCACTCCGGGCGAAGCCGTCGCGTCGATGGGCATGCCCCGAATCTGCCCGTCACCGGGCGATTCGATGCGGCCTGGCCGGGAACGGGCCGTGTGGGCGTAAACCTGGTATGTCGGACGACCCGCTCCGCCTCCCCGGCGCGGACCGGGACGCGCGGCGCCGGCGAAGGATACCGGCCTCACGACGTGGGCCTTCGGCGGCGCCCGCCGGTGAGCTCACCGGCGTGCGGCGCGGTTGTGGCGGACGGAGGAGGAGAACGACGCGCTGATGAACGCGACGCCGATGAGGCCGGTGACGATGTCGTTGATCTCGTAGCGGATGCTGACGAGGAGGATGAGGGCGAGCGCGCCGATGGCGTAGTGCGCGCCGTGCTCCAGGTAGACGTAGTCGTCGAGGGTGCCCTGGCGGACCAGATAGACCGTCAGGGACCGGACGTACATGGCGCCGATGCCCAGGCCCAGCGCCATCAGGACGATGTCGTTGGTGATGGCGAACGCGCCGATGACGCCGTCGAAGGAGAAGGACGCGTCCAGGACCTCCAGGTAGAGGAAGGTGAAGAAGGCGGCCCTGCCCGCCAGGGCGACCGCGGGTCGCCCCGTCCCGGCGTCCTCGGAGTGCTGCCCGGCGTGCCCCCCGGCCTCCTCGTCGGCCAGCCTGCGCTCGAAGAAGTCGGAGAGTCCGCTCACGATCAGATAGGTGATCAGGCCCGCGATGCCCGAGACGAGAACCGTCTGGGCCTTGTCGGCGTGACCGCCGCCGTGCTGGTGGGCGTGGACGGCGAACGTCGTGGCGGTGACGAGGAGGACCCCGAGGGCGACGCAGACCGACAGCATGTCGATCCGGCCGAGCCTGGCCAGCGGCCGTTCGACCGGGCCGAGCCACTTGGTCTCGCGGTCCTCCAGGACGAAGTCGAGGAAGATCATCAACAGGAACATCCCGCCGAACGCGGCGATCGACGGGTGCGCGTCGGTGACGAGTTCCTGATAGCGGGCCTTGTCGGTGAGCGCGAGGTGGACGGCCTGGGGCGGGGAGAGCCGGGCGGTGACGGAGACGATGACGACGGGGAAGAGCAACCGCATGCCGAAGACGGCGATCAGAATGCCGACGGTGAGGAAGATCCTCTGCCAGAAGGCGTTGAGCTTCTTGAGGATGCCGGCGTTGATCACCGCGTTGTCGAAGGACAGCGACACCTCCAGAACGGCGAGGACGGCGACCAGCCCCAGCGCCGTCCAGCCGTCGTACAGCACTCCGGCGACCAGGCCGAGGCCCGTGACGGCGAAGGCCCAGCGGAACGTCTTCAACAGCACGCGGCACTCCCCACTCTCTCGTCGCGCTCGTCGCCGGAGGACGGGCCCCGTTCCAGTGCCCCTCTCGGTGATGTCTACTACGCCGGTGCCGCGGAAAGGCGGCCGACACCGCGCGAGTGGTCCGTCGACCGCACGCGGATCACCCCGCGACGTCCAGTACGAGCTTGCCGCGGGTGCGGTTGGTCTCGCCCCGACGGTGCGCCTCGGCGGCCTGCTCCAGCGCGAAGACGTGCTCGACCGCCACCCGGACCGCTCCGGAGTCGACCAGACCGGCGATGGCGGTCAGGGCCGCGCCGTCCGGCTCGACCAGAAGCGGACTGGTGCGCACCCCGGCCCGGCCGGCCGCGGCGGCGAGCGCCGGGGAGACACCGCCCGGGACGGAGACGACCAGGCCGCCGGGCCGGGTCACCGCGACCGACCGCACGTCGGTGGCGTCCAGGCCGCCGATCAGGTCGATGACGACGTCGACCCCGCCGGTCGCCTCCTCGAACCGCTGCCGGGTGTAGTCGATCGTCTCGTCGGCGCCCAGCTCCTCGAGCCAGGCGTGCCGGGACTCACGGGCGGTCGCGACCACTTCGGCGCCCAGGTGCCGGGCCATCTGCACCGCCAGATGCCCCACACCGCCGGCCGCGGCGTGCACCAGTACCCGCTGACCGGCCCGGACACCCGCGGTGTCGACCAGCGCGTGCCACGCGGTCAGCGCCGCGAGGGGCAGGGCGGCGGCCTCGGCGTGCCCGATCGAGGCGGGCTTGCGCGCGAACTGACGGGACGGCGCCGTCACGTACTCGGCGTAACCACCGGCCGGGCGCGGGAACCAGGGCATCGCGTACACCTCGTCACCGGGCGCGAGCGTGGTGACGCCGAAACCGACCTCCTCGACGACCCCGGAGACGTCCCAGCCCAAAATCAACGGCAGCCTCTGCAGTCCCGCCATGCCCTGTCCCGCGCGGGTCTTCCAGTCCACCGGGTTGATCCCGGCGGCGTGCACCCGCACCAGCACCTCGGTCGGCAGCGGTTCGGGCCGCGCGACCCGCCCGACGGTCAGCACCTCCGGCCCGCCGAACCCGCTGAGGGTGACGGCCCGCATGGTGTGCTCGCTCATGCTCTCCTCGTTCCTGTCCGTTTCGCCCGTACGACGACCGGGCCGCGCCCGGTGATCATCAGCTTCGTCGCACCGCCCCGGACACGGCGAGTGGCTGGAGAGCCACCTGTCGTACCATTCCAGCCATGGCGCACCGCATTGCCGTTCTCGCTCTCGAAGGCGTCCTCACCATGGACCTCGGCATCGCCGCGCGCGTGTTCGGCGCGGCGCGCGATCCGTCCGGCGCACCGCTGTACTCCGTGACGACCTGCTCGCTCGGCGGTCGGCCGGTCCGCACCCACGAGGGCTTCCGGATCGCCGTCGACGACGACGAGTCCCTCCTGGAGAACGCGGACACCGTGGTGATCGCCACCCAGGAACCCGAGGGGCATCTGCTCGCCACCGGCGAGCTGCCCGCGGAGGTCGCCGGGGCGTTCGCCCGGATCAATCCGCACACCCGCGTCGTCAGCCTGTGCACCTCGGCGTTCCTGCTCGCGGCGGCCGGGCTGCTGGACGGCCTGCGGGCCACCACCCACTGGGCGCTCTGCGACTCGTTCGCCCGGCTCTTCCCCCGGGTCGAAGCCGATCCGGACGTCCTGTTCGTCGACAACGGACGCATCCTGACCTCGGCGGGCGGGGCCGCCGGCATCGACGTGTGCCTGCACCTGATCCGCCGGGACCACGGCGCGGCGGTGGCCGGCGCGGCGGCGCGCCGGTGCGTGGTCGCGCCGTGGCGCGAGGGCGGGCAGGCGCAGTTCATCGAGCACCCGGTGCCGAAGGACGCCGACCGCTCCACCTCGGCCACCCGGCAATGGGCCCTGAACCGGCTGGCCGAACCCCTCACCCTGGAGGACATGGCCCGGCACGCGCACATGAGCGTGCGCACCTTCACCCGGCGGTTCCGCGACGAGGTGGGCACCAGCCCTCTGCAGTGGCTGCTGCGGTGCCGGCTGGACCAGGCGCGCCGGCTGCTGGAGTCCACCGACCTGACCGTCACGCGCGTGGCCACGGCGAGCGGTTTCGGCGACGCCGTCGCACTGCGCAAGCACTTCTACGGCCACCTCGGCCTGTCCCCACTGGCCTACCGCCGTGCCCACAACGCCCCGGACCCGACGGCGACGGGCTGACCGCCCCGGGATCCCGCCGGACGGTCAGCGGCGACGGCGCCGTACCAGGCGGCGGAAGGCCCTCGGCCCGCCGGCCGGTGCGGGCAGGGCGCCCGCCACCGCGTCGGCCAGCAGGGAGGCGACGGTCTCGGCCGCGCAGGCGCGGTTGGCGCCGATGCCTCCCGAGGGCCCGCGTTTGATCCAGCCGACGACGTACGTCCCGGGTCTGCCGGCCACCCGGCCGCGCTCGTGCGGCACGGTCCCGGTGGTCTCGTCGAACGGCAGCCCCGCCTGGGCCACCCCGCGGTGGCCGACCGCCCGCAGCACCAGGCCGGCCGGGATCTCCAGCTCGGCGGTGGTGCCGGTGACCCGCACGGCACGCGTCTCCTCGCCCCCGCACACCGCCACGGGGGAGGAGAGGAAGCGGAACACGATGCGCCGCCGCCGTCCCGCCGCGCCCGGCGGCAGGGACCAGTCGACGGCCTCCCGCGCCACGCCCCGCAGCACCGCCGCCTTGTCCCCGGCGCCGGAGGCGTCGACCGCCGCGCCGATGCGCGGATCGTGGTCGTCGATGAGCAGATCCACTCCGGGAAGGTGCTTCAGGGCGAGCACCTCGGGCCTGGTGTACGCCGCGTCCTCCGGTCCGCGGCGCCCGAGCAGCACCACCTCGCGCACCTTGCTGCGGCGCAGTTCCGCCAGCGCGTGGCCGGCGATCCCGGTGCCGGCCAGCGTCTTCGGGTCGGTGACGAGGATCCGTGCGACATCGAGGGCGACGTTGCCGTTGCCGACCACGACCACACGCTCGCACGACAGGCCGACGGCGTCCGGAGCGACCTCCGGGTGCGCGTTGTACCAGGCCACGAACGTGGTCGCGGGGACACTGCCCGGCCGGTCCTCGCCCGGAACGCCCAGCCGCCGGTCCGTGCCGGCGCCGACCGCGTAGATCACCGCGTCGTGGTGCGCGGCGAGTTCCGCCGCCGTGACGTCGGCGCCCACGTCGAGGCCCAGGTAGGTCCGTGCGCGCGGATGGGTGAGGAAGCGGGCGAAGGTCTCGCCCACCTTCTTCGTGGCCGGATGGTCCGGCGCCACGCCGTACCGGACGAGCCCGCCGGCGACCGGGAGCCGGTCGACGAACGTCACCTCGGCCCGCGTGTGCAGCAGCAGGTCCCTGGCGGCGTACATGCCGGCCGGGCCGGTGCCGACGATCGCGACCCGCAGCGGCCCGAAGTCCGGGGGCAGCACCCGGTCGAAGGACGGCGCGCCCCAGGCGTGGAGGTTCGGGCCCGAACGCGCCGGTGTCCCCGTCTGCTCGGGGGCCTGCCCGTCCTGCTCGAAGTAGGCCGCGTTGATCCGCGCGTACTCCCGCTGTCCGCCGGTGAGCCGGTCGACCGGGAGGACGGCGTCCACCGGGCAGGCGTCGGCGCAGGCGCCGCAGTCGATGCAGGCCCCGGGGTCGATGTGCAGCAGCTCCGTGCTGCCGAAAGCCCGTTCCTCGGGCGTGGGGTGAATGCAGTTGACCGGGCACACGGACACGCAGGTGGCGTCGTTGCAGCAGGTCTGGGTGATCGCGAAGGCCATGGTCGTCCACTCTGCTGAAGGCCGGGAGGGGGCGCGGACCGGAGGTCGTCAGACGAGGTGGGCGCGCTTGTAGAAGTGGAGCGCCGGCCCGGTGAGCAGTCCCACCGAGGCCAGGAACTCCATCAGGCCCGAACAGCTCGCCCGCATCATCGACTTGTGGTGCTCGTTGGCCTTCGCCTCGCGCAGGGCGCGTGCCTCGTCCAGGCCGGCGTTCGCGTAGACCTTCCGGTTCACCATGCTGGTGACGATGACGTAGGCCGCGACGGCGATCAGCAGGGCGTGGACCCGGCGGCGCAGCCGCCCGGCACGCGCGAGGCGCCTGCGCGTCTCCTCGCGGGCGAACTTCATGTGCCGGGACTCCTCGACGACATGGATGTTGTTGATGGTGCGGACGAAGGGCACGACCCGCTCGTCGCGCATCCAGTCGCGCTGCATGACGTCGAGGACCTCCTCGGCGACCAGGATCGCCGCGTACGCGGCCTCGCCGAAGGCGACGGTCTTGAAGAGCCTGCCCAGTTCGAGCGCGACCCGGTGCGGCCGGTAGGCCGGGGCCCCGAGCTTCTTCGCCCCGCGGGCGAACATGATCGAGTGCCGGCACTCGTCGGCGATCTCGGTGAGCGCCCACTGGACGGTGTCGTCCGTCGGGTCCTTGGCGTAGATGTCCCGCAGCACCATCTGCTGCAGGATCATCTCGAACCAGATGCCGGTGCCGGCGACGGACGCCGCCTCCTGGCGCGTCAGCGCCTTGCGCTGCGCGTCGGTCAGCTCGTTCCAGTACGCCGTCCCGTAGAGCGTGCTCCACTCCGGGCTGGCGCCGTGGAAGTCCGTGTCGAGCGGCGTGTCCCAGTCGACCTCGGTGAGCGGGTCGTAGGAGAGCTGCGCGGACGAGTCCAGCAGCCGCCGGGCCATGCCGTCGTCGGAGGTCCTGTTCCCCATGCCGAGGGCTCCTCGCATCGAGTCCGGTCAGTATTACCGCGGGTAACCATCCCGCTTGCTGACGAACTGTATAGCAAGAGGGGCCGTGTTCCTACCCCCGAGTAGCGGAAGGGGGCCTCCGCGTCCCGGATGTCACCTCCCGTCCCGGATTCACTCGACTCCGCCGGGAGTGGGCTGGGGCGTGCGGCCGGCGAGGACCTCCCGCAGCCGCTGCGTGCCCTGCTCGACGGCCGCCGAGGTGCTGTCCTGCTCGACCCCTCCGAGCCCGCCGTCGGTGACCGTGATCGCGTTCGCGTCGATCCGGACGGCGGCCACCTCCAGGGTGAGGGCCACGGGCTCGCCCCCGCTCCTCCACCTTCATCGCGGAGTACGCCCCGGACAAGCGGCGCGGCTGCTTCGGCAGCTTCCTGGAACTGGGCACGCCGGCCGGGTACACCGGCGCGGCGGGTCCGGTGACGGCCCTCACCGCCTGGCTCGGCACCGAGGCGATGGACGCCTGGGGCCGGCGCATCCCGTTCCTGGCGGCCGGGCCGCTGGGCATCGTCGGCGTCCACCTGCGGCTGAAGCGGGACGACACACCGGCCTGTCCGAAGCTGGAGCAGGGCGACGTCCACGTCTCCGAGGCCGCGAGCCAGAAGGAGACCACCGCCCGGCGCGACCTCGCCAAGATCTTCCGGCAGCACTGGCGGACGCTGGTGCTGTGCGTCGCCCTGGTCGGCGCCCACAACATCACCGACTACCTGCTGCTGTCGTACATGCCGACGTACCTCTCGGACGAGCTGCACTACAGCGAGACCCACGGTCCGCCGATCCTGGTGGCCACCATGGTGCTGCTGATGCTGGTCCTCAACCAGGTGGGCCGGCTGAACGACCGGTACGGCCGCAAACCGTTGCCGACGACCGGCATGCTGGGCTTCTTCTTCCTGCCCGTCCCGGCGTTCCTGCTGGTGCGGCAGGGCAGCCCGCTCGCCGTCTCGGCCGGCACGCCGATGCTCGGCCTGTCACTGGTCCGCCTGCTCGGCACCATGTCGGCGGCGCTGCCGGCCATGTTCCCGACATCGGCGCGCTACGGCTCCCCGTCGGTCGGCTACGACCTGTCGGCGTCGCTGTTCGGCGGCACGACACCCCTGGTCATCACGGCGCTGACCGGCGCGACCGGATCGGACGTGATGCCGGCGTACTACACGATGGCCGCGGCTCTGGTCGGTGTCGTCGCGGTGGCCTGCATGAAGGGGACGGCCCAGCAGCCGCTCGAGGGTTCACCGCCCTCGGTGCAGACGGAACGGGAGGCGACGGAACTGGTGCGGTCGCGGACACCGGCGCCGAAGTCCTGACGGGGACCCACCGGACGGCGACGTGCCGAGGACGCGGCAGCGGTGCCTCCCCCGGAGTCACAGGCCGGTGACCTTGCCGCTCGCCGAGACGTCGTAGACGAGGGTGACCGTGCGCCGCCCGCCCGGGGCCAACGGGACGTTCCAGCGGACGATGCCGTCCGCGTCGACGGCGTCGGGCGCGGGGGAACAGCCGTCCCGGCGCAGGCGCACCTCCACCGCCGAGACCTCGGAGACCGGGACGCGCTCCCGGACGACGACCACCCGGTCGTCGTGCTCGCCGGGGGCGGAGAACCTGGAGAGGTGCAGCCGGACGGTCCGGGTGAGCACGGTCCGCTGGGTGAGGCCCGCGGTCTCGCGGGTCTCCTCGGCCTCCCGCAGCACCCGGTGGTCGTCCCGGCTGCCGAAGGCGAGCTCGACGGGGGCGCCGGGCGCGGTGAAGTCCAGGGTGCCGCGTCCGCTGAACCCACTGCCGCGGACCAGGTCGACGGGCCCGGCGAGCAGCGCGTGGCCCGACAGGTTGTCGCACCGCACCACCTGGCTGACCAGGGGCGACAGCTCGGGCGAGCAGGCGTACTCACTCCTCGCGGCCGCGGTGAAGGAGGACAGCGGAACACGGTGGGCGCGGCCGTCCGCCGGCACGGAGACCGGCGCGGGGGAGTGGAGCACGCGCACCTCGCCGCCGTCGTCCACACCCGGCGGTCCGAGCACGGGGACGGGGCCGAGGTCCGCGATCTCCTCCTCGCGCAGGTCGACGTGGACGGTGCGGCGCTCCGCGGCGGAGCGGTCGGTGAGCGTCAGCCGGTCCTCGCCGAGCCGGGGCGGCTCCGCGCCACGCGCGGAACGCGCCGTCGACAGGGTCAGCCGTACGTTCGACCAGTCCTCGCCGGTGCGCTGCCAGACGATCGCGTCCGTGTCCAGCGTGAGGGACTCCCCGTCGAGCACGGCCCGGTAGGCGGGCCGCCACACCGCGCACGGGGTGAGGTGGCTCAGGCGCAGCCCGGCCTGCCCGGCGGCCGAGGCGTGCACGGTCAGCTCGATGTGACCGACCAGTTCGGCGGGTTCCGTCTCGGAGAGCCGCACGGCCCGCTGGACGTCGGAGAGCTCGGCGAGGACGGTGGCCGACTCGGCCTCCACGGAGCGCAGCCGCTCGCCGTTCGAGTCGCGTTCGTCGTCCACCCGGTCCAGCTCCCGGGTCCAGCGGTCCCTCTCCGCCTCCCCGGAGCCGGCGCCCTCGCCGATCTCCCGCAGCAGATCGGCGGCGAGACGGCCGAGCAGGTCGAGGCGGGTACGGAGCCGGTCACACCGCTGCTCCAGCGCCGTCCGTTCCTCTTCCAGGGCCGTCGCCCGCCGGCGCAGCGCGGAGTCGTCGTCGGCGGGCGACGGCCCGCGCGGCGTCCAGTCGCGGACGATCCGCGCGTCGAGCACGGCCGCCGGGTGGCCGGCGGTCAGCTCGGCGTGCAGGGTGCGGTCGACGGCCAGCGCGCTGACCGGTCCGAGGCGCAGCCGCTGCGTGCCGGCCCGCAGGTCGAGCACGATCGCGCGCTCGACATGAGCGCGGTCCTCCGTACAGGTGACGGCGGTGACGGGGAGGGGGATGAGCTCCGATGACGTAGACATGCTGGGTCAGCTCCTGCGGTTGCCGCCGGCGAGGGCCTTGCCGGCCGGGATCCGGATGTCGTAGCCGCCGTCGAGGGCTGCGGTGCCGCCGGCGGCAACCGCAGGAGCTGACCCAGCATGTCTACGCCATCGGACCTCATCCCCCTCCCCGTCACCGCCGTCACCTATAAGGCGCGTCGGAGGTGACGGGCACGCGCTCGCGGACCTCCACGGAGACGGGCACCGCGAGCCGGTTGGCCAGCTCCACGTGGACGCGGTGCTCGAGCACGGTGACGTTGTTGCGCAGCCCCGCCGTCGACTCGTGCAGATGCACCCGGCGGGTGACCCCGATGGCCTCGGCCGGTCCGAGCCCCACCCGGCACACGCCGCCCGGGGCGAGCGTGGGGAGGGCGGCCGTCAGCAGGAAGTCCTCGCCCACGGTGACCTCCACCGGGCCGGCCAGCAGCGCCCGGTCGGTGGCGTTGGAGAGCACCAGCGTCGTGTACACGGTCTGCTCCACGGACGGAACGCAGAGGTACTCGGTGCGCAGGCCGACCGGGATCTCGCCGACGGTGACGGTGTGCCAGGTGCCGTCCGAGGGGATGTCGGCGCGGGCGGCGGCATCGAACCGGTGGTCGAAGGAGCCCGCCGACTCGCGGGGCCGCACGGCGTGTCCGGGAAGGGGCAGCACGCCCACCGTCTCGGCGCGACGGCGGTGCTCGGCGGTCACCGGATCGGCGCCGGAGCCGGGGAACAGCCTGCCCCGGCGGCCGCCCTGTTCGTCCGGGCCGCACAGGACCAGCGCGGAGTAGTCGAGTGCGGCGCCGTCCGGCCGCGGCGGACCGGTCACGGGGGCCGGCGGCGCGTACCCGGCGACGGCCGCGGACGCGGCGGGCGGTGGCGGAGCCGCCCCGGGGGCCGCGGGAGCAGCCGGGGCCGCGGCGGGCGCGGCGAGCCGCGCGGCGGTACGCGGTCTGCCGCTCGGCCGGGCCGGGGCCGGAGGGCCGCCGAAGGCCGGAAGGGAGGCGCCCTCCGGCAGCGGAACGGGCGGCGGTGGGGGAACGGGACCGGGCGCGGCACCGACCGTGGCCCCGGGCGCAGGCCTCGTGCCGGGTCGGGGGCCCGCCGCGTCGTACCCGGCGAAGAGATCGGCCAGCCCCGTCGGGTGCTCGCGCCAGCCCGAAGGCGCGGGGGCGGACTGACTGCGCCCGATGCGGACCGAGCGGAGCCGGGGCAGGTCGGTGCGACGGCGCAGATCGGCGGTGGCCAGGGCGATACGGACACCGGTCCAGTCCTCACCCGTGCGCTGGGCGACCGAGGCGCGCAGCACCAGGGATCCGTCGCTCCCGCCCTCACGACGAGTGAGCCGGTAGGCGGGCACCCAGACGGCGCCGGGCACCCCGTACTCCACCTCCAGCTCCACCTCCGCGCCGTCCGCGCCGTCCAGCGTCAGGACCGCGCACATCGAGTCGGTCACCGGCGCCGAGGGCGCGCCGGTGGAGGCACGGGAGAGTCTGTCCTCGGCGACCGTGAGCTCGTGCTCGGCCCTGCGCAGTTCCTCCTCCAGACCGTGGAGCCCGCTGTGCAGCCCGGTCAGGCGCTCGTCGACGAACTCGGAGAGCTCCAGCCACGCGTCGACCGGGGTACGGCGGTGCGGGTCGTCCCGCCGGCGGGGCGGCGGCACCGGACGGAGCGCTCCGACCTCCTCGATCAGGCCCAGTCGGCGGTCCCGGCGGCCCCGCGCCGCAGCGCAGTCGTCGCGCAGCCGTTCCACCTCGCGCCGCGCGTCGTCCGGCGGTTCCGTGTCGAGGAGTTCGGCCTCCGGCTCCACCCGGGCCTCGGTGACACGCACCCCGGACGTCCCGACGACGCCGGCCCGCAACGAGCCCGGGTCCAGCGAGCGGGGCAGTCCCGCCACCCGCACGCGTCCGCCCGCCGGCACCGCGCCCCGGGCCAGCCGGCGGCAGAGCGCGCCCTGCGCGTACACCACCACCGAATCGAGAGTCGACGCCCACCTCGGGGCTGTTCCAGCCGTCATGTGCTCCCCCGCCCAGCCGTGTCCGTGCCGAGGGCAGCCTACGCGGTGACCTGCCGCCGGTCCTGCCAGGTCCCGATGCCCCGCGGACCACGCGCGACGGGTCGTCGGGAGCCGCCCGCCGCCTCACCAGATCAGGCACCAGTACGTGCCGTGGTGTCCGATGCCGATACGGCTGTCCCACGGAACCAGGCGGGGGTCCGGCCGGCCCACGGCCGCCATCGAGCAGGCGGGGTCACCGACCGCGTCGGCGTTCGCCATGCGGTGGGCGGCGGCCGTCGCGGCCGGGGAGGTGTACCACGTGGTGGTCACCCGCTCACCGCCATCGGCCGACGGCGTCGGCCCGGGCGTCGTGGCGGACGGTGTCCGCACGTGCTCCGAGGGCGCCGGCCGCGTCGACGGTGTCGTCGGTGTCCGTGGCGGCACCGGGCGGGCGGGTGATGCCGAGGGCTTGGGGGGTGCGGACTTCGTGGGGTGTCTGGGTGTGGCGGGTTTCGTGGGGGGTGCGGGTGTGGTGGGCCGTGGCGGAGATGTGGGTGCGGCGGACTTCGTGGGGTGTTCGGGTGCGGCGGGTTTCGTGGGAGGTCTGGGTGTGGCGGGCTTCATGGGGAGTTCGGGTACGGCCGGCCGCGTCGCCGGTGTCCGTGGTGGCACCGGGCGGGCGGGTGATGCCGGAGGCTTGGGCATCGGGAAGCCCGGTGGGAGCCGGGGTGTCGCGGACCGCGTCGGTGGCGGCGGCGGTGGCGTCGCCGGTCCCGCCTTCGGGGTGCGCATGGCCGACGCGCCGGGCGCGGTCCGGTGGGGCACCGGTTGGCGGCTGGGCGGCGCGGACCGGGGCGTGGGCCGCTGTTCCGGAGGCGCCGGCTCGGTCGTCCTCCGCCGGGCCGACGGCAGCGGCTCACCGGTGGGCCGCTGTGCCGACGGGGCCGGCTGACGGGGCCGGGACGTCGGCCCGGGCGACAGCGTGGGCGTCGGCGTCCGCCGTGCCGTGCTCGACGGCTCCGTCGCGAACGTCCAGGACGGCAGGGGGCTCAGCGTCGGAAGGGACAGGTCGTGCGAGGCCGAGGGCGTGGGGCTGGGCGTTCCGCCGTCCTGCGCCACCCACGCCCACACGCCGATGCCGCCGAGGACGAGCACAGCGGCGCCGCCTGCGATCCACGGGGCACGCCGCGGTGGGCGTCGGTGACGGTTCATGGTCTTACTGTCCTATGCGACCTGGCGGGGCGCCTGTCGCGTCGCCTGGACGTCCTGCTTTCCGCCCGTCCGAGTGATGCGGGGCCTCTCCGGCTCCCTGCCGGAGGGGATGGCTGCGGGTGCGACACGTCGACTCGGCTGTGAGTCCGGGGTCATGCGCATCCGTTCGCGCTCGCGACTTCCGATCCGTCGGGGCCGTCGGCCACCGCCGCCCTCGTCGTCTTCACCGGCCGAACGGGCCGAACGGGTCGGCGACCTCGGCGGCGCTCGTCGCGCCCAGCGCCACAGCGGCGAGGACCCGCACCCGGGTCTCGTCGGCGAACGGCCCGGCCACGTCCTCGCCCGTCATGCTCCGTCTCCGTCCTTCCGGGAGCGGCCCCCGGACCATGTCCTCGGGACGCCGCCCCCGCGGCACGTCGGACGCCCGTCGTTTTCCGGGTGCACGCCGACCCGAGGCGGGAAGCCGACCGGGGGCGCCCCCGAAGCCAGGGCGTGCCCGACGGCCGACGGTGGATCGTCCACCTCGTCCCCCGGATGCGTCGTCATCCGCTGCGCGGTCTCGGCGGGGCGAAATTCACCGAAGCCGCCGGACGACGTGGGATCCTCACCCACATGGGCATACGGGGAAGGCAGGAGAACGGGGGAAGGCACGATGCGGCGGGGCACACGGGCGGCGGGCGGGGCGCCGGCCCGGCCGACGAGGAGGTCACGATGACAGGGTCGGAGCGCACGGAGGTCCACGAGCTGTCCGCGCCGGCCGCTTCCGCCGCGCTGGAAGCCATCGGCACGGGCGTCTACGTCGTCGACGAGCAGGGCTACATCATCGCCGTCAACGCCCTCGCCGAGGAACTGCTGGGCCGGCCCGCCGCGGAACTCCTCGGCCAGGACGCGCACGACCTGCTGCACCGCGGTTCGCAGGGGCAGCAGCTGCCGAGGACCCAGTGCGCGATGCGACAGGCGTTCCACGCCGGGTGCCCGGCCCAGGGCGACGAGGACTACTTCGCACGCGCCGACGGTTCGGTGCTGCCCGTCTCCTGGCTGATCGCCCCGTACGGCCTCGGCGACCGGCAGGCCGCCACGCTCGTCGTCTTCTACCCCCCCGGGCATCCGCGGGACACCGCCCGGCGACCGGAGCCGGCGGTCCAGTCGCTGTCGGAACTGCAGAGGCTGGCCCTGCTGGCCGAGACCACCGCGCAGCTGACCTCCACCCTCGACGTCGACGAGGCGCTGCGGCGGCTGGTGGCCCTGGTCGTGCCCCGGCTCGCGGACTGGGTGATCATCGACCTGATCACCGAACGTGACGAGGTGTGGCGCGCGGTCGTGGTCCACGCCGAGGGCGACACGCTGGTGCGGCACGAGGACCTGCAGGGGCCGATGCCGCCGATCCCCCAGGAATCCCAGATGCCCCTGTCCAGAGCCCTGCGCGGCGTCGCCTCCACCCTGGCCGGTCCGCAGACCTACCAGGGGACACCGGATTCCGGCATCGCGGTCGAGCAGGGCCGTCTGTTCCACGCCACGGAGATGCACTCCGCGGCCATCGCGCCCATCCGCAGCCCCCGCGCCGTCCTGGGCGCGCTGACCCTGGGCCGGACCGAGAGCCCGGCGGCCTTCGCCCCCATGGACCTTCCGCTGATCGAGGACATCGCGCGCCGGGCCGGCCTCGCCCTGGACAACGCCCGCCTCTACCAGCGTCAGCGCATGGTGGCCGAGACCATGCAGAACCACCTGCTGCCCCAGATGCCCCGCCTCTCGGGTCTGGAGATGACCGTCCGTTACCTGCCCGCACCCGACGCCTCACACGTCGGCGGCGACTGGTACGACGCCTTCCCCCTGTCCGACGCGTCCACGGCCCTGGCCATCGGCGACGTCGTCGGCCACGACCTGGAGGCGGCGGCCGGCATGGCCCAGGTCCGGAACATGCTCCGCGCCTACGCCTGGTCCCAGCACGAACCCCCCAGCCGCATCGTCGAACGGCTGGACGAGGCGATCCAGCACATCACCGACGTCACCATGGCCACCATGATCTTCGGCCGGATGGAAGCGGCCCACGACGGCCACTGGCGGCTGTCCTGGACCAACGCGGGCCACCCCCCGCCGCTGCTGATCAGCCGGGACGGCCTGGCGAGCTACCTCACCGACGGCCACGGCATCCTCCTGGGCACCCAGGCGGGTGTGCGGCGCCCCGACGCCACGGCACTGCTCCCGCCGGGATCCACCCTGGTGCTGTACACGGACGGCCTCATCGAAACGCCCCGCCAGAACCTCGACACGGGTCTGAACCGGCTGCGCCAGCACGCCGCCGCCCTCGCCCACCGCCCCCTCCTTTCGTTCACCGACCAACTGCTCAGCCGTGTCCGCCCCGCCGACAACGACGACGACGTGGCCCTCCTGGCCCTGCGCGTCCCCGAGGGCTGAGCCCGTAGGAAGGGCTTCGGGGGGCCGGAGGCCGACGTCACCGCCCCGGACTTCGCACCCGGCCGGTTCGGGCTCGTCCACGCGCGCTTCGTGCTGATGCACCTGCCCGAGCACGAGCGTCTGATCGCGGCACTGACCGGACTCGTCGCACCCGGCGGTGTGCTGGTGCTCGGCGACGCGGTCGACCTGACGAGCGACCGGGCGCCCGACACGCCGTACACGGTGGCGATGCGGGCGATGCGGCAGGGGCTGCGGGCGGCCATCGGCACCGATGTCTCCTGGGTGCCGTCGTACCCCCGACTGCTGCGCGGGGCGGGGCTCGTGCGCGTCGCCGCCGAGACGCATGTGCCGCCGCTGCTCCCCGGCAGCCCCATCAGCCGCTTCCGGGCGGCCACATGGGAGCGGAGCAGGGCGGCGATGCTCGCCACCGGCCTGGTCGACGACGCCGCCGTCGACGCCGCGGTCCGGTACCCGGACTCCGACGAGTGCGCCGCGCTGTCCGCCGGCATGCTGACCGTCTGGGGGCGGAAACCCGAGGAGGCCCGCGGTTGACCGCCCGCGCACGGGCCGGCCGTGCCGCTCGGGGCCCCGGCGCACGGCAGGACGGGACGCCCCTACCGCTCGGCGGTACGCGTGGTGAGGTCCTCGTCGGTGATGGCGCGGACCACGCGGCAGGGGGTGCCGAGCGCGACGGTCATCGGGGGGATGCTGCGGCTGACGACGCTGCCGGCGCCGATGACCGACCCGTATCCGATGCGGACGCCGGGCAGGACCACCGCGTTGCTGCCGATCCACACCTTGTCCTCGATCACGATCGGCTCCGAGAACCGCCCGAAGTCGGTACGCCGCGCGGGATGCACCGGGTGTCCCGTCGTGGTCAGTGTCACGCTCGGAGCGATCATCACACCGTCACCTATGCGGATGTCGACGTCGTCGACGAAGGTGAGGTTCACGTTCCCGAAGAAGTCGTCGCCGATGTGGACATTGCTGCCGAACCCGGCGTGGAACGGGGGCAGCAGCACCGTGCGTTCACCGACCGACCCGAAGATCGCGACGAGCAGCGCCCGGCGTTTCTCCACCTCACCCGGTGGGGTGTGGTTGTACGCGAAGATCTGCTCGGTGCGGCGCCGGGAGGCCTGGAAGGCCGCTTCCGACTCGGTGTGGACGAGCCCTGCGGCGATCCGGGCCAGGACCTCTTCCTCGTGCGCGTGCGTCACAGCGGAACGACTCCGTTCGTCCAACCCCCGGGCCCGGGCCCGACGCGCCCTCGGCCGGCCGCGCGCACCGAGCCTATGCCCTCGGATCCGGACCGGGACGGCCCCGTCCCGGATGACGACGTTCCCAGGACGGACAACGCGTCGTGATGACGACCGGGACGGTGACCGCGCGCGGCTCCCCGGGCGAGGCACTGCCGGCGCATGGGGACTCCGCCGGCGTCCAGGTCGTCCACCACACCAGCGCACGGCGGCAGGACGGCCGGCGAGATCCACGACGGCGGCCGGATCTCCTTCACGCCCTACGACCTCGACAACGCCACCGGCTTCACCGCCCGTATCTCCTCGGGCGGCAGCGGCGGCACCCTCGAAGTCCGCACGGGTTCCCGGTCGGCGCCCTGCTCGACACGGCCACCGTGCCGGCCACCGGCGGCCGGGAGACCTTCCAGGACGTCACGGCGCCCCTGACCGGCCGACCGGCCGGCGCCACCACCCTGTACCCCGTGCTCGAGGGCGGCAGCGGCGCCCTGTCCGACGTGGAAGAGTTCTCCTCCGCCACGTCCACCGGCGGCACCCGCACGGGTGAGGGGAGGGGTGACGGCACGTGCCTGGACATCCCGGGCGGTACGTGGAACGACGGTACGCCGGCCCACCTGCGGACCCGCCACACCGGCCCCGACCAGAAGCGGACCCCGGCCTGGTTACGGCAACTTGCCCTGCCCGTCCGCCGCTTGGCGCTTTCGGCCGGGGGTAGCCGATAGGCCTCCAAGGACGAACGAGGCACAGCACGGAGGAGGCCGGCCATGGGAGTGCGCCACGACCACGACGGACAGGAACTCGGCGACCTCGAACCGGGCACGCGCCAGCGCGCCCAGTTGCGCGCACGGGTCGTCGACATCGCCTCGACGGCGCTGTGCGTGGTGCTCGCCCTGTGGGCGGTGTGGAGCATCGTCGGGGTGGTGCGCGGGACGGCGGAATGGGCGTACAGCGCGGTCGCCTGCGTGCTGCTGGCGGCCGCGCTGACCGCCCGGACCGTCGGTCTCCGGCGCGGTGTAGTCCGGTCCGGACGGTAGGGGGCGACGGTGGAACGGCTCAACACCTTCCTCGGCCGCCACGTATGGGCCCAGGTGCTGCTCGTCGTCCTCCTCGGCTGGGTGGTGATCATGCTGATGTCGCCGGGGGAGCCGGCCCTCGCGCTGCTGCTGCGGGCCGCCGTGACCTCGGTGGGCGCGGTGGCCGTCCTGTTGGTGCTGCGCGCGAGGGAGAAGCGCGCGGCCGGCGGCTCGGGCGACCGCCTGGCCGACCTGGACCGCCGGCTGCGCCACGGGGAGATCCCCTCGTCGCCCGCCGACCGGAAGGCCATGCTGGACCTGGTGGAGCAACGGCTCCACCGCACCCGGCACCGGCGTCCCGCCCTGGTGGTCCTCTGGCTGATGTACGCGCTGTGCGTCGCCGCGCCGCTCCTCCTGGGCCTGGTCCGGCAGGCGCTGGTCTGCGGTCTGCTCGGCGCGGTCCTCCTGCCGCTGCTGACCTGGCAGGGCGGTCGGCAGTTGCGGCGCCTGCGCGAGGCGCGCGAGACCCTCCGGAAGGGCGCCGGCGGTGAGGTGCCGGCCGCGCGGGAGCCGGTGGAGGAGCGTGGCCCCGGGCGTTCCTCCTCCGACGGGTGATCCGCCCCCATGTCCGATGTCCGAGCCGTCTCCCCTCAGCCCCACCGTCACGCCGCCCGCCGTGGGCCTGCCGCTCGAGGCGCTGCCCGAACGCTGCCCGGAACTCCCCGACGACCCTCTGCTCGTCACCTTCCGCGCCGGCGGCATCCGGTCCGCCGGCGCGGCGGACCTCCTCGTGGGGGAACGGCTTCGACGCGGCCGACATGAGCCGCGGCCCCGTCGGCCGGCGCGCCGCCGGCGGTCCGCTGCCCACCCGACGACAGCGGCCTCCCGGTACGGCCGTCAGCTTCCCGGGGTGAAGAAGTGCAGCGGGCTGTTCGGCTCGAAGCCGATCCGCGGGTACAGGGGAGCCCCGGCGGCGGTCGCGTGCAGCGTGGCCCGGGTCAGTCCGGTGGCCCGGGCGCCCTCGTACAGGGCCTTGCGGGTCACCGCCTCTCCGTACCCCCTGCGCTCCCACCGCGGGTCCGTGGCCACCAGGACGACGAACAGGCGGCCGTCCGCTTCCACGGTCCCGGCGCACGTCACCGGAGCGCCGTCCCGCAGCCCCAGATAGGCGTGCACCCCCGTCCTCCACAGTTCCGAGCCCACGAGGCCGTCGCGGCCGTCCTCCAACGGCATTCCGTAGGCACGCGAGTTGAGGTCGGCGTAGGCGCGCAGATGCTCGTCCGTGCCGACCCGCACGAACGTCAGGTCCGGGTGCGCCGGTTCGGGGACCGGCAGCAGGTCACCGGCCATACCGATGCCCGAGAAGGCGTGCACCAGACCGGCCCGATCGGCCGACTCGGTCAGGCTCGGGCGCGCCTCGGCGCCGAGGAGGTCCTCGAAGACCCACAGAAAGCCGGCCCGCCGCTTCGACCGCATGATGTCCGCCGCCTGACCCAGCCGCTTCTCCAGGAGCTCCGCGTCCGCCCCCGCCTCGGTGAGCGTGACGCAGTTCCAGAAAGCGAACCGGCACTCCGCCCAGCGCACCGCGACGCCCGGCAGGTCCCGTACGTCCGCGTCCGGATCCCGGTCGAGCACCATCGCCCGCCAGACCGTGGCCAGCTGCTCCATCGATTCCACCGCGTCGGCGAAGTCCCGCGTCACCTTGTCCCCTTTGCTCGAGCACCCGTAGAGGCATGTCTGCCCACCGGCGCCGGCGAAGCACGCCCGAACCGGCCGGATCCGGCGCCGTGGGGGACGCGGGCCGCCGGGGCCGGCGGGCGAGGGAGACGGCGAAGGGCGTGAAGCCGCGCCGGCGCAGGAGGCGCGGGCCTGGCCCGCGATCAGTGACAGGCCCGCGTACGGCGACGCCTCCGCGTCGGCCGGACGGCCCTGCTCATGGATGATCCGGCAGCCGGAGCCACTCCTCCCAGCTCACGTCCCGCCCGATGAAACGAGGCCGCCCGAAGGGCCGGTGCTCGGCGATCCAGCGCGGCACGAACGCGTCCGGCGCCCGCTCCAGCGCACCGGGCGCCGACCGTGTCCCACACCCCGACGAACCTGATCTCCGTCTCGCGCGCGTACGAGCGGCGGAACAACGTGACGGCGGCGCCGTTCGGCTGCTCGGTCGTGGGAGAGTCCTGCTCCAGGCGGGCGCGCGGTGCGGCGGTGAAGTCCTCGGCGCGGGCGAGCCGGACGCGAAGCCCGGCGACCTGCTCGCCGGCGTACCGACCCCGCACCAGCGAATCCGTGGGAACGTCCGCTCGTCGTGGACGGCACGGTCGTCGTGCGGGCGCTCGCCTCCCCGCCGTGACCCACCGTCCGCGACAGACGGGCCGGAGCGACGGCCGACCGGGAGATCGACCGCGATCGCGTGCGGTGAAGCCGCGTGACGGGGGTACCGGCAGGGTGACGCGTCATGGAGCGGTTCAGGAGGGACGATGAAATCGATGGGTCAGTTGCGACAGCTCAGGGCCGTGTACGCGGGCGGTGTGGCCGCCTGGTCTTTCTGCCTGTTGCTGACACTGATTCAGGACAACGGGTCGGCGCGGCAGGCCGTGGTGCTGCTGGGCCTGCTCGCCGTCTTCCTCGTCCTGCTGCTGTGGACGACCTGGTGCCTCTGGGAAGCCGGGACGCGCCGTCCGGTGGACCGGGCCGCGGGCACGGCGAACGCGCAGCCCGAGCAGCCGTGACGGCCCCCGAGCGGCCGCGTCGCTTCCCGTGACGCACGCCCGCGGACGGAGCGGCTCAGGCCGGTCCGTCCGCGGCCTTCCAGAACTCGCGCAGGCCGGTGACGAGTGCCTCGGGCGCCTCCTCGGCGATATGACGGCCGGGGACGACCGGGCCGCCCTCCAGCGGACCTCTGGCCCGGCCCCGCCCCACCTCCAGCACGTCGCCGTAGAGGCCGGCCATGTCGTCACGGGTGGCCCACAGAACCCGCAGCGGGCACCCGATACGGCGACCGGCCCGCCGGTCGGCGTCGTGCCGCCGGTCGACACCCGGCCCGGCCCGGTGGTCCTCGTACGCCTCGACGTCCATCTGCTCGGGTGTGCCCCCGTACCAGGCGTCGGGGTCCGCGCCGATGATCCGTTCGGCCGGCTTGTCGGTCCGCGCGAGGAAGAACCAGTGCCACCGGCTCAGGGCGAACTTCGCGTCGTACCGGCGCGGCGCCTCGCCGAGGGGGACGGCGTCCAGCACGCTCAGGGCGGAAACGGCCCCCGGGTGGTCCGGGGCGAGGCGGGTGGCGACGTACGCACCCCGGTCGCGGCCGACGACGGCGAACCGTTCGTGGCCCGGGCCGCGCATCGGAGCGAGGCGGTCCCCGGCCACGGCGCCCTCGGAGTACGGGCGGTGTCCCCGGTCGGCCGGGGGCTTCGAGGACTCCCCGTGGCCTCGTGGGCCGGGGCGGACGACCGTGCGCCCCGCGGCCGTCGGCAACGTGGCCACGCGGTGCCAGGTCGCGTGCGTCCGCGGACGGCCGCGGAGAAGCGGTACGGGTGGACCGTCGCCCCCGTACCGCACGCGGGGTTCGGCCCCACCCCCCGTACGGCGTGTCAGCGGGAGACCGTCGAACGTACCGCCCCCTGCGCCGGGTTGCCGCGGTTCACCCGCCCCGGATCACTTCGTCCACGCGCCGTGGCATGCGACCGCCGCCGGTCGCCGACGCGATGCGGGAGGGACGGGCGCGCAGAGGACCGGCACCGGGATGCCACCCGTGCCGTCATTCCCGCGTCTGCGAGCGCGACGGCCGGGCATACGGGCTTCATCCCTATGAGAGGAGCTCGTTCATGCTCGGTATGGTCGCGGCGGTGCTTTTCTTCATCGCGTTTCTGATCAACGCGGCGGAGATCGGCACCAACGACGTGTTCTCTTCGGTGAACGTCATGCTGCTGGGGCTGACCGCCCTGGCCCTGCACGTGGCGGGAATCGGGACCGGCTGGTCCCGTCGACGCTGACGCGGTCCCGCGCGGGCCCGGCACACGTGTCGACGGGCCCGCGCGCCCCCCGCCGCCGCCCTGCCGTGGGCGGCGGTCACCGTCGCACGGCGATCCTCGCAGCCCTCCGAACGCATCGGACGGCACCCTGACGGCGTGAGCGGAGAACGGGAGCTCCCGGCCCGCACGAGGAAGCCCTGCGTCGCGAACGGCCCTGCGGACCGATGCCGGCGGCGGTCGGTAAGTCCTCGTGGGCGCGTCGCACGGCGCCTTCCCCGATCCGCGAGGCCAGGGCGACTGCTTGTTCGTGACGGAGATCCGCGCGGCCCGCGGGACTCTCCGCGATGTCCGCGTCCGCGACCGGGATCAGCCGGTCCGGCCGGACGGCCGACGCGCCGCCGCACCCGGCGACGCCGCGAGAGAACGGCCGCTCAGCCGATGCGGGTTCCCGCGCCGCCGACCCGGACGCGCGGGTCACCCGCGCGCAGCGTCACCGTGAGCCGGCCCGGGCGGCCGAGGTCCTCGCCCTGGTGCAGGGTGAGCACGGCGTCCTCGGGCACGAGGCCGAGCTCACGGGCGTACGCCCCGAACGCGGCTGCCGCGGCGCCGGTCGCCGGGTCCTCGACGACGCCCCCGACGGGGAACGGGTCACGGACGTGGAAGACGGTGGCCGACTCCCGCCACACCAGCTGAAGGGTGGTCAGGTCCAGGCGGTGCATGAGGGTTTCGAGGCGCGCGAAGTCGTACGAGAGGTCCGCGAGACGGGCCCGCGTGGCCGCCGCGAGCACCAGGTGACGGGCGCCGGCGAACGCGATACGGGGCGGGAAGGCCGGATCGAGGTCGGCGGCCGGCCAGCCCAGCGCGGCGAGTGCCTCCGCGAGGTCGGCGTCGGAGACCTCCGCGAGGTGCGGCTCGACGCTGGTGAGCGTGGCCCTGACCGTCCCGTCCTCCTCGGCCACCTCCACCGGCACGATGCCGGCTCGCGTCGCGAACACCACCTCTCCGGGGCCCGTCCGTTCGGCGAGCGCGACGGCGGTCGCGACAGTGGCGTGCCCGCAGAAGGACACCTCGGCCTTGGGGCTGAAGTACCGGATGCCGTACGCCCGTCCCTCCGGGCCGAGGCCCTCCGGGGGCGCGGTGAGGAACGCGGACTCCGAGTATCCGAGGTCGGCGGCGATGGCCAGCATGTCCTCGTCGTCCAGAGCGCCGGCGTCCAGAACGACGCCGGCGGGGTTTCCGCCGTCGGGACTGCTGGAGAAGGCGGTGTAGCGCAGTACTTCGGGCCGCGGCGCATTCGTCGTCATGCTCGCGGCAACGCGGGGCGGGGCCGCGGCTATTCCTGGACGGGACACGGGGGCACGGGGGCACAGGGACGGCCGCTCGCACGGGCCCCGTGCGACGGGACGAGCGCGCGGACGGCGGGGGAGGGCGCGGCTCTCACAGTCGTCGGCCGCCCGGGGGGCGACAGAGCCGCCGTCCCGTTCCCGCGCCACCCGCCCGAGCCCCGCCGCGCACGCGTTGCCGGCAACGCCGTCCCATAAGCTCGTGCACGGAAGCGCCGGACCCCAGGCGCACGCACGTGGAGGAGGCGGCGGTGGCCGGAAGGAGCGCGCGGTTGCTCGTGGGCGCCGTGGTGGTGGGCTGCGTGGCGCTCCTCGGCCCCAGTGCACCGGGCGGGGCCCCCTCCGCCGGGCCACTGCCCGCCGGCGCCGTCGGGGACGTCGTACCGAACCGGGTCATGACGTGGAACATCTGCAACCCCTGCGAGACGGGCGACGCCGACCGGGCGGCGGAGATCGCCACGTACGCGCCCCAGGTCATCGGCCTGCAAGAGGCGTGCGTGCGGGACGTCGAGAGGATCCGGGACCATCTGGAGCGCCTTTACGGGCTGGTGTACCACGTCGAGTACGGGACGGTTCTGCGGAACTGGGGCCGTTGCGGGGGAGTGCCGTGGAGTCCGGGAGCCTTCGGGCAGGCGATCCTCTCGGCGGCGCCGATGACGGACCGCGTCAACGTGGAGTACCCCGACGGAGGATCCGAGGACCGCGGGTACATGGCGGTCACCACCATGGTGGGCGGCCGGTCCGTACGGGTCTTCAACACACACCTCGCCGAACGACGTCAGGAAGCGGTGAGGGCGGGTCAGACCGGCGTACTCGCCGCAGCCGTCGCCCGGCACGACCGCGCCATCGTTCTCGGAGACTTCAACGCCGTGCCGGACGCCGCCGAACTCTCCCCGATCTGGGCGCTGGCCGAGGACACCGATCCCCGGTGCCATCCCTCGAACGGCGCCACCTGCGAACCGACCACCGACTGGCACAGCAAGTTCGACTACGTCTTCCTGCGAGGCGTCACCCCGCTCGAGCACCATGTGGAACGCACCCCGTACTCGGACCACCACATGCTGCACACCGATGTGGACCCGGCCTAGCCGGAGCCGTCGTCCGGCGTCCGTTCCCCGACGCCGTGCGCGGGACGGGATGTGAAACACACATCAGGGAGCGGCCGCATCGCACACCGCGTTCCCGGGCAGAAACCGGCCACCCCCACGGACTCACGTGAGGAGCCCCACGGCCGTGACCACCCCGCCCGTCATACCCGTCCCCACACCGACCGCACCCGGCGCCCTGCCCCTGCTGGGTCATGCCCACCGCCTCGCACGCGACCCCCTTCCCTTCATCACGTCCCTCCGCCGGCACGGCGGTGTCGTGCGCATACGGATCGGACCGACCGACGCCTACGTCGTGACCGATCCCGAACTGACCCGCAGGGTCCTGGTCACCGACGCCGGCCACTACGCCAAGGGCGGCAGGATCATCGACGCGTTGCGCGTCTTCTTCGGCGACGGCCTGGCCACCGTCGCCGACGGCGACACACACCTGCGCAACCGGCGCCTCGTGCAGCCCATGTTCAACAAGGCGCATGTCGCCACACGCGGCAGCGCCATGATCGACCAGGTCCGAGCGATGGTCGAGGGGTGGCGGGAGAACGAGAAACGTGACGTCTTCGCCGACATGAACGACCTCACCCTGGCCGCGTTCCTCGTCGCCCTCTTCGGCACCGACCTGCCGGGACACCTGCGGGCCGAGTTCACCGCCCTGATGCCGGTCATCATGAAAGGCGCCATCCGGCAGACCGTCCTGCCGTCCTGGGCCACCCGTCTGCCGCTGCCCGCCAACCGCGCGCACGCCGAACGCGTCGCACGGCTCCGCGAGCTCGTCGACCGAGCCATCGACCACCACGGCACGTCCCCGTCGAGCGCGCCGCCCGACGACCCCGACGACCCCGACGACGCGGACACCGGCCCCACGTGCCCGCACGCGCCACCGGCCCAGGGCGGTCTGTTCGCCGCCCTCCTCACCGCGGACCGGCCGTTGACGCGCCGGCACCTGCAGGACGAGGCCATCACCCTGCTGACCGGCGCCATCGAAACCACCGGCACGACCCTGGCCTGGACCCTCTACGAGATCAGCCGGCACCCCGACGTCGAGCGACGCCTGCGCACCGAACTGGCCGACGCCTGCGGCGACCGCCCGTTGCGCCCCACGGACCTCGAGAACCTCCCGTACGCCCGTCAGGTGCTGCAGGAAGCCATCCGCAAGTACGGGCCGGCCTGGATGGTCACACGCACCGCCACCCGCGACGTGGAACTCGGCGGCCACCGCATCCCCGAAGGGGCCGACGTGATCTGGAGCCCGTACCTCCACCAGCACGATCCGGCGCACTTCCCCGCCCCGGACGTCTTCGACCCCGACCGCTGGGCTCCCCATCGCGCCCCGGCCGCCCGCGGCTCCTTCCTCGCCTTCGGCGACGGCCGCCGCAAGTGCATCGGGGAGAACTTCGCCCGGACCGAACTGCAGATCGTCCTGGCGGTGATCCTTCAACGCTGGTCACGCATCGAGCTGGTGTCCCGCGCCCCACGGCCCCAAGCGGTGGTGACGGTCAGACCCGACACGATGTCGATGAGGTACGGCCACCGTGACACCGCCACCGCGTCCGTGGACGATCCTCCGCGCTCCTGGGCCGTCCCTCGTGGAGCATCGCCGCAAGCGGTCCGGGAGCGCGGTGGCCTAGGCCGCGGACGCGAGCCGTCCACGGGCGCGGTTTCAGGCGGTGGAGCGCCGGCCTGCCGGGCCGGCGTCTTCGGTGGAGACCAAGGAGGCGAGCAGACGCAGCCCCTTTTCCGAGAGGGAACCGGGTTCCGCGGTGCAGACGGTCATGTGGAGTCCGGGTCCGGCGTCGTCCAGCCGGAACGCGGGGGCGACGGTTTCGAGGACGGCCGGTGAGACGCCGGCCAGACTGCCCTGCTCCGGTTTCACGTAATACTCGACGCTCACGTCGGCCTGCGCGGCGCAGGTCCATGGGGGCGCCCCCGTCCGAAGACGGGGGCGCCCCCATGGACCTGCCGGTTTTTTGCGCGTCAGCTCGCTCCGAGCGTCGGACCGTTATGCGTGGGCGTGCCCGCGGCGATGGCCGCGGCCGGTGAACAGCCGGTACAGCGCCAGCAGAATCATGGAGCCGACGATGGCAGCGATCCAGGTGGACAGTTCGAAGAAACCGTCAATGGAGTCGACACCGAAGATCACCTTGCCGAGGAAGCCTCCGAGGAGCCCTCCGGCAATACCGATGAGCATGGTGATGATGATTCCGCCCGGGTCCTTGCCCGGCATGAGCGCCTTGGCAATGGCTCCGGCGAGCAGGCCGATGACTATCCACGCGATGATGCCCATCACAGACTCTCCTTGCTGTCGGTTCGTCGTACGTGTGTCCCCGGATCGCTTCTCCTAACGGACCCGTGCGCAATCGGCGCGGAAAATCTCATGGTGACGTCCCGTTGGTGGGACAGCGCCTTTCCGCGCCGTCGGCGAGAATCGTTCGAATCGATCCCCGAATCCCCAACCTCCGCTGAGGAAAGGTGTTTTCGCGTTTCTCCGAGGGGCACACGGGTCGCCAGTTCGCCCTCGTTCCATGGACGAGCGGCAGAAATCGAGGAGATGGGGATTCACATGCGTCGCAGGGGGACGAGGGCAGCCGCGATCACGGTCGCCGCGGTCATGGGGAGTGTGCTGACGGGGTGCGGGGACGACAGTGAGCCGTCGGGAGCGAAGGACGGCCCGTCGTCGAGCGCGAGCAGGAGTGACGGGGCCCGGGAACAGGGCACGACGGCGGTGCGGGCGGCCTACGACAGGACGGCCGATGCGGAGTCGGCCCGGATGACGATCAGGACCAAGCTCGCCGCGGAGGGCGAGACGGTCACGTCGGACGGCGAGGGCGTCCTCGACCTGGCCGAGGGCGACAGCGTCATGACCGTCACCGCGCAGGGCGAGAGCATCGAGCAGCGCGTGGTCGACGAGGTCCTCTACCAGAAGGCCCCGGGCCGGAACGCTCCGGGTGGCAAGCCCTGGGTCAAGATCGACCTGCGGAAGGTGGCCGCCCAGCAGGGCGTGAACGACCAGGGGATCGGCGACCCGGCCCGGACCGCGGCCTACGCCAAGGCGATCACCGACAAGGACGTCACGGAGGTCGGCGCCGAGGAGATCGACGGTGTGAACACCACGCGCTACCGGGTCTCGGTGGACGTGACCGAGCTGCCGGGCGGTGAGCGGATGCGCGAGCAGCTCGGCCCGACCCTGCCGATGCAGGTCTGGCTCGACGACGAGGGACGGCTCCGCCGTCAGCAGATGGACATGACTCTCAAGGCCCCGGCCTCCGCCTCGGCGAAGCCGGACGCCGACGCGGCGCCGCAGCAGCTCACGATGAGCACCGTGATGGAGTTCTCGGACTTCGGCACCGAGGTCGACGCCGAGGCTCCGCCGGCCGGACAGGTGGCCGACATGACGGGCGACGCGCTCCAGGGGAACCGACAGCGGAGCTGAGCCCCGCAGGCACGGTCGGCGGTGACGGTCGGGCGGGTCTCACCCCCTGACCCGCCGCTGCCCTTGCGCGGTGTTCAGCCCCCGGCCCGGCCACGGGGCGAGGGCCCCACGTCCGCGTGGCGGCCGGGGCGCACCGCGGCGTGGCGCTGCCCCGGGCCGGGCTCTTCACGGGCGGCCAGGGCGTCGGCGACGGCCCCCGTGACGAAGGCGTACACCGTCTTGTGCACCAGGCCGACGACGAGTTCGCCGCGAGGCCAGGTGGTCGGCGGAGCGCCGACGCCGGTGGCGTTCTCCAGGATCTGGTCGCTGGTGAGGCGTACGACGGCGAACTGTGCCGACGGCCGTCCTCCGCGCAGCCCGGCGTGCGACATCACCGACCGCAGGACGCCGAGAAAAGCGCCCTGACCTACGGTCATCGGGCGCCGCCGCCCGGCCCGTCCGCACCCGCGGGGCCCTCCCCTCCGCGCATGTGCCGGCCGATCCTCTCCCGTACCTGGTGCCACAACGGCGTGCGCGGACCGGGGTCCATCCCCTCCGCCGCGAACACGGCGTCGGTGAAGCCGTCCGCGTCGGCGGGCGGCGCCTCCCGCAGTCGCCGCTGCTCGTGGGGCGGGAGGCAGAAGCCGAGGTCGACGCAGAGTTCGTGGAGGAGTTCCCGTATCCCGTCCTTCGGGTCGCGTGGGGGCATGGAACGGGATGGTCGCACGCCCGCTCCCGTGCGCACCATGGATTTCGGGGCGACACCCGCGCCTCGAGAACCTGTCGCCGCTGCGCGGCAGGTGATCCCCGCACCGCCTCTGCGCCTCTGCGCCCACGCGGTGTGGCACGACCGGAGGGCGCCGGATGACAATGATCGTCGTGACGTCCCTCCTCACCAACCCGATCCTCGCCCGGCTCGCGGACTCCCGACGGATCCTCGTCGCGGGCGCGGGCGGCGGTTTCGACATCTACTCCGGCCTGCCGGTGGCCCTCTCCCTCCTGCACCAGGGAAAGGAGGTGCACCTCGCGAACCTCTCCTTCAGCGCACTGGCCGGTCTCCCTCCCGACGACTGGGCCGCCGACGACCTGGCCGTCGTCACTCCCGACTCCGCCCCGCACCAGACCTACTTCCCGGAGCGGACCCTCGCCCAGTGGCTGCGCCTGCACGGCTACCCGCCCACCGTCTACGCCTTCCCGCAAACCGGTGTACGCCCGCTGCGCGCCGCTTACCGGGCGCTGATCGAACTGCACGGCATCGACGCCGTGGTGCTGGTCGACGGCGGCACCGACATCCTGATGCGCGGCGACGAAGCCGGCCTCGGCACCCCGGAGGAGGACCTGACCAGCGTGGCGGCGCTCGCCGCGCTGGACGGCGTACCGAACCGGCTCGTGGTGTCGGTCGGGTTCGGCGTGGACGCCCACCACGGCGTGAACCACGTACAGGTCCTGGAGAACATCGCCGCGCTGGAGCGTGACGGCGCGTACCTCGGCGCGTTCTCCATACCGCGCGCCTCCCGCGAAGGCGCCCTGTACCTGGACGCGGTGGCGCACGCCCAGCACCACACGCCCGAGCACCCCAGCATCGTGAACGGCTCGATCGCGGCAGCGGTACGCGGCTCGTTCGGCGACGTCCGGTTCACCGACCGCACTCGGGGCAGCGAGTTGTTCGTCAACCCGCTGATGTCCCTGTGCTTCGCCTTCGACCTGCCGGGTCTGGCCGCCCGGTGCCTGTACCTGGACCGGATCGAGGACACCTTTCTGATGCGTCAGGTCCACTCCAGGATCGCCGAATTCCGCGAATCCACGGTGACCCGCCCGCCCCGCGCCTTCCCCCACTAGCGCCCGGACCGGTCGCGCTCCGGCCGCGGCCGGCCGCCGGGGCGACCGGCGACGGAACCACAGCCCCCGCTCGTCCACGCACGGTGACGGGGCGGCGAGGCCGGGCGCGAGGAGTGCGGCGGGACCAGCCGCAGCCGGCAGGAGCGAGACGGAGAGCCGGGCGGCGGTCAGGCGCTGCGCGCGGCGGTGGGGGAGGCCTGCGGCGCGCCTCGTGCTAGCGTCGACTGTTTGCAGCGTCGCTGCGCCGGTACTCCGTTCGGTGTCCCTGGCCGGTGACCGCGTCCCCACCGCGCCTTCCTCGGTACGGTCCCTTCGGAGGAAGGCTTTCTGTGAGCGAGTCGACACGTACCGGTACCCGGCGGCAGGACGGTGCGCCCGAGGCGTCGGGAGCCCCTTCGGCGCTGCCCACGGTGGCGTCCTTCGCGCAGCTGGGGCTGCCGGCCGAGATTCTGCGGGTGCTCGACGAGCACGGTGTGACGGTGCCCTCTCCCATCCAGGCCGCGGCGCTGCCGAACGCACTCGCGGGACGGGACGTCCTGGGCCGGGGACGCACGGGATCCGGCAAGACGCTCGCCTTCGGCCTGGGAGTGCTCGCCCGGACGGCCGGGCGGCGCGCGCAGCCCAAGGAGCCGCTGGCGCTCGTCCTGACGCCCACCAGGGAGCTGGCGCAGCAGGTCGGCGAGGCGCTCACCCCGTACGCCGAGGCGCTGCGGCTGCGGCTCGCGACCGTGGTGGGCGGAGTGTCCATCGGGCGGCAGGCCGCCGTGCTGCGGGACGGCGCCGAGATCGTCGTCGCCACGCCCGGCCGGCTGCACGACCTCGTCGAACGCAAGGGCTGCCGACTGGGACGGGTGCGCATCGTGGTCCTGGACGAGGCCGACCAGATGTGTGACATGGGGTTCCTGCCGCAGGTCACCGAGGTCCTGGACCAGGTGCGTTCCGACGGGCAGCGGATGCTGTTCTCCGCCACCCTCGACCGCGACGTCGACCGGTTGGCGCAGCGCTACCTGCGCGACCCCGCCGTCCACTCCGTGGACCCCCCGTCCGCCGCGGTCCCCGCGATCGAGCACCACGTCCTCGTCGTGCACGGCCCGGACCGGTACGCCGTGACCACGGAGATCGCCGCCCGGGACGGCCGCGTCCTGCTGTTCCTGGACACCAAGCACGGCGTCGACCAGCTCACGCGGCATCTGCGGGCCAGCGGCGTGGCCGCCGCCGCCCTGCACAGCGGAAAGTCCCAGCCGCAGCGCACCCGGACCCTGGATCAATTCAGGAACGGGCAGGTCACCTCGCTGGTGGCGACGAACGTCGCCGCACGCGGCCTGCACGTCGACGACCTCGACCTCGTGGTCAACGTCGACCCGGCCACCGACCCGAAGGACTATCTGCACCGCGCGGGTCGCACGGCCCGGGCCGGCCGCTCCGGCACCGTCGTGACACTCGTCCTGCCGGCGCAACGCCGCGAGACGAGCCGGGTCATGGCGGACGCCGACGTCGCTCCCACGGTCACCAGGGTGCGGTCCGGCGAGGCGGAACTGAGCCGGATCACCGGCGCCAAGGCCCCCTCGGGAGAACCTCTCGACGGCGGGGCGGCCGTGTCGCGCCCCAAGAACCACAACGCCCCGTTCCGCGGCCTGGGCAGCGCCAAGGACGGGAAGGGCGGTTCCGGCGGCAGGCCGTCCCGCAAGAGCAGCGAGGCCCGCAAGCTCGCGGAGGCCCGCAGGGCGGCCCGGGTGCGGCGCGGCGGCTGAGCCCGTTCTCCCGGACCGCCCGCCGGCGGCCGCGGTCGGGGGCCCGGAGGCACGACGCTCACCTCGGACACCCGACTCGGGGCCCTGGAAGAAGCCCGGTTTCTTCGGCGAGTACGACACCAGCAGGTTCTTCGTCTGCTGGTGGTACACGCTCACCGTCGCCTCCGACCTGTGGCAAAGGGTGGAATCGTCTGCCGTTGAGCCGAGCTGGTCCGCACCTGGTCCGGATCTCGGTGCGCGATCCGTGGCGTCGGCGTGCGAGTCCAGCGGTACGACATGGCACAGGTGGTAGGGACCGTCTTCGGGTGTCCACGTCAGTCCAGGGCGGGCGTGGCCTGCGGCGCGGGCGGAAGGTTGGGAGGCGGATGTGGCCGGCGGGCGGGTTCTCGCCCGCCGGGCCACGCCTTGGACTCCGACCGCTCCGAAGTCTGGCGACCTTCTGGAGGGTGTGCAGGATGAACCGAGCTCTCATGACCGCATTGGCGGCGGCAGTGTTGGTCGTGTCCGGGGGCAGCACCACCGCCTCCGCTTCCGATGCCCCGCCGCGAACCACGCACGGTCCTTGCCAGTACACCCAGACCCCGGACGAGCCGGCGGCGCGGCCGGTCCCCCTGCCGCCCGACCCGCGGCACACCCCCAGTCACGGCACGGTCGATATGGCTGTCCCGATCAGCCAGGGCCCGCTCCCGCTGCGCCTGGACCGGGCGAAGGCGCCGTGCACGGTCCAGAGCTTCGTGCACCTGGCGCAGCACCGGTTCTACGACCGTACGGTCTGCCATCGACTGACGGCGTATCCGACGCTGAAGGTCCTGCAGTGCGGCGACCCGACCGGCACCGGCGAGGGTGGGCCGGGCCATGCGTACAGGGACGAGCTGCCGGTGGACCTGCCGCCGGCACCGAGCGATCCGACCGGCGTCCGTCGCCTTTACGGGCGCGGTCTGCCGGCGATGGCCAACGCCGGGCCGGACACGAACGGTTCGCAGTTCTTCGTCGTCTACGGCGACTCCGCGCTGCGACCGAACTGCACGGTGTTCGGCACGGTCGGTGTCGCCGGCCTGAAGACGCTCGACGAGATCGCTGCCGGCGGAATCGAACCAACTACGCAGGACCCGGTGCCTGTCGACGGCACGCCCGTGCTGAGGACCGAACTGCTCAGCGTCCGGCCGGCTACGTGCGGTCTCACGGTGGTGTGAAGTGGCCGTTGCCGATGCCCGCCCAGGTGAACTCGCCTTCGAGGACCTCGCACGTGGAGTGCGTGGCCCTTTCGGAACCCGCCGCAAAAGGGTCAGTGCGCCGGTGGCCTGCCGCCCGGTGCCCAGTGGCACCGTGACGACCGATGACGCACCGGTCGCTGAGAGAAAGGCGCTGTGAACTGCGGCCAGGGGGAGTCGGACAGTGCTCAGGGACCCACCGCGAAGACACGCCGGTAGGTGTCGTGGTCACCGGCCGACCGGGCCGCTGACGTCGCTGCCAGCAGGGTGCGGCGGGCCGCGAGCGGGTCTGTTCCACGCAGTCCGGCGGCGGCACGGAGCAGCGCCGAGCAGGCATCCGCGACGGGGCCGTCGCGTAGCGTGTTGCCGACCGCGTGCCAGGGCGCGGCGGGACGCGAAGTCGGACGCGCACGACACTGTGCCCCCGGTAACCCCCGGTGGCCGCGGGTGGAAGAGCTCGGGCCTCCGGTGCGCCGAGCGTTCCTGGCGAGGCGGCCCCGCCATACCGGGTATCAGGCCGCGACGAGTTCCTGCTCGCGGGCCGGCGTCTGGACCGTGGGCTTCTTCTTGTTCGGCAGCGAGAGCCGGAAGACCTTGCGCCACGCGGAGAACACCTGCTGGGGCAGCGGCCCGGTGACGTACTCCAGCTCGTACTTCTCGAACAGCGCGCGCACCTTCACCGCGACCTCGGCGTAGCGGTTGCTCGGCAGGTCCGGGAACAGGTGGTGCTCGATCTGGTGCGACAGGTTGCCGGTCATGAAGTGCATGGCCTTGCTGCCGCTGATGTTGGCCGAGCCCATCATCTGGCGCAGGTACCACTGGCCGCGCGTCTCGCCCTTGATCGACCGGCGCTCGAAGACCTGCACGCCCTCGGGGAAGTGCCCGCACATGATCACCGAGTGGGACCAGAGGTTGCGGACCAGGTTCGCGGTGAACGTGGCGCCGAGCGTCGTGAGGAACGACGGGCCCGACAGCAGCGGGTGGACCACGTAGTCCTTGAGCACCTGCTTGCGGATTTTCCGGCCCACGGCCTTGGCCCGCGCGCGGAACTCCGGGTTCTTGCGGCGGCGCTTGCTCAGGTTCTTGCCGAGCTCCAGGTCGTACGCTGCGATGCCGTACTCGAAGAAGCAGGCGTTGATGAAGTTCCACAGCGGCTGGCCGAGGTGGAAGGGATGCCACTTCTGGTCCTCGTCGACGCGCATGATGCCGTAGCCGAGGTCGTTGTCCTTGCCGATCACGTTGGTGTACGTGTGGTGCAGCTCGTTGTGCGAGTGCTTCCACTGGTCGGACGGCGAGACGTGGTCCCACTCCCAGGTGGTGGAGTGGATCTTCGGGTCCCGCATCCAGTCCCACTGGCCGTGCAGGATGTTGTGGCCGATCTCCATGTTGTCCATGATCTTCGCCACGGAGAGACCGGCGGTGCCGAGCAGCCACGCGGGCGGGAAGAACGAGAACAGCAGCACGCCCCTGCTGAACAGTTCGAGCTTGCGCTGCGCCGCGATGACCTTACGAATGTAGGCGGCGTCCTTCTCGCCACGGCTGGCGATCACCTCGTCGCGGATCGCGTCCAGCTCGCGGCCGAGCTCCTCGATCTGCTCCGCGGTCAGGTGGGCGGTGGGGTCGGTGGCGGTCAAGGTGTTCCTACCGTTCGATGTCGCAGGGGCCCGCCGCGGCGGACACGCAGGTCTGGATGAGGACGCCCGGCTCCGCCTCGGTGATCTCGCCGGTGCGCAGGTCGCGGACGGCGCCCGCCTTGAGCGGCGAGACGCAGCCGAAGCAGATGCCCATACGGCACCCGGAGGGCATGAGCACGCCGGCCTCCTCGCCGACGTCCAGCAACGGCGTGGCGCCGTCCGCGTCGACGGTCCTGCCGGTGGCGCTGAACGTGACCTCGCCGCCGTCACCGGCGACGACGATGCCCGGGCGGAAGCGTTCGGTGTGCAGGCGCTCCAGGACGCCGTGCTCGCTCCAGTGCTTTTCGGCGGCGTCGAGCAGGCCCGCGGGCCCGCAGGCCCAGGTCTCGCGCTCTGCCCAGTCGGGCACGAGTTCGTCGAGACGGGCGATGTCGAGCACGCCGTCCGTGTCGGTGTGCACCTCGGTGAGCCGCAGCTTCTTCTTCGCGACCAGGTCGTGCAGTTCGGAGCGGAAGATCACGTCCTGCGGCTGTGGCGCGCAGTGGACCATGACGACGTCGTCGAGCTCGATGTCGCGCAGCATGCCCATCACGGGCGTGATGCCGCTGCCGGCCGTCAGGTAGAGCACCTTGGCGGGCTTGGCCTCGGGCAGCACGAAGTCACCTGTCGGCTGGTCGAGCTGGATCAGCGTGCCCGGTTTCGCCCTGCGGACCAGGTGGTTGCTGACCTTGCCGTCCGGGATCGCCTTCACGGTGATCGTGACGCGGCCGTCCTGGCGGTGTGTCGGTGAGGTGAGGGAGTAGGCACGCCACAGGCGCACCCCGTCGACGTCGACCCCGATCCGCACGTACTGGCCGGCTGTGTGGCCGCGCCAGCCCCGTCCCGGCCTGATCACGACAGTCGCCGCGTCACCCGTCTCGGGGTGCACGGCCTCGATGCGCCCACGCAGGTCAGCGCCCGCACGCAGCGGGCTGACCAGGTCGAGGTAGTCCGACGGCAGTAGCGGCGTCGTGACCATCTCCAGCAGTTTCCACGCCCTGCCGCGGAGGGCTGCACTCGTCATGGCTCCAGCTTGCTGCGCCTCTGCGCGTAAAGTCCTGACCGTACGATGTGAATCTGGTCGCCTAGATTGTTCGCAGGAAACAAATATGAGCCATGCAATCCAGAGGGCCAGCGAGCTGGCCCTGGACGAGAGGACGGTCACCGCACTGCGGGCCGCGCTGAGGACCACCGCCGACGAGGTCGTTCAGGCGATCATCGACGAGGTCCCTCCCTACGCCAATGCCCTTTCGGGCAGCATGGGCGGCACCATCCGCCGAGCCGTCCGCACCGCCCTGGGGCACTACCTGGACCTCGCGAGCGGGAACGCCACCGGTGGCGACGCCGGTGACGCCGCCTACGAGCTGGGCCGGGGCGAGGTGCGCGACGGCCGTTCGATGGACGCCCTGCTCAGCGCCTACCGCGTCGGCGCCCGCGTGGCCTGGCGATGCCTGGCAGCAGGTGCCGTGCCCGCAGGTCTGCCCGCCGCCGAGGTCGCCAAGTTCGCCGAGCTGACCTTCGCCTACATCGACGAGCTCTCCGCCGCGAGCGCCGCGGGCCATGCCGACGAACTGGCCGCCCAGGGCCGGGCCCAGGAGCGCCACCTGGAACAACTGGCCCGCGACCTCCTCGCCGGCGCGAGCCCGGACGTGCTGCTTGTGTCAGCTCAACGGGCCGGGTGGCAGCCTTCGGTTTCGCTGACCGCGGTCCTGCTGCCCGCTGCCCAGGCCCGGCCTGCCTACCGCGTGCTCGACCCGAGCACTCTCGTCCTCGACGATCTGCCGGACGCCACCGGTGTGCTGCTCGTCCCCGATGCCGACCGATCACATCTCATGCGACAGCTGACCGACCGCACCGCCGTGGTGGGCCCGGCCCGGCCGTGGACGCGTGTGTCGGCCTCGTACGCACGAGCCGTACGCGCGCGCTCCCTCTCCTCCGACATTCGCGACACCGAGGAGCACCTGTCCGAGCTGGTGCTGAGCGCCGACATGGACGCTTTCGTGGACCTGCGTGCCCGAGCCCTCGCACCGTTGCGGACCTTGCCCGACGCGACCGCGCGGCGGCTGGAGGAGACGTTGCGGGCGTGGCTGCTGCACCAGGGCAGGCGGGACGAGGCGGCGGCGGCGTTGTTCGTCCATCCGCAGACCGTCCGGTACCGGATGTCGCAGGTGCGGGAGCTGTTCCCGGATCTCGCATCACCGCACCGGGTCCTTGAACTGACGCTGGCGGTCGGTCTTCGGGGTAGGTGACGCGTTCCTCGACCGTCCACGGCCACATCCGGGGGGCGGTCCAGGAATCGTGCCTCAGCCGTGTCCGCCCCTGGAGGTGTCCAGCTGCCGCTACCGACGCGCGCGCCGAATACGTACGGGCCCGCGCGTCTCCGTCTCCGCGACGGGCCGGCCGCCCTGCGTGACCTCGACCTCGCCGTCGTTCACCAGACGTCATGCCGCGCGGCGAGCCGGTTCCATCAGGGCCCGCCAGCCGTCGTCGTCACGGCTTCCCTCCGCTTTCTGCGAGGCCGTCCGCTCCGCCGGCGCGAGTGCCCAGCCGGCTGACGGACCGCGGTCCGCCCGACCGGCCGGGGCGAGTTGGGCAGGGGGCCGCCCCGGAGGGGTGGTGCATGCAGCCAGGGCGGTGGCCGGCGCTTGCCAGACGTGGGCGGCGGGGCCGACGTGCCTGGATTGCGTGGCCTGTCGTGCGAGCTGTTGGAGCGCGGCGACGCCCTCCTCGACCCGGCCCGCGGGGATCGCCAGCCGGCCGTCGAGGACCGACAGCCGTACCCGGTCACGGTAGGGGAGACGCAGGTCCTCCTCGGACAGCACGGTCCGACTGAGCAGGGCGGCGTCCTCCAACCGGCCCTGTGCGAAGGCGAGATGAGCCTGGAGGGCGTGCAGTTCCTGGAGCTGCGCAGGCGTGCCAGTCAGATCGAGGACGGAGGCGGCCTCCGTCAGCCACTCTTCCGCGGCGGCCACCCGAGGCGGTGACATCTGCAGAGCCGCAGCAGCGGCGGTCCGCAGCCGGGCCCACGCGGTCAGGTCCTCCCGTCCGCCCCCGAGTAGCCCCGAACCCCGGCTGACCAGCAGATTCCCCTGCCCCTACGAGAGGACGTCCCAGCCCGGAGCAGTGGAACCCGACGTCCACCCGAGACGACACTCGGGCCCACGGCCTGCCCGACCTCGGCCAGCGGCAACGAAACGGGCCGCCGACGGAGTCGACGGCCCATCACGAAAGATCGAGGCTGGAAGAAGCCCAGCCTCTTCGGCGAGTACGACACCAGCAGGTTCTTCGTCTGCTGGTGGTACACGCTCACCGTCGCCTCCGACCTGAGGCAAAGGGCGGAATCGTCTGCTGTTGAGCCGAGTCGGTCCGCACCTGGTCCGGATCGTGGTCCGTGACCTGTGGTGTTGGCGTGCGAGTCCTGCGGTACGGGCATGGCACAGGTTGCAACGGTCGTCCGTGGGTGTCCACGGCAGTCCGGCGCTGGGCCGAGTTCGCCTGGAACGGAACGGGCTACAACCAGCGGACCCCGTTCTCGTTCGACGGTGACGCTCCGGTCTTCCACTCGCTCGGTTCCTGGCGGCTCGACGCCAGAAGCGGCCGCTGGGGCGTGGGCGCGGACAACACCTTCGTGCTCAAACCGGAGTTCGAAGCCGACCGTATCCCGGTGAGCAGCGCCACCGGCTGGGACACCACCGTCGGCGCCGACTCGCCGTCGACCCGGTTCGTGTCCGACCCGGCGCCGGCACGAACGGAACACACCACGCGCTGACGCTCGGAAACCCGGCGGGGTTCGACGGCGCGGTCACCCAGCGGGACACCGTTGCGGGCGGCACGTACACGCTGTCTCTCCCCGCCCGGACGGCACCCGGCCTCGAGCAGGCCCGGGTCCGCATCACGGACGCGCGCGGTCGCACGACCGTACTCGATCTCGCAGGCGCCGGGCCCGGCTGGACGACTGTCTCCTCCCGCCCGCCGAACTGGCGCCGGGAACCGCCACGCTCACGGTGGAAGCGGCGAGCGCGGCGGGCGGCACGCCGTCGGTGGGCAGGTTCGCGCTCGTCCGTTCGTAGCCACCGGAGAGGCGCCGGGAGTCGCGGGGCAAGAGTGGTCCGCCGTGCCCGCGCAGGGGCGGAGAGCGGCTCTTGTCCTGCGGCCCTCCGCGCGGAAACGTGGAGGGCCGCCCTCTTGGCAGAGCCAATTAATTCATATTTAATGCTCTCGGTTGATCGTGTATCGCCGACGCACATCCTCTTGTCGCATTCGAGTATTCCGGGAGCACCGCGTGTATCCGCACACCACGGTCAAGGACCGCTTCACCGGACGCTGCATCGTTGTCACGGGTTCCGCCTCGGGCATCGGCGCCGCCGTCGCTCGGCGACTGGCCGCCGAAGGCGCGGGCGTCATCCTGGTCGACGTGCGGGACGAGGAGGGTGAGGAGGCCGCCGAAGCCATCCGTGCCGCCGGCGGCCGCGCCGTCTACCAGCACGCCGACGTGTCCGAGGAAACGGCATGGACCGATGTCGTCCACACGGCGAGGCGGCAGTTCGGTCCGGTGTCCGGGCTGGTCAGCAACGCGTACACGGTCCGCATCGGCGCCGCCGACGCCATCGACCGGGAGGAGTGGGACCGCCAGCTCTCCGTCAGCCTCACCGGGACCTTCCTGGGCTTCCGCGCCTGTCTCGACGACCTCCGCGCCAGTGGCGGAAGCGCCGTGTTCGTCTCGTCCGTCCACGCTCTCGTCGGCATGCCCGGACGTCCCGCGTACGCGGCGGCCAAGGCGGCACTGACCGGCCTGATGCGGCAGTTGGCCGTCGAGTACGGCCGCGAAGTGCGCGTGAACGCGGTCCTCCCGGGACCCGTCCTCACCCGCGCCTGGGACGGCATCGGTGAACAGGACCGGCAGGCGAGTGCCGAACAGACCGCCATGGGCCGTCTGGGGCGGCCCGAGGAGGTGGCGGGTGTGATCAACTTCCTGCTGGGCGAGGACGCCTCCTTCGTCACCGGGGCCTCACTCGTGGTCGACGGGGGGTGGAGCGTGCTGAAGACCTCTTCGTAGAGCCGATACGTGCAGCACGTGCCCGAACCTTCGCAGCGCAGGAGCGTTTCCTTTGATAATCACCCGAGTCGAGACCTTCGCCGTCCCGCCCCGTTGGCTGATGTGCCGGGTGGAGACCGACCAGGGCATCGTCGGCTGGGGGGAACCGGTCGTCGAGGGCCGGGCCGCCACCGTACGCACCGCCGTCCACGAACTGGCCGAACTCCTCGTCGGGCGGGACCCGATGCGCATCGAGGACCACTGGCAGGTGATGACCAAGGGCTCGTTCTACCGGGGTGGTCCGGTGCTGTCCAGCGCGGTCGCGGGGCTCGACCAGGCGCTGTGGGACATCGCGGGCAAGGCCCTGGGCGTTCCGGCCCACGTACTGCTCGGGGGTCCGGTCCGCGACCGGGTACGCGCCTACAGCTGGGTGGGCGGCGACGAGCCGGCCGATGTGGCGGACGCTGTCGCCGCCCAGGTCGAGGCCGGCTTCTCGGCGGTCAAGATGAACGCGTGCGGCAGGATGAACCGCCTGGCCACGACGCGCGAGATCGACGGCATGGTGGACCGGGCCGCCGCGGTGCGCGAGGTGCTGGGTCCCGACCGGGACTTCGCGGTCGACTTCCACGGGCGGTTCACCGTGGCCAACGCCCGGAAGGTGTTGCCGCACCTGGCCCCGTTCAATCCCCTCTTCGCCGAGGAGGCCGTGCTGCCGGAGTACACCTCCAGGCTGGGCGAGCTGGTGACCGGATCCCCGGTGCCGATCGCCACCGGCGAGCGGCTGTACTCCCGGACCGACGTCCTGCCGGCCCTGCAGGCCGGAGTGGCCGTCCTGCAGCCCGACCTCTCCCATGCGGGAGGCATCTCGGAGGTCCGCAGGATCGCGGTACTCGCCGAGACCTTCGACGTTCTCCTTGCCCCGCACTGCCCCCTCGGCCCGGTCTCGCTCGCCGCCAGCCTGCAGATCGCTTTCAGCACCCCCAACTTCCTCATCCAGGAACAGAGCATCGGCATCCACTACAACCATGGTGCCGAGGTCCTCGACTACGTCGTCGACCCCGCCGTGTTCCGTTTCCACGACGGGTGCTTCCTGCGCCCCACCGCGCCGGGTCTGGGCATCGAGGTCGACGAGAAGGCCGTCCGGGCGGCCGATGGCAGCCGCGCCGACTGGCGCAGTCCCCTGTGGCGGCACTCGGACGGCTCGTTCGCCGAGTGGTGAGCCAAAACCCGGTGGGCAGCAAGCCCGGTGCGACGACCGTCCGGGCCGGCCGTCGCACCGGGCCCCGGGCCACCCGCATCCGCACACTGACCGCTCCTCCCGGAGGCACCCTGTGCACTCTTCCGACTTCACCACCCGTCTGAGCCAAGACCGGCTCGCCGCCATCGTGCGCGGGCGTTCGGCGGACGCCGCCCTGCGCACCGTGCTCACGCTCCTCGAGGAGGGTGTCCACCTGATCGAGGTGTCCCTCAACACCGACGACGCCTGCCGTGTGATCGCGGCCGCCGCACGGGAAGCGCCCCCGGACGCCTTCATCGGCGCGGGAACCGTCGTCACGCGTGACGATCTGCTGCGCGCCCAGGACGCCGGCGCCACCTGGGTGGTCACACCCGGCGGCGCCGACGCCGTCCTCGCCGCCGTCCAGCAGGGGCTGCCCGTACTGGCCGGAGCCCTGACCCCCACCGAGGCGGCTGCCGCCATGGCGCTGGGTGCCACGGCGGTCAAGCTCTTCCCCGCCTCCCTGGGCGGCCCCGCCTATCTGCGCGCGCTCAAAGACCCCTTCCCCTCCCTGCCGATCGTGCCGGTAGGCGGTGTCGACGCGGACATCGCGGCCGACTACTTTGCCGCCGGCGCCGTCGCCGTAGGGGTCGGATCCCCGCTCGTCGGTGACGCCGCGCACGGCGGCGACCTCACCCAGTTGCGCCGACGGGCACGCCGGTTCAGGTCGGTGTGCCGAGGAGAGGAGCCCCACACGTGACCACCGGAACAGCACAGCCCCGCACTCCGGCGACCGACGTCCTGACGTTCGGCGAGACGATGCTCTCCCTGCAGAGCGACGGACCTCTGGCCCAGGGCGCCCCCGCCCGCACGACAATCGCCGGCGCCGAGTCGAACGTGGCCGTCGGGCTGGCCAGACTCGGCCACCGCGTCGCCTGGGCCGGCCGCCTCGGCGCGGACGAACCCGCCCGCCTCGTCCTCCGCACGCTGCGCGGCGAAGGCGTCGACGTGCGACACGTCACGACCGACCCCGAGGCGCCGACCGGTGCCATGATCCGCGAACGCCTCGCCGGTGATGTCGCGCGGGTGCACTACTGGCGCGCGGGATCCGCGGCCTCCCGACAGCGGCCGGAGGACCTGGACGCGGCACTGGCGGCCGGTGCCCGACTGCTGCACGTCACCGGCATCACCTGCGCCCTCGGCCCCGGCCCCGGGGCTGCCGTGACCACCGCCGTCGAGTACGCACGCGCGCACGGCTGGACCGTGGTCCTGGACGTCAACCACCGCGCCCGCCTGTGGAACGAGGAGACGGCGGCAGCCGCCCTGCGACCGCTGCGCGGGAACATCGACGTACTGATCGCCTCCGACGACGAGCTCGGCCTGATGGCCCGAGAGCGCGGCGGCGAGGCCGCTCAGGTGGCGGATCTGCTGGACAGCGGGGTGCGCGACGTGGTCGTCAAACGCGGTGGAGACGGCGCCGACCTGTACAGCGCCGACGGTGGGCACGTCCACCAGCCCGCCCACCGCGTCCCCGTCGCCGACACCGTCGGAGCCGGGGACGCCTTCTGCGCGGGATACCTCTCCGGCATCCTCGACGCCCTCGCCCCGGCGGACCGCCTGCGCCGCGCCTGCGCCACGGGCGCGATCGCCGTCTCCACCCGCGGCGACTGGGAGGGACTGCCGCACCGCGACGAACTCGGAATTCTGGACGTCTCCCCCGGCAGCGCCCTGCGTTGAGCCCACCGCGACCGCACACCCCCAGGAGCCATCAGCCATGCCCCCGTACAGCAGCGTCCCCGAGGCCGGTACCGCGTTCGTGCCCGTCGCCGCCGACCGCCTGGAACTCGGTGAGGGGATACGCCTTCTTCAGGACGGGCGGATCGTCCTCGTCGACATCCTCACCGGCCGACTCCTGTCCCTGCCCGACACGCCGGACGCGGCGCTGAGAGTGCTGGCCCGGCTCGAGGAGCCGCTGGGGGCCGTCGCACCGATCGGCGCGGACGGGGGGTTCCTGGCCGCGGCGGGCACCGGGTTCGCCCGCCTCGCCCCCGACGGCACTGTGCTGGCCCGGCGTCGTCTGGCCGGCCTGGACGGCCCGCCGCCGCAGCGGATGAACGACGCCGTGTGCGACGCCCAGGGCCGCGTGTGGGCCGGTTCCATGGCCTACGACGCCACGCCCGGAGCGGGCGTCCTGCACCGGCTGGACCCGGACGGCACGGTCACCACGGTGCTGAGGGATCTCACCGTGCCCAACGGCCCGGCCTTCAGCCCCGACGGCGCCACCCTGTACCTCGCGGACAGCGCCGAGGGAACCGTGTACGCCCACCGCGTGGACCCGGCGACGGGCGGCCTGTCCGAGCGGAACGTGCTCTTCCGGCTGTCCGCCGGCGGCGGCAGCCCGGACGGTATGACCGTTGATGCCGAGGGTCGGCTGTGGTCGGCCGTCTGGGGGGCCGGCCAGGTCCGCTGCTACAGCCCCGACGGCATCCTGCTGCTGACCCTCGACCTTCCGGCCCGCCGGCCCACCAGCGTCTGCCTGACCGGGTCCCACCTCCTGGTGACCACGGCCCGCTACGGACTCGGCGTACCGGGACCACTGGACGGCGCTGTTCTCTCCACGCCGTGCGCGGTGACTCCCCTGGCGACAGCGACCGTCCCGCCCGAGCGGCACACCTGCTGAGCGGTACTTCCGGTTCCCCCGGGGCGAGGCCGGTCCCGGACCCGGCACCGCTCAGGAGCGGTGTCGTCCCGGCGAGGGCCAGGCCCTCGCCGGGACGAACGGGTCAGGGGGCGAGTAGCGCGTTGCATTCCCGCTGGAGGGCGATGTCGGCCCACATCGGGTGGTGGGGCGCGGCGTTGGAGCACACCACGGAGCCCCAGGCGCCGGCGCGCGAGGATTCGGCCGCCGCGAGGCGGCAGAAGGCGGCGCCGACGGGGCCCTCCTCGAAGGTGCCGTGCAGCGGTGTGTAGCCGATCCAGCCCTCGCCGAAGACCAGAGGGACCCCCGTGTCGGCGGCCCAGTCCGCGGCGGCGGCGATCCAGGTGGTAAGGCGCTGCTCCATCGCCTGGCGGTGGAAGGCGTAGCGACTGTGGAGCCAGGCGTCCCAGCGGTCGGGATCGCACCAGTCGTGGACGTAGACCTCGCGAGGGCCGACGACGGTGGCGTCCAGGCGCGGTCGGCCCTCGGCCGGTGGCGCCCACTCGTTCAGGCGGGGTGCGCCCGGCCGCAGCAGCTCGCGCTCGGCCAGTTCCTGCGGGAAGGGCCGGGAGGGGTCGCGCAGGGCGAAGGTGTCGATCAGTTCGTCCAGCACGCCGTAGACGTAGGGGTGGAACACGGCGACGTCGACGTCCCGGGGCACCCCGCGCAGCGAGCCGACGGGGACCTGCGCGTAGTTGACCGTCACCATGCGGTCCGGGTGCCGCTCCCGGAAGCGGGCGAGGCCGCGTTCGAGGCGGGGCCGCAGGGCGACGACGGGGTCGCCGTCCAGGCCTTCGGTGAGGAAGCCGGCCTGGACCTCGTTGTGCAGTTCGGTGAAGGCGACGCGGTCGTCCAGTCCGCCGTGGGCGGCGAGGAAGTCGATGAGGTCGGCGAGTGCGTCGGCCAGCGCCTGCGGCCGCTGTTCGGGGTCGACGGTCATCAGCGCGTCGTACCACGCCCGGTCCAGGGCGAAGGAGGACGACTGCTGGTACTCCCAGCTGGAGAGGATCACGAAGCAGTCGTGGCGGCGGGCCGCTTCGAACAGGGCCAGCAGCCGGGCGCGCGCGTCGACGCACGTCTCGGCGCGCACGTCGTACCAGCGCACCCGCCGGCCGTAGTCGCCGCCCAGGGGGCCCAGGCGCAGGTGGCGGGTGTCGAGGCCGGAGCCGAAGAGCAGGTAGGGCATCGCACAGATGCGGACGGTGTTGTAGCCGCGCTCCACGGCCTCGGCGAAGGCGTGGTCCAGGTCGGCGAAAGGTTCGCCGGGGCCGGTGCGGGTGTACCAGGTGAAGTCCCACAGAGTGATCTTCAGGGTGTCGGGGAGATGGGCGGGCCGTGCGGTGGGCATCGCGAGGAGGGTGCCTCTCGTGAGGGAAGGGGCGGGCAGGTGCGCAGACCGTGGCGGGCAGGCGGGTTCAGCTCTTGACCGCGCCTGCGGTGAGTCCTTCGAGGAGTTGCCTGCGCAGCAGGAAGAAGACCAGCAGGCTCGGGATCACGGCGAGGACGGATCCGGCCAGGACCAGGTCGTACTGGCGGCCGGTGGCGCCGAACAGGGCCTGGAGCCCCAGGGGGAGCGTGTACTGCCCCGGATCGCTGACCACGATCAGCGGCCAGATCAGACTGTTGTAGCTGGTCAGGAAGGACCAGACGGCGAGCGCGCCCAGGGCGGGGCGGAGCAGGGGCAGCACGACACGCCGGAACAGGCCGAACTCGGTGCATCCGTCGACGCGTGCGGCGTCCAGAAGGGCGTCGGGGACGGATTGTTCGACGAACTGGCGCATCATGAAGATGCCGAACGCGGGTGCCACCCAGGGCACGACCAGCGCGAAGTAGGGCGTGGTCAGGTGCGCTTTGGCGACCATGACGAACAGCGGGACGACGATGACCGCGAACGGTACGGCCATCGAGCTGAACATGATGGTGAACAGGACGTTCTGTCCGCGGAAGCGGTACTTGGCGAAGGCGAACCCGGCCAGTGAGCACAGCGCCACCGAGGCAGCGGTGGACATCAGGGCCACGACCGTGCTGATCAGCAGCCAGCCCCAGAACGGATGGCCGCCGAGCAGCCCGCGGTAGTTCTCCAGGGTCGCGGGCACCGGCAGCGGCTGCGGCGGGTAGGAGAAGATGTCGCCCCGTGACTTGAAGGAGGCCGACAGGGCCCACAGCAGGGGCAGCGCGAAAACCAGCAGCAGGGCGATGAGGAAGGCGTACAGCAGGGCACGTCCCGCGGGTTTCCGGCGTGCCGGGCGCCGCGCTCCGTGCGGCGCTCTGCTGGTGGCGGTGACCGAGGTCATCGGCTGCTCCTTCCCACACCCAGGACCCGCATGGCGAGCTGCCCGAGGACGAACACGGCGACGAAGAGCAGCACACCGGCGGCTGCCGCGTAACCGAGCTGCTGGCGCTGGAATCCGGCGCGGAAGATGAACATGGTGACGGACAGGGTGGACTCTCCGGGGCCGCCCTGAGTCAGCAGGAACGGTTCGTCGAAGATCTGTGCGGTATTGACCAGGACGGTGACGGCGACGAAGGCGGTCACCGGCCGCAGGGCGGGCAGCGTGACGTCCCAGAAGCGCCGCACGGGCCCGGCGCCGTCGAGGGCGGCCGCTTCGTACAGTTCCCGCGGCACGTTCTGCAGTCCCGCGAGGAAGAAGATCGTGAGGTAACCGGTCCAGCGCCACAGCACCAGGATCACGACGCTCACCCGTGCCCAGGCCGGCTCGCCGAGCCAGTCGACGCCGCCGAATCCGAACAGGGCGTGCAGGGTGGCGTTGAACAGGCCGAACTGCCGGTCGAAGATCAGTCCGAAGACAAGCGTGATGACGATCGGGGAGATCACCACCGGCATGAAGTACGTCAGCCGGAACAGATCCCGCCCGCGCAGTCCCCGTGCGTTGAGGGCCTGCGCGATCAGCAGGGCGGCCGGGACGACGACGCACAGGGTGAACACCACGTACAGGGTGGTGTTCTGGACGGAGGTCCAGAAGCTGTGGTCGGTGAGCAGATCGCGGTAGTTGCGCAGTCCCACCCAGCGAGGGGCGCCGAGCCCCGCCCACTGGGTGCAGCTGAGGTACAGGCCGACGAAGACCGGTACCAGCAGGAACAGTCCGTAGAGCAGGTAGAAGGGCGAGATGAAGACGTAGGGGGCGAGGGTGCGCTGGTGGCGGTTCCACCAGGAGCGCTCGGCCGGGGTGCCGGGACGGCGGGGCGCGGGGCCCGTGCGTGCGGCGTGCCGGGGGCGGGTGGTCACCGAGTCGGTCATCGCTTCACCTGCTGTCGGTAGGCCCTGATACCGGACTTGATCGCTTCCGCGGCGGAGGTCTTTCCCTGCAGCGCGCTCAGCACGGGGCCGCCCAGGACGTCGATCAGGATCTGCATGCCCGGGGCCTGGTAGAAGATCGGCAGATCGGCGACGGCCCTGCCGTAGACGTCGAAGACGCGCTGGCCGCCGAGGTAGTCATCGGTGATGCCGCGGAGTTCGGCATCCTCGTAGAGGGGTTTGAGGGTGGGCAGGAAGCCGCCCGAGCGGTAGCGCAGGAGCTGTCCCTCGCGGGTGAGGTAGACCCGGCGCAGCAGTTCGAGGGCGGCCTGCGTGTTCGGCTTGTCCTTCAGGACACAGAACGCGGTTCCTCCGAGCGTGGAGGCCTCGTGCCCGCCGCCGGAGAAGCGGGGCAGCGTCCTGATGCGCCACTTCTCCTTCTGTTCGGGCACGTTGGCCTGCAGTCCGTAGACGTTGTACCAGTTCGGCATGACGGTGGCGGCCAGCCGGCCCGACTTCAGCGCTGCCGCGCAGGCGCTGCCGTAGGGGTCGGGCAGCGCCATCAGGAAGCCGGTCCGCACGCCGCGCGCCATGAACTCGAGGACCTCGACGGCTTCGGGCGAGTCGAGGGTGAGGCCGCCCGAGGCGTCGAAGGCGCCGCCGCCGCGCTGCAGGAGGAACTGCAGGAAGGCGTTGACGATGGAGCCGTTGTCGCCGGTGGCGACCATGCCCAGGCTGATCCGGTGCTGCTCGTGGAGGCGTTCACCGATGCGGGCCAGCTCCTGCCAGGTGTCGACGTCCTCGGGAATCCGGTATCTGTCGAAGACGTCCTGGCGGTAGTACAGGACACTGACGGAGTTGTCCGAGTCCAGTCCGTAGGGGATCCTGTCGACCGAGTACGGGGCGAGCTTGAGCAGCCGGCCGTCGAAGGGGCGGACGGTCTCACTCAGGTCGACGAAGAGGTTCTGCGCGATACGGGCCCCCATGACGCGGGGGAACTGATCGATGATCATCCCGACCAGGTCGGGTGTGTCCCCGTCGGCGACCGCCTGCGCCATCATGCGGGTGACGATGTCGGTGCCGGCCGCCGTGGTGAAGCGCATCCGGTAGTCGAACTGCGAGCCCTTCGTCAGCGCCTTCCCGCGCACGGCGCTTTGGAAGGTCTTGATGTAGCCGGGGTCGTGGGTCCACATCGAGATCTGTACCGGCCCCTCGGTCACCGCCCGGGCGGAACCCGAGCCGCATCCCGCCAGCGCCGGTGCGGCGAGCAGAGCCAGCCCCGCACCCGCCCCGGCTCTCAGTACCGACCGGCGGCCCACCTCACTCGTCATCTTCGGCTCCTGAGGTGACGGTCAGGGTGATCCGACGGACGGACACGAGGTCGGCGCTGTCCAGCGAGACACGTTCGCGCGCGGCTTCCAGCCCTTGCCGCGCCGTGGCGTCGACGTACACCTCGCCGTCGGGTGCGAGCGGCAGGATCCGAAGTTCGACGCCGTGTTCGGCCACCGGGCCGGCGAACCGGTGCAGGCCGATCTCCCAGGCGGGGCCGTACCAGAAGTGGTCCGCGATCAGCTGCCCGTCGACGTAGGCCCGTGCCGCGTCGCCGGTGTAGGTCAGACGCAGCAGCTCTTCCCCGTCGGCTTCGGATGTTCCGGCGGGGAGGGTGATCCGGTAGACGGCAGCGGCGTCGAAGTCGGCGTCGAGCGGTGCCGAGGCCCGGTGGTGCGAGCCGCCGGTCCGGGCGGGCGGCACGACAGCCTCGGCCCGCACGCACTCGACGGTGGGACGCTGCGGGGACGCGGTGCGGCCGTCGGCGGCGCCCGGGGTGAGCGTCCAGCGGGTGAAGACGCCGTCGGCACGCGGCTCGGACAGGCACGGTCCGCCGAGCCGGCATGCCGCGGCGTCCTCACGTTCGACCCCTAGTGCGGCCAGCTCGAGGCGGGTTCGCGCGGTGTGGATGCGCAGGCTGTCGCCGTCGGCGAGTACGGGTTCGTCGCACAGCACGAGCCGGTCGACGCCGCCGATGCGGACACGCTGGGCCCGCAGTGCCTGTTCCTCGGACAGCACGAGCAGCCGGACGGGTCCCTCGGGGCCGGTCACGGTCAGCAGGGCCTCGGGGCCGGGTTCGGGGACACTCACCACCATCCGGTCCGCGTCCTGCGCGTCGGAGGTCTCCACGCGCGCCGGGCCGGACACGACGGCACCGGACGGCAGGCAGAACTGGGGGGTGACGCCGGCGGTCGCGGCGAACACGCTGACCGGCGTGCCGTCGAGCTCCAGCCGGGTCACCGGCTGCGCGCTGGCCCACTCGACACGCACCCCGCGGCCCGCCTCGTACCCGAGCGGCCACACGAAGTGCGCTCCGGAGGGGATGGTCACCTCCCGTGCGGGCAGGGTGAGTGTCCGCTCGCCGAGGTGCACCTGGAACCGCACCCGCTCGTGATGCGGGAGCGGCTCGTGCGGCTGGTGGTTGTTGACGAAGAGAAAGCCGCGATCGCCGTGGGAGCGGACCGACCAGCGCAGCGACGTGCGGTCGTCCAGCCCGGCCGGACCGTCGTCGGGCAGGAACAGCGGCATGTCCGCGAGCGCCGCCCCGCTGTCGTGGATGAGCAGGTGCTGCAGCCGCAGTGCGGCGAACGACGGCCGCACCTGTCCGTACTCACCCAGCGGTGCCTGGAAGTCGTAGGTGACGGCCGGCAGGTCGTTGGGGTATCCGGTGCTGTGCGACTCCTGGTTGGGCAGCGCCTGAGCGAGGCGCTGGGAACAGCCGTGGTACAGGTAGTAGCCCTGCCACACCGAGCCGCTGCCGAGCTTCGTCAGGGCCAGCGAGGAGACGTCGGCGGCCGGGACGAGGGGGCGTCGGTGGTAGGCGATCGCCATGCCGCCGCCCAGCTCGCAGGTCGCATAGGGGTAGCGGCGGTCGTCCGGCCCAGTGCCGGCGGGGGCGGACGACCGCAGGTCCGCGCCGATCGCGTGGTCGTCGCGGATCGCGGTGAAGAAGTAGTGGCGGCGCATCTCGCGGGCCCAGCCCTCGTGGGCGTCCTCCCAGAACGCCTCCGGATAGCCGCCGTACAGCGGCAGCAGTACGTCCGCGGGAATGTCGGCCGCGCCCCAGCCCGTCGCCGTCCACAGAGGGGCCTCGATGCCCGCTCGTTCGGCCATGGCGCGCAGGGTGCGCAGGTGCTCCGGCTGGTCGTACAGCTCGTTCTCCACCTGGACGGCGACAATCGGGCCCTCGTCGTCGTACGACAGACCGCGCAGTTCCCGGGCGATGGCCGCGTAGTACGGCTCGACGAGGGCCAGGTACGCCGGGTCGTCGGTGCGCGGGGAACAGTCCTCCCGCATCAGCCAGTCGGGGAAACCGCCGTTGCGGCATTCGCCGTGCGACCACGGCCCGATCCGGACCGACACGTACAGCTCCAGTTCACCGCACAGCTCGACGAAGCGGCGGATGTCGAGGTCGCCGTCGAAGCGCAGCGTGCCGCGCTCCTCCTCGTGCTGGTTCCAGAACAGGTACGTGGCGAGGAGGTCGATTCCGCCGGCGCGGATCTTCAGCAGTTCCTCGCGCCATTCGGCGGCCGGGTAGCGGCTGAAGTGGAACTCGCCCATGACCGGCAGCCAGGGCTCGTCACCTCGCACGAGTTTGCGGCTGTCGGCCCGCAGTGGCGCCGGAACCCCGGCCCGGCTGCCCATGGGCAGGTGCCCGGACAGCGGAACGGGGGGGTGTTGTGTGTGCAACGTCAGCATGACAGGCGGCTCCCGCATCGCGGCTCGTGAAGTGGGTTCATCGTCAGGTCGACCCACACCCCTGTCAAGATGTATTCATAAATAATGCTTAGCGGTAGACTCGGTGGCCATGACGCGGGAGGTCCCCGCTCGCCCCACCCGGCAAGCGCCCGATCAGCCCCACCGACTCAAGGAGAAACCGCATGGTGTCCTACTCCGGCCGCGGCGTGCACGGACAGGTCGTCCACACCCTGGGCGCGCGCATCGTGGGAGGTGGGATCGGTGAGGGGGAGATCCTCGACATCGGCGCCCTCGGAGCCGAGCTGGACGTGAGCCTGACCGTGATGCGCGAAGCGCTCAAGGTCCTCGCCGGCAAGGGGCTGACCGACGCACGGCAGAAGCGCGGCACCTTCGTACGGGAACGCGCCCACTGGAACCTCCTCGACGCCGACGTCATCCGCTGGCGGATGGAGACGGGCGACGGCACGCAACTGCTGCACGACCTGGCCGACGTACGGTCCATCATCGAGCCGGCCGCGGCGCACCGGGCGGCCCTGCACCGCACCGACGCCGACCTGACCGTCCTCGACGCCGCCCTCGACGCCATGGGGCAAGCACAGGTGGACTCCGCGGCCGCCGCCGAGGCCGACGCCGCCTTCCACCGCGCCCTGCTCGCCGCCACCGGCAACGAACTGCTGCAGCGAATGGACATGCTGCTCGAACCCGGCCTCCGGGAACGCGACCGCATGGTCCACAGCCACCACTTGGCGGACGACCCCGTCCCCAGCCACCGCGCCGTGCTCGACGCCATCCGCGACCAGGACCCCGCCCGCGCCGAACTCGCCATGCTCAACCTGCTCGCCAAGGCCCTCGCGGACCTGGAGCGGCTCGCCGCGCCCAAGGCCGCGACGCGCTCCTGAGGAGCCGCCGAGGCGCGCTGCCGGGGCCGCGACGTCAGCCGGACGACACGAGAGGGCGAATCCGCGAAAGGCAGGGCACGCGACGACTGGATCCGCACGCGTGGCGCACGCCCTGCTCGACCTGACCGACGCCGCCGTACTCGAGGCCCCACACGGAACGCCGACCCGGCTGTCCTCGAAGGCCGCGCCGCCCGTACGGGGCCGGCCCGCCGGTGCGCGCAGTGTCGGCGGAGCCTGGCCCGCTTCGGCGGGTTCGCCCCTCGAGCGGTGCGGCCCGCAGGACGGGACCGCCGTGGGCGCCGTCCTGTCTCCCGGCACTCCCGGTGGCTTCCGACGGCACCGACACGTACCGGACCGTGCGGGCGGCAGTCGACGCCGTGCCGGCCGACAGCACGGCCCGCCGGGTCATCACGATCGAACCGGGGACCTACCGGGAAATCGCGACGATTGCCTCGAACGATTCCCGCATCACTCTGCGAGGGCTGGGCAGCGCGGCCGTGTTCGCCCACGGACACGACTTCCCGGCCACCGACCCGACCATCTCCGACGACTTCGGCGGGAGCTCGGTGACCAGCGGCCGGCAGGCGGCGGTGATCCGTCCCCAACGCCGACCGCGCGGTGTTCAGCAATGTGCGGCTGCTGGGCGACCAGGACACCTTCCTGGCCGACGACTCCACCCGCGCCCACATGACCGACTCGTACGTGGAGGGCACCGTCGCCTGCGCGGCCGCGCCGCGCGGGGGCGGTGCCGTTGAGGGAGGCGCCGACGCTGCGCCTTCGGCGGTCGGAGCGGGAGAGGAAGGGGCGAGAGGCAGGCGTGCGGGCCGCCATGACCGCTTCGGGCGGCGCGGTTCGGTGGCTCGAGGCCGGCCGCGGCCGGATTCTGCCCGGTGCCCGGCGCGATTTCGGGAAAGGGGAGGGACCGGCCGCCCCGGTGGCGGCCGGTCCCTCCGCGTCGCTCTACTTCAGCCGGTAGGCCCGGATGACGCTCTGCGTCACCGCGCTCCCGGCCGTGTCACTGGCAGTGGCGCGCAGGGACACGTGGCCGCTGCCGCTCGGGTGCTGCACGACGGCGGCCCACTGCTTGCCGCGGCGGTTGACCTCGGCCGTCCGCCAGGTCTTGCCGTCGTCGTAGGAGACCTCGACCCCGGGCGTCCTGATCCTGCCGGTCCCCGGCGCGCCCGGCTGCCGCTTGACGGTGACGGGGATGGTGAAGGGGTGGCCCGACGGCGCGGCGTCGTCGCCGTCGAGCCGGGGCGAGAACCCGACGGTCAGCAGGGGCAGTACGGCTGTGCCGCCCGTGTTCTGCGAGGGGAAGGTCCATGCGGCGTCGACCCGGCTGCCGAGGCCGAACACCTGCTGCTCGGCGGAGGCCTCGAGGCGGTAGGTCGCCCTGGCCGCGGGGACGTTGAACATGCCGAAGCCGAGGTACTCGGTCTCACCGACGAGTTGCCCGTCGCGGTACAGCGCGGTCCTGGCCCGGTCGGCGTAGGCGGGCGAGCCGACGTGTCCGGCGGCGTCGCTGAACAGCGCCGGGTTGGCGATGAGCGTGTCGCCCTCGCGGATCACGCCGTCGAACGTGCGGGTGTCGGCGAGGCCGGGGACGAACGGGCCCTTGTTCCACTGCTCGGTGTAGCGGCGGCCGGCCTTGTACGGCCGGGGAGCGGCCTCGATCACCCGTTCCGGGCCCACCCACAGGGCGGAGCCCCACTGGATGCCCGGCGTGTAGTACTCCGTGCGCCGGCTGGGCAGGGGCATCCGGAGCATGTACGCCGAGTCGTAGCCGTACCCGGGATCGAGGTTGCGCCAGCCGTACGGCTGGCCGGAGGTGCCCTGGAAGTCGTGCCGGACGGCGGCGAAACTCCTCTTGGTGTAGTGCTTGGCGAACCCGTCGGGGACGCGGCCCTTCACCTCTTCGCCGGCGGCGTACAGGTAGGGGCTGGAGGAGAACAGGCCGTCGGGGCTCGGCTCGGCCCATTGAGCGGTGACCATGGTGGTGAAGGCGCCGGCGGCGGCCGGGGGACCGATCTGCCCGATGGTGAGCCCGTTGAAGGAGCGGCTCATTACTCCGGCCGTGGTGAACCGGCCGGATCCCGTACGGAAGTTGAAGCCCACGTTGGCCTGAGCCAGGGCGGCCGTGGTCTCGGGCAGGGCGGCCGTCATGGCGATGGGCTTGGCCCGGCGGGGATCCACGGTGAGCGAGGTGTCGCGGTCCAGCACCAGTTCGGGCCGGGCGAGCATGGCCAGGTCCTCGTCGTCCGTACGGAACTGCCTCGTCATGCTCATCAGTCCGTAGCGGCCCTTGGGCAGCCGGACGGTCAGCGTGCCGTCGGTGTCCGCGGGCCACCGTTCCGCACCGCTGGCGAGATTGATCAGACGGGTGAAGTAGCCTTCGGCCGGGTTTCCCGTCCGGTCGAGGAAATCGAGGGTGAGGCTGTAGCTCTCCACCTCCTTGTGCACGCTGAAGGTGGTGACCAGCTCGGCCTGCCCGGCGGCCGCCACCAGACGGCCCGACCACATGCCGTCGGCCGCCTCGACGCTCGTGTCGGCCGTGAGGGTGACCTGGGCCTGTCCGCCGGCGGGCACGGTGACCTCGTCCGTACCGGTCCGGAACATGCCGGCCGGAGCCGCGGCCCCGTCCGGCCCGCCGGCCCGCACCGTCAGGTCGAAGGTGACGTCGGTGTCGCCGGTGTTGCGGTAGGTGACCGTCTTCGTGACGGGCTTGTCGTCGTGGTGCGGCCACAGCGCCTTGCCGAAGGAGAGGGAGGCGGGGTCGGCGGTCACGGTCTGGGAGAGGGCACGGGCCACGTCGGCCCGGCCGGCCCCCTGCTCGAAGACCGTCAGGCCGGGGTTGGGCGTGGCCGAAGCCATGAGAGCGGCCTTCAGCTCGCCGGCATTCCAGTCCGGGTGCTTCTGCGCGAGCAGGGCCGCCGCGCCGGAGACGTGCGGGGTGGCCATCGACGTCCCGTTGGCGCTGGTGTAGTGCTGGTCGACCGGGGCGCCCATCGACGTACCCGTGGCGCGGGCGGCGACGATGTCCACGCCCGGAGCGGTGATGTCCGGCTTGATGCCGTCGTCACCCACCCGCGGTCCACGGCTCGAGAAGTCGGCGAGCCGGTCGGACTTGTCGACGGCGCCCACGGTGAGCGCGGCGTCCGCGCTGCCGGGTGAGCCGATCGAGCCGCGGCCCGGTCCGCTGTTGCCGGCGGCGATCACGAAGAGCGAGCCGGTCCGCTCGGTGAGGGTGTCGACCGCCTCCTCGAGCGGATCGACATCCGGTGCGTCCCCGCCACCGATGCTGATGCTGACGATGCGGGCCTGCTTCTGGGCGGCCGCCCACTCCATGCCGGCCAGCATCGCCGACTCACTGCAGCCGACGCTCTCGCAGACCTTGCCGGAGATCAGGGTGGCGTCGGGGGCCACTCCCTTGTGCTTGCCGCCCGAGGCCGCGCCACTGCCGGCGATGGTCGACGCCACGTGTGTGCCGTGGCCGACGGTGTCCTCGTCCGTGGTCGTGGTGAAGTTCCTGCTCTCGGCCACGTTGTGGGCCAGGTCGGGGTGGCGGGTGTCCACGCCGCCGTCCAGCACGGCCACCGTCACCCCCTTGCCGGTCAGGCCGGCCTTCCACGCGGTGGGGGCGCCGATCTGGGGCACGCTGCGGTCCAGCGCCGGCTGTCGCTTGCCGTCGAGCCAGATCCGTTCGATCCCGCTCGCGGGAACGAGCCGGGCGGCGGCGCCGTCCTTCGTCCGCGCAGGTGAGGCGCCGGCCGTGACCGCCTTCCAGACGTCACCGGCGCGGCGCTTGGAGACCGAAACCGCCGCCCCGTCGATGGCGGGCAGCTTGCGGCCCATCGTGGCGCCGGCCTCGTCGAGCACCGAGTCAGCGGCCTTGCGGGTGCCGGCGCTGCGGTAGCCGACCATGACCGGCAGGTGTGAACTGACCCGGTCCGAATAGCCGTTCCGGGTCAGCGCGCCGATGTTGAACAGACGCCGGTCCAGTCTGCCGGTGCGTATCAGGGGCTCGGCGTCCTGCGGGATCACGTACAGGTCGCCGTCGCTGCGGAGGGTGAGGAAGCGTATGTTCTCCCGGCCTCTCGCCGGCTGTATCGACGCACTGCCCGCACCGCTCGACGCCACCGTGACCCGGTCTCCCGTGAGCAGGGTGAAGGTGACGTGGCGGGCGGAGCTCTGCGCGCCGCCGTCGGCCCCGTCGGATGCCGCGGAGGCTGTACGAGGGCCGGCCCAACTGGGCTGTCCCAGGCTCAGCACCAGCCCGGCCATGGCGAGGCAGGCCATGCCTCTTCTCGATGCTCGCATTCCACTCCCTGTCGTGGTCAGGTCAATTCGCCAGGAGGCCCGGAGCGCGGTCCGTACCTCGGCGGAACCCGCCTGCGGCGTCGGCCGCCGGCTGCCGGATCGCGGTCGTGTGAAGCGCAGGTAGCGTCGCATCGTTCCTCGTCGGTCGACCAGGCTTGATCGCTTCGCAACTGCGCCGTGACGCACATGCGACAGGCGGACGCGACGGTGCGCCTGCCGCGTGTCCGATCGGCGGCGCTCCTGCCGGGGTGGTCCGGTTCGCCTTCCGCGGTGGCGGAGCCCGGGGGAGTGTGAAGCGAGCCAGGGGCCGATGGCGACAAGCGGGATCGAAGGCCCGTCCGGCAGGGGTGTGCGCCTCCTTCCCGGCCCGGCCTGGCATCTCCGCTCTCAGGGGGAGGGGATCGGTGCCAAGGCGCGACACCGGCCATGCTCGGAAACATCGTCAGCGGGCGAGCAGAGGGTGATGACGCCCAAGCACCCGGCTTCGGGGGGGCGGGGCGAACGGCGAGGGGAAATCGCTCGCCGTCCGTTCCCGACTCCGTTCGCGCCTTTTTGCAAGGTCCGCAAGGGGAGACGTGTCGCATGCGCGACGATGGGGATCATGCTCGGGTCCGTCGGATCGACCAAAGCCGAAGAGGCCGCCCATGTGCTGCTGGACCGGGGCTCGGCCTCCCTGCAGGAACTGGCCACCGCCTCCGCTCGCGCCCGACGCCTGGTCAAGTCTCTCTTGGGCGAGGGGCTGTCCACGCTTCGCTGCGTGGGCCGGCACACAGGTGCGGGCGGCGCGGCGGGCCATCAGTTCCCGCAGCCGGGTCCGCCGCAGGTCCGCCTCGCAGTTCCCGCCGTCCGCGGACGGGGAGACCCGGTGGAACGTCGTCCGATCGAGCGCCGCCTCCGCAGGCGTGGGCTCCCCGGTCTGGTGCGGAGCGGCTGCGGGCGGGAAATGGCGCGGCTCGTGCGGCGCAGGCGTCGAGTCGGGCGACGCTGACGCGGGAGCCGAGCAGGCGGGCGGCATGTAGTCCGGTGCGGTCCGGTCCCAGGGCTGACGGGGCCGTCCGGGGCTGGAAGGCGGCGGTCGGCGGATCGGGGTGGGCAAGGAGCCGGGCGGCTGTACCGAGGGCGCGGTCGAGGTCGGATTCGGGGACGGGGGTGGTTCGCACCGGCAAGCCCGCGGCGCCGGTGGGAGGCGCCGCGGGCCGTCAGCGCTGTGCCGGAGGGGGAGGTCACATGCCGATGTTCACCTGAGGGCCGGCGTAGGTGCCCAGCAGGGCCGGGACACTGCTCGCCGGGTCGAGCGTGTAGCTGTAGAAGCTGCGCGGGTCGAAGGCCGACCCTCGTGTCTGCTGCTTGCCCGACGAATTCTTCACGATGCTGCCGGTCTGGCGCAGCTCGGCGGTCGAGTCGGGGTAGTAGGGGTTCTTGACCGTGTCGTAGTAGCTGTTCTCGATGACCATCTTGGTGCTGCCGCGGGAGTAGTTTCCGTAGCCGGTGATGTTCTGCAGGTAGTTGTTGTACAGGTGGGCGTGGGCCACGTTGTCCGTGCTGGGATTGCGTGGGCCGGTCTTGTGGATCCAGTTGTGGTGGATCGTCATGCGGGCGGTGACGTTGTCCGTCCAGCCGATGCCGAACGCCTTGTTGCCCTCGGTCAGGACGTTCCAGGACACGGTGAGGTTGGTGGTGTCCTTGCGGCTGTCGATGAGGCCGTCGTTCATCCGCATGATCCGGTTGTGGTCGATCCAGATGCGGTTGGCGGTGTCCATCTGGATGCCGTCGTAGTCGTAGCCGTCGTCTCCCGGGTCGTCGTCCGCCATGCGGGTGTCCCGGATGGTGAGGTTGCGGATGATGACGTTGCTGGTGCCCTCACCGAGGAAGAAACCGCCGCCCGCGATGGTGCCGCTGGTGCCGACGCCCACCACCGTCTTGTTCGACGTGACCCGGATCTCCTTGCCGTACGGCGACACCGAGATCGTCCCGTTGACCCGGATGGTGTACGGCTGACCCGCACTGGCGTACCGCTCGAGATCGGCCTGGCTGGACACGGTCACCGTCTGCCCGCCCGCGCCGCCGGTGGTGCCCGCCGCCCCGGCGAATCCGTCCGGCGTGCTCGGCCAGTCCCGGCCGCCCGACCCGGCGGGGGTGAAGAGCCACTGTTTGGTGGTGGTGTCGGCGCAGGTTTCCTGGACGATCGGGGTGCCGTTGGCGGTGCCGGCGTTCTGGTTGGCGAGG
>NZ_LGCN01000155.1 GCF_001279005.1 Streptomyces caelestis
TGCTGCCGGTGTGGAGGTGCCGGTGGGTGTGCGGTCGGTGGTGCATCGGGTGTTGGGTGTGGTGCAGGAGTGGCTGGCGGGTGAGCGGTTCGCGGGTTCGCGTCTGGTGGTGGTGACGCGGGGTGCGGTGCCGGTGGGTTCGGCCGGTGATGTGGTGCAGGCTCCGGTGTGGGGTCTGGTGCGTGCGGCGCTGGCGGAGAATCCGGGCCGTTTCGCGCTGGCCGACGTCGGGGCCGGCACGGACGCCGAGGTGGATG
>NZ_LGCN01000156.1 GCF_001279005.1 Streptomyces caelestis
CCCGCCATCCGCTCCCGGCGCGGCCCCCGCAGACGCCGGCCCGGCAGGCTCCGCGCCGACAAGGCGTATCACTCCGCCGAGAGGCTGAAGTGGCTGCGCAAGCGGGGCATCGTCCCGCGCATCGCCCGACCCGGCATCGAGTCCAGCGAGCGTCTCGGCCGGTACCGCTGGAAGATCGAACGGTCGATCTCCTGGCTCTTCGGCTACCGCCGCCTGACCGTCCGGTACGAGCGCAAAGGCAGCCACTTCCTGGCC
>NZ_LGCN01000157.1 GCF_001279005.1 Streptomyces caelestis
CCCGCCACGAGCACACCGCCACCAGCACGGCGGACGCCGCGACCACCGCCATGCCGGTCGTCAGGTCCGTGCGGCCGGCGACGAAACCGATCACCGCCGGGCCCGCCAGGAGGCCCGTGGTGCCCAGGGCGGCGACCAGGGCGAGGGCGCCCGGACCCGCCGCTGCGGCGGCGACGTAGAGACAGGGCGTCACCGTCGCCATGCCCAGGCCGACGCAGGCGAAGCCGATCAGCGCGGGCCAGGTGCCGCCGGTC
>NZ_LGCN01000158.1 GCF_001279005.1 Streptomyces caelestis
GGCACGGTCTCCTGCCCCCAGGTGGCCCCCGAGCTCCCCGCGGTCCCCGCCTCCGCCCGGGCCGAGGTCGAACGCAACCTCGGCGACCTCGACCAGCAGATCGCCGAGGCCAACAAGCGCCTGGTCGACACCGTCGGACAGGGCGGACCCAACTTCGTCCAGAACGCCATCCTCGGCCCCCTCGAGGACAAGCGCGTCGCCGCCATCAACCGCATCGCCACCGCCATCGGCCGCACCGCCGAACGCCCCTCCGG
>NZ_LGCN01000159.1 GCF_001279005.1 Streptomyces caelestis
GGCCCCCGCGCAGATCGCCCGCGCGGGAGCCCAGGGCCGCATCCACACCTTCCAGCTCGCCGACTGGACCACCCCGCTGCCCGAGGGCGTCCTCAACGGCCGCGGCCAGATCGGCGACGGCGCGATCGACATGCGGGAGTGGAAGGGCCACGTGGAGGCGGCCGGCTACACCGGCCCCATCGAGGTCGAACTGTTCAACGACGCCCTCTGGACCCGCGACGGCCGCGAGGTCCTCGCGGAGACGGCGGCCCG
>NZ_LGCN01000160.1 GCF_001279005.1 Streptomyces caelestis
CCCACGCCGAGGGCCGCGACGATGGCGACGGCGCCGATGACGATCCCGGCCTTCTTGCCGCCGCCGCCCGGGGCGGGGGGCTGGGGCGGCATGCCGTACGGGGCCTGGCCGTAGGGCGGCTGCTGGCCGTACGAGGGCTGCTGCGGCGGGACGCCGGGCTGGCCGGGCTGCTGCGGATAGCCGTATCCGGGCTGGCCGGGCGGGGGAGCCTGCTGGGGGTAGCCGTAGCCGGGCTGCGGGGCCTGCGGCGGC
>NZ_LGCN01000161.1 GCF_001279005.1 Streptomyces caelestis
ACCTTCGGACGCAGCACACCCGCCAGCCGCTCCCCCGTCAGCGACTCCACCACACCGTCGTCCAGCACACCCGCCGCATGCACCACCGCCCGCACCGGACGGTCCGCCGGAACCCCGGCCAGCAGTGCCTCGACCGCCGTACGCTCCCCCAGGTCACAGGCCTCCACCGACACCCGAGCACCCAGCCCGGCCAGCTCCGCGACCAGAGCCTCCACACCCTCGGCAGCCGCACCACGACGACTCACCAACAAC
>NZ_LGCN01000162.1 GCF_001279005.1 Streptomyces caelestis
CAGTGCAACGCCACCAACGACGACGAACACGCCGTGTCCACCGTCACCGCAGGACCCTCGAACCCGAACGTGTACGCCACACGGCCGGAAGCGATGCTGCCCGCGCTGCCGTTGCCACGGTAGCCCTCGTACTGCTCGTCGGTGAGGATGCTTCCGTAGTCGTTGTACATGACGCCGGCGAAGACGCCGGTCCGGCTGCCCCGCAGGGAGACCGGGTCCATCCCGGCCCGCTCGATCGCCTCCCACGTCGCC
>NZ_LGCN01000163.1 GCF_001279005.1 Streptomyces caelestis
CTACGACGGCGGCCAGAGCAGCGACGGCAAGCACACCTCCTCCGTCTACACCCTGACCAGCACCGGCACCCAGTTCACCGTCGCCAAGACCTGGACCAGTCCCGGCAGCTTCAACTGGTCCGCCAGCCAACCCACCTCGGGCGACTACAACGCGGACGGCAAGGACGACATCGCCATCCTCTACGACGGCGGCCAGAGCAGCGACGGCAAGCACACCTCCTCCGTCTACACCCTGACCAGCACCGGCACCCA
>NZ_LGCN01000164.1 GCF_001279005.1 Streptomyces caelestis
CAGTGCAACGCCACCAACGACGACGAACACGCCGTGTCCACCGTCACCGCAGGACCCTCGAACCCGAACGTGTACGCCACACGGCCGGAAGCGATGCTGGGGGCGCTGCCGTTGCTGCGGAAGCCCTCGTACTGCTCGTCGGTGAGCAGGTTGCCGTAGTCGTTGTACATGACGCCGGCGAAGACGCCGGTCCGGCTGCCCCGCAGGGAGACCGGGTCCATCCCGGCCCGCTCGATCGCCTCCCACGTCGCC
>NZ_LGCN01000165.1 GCF_001279005.1 Streptomyces caelestis
AAGGCCCTGCGGGCGATCCGGTCCGCACGGTCCGAAGTCCGTCACCGTGTCTGGTCGTTGGCCGGTGAGAACGCCCCGGACACCGACGGTCAGGTCACCATCGATCTCGACGGCGTCCTCGTGATCGCGCACTCCGACAAGCAGGACGCGGCCGCGACCTGGAAGAAGACCTACGGCCACCATCCGCTGACGGCCTTCGTCGACCACGGCCCGGGCGGAACCGGAGAGCCCGTCGCCGCCCTACTCCGGCCGGGAAACGCGGGCTCCAACACGGCAGCCGACCACATCAGCACCGCCCAACTCGCCCTGGCCCAGCTGCCGAAGCACTACCGACGAGGGCGGCAGACCCTGATCCGCACCGACTCCGCGGGCGGCACCCACGACTTCGTGTCCTGGCTCGCCAGGCGAGGCCGATGGCTGTCCTACTCGGTCGGCATGACGGTCACCGAAGCGATCCACGAACACGTGCTGAAGGTCCCCGCCCCGGCCTGGACCGCGGCCGTCGAGACCAATGGTGAGGCCCGTGACGGGGCCTGGGTCGCCGAGCTCACCGGCACGCTCCTGGACGGCTGGCCGAAGGGCATGCGCCTGATCGTCCGAAAGGAACGGACCCATCCTGGGGCCCAGTTGAGAATTACGGACGCGGACGGCATGCGGATCACGTCCTTCGCCACCAACACCCCGGACCGGCCGATCGCCGAACTCGAACTCCGTCACCGACTGCGGGCCCGGGCCGAAGACCGGATCCGGGCCGCCCGGGCCACCGGCCTGCGCAACCTGCCCCTGCACCGGGCAGCTCAGAACAAGGTCTGGCTCGAGATCGTCCAGATCGCCCTC
>NZ_LGCN01000166.1 GCF_001279005.1 Streptomyces caelestis
CTGGCTCGAGATCGTCCAGATCGCCCTCGACCTGCTGGCCTGGATGCCCATGCTCGCCCTCACCGGCACCGCCAGGCTCTGGGAACCCCGCCGCCTGCGATTCCGCCTCTTCTCCGCGGCCGCCCAACTCGTCACCACCGGCCGACGCAGGATCCTTCGCCTCACCCAGCACTGGCCCTGGACCAGCGAGATCGCCACCGCCCTCAAACGACTCACGCTCCTGCCCAACCCCGGCTGACCAGCAACCTCAACCGTCCCGACGACAGCACCACCCGATCCCGGCCAGTGGAAGCCGGCGCCCACCCGACGCGAAAACCGGGCCACCGGCCTGCCCACCACCAGCTCCAGAAAGCGTGAGGGCCCACCGACTCCGTCGGCGGACCCTCACGAAAGATCGAGGCTAAGCTCCCCGCCGCCAGACCGTTGACCAGGACAAATACAGAAATCCTGCTGGAGTATTAACTGGCATATATTTTTCTGGACCGCAAGCACCGAAAACGGACTCGGTCTGCAGAAGACGTCCGGGACTGCAGCCACAATGCCACGTTGGCTTGTCCCGGACTCCTACATGCTACCAATCTAGATCTGCGGCTCGCACCAGTGCGGAGAATTCGTTCTGCCGCTCGTCGGGTGTGGTCAGAGCGTCCATGACTAGGGTGCTGATGATGGAGACGTAGTCGTGGCCGCCGCTGGCGTTGATCTCGCCCTGGATGTAGTTGAGTCCACCGTTTGCGTACTCCTCGAAGATTTCAACCCGGTCGGGCTGGCGCTCGTCGGCGAGGATTTTCGGATCGTTGGGTTCCTCCGCTACTGCGATCATGTCGATGAGTACATCACCGTATTGACGGCCTTCAATCAGCGCCAGGCGAATGGGCTCGCCAGGTTTGTCGAAGGGCTCGCGTTTGCCCTTGTTGCGGCCCAGCACAGCGGCGAACATGAGGACATCCACCATGGCGTTGAAAGGTCCCTCTTTGCCGGCCAGGGCCGAGATGAGATCCTCGTGGGCGGCTGGCCTGCGGAAACGGTCTTCATATGCCATCAGAAGGCCACCTCTTCCAAGACGGTGTGCTCGAAATCTCCGTGCGTGACGTAGGCGACGGCCCGGTTATTGATCTCGATAGTCTCTTGCGCGGCGCCGGTGTTAGGGGTAACAGTGCGCAGCACGTACATACGGGTGGCTGCCCCTTGGAGGTTGTCCATCACTTTGCCGCTCGCTTGGGAGTTGGATAGCAGGGTGACGATCTGCGAGGTGAGCTTCGGCAGCGCTTGAGAGATTTCTTCTTGGTAGGTGAAATCCAGGCTACCGAAGGGGGCGTCCATGACGACCGGGTAAATGCCCCCCTCGCCAATGATGTCCTCGCTGTCTTTGGCCTTGCGCTGGTGGATCTGCTTGGCGATCTCCGAGACTGCGCCGACGAAGGACAGGCCCAGGACCTGGTTTTCGCCTGTGCTGCGGATGGCAATGCCAGCGGGGGACTTCAGCAACAGCTCAAAGGAGTCAGTCAGTTCAGGCTCGTAGGACTTGATGAAAATCCTCGAGAATACCTCCTTGAGCTTCACATCAAGCTGTTCGCGGACCTCTTCGGTCTTCAGTTCCAGTGCTTCGCGGAAGGTGTCCAGAACCTCGTTGACGAGATTGACCTGCCGCTGGACCTTGCGGGATGCTTCGTCCGCTGCCTGCGCGGATCTGAAAAGCCTCTTCATCTTGTCGATCTGGGCTTCAAACTCGATCCGGCGCTCTTCCAGACGGCGATGTTCTGCGAGTCCGTCAATGCGTTTTTCGTCGTACTCCTTGCGCCGCTGCTCGAGGCGCTGTACGTCTTCAATGTTGACGCCCTGCAGTTGGCGGTCGATTTCGCTCTTTTCTTCCTCCAGGCTCTTTATCTCGTTCTGGCAGTTTTGGATTTCGAATGTAGCCTGCCGCAAGTCGTCGAGGAGCTTTTGACGTGCCTCGCTGAGGTGCTTCATCTGTCCACTGACATACATCCAGCGGGATTCCACATCGGCAAGACCAGCGTTATAGCGGCGCTTGTCCAGCTCGTGATATGCCGCGCTCCCCTCAGGAACGGGAGTGCCGCACATGCATATTCCTTCTTCGAGGAGGCCCTCGATGAAGTCGCGTTGGATGCCGGCGGGCAGTTGGCGGCGTTCGCGCATAGCTTCTGCCAGCCCAATCACAGTCTCGTCGATGTGCGACGTGAAGGCAAGAAATGCCCCCTTGGACAGGATCTCACGCTTGCGTGCATACCGGTCCTGCAGTTGCCCGCCCATCTCGTTGATTTTCCATTCGAGTTTTTTGCGAGCATTTTGCAGAGGCTTGGACTCCGAGTGGCTGCGTAGCGCTCGCTCCATCTCCCGAACTTCGCTCTCGTAGCTGCTGATGTCGCGGGAGACTTTCTGCGCACGCCGGGCGGCATCATCACGCTGCTGTTCGAGACCTTCCTGTTGATCGCGCAGCTGCTGAAGGCGGCTGTCGCCACCTTTGTCGATCTCCTTCGCGAGGCGTCGTGCGGCTGCGGGAAGGTGCTCGGTGATCGCCCGCTCCATCGGTTCAAGATCCATCAGGGTCTTGATGGCGCGTTTGACCTCGTCGTTGTTCTCCTCGCCGGCGAACATCTTCTCCATGCGCTCACCGTTGAAGAAGAAGAAGCGACGTAGGCCTTCGGGAAGGATCTTCTCGATGCGGTCCTGGCCGTTGGCTACGGGCTTGCTCTCGCCGTTTCTAATCTCGTTGAGGGTGAGTTTGGCTGCGACAGCTATCTGCTCGTCAGTGTTCTTGACGGTGGCCACCTCACGCAGCGCGGTGAAGATTACCCCTGCGTGTTCGAATTTCAGCTCCACCGAGGCGCTGACCGGCGTGCCGTGCGGGGTCTCCGCCCATTTGTGGTCATGGATGACGCGGTGCTGCTGCTCTACGTCGGCGGAGAACTTGCCGTACAACGCCCAGGCGAATGCATTGAGGAGGGTGGTCTTACCTGCACCGTTGTTACCGAAGATCAGCACCGCCGGCTTGGAGTCATCGACGGCGAGATCCAGCGTCTGACGGCCGTAGAACGCACGAAAGTTGTCCAGGGTCAGCCTCAGCAGCTTCACTTGATCAGCCCCTTCACAGCCGTCACGATCTCATTGACCACGGTGGTGGAACTTCTGATGTGCAAGTTCTCACGCTCCAATTCGATGACGCGCCTCGCCAGTTTGACGCCCTCGGGCGACAGCTGACTTAGCACGTCCTGCGCAGTTTTCTTCTCGCTCACGTCTACTCCGTTTGGTGATGCGGTGGATTAGGTGTCGAGCAGGCCATATCGCAGGCGTAGCGGACGAAGGAGGTCGAGGGTCTCGGCTTCGTTGTCCGCCAGTTGCGCGAACTCCGTCACGCGGGCCAGCTCGCGGGCCACCATGCTGCGTTCGGTGCGGTCCTGCAGATCGGGCATGTCGGTCGGGGGGACCACGACGAAGTCCACGATGTCGGCCATGGTCTTGCCCGGTGCCTGTCGCAGCACTCGGCCGCGGCGTTGAATGAACTGCCGGGGGTTGGAGGAGCTGGCCAGCAGATATGCGGTGCGGGCGGCGGGCACGTCGACGCCTTCGTCCAGGCAGCGCATAGAGGCGATGACTTGCAGCTTTCGATCGGCGAACCGCTCCAGGATTTGGCGACGTTCGGATCGTTTGGTCTCGGCGGTGTAGCGAGCAGCGGGCATCTGCAGCTGGTTGCCGACAAGGTCCAGTACTTGATCGATCTGCGCTGGCTCCGGTGCGGCGCCGTCTTCGTAGGACAGGGGGTGCTGTCCCTCTGCGCAGTACAGCAGCTGATACCACTCCTCACTGCGTTGGCTGATCTCCCGTCGTAGCACTGGAAGTTTCGCGCGGGCGTGACCGAGGAGGTTGGCTCGTTTACGCAGCAGGTGGCCTAGAGGGCTGTTGTCGTCGGCTTGGTCGGAGAACTGTTGCATCGCGAACAGCCTGCCGATCTTTTCGGTGATCTCTATGTAAAGGTCGGTCTCATCGGCATCCAGTTCTACTATCACGGGCTTATAGGTGTAGCGACACAGTGCTCCTGCTTTGATGGCATCACCGAGGCCCAGCTCGAAGACCACCGGGCCAAAGTAGTCGGTGAGTGCGGTGGTGCCTTCGTCATCGAACCAGCGTTCCGGGGTAGCTGACAGTCCGAGGCGAAACTGCGCGCTGTCGGGCAGCTTGGAGCGGATATGCCGGGCGCCAAGGTTGTGTGCCTCGTCGGCGATGAGGAGGAGCTGGCCGCGGTAGCGCTGGAGGATGCTTTGGAAGGCGGTCTCGCCGAAGGTCTTGTTCGTGGTGATGATGACGCCACCACGGATGGCGTGCAGCGCCAGCGCATCCAACATTTGGGAGGCGTGGGGAAACCATGAGGTGGTCGACTCGTAGGCACGCAGGGGGTGCACGCCGAACCACTCGATGTCTTTCGCCCACTGGTCGACCAAGTGCTGGTAGGGGGCGATCACGACGGTGAGCAGTGGTTCGCCGGCCTTGTGGAGCATCTTGGTCACCTGGGCGGCGGCGGACAGGGCGGTGAGGGTCTTGCCGGTGCCGGTTGCCATGCGCAGGATGCCGCAGCCCTGCTGGGCAAACCACTGGGTGACGGCCCTCTTCTGGTAGTCGCGCACTCGCAGCTGCGGAGGGATGGTCAGCATGCCGGTGCGGTCTTCGCGGATGACAGTGATCGGTGCGCCGGACGGGGGGATTACTGTGTCGTCGTTGGGGTCAGCTCCAGCGCAGCTGCTGCGCTCGATGATCTGCTTGGCGGCGTCGGTGAAGGGCATGACACGAAGCAGGGGGGTCTTGTCATGCCACAGGTCGTCGAAGTCTTTGCTGATACGCAAGGCCCGTTCACGGTCTCGCTCGTCCCAGCTACGGAAGACCTCGATGGATTCAAAGTTGCCCACCAGGCCCGACAGCGTCTCATTCGCGCTGCCCTTGAACGCGACGAGGTCGTGGTCATCGCGGAAGACGCCGATCTTTTCGTGATACATGCCGACCCGGCTGCCGGCCGTGACGTAGGCGAGCTTCATGTCCAATCGCCCCTCGGCGATGAGCGCGCCGAGCTTGCCCAGTCCGCGTACCGCCCTGACGTCTTCCGTCGCACGCTCCAGGTCACGTAGGGCAGCCTTCTCCATGACGGCGCGGAGCTCGTAGCCCGCTTCGATCTCGGCGATATCTTCGGCGAGGAGATAGGGCGAGGCCACGATGCGCATCGTCCCAGCGCGCCGGGTGAATTCTTCTATGCCCTCGCCGATGACGGCCAGGACAGACGCCGTGAAATACCCGACAGCACGATCGTACGCGGTCGATGCCCGCAGAGCCGGTACGTAGAACTCATCGACAACATTGCCGCGGTCACTACGGTACTCTCCCCCAAGACCGGCATCCCGGAGAGCTTCAATAGCGTGCACTAGAAGTCCAATCCGAGATCCCGGGCGAGCTGAACACCCGCACTGTTGTCGGCGGGCTCGTCGACCCGGTGCGTGTCGCCTTGGTACCTCCCGCTCTCGAGGTCGCTGAGGCGTTGCACTCGTCCCCCGCGAGCAGTGAAAGGTGCAGAGGAGAACACCTGTCGCAGGGTGGATTCTTTGATGGAAAAAGCTTGCGTCAACACCTTCACGAGCTCGCCACTTTCTATACTGCCGCCCGCCTTATCGACTTCTTCTTCCACCAGTTCACGCACGCTGGTGTAAGGGCGCAATTGCCATTCTGTCAGCGCCCAGGAGTCAATATCGCTGCGCGTGAAACGCAGGTCCGCGGCAAGTTGCACCTTCAAGGACCGCTCATTTACGGTGTCGCCCATGCGTGAGGCGAGTTCGCCGGTCGAAAGCGGATGATCGGCCGCCTGGAGCACTTCCCGAGCGCGCTGCTTAAGCGTTTTCCGGACAGGAGCACCCGCGCTAGCCTGTGCGGCTTCTTCCCTGTCCACGATCCAGCCATTTTCCCCCAGGGTGGCGTTCAGGATGCGGTGGACAATGTTTTGCGCCTGCGGCGGCAGCTCTTCCCCGAGTCTCAAGAGAGAACCGATTGTTATGCCCTGCTCATCGGGGTTTAGCAGAGCAGCGAGCGTCGCGAACTCCTCGGCAAGCGCGCTATCCGGCGAGCGGGAAGGGTCATCCCGGGTGAGAGATAGTGGTGGCGTCTCTCGCGGAGAGGCAGCATGGGACATGTCACCGCGCGCCGCAGCATAGGCTTCTTGAATAACTCTCGAAATACGCCCGCGCTCACCTATGGCAAATCCGTTGCTGCGCGCCCATGCGCGAATAGCCACGGCATCTGCCTGCGATGATGTGCCGTCAGCCGAAGAAGGAGACTCCGAATCCCCGTCATGATCGTGCGTGCCAGACTGTGGCGCACTGTCGAGATTTTTCGCAGGTGGGTGATTGATTGGCGCGGGCTGAGCATCCCGTCGCGGAAGATTACCGAGTTCGAGGGTGGACATGCCACTAAACTGCAGCTGACCCGATTGGGAAGGAATCCCGCAAAAGTCGAGCCAGGCATCAATGTACGCTGCAACCCATCCCCGTTGACTCAATATTCTCCGAGCAACGGGAAGTGCCATAACCTCATCCTCTTCAAAACCAAGGATGCTCAGAGTTTTCTGCACTTGCCCGCACACAGAGGGACGACATATCCATTGTTCCCGCACTTCGGCATGCCGCAGGGAGGACAACAGCGTCACGAGACTCACATCGCTACCCGGCAAAAAGCCGCCTAGCCACGGACGACGGCACTGGAGCTGCGCCATAGGTGTCGGCGTATGGGTGACGTGGTCGAAATCCGCCACGGCTGCCCGCAAAGCAGAGGATGTGGCCATGGCAGCGTCGAAGCGATGGGATAGCTCTTCACAGAGTTCCTGCAAGCGTTCCAAAGGCATGCGGTGCTGCATCGCCAGTGTGGACAGTTCCTGACGTTTTGGGGCACATCGATGCAAGAGCAGGATACTTTGCTCCACGCTGTCCAGCTCACTGAACCACTGTGTTACCGCTACAGCGTGCGAGCTCTCGTTTGGCAGGGCGACTGCACGTATTACAGCACCCAGGAGGGTGACCACCTCATCGTGCGTCAGGGGAAGGTGCAAACTGAGATCATGCGGTGTTATGCCCCGCAAATCACCCAGCGCAAGAACTCCGAACTCCACCAATGCTGCAGTAGCACCGTCGTTTTCCATATCGAGGTCTTCGATGACAGTGGTGGCATGCAAAGCAGGAAAGAGTATTACGCAGTCTTCGTCCACGAGGTTCCCGCTAGACAGCAGAATGCCACCGAGCAGGTCAAAGACTTCTTCCATGGAAGCTCGTCTCATCGCCGTCTGCGTCGGACTTTCCTTACTCCACCACTGAGCGGGTCCCCCGAGTCGTTGGAGGTCGATAAGGTCTGGGGCATCGAGATATTCGACCCACGGGAAAAAATCAATCCACGTGTCAACATGCTCCGACGACTCCGTTGAGAACGCTGACACTTTATGCTCCCACCATGGTTACTTCACTGCCATATCGGATATGCACTTCACCCGTACGGAAGGTCAGCGGCCCGAGAAGTCGGCCTTCATTGATGACCCCGCGGTATTTCTCGCAGCTTCGCATGCGGCAAACCCCCCGCCCCCGATAGTCCGTTACATCGCCGAGCCCCTCAACGGGGCAAGGGCCAGCCCCCGTCGGCCCGAGTATGCAGGGTGGGTTGTCGCCTGCCTTGGGGCAACGGCGTGAGTGCGATGGATGTCGACCGTACTTGCTGCACTTCACCATCGTGTGCCGCCCACGTTCGAAGCTGGGCGTGGGCAGCGGGGCTGCTGCAGCACAGGCGGAGGTCAGACCACACCTGCTGAGCAGGGCACAACCTGAGGGCACCCTGTTGGCCGACCAGTGCCGCCCCTATGGAGCCGCCGCCATCACCGGGTACAGAGTGTGCAGTAGTCGGCGCGCACGTTCCCTCGGCGGCTTGATCCGGTCGTGTGCGGTGCAAAAGGTTCTGCAGCATGAAGAGTTGAGTCCTGCCCTTTCGCGCGTACCAATCACCGAAGGCGACGCATCGTCATGGTGCGACGAGTCAGTGCGGGCAATGCCACGCTCTGCCTCGCACTTTGCGTCTCGGCAAGCGGAACGTGGCGGTGGGGGCGTCCACTTTCCGCCCGGCATCGTAGCGGAACGTGCAGGTAGGCGTCTTCTCTTCGATGTATCACGATTCAACCACTATCCCCCTCGGAGGCTGAATCAGGACCTGCTGCATACCGGGCGCTTGGTGGTGTGAACGGTCCCCCGCTGGATCGCCCTCAATGACATACATGTTCAAATGTGACATACCGTGATGTTCTGCGTGAGTGGTTGCCGCCGTCCCGTCGCATGAATGGCTCCCTGCGGGCCAATTGGTGGCACGGAACGGAGCGTCATGTGCGCACACCCCCTCGCTGCCTGCACGAAGCCGACGTCGCGCTCGGGGGCCGAAAAGGAGCTAAGCGCCCGTTATTGACGTGGAAGCTTGGCCGCCTGCGTGAGCTGCCGGCTGGAGCAAGCTCACGGCGAAGCGGAGCGGTCTCGGTGGCGTCGCAGTCGTGTCCATGGCTCGTGCAAGGCCTCTCCGCGGTGACTGCGCAGGGCGAGGGATACTGCAGAGGCTGCGGGAGCGTGCGGTGCTTCGGACATGAAGTTGTCGGGCACACGAGGGCTCGCATGCCCGACAGAGGGGGGAAGAGTGTGCCTTGTCTTAGCGGACGGGTCGTGGGGCGTGCCAGGCGGGCAAATGTGTGCCCTCGGCAGTCACTCAGGGGGAGGAGCGTCAGGAGGGCACGACGGCGCCGATCATTCCTTCGATGGTGGCCATCGCCTTGTCCGCGCCCAGATATCCGATGCCACGGTGCAGGTGCACGGTCAGCATGCGAGCGACGTTCTCATCGGAGACTTCCTGCCCAATCGCCGCGCATCGCTGCTTGAGTAGGGCCAGATAGACATCACCGTGCTGGCCGGCGAAGGTCTTCCAGGTCATTTCCACGTTGGAGTCGGTGACGATGTCCTTGACCAGCGGAGTCGAGGGGTCTTTGAGGGACAGCAGCAGCGCCCAGCGGCACAGTACGTTCCACTGGGTGATGCCGGTGGTGCGCTTGAGGTAGATCAGCCGGTCCTTGGCTGGCTGGGACAGGCGGACGTTGTCAACCGGCATGCTGTGCTCCTGCGTTCCACCAGTAGCCTTCGACGACAGCGGTGGTGAACTCAGTGTCGTCGTGGACAAGGGTGTAGGTCTGGGCGACGGACTTCTTCAAGCGGCCCAGCAGGTACTCGTCGATCTCCTCGTCGGTGGACAGCAAGAGGACCTGGTCGCTGGCATTGGGGAAGTAGCGGTCGACGAGGTGCTCGCGATGACGGCTGTCGAGGCGGCCCAGCGGGGTGTCGATAACGCTGGGCAGGCGGTTGCCCGCGACCCGCATCAGGCCCCACAGCAAGGAGACGGCCAAGAGCTGGCGCTCGCCGGCACTCAGGCGCGCGGGGTCGATGGGCTCCCCGTCGGCATCGGCGAGGGTGAGGGTGAACTTATCGGTGTCGATGCGCAGGTCGTGCACGAGTCCTTGCTTGCGCATGAGGACCTTGAAGCTCTGCAGAACGGCCACTTCGAGTCGGCTGATGTGCCGCTTGAGGAGTGCGGAGCCGAAGCGTTCGAGAGTGTCGCGGGCCTTTTCAGAGTATTTGATGATCCGCTCGACTTCTTCTGCTTTGACCTTGGTGCGAACGAACTCCTTGTGGGCCCGTTCGAGCAGGGTGGTGACGTGCTCGCGGCGTCGCTTGAGGTCCTCCAGCTTGGCCGTGGCGCGGTCACAGGCGGCTTGGTTGCGGGCAACCTCCACGATCTGCTCATCCCGGGCGACTTGCAGGGCTTCGACCTTGTCCTGGGCAGGGACGCCGGCGAGCTGCCGGTCCAGTTGGTCGAGTTGTTCTGTCAGTTCTGCAGCGCTGTGCAGTAGTTGCTGTGAGCGCTCCTGGTCCCGCTGCAGGAGTTCATTCAAGACGGTGAGCTGAGCCAGTGCGTCGTGCGGCAAGCGTAGGTCCACCGGCAGCTGCGTCTTGTCAGCACGCTCGGCGCGGTCGGCGTCCAGTTGCTTGAGCACATCGGCGCGGACGGTGTCGGGCACCAGATCCAGCAACCACTGGTCACGCGCTTCGAGTACCTCCAGAACCTGTGCCGATTGCTGGGCTTCCTGCTCCTTTTCGGCCTGCCAGCGCACGTCCTGCAGGAGCGGTTGGGCCATCAGCAGGGGCAGCGGGCCCGCGGCAAGCTGGATCAGCTCGGCGCGCACCTGGGCCAGGCGGGCGGCGGTCTGCTTTTTGTCGTTCTCCAGCTCGATGCGCCTAGTGAACAGATCGCCGCCCTCGTCGGCGAACGCCTTCTCCAGGCTGTCCAGCTTGCGCTGCGCCTTACCGAACTCGGCGCGGGAGTGGGCGAGTTCCTGATGGGCGATGTCGTACTGGGAGAGCACCGCTTCGCGTTCGACTTCCTGGGTGCGGATGTTATCCAGCAGGTGCTGTTCCTCGTCGGACAGCTTCTGGCGACGCTGCAGGGCCAGCAAATCGTTGCGCAGCTGCTGGACGGTGCTCACGCCCAGGAGAGAGTGGACGGCGGACTCGATGACGGAGGCGGCCCGTTCGGGGTCGGCCAGTGATTCGATCTTCTCACCATCGAAGAAAGCCAGGGAGGCGATCTCCAGAGGGAGGAGGGATTCGACGTGGTCGGCCCAGCCCTCGCTCAACAGCCGATTGAACTTGCCCTCGGGCGTGACGTCGCGTTGGGTCTTTGCGCGTGCGCCGTAGGTGTCGTCAACGTAGACGTTGAGGAATTCCTTGAGGGTTTTGCCGCTGATGTGCCAGCTGCGGACGACGCGGTAGTAGTGCTCGTGCCCGCCGGTCATGACGGTGAACTCGAGAGTGATGGCAGAGCCACGGGTGGGGTCGGCCTTGCGGTTGATGCTTTCGCGCAGGTAGGCGTCGTAAGCCTTGGTGCCGCGCCCGCTGCAGCGGGCCCGGTTTCCGTAGAGCGCCAGCTGGATGGCATCGAGAAGGGTCGTCTTGCCGCACCCGTTCAACCCGCCGATCAGGATGATCGGCTTGTTCTTCTTGGGGGTGAGATCAAGAGACTGCTTGCCGCGGTAGGCCCCGAATTCTTCGAGGGTGATCTTACGCAGGAGCATCAAGTTCGTTTTCGTCGTCGAAGGTCAGGTTCTCAGCGATGTCTTCACGCCACTTTTTCTTGCGCGTAGCGAATTCCACGGCATCTTCGTGGTTGTCGTAGTAGCCCTTTTGCACGGCTTGCTCGAGAGCCTGGAAGAGGCCGGAACGGCGAGCCATGGTGCGGTACTTCCGCTCGACGGCGAGGAGTTCGCGGACCATGTTGTAGTGCAGGTCGTCGCCGTCGCACACCTGCTTGAGGACATCCATCTCGTCAGAGCCCATGACAAGCTGCTCATCCAGCGGGCCACCCGGGAACGGCTCGCCGGTGGCGTCCCGGTAGATCTGCGGCAGGCTGTCCTCGACCTCATGCTTGTCGAACACCCAGATCCGGCGGATCTCATGGAGTTCGTCGAGCGTGATGAGTTCGATGTTCTGCACGTGCTCGGGCGCGTGGGCACGGATCCATGTTTGCGCCTGGAGCAGCTCCTTGAGCCACTCTTCGCGGTAGGACTGCAGATAGGGGCCGTGGATGGCACCGTCGTTGAACAGCATCACCTTGCCGTTCATCCGGCGGAAGTCACGGGCCGGCTTGTCGGGGCGCGGGAAGGGTGCCTTGCGGCCGGGCGGGAGATCGGGGTCGCCCTCCTGGTAGTGGCCGAAGGGGGCGTCGAGCTTGTTGCGCAGATCCAGCAGGGGGAGCATCCACTCCTTTTCCTCGTCGTTCTGGATCATGGCGGACATGGACTTGTCCTGCTCGACGAGGGTGCAGGTCCAGCAGCCGAAGCGGCTGGAGCCGCAGGAGGGGGTGGTGGAGTCGACCACGAGGGGGCATTCGCCGTCCCCGGAAGCACCCTGGTACATGGTGAGCAGGTCCTGATTGTTGTAGCCCCAGGGGTTGGGCTTCTGCATCAGGAACTCCCACACATCGTCGTTGGTCCAGTCCTCAACAGGGCTGTAGACGAGGGAGTTGGGCAGGTTGGCGTTGGGGGAGAGGCGGTCGCGCACGCGCCGCTTCTCATGCTTTTCCATGGCGCGGGCGCGGGCTTGGCTTTCTGCCTTGCGAATACCCAGCACCATGATCGCTTCGCCGTGGGCAGCGACCACGCTGCGGATGAAGCTGTTAGACGGCTTGATCTTCAGTCGTTCGGTGCACCAGCGGAACTTCGGGCGCGGGGCAGGATAGCCGCGGCCGATGAGGTTCACCCAGAAGGTGTCCTTTATCTCCGGCGTGAGGCGGTGCGGTTCGATCGGCAGGCTCTGCGCCTGTGCCGCGTCCTGCATGGTGCCCAGCGAGGCGGAGACCCAGGCTGCGACGACGGGGTTCTCCACGAGGGTGTCGGTGGAGATGACGTGCACGGCCTTGGTGCGCTGCTCGGCGGGCAGGTCTGCGAGGGCCATCCACACCAGCTGCAGGACGGCGGTGGAGTCCTTGCCTCCGCTGTAGCCGATGACCCAGGGCACCTGGTCAGCGGTGTAGAGCTCGCGGATCTCCTCGGTGAGCTCGGTAACGACCTCGTCCAGCGAACGCCCGTTAAAGGGCTTGCGACGTACGGGGGTGAGCCCGAGGTTGAGGGGGATGGTGGTCATGCCTCGCCTCGCAGGTATGCGTCTTCCACGCGCTGTTCTTCTGGGCTCAGCTCCAGACCCAGATGCTTGCGCAGATAATTTACGGTGAGTGTCACGTTTTGATGGCTTTTAGAGACGCGGCCGCCGACGATAGCGCGTCCCTCCCAGTCGGTGTTGGCCCGGCTCCAGTCCACGTGCTTCAGCGGAGCCAGCCTCTTCTTCCATGCGGTCGCCTTGGTTGATTCCCGCAGCAGGGAGTTGCCGATACGACCGAGCGCATGCAGGGCGATGCCGTGGCTGTGGATGAAGTCCCGGCGCATCTCCTGAGCGGACAGCTGCTTGTCACGCACCATCGCCCACTCGGGCAGCGCCGTATCCATGGTCTCCCAGAACGACTGCGCAAGCTGGCTGGCCTCCTCCTGCTTCAGCTCGAGGCCCTGGAGCAGGGACTGGTTGCCGAAGTACAAGGCGCTGAGGGTGAACAGCTTGCGGGACCGGGCGGACAGGGTGCTCTTTTCCATCTCCACAAAGCCCTTGAAGATGGTCGAGCGCTCGGTGAGGGACCGGGTGATCTGTGCGTTGACGTCCCGGTGGTCGTACAGCACGCCGATGGAACGCGCCGGGCGGACGGCGTGCCGGTTGAGGTCGGCGAACATCTGCTGGGAGCGGGCGAGCCCAGTGTCGTGGAAGAAAACCACGGCGATGGTCTCGTCACCCAGGTCCGGGTTTTCCTTCAACGCCAGCTCGATTGCGGCACGACGGTGCTGTCCGTCGTTGATGAGGAAGCGTGCGTCCATCGGGATGCGCAAGTGCCCGGTGCGGTGCGCCGCTCCTTCGGCTCCCTGGCTATCGAAGAGCATGTCTCCGTCCACGGAGGCGGTGAGGGCACTGAAGACGTAGTCCTCGGGGTTGTCGAGGATGTAGCGGGCGAGCGCCGGCAGGCGTCCCTTGTTCAGGACGCGCTGGGCTCTCAGTTCGGCAGAGAGATCATCTTCGTCGAAAAGGAAGATCTTTGGGATGAGCCGCAACGGGCACATCGATGCATAAAACTCCCGTCCCGCCTGCACCCCGCGGATCGCAGGGAAGATGTACTCAAAGCCATTAGACACTCGCGAGACAGCCCGCCCCGCAGCTTTGCTCGCCGCTTCAGTCTGCACCCGTGCACTCTAGCGTGCGCGTACGTCTCCTGAGAAACGTACGTCACTCTCGTCTCGACGTACTCAGGTGCACAAAATGACGTACCACTCCTTCGACCATGCGTCTGCAGTCGGCGAAGCGACACGGGAACAAGCACCGCAAGGACGATGTTGACGTACTGGGGCGATGGCTTCGTGCGCTGCAGTCTCAGCATGTACGTTAACCACTTGACGTACGACCGTTATGCAAGCGTGCAAAGAGGCGGGTGAGCGCCGTGGTGGCGTATCTGGATGTGGCGGCGACGACACGGGTGGACCCGCGGGTTGCCGAGGTGGTGCTGCACTGGATGACCGAAGACTTCGGCAACGCTGGCAGCCGCACCCACGAGTACGGTGCACGCGCCAAGAAGGCGGTTCAGCAGGCGCGTTCCTTCATCGCCAGCACCGTGGGCGCCAAGACGGAAGAAGTGATCTTCACCAGCGGGGCGACGGAGTCCAACAACATCGCTTTGCTCGGGCTGGCGCCGCACGGCGAGCTCACGGGTCGCAAGCACATCATCACCTCCGCCATCGAGCACAAGGCGGTACTGGAGCCGCTGACGCACCTACGCGATACCCGCGGCTTCGAGGTCGACTTCCTCTCCCCCGGCCCCAGCGGCCGCATCACCGCCGACGCCGTGCTGGAGCGGCTGCGTCCGGACACCCTGGCGGTGTCGCTGATGCACGTCAACAACGAAACCGGCGTCATCCAGCCGGTCGCCGAACTCGCCGAGAAGCTGCGCGTCACGCCCACCTATCTGCATGTCGACGCCGCTCAGGGCTACGGCAAGGTCCCCGCCGACCTGATGGCGCCCATCGACCTGATCAGCATCTCCGGCCACAAGATCGGCGCCCCAAAGGGCGTCGGCGCTCTTGTCACCCGCCGACGGGGATGGGACAGGGTGCCGCTGGAGCCGATCATGTTCGGCGGTGGACAGGAGCGCAAACTGCGCCCTGGCACCCTCGCTGTTCCATTGATCATGGGTCTGTCCGAGGCCGTGAAGATCTTCACCGAGAGCCGGGAAACTTGGGAGCGGGAGGCGAAGGCGATGCGCGAACGGATCCTTGCTGCGCTCAGCGCGACGCGCTTCCGCCTCAACGGAGACCCCGAGCACAGCGTCCCCCACATCCTCAACGTCAGCTTCGATGAGCTGAATGCCGAAGCACTCATCGTCCGTCTCAAAGACCAGGTCGCCATCGCCACCGGCTCGGCCTGCACCAGCGCCTCCTACACGCCCAGCCATGTCCTTCAGGCGATGGGCCTGGACGACGCCGTGGCTGCCAACGGGCTGCGTCTTTCCTGGTTCCCTTCCCAGGCAGCCGATTTCGATCCACTCCCGCTCGCCGAGACGATCGCCAGCATGCAGCCTCAGGGAGGTTGACCAGCCCTACGCCTCGGAGCGACGCACCAGCCGGTGCCCGCGTAGCTGTCGGCCGCACCTAACGAGCTCGGCGTCCCAGCCGTTCTCGGTCCCGATCAGGTGCGGCCGTTCATACAACCCCGCCCGCATCTCACCCTCGGTCAACCGGCGGTATCGCGGCACGTCCGGATCATCCGGTGCCAGGAACTCGTGCTTGCGGTGCAGCAGCGGCCGGTTGGCCGAGCTCTCGTATGAGAGATGGGACGCCTCAAGCGTCTGCAGGTCCACCATGTAGGAGGACCGGATCCGTGGATGCGGGTCTTTGTCAAAGTCCGGGTAGTCCAGCCACGACACCGCTCGCCCTTGGTGCTTGAGCTTGGCCACGGTCCACTGCTCCGGGCGACCGGCAGCGATCGATGCGCAGTGCTCGTACAAGCGCAAAACCGTCGGGATCCGATCCAGCGCGCGTCGATGCACATACAGCGCCGTCGGTGTCACCTTGCCGGCAACGGAGGCATTCATAGCATTGCGCACATAGCCGTCCTCGCGGAGCTTCAACAACAGTCGGTCAGCCCGCTGACACGCTTCCTTGTAGGAACTGAAGAACGTGCGCACGTCCTGTTGCAAGCCCACTGGCAGGCTCCCGAACGGCCCGCGACCGTTGAACAGCTCCACCGCCAGGTAGAGCAACGTGTTCAGCGTCGATCGCTTAGCTCCCGCAGTGGCCCGCTCAGGATCAGCACCATCCCGCACCAGGCGCTTGACGTCGCCAGGCCGCAGGTGAGCCAAGAGCTCCGCGACGGTCCGCGGCATCTCCTCAATCCGCGGCGGACGTCCCCTGCGCTCGAAGAAGTCCACCACCGCACGCACCGCTGAGGCAGTGTCCTCGGAAGCAAGCCACTCGGCATCCGGAATCACACGCTGCGCCAGATAGCTCAGACGGGCGCCCTCGTCCCGGAACGCGTAGACGACTCCGGGCGCAGCCGCCACCACCCGCACGCCGGTCACCTGCTCCACATACTCCCGAAGCTCACTCGCGGCGTATAGATGCTGGAACGTCTGCCGACTCGTCAGTAGGCCATCACCGAACTGCTGACCGCGAACCTTTGACTGCTCCCAGGTCAGCCGGGCTGAGACAACCAGCAGCGTCGAGGTCAGCTCCCACGCCTGCTTTAAGGTCTGCCGACGCTCTACCGGATCCTCGATCACGTTCAACACGTAGGTCAGCAACACGACGTCGCTTGCGACCAGTTGAGTGTCGGAGCGGTAATACGGATCCCACCCAGCCACCTGGCAGTCCAATTGCTCCAAAGCTCTAACATCGTCACCACGGCCACAGCCGTAGTCGAGGATCGTCCGCTCAGGTAGCAACTGGCGGTCCGCCAGCGCCTGACGCGCGGGCACCGACAACGCCATCCGACCGATCGCCGTGCGGCGACGCTCACTACCCCACATCTGCTGCATCACAGGCACTGCATCCAGGTAACGACACGATCAGCAGGGTAGAAGACAGACGCCAGGCACGCTCACGCAACGACGAACATGCCCCTCAAGTGTCAACAAGGCACCGTCCCGGGGTGTGGCCTGCGACGATGCCTGAAAGGCGATCCCCCCTCCGGAGCCGTGTACGCAGGTTCGACTCCTGCCGGGGGCACACTGTGTAAGTGCGACTTGGATCCCGTCATCAGCGGAAACGCTGATGACGGGGTCTTCGCGTATGTACAAACGGATGCCGCCCGAAGCGTCCCTACGCTGAGCCGGTGGGCCAGAGGCGGACGGAGTCTTGGGCATTGCCACAGGTGAGACGGCTGGCCGGCCGGTCAGCGAAGAGGGCTTGTCCCACGGCTGCTCTCAGTTCCGTCGTCTTGTGTCGAGGTCTCCGTCTTCAGTCCCGCAAAGCCCGGAAGGCAGGGTCGAGGCGGTGTCCACTCCAGGTGAGTTCGTGGCGCACTCTCGGTGGCCGGCCTGGTCGACGGGCGCGCTCGACGATTCCGACTTCGCCGAGTTGGGCCAGCCGGTCGGACAGCGCAGGCAGGGCCGTGCTGTCCGACCGGCTGTTCTGCCGGGTCAGGCGCCTTGGCGGAAAGAGAGGCCCGCGATCACGGATGTTCCGCGCGTGGGGCGGGGGCGGACGGTCCAGGCGGTGGCGAGGCGGTCGACGAGGAGCAGGCCCCGGCCGCTCTCGGAGTCCGCGTCCGGGTGGGCCAGTACGGGCTTGCCGGTGCCGGGGTCGGAGACGGCGAGCCAGTAATGGCCGTCGGCGGGCCACAGCACGAGTTCGATGAGGTCCTCGTCCTCCCGGCAGACCCCGTGGCGGATGGCGTTGGTGACCAGCTCGGAGGTCAGGAGGCCCAGGTCGTCACCCAGGCGCGGGCGGAGGACGTGCGGCAGCGATTCGGCGACGGCGTGACGGGCCCTCCGTACGGAGGCGGGGTGGGCGGGGAAGTGCCAGTGGACGGGTACCAGGGGGATTTCGGGCATGACGAACTCCATTGCAATACGAGGGGTTTGAGGTCGCCGGTGGCCTACCGCCCTGGTCGCGGGCACACCCGTCCCAGGGCAGGCGGGCATGCTCGCGCGGTGCGCTTCCGATATTGCGGTGCGTAGCTTGCGCGATACTGACAGTAGAGCAGCCGGTGGTAAATTTCCCACGCACTCAAGAGAAATCACCACGGAGAGGTAGGGCGGCCTCCGAGTGCCGCCGAGCGACCCCTGCCCCGGACGGAAGGAATCCCGATGCCCCCGAGGACGACCCCCACAGAACGACAGAAGAGGCTGGGAAGCGAGCTGCGGCGGATCCGTACTGCGTCAGGGATGTCCGCAGAGTTCGCGGCGGGCCTGCTGGGTGTGGACCGAGGCAAGATCTCCAACATCGAGTCCGGCGTCCGGGGCATCAGCGCCGATCGCCTGCGCACATTGGCCTGCAACTGTGATGTGACCGATGAGACGTACGTCGAGGCGCTCGTCGAGATGGCTCAGGCGCGTACGGGCTGGTGGGAGCGTTACCGAGGCATCCTGCCTCAAGGCTTGCTGGACATCGCGGAGACGGAAAGCCACGCGGTGCGCATGCGTGGCGCCAACACCGTGCACGTGCCCGGCCTGCTCCAGACCTCGGAACAGGCGATGGCCATCTTCCGGGCTGCGGTTCCCGCCTTGCCCGAGCACGAGGTTGCTCTGCGACTTGCGCTGCGTGCCGAACGCCAACAGGTGATCACCGGCGACAGGGCGGTCCCGTACGTCGCGGTCATCCACGAGGCGGCACTCCGGATGCAGTTCGGCGGTACCGACGTGGCCCGTGCCCAGTTGGAGTACCTGCTGGAGGTCTCTGAGCGGGACAATGTCACCGTGCTCGTTCTGCCCTTCGCCCACGGTGCCTTCCCTGGTGCCGGGCAGACGGTCGTCCACATCGAAGGGCCCGTTCCACAGCTCGATACGGTGCAGGTGGACAGCTCCCACGGGCCCACTTTCCTCCACGCCGAAAGTCAGTTGGCGAAATACCGGGCGCAACTCGATCTGTTGGAAAGTTTGGCTCTGCCGCCAGAGCAGTCCAGAGACTTCGTTCGTGACATCTCACGCCAACTATGAGGAGCACCGATGCCCGACATCATCTGGGAAGACCCGTTCTGCGCCGAGGGCAGCTCCTGCTTCCGTCTCGGTACCGATGCCGACGGCAATGGGTACATAGCTGTCGCCGGTCAGGAGGAGAGCCCTCTCACCGACTCCCTCGAAGCTCTGCGCACCCTCATCACCGACATCAAGGCCGGTAAGGCCGATCACCTGCTGTAGGGCCCACAGCGCGCCGTCACCAAGCGGCACGGCGGACGGTACGCGTTGTCGATCGGCTTTCCCAAGGGGGTCGGCTCCCGGTAGCTGCGGACCACCCGTGGACAGGCCCGGTCGGGCGATCCCGGCACCCCCGGCTCAGCGGCCTGGGGTTTGTCCTTGCTCCACGGAAAAATCCGGTGCCGGTACGGTGCGCGTCTCACTAGCGTGAGCCCGTGAGCGAAGAGATGTGGGCAGGAGTGCGGGAGCGGGTGCTTCGGCGTGCCGGACGTCCCGGAGCGGACAAGATCTTCGGGGCCCGGGGGCATGGCTTTCGCCTCGGTCCGGTCATGAGCGAAGAACAGGTCCGAGCGCTGGAAGCGAACCTGGGCACCGGTCTGCCGGCGCAGTACCGGAGTTTCCTGCTCCACGTCGGAGCGGGGGAGCCAGCCCCCACTACGGTCTGATGACACCGACCATGGGCGACGGTGGGTGGCAGTGGCTCGGCGCCGGACTTGTCTTCCCCGCACAGCCGACCACCGCCGAATTCGCCGGACGCCCCTTCGCGGCCGAGGTGCTGCGAAGCGAGCCCGCCGCGGTCGAGGCAGAGGAGCCCACACCGGACGCCTTCGCGACCGACGAGGAGTTCAGTCGCGCGTACGCGGCCTGGGAGGCACGCTACGAGGAGCTGTACGACGCGCAGGAGGCGGGAGCGGTGTTCCTCAGCGAGCAGGGATGCGGCTACACGTCGCTGCTCGTGATGACGGGCCCGCACCGAGGCGCCGTCTGGGAGGATCCGAGACCGATGGGCGGAGGAATCGAGCCGACCGGGCATGACTTCGCGCACTGGTACCTGAGGTGGCTCGAGCGCACCGAGCGACAGCTCGGGACCTGACGGGGTGAGGACGATGCGGTACTGCGAACGCCATGAGATGCACAACTGCGCCGACTGCGGCGCTCCGCGCACGCCTCACGGCAGCGTGCCTCCCACCGGCGAATGGGACGGCTGGCCGACGGCCTCGATCATCATCCACGCCAGTGGCAAGGCCCACCTTCCGGGCTGCACGCACATCGTCCCGGCCGACATCCGGCCGCCCCGCTACGGCTGGGTGCTCACCCCCTCGCCCGGGGCATGGCGTCGTCTCGCTCCCTCCAGCCCGCTGCGCGCCACCGAGGGCAACACCGAGCGGGCGGCTGTCAGCCGCTGCGAGAGCTGCGACGCGACGCAGTAGGGGGCACTCCTCGGTGCGCGGACCTCGGCCGGCAAGGTGACCTGCTGAGCGTCAGCCGACGTCCGGCCATTCCTCGGGCGGCGGAGACGGTTCCGGGTCTTCCTGCCGGGCTGCTTGCCGGGCGTTCTCCTCCCGCAGGGTCGTCAGCCATCGCCACAGGTCCGGCAGAGGTTGTTCGGGGCAGGCGAGGCGGTGTTCGATGCGGCAGCGCTGGAACTGGTCCGGTGGGCATACTCCGTAGACCGTCACCCGGCCGTCGGACAGTTCGATCCAGCGGTGCTCCGCCGGCACCGTGTGGGCCAGTGGGTGCATGTCGGGTTCCAGCAGGACCCAGTCGTGCTCCAGCGTTGCCGCCCGTTCCTGCGGCAGCCCGCAGTACGGGCAGTGGAACCGTCCACCGCCCAGTCGCCGCGGCTCCTCCTCCAAAACCCCCATACCGTGAGAGTCGCCAGCTCGGCGGCCCAGGCGTAGAGCGCGAACCGGACGGGACGTCTGGGGCGGGAGTCCGTCGGCGGGGTGGAAAGCGACGCAGCAGGTGCGGTCGGCAACCGACGGACGACGGCACACGGCCGAAATGCGGCGAAACCCCTCGGTCCTCACGGGGCGGGGCCGAGCCGGAGAGGCGGGTTCAGGGGAGGCCGGCGCGGAACGATCAGCGCGCATCACAGCCATGCGGGAACCCGCCCGGCCCCGGTGGGAGGCAGCCGGCGACAGGGACGCGCTCCAGCGGTTCCTCGAGGGCAGCGGGTGTCACGGGGGTGGAAGCGGTGTTCGTGACCCCCGAGGTGCGTCGAGCTCCGCCTTGAAGACCCCGGTCTGCTGTAGGAAGAGGCGGCCGGCGCCGTTCGACGGGTTCCGCAGTGTCTCGCCGCCAGTGTCGAAGTACACGCTCATCGCGGATCCCCCGCCTCCGCGCAGCCGCCTCGACGCAGGTCAGAGGCCCAGATGGTCGGCGGCCACCCGGACGAGAGGGACCCTGACGGGGCCTGACCCTCCGGTCTCCCTGAGCATCTCCGACTCCCTGGGCCCGTGATGGGCGCATACTGGAGGCAATGACAAAGTCTGCTGCGCCCAAACGCCATCTGCCCACCAGCCCCTTCAAGGCCCCGGTCGCGCTGCCTCCCAAGCAGTTCGCCGTGGGCGACCAGGTCACGCACGACATGTACGGCCTCGGCCGGGTCACCGGTATCGAGGAGGGGATCGCCGCGGTCGTGGACTTCGGATCGGCGGAACGGCGGATCCTGAGCCCGTACTCCAAGATGACCAAGCTGTAGGACCGCTGTGCCCTGTCACAGTACGTCGGGTCCCCTCAGGGGCTCGTCATGAATAGGAGCCTCTCATCGACCTGACCTCGCAGTTCTCCGCTCCGGAAGGAGCCCCTCGCCCTGCTTCCGCAGTGGCTCCGCCTCCGGCGACGCAGCCCTTTTGCGCCCCGGACTTCGGGGACGACGAGTACCTCCACCCGGAGGACGGTCCGGAATCGTTCCCGCACGCGGGTGCGGTGCGGCCCAAGGCGGCCGGCCGCCGTTCGTGACGGCGGTCCGGCGTGCCCCTGCTGAGGCCGGGCGGCACCGGAGGTGACCGGGCTCACCCGCTGGAAAGCGGACGGGCCCGGGAAGCGCCTCGGCCGTCTTCAGCTCGGTTCGTCCTGCTGCTGCCAGGTACGGGGCCAGTTGCCGGACGGTGGAGGCGACCCTGAAATGCCGAGGTCACGCCGGGCGAGCGCGTAGAAGTCATCGCGTGCTCGGCTCATCCTCCGTACCGCGCTCTCCTCACCTGCGGGGTCGTGCTTGAGGCCGCGTGCGTAGAGTTCGACGTTCCAGACCGCCTCATGCCACTTCCGGGCCGCTCCTATGGTCTCGGCATCCCCTGCGAGCAGTACGGATTCCCCCGTTCGGCTGACGCGGACCGTCGGGGCACAGTGCCGTACTCGAAGACTTCGCAGTAGACGGCTTCGCGGACGGCGGCACGCCCCGGGGTGTCCGAGGCGCGCACTGCTTACGGGGTGGTCGTCGCCGGGGGATGGCTCGGGTGCAGTGAGGGGGACAGCGGGGCCAGGGAGGCGCAGAGCGAGGTCGGGAAGGCGGGCTCCCTGCGCTGGATGTCCTGGCAGCCTCCGGCCGAGGTGCGGAAGATCGGATCCCAGCCGGATTCCTTCGCGCGGAAGAACCAGCGGTCGCCCAGCCGGGACGAGCAGGCGGGGTCCGGGGAACCGCCGCAGGCCGGTCCCGTGCGCCAGGAGAAGTCCAGCACCAGCCACTTCCCGTCGCACTTCTCCGAGTTCCGGTAGGTGTGGTCGGGCGCGTTGACGGCCATCAGCGCCTGCTCGTAGGAGGCGGTTGTGCAGCCGGTGGCCGGTGGCGTGCAGCCCAGCTCCCCGCACAGCCGCAGTGCGGGCGGCTTGGCGCCGTCGGCGGTGAAGCGCGTGTAGTTGTCGACGATCACGTCCCTGTCGCCCAGTGGCTCGGGCAGCCTGACCTCCGCCGTGGCCGTGCGCTCCTCGGTGCATCCGGAGGACCTGTCCCCGGACGGGGAGGTGAAGGTGATCTGCACCCGGGCGAGGTCTGTCATCGGGTCGGTGAGCACTGCCTTGAGCTCGCGCACACAGGGGTGCGGGCCGCTGGGCACCCGCGTCTCGAGGAGCAGGGTGCGGTGGTCGTCGCCGAGACGGGCTCCGGTGACGGCGGAGGGCTGCGCCGTGGTCCAGGGGATCGGCTCGGTCGCCGCCGACGACGGTGCCCTCCCGCCTCCCCCACCGGCCGCTTCCGTTCCGCATGCGCCGAGGAGCAGTACGACGGCGGAGCAGAGCAGGGCGATCACGCCCGTTCGTCGGGTCCCACCTGGCCGCAAAGTGTTCAACCCCCTCGCACGGCAACGTCGTTGCCCCGGGCCACTATAGGTGTGGGGGAAGGACGACCGGCCGGAGTCGCAGGAGTGCGCGGTCCGGTGGGGTCACGCGGGCCCCGGGGCGCCCGGCCAGGTCGCGGTCACCAGCCAGTGGCGGGCCGTGAGGTGTACGCCGTTCTCCGTCTCGTAGGCGCGGAAGGCGTCGGTGGCGGCCTGGCGGGCGTGGTCGACGGCCTCGGGGGCGGCGTCGCGCAGCCAGTGGCGCATCGGGCCCCAGCCGAAGAGGAAGCCGGCGGCGTCCGTCGCGTCCGCGCCCCACATCTGCGGTACTTCGAGTGGTGCGACCTCGATCGTTTCGAACCCGGCTCCGCCCAGGACGCGTGCGGTGCGTTCCGGGTCCGCGAAGGCGGCGGGACCGGTCTCCGTCTTCTCGGAGAAGTCGGGCAGGGGTACGTGCTCCCCGATCGCCGTGAAGATCACCGACTGGTCCATGCGGTCGACGGACTGCGGGCAGACGAAGGCCAGGCGTCCGCCCGGTCGCAGGGCGCGTCCGATGTTCGTGAACGCGGCGACCGGGTCGGCGAAGAACATGATGCCGAAGCGGCTCAGGGCGAGGTCGAAGGCGGCCTCCTCGAACGGGTGCACCTGGGCGTCGGCCCGGAGGTGGGTGACGTTGGTGAGGTGCTGCGCGGCGGCGCTCGCGCGGGCGCGTTCCAGCATGGGCGCGGAGAGGTCGACCCCGACGGCACGGGCGGCGGTACGGGCGGCCAGGCGGGTGAGGTGGCCGTTGCCGCAGCCGATGTCGAGGACGCTGTCCGTCTCCCGGATGCGGGCGGCGGCCAGGAGCGGGGCGTTGGCGGGGTCGTTGAGGGCGTCGTAGCGGGACTGGTGGTCGGCCCAGTGCCGGCCCTCGTAGCCGTTCCACGCCTCGGACTGGTGGGTGTTCACGATCCGGTTCTCGGCCATACGGCCCATGGTGCCGTGCGGGAGCCTCCCGCGGGGCCCGTCGGCCCGCTCCCGCGGCCGCGGTCGTTCGTCCGGGCTCGCGTCGGGGGCGGTCGAGGGGCGGCGGGGCGGCGGTACGGTGGCCCTGCGGTGGGGAGTACGTCGGCTTACGGCGGGGCGCGGGCTCCGCGGTGGAACGGGGGTGGGCATGGCCCTGGCCATGTGTCCGTTGTGCAGTGACGACGAGGACGTCGAGGTGGTCCGGAACCTGGAGGGCGGGGGCCGGCTCGTCAGGCACCGGTGCGGCTACGCGTGGGAGCACGCGGCGCCCGCCGCTCCCAAGAAGGAACGGGCGCCTTCCTCCTTCTCCTTCGACGAGCTCGCGGCGCGCTTCCCGAAGGCCGAGGACGTCGAACCCGGCAGGCTGGAGCACGTGGCCCGGCTCAAGGAGCGGTATCTGGCCGGACGGCCGGACTTCGACCCCCGGGTCGCGGCCTACTGGGCGGAGTACCGGGAGATCTTCTCCCCCGAGGGGTTGCGCACGTGCGACCCGAGGCGTCTGAAGGACTTCGCCAACTCCGAGGTCGGCGCCCGCCCCGGCAACCAGGCGACCTTCAACTCGGCCTGGAGCGCCATGGGTGACGCCGCCGCCGGGGAGGCGACCCGCGAGACGATCGCGTACCTCCTGTACGGGCCGGACGACGTACCGCTCGGGGACCGGCTGCAGCGCCTGCTGTCCGGGATCGAGTCGTTCGCCATGACCGGGTTCAAGGAGGCGCTGCTCACCCGGGTGTTGTGCGTGGTGGAGCCCGAGCGGTTCCTGACGATCCTCAAGTACACGACGGAGGCGGGCGGCAAGCGCGAGATCGCGCGGAAGGTCTACGAGCTGGAGCTGCCGGCGCCGGAGTCGGTGAACTGGACGCTCGGGCGGCTCATCCTGTGGAGCAACGACCTGCTGCGTTCCCTGGTCGGTGATGGCTTCGCGAATCAGCAGCACGCCGCCGCGTTCCTGTGGTGGGCGAAGGACCAGCCCGCCTGACACCCTTGCGGGAGGATCGCAGGTAGGATAAGTGACATGAGCGAGCCTACCGGTAAGTATTCGATCACGATGCCGCGTGACATCGCCGAAGCGGCCAAGGCCCGCAGTGGCCCGTCGGGGCTGTCCGCCTATGTCGCCGCCGCCGTCGCCCGCCAGATCGAACGTGACAATCTCAACGAACTCATCACCGTCGCCGAAGCCGAGCACGGGCCCGTCACCGAGGACGAGATCCTGGCCCTGCGCGATCAGCTCCACCAGGCCCGGCGGCAGCAGGCGTCGCGCGGAGCGAACGCCACGTGAGCCGCTTCCCCGCCGTCCCGGGCGGCACGCTGGTGCTGGACAGCGAAGGGCTCGCCAAGGCCGTCCTCCGCGACCGCGCGGTCACCGCCTGGCTCGCCCTCGCCCGTGCCGACGACCTGCGGGTGATCACGTCCACGGCAACGCTCGTGGAGGCCGTTCACCCTCGCATCAACCGTCCGGCCCTGGAATGGACCCTTTCCCGCCTCGTCGTCGAACCCGTCACCGAGCCGATCGCCCGCCACGCCGCCGCCCTGCTCGCCGACACCGGACTGCACGGGCACGAGTACGCCATCGACGCGATGCTCAGCGCGACCGCCCTGGCCGCTCCCGGGCCCGTCACCGTGCTCACCTCGGATCCGGAGGACATCACCGCGTTCTGCGGGGGACGCGCCACCGTCATCAAGGTCTGACGCCGGGGATCGTCCCGTCCGGTGCGGAAGGCCCGCCCCGGGCGCCGCCTCTTCCTGACGGCGTCCGGGACGGGGGCGGTGGGGCGTCAGGAGGCCGGCATCAGGACCGTGTCGATGATGTGGACGTCGGCGTTGGCGGTCTTGACGTTGCCGCAGACCACCTTCGCGGAGTCGTTGACCGTGTAGTCCTCGTCCGCGCCGGACGTCGTCAGCTTCGACTTCTGGAGGGTTTCGTAGGAGCCGTTCTCCAGGTCCTCGGGGGCGAGCCGCTGGCCGACCACGTGGTAGGTGAGGATGTTCGTCAGCTGCTCCTTGTCGGCCAGCACCTTGTCCAGGGTGTCCTTGGGGATCTTCGCGAAGGCGTCGTTGGTGGGCGCGAACACCGTGATGCCCTCGGCGTTGTTGAGGGTGTCGACCAGGCCGGCCTTCTTCACCGCCGTCACCAGGGTGGACAGGGCCGGGTTGTGGGAGGCGGCGGTGGCCACCGGGTCCTGGGCCATGCCGTCGAAGGAGCCGGCGCCGTCCTTCGGCACCGAGGCGCAGGCCGGGCCGAACGGCTCGTCCGCCGGGGTGGCGCCGCCCATGCCCGCGTCGGACTCGGACGCGGGGTCCGACGCCGGCGCCGACGCCGTCGCCTTGGCGGAGGAGTCCGACTTCGCCGAGTCGCCGCCGTCGTCGGAGCAGGCGCTCAGGGCGAGGGGGAGGGTGACGGCCGCGGTCAGGGTGAGGGCGATACGGCGCATACGGGGGTTCATGTGTGTTTCTCCTGTGGTGGGAACCGCTGATTTCAAAGAGGTCAGAAAGTTCAGGGGGGCAAGGGGCAAGGGGCAGGGGGTTCGGAGGGCTCAGGGGCAGGGCGGGTTCAGGGGGTCACTCGACGGTCACCACGACCGAGTGCCATCCGCTCGCCCCGTCGGGGGCCGTGCGGGTGCGGCGTTCCGTCTGGGTCTCGCCGGTGCGGTCGGTGGCGCGGACCGTGAGGGTGTGGGTGCCCTTGGGGGCCTGCCAGGCGTAGGACCACTGGCGCCAGGTGTCCCGCGAGTCCTCGGCCGCCGGCCGGGCGCGCCGCCAGGGTCCGTCGTCGACGCGGACCTCGACCCCGTCGATGCCGCGGTGCTGCGCCCAGGCCACCCCGGCGACCATGACGAGGCCGGCCTTCGGGCGGGCGAAGGGCTTCGGGGTGTCGATCCGGGACTGGGTCTTGACCGGCGCCTCGCGGGCCCAGTCGCGCTTCACCCAGTAGGCGTCGTAGGCGTCGAACGTGGTGAGCTCGATGTCCTCGATCCACTTGCAGGCGGAGACGTAGCCGTACAGGCCGGGCACCACCATGCGGGCCGGGAAGCCGTGGTCGAAGGGGAGGGGGCGGCCGTTCATGCCGAGGGCGAGCAGGGCGTCACGGCCGTCCATCAGGTCCTCGACCGGGCTGCCGATCGTCATGCCGTCCACCGAGCGGGCCACCAGCTGGTCGGCCGGTCCGCCCCGGGAGGGCGGTGCCACCCCGCACTCGGCGAGCAGGTCGGACAGGCGTACGCCGAGCCAGCGGGCGTTGCCCGCGTAAGGGCCGCCGACCTCGTTGGAGACGCAGGTGAGCGTGATGTCGCGCTCGATCAGGTCGCGCCGCAGCAGGTCGTCGTAGGAGAGGGTGGCCGGGCGGGTGACGCCCTCGCCGTGGATGCGCAGCCGCCAGGCGGTGGCGTTCACCCGGGGGACGGTCAGGGCGGTGTCCACGCGGTAGAAGTCGTCGTTCGGGGTGGTGAACGGGCTGATGCCGGGGATGCGGAGTCGGGCTCCCTTCGGGATCGCGGGGGCGGGTGAGGCGGGGGCCGGGAGCACGACGGCGTCGCGTGAGGCGACCGCGTCCCGGCTGCCGGCGCCCCGGAGGGCGCGGCCCAGGGCGCCGGCCCCGGCGGAGGCGGCGGCAGCGGCGGTGGCCGCGAGCAGGAAGCCCCGCCGGTCCCAGTCCCCCGGCCGGGACCCGTGGTCCGCACCGGGGCTGCGGAGACGGCGGGCGAGGAGGGACAGTACGGCCGCCCCGGCCACCGCTCCCACCAGCGACGGCAGCGCGTCGACGGGGCCGGCCGCGTCCGGGCGGCTCACGGCCGCGGCGCCGCCGACCACTCCGAAAAGCAGAACTCCCGCCGCACCGGAACGCCGGAACCGGAGCTCCAGAATTCCCAGCGCGAGGGCGGACAGGGTCAGCACGGCGAGGATTCCGAGTCGCAGCACCAATTTGTCGTCGGTGCCGAATTCCCGGATCGCCCAGTCCTTCACGGCGGCGGGCGTGCGATCGATCGCCGCGCCCCCGACCGCCAGGACCGGTCGGGCCTGCGGGTTCACCAGGGCCGCCACCGGTTCGGCGACGGCGAGCGCGGAGAATCCGGCCAGTACTCCGCTCAGCGCACCCAGGAGGTGTCGCGTTCTCTTCTCGTCGTCGGTCACGTGGGGAATCCGGGCCGGAAAGGCCGGCGGATTGGTCGCTCACCCGATTCGGTGAATCTTTTTTTCCGGGTGGTTCGGACCCATCCGCGGGCGTTCCGGCAACGGATTCAGGCGGGGAGTTCCATCAGGGCGACCGGGGCGGAGGTCGGCCGGCGGGAGCCGCCCTCGGGTTCGACGGTGATGCCCAGGGCGGACGCGCCGTCGACGGCGCCCTCCATCAGGACGGCCTGGTCGGCGCGGCCGGGGTCCATCAGGCCCGCGGACCGCATGGCGCCGCCGTCGTCGAACCACAGCTGGTAGACCTTGCCGCCGGGCGGGCGCGCCATCCCGGAGGCGACGAACACCGCCCGGTCCCGGTCCCGGGAGACGACGACGGCGCCGGTGGCCCCGTCGCCCAGGGCGGCCGCCCGGGTCGTGGCGTCCGGGGCGGCCAGTACGGCGGCGATCTCCTCCGCGCCCTGTTCGGCGCGGCGGGCCTGTTCCCGGGCGTCCTCGGCGCGTTCGTACTGCCAGACGGCCGTGCCGCCGAGCGCGGCGGCCGCCGCCAGGCAGGCGGCCAGCGCCCAGCGGGACAGCCGTCGTGCCCGCAGGGCGGTACGGCCCGGGCGGGGGGCGTCCGGTGGGCCGGGCGGCTGCTGGCGGACGGTGGTGATGCGGCGCAGCACCTGTTCCCGCATCTCGGGGCGGGGCGGCGCGGAGAGGGCGAGACCCAGGCGGGCGGCGGTGGCGGCGAGCTCGGCGGTCTCCTGCGCGCACGGCTCGCAGCCGGCGAGGTGGCGTTCGAAGCTCTCGCGTTCGTCGTCGGGCAGGGCGTGCAGGGCGTAGGCGCCGGTCATCCGGTGCAGGTCGGCGGTGGTCACGCGGTCACCCCCAGGCAGTCGCGGAGCCGGATGAGGCCGTCGCGCAGCCGGGTCTTGACCGTGCCGAGCGGCAGCGTCAGCGCTTCCGCCACCTGGCGGTAGGTCAGGCCGCGGTAGTAGGCGAGGGTGACGGCCTGGTGCTGGATCTCGGTGAGGGTGCGCAGGCAGCGGCGTACCTGTTCGCGCTCGATGCGGGCCTCGACCTGTTCGACGACCTCGTCGTACTCGGGCGTCCGGGCCAGGGCGGCGGCCTTGTGGTCGCGGGCCGCCGCGGCCTGGACGGAGCGCACCCGGTCCACGGCCCGGCGGTGGGCCAGGGTGAGGATCCAGTTGATGGCGGTGCCGCGGTCGGGGCGGTACGCGGGGGACGTGCGCCACACCTCGACCAGGACCTCCTGGGCCACCTCCTCCGACTGGGCCCGGTCCCGCAGTACGGAGCGGACGACTCCGAGGACCGGGCTCACCACCCGGTCGTAGACCGCGGCGAACGCCTCCTCGTCCCCGAGGGCGACACGTCCCACCAGTTCCTGGAGATCCGGTTCCCACGAGGGGTTTCTGCCGATATGGACTGCTTCTTTCACGTGGGTCCTCCGGGGTCGGGACGTCTCCGGGCGTAATCCGATCCTGCGGGCGCCGCGGATGGGTCGCCGGGGGGAGAAATCCCAGGTGGATGCCGAGGGGTCGCATACGGCAGTGGGCGGGGGCCGGCAGGGCGGTCAGCCGTCGGCGCCTTCCCCGGCCGCCGAGGGCCCGACGTGGTCCGCGGTCCCCGGAGTCGCCGCGCTCTCCACTCTCGGCGGCGCGCTCTCCACTCTCGGCGGCGCGCTCTCCGCCCCCGTCGGCGCGGTCTCCGTCGCCGCCGCGCTCGGGGAGACCGTCGAGGTGATCTCGATGCGGTCGCCCGCCCGTGCCCGGGTGTGGAACCACTGCGCGTCCGCGGGGCTCATGCCCAGCCAGCCCGTACCGGCGGGGAGGGCGGCGAGCGCCTTGGTGTCGAAGGCGAGGGCGCCCGCGTAGACCGGTCGCCGGTCGGGGGTGCGCAGCTCCACCAGGTACGGGACCTTGATCTCGGTGCCGAACTTGGTGCCGCTCTCGAGCCGCAGCAGCTTGGCGCCGTCCTTGGCGACCACCGTCATCCGGCTGCCCGGCGGGAACCGGCCGAAGGAGTGCGAGTCGACGCGCATGACGCGCTCGCCGACCGTGAGGGTGTGACGGCCCAGGTCCAGGATGCCGGCGGAGACGGGAACCGGGGTCGCCGTGCTCGGGGCCGGGGTGGGTCCGTCCGCTGCCGTACTCGGGGTCCGGCCGTTCCGGCCGGGGTCCTCGGTGTGCAGGGTGAACGCGACGGCCGCCAGCACGCAGGCCGCCGTGGCCGCCGTGCCCAGCGCGGTGGTCGTCCTGCGGCGGCGGGAGCGGCGCCCGGCGCGGTCGCGGATCTCCGCGGCGCCGACGCGCGGCGGGGTCTCGTGCTGTGCCGCCAACTCACGCAAGGCATCGGCGAGTTCATCCGACACGGCCGCCCTCCCTCCAGGCCGGCTCCTCGGCCTCGTCCACCGCCAGATGTCTGGCCAGTGCCGCCCGTCCGCGGGACAGCCTGGCCTTGACCGTGCCCACGGGCGCACCCGTCTCGGAGGCTACCTGTTCGACGCTGAGGTCGCACAGGTGGTGCAGGACGACGGCCATGCGCTGGTGCTCGGGCAGTTGGCGCAGTGCGGTGACCAGGGCGGCGCGGTCGGGGCCCGGACCGGGGGTCGTCTCCTGCGGCGGGGTGCGCCGCACCAGTTCCAGCCAGCGCCTCGCACGGCGCCAGCGGCTCACCGCGAGGCGCATGGCGACGGTGCGTATCCACGCCTCGGGCGCCTCGTCGGCGAGCAGCTTCCGACGCCGGTCCCAGGCCCGTACGAACGCCTCCTGCACCACGTCCTGGGCCTCGCCGAGGTCCCCGGTGAAGGCGTACAACTGCCCGGTCAGACGAGGGAACGCGGCCGCGTAGAAAGCGTCGAACTCTTCCTCGGTCATGCCCTCCACCGGTGTCTCGGATTTCCCGTGCAACCCGGCCGTCCCCGCCATGCGTACAGGTTCCGCAGGTCGCGCACATCGAAGCACACCCCTGGAGGAAGACGTTGAACACGGGTGCAGGGATCCATCGGCCCACCGTCACGGACGTGGCGCACTCCCCTCTCCGCCCGGCGTGTTCGCCCCGGGTGCGGCCCGAGGACAGTGACTTCGCCGGGTACGCGCGTGACCGCTGGCCGCGGCTGGTCGTCACCGCCCGGCTGCTCGCCGAGGACGCGGGTGCCGCCGAGGAGTTGGCGCGGCGGACGCTGGTACGGGTGTACGCGCGGTGGCGGCGGATTCCGCGCAACGACGTCGACTTCCACGTACGGCGGTCCCTGGTCCGGGTGTACCGGCGCGGACGTGCCCGCCGTACGGACGGCCGGCGCCGGGTGGTCCTGGTGCTGCGGTACTGGGAAGGGCTGGGCGAGGCCGAGATCGCACAGGTGCTGGGGTGTTCGGTGGGAGCCGTGCGCGCGGTGCTGCGGCGCGCGGGGAAGCGCGTCCGGGCCGAGGAGCGGCGGGCGGGGTTCGCCGCGGCGCTCGCCGGTTTCGTGCCGCCGGCTGTTCCGCTCGACGGTGTCCGGCGGGACGGCGCGCTCCGGCGCCGACGGCGGGCGGGAGTCGTCGCCGCCGGGTGTGCCCTGCTGCTCGCCCCGCCGGCCGTCCTCGCCGCCGGTCCCCTCGGGGGCGATGGCGCCACCGGGGCCTCAAAGGCACCGGACGGTCCGGCGCCCGGGCCGGTGCGGATCGTCTCTCCGGGTGAGCGGGTGGCCGCCGCTCCGGGTGTGGACGTCTGGCTGACTTCGGACGGGCAGCACTGGTCCTCCCCGCAGGCGTCGAACCGGTTCCGCCCGGTGAACGACGGAAACCTCGACAGCACCGGGGCGGGTGTCTCCGTCCAGGGCGAGGAACTCGACGACGGTACGTACTTCCAGTCCGGTGTGTACCGCGGCCTGTCCGCCGACCCCGTCCGCGTCGAGATCCGCACCGGCGGCAGGACGGTCACCGCGAACGTCCTGACGCTGGCGGGCAGTCCGGGATGGGGGGTGTGGTACGCGCGGACACCACTGGCGGAAACCGTGGCCGGCGGCGGCCGGACCGTCACCGTGTACGACGCGTTCGGTGACGTCCTGATGCGGTCGGACCTCGGGCCCTCGGTGGCGCAGCCGGTGCGCGTCGGGGCGTGGCGCCCGTGACGCCGCCCCGGCTTTCGCGCAGGTCCCCGGACCGCCCCCGCGTGCCGCTCCGTACCCGCCTCCGCCGCAACCGCGGACGCCTGCTGCGGCGGCTGCTCGTCGCCTGCCTCACCCTCGTCGTCCTCGTCTGCGGCGGGGTCGTGGTCGCGTACGAGCTGATCGTCGTTCCCGAGCCGCATCCCGAGACCGTCGTGCAGAGCACGGTCTTCGTCGACGCCGACGGCTCCTATCTGGGCCGGCGCGGTCCGGTCGACCGGCAGGAGGTGCCGTTGTCCCAGGTGCCCCGGCATGTCCAGGACGCGGTGATCGCGGCGGAGAACCGGTCCTTCCGTACGGACACCGGGGTGTCCCCGCGCGCCGTCGCCCGCGCGGTGTGGGCCACGGTGTCCGGCGGCGCCCCGCAGGGCGGTTCCACCATCACGCAGCAGTACGTGAAGAACGCGCTGCTCACACCGGAGCGGTCGCTGACGCGCAAGGCGCGTGAGGCGTTGATCGCCGTCAAGCTCGACCGTACGCGCGACAAGGACGAGATCCTGGAGGGCTATCTCAACACCGTGTACTTCGGCCGGGGCGCCGCCGGGGTCCGGGCCGCCGCCCGGAACTACTTCGACGTGGCGCCGGAGGACCTCACCGTCTCCCAGGGCGCGGCACTGGCGGCGATCGTCAACATCCCGTCGCACTACGAGAAGGCGGGCTCCGACCCGAAGGTGACGGCGAAGCTCCGGGACCGGTGGGAGTGGGTGCTCGACGCGATGGAGGCCGGCGGCGGCATCACGGGCGAGCAGCGGGCGGACGCCCGCTTCCCGGCGTTCCGGTTCTATCCGCCGGGTGGGACGGAGGGACAGCGGCAGTACCTGATCGACGTGGCCGCGCAGGAGGCCGCCGGCCGGCTCGGGATCACCGAGGACCAACTGGCGCGCGGTGGCTACACCGTGCACACCACCTTCGACCTGGCGTTGCAGGACGCCACCGCCGAGTCGGTGAAGAACCGGGTGAAGGGCTCCGGGGACGACGTCGTCCGGGTGCACACGGCGGTGGTGGGGATCGAGCCGGGCGACGGGGCGGTACGGGTGCTGTACGGCGGGGCGGACTACGCCCGGCAGCCGTTCAACGACGCGGTGAGCGGGGCGGTGGAGGCGGGCTCGGTGCTCGATCCGTTCGACGGCGTACGGCTCGGCGGTCCGCTGCGAGGACTGCGCGGCGCGACGGCGCCGACTCCGCTGCGGCTGGCCTCGGCGTACGCGGCCGTGGCGGCGGACGGGGTGTACGCGAAGCCCCGCACGGTGGCCCGGATCACTCGCGAAGGGCGGACCGTTCACACCGCGCGACCGGAGACCCGGCGGGTGCTGGACGGAAAGGGCGTGTTCGCGGTGACGGCCCGGGCGCGGGAGGGCTCCGGCGGGCAGTCCGTTCCTCTGGCCGCCCGGGCCGACGGGAAGGAGGGGAGCGGCGCGTTCCTCACCGCCGGGGCCGGTGGTGGAATCACCCGGCGCACCGTCTGGTCGGTCGGGTACGACTCCCGGCTCGCCCTGGCCGTGGCGCTGTTCGCCGACCGGCCGGGCGCGAAGAAGGACACCACCGCGCCCGCGCAGCTGCCGAGCGATCCGTCCCCGACGGAGTGCGCCGAGGAGCTGTCCGGGGGGATATGGCATGTGGCGAGTGATTCATGATGTTTCGCACACGCGGACCAGGGTCGGGTAACTCACCCGACCCACGGGTGAATTGCCGACCGTGTCCCCCGCCGTCCGCCTGACGGAATGCGGCAAGGCGGGCGTGCCCGCGATTCGGCAAGGGCTCGTTCGCACGTGGTGCAGAACATTCGCGACCCCCTCCCGTACGACAGTTCGGAGCGGAGAGAGCATGCGCGGCCATGACCCACTCCCCCGAAACGCCTGAAGTACCCATACACCGGTACGTGGTTACCGCCGCCGAGGCCGCGGGGCCGGGTGGCGGACGTGGTCCACGTCAACGCGCACGCCACCGCGACGGCCGACGGCGGTCCCGCGGAGGCCCGGGCGCTGCGGAGTGTGCTCGGGCGGCGGGTTGTGCCGGTCACGGCCCTTGAAGGGGCACCTGGGTCACCGCCAGGGGGCCGCGGGCGGGGTGGAGGCGGTCGCCGCGGTGCTCACGCTGCACCACGGGGTGGTACCGGCGATGGCGGGCTGTGGGGAGGTCGACGACGCGATCGACCTGGACGTGGTGAGGGGGAACCGCGGGGGCTGCCGGACGCCGGTGATCCGGTGCCGAGCAACCCGTTCGGGTTCGGGGGGCACAACGCGGTGCCGGCGCTGAGGCGGGTGGCGTAGGCGGAGCCGGTGGCCCGCCGCGGAGGCCGTCCGCACGCCGGCGCCACGGGGGCGGCGTGCGGACGGCCTCCGCGGCGGGTCAGGCCGAGCGCTTGCGGGACGCCGTCCTCGTCGCCGGGGTCTTCTTCGAGGGCGTCTTCCCGGCCGCGCCCTCGGCCGCGCTCCCGGTCGTGCTCTTCGCCGTCGTCCTCTTCGCCGTCGTCCTCTTCGCCGTCGTCCTCTTCGCCGTCGTCCTCTTCGCCGTCGTGTTCTTCGCCGTCGTGTTCTTCGCCGTCGTGTTCTTCGCCGTCGTGTTCTTCCCGGACCGGCTCGTCCTCGTCGCCGGCTCCCGCGCCGAGGACGTCTTCTTCCGCTCCGTCGTCGACGGGGACTTCCCGCCGCCGGTTCCCTTGGAGGAGGGGCGGGACGTCCTGCGCCGCGGCGGCCGCTCGGCCTCGGGCTCCGCCGGCTCACCGCGGAGCGCGCGGACGCTCCGCTCCAGGGCGGTCGTCAGGTCCAGGACCTCGACGCCGCGCTCCGGTTCGGGCACCTCGGGCAGGGCCTCGCCGGAGATCTTGGCGGCGACGACCTGCTCCACCGCCTCGCGGTACTCGTCGCGCAGGTCCTCCAGGCCGACCCCGCTGAGGGCGTCCATCAGGGCGTCCGCGAGGCGCAGCTCCTTGTCGTGGAGGGTGACGTCCGCGGCGGGGGCGATCCCCTCGGGGGCGCGGACCTCGTCCGGCCAGAGCAGACCGTGCAGGGTGATCGCCTCGCCGACCACGCGGAGCATGCCCAGGCGCTCCCTGCCCCGCAGCGCGAACTTCGCGATGGCCACCCTGTTGCCGCGCTTCAGGGTCTCCCGCAGGAGCGTGTACGGCCGGGCGGCCGGCGCCCTGCCCGCCGCCAGGTAGTACGCGGCGCCCAGCTGGAGCGGGTCGATGCTGTCCTCGGGGACGAAGGTGACGATCTCGATCGTCCTGGCGGTGGGGATCGGCAGGTGGGCCAGGTCCTCGTCGGTGATCGGGATGATCGTGCCGTCCGCCTCCTCGTAGCCCCTGCTGATCTCCTGGGCGGCGACCTCGCGGTCCTCCAGCTCGCAGAACTTGCGGTGGCGGATCCGGCCGCCGTCCTCCGTGTGGATCTCGCGGAAGGGGACCGAGTGGCTCTCGGTGGCGTTCACGAGCTTGATCGGGACTCTGACCAGGCCGAACGAGATCACGCCGTTCCAGATGGATCTCATGTGCGGCACCTTCCCGGTCGCCCGCCGCTCACCGTCGGGATGTTTGTCGCATTATGCGGGAGATTGCCCTCTTATGATGCACGTCGCCGGGACGAACGGCGACGGCTCGCGCCCGGCGATCCGGAGGGGGCGCCACGCCGGACGGCCCGAGGGCCGGGGCCCCGGCCGGTCACAGCCGGGCCCAGGTGTTCCGGTCCCGGGCCATCGCGTGCAGGGCCTCCGTGTCGGCCGGTTTCAGGACTCCGCCCGTACGGGCCAGGGCCTCCATGTCGGCGTCCGTCAGGACGCGCACCCCGCGGGGCGGGGCCGAGGCCGTCACGGCCGACGCGCCGACCAGGACGAGCACCGGGCGGACCTCGGCCGTCAGGGCGTAGGAGGCGCGGTCGGCGTCGGCCCGGACCCGGCGCAGCAGGGGGCGCGGTGCGTGGCGGCCCAGGCCGACCTCGGGGTCGGCGACCGTCACCCGCTGCCGGTGGGCGTACAGGGCGTGGACGGCGTACAGACCGCCGGGACCGATCAGCAGGTGGTGGATGCGGTCGCCGCCGGGGAGCGGGATCGAGTGCAGGGCGTGCCAGCCGGCGGCGTCCATGCGGTCCAGCGCCTCGCCCACCGCCCGCTCCGCGGCGAGCGCCCTGCGGCGCGGGTCGGGGCGGAGCCGGCGGGCCGGGCCGGGGTCGCGGTCGAGGTCGATCAGCAGCGCCTCGCCGGGGCGGTTCGGCGCGAGGTCGTCGTCGGGGTGCAGGGACAGCCGGGCCAGCTCGGCGGGGGTGGGGACCGGGGGCGGGCCGACCGGGACCGGACCGGTGAGGAAGGGGCCCAGCGCGCTGAGCACGTCCTCCTCGTGCGCCGCGTCGAGCAGGTTCACCCGGGCCGTCCCACGGTCGTACCAGGCGAGGTTCCTGCCGTCCGGGAGGCAGACGTACAACCTCTCCCGGCCGTGCCGGTAGGTCGGTATGACGCGCAGTCCGTCCATGCATCACCACCTCATGTCCATGGGAACAGGAGGGGTGCTCCAGGGCAAGGAGCCGGTTACCTTGGGGAGGAGTCGGGCGGTGAGGGCGGGGAGGCGCCGTTGCGTACCCACAGGGAGCAAGCCGGCGTACCGGCTCCGGACAGTCCGTGGAACGAGATCGTGCCCGGCCTGTGGATGGGCGGGCACGAGTTCCGGGGCCTCTCCGGTCGGCTGGAGTTCGCCGTGGCGGGCCGGCAGTTCGATCTCGTGCAGACGCTGCTGCGGCTGCCCGGGCACGGGCCGGATTCCGGGGTCGAGCACCATGTGTGGCCGATCCCCGACGGGCCGCTGGACGGGACACAGCTCGCGGGCGTGATCCGGCTGGCCGAGGCGGCGGGCGAGGCACTGGACGGCGGCCGCACGGTCCTCGTGCGCTGTTACCACGGGTACAACCGCTCGGGCCTGGTGGTCGCGCACGCGTTGATGCGGCAGGGCCGGACCGCCGAGGCGGCGATCCGGCTGATCCGGTCCCGTCGCTCGCCCTGGGCCCTGCACAACGACCTGTTCGTCGACTACCTCCGTGCCGGGCTGACCACGGCGCGGCTGCTGGAGGAGCTGGCGGAGTAGGCGGGGCGGGGGCGCCGTCCCCGATGGCGCAGCAAGGCGGGCGGGCGTGGAGGGGCGCTCCTAGTGTGGCGATAAGTCTCCTTCGACCCGCTTTCCCCGCATGTGGAGGTACTGTCATGTCCCTGCGTCCCCCGCTCACCCGCCGCCTGCCCATAGCCCTCGCGGCCGGGGCCCTGGCGGTCGCGACCGCCGTCACCCCCGCCGTCGCCGCCGACGACCCGAACCAGGGCGGTGGCGGCCAGGGGCACTGGAACCAGCAGAGCGGCAACGGAAACGGTAACCAGCAAGGCGGCAACGCCTACCGGCCGGGCAACGGCAACCAGCAGGGCGGCAACGCCTACCGGCCGGGCAACGCCAACCAGCAAGGCGGCAACGCCTACCGGCCGGGCAACGCCAACCAGCAAGGCGGCAACGGCAACCAGCAGGGCGGTAACGGGAACCAGCAGGGGGGCTACCAGCAGGGCGGCAACGCCAACCAGCAAGGTGGTAACGCCAACGGCCACCAGCAGGGCGGCAACGGCAACCAGCAGGGGAGCTACCAGCAGGGCGGCAACGGCAACGGCAACCAGCAAGGTGGCAACGGCAACCAGCAGGGCGGCAACGCCAACCAGCAGGGGGGCTACCAGCAGGGCGGCAACGCCAACCAGCAAGGCGGCGGCAATCAGCAAGGCGGCAATGGCCACCAGCAGGGCAACGCCAACCAGCAAGGCGGCAACGCCAACCAGCAGGGCGGCGGCAACCAGCAAGGCGGCAACGCCAACCAGCAGGGTGGCAACGCCAACGGCCACCAGCAAGGTGGCGGCAATCAGCAAGGCGGCACCGGGAACCAGCAGGGCGGCACCGGCGACTTCAACAACCCGGCCGGCGGCCACCACGGCGACCAGGGCCAGTACAAGGGTGTCGTCACGGCGCCGTCCCTGGCCCTGCGCAGCGCCCCGAACCGGGGATCGCAGATCATCCGGTACGCCCACAAGGGCGATGTCGTCTCGATCTTCTGCAAGGTCCCGGGCGACAAGGTGAACGGCAACCCGCTCTGGTACCTCCTCACGGACGGCACCTGGGCGTGGGGTGCGGCCGCCCACATCGACAACATCGGTCCCGCGCCACGCTGGTGCTGATGGTCAAAGCACACAAAGCGCCCTCTTTGGGTAAGTTCCGGGCATGAGTAAGGTCGGCATCACCCCGGCGACGGCGGATCCGCCCGCGCCCACCGTCCGCCTCACCGGGCGCCGCGGCGTCGAACTCGCCCTGATCGTCCTGGCCGTCCTGTTGTCGGTGTACGGCTACTGCGCCGTCGGCCTCGCCAGGAACGGCACCGTCCCGCCCGGCGCCGCCGGTTACGGCGCCGGGCTCGGCGTGCTCGCGCTGGTCGCCCATCTGGCGGTGCGCTGGCGCGCCCCGTGCGCCGACCCGGTGCTGCTCCCCATCGGGGTGCTGCTCAACGGCCTCGGCCTGGTGCTGATCTACCGGCTCGACCTGGAGACGCCGGGCGATGCGGCGGCCCCGGCCCAGCTGATCTGGTCGACGCTGGGCGTGGCGCTGTTCATCGTGGTCGTCCTGGTGCTGCGCGACCACCGGGTGCTCCAGAACTACACCTACGTCTGCGTCACCGCCGCGCTGGTCCTGCTGACGGTCCCGATCCTCTTCCCGGCGGTGAACGGGGCCCGGATCTGGATCCGGGTCGCCGGTTTCTCCATCCAGCCCGGAGAGTTCGCGAAGGTGCTGCTGGCGGTCTTCTTCGCCGCGTACCTCGCCGCGAACCGGGGCGCCCTCGCCTACGCCGACCGCCGCGTCCGGTGGCTGCGGCTGCCCACCGGGCGGGTGCTCGGTCCGATCGTCGCCGTCTGGCTGGTCAGTGTGGGCGTGCTGGTGCTGGAGCGGGACCTCGGCACCTCGCTGCTGTTCTTCGGTCTGTTCGTGGTCCTGCTGTACGTCGCCACCGGCCGCACGGGCTGGATCGCGGTGGGGCTGCTGCTGGCCTCGCTGGGGGCGGTGGCGGTGGGCCGGCTGGAGCCGCACGTGCACCACAGGATCGAGACCTGGCTGCATCCGTTCGGCTCCATCGAGGCGGGCGAGGGCCCGAACCAGATCGCCCAGTCCCTGTTCGCCTTCGCGGAGGGCGGGATGCTCGGCACCGGGCTCGGGCTCGGGCACTCGGTGCTCATCGGCTTCGCGGTCAAGTCCGACTTCATCCTGGCGACGGCCGGTGAGGAGCTGGGCCTGGCCGGGCTGTCCGCGATCTTCCTGCTCTACGGGCTGCTGGTGGAGCGCGGCTACCGGGCGGGGCTGGCCCTGCGCGACCCCTTCGGACGACTGCTCGCGGTGGGCCTCGCCTCGCTCGTGGCGCTCCAGGTGTTCGTGATCGCGGGCGGGGTGACCGGGCTGATCCCGCTGACCGGGATGGCGATGCCGTTCCTGGCGCAGGGCGGCTCGTCGGTGGTGACCAACTGGGCGATCGTGGCGCTGCTGGTCCGGCTGAGCGACTCCGCGCGGCGGCAGGGCGACGGGGGTGCCGTCCGGTGAGCCGGCGCGTCCGGCGCGGCGGCGGGGGTGCGCCCCGGTGACCCGGCACATCCGGCACGCCGCGCTGTTCTGCGCCCTGCTGCTGGTGGCGCTGCTGGTGAACGCCGCCCGCGTCCAGGTGCTGCGGGCCGACGTCTACGACAGCAACCCGGCCAACCGCCGGGCCGCCATCGCCCGCTACCAGCAGCCGCGCGGCGACATCCTGGTCGACGGGCGGCCGGTCACCGGCTCACGGGACACCGGGGAGCACCTGCGTTACGAACGGACGTACCGCGAGGGGCCGTTGTACGCCCCGGTGACCGGCTTCGCCTCGCAGGAGTACGGGACGACGCTGCTGGAGGACACGGAGGACCGGCTGCTGTCCGGGTCCGCCCCGCTGCTCGCGCCGCTGCCGCTGTGGAACGAGTTCACGCGCTCCCGCAACGCGGGCGGCGACGTGGTGACCACGATCGATCCGGCGGCGCAGCGGGCGGCGTACGAGGGGCTGCGCTCGCGCAAGGGCGCGGTGGCGGCGGTGGAGCCGGCGACCGGCCGGATCCTGGCGCTGGTGTCGGTCCCGTCGTACGACCCGGGGCTGCTGTCCGGGAACGGCGCGACGGCGCGGGACGCCTGGGCGCGGCTGAACGCCGATCCGGACCGGCCGATGCTGAACCGGGCGGTGCAGCGGACGTATCCGCCGGGTTCGACGTTCAAGGTGGTCACCGCGGCGGCGGCGCTGGACGCGGGCGTGGTGAAGGACCTGGACGAGCCGACCGACTCCCCCGACCCGTACACCCTGCCGGGGACGAGGACCCGGCTGACCAACGGGTCCGAGGGCTGCGAGGACGCCACGGTGCGGGAGGCGTTCGTCTGGTCCTGCAACACGGTGTTCGCGAAGCTGGGAGTGGCCACGGGGGTGGCGAGGATGAGGGCGACGGCCGAGGACTTCGGCTTCAACGACCCGGACGTGCGCGTCCCGTTCCGGGTGGCGCGCAGCACCTTCGACACCACGGTGGACCGGGCGCAGCTCGCGCTGTCGTCGATCGGGCAGTACAACACCCGGGCGACGCCGCTGCAGATGGCGATGGTCGCGGCGGCCGTGGCGAACGGCGGGCAGGTGCGGGAGCCGTACCTGGTGGAGCGGACCACGCGAGCGGGCGGCGGCACGGTGTCGACGGCGGGTTCGCGTCCGGTGCGGCGGGCCATGGATCCGGCGACGGCGGTGCGGATGCGGAAGCTGATGCGGGGCGTGGTGGAGGACGGCACCGGTACGAAGGCGGCGATCCCCGGTGCGATCGTCGGCGGCAAGACCGGCACCGCCCAGCACGGTCTCGGCAACTCCGGTACGCCGTACGCCTGGTTCATCTCCTGGGCGCGGGGCGGTGCGGACATGGAGGCGAAGGTGGCGGTGGCGGTGGTGGTCGAGGACGCGGCGGCGAACCGGCGGGAGATCAGCGGGGGCGGGACGGCGGCGCCGATCGCACGGGCGGTGATGGAGGCGGTGCTGAACCCGTAGGCATGTCGGACCACTTGGTGAGACGGGGATGCCGGACCACGACCTCCCCGACCTAGCGTTCGGTACATGACCGAGACCGCGTACGAACTCGCCCAGGTGAATATCGCCCGCCTCAAAGCCCCATTGCAATCGCCGCAGTTGAAGGACTTCGTCGACGGCCTCGACCCGGTGAACGCGGACGCCGACGCCGCCGACGGCTTCGTCTGGCGCCTGCAGAGCGAGGGGGGCGACGCGACGGACATCGCCGTCTTCGGCGACTCCTGGCTGATCATCAACATGTCGGTGTGGCGGGACACCGGCACCCTGACGGCGTTCATGTACCGGGGGCGCCACCGCGAGATGCTGGCCCGGCGCAGGGAGTGGTTCGAGCGCGTCGAGGAGGCGATGGTGGCGCTGTGGTGGGTCCCGGCGGGCCACCGCCCGACGGTCGCGGAGGCCGAGTCCCGCCTCCTCCACCTGCGCACCCACGGTCCGACCCCGTACGCCTTCACTCTGCGCACGTCGTTCCCGGCGGGGGGCGCGGAGCCCTTGACCGGCGAGGTGCCGGAGGGGCTGGGCTGCTCGGCGTAGCGGCGGCCGCCGGCACGTCGTGCGCGGGGGATTGACGGGCTTGCTGACAGGTAGTCTCATAAGTGGGTGACCCGCCGGTAACCCCAGACACCCCCGAGGTGGAACCGTCATGACGACCCTGTCGGAAGCCGACGCGCTCGATGGCCTGCGGGACGCGCTCGGACTGCTCAAGGACCGGGAACAGGTGGCCCAGCGGCTGCTCGACGCGTCCGCCAGGCACTCCTTCGACCCGGACGAGGAGCTGGACTGGGACGCGCCCTTCGAGGAGGGCAAGTGGTTCTGGCCGCCGGAGCTGGTGTCGCTGTACGGCACCCCGATGTGGCGGCGGATGAGCGAGGAACAGCGCCTCCTGCTCTCCCGGCACGAGGCGGCGGCGCTCGCCTCGCTGGGCATCTGGTTCGAGCTGATCCTGATACAGCTGCTGGTCCGGCACGTCTACGACAAGGCCGCCACGAGCGCGCACGTGCGCTACGCCCTCACCGAGATCGAGGACGAGTGCCGGCACTCCAAGATGTTCGCCCGGCTGATCACCCGCGGCGGCACCCCCTGGTACCCGGTGAGCCGCGCCCACCGGAACCTCGGCCGGCTCTTCAAGACGATCTCCACCACCCCCGGCTCCTTCACCGCGACCCTGCTCGGCGAGGAGATCCTGGACTGGATGCAGCGGCTGACCTTCCCGGACGAGCGGGTCCAGCCGCTGCTCCGGGGCGTCACGCGCATCCACGTCGTGGAGGAGGCCCGGCACGTGCGCTACGCCCGTGAGGAGCTGCGGCGCCAGATGGTGACCGCGCCGAAGTGGTCGCAGGAGTTCACCCGGGTCACCTCCGGGGAGTTCGCCCGGGTGTTCTCCGTGGCCTTCGTGAACCCCGAGGTCTACACGAACGTCGGCCTGGACAGGCGGCAGGCGGTCGCCCAGGTCAGGGCGAGCGCCCACCGCCGGGACGTGATGCAGCAGGGGGCGAGGAGACTCACCGACTTCCTCGACGACATCGGCGTGCTGCGCGGCGTCGGACGGAGACTGTGGCAGTCGTCCGGACTGCTGGCCTAGGCGGGCGCGCGGGGCGGGCGGATACCCTGCGGGCATGACCCCGCAGGCCCCCACCCCCGCCTACCGGAGGCTCAGCGTCGAGGAACGCCGCAGCCAGCTGCTCGAGACCGCGCTGTCCCTCTTCGCCCACCGCGCCCCGGAGGACATCTCCCTGGACGACGTGGCGGAGGCGGCCGGCGTGTCCCGCCCCCTGGTGTACCGGTACTTCCCGGGCGGCAAGCAGCAGCTGTACGAGGCGGCCCTGATGTCCGCCGCCGACGAACTGCGGCACTGCTTCGACGAGCCGCACGAGGGTCCGCTGCTGCCCCGGCTGTCCCGGGCCCTCGACCGCTACCTCGCCTTCGTCGACCAGCACGACACCGGGTTCAGCGCGCTGCTGCAGGGCGGGAGCGTCGTGGAAACCTCCCGTACGACCGCCATCGTGGACGGCGTGCGGCGGGCCGCCGCCGAGCACGTCCTCAGCCACCTCGGGATCGCCGAGCCCGGGCCCCGGCTGCGGATGACGATCCGGATGTGGATCACCGCCGTGGAGGCGGCCTCGCTGATCTGGCTCGACGAGGGCAAGCAGCCGCCGCCGGACGAACTGCGCGACTGGCTCGTGGAGCAGTTCGTGGCGGCGCTGGCGGTGACCGCGCGGCGCGACGCGCAGAGCGACGCACTGGTGCGGGCGCTGGCCGCGGACCTGTGACGGACCGCGGACCTGTGACGGGCCGCGGACCTGTGACGGGCCGCGCATCGCCGACACTGGGGGCGTGAAGAGCGAAGACACCCCGTTCGAGGGCGGGCCCATGGACGGGCGCGTCCTGCCCGTGCTGCTGGGCATCACCGGGCACCCGCCGCAGACGTACCGCATCCCCGTCCCCGCCCCGGACGGCGGCCCGCCCACCGTGCTGGTCTACCGGCGGGCGCCCCGGGCGCGGAGTACGCGGACCGGGCTGACACGGGGCTGGAAGTACCTGTACGACCCCACCGGGCAGGCCGGCCGCCGGAAGTGGCCGTGGTCGAAGGCCGCGCCCGATCCAGACGCCACGCCGAAGGGCAAGCCGGACGACGCCGACGGGTGACCGGGTTGCGCCGAAGCGCGCACACTCGGCGAGCGGGCCGCGCACACCCGCCCGATGCTCGCGATGCGGAGCGGACGAGCCGTCCCGCGTCGGAGGTGATGGAGTGTCAGGAAAGCTTCTGCGTCTGGTGTGCGCGGCGGCGCTGGCGGCCGGGGCCGTCCTCGCCCCCGTGCCCGCGGCGGCCGTCCCGGAGCCGGGCGGCAACACCGGCGAGCGTTCCGTCGCCGAGCTGCTGACGGAGCTTCAGACCCTGTACCGGGAGGCCGAGAAGGCCACCGAGACCTACAACGCCACCGAGGAACGGCTGAAGAGGCAGCGCGCCGAGACCGAACGGCTGGAGCGGGCCCTGGCCCGCACCCGGCACTCCCTGCACGACAGCCGGGGCGCGGCCGGACGGCTGGCCCGCCAGCAGTACCAGAACGCCGGCGGCCTCTCCCCCTACCTACGGCTGCTGCTCGCGCGCGACCCGCAGCGCGTGCTCGACCAGGGGCACGTGATCGGGCGGCTGGCGCGGGAGCGGGCCCAGGCGGTGGGCCGGCTGACCGGCGACGAGAGGGAGGCCGGCGCGCTGGCGAGCCGGGCGCGCAAGGCCCTCGACGCCCGCCTCGCCCTCACCGAGCGGCGCGGGAAGGAACGCGACGAGGTCCTCGAGCGGCTCCACGCGGTCGAGGAACTGCTCGCCTCGCTCACCGCGGAGCAGCTCGCCGCGCTGGCCGAGCTGGAGCGGGACACGGTGGCCGAGGCGCAGGAGGAGCTGGTGACCTCCGGCGCGCTGGGCAGCGGCGGCGCTCCTCCGTCGGCGGCGGGCGAGCGGGCCGTGCGCCACGCCGTGGAGCAGCTCGGGAAGCCGTACGAGTGGGGTGCGGAGGGGCCCGCCGCGTACGACTGCTCGGGGCTGACGTCCGAGGCGTGGGCCGCCGCCGGGACGCCGATCCCCCGCACCAGCCAGGAGCAGTGGGCGCGGCTGGAGCGGGTGCCGCTGGCGGAGCTGCGGCCGGGGGACCTCGTCGTGTACTTCCCGGAGGCCACGCACGTCGCCCTCTACCTCGGCGACGGCAAGGTGGTGCAGGCGCCCCGCCCCGGCGCGCGGGTCAAGGTCTCACCGATCGCGGCCAACCCGGTGCTGGGCGCCGTGCGCCCCGACCCGGCCGGGGAGCCCCTGCCGCGGTACGTGCCGCCTCGGCTCCCCGGAGGGGCGGCGGAGGGGTCCGACGAGGGATACGCCTCCGGTCACGCGCCGGAGGCGCCCGAGACCTCCATCAGGTAGCCCTCGGTCTTCTTCGGGTCGTAGAAGAAGTTCTCGAAGTCGGCCGGGTCGTCGAAGCCGTTGGCGAAGCGGTCGGCGACCGGCTGGAGCTGTCCGGCCGCGCCGATCAGGTTCAGGACGTGCTCCGGCGGCGGGGCGAGCATGGCGTTCGTCCACTTGGTGACGTGCCGCGCCGTCTCCCAGTAGCGGTCGAAGGTCGCCCGCATCCAGGTCTCGTCGAACTCCTTCTCCCCGTGCTCCAGGATCGAGGCGAGGTAGGAGGCGGCGCACTTGGACGCCGAGTTGGAGCCCTGGCCGGTGATCGGGTCGTTGGCGACGACCACGTCGGCGACGCCGAGGACGAGGCCGCCGGAGGGCAGCCGGCCGATCGGGTCGCGGACGGTGGGGGCGTAGCGTCCGGCGAGGGTGCCGCCGGCGTCGGTCAGTTCGACCTTGGTGGCCCGCGCGTACTCCCAGGGGAGGAACCTCTCCATGAGTTCCAGGGTCAGGGAGAGGTGCTCCGCCGGGTCCCTGACGTCGCTGAAGGCGTCCAGCGGGCCGCCGGGGACGCCCTCCCAGAACAGGATGTCGGCGCGGCCCGAGGTGGTGAACGTCGGCATGACGAACATCTCGCCGACCCCGGGGACCAGGTTGCAGCGGACCGCCTCCGTGTCCGGGTGCTCCGGACGCGGGCCGAGGCCGTGGACGTAGGCCACCGCGAGGGCGCGCTGCGGCTCGCCGTACGGGGACCGCTCCGCGTCGCGGGCGAACATCCGCACCAGTTCGCCCTTGCCGGCCGAGACGAGCACGAGGTCGTACGTGCGGGAGAAGTAGTCGAGGTCGCCGACCGCAGCGCCGTGGATGACCAGCTGGCCGCCGCGCTGGGCGAAGGTCTCCATCCAGCCGGCCATCTTCACCCGCTGGTCCACCGACTGCGCGAACCCGTCGAGCCGGCCCAGCCAGTCGATCGCGCGCTGCGACGGGCCCGGGTCGAAGGAGCCGGGGGCCGCGACCGAGACGCCGAGTCCTTCGATCCTCGGGGCCTGGGACTCCCAGAAGTTCAGCCGGAGGTCGCGCTCGTGCCGCAGGGCGGTGTGGAACATGCACTGCGTCGACATCACCCGTCCGGCACGGATCTCGTCCGCGGTCCGGTTGGACATCAGGGTGACCTCGTACCCGTGCGACTGGAGGCCGAGGGCCAGCTGGAGACCGGACTGGCCGGCTCCGACGACGAGTATCTTCCGCATACGGGGAACGCTCCTCAGAGGGCTGCTCGGGGACTACTCCGGGGTTTCGTCGAGCGCGTGGCCCACGAGGGACAGGAGGGTCTCGATGACCGAGATCCGGCGGCGCGCGTCCATGATCATGACGGGTATGTGCGCGGGGATCGTCAACGCCTCCCGCACGTCCTCGGCCTCGAACCGCTCGCTGCCGTCGAAGTGGTTGACCGCGACGACGTACGGCAGTCCGCAGCTCTCGAAGTAGTCCAGTGCCGGCCAGCAGTCCTTCAGACGGCGGGTGTCGGCCATGACGACGGCGCCGATCGCGCCGCGCACCAGGTCGTCCCACATGAACCAGAACCGCTCCTGGCCCGGTGTGCCGAACAGGTAGAGCACCAGGTCGTCGTCGAGCGTGATGCGGCCGAAGTCCAGGGCCACGGTGGTGGTCAGCTTGCCCGGCGTGGCGGTGAGGTCGTCGGTCTCCGCGCTCGCCTCGGTCATCAGCGCCTCGGTCCGCAGGGGCGTGATCTCCGAGGCGGAGGTGACCAGCGTGGTCTTGCCGACGGCGAATCCGCCCGCCACCACTATCTTCGTGGCGACGGGTGCGCGGGTGCGGTCCATCTGCCAGGGCAGCAGCGGCTCGTCGTCCTCGACGAGCGGGGAGACACCGTGAGCGGCGTCAGAGACGACGGAGTCCACTCAGCACCCTTTCCAGCAGCGCGCGGTCCGGGCGGCCCGTGCCGTGGCCGGTCCCCGTTCCGTAGACACGGATCTTTCCCTGGTCCGCGAGGTCGCTCAGGAGGACCCGGACCACGCCGAGCGGCATCCTCAGCAGCGCGGCGATTTCGGCCACCGTGCGCATACGGCGGCACAGTTCGACGATGGCCCGCATCTCCGGCGTCACGCGGGAGGTGAGGTTCCCGTTCGTCAGCTCCTTGCGCTCCTCGGCGGCCTCGAGCGCGGCGGTGGCGCCGACGAAGGTCTCGACGAGCAGGACGTGGCCGAAGCGGGTGCGGCCCCCGGTGAGCGAGTAGGGGCGGACCCGGGCGGGTTTGCGGTCGCCGCCGCGGACCGGGAGCTGTTTCCTGGGCTTGCTCATCGGCGGCTCCCCATGGGCTCGTTCTCCAGGGACTGGCGCAGCTCGCTGCGGAGTTCCGGGGTCAGGACGTGGCCGGCGCGGCCGACGAACAGGGCCATGTGGTACGCCACCACGCTCATGTCGCAGTCCGCGGAGCCGTGCACGCCGAGCAGGGAGCCGTCGCTGATGGACATCACGAACAGGCTGCCCTCGTCCATCGCCACCATCGTGTGCTTGACCGGACCGAAGTCCATCAGCTTCGAGGCGCCGACGGTGAGGCTGCCGATGCCGGAGACGACGGTGGCCAGGTCGGCGGCGGAGCCGCGGGGGCCGGTGCGCTTCGCGCTCCGCGCGTCGCGGGCCTCGTCGATCCGTGAGTCGTCGGAGGAGAGCAGGAGCAGGCCGTCGGAGGAGACCACCGCGACGGAGAGGATGCCGGGCACCTCCTCGACGAGGTTGCTCAACAGCCAGTGCAGGTTGCGGGCCTCACTGCTCAGTCCGACAGTACTGGGCGCGGTCAACTGCTTGCCTCCTCGACTGTGCCCTCCGCGGGCTCTTCGGATGTGGCGGCCGGGTCGGACGGCGCCCGGTGGCCACCGGTCCGTTCGGCGAGTTCCGCCTCGACGTCCCGGCGCCCGGCGTCCGCCCCCCGGCGGAAACCGCCGAGCCGGCGGCGCAGGGTCTCGGCGTCGACGGACCCGGCACGCGGGCGCGGGGCCGCGGTGGGCTCGGTGATTCTCGGCGTGCGCTTGGGCAACCCCTTGGCCGTGACCGGTTCCTCGTCCTCGTCCTCGTCCCCGTTTCCGTCCCCGTCCCCGTCGGCGACGCGCGCGTGCTCCGCGTCGGTGCCGCCCTCGGACGCGGCGCCCGGCCGCCGCGGGAGTCCTGCCGGGTTCCCGGCGTCCGCCGCGGGCCGGTCCTCGGGCCCGGCGTCCGCACCGGACGCGTCGTCGGGAGCGGCGCCCTCCGTGGCCTCATCGGCCGACCGGCCCGGGGCGCCGGAAGGGGCTTCCCCGTCTGCGGTCGCGTGACCGGCACCCGGACGGACGTCGTCGTCCGCACCCGCGTCGAACGGCTGCGGAGCAGCGCCCGCGGTACCGGACGGGGCGTCGTGCCCGCCCGCGTGACCCGGCCCCGGGCGGACGCTCTCGTCCTCCGGCCGGCCGGTGGCCCCGGCGTCGGGCCCGGCTCCGGCTGCCGCTCCGGTGACGGCGTCGGGCTCGGCCTCCCGGGCGGCTTCCGGAGAGGGCTCCGGCTCGTCGGCCGCCTCCGGCTGCGCCGGGATGAGCAGCTCCATCGTGACCTCGGCGGGCCGCTCGGGCGGCGCGTCGGCGCCCTCCGCGTCCTCGTGCCCCGCGTCCTCGTGTCCCGCATCCTCGTGTCCCGCGCGCTCCCGCGCGGAGTCCTGCGCCGCCCCGGCAGGGGCCTGCGGCTCCGCCGGCCGGTCGGCGCCGCTCTTCGCCGGCTCGTCGGCCTCCTCGGCGCGGGTCTCCTCGGGCCGCCCGACGGGGCTTTCCGCCGGTTCCTTCGCAGGGGCCGACGAGGACTCGTCCGCGTCGGCCGCCGCAGTCGGCTCGCCCGGGGTCTCCCCGCCGGACGGGTCCTGGTGGCGCACCGCCTTCTCCGCCAGGGCGACCAGCGGATCGTCCGACTCCGTGCGGCCTTGGAGGACGTTGGAGTTGGCTTCGGCTTCGGCGCCCGGGAGGGAGTGCGCGGGGGCGTTGCCGGCGACGGAGGCGGGGACCGCGCCGGGGGCGGCGGGCGCCAGGAGGGGGACGGGGAGGACGACGACCGCGGCGATGCCGCCCTGCTTCTGCTCGCGCAGCCGGACCCGCACCCCGTGCCGGTGGGCGAGCCGGGCCACGACGTACAGGCCGAGACCGAGACCGTCCTCGGCCTCCGCGTCGTACGTGGCCTCCGGGTCGAAGTCGGACAGCCGGGAGTTGAGCCGCTCCAGCCGCTCCCCGGTCATGCCGATGCCCTCGTCCTGGACGGAGAGCATGACCTCGCCGTTCTCCAGCAGCCAGCCGGAGACCTCGACGGGCAGGTCGGGCGGGGAGAACGAGGTGGCGTTCTCCATGAGCTCGGCCAGCAGGTGGGAGAGGTCGTCCGCGGCGAACCCGGCGATGTGCGCGTGCGGCGGCAGCGCAGCGATACGGACCCGCTCGTACCGCTCGATCTCGCTGACCGCGGCCCGTACGACGTCCACCAGCGGGACCGGGCCCGCCGTCTGCCGGCCCTGCTCGGTGCCGGCGAGGACGAGGAGGTTCTCGCTGTGCCGGCGCATGACCGTGGCGAAGTGGTCGAGCTTGAAGAGGGTGGCCAGCCGGTCCGGGTCGTCCTCCCGCTCCTCCAGCCCCTCGATGACGCCGAGCTGCCGCTCGACGAGTCCAAGGGTGCGCAGGGCCAGGCTGACGAACGTGCCGCCGATGCCGGCGCGCAGCCGCTCCAGGTGTGCGGCGGACTCCGCGAGTTCGGTGCGCAGCTCCTCGCGGGCGTCGGCCATCTTCTGCCGCTGGCCCACGAGGTGCTTGCGGTCGGCCTCCAGGGTGGCGATCCGCTCGGCGAGGGCGACGGCGCGCGCGTGCAGGGCGTTGACGGAGCGGACGACCTGGGCGAACTCGTCGTTGCGGCCGGTGAAGGCGACCGGCTCCTGGCCTGCGGGGTCCTCCGCCTCGGCGAGGCGGGCGGAGCCCCGGCGCAGCACCGACAGCGGGCGCGTCAGGGTGCGGGCCATCGCGGTGGCGATGCCGACCGTGAGCAGCACCAGGGCGCCGAGGGCGGCGATCCGGATCTCCAGCGCGGTGACGTCGTCGTCGCGCAGCTGGGTGAGGTCCTTGGTGCGCTTGTCGAAGAGGGCGGACTCCACCCCGCGCATCGTCTCGACCCGCGCGGTGAGCGCGGCCTGCAGCTTCTTGACGCTGGTGTCGAGGTCCTCGGCGGAGAGGGTCGGCTCGTCGGTGAGACGGGCCAGGTACTTCTCGGCGGTCTCGACCTCGGGGCCGGTGACCGTGGAGTCGTAGGAGGCGCGGGCGGCCTTGGGCGCGGACTCGCGGAAGTCGGAGAGGGCGGCGTCGGAGCGCAGCCGGGCCTGGAGCGCGGCGGCGGTCAGCTCGTCGCGCCGCTCGGTGTCGGCGTCCGAGGAGCCGGCGTTGGCGGACGGCAGTCCGGTGACCGGGTCGATCACGGTCTGGGTGGTGCGCGGCACGTTCAGCGCGGCGAGCAGCAGTCCGCGGGTGGCGGCGGCCTGCTGGACGGCGGAGTCCAGCTCGGTGAGCGCGTGGGCGCCCGAGCCGGCGCGGGGCGGGGTCCGCTCCGCCAGCTGTCCGGCGAGCCGGTGCAGTCGCGTGATGACGGTGGAGTACGCCTGATGCGCTTCGAGGGCGCTGCTCTTGCCCGTGAGCGCCGCCCTGCGCACGGCGGCGACGGCGTCGAGGCCGTCGCGCAGCTCCTGCGGCATGTCGGTGTCGGCGCGCAGCTCCTCGACCTGTCGGTCGACGCGGGCGCTGTGCTCCTCGGAGGGCGCCTTGGTCCTGGGGCGGCCGGCCGCGATGTAGGGGACGACCTCGTCGCGCTCGTCGGCGAGGGAATGCGCCAGGGTGAGGGCGTCCTGGGTCTGCTCGGCGAGCGTCACCAGGTCCTGTGCGTCCTTGAGCTCCCCGGAGGCGGCGAGCACGGAGGGCGCCCCGGCCGCGGCGATCGCGGCGGCCACCACGGCCACGGCCACGATGAGCCGGTTGCGTACATGGGTGGGGCGGCCCCTGCCTACGCCGGTCGTCCGCTCCGCGTCCCCCGTGGGGGCCGTCTGCTTGCCTGTGCGACGAGGCCGCGACTTCTGCACCGGTGCTCGCATTCCTGACTCGTGTACCCGTGGGTTCGGGTGACGCTCCGTCAACGGGTGCGGGCGTTCACCCCGAGCTCTTGACCGCGCTCGGACAGCGAGGCGCCCCCATCGCTCCCCGACCCTCCCAGTGACCGTGGACAGTGGATGCGCATCACCTGACCCGCCACTCGAAGGAGTGAACCCCGGAGGTGAGTTGAGGGGCAAGTTCCGTCGCCTCCCGCAGCGGCCCCACGGGGCACGCCGGTTGGACGTCTGCGGCGGGCGGTGGCAGTATTCGCCGCCACGCCTTCTCGGAGCACTCCATTCCCTCCCAAATCAGGCGTCTGACCTGCGCGGTCGCATGGTTCCGGCGACCGGCGAGGGCCTTTCGCGAGCCGCGTGGACGGCTCGTGCAGACTGGCTGGATGCGTACGGAGCTTGTTTCGGAGCCCGGTGATCCCGGCCGCCCCAACGAGGACTTCGCGAGCGTCGGGCTTCCGGCTTCCGGGCAGGGCGGTTCGCTCGTGGTGCTGGACGGGGTCACGCCTCCGGGGGACGGCGGCGGGTGTCTGCATTCCGTGCCCTGGTTCACCGCGCGGCTGGGCGGAGCGCTGACCGAACTGACCGTTTCCCTCCCGGATGTGCCCCTGGTCGAACTGCTGTCCCGGGCTCTCGCGCGTACCGCCGACGGCCACGCGGCAACCTGTGACCTTTCTCACCCCCGTACGCCGCAGGCGACGGTGGCGCTGGCCCGCTGGTCACCGGCCTCGGTGGACTGCCTGGTGCTGTCCGACTCGGTCCTGCTCGTCGAGTCCCCCGACGGGACGGTCACCCCGTTCCTGGACGACCGGCTGAGCCGGCTGCCCCGCTCGGCCCTGGCCAGTCACACCCTGGTGGACACCACGCTGCGCAACAAGGAGGGCGGCTTCTTCACCGCGGCGGCGGATCCCTCCGTGGCCTCCCGCGCGGTCACCGGTTCGCTGCCGCGCGACGAGGTGCGCGCCCTGGCCGCCCTGACGGACGGGGCGGCGCGCTGGGTGGAGAGGTTCCACGCGGGCGACTGGGCGGACTGCCTCGCCCTGGTCCGCGAGGAGGGCGCCCGGTCCCTGGTGGACCGCGTACGGGCCCTGGAACGGGCGGACGCGGAGCGGGCGGCGCCGCGTCGCGGCAAGACGCACGACGACGCGACGGTGGTGTACGCCGAGCTGTCACCCCGTGAGCGGTAGCCCGTACGGGGTCACTTCTCCATGCCGCGGTTCAGCTGGCTCAGCAGCCGGGCGAGTTCCGTGACCTCGGCGGGGTCCCAGTCGGCGAGCCGTCCGGCGTAGCGGGCACGGCGGGCCTCGCGGACCCTGCGGACCCGTGCGTGGCCCTCCTGGGTGAGGGCGATCAGCCAGGCGCGGCCGTCGGCGGGGTCCGGCTCGCGGGCGACGAGACCGAGCTCCTCCAGCGCGCGCAGCTGGCGCGACATCGTCGCCTTGCCGACGCCGATGTAGGCGGCGAGCTCGGTGGCCCGCTGCCGGCCGCACTCATCCAGACGGACCAGCAGCCCGTACGCGGACGGCTCCAGGTCGGGGTGGACCGCGCGGGCCATCTCCCCCTGGCTGGCCCGGGCGCGCCGCAGCAGCACCGTCAACTCGCGTTCCAGCGCGAGGAATCCGGGCTGGTCCACACCCTGCGCGGGCCGCGGGGAGGCGGTGCGCTCCTCGCCGCCCTGTCCGTCTTCGTGCACGTCCGCCCCTGCTTCGGTTTTCCGGTTCCGATGGTCTTCCGCCAAGTGGCGACGTCGCCGCAGCTCCACCAGTATTTCGCAGGCGTGGACCAATGGCAGCGCGCGGACGCCCCGCCCCCGCCGCGGTCCACGTGCGCGGTCTCCCCACCGGGCGACTGCGTGGCATGCCCACCACATGGGACGTGGGTCGCCTTCCGGGTTCGCCCCCACACCGACCTTTCGGAGATGCGTCATGCCTGTGCACAGATCCGCCCTTCCCCGCATACGCGCGCTCGTGACCGCCGGCGCGGTCCTGCTCGCGGTGCTCTCCCTCCCCCGCCCGGCCGTCGCGGCCGAATCCGCTCCCGGCGCTCCTCCGCGCGGCTCCGCCCGCATGGGCATGGGCGTGCTCGCCCACGACGGCCGCGGCGGTCTGCCCACCGTCCGCACCACCCGGACGGAGGGCGTGGACGTCTCCAGCCACCAGGGGAACGTCGCCTGGACGACCCTGTGGAACAGCGGCGTCCGCTGGGCCTACGCCAAGGCCACGGAGGGGACGTACTACACCAACCCGTACCACTCCCAGCAGTACGGCGGCTCCTACGACGTCGGCATGATCCGCGGCGCCTACCACTTCGGCACGCCCGACACGGCGAGCGGCGCCGCCCAGGCCGACTACTTCGTCGACCGCGGCGGCGACTGGTCCGCGGACGGACGGACCCTGCCGGGCGTGCTCGACATCGAGTGGAACCCGTACGGCGACGCCTGCTACGGCAAGTCGCCGAGCGCGATGGTGAGCTGGATCCGCGACTTCCTGGACCGGTACCGGTACCGCACCGGCCGCGACGCCGTCCTCTACACGGCCACCAGCTGGTGGAAGCAGTGCACCGGCAACTACGCCGGCTTCGCCGCCACCACCCCGCTGTGGATCGCCCGGTACGCCTCCACCGTCGGCGAACTGCCCGCCGGCTGGGACGCGTACACGATGTGGCAGTACACCTCGACCGGGCCGACCGTCGGGGACCACGACCTCTTCAACGGCACCCCGGACCGGGTGCGGACCTTCGCGCTCGGCTGACCCGGCCGATCCTTCCCGGGCGGCACGGAAGCTGCCGGCGGCGGGACGCCGACGGGAACGGATCTCCCGCCGGAACGGCCCTCCGGCGGCGTGTCGCCGGGAGATCCGCTCCCCTCGTGGCCCCGGGGCCCGCGCCGGGGAGCGGTCCACGGATTCGCCGGCGGCGGCCGGGCTCGGTGAAGGCCCGGGCCTCCCTCACGGGACCCGGGCCTCCCCTCGTCCGATCGCCCCCGTCACGCGGCGACCGGAACCTCCGGCGCCGCGCCGTTGGTGGCGGGCGACAGCGCCAGTTCCAGGACCTGGCGGACGTCGGTGACGGCGTGGACGTCGAGCCTGTCCAGCACCTCCGCCGGGACGTCGTCCAGGTCGGGCTCGTTGCGCTTGGGGATGATCACGGTGGTGATGCCCGCGCGGTGCGCGGCGAGCAGCTTCTGCTTCACCCCGCCGATCGGCAGCACCCGCCCGGTCAGCGAGACCTCACCGGTCATCGCCACGTCCGTGCGGACCAGCCGGCCGGAGAGCAGCGAGGCCAGGGCGGTGGTCATGGTGACGCCCGCGCTCGGACCGTCCTTGGGCACCGCGCCCGCCGGGAAGTGGATGTGCGCGCCCCGGTCCTTCAGGTCGCCCACCGGCAGCTCCAGCTCGGCGCCGTGGCTGCGCAGGAAGCTCAGCGCGATCTGCGCGGACTCCTTCATCACGTCACCCAGCTGGCCGGTCAGGGTCAGCCCCGCCGCGCCCGTCTCCGGGTCGGCCAGGGACGCCTCCACGTAGAGGACGTCCCCGCCCGCGCCGGTCACCGCGAGCCCGGTGGCGACACCGGGGACGGCGGTGCGGCGCTCGGCCGGGTCCTGGGCGGACTCGGGCACGTGGTGCGGCCGGCCGATCAGGTCGCGCAGGTCGGCGTCGGTCACGGTGAACGGGAGCTCCCGCTCCCCCAGTTCGTGCCGGGCCGCCACCTTGCGCAGCAGCCGCGCGATGGACCGCTCCAGGGTGCGCACGCCGGCCTCGCGCGTGTACTCGCCGGCCAGCTTGCGCAGCGCGCCCTCGTCGATCGTGACCTCGTCCCCGGCCAGCCCGGCGCGCTCCAGCTGGCGCGGGAGCAGGTGGTCGCGGGCGATGACGACCTTCTCGTCCTCGGTGTAGCCGTCGAGGCGGACCAGCTCCATCCGGTCGAGCAGGGCCTCCGGGATGGCCTCCAGGACGTTGGCCGTCGCCAGGAACACGACGTCGGACAGGTCGAGCTCGACCTCCAGGTAGTGGTCCCGGAAGGTGTGGTTCTGCGCCGGGTCGAGGACCTCGAGGAGCGCGGCGGCCGGGTCGCCCCGGAAGTCCGAGCCCACCTTGTCGATCTCGTCGAGGAGCACGACCGGGTTCATCGACCCGGCCTCCTTGATCGCCCGCACGATCCGGCCGGGCAGCGCGCCGACGTACGTACGGCGGTGGCCGCGGATCTCGGCCTCGTCGCGGACGCCGCCGAGGGCGACGCGGACGAACTTCCGGCCCATCGCGTGGGCGACGGACTCGCCGAGGCTGGTCTTGCCGACGCCGGGCGGGCCGACGAGGGCGAGCACGGCGCCGCCGCGCCGTCCGCCGACGATGCCCAGGCCCCGGTCGCTGCGCCGCTTGCGCACCGCCAGGTACTCGGTGATCCGCTCCTTCACGTCCGCCAGGCCCGCGTGCTCGGCGTCCAGGACCGCCTGGGCGCCCCGGATGTCGTAGGCGTCCTCGGTGCGCTCGTTCCACGGCATCTCCAGGACCGTGTCGAGCCAGGTGCGGATCCAGGAGCCCTCGGGCGACTGGTCGGAGGACCGCTCCAGCTTGTCGACCTCCTTGAGCGCGGCCTCGCGGACCTTCTCCGGCAGGTCGGCGGCCTCGACGCGGGCGCGGTAGTCGTCGGACTCCTCGCCCTCCTGCTCGCCGTTGAGTTCGCGCAGTTCCTTGCGGACGGCCTCCAGCTGGCGGCGCAGCAGGAACTCGCGCTGCTGCTTGTCGACGCCCTCCTGGACGTCCTTGGCGATGGTCTCGGCGACGTCCTGCTCGGCGAGGTGGTCGCGCAGCTGCTGGGTGGCGAGCTTCAGCCGGGCCACCGGATCGGTGGTCTCCAGCAGGGCGACCTTCTGCTCGGTGGTCAGGAACGGCGAGTAGCCGGAGTTGTCGGCGAGCGCGGAGACGTCGTCGATGGCCTGGACGCGGTCGACGACCTGCCAGGCGCCGCGCTTGCGCAGCCAGGCGGTGGCGAGCGCCTTGTACTCCTTGACGAGTGCGTCCACCTGCCCCGGCAGCGGCTCGGGCACGCTCTCGTCGATGCGGGTGCCCTCCACCCACAGCGCCGCGCCCGGCCCGGTGGTCCCGGCACCGATCCGCACACGGCCCCGGCCGCGGATCAGGGCACCGGGATCGCCGTCGGCCAGCCTGCCGACCTGCTCGACCGTGCCCAGCACGCCGGTACCGGCGTAGGTCCCGTCGACGCGTGGCACCAGCAGCACCCTGGGCTTCCCCGAGGCCGTCCCGGCGGCGGCCTGGGCGGCCTCCACCGCGGCGCGCACCTCGGAATCGCTCAGGTCCAGCGGAACCACCATCCCGGGCAGCACGACCTCGTCGTCGAGCGGCAGTACAGGCAGGGCGAGCGATGTGGACTCAGCAGCCATGATCTCCCCTTCGGCAGTCAAGTTGAGCTATGCCGACTCAATGCAGCTGAGCCGCCGAATGTTCCCGAGGACGCGTTCGCTCTGAGCGATCATCGTCCCGGGGCGCCGAAGCCCCCGGCCGCCGCGTAAACGGAGCTGCCAGGATGAACGCATGTCCACCCCGTACGACATTCCCGAACCCCCCGAAGTCCTGGACCGCCGCGAGGGCCCGTACGGCGAGGTCGTGCTGCGCAGGCACGGCGACCTGCTGCAGATCATCGCCAACGGCTGCTTCCTGATGGACACCTCCGACGGCCGTTCGGAACGGCGGCTCGTCGACGCCGCCCTGGCCGCCCTCGACGCGCGCGCGGTGGACCCGCACGTCCTGATCGGCGGCCTCGGGGTCGGCTTCTCGCTCGCACACGCCGCCGGGCAGCCCCGCTGGGGACGGATCGCCGTGGTGGAGCGCGAACCGGCGATCATCGAGTGGCACCGCACGGGGCCGCTGGCCGGGCTCTCCGCGCGGGCCCTCGCCGACCCGCGCACGGCGATCGTCGAGACGGACCTCGTCCGTTACCTCGATGAGACGTCGGACACGTTCGACGCGCTCTGCCTCGACATCGACAACGGGCCCGACTGGACCGTCACCGAGGACAACGACGGGCTCTATTCGCCGTCCGGACTGGCCGCCTGCGCAAGGGTGTTGAGACCGGGTGGAGTGCTCGCCGTGTGGTCGGCGAAGCCGTCCCCGGAATTCGAGGGAACCTTGCGGAATGCCGGGTTCCAACAGGTGCGTACCGAAGAGATCCCCGTTGCCCGGGGCGTTCCGGACGTCGTGCACCTCGGCGTCCGCCCTGGATAGCAAAGCCGAGGTGACTCCCCGTACGCTGCTGCCCTGACGCGGTCATTCAAGCGTCAATCGCAGTGATGCGCAGACGACGGATCACCCCACGGATTCCGGAAAAAGCACACCTCAGGGGCGGGCGATGGAGCAGACACAGACCTCCCACAACGGCACGGCCACGGCCACTCCCGGCGCCCAGCGCCGGGTCCTGGTGGTCGAGGACGACGCGACGATCGTGGACGCCATCGCGACGCGCCTGCGCGCCGAGGGATTCCTGGTGCAAACGGCGGGCGACGGCCCGTCCGCGGTGGACACGGCGGAGGCCTGGCAGCCCGACCTGCTGATCCTCGACATCATGCTGCCGGGCTTCGACGGTCTGGAGGTCTGCCGGCGCGTGCAGGCCCAGCGGCCGGTGCCGGTGCTGATGCTCACCGCGCGCGACGACGAGACCGACATGCTGGTCGGGCTGGGCGTCGGCGCCGACGACTACATGACGAAGCCCTTCTCCATGCGGGAGCTGGCGGCACGCGTGCACGTGCTGCTGCGCCGCATGGAGCGGGCGGCCCTCGCCGCGACGACCCCGCGCAGCGGCATCCTGCGCCTGGGCGAACTGGAGATCGACCACGCGCAGCGCAGGGTGCGGGTGCGCAGCGAGGACGTCCACCTGACGCCCACCGAGTTCGACCTCCTGGTGTGCCTGGCGAACACCCCCCGCGCGGTCCTCTCCCGCGAGCAGCTGCTGGCCGAGGTCTGGGACTGGGCGGACGCCTCCGGCACCCGCACGGTCGACAGCCACATCAAGGCGCTGCGCCGGAAGATCGGCGCCGAGCGCATCCGCACCGTGCACGGCGTGGGCTACGCCCTGGAGACGCCGACGCCATGAGCGACGGTCCGGCCGGACGCAAAGGCCCCGGGGCGCGGCAGCCCTGGGGCGGTGTGCGCCCGTTCTCGATCAAGACCAAGCTCGGCGCGCTGGTCGTCGTCTCGGTCCTGATCACCACCGGTCTTTCGGTGATCGCCGTGCACACCAAGACGGAGCTGCGCTTCATCACGATCTTCTCGATGATCGCGACGCTGCTCATCACGCAGTTCGTGGCGCACTCGCTCACCGCGCCGCTGGACGACATGAACGCCGTGGCCCGCTCCATCTCGCACGGCGACTACACCCGCCGGGTGCGCGAGAACCGCCGTGACGAGCTGGGCGACCTGGCCCAGGCGATCAACGTCATGGCCGACGAGCTGGAGGCCCAGGACCGCCAGCGCAAGGAGCTGGTCGCCAACGTCTCGCACGAGCTGCGCACCCCCATCGCGGGCCTGCGCGCGGTGCTGGAGAACATCGTCGACGGCTTCACGCAGGCCGATCCCGAGACGATGCGCACGGCCCTGAAGCAGACCGAGCGCCTCGGACGCCTCGTGGAGACGCTGCTCGACCTGTCCCGCCTGGACAACGGCGTGATCCCGCTGAAGAAGCGGCGGTTCGAGGTGTGGCCGTATCTGTCCGGGGTGCTGAAGGAGGCCAACATGGTCGCCTCGGCCCGGGCGGGCATGGCCTCCGGATCGGGCAGCCACACCCGTACGGACGTCCATCTGCACCTCGACGTGTCGCCGCCGGAGCTCGTCGCGCACGCCGACCCCGAGCGCATCCACCAGGTCGTCGCCAACCTCATCGACAACGCGGTCAAGCACAGTCCGCCGCACGGCCGGGTGACGGTCCGGGCGCGACGCGGGGACCGGCCGGAGTCGCTGGAGCTGGAGGTGCTGGACGAGGGGCCCGGCATTCCGCGGACCGAGTGGCACCGCGTCTTCGAGCGGTTCAACCGGGGCAACGTCAACCGGCCGCACGGTCCGGGCAGCGACGGCGGCACCGGTCTCGGCCTGGCGATCGCCCGCTGGGCCGTGGATCTGCACGGCGGCCGGATCCGTGTGGCCGAATCCGAGCGGGGCTGCCGCATTCTCATCACTCTTCCGGGAGAGTGATCCACACTAAGTTGACGTAAAGTTCGAAGCGGAGCCGCACGATCCATCCGTGTTCGCACTGACGGACACGTGTGATCAGGCAGAGGCCCGCGTGAGCTGCGCGCCAGGGCCCGGCCGAGCGATCCCTGATGCGGCCCGTAGAATCAAAACCAGGGTTGTTTCCCGCCATTTCCCGCCCCGAAACACCCGCTGCAATGTGACTTACGCGACGATGAACGGGCCCGGCCTGACCTTCTCGCTCTCGGGGGCGTAGCCTTTATTTCCGCTGTCCATCATCTTGCGAAGCGGAAGAGGGCGGTTGACGCCGTGTCGCCACAGTCCCCCAGTAACTCGAGCATCTCGACCGACACCGACCAAGCGGGTAAGAACCCCGCTGCGGCCTTCGGTGCCAACGAATGGCTCGTCGACGAGATCTACCAGCAGTACCTCCAGGACCCGAACTCGGTGGACCGAGCCTGGTGGGACTTCTTCGCCGACTACAAGCCGGGCGCGCCTGCGACCTCGGCTCCGGCGGGTACCGCGGCCGCGGGGGCCGCGGGAACCACCACCCCCCCGGCGCAGCCGGCCGCTCCGGCCCAGCCCGCCGCGCCCGCTCCCGCGGCCGCGCGGCCCGCCGCCGCGCAGCCTGCCGCCCAGGCGCCCGCCGCCCCGGCGAAGGCTCCCGCCCCGGCGAAGGCCGCCGCGCCCGCCGCCAGGCCGGCCGCCGCGAAGCCCAAGGCCGAGCCCGCCGCCGAGGCGAAGACCGGTCCCGAGCAGGTCACCCTGCGCGGCCCGTCCGCCGCCGTGGCGAAGAACATGGACGCCTCCCTGGAGCTGCCCACGGCCACGTCCGTGCGCGCGGTCCCGGTGAAGCTGCTGTTCGACAACCGCATCGTCATCAACAACCACCTCAAGCGGGCCCGGGGCGGGAAGATCTCCTTCACGCACCTCATCGGCTACGCGATGGTGCAGGCCATCAAGGCCATGCCGGCGATGAACCACTCGTTCGCCCGGGTGGACGGCAAGCCGACCCTGGTGAAGCCGGAGCACGTCAACCTCGGTCTGGCCATCGACCTGGTGAAGCCCAACGGCGACCGCCAGCTGGTCGTCGCGGCCATCAAGAAGGCCGAGACGCTGAACTTCTTCGAGTTCTGGCAGGCCTACGAGGACATCGTCCGTCGCGCCCGCGACAACAAGCTGACGATGGACGACTTCACCGGCGTCACGGTCTCCCTGACCAACCCCGGCGGCCTCGGCACCGTCCACTCCGTGCCGCGCCTGATGCCCGGCCAGTCGGTGATCATGGGCGTCGGCTCCATGGACTACCCGGCGGAGTTCCAGGGCACCTCCCAGGACACCCTGAACAAGCTCGGCATCTCCAAGGTCATGACGCTCACGTCGACCTACGACCACCGGGTGATCCAGGGCGCCGCCTCCGGCGAGTTCCTGCGCGCGGTCGCCAACCTCCTGCTCGGCGAGAACGACTTCTACGACGAGATCTTCGAGGCGCTGCGCATCCCCTACGAGCCGGTCCGCTGGCTCAAGGACATCGACGCCTCCCACGACGACGACGTCACCAAGGCCGCCCGCGTCTTCGAGCTGATCCACTCCTACCGGGTCCGCGGCCACGTCATGGCCGACACCGACCCGCTGGAGTACCGCCAGCGCAAGCACCCCGACCTGGACATCGTCGAGCACGGCCTCACCCTGTGGGACCTGGAGCGCGAGTTCGCCGTCGGCGGCTTCGCCGGCAAGTCCCTGATGAAGCTGCGCGACATCCTCGGCGTGCTGCGCGACTCGTACTGCCGCACCACCGGCGTCGAGTTCATGCACATCCAGGACCCCAAGCAGCGCAAGTGGATCCAGGACCGCATCGAACGCTCGCACACCAAGCCGGAGCGCGAGGAGCAGCTGCGCATCCTGCGCCGGCTGAACGCCGCGGAGGCCTTCGAGACCTTCCTGCAGACGAAGTACGTCGGCCAGAAGCGCTTCTCCCTGGAGGGCGGCGAGTCCGTCATCCCGCTGCTGGACGCGGTGCTGGACTCGGCCGCCGAGTCCCGCCTGGACGAGGTCGTCATCGGCATGGCCCACCGCGGCCGGCTGAACGTGCTGGCCAACATCGTCGGCAAGTCGTACGCGCAGATCTTCCGCGAGTTCGAGGGCAACCTCGACCCGAAGTCGATGCACGGCTCCGGCGACGTGAAGTACCACCTGGGCGCCGAGGGCACCTTCACCGGCCTGGACGGCGAGCAGATCAAGGTCTCCCTGGTCGCGAACCCCTCGCACCTGGAGGCGGTGGACCCGGTCCTGGAGGGCGTCGCCCGCGCCAAGCAGGACATCATCGGCAAGGGCGGCACGGACTTCACCGTCCTGCCGGTGGCCATCCACGGCGACGCGGCCTTCGCGGGCCAGGGCGTGGTGGCCGAGACCCTGAACATGTCGCAGCTGCGCGGCTACCGCACCGGCGGCACGGTCCACGTGGTCATCAACAACCAGGTCGGCTTCACCGCCGCCCCGGAGTCGTCGCGCTCGTCGATGTACGCGACGGACGTGGCCCGCATGATCGAGGCCCCGATCTTCCACGTGAACGGCGACGACCCGGAGGCCGTGGTCCGCGTCGCGCGGCTCGCCTTCGAGTTCCGCCAGGCGTTCAACAAGGACGTGGTGATCGACCTCATCTGCTACCGCCGCCGCGGTCACAACGAGTCGGACAACCCGGCCTTCACCCAGCCGCTGATGTACGACCTGATCGACAAGAAGCGCTCGGTGCGCAAGCTGTACACCGAGTCCCTCATCGGTCGCGGCGACATCACCCTGGAAGAGGCCGAGCAGGCGCTGCAGGACTACCAGGGCCAGCTGGAGAAGGTCTTCACGGAGGTCCGCGAGGCCACCAGCCAGCCCGGCTCCATGGAGTCCTCCGACCCGCAGGCCGAGTTCCCGGTCGCCGTGAACACCGCGGTGACCACGGAGACCGTCAAGCGGATCGCCGAGTCCCAGGTCAACATCCCCGACCACATCACCGTCCACCCGCGTCTGCTGCCGCAGCTGCAGCGCCGCGCGACGATGGTCGAGGACGGCACCATCGACTGGGGCATGGGCGAGACCCTCGCCTTCGGCTCCCTCCTCCTGGAGGGCGTCCCGGTCCGCCTCGCGGGCCAGGACTCCCAGCGCGGCACCTTCGGCCAGCGCCACGCGGTCATCATCGACCGCAGCACCGGCGAGGAGTACACGCCGCTGCAGTACCTCTCCGAGGACCAGTCGCGGCTGAACGTCTACAACTCCCTGCTGTCCGAGTACGCGGCGATGGGCTTCGAGTACGGCTACTCGCTGGCCCGCCCCGACGCGCTCGTGCTGTGGGAGGCGCAGTTCGGCGACTTCGTCAACGGCGCGCAGACGGTCGTGGACGAGTTCATCTCGTCGGCCGAGCAGAAGTGGAACCAGACCTCCGGTGTGGTCCTGCTCCTCCCGCACGGCTACGAGGGCCAGGGCCCGGACCACTCCTCGGCCCGCCCGGAGCGGTTCCTGCAGCTCTGCGCCCAGAACAACATGACGGTCGCGATGCCGACCTCGCCGTCGAACTACTTCCACCTCCTGCGGTGGCAGGTGCACAACCCGCACCACAAGCCGCTGGTCGTCTTCACGCCGAAGTCGATGCTGCGCCTGAAGGCCGCGGCCTCGAAGGCGGAGGAGTTCACCACGGGCCAGTTCCGCCCGGTCATCGGCGACGCCTCGGTCGACCCGGCCGCGGTGAAGAAGGTCGTCTTCACGGCCGGCAAGGTCTACTACGACCTGGAGGCCGAGCGGCAGAAGCGCGGCGCGACGGACACGGCGATCATCCGCATCGAGCGCCTGTACCCGCTGCCGGGCACGGAGCTCCAGGCGGAGATCAAGAAGTACCCGAACGCCGAGAAGTACCTGTGGGCCCAGGAGGAGCCGGCGAACCAGGGCGCCTGGCCCTTCATCGCGCTCAACCTGATCGACCACCTCGACCTGGCGGTCGGCGCCGACCTCCCGCACGACGAGCGTCTGCGCCGCATCTCGCGGCCGCACGGCTCGTCGCCGGCGGTCGGCTCCGCGAAGCGCCACCAGGCCGAGCAGGAGCAGCTGGTGCGCGAGGTCTTCGACGCGTAACCGGCAGCCGTACGCGCGGGCCGCACCCCTCTCACGGGGGTGCGGCCCGCCCGTTTTCCCGCACCTATCCTTGTCCCCATGTACTTCACGGACCGTGGCATCGAGGAACTGGAGAAGCGGCGCGGGGAGGAGGAGGTCACCTTCGAGTGGCTGGCCGAGCAGCTGCGCACGTTCGTCGACCTCAACCCCGACTTCGAGGTCCCGGTGGAACGCCTGGCCACCTGGCTGGCCCGCCTGGACGACGAGGACGACGAGTAACACCCCACGGGGGGGCGGCACCCCCGCCCCCCACCCCCCACCACCACACACCCGCCCACCGCGTCGGCCGCGGGCCGCATCGGCCGTCTGCCGCGCCGGCCGTCTGCCGCGCCGGCCGCGGGCAGTCACCGCCGCCCCCACACTCCGCGGACAACCACCGCCACCCCCGCACTCCGCAGGCAGTCGTGCCGCCCCGCACTCCGCGGGCAACCACCGCCACCCCTGCACTCCGCGAGCAGCCGCCCCCGCACTCCGCGGGCAGTCGTGCCGCAGGGCGGCACGGGTGGGCGCGACGGCACCCCGCAAGCGCCGGGCCGCGCGAACACTCCCCGGCCCGCACCAGCACGGGGCACCCCATGAACGCCGGGCCGCGCACCCCAGCTCAGCACCAGCGCGCCGGGTCGACTTCGACCACTCCGCAAAAAGACCGGCCACCAGAACGAGTGTCTTGACTTTCCCCTGCCGCGATATATCGTGAATCACGTAAGACGCGATATGCCGCGTCATCGTCGACCGCTTCGTTCCCAGGAGGTCCCCCCATGCCCGAGTGGTCCGTCGCGGAACCCACGAAGCTCACCTTCGACACCCCCGTGAGCGACCTGCACGTCCGCATCGTCAACGGCGCCGTGAACATCGTGGGCACCGACGAAGGCCCCGCCCACCTCCAGGTCTCCGAGATCGAGGGCCCGCCCCTGGTGGTCACCCAGAAGGACGGCATCCTCACGGTGGCCTACGACGACCTCCCCTGGAAGGGCTTCCTCAAGTGGCTGGACCGCAAGGGCTGGCGCCGCAGCGCGGTGGTCTCCCTGGCCGTCCCGGCCCGGACCCGGGTCGAGGTGGGCGTGGTCGGCGCCGGCGCCGTGGTCTCCGGCATCCGGGGCCCCGCCGCGGTGAAGGGCGTCGCCGGCGACACCACCCTGGTCGCCCTGTCCGGCCCGGTCCGCGCGGAGACCGTGTCCGGGAACGTGGAGGCCCAGTCCGTCACCGGCGACCTCCGCTTCGCCTCCGTCTCCGGCGACCTCACCGTCGTCGAGGGCTCCGGCTCCTCCGTGCGGGCGGACACGGTCGGCGGATCCATGATCGTCGACCTCGATCCCGACGGCCCCGCCGACGTCAGGCTGACCAGCGTCTCGGGCGAGATCGCCATCCGGCTGCCGTATCCGGCGGACGCCGAGGTGGAGGCCAACACCGCGAGCGGCGCGATCTCCAACGCCTTCGACGACCTCCGGATACAGGGCCAGTGGGGCGCCCACAAGCTCACCGGCCGTCTGGGCGCGGGCAGCGGCAGGTTGCGCGCCACCACCGTCTCCGGCTCCATCGCCCTGCTGCGCCGTCCGGCCGGGGAGGACGAGCCCGAACCGCGGGACGGCTCGGGGGACAATGCCGGTACGACCGACAAGAAGGTGCTCTGACATGCCTCCCGTCTTCGCCCACGGACGCCTCCGCCTCTACCTGCTGAAGCTGCTGGACGAGGCCCCGCGTCACGGCTACGAGGTGATCCGCCTCCTCGAGGAGCGTTTCCAGGGGCTGTACGCACCGTCGGCGGGCACGGTCTACCCGCGGCTGGCCAAGCTGGAGGCGGAGGGCCTGGTCATCCACACCACCGAGGGCGGCCGCAAGGTGTACTCCATCACGGACGCCGGCCGCGCCGAGCTGTCCGACCGCAGCGGTGAGCTGGCCGATCTGGAGCTGGAGATCCGGGAGTCGGTCGCCGAGCTGGCCGCCGAGATCCGGGCCGACGTCAGCGGCGCGGCGGGCGATCTGCGCCGCGAGATGCGGGCCGCGGCCGGCAAGGCCCGCCAGAGCCGTACCGGCGGGGCCGCGCCCGAAGAGAAAGGCCCTTTCGGCGACTTCGGGGTCTTCGGCGACAAGGACGCCTGGCAGGCGGCCAAGGAGGAGATGCGCCGCGCCAAGCAGGAGTGGAAGGAACAGGCCCGCCGCGCCAAGGACGAGAGCCGCCGTTCCCGCGAGGAGGCGCAGCGCGCCCGCCGCCAGGCCAAGGAGGCCCAGGACAAGGCGCAGGAGGAGGTGCAGCGCATCGTGCGGCAGGTCCAGGAGCAGGTGCAGGGCCACTTCGCCCGGGGCGACTGGCCGACGGGTCTGCGCGAAGGCCTCGGTGAGCTGGCCAGGGAGATGGGCGAGTTCGGCAAGGACTTCACCTTCGGCCGCACCGGCGCGGGGGCCTCCGGCAAGGTCTCGGAGCCGTCGTACTCCCGGACTCCCGAGGACTTCCCCGCCGACTGCACCCCGTCCTGGGCCCACGAGGACGCCTCGGACTCCACCGGTGACCCGGCCCGCGACCTGGACCGCCTGCTGGACCGCTTCCGGGACGACATCCGTGACGCGGCCCGCGACCACGGGGTCACGTCGGACCAGCTCCGCGACGCCCGCCGCCATCTGTCCACGGCGGCGGCCCACATCGGGGTGATACTGCGCACCCCGAAGCAGTAGCCCTCCCGACCGGACCCGCGCCGGCCCACCCGAACCGGGCCGGCGTCCCGGGGTCTCCCACCCAGGTGTGCTCCTGACGAGCCCGGCAGAGGCGCACCGGGCCCGACCGGACCCTCCCGGGTCCCCTCGGGTCGGCCCTGCGCCGATGTCAGCCCGCCTTGGCCTCGCCGCTCCCGTACAGCACGCGGGTCACGGACTCGTACGTCACGCCGTGGTCGGCGAGGACCTCGGCGGGGACACCGGGGCGGACGGTGAGGGCGAGCAGAAGGTGCTCGTCGCCGATGCGGCGGTCGCGCAGGGCGGTGGCGGCGCGCAGGGCGCCCGTGAGGGCGTCCTTGGCCGCACGGTCGAAGGGCCGGTGTCCCGACCTCCGACCCCCGGCCTTCCGGTCTCCGGACAGCGCCCCGGCCCCGTGCACCTCCTCCACCCGCGCCACGATCTCCGGCACGTCGATGCCGAGCCCGGCGAGGGCGTCGGTCTCGGCCTGTGTCAGCCCGGCCCGTCGCCGGGCCTCCCCCAGCGCCGCCCGCACCGACTCCCGCCGTTCACCGGCGCCGAGGGCGGCCAGAGCGAACGAGGCCCGGCTCCCCTCCCGGTCGAGCAGAGCCAGCAGCAGATGCTCGGCGCCGACCCGCTCGGCTCCCGTCTCCTCCGCGTGCCCGACCGCCCCCTTCACCACGTCACGGGCGTCCTTCGTGAACCGCTCGAACATCAATGCCTCCCGTACTTCTTGTGCACGGCCTGCCTGCTGACTCCGAGCTCGGTGGCGATCTCCTGCCACGACCAGCCCTGATGGCGCGCGTTGCGCACCTGCACGGTCTCCAGTTGCTCCAGCAGCCGGCGCAGGGCGGCGACGGCCCGCAGGCCGACCCGTGGATCGCGGTCGCCCGCACGCTCGGCGAGGTCGGTTGCCTCAGTCATGATGTCAACGTACGTTGACACCTCCTTGTCGTCAACCCCGGTTGACATGCCGACGGCCGGCCCGGAGAGCCGGGCCGGCCGTGAGAAGGGCGGGTGGAACCCCGCCGTCAGGGATTCGTGAGCACGATCTTGCCGAACTGCCCCCCGGACTCCATCCGCTCGAAGCCCTCCCGCGCCCGGTCCATGGGCAGCGCCTCGTCGATGACGGGACGTACACCGGTGGCGGCGCAGAAGGAGAGCAGGTCCTCCAGCTCGTCCTTGGTGCCCATGGTCGACCCGACGACCTTGAGCTCCAGGAAGAAGATCCGGGTCAGCTCGGCGTGCGAGGGCCGGTCACCGCTGGTGGCGCCGGAGATCACCAGTGTGCCGCCGGGACGCAGCGACTTCACCGAGTGGGACCAGGTGGCGGCCCCCACGGTCTCGATCACGGCGTCGACCCGCTGCGGCAGCCGCGCCCCCGGCTCCACGGCCTCCACGGCCCCGAGCTCCAGCGCCCGCTTCCGCTTGGCCTCGTCCCGGCTGGTGGCGAAGACCCGCAGCCCCGCCGCCCTGCCGAGCACGATCGCGGCGGTGGCGACGCCGCCCCCGGCCCCCTGCACCAGCACGGAGTCCCCGGGCCGCACCCCGGCGTTGGTGAATAGCATCCGGTACGCGGTCAGCCAGGCGGTCGGCAGACAGGCGGCCTCCTCGAAGGAGAGCTCCTTCGGCTTGGGCAGCACGTTCCAGGTGGGCACGGCGACCTGCTCGGCGAACGTGCCCTGGTAGCGCTCGGTCAGGATGGACCGGGGCTCCTCGGGGCCGACCCCGTGTCCGCTCTGGCCGATCACGGAGTGCAGGACGACCTCGTTGCCGTCCTCGTCGACGCCGGCGGCGTCGCAGCCGAGGATCATCGGCAGCTTGTCCTGCGCGAGGCCCACGCCCCGCAGGGACCAGAGGTCATGGTGGTTGAGGGAGGCGGCCTTGACCGTGACGGTGCTCCAGCCGGGCCGGGACTCGGGAGCGGGACGCTCTCCCAACTCCAGACCCGCGAGCGGCTGGTCGCGGTCGATTCGGGCGGCGTAGACGGCGAACATGACCTTGACGATAGGTTCCCCGCCCCGCCGAAGGAACCATGCCCCGCTGTGAGACACGCCCTCTTGCCACCCGGCGGGTCCCGCCACCCGGGCGGCCCGGGCCCCCGGAAGAGGGAATCGGCCCCGTCCCGCCCGGGGACGGGGCCGACCGGCGCTCCGCGCGGCTCAGCGGCGGGCGACGCCCTCCGCCCGGGCGGCCGCGGCCACCGCCGCCGTCACCGCGGGGGCGACCCGCTCGTCGAACGGGGACGGGATGACGTAGTCGGCGGCGAGATCGTCGCCGACCACCGAGGCCAGCGCCTCGGCCGCCGCCAGCTTCATCCCCTCGGTGATCCGGGAGGCCCGCACCTGCAGCGCCCCCGCGAAGATCCCGGGGAACGCCAGCACGTTGTTGATCTGGTTCGGGAAGTCCGACCGTCCGGTGGCCACGACCGCCGCGTACTTGTGCGCGACCTCCGGGTGCACCTCCGGATCGGGGTTGGCCATGGCGAAGACGAACGCGCCCTCGGCCATCGACGCCACCGCCGGCTCCGGCACCGTGCCGCCGGAGACGCCGATGAAGACGTCGGCGCCGGCCAGCGCCGACTCCAGCGGCCCGGAGAGGCCGGCCTTGTTGGTGAACGACGCCAGCTCCGCCTTGACCGGCGTGAGGTCCTCGCGGTCCCGCGACACGACGCCCTTGCGGTCGGCCACGGCGACGTCGCCGATCCCGGCCTCGATCAGCATCCTGGCGATCGCCACGCCCGCGGCGCCCGCACCCGAGATCACGGCGCGCAGATCGCCGAGGGCCCGGCCGCTCAGCCGCGCGGCGTTCCGCAGCGCGGCCAGCGTCACGACCGCCGTGCCGTGCTGGTCGTCGTGGAAGACCGGGATGTCCAGCCGCTCCTGCAGCCGCTTCTCGATCTCGAAGCAGCGGGGCGCGGAGATGTCCTCCAGGTTCACCCCGCCGAAGGACGGGGCGAGCCGGACCACGGTCTCGACGATCTCGTCCACGTCGGTGCAGTTCAGGGCGATCGGAACGGCGTCCACGCCGCCGAACTGCTTGAAGAGGATGGCCTTGCCCTCCATCACCGGGAGGGAGGCCTCGGGCCCGATGTCACCGAGCCCCAGCACGGCCGTGCCGTCCGTCACGACGGCGACGACCTGCGACTTCCACGTGTAGTCGTGGACGAGGTCCGGCTGCTCGGCGATCGCGCTGCACACCTTCGCGACGCCGGGCGTGTACGCCAGGGACAGATCGTCCTTGTCACGGATCGGCACGGTGGCCTGCACGGCCATCTTGCCGCCGCGGTGCAGCGCGAACGCCGGGTCGAAGGAATCGAGGGGCTCGGCCCCGTCGTCCTGCCCTGTACGACCGTTCCGGCTTTCGCTGTCGCTGCGAGGATTGACAATCTCCGCTGCCACTTGGTTTTACCCCTTAAGTGTTCATGGTTTGAGGGTTGCCACTCCTGGTGAGGGGTGGGCGGGACCGCGCAAGGCCCGGAGGGTTGACACGTACGGGCCGAACACGACGGGCGCGCCGCACACGCGCCCTGATCCCCGGATGAGGGGTGTGAAGAACCTTCTTACCGGACGGACGCCGTCGGCGACGAGTCCATAACGCGAAGGTCACATGCCGAGGCCCCGCGTTGTCGCTCGATATCAGGACAAGGCCGAGGGGAAGTAGGAGCAAGCCCACAACCACGGCAAAAAACACGACGTACGGGTCCGCATCCCGGGATACGCCGGAGATCTTCCGGCCGGAATGGATGATTCCCGCAGACTGTCCGGCCAGATGTCCCGGAGTGGTGCGGTTCGGGTGTCGCCCGTTATCCGATTTTGACATCGCGAGTCCCCTGAATGGCGCAGTCCAAATGGCAAGATGCCGTAATCGCACGAGGTCGCGACACTCGAAGGCGTGTGTTCCCGTCGACCTGCGGCGCTGCCGATACCCGTCGGCAGTGGCCCACCCATCGGCATCTCCACCCATCCGCCGGAGGAACCCACCATGACCGCAAGCACCACCCGTCGTACCACCGCCGCGCGCTCCCGTCTTGCGGCGGCCGGCGCGATCGCGGTCGCAGGCGCGCTGCTTCTCACCGGCTGCGGTGACCAGACCGACGACAGCGGCAGCGCGGGCGCCAAGGAGACGGGCAAGTCCAGCTCGGCCCCCCTGTTCGACAAGCTGCCCAAGAAGATCCAGGACGCGGGTGTCCTCAAGGCCGGCACCAACGCCGAGTACGCCCCGATGGAGTTCCAGGAGGGCGGCAAGATCGTCGGCGTCGACCCCGACCTCGCCGCCGCGCTGGGCGAGAAGCTGGGCGTCGAGGTCGAGTTCACCTCGGGCTCCTTCGACGGTCTGATCAGCTCGCTGAACTCGGGCCGCTACGACATCGCGATGTCGTCCATCACGGACAACAAGCAGCGCCAGGAGGGCCTGGACGACAAGGGCAAGAAGCTCGGCCCGGGTGTCGACTTCGTCGACTACTTCGTCGCCGGCACCGCCGTGTACGTCCAGAAGGGCAACCCGAAGGGGATCAACTCCATCGAGGACCTGTGCGGCCGGCCGGCCGCCGTGCAGCGGGGCACCACGTACGAGAAGGCGCTGCAGACCCAGTCCCGGAAGTGCACGGACGCGGGCAAGAAGAAGATCACGATCCAGTCGTTCGAGAACGACACCGAGGCCCAGACCCGCGTGAAGTCGGGCGGCGCGGTCGCCGGCGTCAACGACTACCCGGTCGCGGTCGACCTGGCCCGCAAGGCGGACGGCGGCAACGCCTTCGAGATCGTCGGCGAGCAGGTGGACGCCGGTCCGTTCGGCATCGCGGTGAACAAGGACAACAAGCAGCTCACCGAGGCCCTGGAGGCGGCCGTCAACGCGATCATCGAGGACGGCACGTACAAGGAGATCCTGGCCAAGTGGGGTGCCGAGACCGGCGCCATCGACAAGGCCGTGGTCAACGGCGGCGAGTGACGGTCCCCGGCACGTACTGAAGGGCGGTCACAGTGACTGACAAATTCGACAAGGAGACGGACGGCGCCCGGTCGGCGGCCGCCGTCTCCAAGGACAGCGGGGCCGCCGTGCCGCCCGCGGCGATCAAGGCCATCCCGGTCCGCCACTACGGCCGGTGGGTCAGCGGTGTCGTCGTGCTGGCGCTGGTGGCCCTGCTCGTCAACGCCTTCGCCACCGCGGAGAAGATCCAGTGGCACGCCGTCGGCGACTACGTCTTCGACGGCACCGTCCTCGCCGGCGCCGGGCGCACCCTGCTGATCAGCGTCCTGGCGATGGTCATGGGTGTGGTCCTCGGCGTGATCCTCGCCGTGATGCGGCTGTCGAAGAACCCGGTGACGAGCTGGGTGGCCTGGATCTACATCTGGTTCTTCCGCGGTACGCCGGTCTACGTGCAGCTCCTGCTGTGGTTCAACCTGGCGCTGATCTTCCCGATGCTGAACCTCGGTCCGATCTACAAGGACGAGATGGTCGACGTCATGACGCCGTTCATGGCGGCCCTGCTGGGCCTGGGCCTGAACGAGGCGGCGTACATGGCGGAGATCTGCCGCGCGGGTCTGACGGCCGTCGACGAGGGCCAGACCGAGGCCGCGCACGCGCTGGGCATGAGCCACGGCAAGACGCTGCGGCGCATCGTGATCCCGCAGGCGATGCGGGTGATCGTGCCGCCGACCGGCAACGAGTTCATCAACATGCTGAAGACCTCGTCGCTGGTGTACGCGGTGACGTACAACGAACTGCTGCGCGCCACCTCGACGATCGGCTCCACGTCGTACGCCGTGATGGAGATGCTGTTCGTGGCGTGCATCTGGTACCTGGTCATCACCAGCGTCTTCAGCGTCGGCCAGTACTACCTGGAGCGCCGCTTCGCGCGCGGCTCGTCCCGGAACCTGCCGGCGACGCCGTGGCAGAAGATCAAGGTCAATCTGATGGCCTTCAGCCGCGAGAGGAGCAGCACGGTATGACGGCCATGGTGAAGGCGGAGGGCGTCCACAAGTCCTTCGGCCCCGTCGAGGTCCTCAAGGGCATCGACCTGGAGGTGCGGACCGGCGAGGTGTTCTGCCTCATCGGTCCCTCCGGCTCCGGCAAGTCCACCTTCCTCAGGTGTATCAACCACCTCGAGAAGATCAACGCCGGGCGTCTGTACGTCGACGGCGAGCTGGTCGGCTACCGCCAGAAGGGCGACAAGCTGTACGAGCTCAAGGACAGCGAGGTCGCCCAGCAGCGCCGGGACATCGGCATGGTCTTCCAGCGCTTCAACCTGTTCCCGCACATGACGGCCGTCGAGAACGTCATGGAGGCGCCGGTCCAGGTGAAGGGCGTGAGCAAGGCGCAGGCCAGGGAGCGCGCGACGCAGCTCCTGGAGCGCGTGGGCCTCGGCGACAAGGCGAGGAACTACCCCTCGCAGCTCTCCGGCGGCCAGCAGCAGCGCGTGGCGATCGCGCGGGCGCTCGCGATGGACCCCAAGCTGATGCTCTTCGACGAGCCGACCTCGGCGCTCGACCCGGAGCTGGTCGGTGACGTCCTCGACGTCATGCGCGACCTCGCCGAGTCCGGTATGACGATGGTCGTCGTCACCCACGAGATGGGCTTCGCCCGCGAGGTGGGCGACAGCCTGGTCTTCATGGACGGCGGTGTGGTGGTCGAGTCGGGCAACCCGCGCGACGTCCTGACCGACCCGCAGCACGAGCGCACGAAGGCGTTCCTGTCCAAGGTGCTCTGAGCGGACACGCGAAGGGGCGGTACGGCCGGGTCCGTACCGCCCCTTCGCGTTCCCCTCCGGTCACCTCAGCGCCAGCAGCAGGGTGTCCGACGGCGAGCACCACACCGGCCGTGCCTCGCCGAACCCCTTCTCGCGCAGCACGCGCGCGTGCCAGGCGGGCGGCGGCATGTCTCCGTCGGCGTGCTCGCCGTAGATCTCGAACCGGCGGGCCGTCGGCTCCGCGAGGACCGGGTCCTGGGCGGCGAGCCGCCACCACTGGGCCCAGTCGAGGGCGCCGTCCCGCTTCGCCCGGTCCATACGGGCGTGGCGCAGGGCGCGCTCGGCCGCGTTGATCCGGGGCGTCGCGTCGTCGACCATGTGGTCCGCGTTCATGAAGACACCGCCGTCGCGGACGAGCCCCGCGATGTGCCCGTAGAGGTCCGCGAGGGGGTCCCGGTGCAGCCAGTGGAGGGCGGTCGCGGTCAGCACGGCGTCGTAGGAGTCGTACGGCAGTTCCGCCGGCCACTCGGGGTCCTTGAGGTCGGCCGTCACGAAGGAGACCCGCCCGTCCCCCTCGAACGTGCCCTCCGCGATGGCGAGCAGCGCCGGGTCCAGGTCGACGCCGGTGCTGGTGGCGTCCGGGAACCGGTCGAGCAGCCGGGCGGTGATGCTGCCCGTGCCGCAGGCGAGGTCGAGCACGCGCGGCGAGGTGCCGACGAGGGCCTCCACCATGTCGAGCATGACCCGGAAGCGCTCCTCGCGGTCCGGCATGTACCACTCCTGCTGCCGGTCCCAGCTCTCCTGCCAGGCCCGCCAGTCGGCGGCGGCCGTGGTGGTGTCCGCGTCCGTCATCGAGCGTCTCCCTCACGTACGTCCCGTAATACCCTGGATGCGCGATCGTCCATTACAAGACCGCGCTCCTGACGATAGAGCTCCTACGTAAGGACTACAAGTGGAACTGGCCTATTACTCGGACTACGCCGTGCGTCTCGTCAACACCGAGGAACCGGCCCGGGGAAAGGACACGCTGACCTCGGTCGAGGCCGTCCGCGATCTGTTCGGCGCCAACCAGTCGGCGGCCCGGCGCACCACCGACGCCGACGTGACGCGGTTCCGCTCGGTCCGGGCCAGGCTCCGCTCGGTCTTCGAGGCGGCGGACGGCGGCGACGAGACCCTCGCCGTCGACCTGCTGAACTCGCTGCTGCTGGAGTTCCCGGTCAGCCCGCAGATCTCCGGCCACGACTTCCGCGACGACGACGGCCGCCCGCTGTGGCACATGCACCTGGCCGACCACCCGTCCAACGCGACCGCCGGCTACGCCGCCACCGCCGCGATGGGCCTGGCCTTCCACCTCACCGAGTACGGCGTGGACCGCCTCGGCCTGTGCGAGGCGTCGCCCTGCCGCAACGCCTACCTGGACACCTCCACCAACCGCTCCCGCCGCTACTGCTCCGACCGCTGCGCCACCCGCGCCAACGTGGCCGCCTACCGCGCCCGCAAACGCCTGGAGGCCGACCGGCCGGAGAGCACGGGCCGGGCCGACGACAGCGCCCAGCCCACCACGGCCAGCGGCGAACGCCGCTCGGAGCCGCGCGGCCGGTAACGGAACCGGACCCGGCCGAGCACCAGCTCGTCGGGCACCACCCCGTAGTCGGTGCTGTCGCCGCCCGCGAACGCGTTGTCCCCGAGCACCCACCAGCCGCCCTCGCGCCGCTCGGCGGCCCGCTTGACGACGAGCAGGTCCTGCTGGAACGGATGCCGCAGCACGATCACGTCCCCGCGTTTGACCCGGGCGCCGTAGTGCACCAGGAGCCGGTCCCCGTGGTGCAGCGTGGGCACCATGGACGGCCCGGTCACCTCGGCCACCCCGAAGGGGAGCGGCGCCCTCGCCCGTTCGGCGTCCTGCGACGGCTCCGGCATCACCCGGCACCTCCCCGGTTCGTCCTCCACCAGTCCCAGTCTCACCCCGGACTTTTGTCCTAAGCCCGCGGGGGCACCCGCGAAAAGCCCTCCGTCACGGAGTAATGTCCAGTGTGAGAAGACGATCACGAGGAAGGAAACGCTCCATGCTTTCCCGCCTGTTTGCCCCCAAGGTCAAGGTCAGCGCCCACTGCGACCTGCCCTGCGGCGTGTACGACCCGGCCCAGGCCCGCATCGAGGCGGAGTCGGTGAAGGCCGTCCAGGAGAAGATGGCCGGCAACGACGACCCGCACTTCCAGGCCCGCGCCACGGTCATCAAGGAGCAGCGCGCCGAGCTGGCGAAGCACCACGTCTCCGTGCTGTGGAGCGACTACTTCAAGCCCCCGCACTTCGAGAAGTACCCGGAGCTGCACCAGCTGGTCAACGACACCCTGAAGGCCCTCTCGGCCGCCAAGGCGTCCACGGACCCGGCGACCGGCCAGAAGGCCCTGGACTACATCGCCCAGATCGACAAGATCTTCTGGGAGACCAAGAAGGCTTGATCTTGAATCATGCCGCCTGACCTGCGGTTTCCTTGATCGCACGGTCTTCCGGTCCGCACCCGGTCCGCAGTCCGCCGAGCACGGCGTCCATGACGGACCGGGTGCGGTCTTCTTCACCCGGCCACAGGTGGGCGTAGATCCGCAGCGTGATCACAGCGGACGCGTGGCCAAGGACGATCTGGACCTGCTTGACGCTCGCCCCGCCGGCGATGAGCGCGGAGGCGTAGAAGTGCCGCAGGTCGTGGGTCACCATGTGCGGCAGCTCGATAGGCTTCCGGCCCTCACGTTCGGCTGCCTCGTTTTCCGCCACCTGGAGCGCCCTGCGGGCGCAGTTCCACTCCGTCTTCCAGCGGCGGTAGTTGAGGGGCTCGCCCTCCTCCATGGTGAAGAGCCACTCCTTGGAGGGCCGTGCGGCCAGGTGCGCCAGGAGGGCATCCGTGACGACCTCGCCGACCGGGACCGTCCGCCGGGACTTGGCGGTCTTCGGCGGGCCGATCTTCCCGGACTGGAGACGCTGCCGCTCGACGCGGATGGCGCCGGCCTTGAAGTCGACGTCCGACACCTTGAGACCGAGCAGCTCGCCTATGCGCAAGCCCGAGCCGGCGAGCGCGGCAATGGCGGCGCGGACGTACGGCGGCATCACGCGGGCCATAGCCTCGACCTGCGCGACCGTGGGCGGAGTGACCTCCTCATCCGGCATGGGCGGGAGGGTGATCCGGCGGCACGGGCTGGCCGGGATGACCTTGTCCTCGACGGCCGCGGTCATGACGCGCACGAGGACGTCGTAGACGTTGCGCACGCTGCCGGGGCCGAGCTGTTCGGACAGGCTCTTGAACAGCACCTGGAGGTCGTTGCGGCGTATCGCCGCCATGGCGCGGGAGCCGAGCGCCGGGACGAGGTGGAGCCGGAGCGCGTTGTCGGTGATGCGCTCGGCCGCCTCGCCCGCGATGAGGGACTCCTCCCACCTCTCCGCGTACTTCGCGAACGAGATCCGCCCGGCGCGAGGGTCGACGTACTGGCCGGTGACGATGCTGGCCGTGACCTCGTCGAGCCAGCGCTGGGCGTCGAGCTTGCGGTCGAAGTGGCGGGCATGCTCCTTGCCGTCGAGGTCTCGGTAGCGGGCCCGCCATTTGCCGTTGGGGCGCTTCTGGATGTTGGCCAAGTGGCTCCTCCCTCGGGTTGGTTATCGGTGGTAGCCGCCGCCCTCGATGTACTCGGTGAGGGTGCGGGCGTCGCGCTCGTCGCCCATGAGGCGAAGGCACTGCTCGTGGATGGCCCGTGAGCTATCGGGGTGGGTCTGGATGTGCTCGGCGATGCCGACGACGGCGTGGTGCAGGCGGTCCTCGGCGTCGCGGGTCTCGTAGTACGCCTCGACGGCTTCCTGGACGAGCCGTCTGCTGTTGAGGTCCAGCCCTTCCAGCGGCGGGGACATCAGCTCTTCGAGGGGCAGCTCGAAGACGCGGGCGAAGGCGAGCGCCTCGTCGACGTTGATGCGGCGGCGTGGGGTGCCGTTTTCGATGCGCCAGACCGCGGTCTGGTTCATCTTGACGCCGGCCTTGGACACCCGATCCGCCAGCTCGGACGTACTCCACCCCCTGACCTCGCGCTCCAGCGCCACCCGTGCGGCGATGTTGCCCTCGCTGTAGAGCAGCGGCACTTCGCTGCTGTCGTGCTTGTCGCCTGCCATCACGCCTCCGCCACGGTCATCGCTATCCCAATTGAAACACAACTTATCCGATTTGGTTAACCGGCGATCGTCAGGCACGCTTTATGCAGATCGAATCGCCACCTAGTCGATTGGGAATCGATGCGATACCTGACCACCGCCGAGGTCGCCGAGCGCTACCGCACGGCCGAGAGCACGGTCCGTTACTGGCGCCAGATCAAGAAGGGCCCGCGCGGCATCAAGGTCGGCAAGCGGGTGCTGTACCCCGAGGCCGAGCTGCTGCGCTATGAGCGCGAGCTGATCGATGGCCGAGACGAGTGGGGCCTGGCCTCATGAGCCGCCGACAGGCCCAGACACGCCAACGGCCCTCGGCGTGCGCACGCCGAGGGCCGGAGATTCCCCTGCACATCGCCCATCCCTGAACGAACGAACCGGTGAGGGGCGGGACCTTGCCCGTCCTGCCCCTCACCAGAGAGGAACGTCTATGGAGGACCCTACGTCCTCGGACGCCGCGAGTGCGTCCGCCGGTGCGGAGGTCGGGCCCAAGGTCGTCTGGCCGCCCGTGGCAGTCCCTGGACACGGGATGGTCCCGCGCAGCGGGGACCGTCGCAACGGGGACCGAGCCGAGTCATGGTCCCCACGTCAGGGGACCGGAGACGACCCCCGCGTCGAGTCCGAAGGCGGTCCCCACAGCGGGGACCGTCCCTCGGGACCTAACCCCGGAGATCGGTCCCCTCGTACAGGGATCGGGGACCAAGCGCACCACGGAGCTGCTCCGTGGCCGCCCGAGGGCGCCGCTCCGTTTCACGACCAGGCACGGACCGGGGACTGGATATCCGCTGACGCAGAAGAGGCGCAGGCCAGCGGCGTGGGGACCGGACCGCAGACCGGGGACCAGGAGCCCGGTCCCGCTCCCTTGGTCTCCGACATGGGGGCCGGTCCCCAGGACGCCGGCGTCGCACCGGGGGACCGTACGGCAGGGAACCGTGGTCCCCGACGGGGTGCGGGGACCGACGGTCCCGTGGGGACCGGAACCGGGCAGGGCGGGACTGCGGTCCCGGACGGCGGTTCGGGGACCGGGGACCGTGGAAGCGCCGACAGCGGGACGGCGGAGGACGGGGCCGTGCTGCTGGACGAGGTCCGGGCGGCGATCGGCCGGTACGTGGTGCTGCCGAGCGAGGAGGCGCTGACCGCGGTCACCTTGTGGGTGGCGGCCTCCCACATCCAGCCCGCCCTCCAGCACGCGCCGCGTCTGGCGGTGGTCGGCCCGACGAAAGGGTGCGGCAAGTCCCGCGTTCTGGACGTGCTCCACGAGACCGTGCACCAGCCGATGATGACGGTCAACACCTCCCCCGCGGTGGTCTTCCGCGTCATCGGCAAGAACCCGCCGACGCTGCTGGTCGACGAGGCCGATACCATCTTCGGCCCCAAGGCGGGCGAGAAGGAGGACCTGCGCGGACTGCTGAACGCCGGGCACCAGCGCAACCGGCCCGCCTGGCGGATCTCCGGGCCGGAGCACAAGCCGACCGCCTTCCCCACCTTCGCCATGGCCGCGCTGGCCGGCATCGGCGACTTGCCCGACACGATCATGGACCGGGCGGTCGTGCTCCGCATGCAGAAACGTAAGCCCGGCGAGCGAATCACCCCGTTCCGCTCGCGGTACTCCGTGCCCGAACTGAACGCGCTGCGCGACCGGCTGACTGCCTGGCTGACCCCGCTGCGTGGCACTGCCGCCGCTCTGGTGCCGACGATGCCGGTCGAGGACCGCGCCGCGGACACCTGGGAGCCGCTGGTTATCGTCGCCGACCTGGCCGGCGGACACTGGCCCGCACAGGCCCGCGTCGCCTGCCTGGCGTTGACCCGCAACGAGGTGGTCCAGGACGAGCAGACGACGCTGAAGACGCGGCTGCTGCGCGACATCCGCCGCGTCTTCGAGCAGGAGGGCGACAAGGAGGCCCTGCGCAGCCAGGACCTGCTCGCCGCCCTCGTCCAGGACGCCGAGGCGCCGTGGGCCGAGTACGGAACCAAGGGCCTGAACGCCTACCACCTGGCCAACCTGCTGCGGGACTTCGGCATCAGCCCGGCCAACCACCGCTTTGAGAACGGCAGGCAGACAAAGGCGTACGCCCGCAACCAGTTCCTCGACGCCTGGGCCCGCTACTGCCCCGACTCCGCCCCATCGGCACCCGCGCCTGGGCACGAGGTCGGGCCCGCACGCCCGGCCCGGGGAAAGCCGCCCGTCCCTCCGTCCGGGGCTCTGCCCGTCGGCCTGCCCGGCGGCACCACCGGCCCCAAGCGCACTCGCTGACCACCCTCCCTGGGTCCGTATCGCTCCGTCGCATCCGTCCCCGCGCAGGTCAGCGCGGGGACGGATCCCCGTGCCAATACGGATCACTCCGTACCTATGGCCGTATCCGTACCTGCCCTGACCAGCCACGCGACGGATGCGACGGACGCGACGAAACAAACCCCAGCCCACACCCCGGAGCGCCCCCTTGCCCGACACGACCACCGACAACACTCCCACCCGCCGCCGCAGGGGACTTCTCGGCCTGGGCCGCCGAACAGCAGCAAGCTGGAGCGAACGAGCCTCTAACGAGGCTTCGTCCGCGCTTGCCCCCGCCCCAGGGGTGGCGGAGGAGATGGCCGGGCGCCAGCGGGCACCCGAGCCGGAGGTGGGGACAACCGCGCCTTCCGCCGACTCCGCACCCGCCGAGCCGCCCATCGATGTCCCCCTGCCCATCGAGCAGCCCTCCTGGCGCGAGCCCGACGCCCCGGCGCTGCCCGCGCTGATGAACCGCAAGCGCACCACCGAGAAGCGCGACCAGGAGAAAACCATCCGTTTCACGCCGACCGCGGTCCGCATCATCGCCAAGGAGGCCGAGCGGCGTGGCCAAAAGTTCGCCGGCTTCGTCGGCGATGCCGCCCTCGCGGTTGCCCTGGGCAAGGCGGGCCTGGTCGGCAGCCCGGAGGACGACCCCATCCGCCCACTGGTCGAAGCCATCGAGGCGCACACCGTCGCGCTGAACCGCATCGGCAACAACCTCAACCAGATCAGCGGAGCCCTCCACCGAGGGACTGTTCCCGAGCACGCTGAAGCGGTGCTGGTCGGCGTCGAGACGGCGGTGGAGAGCAGTTACCAGCTCATCGACCGGTTTCTGAGGGAGGGCGACGCACATGGTGCCTGACGTCTCCACCGGCTCCAGCACGCTCGGCCTGATCAACTATCTCTTCGGCAAAGGGCGGCGCGACGAGCACACAGACCCCCACATCGTCGCCGCCTGGGACAAGGCCGGCGCTCCCGACCCCGGCCGCGATCCCGAAGCCATCTACGCCCAGCTCGCCAGGCGGCTCGACCACCATGTCGACCTGCGCACGCGTGAGCTGGGCGGCACGAAGCCGCCGCAGCACGTGTGGCACTGTCCCGTGCGCACCGCTCCCGGCGACCGCTACCTCACCGACACCGAGTGGGCCGAGGTCGCCCGCCGCATCGTTCACGCCACCGGTATTGCCCCCGAGGACGACGAGAAGGCATGCCGGTGGATCGCGGTCCGGCACGCCGACGATCACATCCACATCCTCGCGACCACCGTCCGCGCCGACGGCCGCCGTCCTCGCACGAACCGGGACGGCTGGCGGGCGCAGCAGGAATGCCGCAAGATCGAGGACGAGTTCGGGCTGCGCCGCCTCAAGTCCGGCGACCTCACCGCCCCACGTACCCCCACCGGTGCCGAGCGGGCCAAGGCCGAGCGCCAGGGCCGGGAGGTGACCGCGCGGGAGTGGCTGCGCGAGCAGGCGTACGCGGTCGCCGCCGCCGTACGCAGCATCGACGAGTACTTCGCCGTGCTGCGTTCCCTCGGCATCCAGGTCAAACCGCGCGTCGGCCCCGAGACCGGCGAGGTGACCGGCTACAGCCTGGCGGCCCCCGGCGACACCACCAGCGGCGAGCCGGTCTGGTACGGCGGTTCGAAGCTCGCCCCCGACCTGTCCTACAACCGTCTCTGCGAACGCCTCTCCACCCAGGACGTGGCCGACCGACCGCAGCAGATGGCCGACCCGGCCGAAACGTGGCGCCGCGCCCATACCGCCATCCGTTATGCCCAAGCAGTCCTCGCCTCCAACGACGACGCCGCGGCTCAGGGCCACATGGATGCCTTCGGTGACACCCTGCACAACCTGGCCCTCGCCGCCCACGGCGCGCATCGGGGCGAACTGCAGGCGGCGGCGAAAATGTTCGACCGCGCTCGCCGCTCGGCGATCCGGGCCGACCATCAGGCCGCCACCGCGCTGCGGGAAGCCGCCAAGGAACTCGCCTACGCCACACACGATCCAGGCGGATTCGCCATCGCCCTGCTCCTCGCCGCCCTCCACCTGGCGCGCGCCGCCGCCAAGTGGCACGAGCAACGCGGCCACGAACAGCAGGCAGCAGCAGCCGAACTGGCCCTCCGCCACCTGCAGGCGGGCTACCAGCAGGCCGCCCAGCCAGTACTGGCGGAACTCACCCGACGCGCCCCACGGACCACCACCATCCACCGCTTCGAGCAGGACCTGCGCGCGGCCCTTCCCGACCACGCCGACCGCGTCCTCACCGATCCCGCCTGGCGGGCCCTGACCACGACCCTCGCCCGCGCCGAGACCGCCGGCCACAGCCCCCGGCGCCTCCTGGCCGAAGCCGCCGCCCGGCGAGAACTCGAAACCGCCGAACATCCCGCCGAGGTCCTCAACTGGCGCATCACCGTCCAACCGAACAGGCGCGCACAGGCAGCACGCAGGCAAAAGACCCGCACCACCACGCCCACTCCGCAGCCGACGCCCACGACGGTGAGCGAACGGCCTACGAAGCGCGGGCGACATCGATAGCTCAAGGTGCGTCGACCCAGCGGAGCCAGCCTGATGCCCTAATGAGAATCCTTGAAAACGGTCAGGGCTACTCGTCGCCCCACTCGGTCCGCTGTTCAACGGGGTGAGGAGCTTCAGCGAGCGCCCCACATGTTGTCGGCCGTGGCCGCCCGCTCGTGGAGTGTGCGGGCCGCAGCGGGCGTGGGCAACTTGACGGCCGAACCGGATCCGACGGGCGGCCGATCCGCTCGCCGCGTAGCCCGTGCGGCGGTCAGGTCTTCGTGGGTGTCCTACATGATCGTTTGTTGGACAGCTACTGGCAGGCGCAGGGGCACCGGGAGCGGTGCCGTCCGGGTCGGTCATCGCCCTCCTCGAAGGCGGGTGAACCCCAGCCGGGCGGCGGTGGGCCTGCCGCAGACCGCAGCTTCGGCTCGACCTGCCACACCGTCGTGCTACCTTTATTGGATAGCTACATCATCGTCAGTTTGCTTTTCTAGTACGGTCGTTGCCATCAAGGTGGCCCGGCCGGACCAAGGCTCCACCCGTCACTGATCGGCGGGCGTCCTGAAGGAAAGGCAAGTTGGGTGGTGTGCGCCACAACCCTGGACGGCCACCCGGCCGGGAGGGCAGGTGGGGGCACGGTGCCGAGTCAGGTCCAAGCCCTCGCCCTCTGCTGACCATAGCGGTGAGCAGGTCGAGAGACTGAGGAAGACCCCCGTGTCCCAAGTACCCGCGTCGGCCGTCGAGTCGCCGCTTTCCTCCTTCACTGAGTCCGACATTGTCGATCACCGGCTCATCGGTGCGCGTCTGCGTCCGCCCGCCTCGAAGGCGGTGATCGACAAAAGCATCGCCGCCGGCGTTGCGGCCGGCCTGAGCCACGAGATGGCCGAGGTCCTGACCGCCTCCGCTGCCGACCAGCAGCAGCTTCGCCGGGCTCTGCGCTCGCCGAAGGCTCAGCGCTTCGGCTCCGAGGAGTTCACGTACATCGAGTTCGATGTCGTGACCTGGCGCATCCTGCCGTCGCCGGACAACATCCGGTTCGAGGACGAGCACGCCCGCGGCACGATCCGTATGCCTCGCTTTGGGGCCGTCAAGGGGGAGGCGCTGCTCACCTTCGAGATGGACTCGGCCGACAAGATGATCGACGCGATGGCCCCGCGGATCGCCGACATGGTGGCGAACAACCCGCACGTCGGCTCCATTCTGGACCGCGGTATCGAAACACCGGGATGGTTGAGCGCCGTCCGGCTGACCACCGACGTTGGCACGGTGACCAGGCTGGAATCCACGGACGGCTTCGGTCGCACCGTCGCCGCCCACGAGGGCCTCGGCATCACGTTCAAGGACGTCGCGTGGAACCTGCGCCCCCGTAGCCGTCGCGCGATCAACCTACTCAACGACCTCGTGGACTGGGCCGGAAGCGACATCGTCACCGACGAGCAGGCCCGTAAGGTCCGCTGCTCGATCATGCCCAACGCCCGGGTGATCATCGCCTTCTCGGCCCCCCGGGCGTTCGACCGGGCTCGTCGGCGGCTCGTGGCGCACCTGCACATGGCGCCGCCCATGACCTTCTCCACCGCGACCACGCTGAACGCCAAGGCGAACGCCGCGGTGGACAACCTCTACGAACGCGAACTGCTTCCCGTCCCCAACGGGATGACCGCCGAAGAGGTCCGCAACATCCTCGACGGCACGCAGCGCGAGCATAACCTTCTCCCCGACCAGGTCGCCGTCCTGGCTTGCGGGGCCCTTAACCCTCACCCGAACAAGCGCCAGGCCCGCGCGGTCAACGAGGCGATCGCCGACCTCACCGGCACGAAGCCCAAGCTGGAGGAGCGCACCCAATTGGCCGCCGAGGTCGCCTTGCGGGGCTTCCCCGCGGACAAGCGACTCACCGCCTTGCGATCCGCGCTTGAGCGGGCCTGGCGCTGGTCGGTTCTGCGCGGAGTCGAGCTGACCTGCCGCACCCCGCTCGACCTGCTGTCCGAGGCACTCCGCGAACTCGTACAGGCCGGGGACGCCGCCGGCCCGGCCACCGCCGAACTCGCCGCGCTTGCCAGCTACCACCTGGTCGGGGGCCGCACCCAGTTGCTGACCCGATCCGAGTTCGGCCGCCGCGGCAGCAACACCGAGCCCCAACAGATCATGCGACAGCTGACCAAGACCGACGCTGGCCTGCGGCAGCTGTGCCAGGTCGTGCTGGACGGCCGTGCCGGACGGAACCCGCAGGAGTTGGCCGACGGCACCATGCCGCAGGACGACCTCATCACGGACGCCGAGACCCTCACCCCCGAGCGACTGCACGAACTCGCCGACCTGTCCGACGGAGAGGGCATCACGCACGAGAGCCCCGAGGACCGATTCGCGGTGGCGCTCAAAGGGTTCCAGGACCGCCTCGACGACCTGCTTGCCGCAGCTCTGAGGGTCGGCGAGGTGACCGACCAGGACGGCATAGCTCTGGTGGACACGTTGGGGTACGAGAATTCCAACGTGCGGACCACGCTTGCCGAGGTCACTGACCTCGTCTCGGAATGGCGAGGCGCGCGCCGTCGAGCCAGCCGGATGCGGGCCGACCGGGACCAGAGCGGTGAAACCCGGTGAAGCGCTTCGCGTGCACGCTCACCCCGGAGAACTACGACACTGCGTGCGATCTCGCCGGATCCGCACTGCTGCGACGCATCCCGGCCGCCTCGACGATCCTGCAGATCACAGAGGGTGGAGCCTGGGACGCATTCCCGACGGGGATCTACATAGCCGCCGACTTCGAGAACGTCATCCGCTACACCGGAAGCGCGATCCGCGATGGGTCGATCGGTGACCGCGTCCAAGAGCATGTACTGTCTGGGCGCGCCGCACGGTGGACCCGCCTGATGGCGGTCCCGCTGGCAGCGGACACCGAGGAGGACCTCGTGCGCAGGATCGAGGGCCGGATCGGAGCGGTCCTGCGCCCGATCGACACAAAGCGGCTCCCCACTTTCGGCGGGCCCCGGCGACCTGCCCAGCGTAGGGCCTCTCGGTAACGGGACGGAGAGGGCGCAGCGAAGGCCCCCTACTGCCACCTGGGGGTCTTCGCGCTCAGAATCAGCGTTGCCCTTGCAGGACTTCAAGATCATCCCATTGCCCCTTTGAGCCGTGTCTCGGTCGTCCCGTTCGGCCACCCTGGACAGTCCGTCCCGCTCCTGGACCTGGCTGGCTATCGGGCGGCCCCTCCCTTGTGGAGCCTGTCCCCAGGTCAGGTGCCGGATGGGTAGGAAGATCCACTGAGCAGGTGTGGGGTCACCCCCGAGCAGGGGATGGCCGGTTTCAACGAGCGCCCTCAGCTTCGAGGTGGCGAGGGCATCAGTGCTTCCCGCGGCTCGTCTCCGCTACGCGGCTTCAGCTGCGCGGGGAGCACCTGGGGCATCGCTCTGGATGACGGGCAGCAGCGCTGCCCAAGCCAGGACCTCGACCAAATGCTCGGCTAGCAGCCCGACATGGGGGTCGGGCTGGACAAGGGCGGTCGCCCGGCCGCAGGCGGTGCGTTCCGCCGCCCATTCGTGGTCGAGGCCGGCGAAGTCGTCGTCGATCCAGATCGCGGGCGCGTCTCCGAGCCATGTGTCGGCGTGGTCGCGTTTCCAGAGGTAGCCGTCGGGGTGGCTGTTGGTGATCTGCGGACGCGGGAGGTCGATGTACGGCATGGGCGGGAGGCCGAGGAGCGGACCGATGAGGGTGGTGGCGTCCTGGCGCCAACTGGTGCACCAGACGGGCGTGACCAGGCCGGTCCGGATCACCTGCATCAGCAGGGGACCGTGGGCGGGGTTGAGCCAGACGGTGACCGGGTCGTCGGCGCTCCGGCCGACGGGCACGACGTCGTGGCGGGTGTGAGTCGCCGGGCTGTCCCCTCCGGCGTCCGGGAAAGGTACGAGGACGCCATCGACGTCGAGGAGCAGATAGGGCGGCGGGCGCATCGGTTTCTCCCAGAGAAGTCGAGACGAAGGTCAGAGCTTGCGCGCGGTGATCAGCAGGGCAGTGGGCCAGCGGCCGTGACGGGCGTCGTGGAACTCCTGGGCCGAGGTGAGCCAGAAGCCGGCGTGGCTGAGGTGCTTCTCCCACCGGTCCGTGGAGTACTCCCAGCGGGCGATGGGGAGCCGGGTGCGGTCGGGGAGGGTGACGTAGTCGCGGCGGGGTCGGTCGTCGCCGGAGGGGTTGCGGCCGCCGCGCTGCGGGTGGGGGATGGAGAAGGCGAGCACCCGGCCGGGCGTGAGGCGTTGGGCGATGGCCGGGAGCAGGAGCTCGGGGGCGACGAGGCCGACGGCGCCGAAGACGGAGTAGATCGCGTCGAACCGTTCGTCGGAGGCGCGCAGGTAGTGCAGGGCGTGGCCGGCGACGAAGGTGAGGTTGTTCAACCGTCCGTAGTGGGAGCGGGCGCGGCGGACCTGGAGGCCGACCAGGTCGACGCCGGTGACGTGGGCGCCGTGGCGGGTGGCGAGGTGGGCGGCGTTGTGGCCGGGGCCGCAGCCGAGTTCCAGGAGTCGCTTGCTGCGCAGGTCGGGGCCGAGGATGTCGGCGCCGGGTCCTTGGCCGGGTCTCGTGGTCCATTCCATCCGGGCGGGTACGGAGAGGGGTTCGGCGAGTCCGGCGGCGGTGCGCTGGAGGGCGTGGGCGTGCCATGGGGATGCCTGGGCGAGCACGTCAGATCTCCAGGAGGTGGAGGACGTCGGTGAGGTGGCGGCGGACGGCCTTGATGTAGGCGGGGTCGGTGGCGGGGTCGCTGATCCAGCGGATGGACTGCTCCATGAACCACTCGACGGCCCACATGCGGTGCCAGCCCAGGGCCCAGTTCTCGGCGGTGAGTCCGCCGCGCGGGGCGAGGGCGTCGGGGGTGCCGCCGGCGGTGACGTACTGCTCCAGGAAGACGCGAAGGCGCACGGGGTGCGGGGGTTCGATGGTGCCGTGCCAGCTGGCGAGGTCGAGCAGGCCGGGGCCGGTGAAGGCGCGGGCGAAGTCGAGCAACCGCCAGCCGCGCTTGCCGATGTGGAGGCTGGTTGGGTGGAACTCGGAGTGCACCCAGCCGAAGGGGGCGATCGTTGCTCCGGCCGAGAGGGCCTCGGCGGTCTGGGCGATCCGGTCGAGCGCGTCCTCGACGTCGTCGGCGTCGTGCCAGCGGTCGGCCTTGCGTAGCTGTTCGAGATGCTCCAGTGCCCGGGTCGGCAGCGTGCGCAGCCGGTCCTGGTCGAGGACCGGCAGGGCGGGAGCCGTACGGGTGCCGTGCAGGACCACAGCCGCGGCAACGCCGTCCAGGTCGTCGGCCTCGCGGACGGACGGCCCGAGGTCTTCCATGAGCATGCCGAGCCAGCCGTCCAGAACGGCGGAGGCGTGGACCTGGGGGACGGGGACGCCGAGGGTGTGGGCCAGGCGGAGGGCCTGGTCCTCGCTGTCGAACGGCTTCTTGGCGTACTTGAAGATAGCCGTGGAGCCGTCGGGGAAGGTCACGCGCTCGACTCCGGACATGGACCACACGCGCACCTCCTCCCGTACGGCGGTGGCCTGACCGGCCACGGTGAGCAGGTTGTCGAGGAGTTCGGCGCTGGGGTTCGTGGTCACGTGGAAGCTCCGGGGGGTGATGGCGGCGTCCGGGGCGGGCGTGAGATGCCGGCCCGCCCCGGAGCCTGATCGGGTGGTGGGTTACGCGGCAGGGTTCACGCGGTGGGCGTAGACCTGCTCGATCCAGCCCGCCTTGAACGCGGCAAGGTCGTCCCGGAAGTTCGCCATAGAGGCACCGTAGGGCGCGACCACGCCGCCGGACTGGTCCGGCACGGACTGGCAGCCGTGCACGAGCCGTCCGCCGAGCGCGGTGTGGGCCTTGATGGACTCGATCCGGCGGTGCTCGTTGAACCAGCCACCGTGATAGACCTCGTCCAGCATCCCGCCCATCTCGTCGTCCAGGTCGAAGACGACGGAGGTGGCGGCGGGGAAGAACCAGCACGGGCCGACGTTGGAGATGTGCCCGTCGAGCTCGACCTTGTTGAGCGCCATGAGCGTGGCCGCCTCGCGGAGCATCCGCAGGTGGTCGGCGGTGATCTGCGGCAGGCCGAGGCCGACCAGGTGCTCGTCGCGGAACAGGTACGCGTACACCTCGTACGCGGTGGTGAGGACGCGGGCGGCGTCGGAGGTGGACTCGCCGTGGTTCTTGATGAAGTCGAGCGCGAGCTGCTCGACCGCGCTCTCGGTCGTCTCGTCCACACTGAGGAGCTGGGACTTGATCAGCTCCCAGTCGGCGACGAGCCAGGTGTTGGACTCGAAGCGGAAGAAGTACTCGGCCGGGTCGATGGTGATGCGCCGGCCGTCAGCCTGGATGCCGGGCAGGCGGCTCCAGCGCGGGTCGAACGCTTCGGGCAGCTCGACCGTGATGGCCGTGGTGTCGATGGTGGTCACCGTGTCTCCGTCTCTGATCGGCCGGGTCCGGGCATAGGAATGCCCGAACCAGGAGTGGGCGTACGTACGGAACTTCGAGGAGCCGCCCGGACCAAGCGGGAGCCTGGAGCACGGTCGCGCCGTTCCGGGCGGCTGCTGATAAGTGAACCGGTGGTTACGCTCAGTGGGTACGGTGGAAGGCAGTTGAAGCGGTATACGCGGTTTACAGCTCCGGAGTGGAGGCGATCGTGGCGGCGCAGAGAGAACCCAACTCCCGTCTGCGCGACGTCATCGACACGGTCGGCTGCACCTACGAGGCCCTCGCCAGGGACGTGCGGCGCATCGCCGCCGAGAACGGCGAGATCCTCCAGACCAACAAGTCGGCCATCTCGCACTGGGTGAACGGCACCCGCACCCCTTCGGGCCGGGTAGGTCAGTACCTGGCCGAGGCGCTGTCCCGCCGAGCGGGACGCACAATCACCCAGACCGAGATCGGTCTCCATGCCGGTGATGCTGAAGAGCCGGCGGAATCCGATCCCGTCCTCGCCGTCACTGACCTGGGGCGCGCCGACGTCGAGCGCCGCCGCTTCCTCGCCATCGCGGCCTTCACCACCGCCGGCGTCGCCATGCCGCTCAACCACGACCATGAGGCCACCGCCCGCATGCTCCGTGCCCGCACCGGCACGTCCCTGGTCGGCAGAGAGGACGTGGACGTCGTACGCCAGATCACCGCGGCCTTCAGCGCCGCCGACGAGCGCCTCGGCGGCGGGCACGGCCTGACCACCGTCACCGCGTACCTCGCCGACACCGCCGCCCCCATGCTGCGCGGACGCTTCCCCAGCGAAGCCTTACGCCGGGCCGCCTTCGGCGCCGTCGCCGAACTCGCCTACCTCGCGGGGTGGAAGCACCACGACCTGGGCCAGGAAGGCGCCGCCCAGCGCTACTACCAGGTCGGCTACCAACTGGCCTGCGAAGCCGACCCCCACGGCCACGCCGCCTGGATGATGCGCGCCCTCGCCCACCAGGCCCTGAGCCTGAAGCAGCCCCACCACTGCGTCGACCTCGTCGAAGGCGCCCTGCGACGCGGCCTCGGCCATGTCGATGGCCAGACCGAAGCCCTCCTTCACATCACCCACGCCCGCGCCTACGCCGCCGTCAACGAGAATCCCCTGGCCGCGCGCGCCCTCCTCGCTGCCGAAGACGCCCTCCTACGGGACGACGGCCCCCAGCCCAGCTACTCCCTCGTCAGCGGCCCCGCCGCCGGCACCGTGGCCAGCCACACCGCCCGCACCCTGACCGACCTCGCCGACCACATCGGCACCGAACAGCAGCACCGAGACGCACTCACCCGCTGGGACCCCGAGAAGTACAAGCGCGTCCACGCGCTCACCTACGCCGACCTCGGCGACAGCCTCGCCGCCCAGGCCCGCGCCGACGAGGCCGTCGCCGCCTGGACCCAAGCCCTGGCCCTCATGGAGGGCATGACCTCCGACCGCACCCGCAAGGCCGTCACCTCGCTCCGCTCCACCTTGTCCGTCTACCAGCGCCGCAAAGTGCCCGGAGCCGCCGAACTCGCCTGCCGCGCAAGCGAAGCACTGGCCTAAGCTGCCCACCAACCGGCCGACGAAGGGACCCCAGCCGTGGCTCAGCCACAGACCGACGACCAGCCCAAAGCCCTGCCGCCCGCCCTTGGGTCCATGACCCTGCTGGTCGCCGCTGTCATCGTCCACGACAAAGCCACCAACCGGATCGTCCTCCTCCAGCGCAGTCAGAACGCCAAGTTCGCCCAGGACATGTGGGATCTGCCGGTCGGCAAGAGCGAGCCCGGCGAACCCATCACCGAGACCGCGGTCCGCGAGCTGTACGAGGAGACCGGCCTGACCGTGAAGCCGGAAGCCCTGAAGGTCGCCCACATCATCCACGGCGCCTGGGGCGTCGAAGCCCCAAATGGATTCCTGACGGTCGTCTTCGCCGCCCACGAATGGACCGGCAAACCCGAGAACCGCGAGCCTCGCAAGCACTCCCAGGTCTGCTGGGTCGACGCCAACGCCATCCCCGAAAATTTCGTAGATACCACCTCAAGTGCCCTCCACCATTATCTAGAGGGAGGCTCAGAAGTCTCCCTTGACGGCTGGCAATAGCAACAGGAAGCGGCCTGACTATTTGCCAAGGCGGCCATTCGCAACAGGTGTACGACAGCCACGGTCGTTCGCGCGTCATCAAGGCACCAAGGCCGTTGCCTCCCTGCTCAATGCCATCGTGCGTCCCGCTCACCGAATGCAACCCGCGCGACTTGCTGCCCCGTGCGGTACCGGCGCAATGTACTCACATGATCGGCCAGATGATCCCGCGATCCGGAAGTCTCACGAGAGGCCAGGCAGGCCCTGAGGCATCACCTGCTGTACGGCGCCAGCCCCTCATTTCCGGCGACGACCAACGAGTCGACGAGCATCTGCCACTCGTCCAATTCACCGAGTTCCTCGGCCGTCCTACGAATTTCCTTGAGCCAGCTGTTCGAGAGCCACGACTGCTTGACCGTGACACGTCCGTCTTGAATGCAGAGGTCGGAAACCCAATGCACGCCACGGGTAGCCTGGACTTCCTCCGAGAGCTTCCGCAGGATGCCGATGAGCGCGTCGACGGACTTGGCCTCCCCGCGAGCGGTCGGCAGCCAATCGTCGATCGACTCAACGAGGTCCTCAGCGCGAACCCAGTCGACGGGTTCACCGACGACCTCGTTGTACAGGCCCTGCGTCCATGGAAGAGGGTCCGGCAGCAAGGCAGCGGCAGCCCAGTCGCCCCAATGATGGTCACGGTAGGGGCTCGAGTCGTCACTCAGGTAGCCAATGGCATGGCGCAGCAACGACGGCCAGACACCTCGGGCAGCTTCAGCCAAGCGTTCGTTCTCTGCACCTGCCGCAGCAAGACCGTGAAGAAAATTCGTCATCAGCCCTGCACCTTCGCGAAGAACGTCGAGGTGTTCGAGCACCGGTTCGGCGTCACCGTTATTCGCGAAGCCTTCGAGCAGGGCCCGTGCGGCAACGAGCGTGTGCATCCCGCGGTCGTCCGCGGTCCAGCCCTCCTTCTCCTGCGCAACCATGGCGCGTCGCTCGACGTCGAGAAACGCGGCGAGGAGCGTGGCTGCGTCGTCGGTGCAACAGTGGTCCGTCGACGCGGCTGCCCCAAGTCCGCGAATGGCTGCGTCCAGAACCGCGATGTCTACGGAGTCACCCGGTAGTTCCTGGAGGCATTCGACAACGTCGCCAGCAATCTGGACATTCGGCTGTCGCTGGCCGTCCTGGTCCCATGGACCGATTTCTGCGCCTCGGGCGGTTTCAAGCAACCAGTTCAACGCTGTCCGGTGGATGCAAGGGTCGAAGTGGCATGGGGATCTCCAGACGACATCGCATCCACGCGCCAGGTACAGCCGAGTCTCCAAGGACGCCTTGCCTGCCATCGCAAGACCCGCCTGGGCAACATCTTCGGTCGAGCCACCGGCCGCTTCCAGCGGTGCGGCCAGTGCGGGTGTGAGGAACGCCGGCAGGGCTTGAGCCACAGCTCGGTCGGCACTGAGGTCGAAGTACTGGTCCTCGTGGCCCTGGTCCTCGGCGTCCTGGAACGATGATGCGATGCCGATGACGAGCTCAGCTGCGAACTGCGCTTCGCAGCCCAGCGCCTCCAGATCGCCAGCGGCGGCTCGTTCGACCGCTGCTCGGACGACGTGGGCAACAGCGTCCACAGGCCGGTTCGGCATCAGGTCTTCATCGGCTTCGATCAAGGCACGTCCTGTCGTCAGGTCCGCAGCGATCTCCTTCGACGAGGGCGGACAGTACTCCGCGTCATGCTTGGCCGAGCCCCAGTACCGATTCTGCAGGCGCAGGCTGGTCTGCACGATCTCCTGGTGAGCCTCGTGCGCTTCTTGCGCGGCTTGCAGCTCAAGCGGTGGTTCGACCTCGATGTAGACCTCATCCCCATGCCGCTTAACTCGATATTGCTCCGGGTCCAGGCTTGCGGCCCAGTTCTTCGTACGCTCCTGGCTAATGCTCAGTCGGTCGCCGTTCTCGACAAGCTTGTCGGCGACCTTCTTCAAAGCCTGGGCACGCTCCTGTCCGCCGTGCACCATCAGCCACATGGCTACCTCACGCGGTGTCCACTGGCGGCGTTCAAGGTTTGCGAGCCCTTCGGTTGCCGCACGCAGCCCTATGTACTCACTCGTCCTGCGGCCAAACTCCAACTCCCATACGACAGGTTCGGCGAGGAAAAGGTCGAGCTCGGTGCCGACTTTCTCAATGTGGCGCACTAGCAGACCGAATAGCATCCCCGGAATAGCCAGGTTCTCGCAGCCGTTCAAGAGTGTCTCGACAACCAACCTCGGTGACGCACCCTGACTCAACCATGTGTCGGCAAGACGCTCCATCGCCTGGAGTGCGCTCATAGCTGAGTATGGGCCAACTGACGTCCCCCGATACCAGCTCCACACATGACTGTCGCCGACGTACAGGCGGGCGGCGCCGTCAAGGTTCAGGACCGCACCGCGGTCTTCTCCTTCTCCGCTTTCTGTATCGACATCTACGCTTTCGTTCCGGGCGTGGACGGGCCCAGCAAATGCGTCAGGCGAACTAAGCCGCGACAGCGTCGCTACGCGCGCCCGCGCACCGCTGTTCAGGATGTCGTTCAGCACCCGCACCGATGTCGGCAACGGAGCTGTCTGGAACAGCTGCCAGAATCCACCGAAATAGTACTGGAAGAACGGTGGTCCGAAACCTGTCCACCGACCCTGATGCCCCCGGACACCCTCATCTCGGTGCCAACTCGGCTCGTCGTCGATGTAGTAGGCCGCCATCAACGTCGCCAGTAGCTCTGGGCTCTTCTGCGCCAAGGCTCGGGCGCTCAGCGGCGAATCCGCGGCCGGAGCCAGGAACGCTGGCGCGTCGTCCGCGATAGCCCGAAGGCACGCTTCGACGGCATCATCGATGTCCGGACCGAGCAGGGCCAACGTTTCGACGAACTCTTCCTTCGTCAGGTGGTAATCCAGCTCGCGTCGGCGTCGCCGACGCTGCGGCATCCACCCAGACGGTGTCTCCCCGCCGGTTTTGTGCAGAGGGAACGAGTTCCAGTAGGCAAGGAGACGGGCTCGAAGCCTGATTCGTAGCTCGTTGCCAGCCGGAACGTCCGCTAGGGACAAGGCTTGCAGCCAGTCCGCGAGCAGTTCGAACGACTCCTTCGACACGTCCCACGGCTCTTTGTCATCGAGGAGGAGTTGCACAACGGGCTTCGTGACTAGAGGGTCGACCAGCCCATTGACCTTATGCCGCTGCTGAACAACTCGGACTACGTCGCCGAGCACCAAGCCGACCGACTGGTCCGTGCACGCTGACTTCAGGCATTTGTACCCGAACGGTGTCTCCAGTACCGCCTCCACCGGAACGTCAGTCCACCGGGGTCCGCGTGCTGCCGCGAACACCTCGAATTGCGAGCTCAGTTCGATGAACTTTCGGACAGGCCGAGCGTCCGGTGCTTTCAGTAGTCCCTCGCACGCAAGAATGGCGGCCGACAGCGCCCACCGAGGCGCTCCCGCTGACTGCAGCAAATCGGTGGGGCTCTGACCACGGACGAGAAGGATGGCGGTCGCGTACCGCCGGACTTCGTCATGTGCAAATTCCGGCTGATTCCGATACCGGCTCGGTGGTGCGAGCAAATGGTCCCGACGCAGCGCGTCGACCGCTGCAGCATCAACGCCTGCGCCAGGTCGACGGTCCTCGGGCAGCTTCATGGTCTCTGCGGCTACTGCGAGCAACGTCTGTTCGCGTGCCTCCGCCGAGCCGACACCGGGCCGCCCATCGCCGCGAACAATCCGGCTCCACACCAGATCAAGGCATTCCCACTCACCCAGTGAACTTTCCGGCTCTGCCCCGGTCCGAGCCAGAAGGTCCAGTACAACGGGCCTTCTCAGCAGCGAGTTCGCAGGCAGGTCTCGCAGGACCGTACGCAAAAGCGGAAAGTGGTCTGAGACGACAGAGATGTCCTCATCGCCCAACGGCCGCATTTCGAAGGATGAAATGGACTTCGCGAACCCCAGCTCCACCTGTTCTCGCACGAAACCCAGTGCCACGTCAGATGTCACAACAACGAGCCCAACACCCGCCGCAGCCGCTGCCAGCACCAGGTCACTCAACAGGCCGGCAGATCGCTCCAGAGCAGCATCAGCCGCATCGATGACCAGGACCCGAGACGGTGCCGATGTCTCCGCGAGCACATCCTCCAGCGACATCCCGAGCGCAGCCCGCAGCTCCAAGCTCGACTGCGGCAAGCCGCGGAAGTTCACCACCACCCCCTGAAACCCAACGGGGTCTGCGGCTTCCAACTCTTCGACGGCCGACAGCGTCAGCGCGCTCTTACCGATGCCCGACTCGCCGGATACCAGCAGAGCCGAAACACGAGTACCTGCCTCGCGCAGGACCCCAGCGAGTTGCTCGCGACGGTCGGCGAACGAGATCTCGACCGGCCCGCCAGATGCCTCATCACCGATCGTGGTCCGCACACGGGCAACAGCCAGCTTGCGTTGTTCAGCGAGCACCGACCACGCGTGCCGGCTTCGAGTCGCGGCCGAGTCCAAGAGCACGTGAATGTCACGGCGAAGCACCTTGAGGTCCACCACGGCGCCCGTCGCGTCGTAGCGGGTTGCCTCGACCTCAAGCTGGTTCCGGACCACCACTCCGTCGGTGGCAGCTGAGGCCACGCCGTCCAGCGACGTTGCGACCGCCGCGCGGTCACCTTCGTCCGGGCTCTGGACCGCGAAACTGAGGATGTGCAGCCGACCAAGCAGCCGCCACGCCAGCCGCAGGACCTCTTTCGGTACTGTGCCGTCTTCGACGACCTTCTCGACCACCTTCAGAAAGTGCTTCTGCCGCTCACGCACCGGCTTCGACCAGCGGCCATCGACGTCCATGGACGCTTGGAATGACTCCGGGTCGGCATGGGCCCGCGCGATATCACAGAGCGTTGCGAGGTGGTCCCACTGATTGGACCGGCCGGCGGTTGCGACGGCGACCTGGTGAGTGTCTGTGTCGAACCTTTCGACTTCGGAAAGCAGCGACCCGACGAGCTTCACCGTCTCGTCATGGCTCGGGACGAAGTCCGGCGTTGCGCGGCATGCCACGGCAAGGGTGACCTCGCCTGACTCATCGCCGCACTCAACAAGAAGGTCATCTACCGGATGCGCCGGACCAGTTTGGAACGACACCCTCCGGACCGGCAGCTCAGATGCCTCCGTCCGTCGCACACCGGTCAACATGCCAGCGAGATAGACAGCCGCGACGCGATGCGCGAACGAAACACCACCGCCGCCCGTCGCGTAGGTGCTCGATCCTCGCGCACTTTCACCGGTTGCGGCTGTGGCGCCTCCGGCGGCCGCATCCTGGGGAGCAGCGGCGGGCTCAGATGCCGCCTCGCCCTCGGACCGAGCAGCAGCATCCGGGGCAACAGACTCGTTCATGTATTCCTCGGTGGCGTTGTGCTATCAGTGGCCGCACGGCTCACCGTAGCGGTGCGTCGTCAACCGTGCAGCGATATATCGCATCAATCCCTGTCCAGTCCGCACACAGTCCGCAGGACACCCGATCAAGACCGTCGCGCCCCATCGCCACCCATCACGAAAAGGCCAGGTCAGCAACCTGCAGTGATCATCTCCGCAGGTCACCGACCCGCCCCATTACTAGGAGACCAAGAAGGCCTGACCCGGCCTCCCTCCGCGACGGCGATCGGTGCACCCTCGCGGTTCGCGGGTGGGGGGAGGGGCCCCGCCGCTCCGTGCGGCGGGGTCCCTCGGCGTTTCCGTGACCGGTCACGCGGGGCGTGGGATGCTGGGCGGATGGAGCTGGAGGATCTGGTGCGGTTGCGGCGGGCCCGGGACCGGATGGACCGGGAGTACGCCGAGCCGCTCGACGTCACGGAGCTGGCGCGGACCGCGCTGATGTCGCCCGGTCACTTCCAGCGCAGCTTCCGCGCGGCGTACGGGCAGACGCCGTACGCCTATCTCATGACGCGGCGCATCGAGCGGGCCAAGGCGTTGCTGCGGCGGGGCGATCTCACGGTGACGGAGGTGTGCCTCGCGGTCGGCTGCACCTCGCTGGGGTCGTTCAGCTCCCGGTTCACCGAGCTGGTCGGGGAGACGCCGAGCGCGTACCGGGCCCGGTCGCACGAGGAGAGCGCGGTGATCCCGCCGTGCGTGGCCCGGATGTACACCCGGCCGGTCCGGGGCCGGCCCCGGCTCGATCCGGGCGGAACCTTCTAATGTGGGCGCATGGACACAGGAAACGACGTACGGCTCGCCCAGTGCTTCATCGCCGTCGACGACCACGACAAGGCGCTGGCCTTCTACCGTGACGTACTGGGGCTCGAGGTCCGCAACGACGTGGGGTTCGAGGGGATGCGCTGGGTGACGGTCGCCTCGGCGGAGCAGCCGGACGTGGAGATCGTGCTGGAGCCGCCCGCCGCGAACCCGGACGCCTCCCCCGGTGACAAGCAGGCGATGGCCGAGCTGCTGGCCAAGGGCATGCTGCGCGGGGTCAACTTCACCACCACCGACTGCGACGCCCTCTTCGAGCGCGTCCGCGCCGCCGGTGTGGATGTGCTCCAGGAGCCGGTGGACCAGCCGTACGGGGTGCGCGACTGCGCGTTCCGCGACCCGGCGGGGAACATGCTGCGCTTCATGGAACGCCCCCGGCGGTGAACGTCCGCCGGCCGTACGCCCTCATCGACCGTCCGGCGGCCGGGGCCGACCGGGCCGGCGGGTTCCGGACGGCCGTCACGGGCACGCGCCTGTCCGAACCGAGCGGGGGCGCCGGGGAGTTCGCGACCCCGCGGGCGGAGGGCGCCGACGCCTGCGTGGGGATGCAGCGGATCGTCTCGACTTCTCCTTCGACGACGTGCCCGGGTTCGTCGCGAACGCGCTGCGGCTGGGCGCGGAGACGGTCGGCGAGCACGAGGGGTGGGCCGTACTGCGGTCGCCCGCGGGGCAGTTGTTCCGCGCGGTGCCCTGGCACGGGGAGTCGGTACGGCCGCCCGTCGTGCACGGCGGCCGTCCGGGCCAGGTGCGCCCCGAAACGGGCGAGCCGGCCCGCCGGCCGGACTAGTCGGTGGTGACGCGACAGGCGATGGCCACCAGGCCGTCCTCGGCGCCCGGCGACGGCTCGGGGACGGGGCACCGCGTCTCCCAGCCCTCCGGGAGGACGGGGGTCGGGTCGGGCTCCGTCCTCTCCCAGCGGGCCGGGGACGGCGGTTCGGCCTCGTCCTGCAGCCACAGGGTCAGTCCGCCCCCGACGATCACGACGGCCGTCCAGATGCCCACGCCCCACCGCCACACCGCGCCCATGCCGCAACGCTAGCGCTTGGTGGGGGCCGGGCTCCCGGCGTCCTTCCGGATTCGGCCTGAACCGGAGGCGCCGGTCTCCCCGGCTTCCTCTGCTTCGCGGGAGCGGGATTCCCGGCATTCCGGGTTGCGGCACGGGCCGTGCCCCCACACCGGAACCCATGCGCCCAGCGTCTTGTGGCGCCGGACCACCTTCTCCACCGGCTGTCCGCAGGCGGGACAGACGGGCTGTTCGCTGTCCATGCCCCCAGGGTAGGCCCGGAACGGGGTCAGCGCTTCCTGCTGTACGTCCGCACGACGGGGTACGTCTTGACGACCGTCTCGTCGCGATCCCGTCGACCTCGTCGACCGGTTCACCGGCCCGGTCGGCCCCGGCGTGCGGGAGGCGACGTGTGCGCGCGGGTGGACGTAGGGGCTGGTGACGCCCTCCTGCGGGGCCAGGCCGCAGCCGGCCCGGCCCTGGACGATCGTGGTGAACCGCTTGTTCGGCAGGTGGTCGATGACGTACGTGAGCTTGCGCGACGCGGTCTCTTCCCGTGGGCGGCACTCGTCGTCGACGACTCCGGCTGTAGTGCTCCGAGCGTGGTGGCCACACGGGTTCATCGGGGCCGGGGCCAGACGGGAAACGGGATTCCGCATGGTTCGGTGCCGGGCTTCGTGCGGGGCGGTCGCCGCCGGGCGGCCTATCCGGGGTGCGGTCCCCAGCCGGCGACCGCGAGGAACAGGCTCACGACCATGACGGGCACGACCGCCACGGTGACCGCCACCCCGCGGGGGCGGCGGGCGTCGGCGGACAACGGCGCGTGCGGCAGCTGCGCCCACTGCCGGGCCGCCTCCCGCTGCTCACCGGCGCGTCGTACGGCGGCGCCGGCCCGCAGGGCGGCGGCGGCCGTACCGCCCGCGGCCGCCACCCCCACCGGCGCCCACCACGTCGTGGCCACGAGCAGCACCAGGGCGACCGTCCCGAGGGAGCCCCAGCCGGTCAGGCAGGCGATCGCCGCCGTGCGGCGGGACAGCGGCCGGTCGGCTCCGGCGCGCAGGTCGGCGAGGGCCGGCAGGTACCAGACGCAGCCGGCGGCCGTCACCGCCGCGCATCCCAGGGCCAGAACGGGTTGCGGCACGGCTCACTCCGCCGTCCCGGTCGCGGCGATCTCGGGGTGGTGCAGGTCGAACGCCGGGGATTCGCTGCGGATCTTCGGCAGGGTGCGGAAGTTGTGCCGCGGCGGCGGGCAGGAGGTCGCCCACTCCAGGGAGCGGCTGTAGCCCCACGGGTCGTCGACGCCGACCGGCTCGCCGTACTTGGCCGTCTTCCAGATGTTGTAGAAGAACGGCAGGATCGACAGGCCGAGCAGGAACGACCCGATGGAGGACAGGGTGTTCAGGGCGGTGAAGCCGTCGGCGGCGAGGTAGTCGGCGTAGCGGCGGGGCATGCCCTCGACACCCAGCCAGTGCTGGACCAGGAAGGTCAGGTGGAAACCGGCCGTGAGGGTCCAGAAGGTGATCTTCCCGAGGCGTTCGTCGAGCATCCTGCCGGTGAACTTCGGCCACCAGAAGTGGAAGCCGGCGAACATCGCGTACACGACCGTGCCGAAGACGGTGTAGTGGAAGTGCGCCACCACGAAGTAGGTGTCGGAGACGTGGAAGTCCAGCGGCGGTGAGGCCAGGATGACACCGGTCAGGCCGCCGAAGACGAAGGTGATCAGGAAGCCGATCGTCCACAGCATCGGGGTCTCGAAGCTGAGCGAGCCCTTCCACATGGTGCCGATCCAGTTGAAGAACTTCACACCGGTGGGCACCGCGATCAGGAACGT
>NZ_LGCN01000167.1 GCF_001279005.1 Streptomyces caelestis
CCGAGGAGTATTCGGGGTCGGCGGTGCGTCTGGGTGCCCGGGATGTTGCTTCGGTGGCGGACGGGGTGGATGACGGTGTCGAGGCGTCCCGAACGTCCCAGACAGTACTTCCGGGGGGTTTGTCTGGTCGGGGTCGGTTGTTGGGTTCGGGGGAGGTGCGTACGGATCGTTTCGTTCCGGGGTCGGGGGAAGCGTTCGTGGTGGAGGTGGGCGGGGACGGGTTGCCTGGTCGGGTGCTGCCGGGTGGGTCG
>NZ_LGCN01000168.1 GCF_001279005.1 Streptomyces caelestis
GGGCTTCGACGCCGACGAGCTGGAGACCCTCGAGGTCGCCGACGGCGTGGCGCTGCCGGAGATGGGCGCCTCCAGCGGCTCGATCGGCACCTCCTCCTCCTCGTCCAGCACCTGCTCGGCCTGCTGAACCACCCACCCACGGATCCCGGAAGGACCACGACATGACCGCCAAGGACATCAAGAACGACGCCGACACCGCGTTCGAGGGCTTCGACGCCGACGAGCTGGAGACCCTCGAGGTCGCC
>NZ_LGCN01000169.1 GCF_001279005.1 Streptomyces caelestis
GCTGCTGCACTGGACCCGCCGGATGATCGAGATCCGCAAGCAGAACCCGGCCTTCGGCCTCGGCTCCTACACCGAACTGCCCTCCTCCAACCCCGCGGTCCTCGCCTTCCTGCGCGAGGCCCCCCCGAACGGGGAAGGCGGGGACGACCTGGTGCTCTGCGTGAACAACTTCTCCCGCTTCGCCCAGCCCACCGAACTCGACCTCAGCGCCTTCGCGGGACGGCACCCGGTCGAGCTGTT
>NZ_LGCN01000170.1 GCF_001279005.1 Streptomyces caelestis
GTGGGATCGCCGGCCCCGGCCTGCTGTGCTCGGCCGACTACTGGGTGCGCCACGTCCGCGCCACCGTGCGGTTCGCCGATGGTGTGCGGGCGCTGGCCGGGGCCGGTGTGAACGCGTTCCTGGAACTGGGCCCCGACGGTGTCCTGACCGGGATGGCCGCGCGGGTGCTGGACGGCGGTCAGGACGTCGTGTCGGTGCCGGTGCTGCGCAAGGACCGTGCCGAGGAGGGCGCGCTGCTC
>NZ_LGCN01000171.1 GCF_001279005.1 Streptomyces caelestis
CCGAGGTACAGGTCGGGGCGACGAAGTCCTTTCCGCTGGGCAGGTGGGTGCATCAGCAGCGCAAGGCGCTGCGGGCCGGGGAGCTGGAGCCGCGCCGCAAGGAGTTGCTCGACGCACCCGAGGCCGGCACGGTCTGGGAACCCGGCGAAGAAGCCTGGGAGGCCAAGCTCGCCGCGTTCCGCTCGTACCGGCGGGCTACCGGGCACCTCGCCCCCCGGCAGGACGCCGTCTGGGACG
>NZ_LGCN01000172.1 GCF_001279005.1 Streptomyces caelestis
AGGGCGGGCAGGCCGGCTGCGGAGCGCTGCTGGGCGAGGGCGTCCAGGAAGACGTTGGCCGCCGCGTAGTTGCCCTGGCCGGCGCTGCCCATCACGCCGGACACCGACGAGAACATGACGAACGCGGCCAGGTCCAGGTCCCGGGTCAGCTCATGGAGGTGCCAGGCGGCGTCGACCTTGGGCCGCAGCACGTCCGAGATCCGCTCCGCCGACAGCGACGTCACCACACCGTCGTC
>NZ_LGCN01000173.1 GCF_001279005.1 Streptomyces caelestis
CTCACCGATCGAATGCCCGGCCACGAACTCCGGCCGCACACCCCACGACTCCACCAGCCGGAACAACGCCACCTCGACCGCGAACAGTCCGGCCTGGGCGTAGGCGGTCCGGTTCAGCGCCTCCGCGTCCTCGCCCCACACCACCTCACGCAGGGGACGTTCCAGATGCTCGTCCAGGCCCGCGCACACCGCGTCGAACGCCTCCGCGAACACCGGGAAACGACCGTACAGC
>NZ_LGCN01000174.1 GCF_001279005.1 Streptomyces caelestis
GTGTCGCCGACGGTGAGCATGACCTGGAACAGCGGATGCCGGGACGCCGAACGCTCGGGATTGAGCACCTCGACGAGCCGGTCGAACGGAAGGTCCTGATGAGCCCACGCGGCAAGATCCGTTTCCCGCACCCGGGCCAACAACTCACGGAAGGTGGGATCACCACCCACATCCGTCCGCAGGACCAACGTATTGACGAAGAAACCCACGAGATCGTCGAGAGCCTCATCCG
>NZ_LGCN01000175.1 GCF_001279005.1 Streptomyces caelestis
TCCAGCGGTGTCCGTGAAGCAGTTCTCGTGTGAGGCTCTGGAAGAACGACTCGGCCAGGGCGTTGTCGTAGCTCGAGCCGGCCCGGCCCCTGCTGCGGCGGATGCCGTGCCGGCGGCAGACGTCGGCGAAGGCGGCCGCGCTGTACTGGGCGCCCCTGTCGGTGTGGAGAACGGCGCCCTTCGCCTGGCCGTCGCGGGCGGCCACAGCCATCTCGATCGCGTCGGTGACCA
>NZ_LGCN01000176.1 GCF_001279005.1 Streptomyces caelestis
CTGCTGCTGGAGCGGTTGTCGGACGCTCGTCGCAACGGCCACCCGGTGCTGGCCGTGGTGCGGGGGAGCGCCGTGAACCAGGACGGTGCGAGCAATGGTCTGACGGCGCCGAACGGGCCCAGCCAGCAGCGGGTGATCCGTGCGGCGCTTGCCGACGCGGGGCTGTCGGCGAGGGACGTGGACGCGGTGGAGGCGCACGGGACCGGCACGCGGCTGGGAGACCCCAT
>NZ_LGCN01000177.1 GCF_001279005.1 Streptomyces caelestis
TACGAGCGCAAAGGCAGCCACTTCCTGGCCTTCCTCGGACTCGCAGCGGTCCTGACCTGCTACAAGAAACTCGCAAAGTTCACCACGTGAGACAAGCTCATAGTCCTGGACGCTCATGCCGCGTCTGGCGGCATGCCCACGCAGCCGTTCGATCAGGTCGTGGTCGATGCGCAGGCTGAACACCTCGGTCCCCATGCGGACGAGGGTCGCTGCACACCACGGTGCGGCGTGCCGCGATGCACGGAGGAATCACTCGTACGGGTGATGGAGCGTGACAGTGGCGGGGGTCACGGGCGTGTACGCGTCCTCCGGGTGGTCTTTAGCGAGAGTAATGAGTTACGCTAAAGAACATGCCGGACTTCAGCCATGGCGACGACGCAGCCGCCGTGAACGCCCTCCGATCCGCCGTGATGCGGCTGTCCCGTCGGCTCAAGCACCAGCGCGTCGACGAGTCCCTCAGCCCCACCGAGATGTCGGTGCTGGGCACCCTGGCCCGCTGCGGCCGGGCCACCCCGGGCGAGCTCGCCCGCAAGGAGCACGTCCAGCCGCCGTCGATGACCCGCATCGTGGCCCTGCTGGAGGCCAAGGGACTGGTCCGCCTGGAGCCGCACCCCGACGACCGGCGTCAGAAGGTCGTCACGCAGACCGAACGGGCCGAGGCGATGCTCGAGGAGAGCCGCCGCAAGCGGAACGCGTTCCTCGCCTCACTGGTCGGGGAACTGGACGACGACGAGTGGGCGAAACTGCGCGCCGCCGCCCCCGTGCTGGAGAAACTGGCGCACGTCTGAGCACACCGCACAGCAGCAAGTAGGAGGCGAACCCTTTTGAGTACGGGATCCGGAGCAGCTTCCGCCCCCGCACCTGACCACCGCGACACCCTGGCCGCCCCCGACACCCCCGCCCGCAAGAACTCGATGTTCTCCTCGCTGCGGATCAGGAACTACCGCCTGTTCTTCGCCGGCCAGGTCGTCTCCAACATCGGCACCTGGATGCAGCGCATCGCCCAGGACTGGCTGGTGCTCAGCCTCACCGGCTCCTCGGCCGCCGTCGGCATCACCACGGCCCTGCAGTTCCTGCCGATGCTGCTGTTCGGCCTGTACGGCGGCGTCCTCGTCGACCGTCTGCGCAAGCGCCCCACGCTGCTCGTCACGCAGACCGCGATGGCCCTCACCTCCCTCGCGCTCGCCGTCCTCACCCTGACGGGACGGGTCGAGGTCTGGCACATCTACGTCGCCGCCTTCGCCCTCGGTCTCGCGACCGTCGTCGACAACCCGGCCCGCCAGTCCTTCGTCTCCGAACTCGTCGGCCCCGGCCAGCTGCAGAACGCGGTCAGCCTGAACTCCGCGAACTTCCAGTCCGCCCGCCTGGTCGGCCCCGCCGTCGCGGGGCTGCTGATCACCGGCGTCGGCACCGGCTGGGCGTTCCTCCTCAACGGCCTGTCCTTCATCGCGCCGCTGGCCGGCCTGATGATGATGCGCGCCCGCGAACTGCACCCCGTCGAGCGCGCCCCGCGCGGCAAGGGCCAGCTGCGGGAGGGCGTGCGCTACGTCACCGGACGCCCGGAGCTGATCTGGCCGATCGTCCTGGTCGGCTTCATCGGCACCTTCGCCTTCAACTTCCCCGTCTACCTCTCGGCCTTCGCCGACGACGTCTTCCACGGGGGCGCGGGCGTCTACAGCATGTTCAACACCCTGATGGCGGTCGGCTCGGTCTCCGGCGCCCTGCTCGCCGCCCGGCGCGGCACGGCCCGGCTGCGGCTGCTGATCCTGGCCGCGATCGCGTTCGGCACGCTGGAGATCCTGGCCGCCGCGTCGCCGCGGCTGTGGATGTTCGCCCTGATCATGGTCCCGCTGGGCCTGTTCTCGATGACGGTCAACGTCACCACCAACACCAGCCTCCAGATGGCCACCGACCCCGTCATGCGGGGCCGTGTCATGGCCCTCTACATGATGGTGTTCCTCGGCGGCGCCCCGGTCGGCGCCCCGATCGTCGGCTGGATCACCGACACCTACGGCGCCCGCGTCGGCTTCGCGGCCGGCGGCGCGGTCGCGGTGGCCGCGGCGTCCGTCATCGGCCTGATCCTGGCCAGGGTCGGCGGACTGCGCCTGTCGGTGGCCTGGCACCGCGGCCACCCCAGCGTCCGCTTCGTACCCCGCGAGCGTCAGGAGGCACTGGCCCCGGCGGTGTGACCGCCGGACCGCGGGACGCGGTCAGCCGCGCGGGAACTCGTCGGTCTTGAGGACGAGACCGACGACCGTTTTCACCAGGTCGATCTCGACGCCGAAGTCGAAGCGCGCGTTGCCGTGGTACTTCCCGTCCTTCGGCAACGTGTGCAGGTGCCACTCACCGGTGTACGGATCGACGATCAGATATACCGGCACACCGGCGGCGGCGTACGTGTCCTTCTTCGGCCCGTAGTCGTTGCCGGCGGTCTTCCGGGAAATCACCTCGGCGATGAACTCGACGTCCTCGCAGCGCCACTGTCCCTTGCCGTTCCTGGTCGCGCCCTCGGCCAGCAGCGTCACGTCGGAGGCGAAGCCGTTGAGGTGTCCCGGGTAGTCGATGCGGACGTCGGATTTGACACGCTTGCGCGGGTACTTCACGCGCAGCTGATCGTAGATGTCCGCGATGATGTCCCAGTGGGTGTCCCGCTGCGGCGTCATGAAGATGTTCCCCCCGACGATCTCGGTCTTGTAACCCTCGGGGATGGGCATCTTCTCCAGCCACTCGAACATCATGTCGAGCGTGAGCTCGTCGCCGCTCTCGGCCATCTCGATCCTGTCTTCGAGGACGGTCATCGTGGCGCTCCTCCCCGGCTGTCGCTCGATGCGCACAGCCGCGCGGTACAACGATACGCACGGCGACCGGGACACGGCTGAGCGTACGTACGTTCTCCTGTGAGACTGGACGTATGAGACTCTTCGCCGCCGTGCTGCCCCCCGAGGACGTGCTCCAGGAGCTCGCCGCCGAGGTGGCGGCGTTGCGGAGGCTGCCCGGGGCGGACGGGATGCGGTGGACCGGGCGGGCCGGGGGGTCCCCCGACGGAGTCGCCGACTGGCACTTCACGCTCGCCTTCTACGGCGAGGTCGACGACGGGCTCGTGCCGGAGCTGACCGCGCGGCTGGGGCGGGCCGCGGCCCGGACCGAGCCGTTCCGGATCGCCCTCGCCGGCGGCGGTCAGTTCGGGCACGGCCGGGTGCTGTGGGCCGGGGCGGAAGGAGACCTGGGCGCCATGCGGCTGCTGGCCGAGCGGGCCGGGGCCGCGGCGCGCAAGGCGGGCCTGGCCATGGACGAGCACCGGCACTACAAGGCCCACCTGACGGTGGCCCGCAGCCGGGACGCCGTCGACGTACGGCCGTACGTCGAGTCCCTGCGCGCGTTCCGCGGCCGGCCCTGGACCGTGGACGAGCTGGTGCTGGTGCGCAGCCACCTGCCGACGTCCGGGGTGCCGGGCGAACAGCCCCGCTACGAGGCGGTCGCCCGCCGGTCACTGGGCGCGGCCGGTTAGGCTCGAAGGCGTGGACCCGAAGACCCGTAACCGGATCATGGCCGGTGCGCTCGTGCTGATGTTCGTCGTGGTGGCGCTGGCGGCGGCGCTGGGCAGGTAGCGCCGCCGCCGGTCGCCGTACGCGCCGCTACCAGGCGAAGGCCTCCGGCGACGGCCCCGGACCCGGGAAGATCTCGTCCAGCGAGGTCAGCAGCTCCTCGCTCAGCTCCAGCTCGACCGCCCGCAGCGCGGAGTCGAGCTGCTCGGCCGTGCGCGGTCCGACGATCGGGCCGGTCACGCCGGGCCGGGTGAGCAGCCAGGCCAGCGCCGCCTCGCCGGGCTCGACCCCGTGCTTGTCGAGCAGGTCCTCGTACGCCTGGATCTGCTCGCGTGCCTTGGCGTCCTTGAGCGCGTCGGCAGCGCGGCCGCTCGCCCGGCGCCCCTGGGTGGCCTCCTTCTTGAGCACGCCGCCCAGCAGACCGCCGTGCAGCGGCGACCACGGGATGACCCCGAGGCCGTACTCCTGCGCGGCCGGGATGACCTCCATCTCGGCGCGGCGCTCGGCGAGGTTGTAGAGGCACTGCTCGCTGACCAGGCCGATGGTGCCGCCGCGCCGGGCGGCGATCTCGTTGGCCTGGGCGATCTTGTAGCCGGGGAAGTTCGAGGAACCGACGTAGAGGATCTTGCCCTGCTGGACCAGGACGTCGATCGCCTGCCAGATCTCCTCGAACGGCGTGTTCCGGTCGACGTGGTGGAACTGGTAGACGTCGATGTAGTCGGTCCCCAGCCGCTTCAGCGAGGCGTCGACGGCCCGCCGGATGTTCACCGCCGACAGCTTGTCGTGGTTGGGCCACGCCTCGTCGTCGGCGCCCATGTTCCCGTAGACCTTGGTCGCGAGGACCACCTTGTCGCGGCGGTCGCCGCCCTTCGCGAACCAACTGCCGATGATGCTCTCGGTACGGCCCTTGTTCTCACCCCAGCCGTACACGTTGGCGGTGTCGAAGAAATTCAGACCCGCGTCCAGCGCGGCGTCCATGATGGCGTGGCTGTCGGCCTCGTCGGTCTGCGGACCGAAGTTCATCGTCCCGAGGACGAGCCGGCTGACCTTGAGTCCCGTGCGTCCGAGCTGCGTGTACTTCATAATCATCAAGCCAACGACTTGGAGTGCGCTCTATGCAAGAGGGGGCCGGTCCCGGGGGAAGCCGTCGGTGCTCACGGTCAGGTCGGCCACGGTGCCGGTCAGATCGATGTCGTCGCCGAAGTCCACCCGCGTCCTGGTGACGTAGTCGCCGTTCTTGGGGTCGGTGTAGACGTGGCAGCGGCCCTGGTAGGGGTCGGCGATGACGTAGAGGGGGACCTCTGCGGTCGCGTAGGCGGCCTTCTTCGGACCGTAGTCGTTGGCGGCCGTGCCCTCGGAGATGACCTCGAAGACGAACTCGACATCCTCGTAGCGCCAACGGCCCTCGTCGTCCTTCTCGGCGGAGGTGCGGAGTACGGCGACGTCCGGGCAGAGACCGTTCTCGTGGCCGGGGAAGTCGATGCGGACGTCCGAGAACACCAGCACATCCATCCCGAACCTGTCCTCGACGGCTCGTACGATCCGGCGGATGATCCCCCAGTGGGTGTCACGTTGCGGTGTCATGTAGACGTTGCCCCCGACGATTTCGACCTTGTATCCCTCGGGGACGGGCATCTTCTCGAGCCGCTCGAACATCTCGTCGAGCTGGCGCGTGTTGTCGCTCTCGGCCATCGCGATCCTGTCGTCGAGGACGGTCATCGTGGCACTCCTCCCCGGCCGCCCACGGACGAGTGCGGCCGCGCGGTACAACGATACGCACGGTGAGCGGGACACGGGCCCGGGCGCATATGCCGGACGCCCCGGGGCCGCTACGCCGCCCCGTACGGCCCGCCCAGCCCCCACCCCCGCCACATCGCCTCCGCGAAGGCCCCCGCGATCTTGTGCTCGCCGCTCTCGTTGGGGTGCGTGCCGTCGTACGTGTCCGTGTGGAAGTCGTACGACGCCGGCGGCGGGACCAGCAGCAGCGGCGAGCCCGCCTCGTCCAGGTCGGCGACGGTCTTCGCCAGGAGTTCGTTGAAGCGGGCGACCTGGTCGGCGAAGGCCGGGTCCGACTCCACCCGGATGTTGCGGATCACCGGCATGACGGCCACGCGGACGCGCGAGCAGGCCTCCCGCGCCGCGGTCACGAAGGCGCGGACGTTGTCCGCCGTCTGCTCGGCGTTGGTGTAGAAGCCCAGGTCGATCAGGCCCAGCGACACCAGCAGCACGTCCGCGCGGCAGGAGCGCACGGCCTCGCCGATCAGCGGGGCCATGTGGTGCCAGCCCTCGCCCCAGCCGGCCAGGTGGGCGCGGGGGAAGCCGGGGTCGGCGTACGCGTGCGACGTGGGGGCGTCCGATATCGGGTCGTGGAGCGTCTCGCGCGGGCCGACCAGCGTGAAGGGGCCGTCGTACGCCGTGCACAGGTGCTGCCACAGCCGGTAGCGCCAGGTGTGCTCACCCGCGCTCCCGATCGTCATCGAGTCGCCTACGGGCATGAACCTGAGCACCCGATCATCATGGACGATCGGCCCGACCGCCGCGATGTGAGTCCGGACACCACCCGTGAAGTGCGTTGATTGATGGCACTCTTGGCACATGCGCCGACCCTTCGCCCTGCTCGCCGCGACCCTCCTCACGGGCGCGCTCACCGTGCCCGCCGCCTCCGCAGCCGACGGCGACGAGGGCTTCACCCTCAAGGACCCGCGCATCACCGAGTCCAGCGGACTCGCCGCCTCCCGCCTCCACCCCGGCGTCTACTGGACCCACAACGACAGCGACGACGGCCCCTACCTCTACGCCGTCGACGGCGCGACCGGCGAGACCGTCGCCCGCCTCACCCTCACCGGCGTCGGCACCCCGCGGGACGTCGAGGCGATCTCCGTCGGCCCCGGCAACAGGATCTTCGTCGGCGACCTGGGCGACAACCTCGGCGGCACGTGGCCGTACGTCTGGATCTACGAACTCCCCGAGCCGAAGAAGCTCGAGGACGCGACCGTGCGGGCCACGCAGTACGTCGTGAAGTACTCCGACGGGGCCCGGGACGCCGAGTCGATGGTCGTGCACCCGAAGACCGGGCGGGTCTACATCATCGACAAGAAGGAGGAGGGCGGGCACCTGTACGAGGGGCCCGAGAAGCTCTCGCCGTCCGGGGACAACGTCTTCGAGCCGGTCGCCCCCGTCGACCTGTGGGCCACCGACGCCGCGCTCTCCCCCGACGGCGAACGGCTCGCCGTGCGCGGCTACTTCGGCGGCATCCACTACTCCTGGAACGGCGGGAGGCCGAAGCGCGAGGGGCGGCTGAGCGTGCCGCTCCAGGGGCAGGGGGAGTCCGTCACCTACTCCGCCGACGGGTCCCGGCTCCTGTACGGCAGCGAGGGCGGCCAGAGCCCGGTCGAGGCCCGGGAGGCCCCGGGCGGGGACAGCGGGGACGGCGGCGGGAAGGGCGCCCGGACGGAGGGCGGGGAGAGCGCCGCCGGTGACGGGAGCGGGAACGGGAACACCGTCAAGGTCGTCGCGGCGGCCGTCGTCGTCGCGGTCCTGTTCGGACTGGTCCGGCGCCGCCGCCGGGGCTGAACCGGCCCCCGGCCGGGCGGGGCGCCGCCGCCGTTGGGACGACGGTCGGCGCATACCCCGAGGGCCGGGTTCCGCTGACACAGGAGCAGTGGACACGGGCCGACGAGAAGATCGTGGCACTGTGGGAGAGCATCGGATTCCGGCGTCACCCCAATCCGCTTGGTCATCTCCTCGACCCCAGGAGCGCGGATGCCCGTGACCTACAGAGCGAGCAGCGCAAGAAGTTCGACGCGCTCGCGGATGCCTACCGTGCGCACCTTCACCGTCGACCAGACGGCCGCCCGCGCTCTTCGGCACGGACGCCCAGCGGGTGAGGAGTCACCTCGGCGGAGGTATCAAGGTCTGGCGGTGTCATAGTCCTCCGGAATATTCACTCGACCGATTGAATCCGCCCCCGTACTGCGGCAGACGGGACGGCCGCCCCCTTATGTTCCGTCGCATGGTCAGTTCACCGCATGAGGCGTTGCACCGGATCTTCCGGGTGGATCCGGGGCTGTTCGCCCGGCTTCTGCCGCGGGCGGGCATCCGTTTCCCGGAGCACACCGCGATCGAACCCCTGGACACGGATCTCACCGAGATCAGACCGCTTGAGCGCCGGGTGGACAGTGTGTTCCGGGTACGTGTGGCCGGTGAGGAGGGCGGCTTCGTGCTCGCCGTCGAGGCGCAGGGCAAGCCGGAACCGGACAAGCACAACAGCTGGACGTACTACCTGGCCCACCTGTATGCCAAGTACCGGTTGCCGCCGTTCCTCCTGGTGGTGTGCAAGGACAAGGCGACCGCCGCGTGGGCGGCGGAGCCGATCCGTGTCGGTCGCGGGTTCCACACGAGCATGGTCGTCTTCCCGCTGGTCCTGGGGCCTGGAATCCTCCCCGTGATCACCGAGGCGGACGAGGCGGCCCGGGACCTCGGAGTCGCCGTCTTCTCCGCGCTCGCCTACGCCAAGGATCCGGCGCTGACTGTGATACTGGACGCGCTGGCGTCAGGAGTGGCGGACAACGCCGACAAGTCCCGGTCCGAGGGCGACACCGAGACGGGCGAGGGTGGGGACGTGGACCGCGTGGACTGGGCGGAGATCGTCGAAATCGGCCTGGGCGAGGGCCCGGGCCGTGAGTACTGGAGGCATCTGATGGCCACTTACACCCCGAACTTTCCGGGCAGCAACACGATCGTCGAGGAGTCCTGGCTCGAAGGCCGCGCCAAGGGCAAGGAGGAGGGCAAGGCAGAAGGCAAGGCCGAGGGCAAGGAGGAGGGCAAGGCCGAGGGCAAGGCCGAGGACGTTCTGCACATTCTCGATGTGCGGGGCATCGAGATCTCCGACTCCGTCCGGGAGCGGATCACCGGCTGCACCGATCTCGACGTGCTGGGGACCTGGCTCGACCGCTCCCTGAGCGCGGAGCGTGCCGAGGAGCTGTTCGTCGAGGAGTAGAGCGTACGGATGCGCGAGGGGCGCCCGGCGATGATCCGCCGGGCGCCCCTCGGTGTCGTACGGGTACGGCTACAGCTGCTCGATGACGTAGTCGACGCACTTCGTCAGGGCCTCGACGTCCGCCGGGTCGATCGCCGGGAACATCGCGACGCGGAGCTGGTTGCGGCCGAGCTTGCGGTAGGGCTCGGTGTCGACGATGCCGTTGGCCCGCAGGACCTTGGCGACGGCGGCGGCGTCGATCTCGTCGGTGAAGTCGATCGTGCCGATGACCTGGGAGCGCTTGGCCGGGTCGGTGACGAACGGGGTGGCGTGCTTGGACTCGTCCGCCCAGGTGTACAGGCGGGTCGAGGAGTCCTTGGTGCGGGCCGTGGCCCAGTCCAGGCCGCCCTGGCCGTTGAGCCACTTCAGCTGCTCGTTCAGCAGGAACAGGGTGGCCAGCGCCGGGGTGTTGTAGGTCTGGTTCTTGCGGGAGTTGTCGATCGCCGTGGGCAGGGAGAAGAACTCCGGGACGTGACGGCCGGAGCCGTGGATCCGCTCGGCGCGCTCGATCGCGGCGGGGGAGAACACGCCGATCCACAGGCCGCCGTCGGAGGCGAAGGACTTCTGCGGGGCGAAGTAGTAGACGTCCGTCTCGGCGATGTCGACCGGGAGGCCGCCCGCGCCGGAGGTGGCGTCCACCAGGACCAGGGAGCCCTCGTCGGCGCCGGCCACGCGCCTGATCGGCATGGCGACGCCGGTGGAGGTCTCGTTGTGGGTGAAGGCGTAGACGTCCACGCCGGCCTCGGCGACCGCCTCGGGGTGCGTGCCCGGGTCGGCGGAGACGACGGTGGGCTCGGCCAGCCACGGGGCGAGCCCCGCGGCCTTGGCGAACTTGGAGCTGAACTCGCCGAAGGTGAGGTGCTGCGACTTGTTCTCGATCAGGCCGTGGGTCGCGATGTCCCAGAAGGCGGTGGAGCCGCCGTTGCCGAGGATCACCTCGTAGCCGTCGGGGAGCCGGAACAGCTCGCGGACGCCCTCGCGTACCGAGCCGACCAGGTTCTTCACCGGGGCCTGGCGGTGGGAGGTGCCGAGCAGGGATGTGCCGGTCGCGGCCAGGGCGTCCAGCGCCTCCGTCCGCACCTTGGAGGGACCCGCACCGAAACGACCGTCGGCGGGCTTGATGTCAGCAGGAATCCGGATCTCAGCCACGAGCGGAGCCTAGCGGTTGCGGGAAACCCGGGCGAAACGTCGTCCGTCCGCTGAGACGGGCGGGGGACGGAATCGAGACGGGCGGCGGACGGACCGGGGGGAGGCCCGCCCGCCACCCGCGTCGCTCACCCGCCCAGCTTCACCGGAAGCTCGAACAGGTCGTTCTGGGTGACCACCGGCTTGTTGCGCAGCTCGCTCGCCGGGACCGCCAGGTCCAGCTCCGGGAAGCGGGCGTACAGGGCCGGGAGGGCCACGCCCGCCTCCAGCCGGGACAGGGCCGCGCCGGGGCAGACGTGCGGACCGTGGCCGAAGGAGATGTGCCGGTTGGCACTCTCGCGGGTGATGTCGAAGACGCCGGCCGTCGGACCGTGCGCCCGCTCGTCGCGGCCGATCGCGGCGTACGACACGATCAGCGCGTCACCGGCCGGCAGGACCTTGTCGCCCACCGGCACGTCCTCGGTCGCGAACCGGATCAGCACGTGGGACGTCGGCGTGGCGTACCGCAGGGTCTCCTCGACCACCGCCGACCAGTCCGCCTCGCCGGACAGCACCAGCTCCCGCTGCTCGGGGTGGAGGGACAGGTTGACCACCGCGTTGACGATGAGGGAGATCGTCGTCTCGTGGCCGGCCGCCACCATCAGCTGGAGCGTGGCGACGATCTCCTCGTCGGTGAGGCGGTCGCCGTCCTCCGACGCCTGGATCAGCGCGGAGGTCAGGTCGTCGCCCGGGTGCTCGCGCTTGTGCGCGACCGTCTCGGTCATGATCCGGGCCAGCTCGGTCAGCGTCGCGATGACCTCGTCCGGCGGGGTCTGCGTGGAGAAGAACTTCTCGAAGAGCTCCTTCAGCCGCGGCAGCCGCTCCTGAGCCAGCCCCATCAGGTCGGCGACGACGTACATCGGCAGCGGGTAGGCGAACGCCGCCTTCAGGTCGACCGTGTCGCCGGGCTGCGCGGCCACCTGGTCCAGCAGGCCCTCGGTCAGCTCCGTGATCCGCTCCCGCATCCGCTCCACCCGGCGCGGGGTGAGCGCCTGCGCGACCAGCGTGCGCAGCCGGCGGTGGTCGGCGCCGTCCACGGTGAGCATGGAGCGGGGCGGATTGGCCAGCCCGATCAGCGGCCAGTCGGGGGCGATCTCGCCGCGCTGCCAGGCGGTCCAGACGTTGATGTCCTTCACCAGGCGCGGGTCGGTGAGCAGCTTCTTCGCCTCGGCGTGGTGGGTGACCGCCCACACCGGCACGTCACCCGGCAGCGTCACGGCGGCCAGCGGCCCGGCCGCCCGCAGCGCGGCGCTCTCCCCGTCCAGGTCGGAGACGAAGGGGTCGAGGGGGATGCGGGTCTGTTCGGTCCCCGTCGTCATGGTGTCCGTACCAGCCGTCATGCGGGCGAGCCTCCAAGGGCGGGAGTGGGTGTGAACGTGACCGGGAGTTCGGACAGTCCGCGCAGCCACGGCGACGGGCGACGGGTCAACCGCGCGGCCGGCACCGCGAGGTCGATGTCCGGCAGCCGGTCCAGTACGACCTCGATGCCGGTCCGGGCGATCACCTCGGCGATCTCCTGCGCCGGGAACGGGCAGCGGTGCTCCCCGTGGCCGAAGGAGAAGTGGGCGCCGTTGCCGCCGGTCAGCGCCGAGCCGTCGGTGCGCACCTGCGGGTCGGCGTTGGCGCCCTGCAGCCCGAGCAGCACCATGTCGCCGGCGCGGATCCGGCGGCCGCCGAGCTGGGTGTCGCGGGACGCCCAGCGGGCGGCCACGTTCTGGCTCGGGGTGTCCTCCCACAGCACCTCGTTCATCGCCTCGGCGACGCTGTTGCGGCCCCCGAACAGGGAGGCGGCGAACCGGGCGTCGGTGAGCATCAGGTGCAGGGAGTTGCCGATCCAGTCGGCGGTCGGCTGGTGCCCGGCCGCCAGCATCACCATCAGGTCCTGGAGGATCTCCTCCTCGGTGAAGCCGGAGGGGTCGGCGAGCATCCGGGACGCGACGTCCTCGGCGGGCGCGTCCTTGCGGGCGGCCACCAGCTCCGTCATCGACGTGAACAGGTGGCTCTGGCCCGCGAGGGCCCGCTCCCGCCCGTCGATCATGTCGTTGAGGGCGGTCACCAGGGCCGGGCCCTCCTCGTCGGAGAAGCCGAAGAGCCGGGCCAGCACCCGCACCGGCAGCAGCATCGCGAACTCGCCGATCAGGTCGGCGGTGCCCCTGGGGCAGATGCCGTCGATCAGCTCGTCCGCGAACTTCTCGGCGTAGCCGCGCAGTTCGAACGGGTCGACCGCCTCCAGCGCGTTCCCCAGCATCGCGGCCCGCTCGCGGTGCCGCTCGCCGACGGTGTAGAGGATCGACGGCTGCCTGTGGCCGATCATCGGCAGCAGCGGCCAGTCGTCGGGGATGTTCTCCCACTGGTTCCACAGCTCGGAGTCGCGGCTGAACAGCCCCGGGTCGCCGGTGACCTGGTGCAGCTCGCGGTAGCCGAGCACCAGCCACGCCGGCGCGTCCCCGTCCAGCACCACCGGGACGACGCTGCCGTGCTCGCGCCGCATCTCCCGGTACACGCGGGCCGGGTCGTCCTGGAGCAGGGACCCCTGGAAGCGGACGGCGTTGGGAAGGGAGGCGGGACTCACACCAGCTCCTGACGGGGGGCTCGGGCCGGGTCGGCGTACAGGGCCTGGATGTGCTCCACCAGCGTGATCAGCACGATCTTGCTGGACTCCCGGGACCGCGCGTCGCAGTTCACCAGCGGCACGTGCGGGTCGAGGTCGAGGGCCTCGCGGATCTGCTGGGGGGTGAAGGTGGGCCCGCCGAAGTCGTTGCAGGCCACGATGAACGGCGTGCCGTGCTTCTCCAGCCGGTCGATGGCGTACCAGGAGTCGTCGATACGCCGGGTGTCGACCAGCACGACCGCGCCGAGCGTGCCGGAGAACAGCCGGTCCCACAGGAACCAGAAGCGTTCCTGGCCGGGCGCGCCGAACAGGTACAGCACGTTGTGCGCGTCGAGGGTGATGCGGCCGAAGTCGAAGGCGACGGTGGTCGCGGTCTTGCCGCGCACCCCGCTGAGGTCGTCGACGGCCTCCCCGGCCTGGGTCATCGTCTCCTCGGTGTTGAGGGGACGGATCTCGCTGACCGAACGGACCATCGTGGTCTTGCCGGCGCCGAAGCCGCCCACGACCACGATCTTCAGGCCGTTGTCGGCCGACGCGCCCAGTGGCGTGCGCGTCTCAGAGGTTGCGGAGTCCAACGAGCACCTGCTCCAGGATGTCGGGGTCGGGTACGGCGGCCTTGCGGGGGTGACGGGCGCTGACCCGGCCCGCCGCCTGCAGGTCGGAGAGCAGGATCCGGGTGATGCTGACGGGCAGCTTCAGCTCGGCCGCGATCTCCACGACCGCCGTGGGGCGTTCGGTCAGCCGCAGGATCGCCGCGTGCTCGGACTGCATGCCGGGCACCGGGTCGCACTCGGCGACGACCAGGGTCACCAGGTCGAAGGGGTTGTCGGGACCGGACCGGCTGCGCCCTCCGGTGAGGGTGTAGAGCCGGTCCGGGGAGTCGTCCCTGCCGGGCCTGCTCATGAGGTGCGCGGCTGCGCGGTCAGGTGCTCGCCGAGCTGCTCCACGAGCTCGCTCATGTTGTGCCCGATGAGCCCGGCGTCCGCGTCCTCGGTGGTGACGACGGCCAGGTGCGCGCCCTCGCCGGCCTCCACGATGAACAGCACGCCGCCGTAGAACTCGGTCATCGCCGAGCGCACGCCGCCGCTGCCGTCGCCGAACTCGACGGAGGCGCCGTGCGACAGCGACTGGATGCCGGCGGCGATCGCGGCGAGCTGGTCGGCCTGGTCGGCGGACAGCTCCGGGGTGCGGCACAGTTTCAGGCCGTCACGGGAGAGCACGAGCGCGTGCCGTGCGCCCGGCGTGCGCTCCAGCAGGCCCTCTAGCAGCCAGGTGAGCTTCTCGTCGGCGGTCGTCGTGCCGGTCATGAGGTGGTGTCGCCTTCCGGGTTCGCGGGGGTGGGCTGTGCTTCGGGGGTTGGGCCGGCGGTGGCGCCGGTGTCCGGGTCGGCCGTGTCGTCCGGGGTGGGAGGCCGGACGGCCTGGCGGAAGCTGCTGAAGCGGGCGGTGCGCGCCTTGGTCTCCTCGGCGGTGGGGGCGGGCCGGTGCACGGCGCCGCGGTTGCCCGGACGGGTGCGCTCGGCCTCGGCGAGGGTGCGGCCCCGGCTGCGGCGGGGCAGCACGAGGGGCGGGGCGTCGGCGTTCCGGTCCGGGGACCCGTGGGCCGGCACCGGGTCGGGGTCGAGGTCGGCGCCGGCGCGGGAGGCCGCGTAGGAGGGGGCGGGGCGGGCGCCCCCGGAGGGCGCCGGCCGGTCCGCCGGGGCGGTGCGGGCGCCGTCGCCGGCGCCGTTCCCGGTCGCGCCGTCGCCGTCGTGCGCGGTGACGTGGCTGGTCTCCGGTTCCGGCCGGTCGGGGGCGGTGGCCGCGCGGCGGTGGGGGAGGACGCCGGCCGCCTTCTCCGCCGGGGCCCCGGGGGCGGGCGTCCCGGTGAGTGCGGCGGGGGTCGCGGGGACGGACGGGGTGTCGGCCGCCGCGGTGGGGCGGGACGCCGGCGCGGTGGCGCCGCCGGCCGTCACCGGGGCCGTGGGGTTCGCGTCCGACGGTACGAGGATGTCCTGCGGGACGAGCACCAGGACGCCCGTGCCGCCGCGGGCCGAGGGCCGGTAGGAGACCCGGAGGCCGTACCGCCGGGAGAGCCGGCCGACCACGGCGAGACCGAGCCGGGTGCCGGTGAGGCCCCCGAGTTCGGCGGACTCGCCGGAGACCGCGCGCTCGGCGCGGCGCAGCTGCGCCTCGCCCATGACGAGTCCGCTGTCCTCGACGGAGACGATGACCCCGGCCGGGACCTCCTCGACGTAGACGTGGACCTCGGCGGTCGGCGGCGAGAAGTTCGCGGCGTTGTCCAGGAGTTCGGCGAGCGCGTGCATCACGCCCTCGGCGGCGTGCCCGGCGACCGCGGTGTCGCTGGCGGAGTGGACCCTGATCCGCTGGTAGCCGCTGATCCGGCCCATGGCGCCGCGCAGGATCGACTCCATGGAGATGGGCCGGGCCCAGCGGCGGCCGGAGCGGGCGCCGGTGAGGACGGCGACGGAGTCGGCGAGCCTGCCCGCCTGCGCGGTGCGGTGGTCGAGGTGGAGCAGGTCGGCGAGGACCTCCTCGTCGTGGTGCTTCTCCTCCATCGCGCGCAGGTCGGCGAGCATGCCGGTGGCCAGGGCCTGCATGCGTCCGGCCGCGTTGGCGGTCGCGGACAGCGCGGCGGCCCGGGCGCCGTCGGCCGCGCGCAGCCGGGCGGTCAGCCGCGCGTTCTCCGCGGTGAGCCGGTCCCGGTCCGCACCGAGCCGGTCCAGCTCCGCGGTCAGCCGGTCGCGCTCCTCCGCGTGGTCGCGGGCCGACCGGGCGGTGTGGGCGCCGTGCTCCTCGGTGATGAGGCGCAGTTTCCCGGCGTGCTCCTCGGCGAGCCGCTTCAGCGCGGCGGTGTGGTCGTCCGTGAGCCGGGCCCGCTCGTCGGCGTGCTCCCGCGCCAGGCGGGCGGTGTCGGCGGCGTGCTGCCCGGCGAGGCGGTCGCGCTCGGCGGCCAGGGCCTCGGCGAGGTGGTTGCGCTCCTGGTCCAGCTCGGCGGACAACCGGGCCCGCTCGCGGGTGAGTTCGCCGGTCAGCCGCTCGTGCTGGCGACGGGACTCCTCCGCCAGCCGGGCGCGTTCCTGGAGCAGCTGGCCGACGTCCTGGGTGACGGCGTCCAGCCGGGTCCGGGCGGCCCGCGCCGACAGGACGGCGTACGCGGCCACCGTGGCGGCCGCGCACAGCAGCACGGCGGCGACCGCCCCGGTCACCACGACGGCGGTGACCGCCGAGTCCGGCACGAGGAAGGCGGCGGCGACGACCGCGACCGCGGCGAGCGCCGCGGTGAGCAGCGGGACGGGCAGCAGGCTGCGGGGGGCGGGGCGGTCGCCGGGGAGCAGGGGAGAGGTCATCAATCAGGGTCCTCGGTCGGTCCTCGGTCGGGTCCTCGGGCGGTCCGCGGGCGTACACCGTCGTGTCTGCGCGGTCCTCGGGTGGTTTCGCGGGAGCGCCGGACCCGGTTTCGGGGTCGCTTTCGAACGAGTCCGACAACTGCGCGCAACTCGCGGTCACTATATGAGAGTTCGTGTGCGACTTGGGAAGATTCCGCTTCCGTTTTCGTCAATCGCCCCATCCCTGGCGTTCGTCGGGGCCTTCCGCGGCACCGCGGGGCGCGGGGCGCCGCCGCCCGCGTTCGGCCTCGGCGGGGGCATCCTGAGGACATGACGGATCACCGGGAACTGTCGGCCGGGCTGCGGGCGGCCGTACGCGGCGAGGTCGACTTCACCGCGACCGCACGGGCGCTGACCACGATGGACGCCTCCAACTACCGCCGGGTACCGCTCGGCGTGGTGGCCCCGCGGGACGCCGACGACGTGGCGGCGGCGCTGTCGGTCTGCCGGGCGTACGGCGTCCCCGTGGTGCCGCGCGGCGGCGGCACCTCGATCGCGGGGCAGGCGACCGGCACCGGGGTGGTGCTCGACTTCACCCGCCACATGAACCGTCTGCTGTCCCTCGACCCGCAGGCCCGCACGGCCGTCGTCCAGCCGGGCCTCGTCCTCGACCGCCTCCAGGAGGCCGCCGCCCCGCACGGCCTGCGCTTCGGCCCGGACCCCTCCACCCACAGCCGCTGCACCCTCGGCGGCATGATCGGCAACAACTCCTGCGGCTCCCACTCGGTGGCCTGGGGCACGACGGCCGACAGCGTGCGCGAACTGGCGGTCGTCACCCCGGGCGGGGAGCGCCTGCGCCCCGGCCGGGGCGGGGCCGGGGCCCCGGCGGGACTGCGGGACCTGGTGGACGGCGAACTGGCCCGCCTGCGCACCGGCTTCCCCGACCTCCCCCGCCGCATCTCCGGCTACGCGGTGGACGCCCTGCTGCCCGAGAAGGGCGCGGACGTCGCCCGCTCCCTCTGCGGCTCGGAGGGCACGCTGGCCGTGCTCACGGAGGCGGTCGTGGACCTCGTACGGGCGCCGCGCGCGCGTGCGCTCGCCGTGCTGGCGTACGCGGACGAGCGCGGGGCGGCCCAGGCGGCGGCGGGGCTGCTGCCGTACCGGCCGCTGACCGTGGAGGGCATGGCGGCGGACCTCGTGCCGTTTGGCGCGGACCTCCCGCGCGGGGGCGCCTGGCTGTTCGTGGAGACCGGCGGGGACACGGAGGCGGAGGCGCGCGCGGGTGCGGAGACGATCGTCCGCGCGGCCGACGTCCTGGACTCCCTGGTGGTCACCGACCCGGCCCGGCAGCGCGCGCTGTGGCGCGTCCGGGAGGACGCGAGCGGCACGGCGACGCGCATGCCGGACGGGACGGAGGCCTGGCCCGGCTGGGAGGACTGCGCGGTGCCGCCCGCCCGGCTCGGCGCGTACCTGCGCGACTTCCGGGCCCTCATGGCGGACCACGGCCTGCGCGGCACCCCGTACGGGCACTTCGGGGACGGCTGCATCCACGTCCGCATCGACTTCGACCTGCTGACCGCGCCGGGCGTCGCCCGCTTCCGGCGCTTCTCGGAGGAGCTGGCCGACCTGGTCGTGGCGCACGGTGGCTCGCTCTCCGGCGAGCACGGCGACGGCCGGGCCCGCGCGGAGCTGCTGCCGCGCATGTACGGCGCGGAGACGGTCGCCCTCTTCGAGCGCGTGAAGGCCCTCTGGGACCCGGACGACCTCCTCAACCCCGGCATGCTGGTCCGCCCCGCACCCCTGGACGCCGGCCTCCGCTTCTCCGTCCTCCCGCGCGAACCGGTCGACGTCGCCTTCGGCTACCCCGCCGACGGCGGCGACTTCCCGGCGGCGGTACGGCGCTGCGTGGGCGTCGCCAAGTGCCGTACGACGTCCGTGTCCGGGCCGGCGGTGATGTGCCCGTCGTTCCGCGCGACGGGCGAGGAACAGCACTCCACGCGCGGGCGCGCGCGCCTGCTGCACGAGATGCTCGCGGGCGAGCTGGTGACCGACGGCTGGCGCTCCACGGAGGTACGGGACGCGCTCGACCTGTGCCTGTCCTGCAAGGGCTGCCGCTCGGACTGCCCGGTCGGGGTCGACATGGCCACGTACAAGGCGGAGTTCCTGTACCACCACTACGCGGGCCGCCGCCGCCCCGCCGCGCACCACACGATGGGCCGGCTGCCGGAGTGGCTGGGCTGGGTGGGGCGGACGAGGTCGGCGGGGGCGGTGAACGCCCTCGCCTCGGTGGGGCCGCTCGCGGACGTGGCGAAACGGCTGGGCGGGATCGCGGGGGAGCGGGAGATCCCCCGGGTGGCGGGGGAGACGTTCACCCGGTGGTGGCGGGGGCGGGGAGGGCCCCTTGGTGAGGGGAAGCCGGTGGTCCTCTGGCCGGACACCTTCACCGAGCACCTGTCGCCGTCGGTGGGCCGGGCGGCCGTACGCGTGCTGGAGGCGGCGGGCCTGCGGGTGGTGCTGCCGCCGACCCTGCGGCTGACCGGCCGCCCGGTGGGCGACGCCCGCAGCCGCTCCGCGCTGTCCCTGCTGACGGCCCGCAGGGGCCGGGTCTGCTGCGGCCTGACGTACATCTCCACGGGCCGGCTCGACCGCGCCCGCACGGTCCTGCGCCGCACCCTCGACCTCCTGGAACCGGTCCTGGCCACCGACGCCCCCCTGGTCGTCCTGGAACCGAGCTGCGCGGCCGCCCTGCGCACCGACGCCCCGGAACTCCTCCACGACGACCCCCGCGCGGCCCGGCTCGCCGCACGGGTCCTGACCTTCGCGGAGACCCTGGAACGGCACGCCCCGGACTGGACCCCGCCCGTGCTGGACCGCCCGGTCACCGGCCAGACCCACTGCCACCAGCACGCGGTCCTGGGCGAGGACCCCGACCGCCGGCTCCGCGCGGCGGCCGGCCTCACCGGCGACCTCGCGGGCGGCTGCTGCGGCCTGGCGGGCAACTTCGGCTTCGAGAAGGGCCACTACGAGGTCTCCAGGGCCTGCGCGGAGGACCGGCTCCTGCCGTCGGTACGGGAGGCCCCGGAGGGGGCGGTCGTCCTGGCCGACGGTTTCTCCTGCCGGACGCAGCTGGAGCAGCTCGCGGGAGTACGGGGGCGGCACCTGGCGGAGGTGCTGGCGGCGGCTCTGGAGAACACGTGAGCGGTCGCCGCCCTTCTGTCCTCGACGCGCTCGGTCGGGCTGCCGCAGCCCGCGTTCTCGGCTCTCCGCCACCCACGACGCATCGGCGCGGGCCCGGGTGAGGCACTCGGTGGGACAGCGGAGCCCATCCGCCGGTGTGTCCGGGAGGAGGCCCCGGGCAGGGGCGAGCATCTCCCCGCCCCGTGCGCGGGCCGGCGCGGTGCGCGGGCCGGCCCGTTCAGGGAGCCGTCTCGCCCCGGACCAGGGGGTGGCACACCGGCTGGACGCCCTCCGGGAGGTCGTCCGGGCGGCACCAGCGGGCCTCCAGGATCTCGAAGGGGTCGAGACGCATGTCGCCGCCGAGCAGGCGGGCCTCGTAGGCCACCTCCAGGCGGGTGCGCAGGCCGCTGTTCAGCATGACGAGGCGGCCCACCTCCACGTCGAGGTTCGTCTCCTCCTTGACCTCCCGCACCACCGTCGCCCGGAAGTCCTCGCCCTTGCGGGCGAAGCCGCTCGGCAGGCCCCACTGGCGGCCCGGCGGCCACATCCGGTGCCGGAGCAGCAGGACCCGTCCCTCGTCGTCGCGCACCACACCGGTCACGCCCACCACGTACTTGGTGTGCAGCAACCACATGATGCGGCTCTGCACGGGGCGCAGGAGCCGCCAGAGACGGGCAATGAGTCGTCGCACGGGACCTCGGACGGTGTGGGAGCGGACGCGGGTGATCACCGGTGGGAACGGTACCCGGTGGGTCCACGTGGCGGACGGAGTTGACCGGGGCGGGGCGGGGGCCGCATCGTCAGGCATGTAAACGCCTCACGGTACTGACGTAGTCCAATGCGCTGGACTGGACAGTTCATCGCGATGCACACTCGATACCGGCAAGTGTCCGCTCCGACGTCCCTGGAAGGCCCCGTGACCACCCCCAGCGCCACCACCCCGTCCACCCCCGCAGGAACAGGTCCGCACGGCGGTGCGGACCTGCCGGCCGGCGGCCCGCGCGGGCGGGGCTCCCTGGGCCCGGTGGGGCTGGTCCTCGCGGGCGGGATCTCCGTGCAGTTCGGCGGGGCGCTGGCGGTGACGCTGATGCCGCGGGCCGGTGCGCTCGGGGTCGTCGCGCTGCGGCTGCTGGTGGCGGCGATCGTGCTGATGGTGCTGTGCCGGCCCCGGCTGCGCGGGCACTCGCGCGCCGACTGGGGCACGGTGATCGCCTTCGGCGTCGCCATGGCCGCGATGAACGGCCTCTTCTACCAGTCCATCGCGCGCATCCCGCTGGGCCCCGCGGTCACGCTGGAGGTGCTCGGCCCGCTCGCCCTGTCCGTCCTGGCCTCACGGCGCGCGGTCAACCTCGTGTGGGCCGGGCTTGCCCTGGCCGGTGTCTTCCTCCTCGGCGGCGGAGGCTTCAGCGGCCTCGACCCGCTGGGTGTGGTCTTCGCCCTGGGCGCCGGCGCCATGTGGGCGGCGTACATCGTCTTCAGCGCGCGTACGGGCCGCCGTTTCCCGCAGGCGGACGGACTCGCCCTCGCGATGGGCGTGGCGGCGGTCCTCTTCCTGCCGCTGGGCATCGCCGAGTCCGGTGCGAAGCTCCTCGACCCGACCGTCCTCGGCCTGGGCGCGGCGGTCGCGGTGCTGTCCTCCGTGCTCCCGTACACCCTCGAACTCCTCGCCCTGCGCCGCCTGCCCGCCTCCACCTTCGCCGTCCTGATGAGCCTGGAACCGGCCCTCGCGGCCGCCGCGGGCTTCCTGATCCTCGACCAGGCCCTCTCCGCCACGGAGGCCGCCGCCATCGCCCTGGTCGTCGCGGCGAGCATGGGGGCGGTGCGGACGCAGGTGGGGCGGCGGAAGGCCGGCGCCGGGCTGTGATTCGTCGCGCTTTACAGCCGTACCGAAAGGTTTCCCACAGTGGCCGTTATGGTCAGCTCGCCACCGATCGCGTGCAGGTACGCCGCCATCGTCGAGGTGTCCAGGCGAGCGGTGCCCCGCTCGATCTGACTGACCCGGCCCTGGGTGACGCCCATCGCCTTGGCGACCTGAACCTGGGTGAAGCCTTGAGCCTTGCGGAGGGCGGCCAGTTCGTGCCCGCGCTCCGCGTCGATCATCTCCGCCTTGATGGCGTCGATGCGCTCGCGCTTCTCGGGGGTGATGTCGGCCGTCAGGTCGTCCATGGAGCCAAGCTTCATTTGCCCTGCCCTTCCTTCTTCTCCTGCTCCAGCGCATCAAGGTAGGCGGTGAACTTGTCGTCCGCCTCTTTGATCGCCCGGGGGTACCAGGCCGCCCATCGGCGCCCGGCGGCCTTGTTGCCCGCCACCAGGAAGATCGCCCGCCGCTCGGGGTCGAAGACGAACAGCATCCGGATGCTCACCGTCCCGCCGCCGCGTGGACGTAACTCCCGCATGTTCCGGTAACGGCTCCTCCCGATCGCGCCGACCGTCGGTCGCCGAAGCGCCGGGCCCACTTCCTGGAGCCGTTCCAGGGCGGCTATCACGTGGAGGTGGCTGTCGGGGTCCTCCTTGGCGAGCGTCTTGATCCAGTCCAGCACGTCTTCGAAGAAGCGCAGCTCATAGGGTTCGGCCGCAGCCAGAAAATTAGCACGAGCTAATATTGCGGGCAAGTGGCGGGCCGCCGCCCCGGCGGAAAAGCCAGCAATCATGCTTGATTGTTTTATTCGCCGCTGCCATGCTCCACGCAACCGCGCCGCACACCGCCGTGTCCGTGCCCCGAGGGGAGCGCCTCGTGTCCGACCCGACGCCCGTGATCGACGATCTGCGTGAGGAGAGCGAGGAGGTCGACCGGCTGGTGGCCGGGCTCGACCCCGCGCAGTGGGCGCTTCCGACGCCCGCCGCCGGCTGGACCGTCGCCCACCAGATCGCCCACCTCGCCTGGACCGACCACTCCGCGCTGCTCGCCGTCACCGACGCGGACGGGTTCCGGACGCTGGTGGAAGGCGCCCTGAACGCCCCGCACACCTTCGTCGACGAGGGCGCCGAGGAGTACGCCGGGGCCGCGCCCGCCGACCTGCTCGCGCGCTGGCGCGAGGGACGCGCGGCGCTGGAGAAGGCGCTGCGGGAGGCGCCGGCCGGGGCGCGGTTCCCCTGGTACGGGCCGCCCATGTCCGCCGCCTCCATGGCCACCGCCCGTCTCATGGAGACCTGGGCCCACGGACAGGACATCGCGGACACGATCGGTGTGATGCGGCCACCCGGCGCTCGGCTCCGGCATGTGGCGCGGCTCGGGGTGCGGACCCGGGACTTCGCCTACGGCGTGCACGGGCTCACCCCGCCCGCCGAGCCCTTCCGCGTCGAACTCGTCGGACCGGGGGGCGAACTGTGGGCCCACGGCCCCGAGGACGCCCCCCAGCGCGTCACCGGACCCGCCCTCGACTTCTGCCTCCTGGTCACCCGGCGCGCCCACCGCGCGGACCTCGCCCTCACCGCCGACGGCCCCGACGCCGACCGCTGGCTGGACATCGCCCAGGCCTTCGCGGGCCCGCCCGGCGGCGGCCGGGAGCCGAAGGGGGACACCGCGCGGTGACGACGACGGCGACGCCCCTGCGCATCGGCAACTTCTCCGGCTTCTACGGCGACCGCGCGGGCGCCCTGCGCGAGATGCTCACCGGCGGCGAGGTCGACGTCCTCACCGGCGACTACCTCGCCGAGCTGACCATGCTCATCCTCGCCCGCGACCGGCTGAAGGACCCCTCCGCCGGATACGCCCGCACCTTCCCGCGGCAACTGGAGGACTGCCTCGGCCTCGCCCGCGAGCGGGGCGTCAGGATCGTCACCAACGCGGGCGGGCTCAACCCGGCCGGACTCGCCGACGCCGTACGCGCCCTGGCCGACCGGCTCGGCCTCCCCGTACGGGTCGCCCACGTCGAGGGCGACGACCTCACCGCGCGGTACCCCGGCAGCCTCGCCGCCCACGCCTACCTCGGCGGCTTCGGGATCGCGGAGTGCCTGCGCGCGGGCGCCGACGTGGTCGTCACCGGGCGGGTCACCGACGCGGCCCTCGTCACCGGGCCGGCCGCCGCCCACTTCGGCTGGACGGCGACGGACCACGACCGGCTCGCGGGGGCCGTCGTCGCCGGGCACGTGCTGGAGTGCGGGGCGCAGGCGACCGGCGGGAACTACGCCTTCTTCGGCGAGCGCCGCCCCGGCGACCTGCGGCGGCCCGGGTTCCCGCTCGCCGAGCTCCACGCCGACGGCACCGCCGTGATCACCAAGCACCCCGGCACCGGCGGCTTCGTCGACGTCGGCACGGTGACCGCGCAGCTGCTGTACGAGACCGGCGGCGCCCGGTACGCCGGGCCGGACGTCACCGCACGGCTGGACACCGTACGGCTCGCCCAGGACGGACCCGACCGGGTGCGCGTCGAAGGGGTCCGGGGGGAGGCGCCCCCGCCCACGCTCAAGGTCGGGCTCAACCGGCTCGGCGGCTTCCGCAACGAGGTCGTGTTCGTGCTCACCGGGCTCGACGTCGAGGCCAAGGCCGGGCTCGTGAAGGAGCAGATGAGCGACGCGCTCGCCACGTCCCCTCCCGCCGACGTGCGCTGGGAGCTGGCCCGCACCGACCGGCCCGACGCCGGCACCGAGGAGACCGCGAGCGCGCTGCTGCGTCTCGTCGTACGGGATCCCGCGCAGGAGGCGGTCGGGCGGGTGCTGAGCGGGGCCGCCGTCGAGCTGGCGCTGGCCAGCTACCCCGGATTCCATGTGATGGCGCCACCGGGCAAGGGCGCCCCCTATGGGGTCTTCGAGGATGTGTACGTCCCCCAGGGCGACGTCGACCATGTGGCCGTCCTCCACGACGGGCGCCGTGTCGCCGTGGAAGCCCCGCACGACACCGCCGTACCCGGCGACGTGCCGGAACCCGCGCTCCCCGAGCCGCTGTCCGCGGGACCCACCACGAGAGCCCCCCTCGGGCTCCTCGCCGGCGCCCGCAGCGGCGACAAGGGCGGCGACGCCAACGTCGGCGTCTGGGTCCGCTCCGACGACGCCTGGCGGTGGCTCGCGCACGAACTGACCGTCGAGCGGTTCCGGCAGCTGATCCCCGAGGCCGCCGGCCTGCCCGTCACCCGGCACGTCCTGCCCCGCCTGCGCGCCCTGAACTTCCTCGTCGAGGGCATCCTCGGCGAGGGCGTCGCCGCGCAGGCCCGTTTCGATCCGCAGGCCAAGGCGCTCGGCGAATGGCTGCGCTCCCGGCACCTCGACATCCCGGAGGTCCTCCTGTGACGGTCCTCGCGTCCACCCTGAACACGGCCGACCCGGAGTACCGGGCGCACCGCGACGCCATGCTCGCCAAGCTGGCCGCACTCGACGCCGAGCACGCCAAGGCCCTCGCGGGCGGCGGCGACACGTACGTCGAACGGCACCGCGGGCGCGGCAAGCTGCTCGCCCGCGAGCGCATCGAGCTGCTCCTCGACCCGGACACGCCCTTCCTGGAGCTGTCCCCGCTGGCGGCCTGGGGCAGCGAGTACACCGTCGGCGCCGCCCTCGTCACCGGCATCGGCGTCGTCGAGGGCGTGGAGTGCCTGATCACCGCCAACGACCCGACCGTGCGCGGCGGCGCGAGCAACCCCTGGTCGCTGAGGAAGGCCCTGCGCGCCAACGACATCGCGCTCGCCAACCGGCTGCCCGTGATCAGCCTCGTCGAGTCCGGCGGCGCCGACCTGCCCTCCCAGAAGGAGATCTTCATCCCCGGCGGCGCGATCTTCCGGGACCTGACCCGGCTGTCGGCGGCCGGCATCCCCACCGTCGCCGTCGTCTTCGGCAACTCCACCGCCGGGGGCGCGTACGTCCCCGGCATGTCCGACCACGTGATCATGGTCAAGGAGCGGGCGAAGGTGTTCCTCGGCGGCCCGCCGCTGGTGAAGATGGCCACCGGGGAGGAGAGCGACGACGAGTCCCTGGGCGGCGCCGAGATGCACGCGCGCGTGTCGGGCCTCGCCGACCACTTCGCCGTCGACGAACCGGACGCGCTGCACCAGGCCCGCCGGGTCGTCGCCCGCCTCAACCACCGCAAGGCGTACCCCGATCCGGGACCGGCCGCACCACCCGAGTACGACGAGGACGAGCTCCTCGGCATCGTCCCCGGAGACCTCAAGGCCCCCTTCGACCCGCGCGAGGTCATCGCGCGGATCGTCGACGCCTCCGACTTCGACGAGTTCAAACCCCTCTACGGGACGAGCCTCACCACCGGCTGGGCCGCCCTCCACGGCTATCCCGTCGGCATCCTCGCCAACGCCCGGGGCGTCCTCTTCAGCGAGGAGTCCCAGAAGGCCGCCCAGTTCATCCAGCTCGCCAACCAGCGCGACATCCCGCTGCTCTTCCTGCACAACACCACCGGCTACATGGTCGGCAGGGAGTACGAGCAGGGCGGCATCATCAAGCACGGCGCGATGATGATCAACGCGGTGAGCAACTCCCGCGTCCCCCACCTGTCCGTCCTCATGGGCGCCTCCTACGGCGCCGGGCACTACGGCATGTGCGGCCGCGCCTACGACCCGCGCTTCCTGTTCGCCTGGCCCAGCGCCAAGTCCGCCGTCATGGGCCCGCAGCAGCTCGCCGGCGTGCTGTCCATCGTCGCGCGGCAGTCGGCGGCGGCGAAGGGACGGCCGTACGACGACGAGGCGGACGCGGCGCTGCGCGCCATGGTGGAGCAGCAGATCGAGTCCGAGTCGCTGCCCGTGTTCCTGTCCGGCCGGCTCTACGACGACGGCGTCATCGACCCGCGCGACACCCGCACCGTCCTCGGCCTGTGCCTGTCTGCCGTCCACACCGCCCCCTACGAGGGCGCGCGCGGTGGCTTCGGCGTCTTCCGGATGTGAGGCCCATGATGCCCATGATCACTTCCGTTCTTGTCGCGAACCGGGGCGAGATCGCCTGCCGCATCGTCCGCACCTGCCGTGAGCTGGGAATCCGCACGGTCGCCGTGCACTCGGACGCCGACCGGGAAGCCCTCCACACGCGCGTGGCGGACACGGCGGTACGACTGCCGGGGGCGGCGCCCGCCGACACCTACCTGCGCGGCGACCTGATCGTGAAGGCCGCCCTCGCGGCCGGCGCGGACGCCGTGCACCCCGGCTACGGCTTCCTCTCCGAGAACGCCGGTTTCGCGCGGGCCGTGCGGGACGCCGGCCTGGTGTGGATCGGGCCGCCCCCGGAGGCGATCGAGGCGATGGCGTCCAAGACCCGCGCCAAGGAGCTGATGGGCGTCGAGCCCCTGCGGGACGTCACCGAGGCCGACCTGCCCGTGCTGGTGAAGGCGGCGGCGGGCGGCGGCGGGCGCGGGATGCGCGTGGTGCGGCGGCTCGCGGACCTGGAGGGCGAACGGGACGCCGCCCGCGCGGAGGCGGCGAGCGCCTTCGGCGACGGCGAGGTGTTCATCGAGCCCTACGTGGAGGGCGGACGGCACGTCGAGGTCCAGGTGCTCGCCGACACGCACGGCACGGTGTGGGCGCTCGGCACCCGCGACTGCTCCCTCCAGCGACGGCACCAGAAGGTGATCGAGGAGGCCCCGGCGCCCGGACTCCCCGCGCGGCTCACCGGGGAACTGCACGCCCTCGCCGTACGCGCCGCCCGTGCGGTCGGCTACGTCGGCGCGGGGACCGTGGAGTTCCTCGTCGCGGGGGAGCGGGCGCACTTCCTGGAGATGAACACCCGCCTCCAGGTGGAGCACCCGGTGACGGAGGCGGTGTTCGGTCTCGATCTCGTCGCCGAGCAGATCCGCGTCGCCGAGGGGCGCCCGCTGGCGGAGGAACCCCCGCCCGCGCGGGGACACGCCGTCGAGGCCCGCCTCTACGCCGAGGACCCCGCGCACGACTGGGCCCCGCAGACCGGCCGCCTGCACCGCCTCGCCGTCCCCGGCGGCGTGCGCCTGGACACCGGCTGCACGGACGGCGACGACATAGGCGTCCACTACGACCCGATGCTCGCCAAGGTCGTCGCCCACGCCCCCACCCGCGCGGAGGCGGTCCGCAAGCTGGCCTCCGCCCTCGACCGCGCGGTGATCCACGGCCCCGTCACCAACCGGGACCTCCTCGTCCGCTCCCTGCGGCACGAGGAGTTCACGCGAGCCCGGATGGACACCGGCTTCTACGACCGCCACCTCCCCGGCCTCACCGAACCGGCCCCCGACCCGCACGCCCCGCTCGCCGCCGCCCTCGCCGACGCCCACGGCCGCTCCCGCTTCGGCGGCTGGCGCAACGTGCCCTCGCAGCCGCAGGTCAAGCGGTACGCGATGGCGGGCGAGGAACACGAGGTCCGCTACCGGCACACGCGCGAGGGCCTGACGGCCGACGGTGTGCGGGTCGTGCACGCCGACGCCGCTCTCGTGATCCTCGACGTGGACGGCGTACGACGCCGCTACGAGGTCAGCCGCTACGGCGACCGCGTGTACGCGGGCGCCACCGCCCTCACCGCCCTGCCCCGCTTCCCCGCCCCCACCGCCCAGCACGCCCCCGGGTCCCTCCTCGCCCCCATGCCGGGCACGGTCGTCCGCGTCGCGGAGGGCCTGGCCGAGGGAGCCGCGGTGGAGGCCGGACAGCCCCTGCTGTGGCTGGAGGCGATGAAGATGCAGCACAGGATCACCGCCCCGGTCACGGGAGTGCTGAGCACCCTGCACGCCGCAACGGGACAGCAGGTGGAGCCCGGCGCCCTTTTGGCGGTCGTCGAGGAAACCCCCCAGGGGCGCGGGGAACTGCGCGGCCGGCCCGAGACGACCCGCACCCTCCCGACGACCTGAAGCCCTTCCCCCCTTAGGAGCCCTCATGCCGTTGATCGAATCAAATGAGCACAAGGCCCTCCGCGAAGCCGTCGCCTCGTTCGCGAGGAACCACCCCCACACCCCCGGCACCGACAACAGGCGGTTCTGGCAGGACGCCGCCAAGCTCGGCTACATCGGCGTCAACCTGCCGGAGGCCTACGGCGGTGGCGGCGGCGGCATCGCCGAACTCTCCCTCGTCCTGGAGGAGATGGGCGCCGCCGGCAACCCCCTGCTGATGATGATCGTCTCCCCGGCGATCTGCGGCACCGTCATCTCCCGCTTCGGCACCGAGGCCCAGAAGCGGGAGTGGCTGCCCGCCCTGGCCGACGGCAGCCGCCTGATGGCCTTCGGCATCACCGAACCCGACGCCGGCTCCAACAGCCACCGCATCACCACGACGGCACGCCGCGACGGCGCCGACTGGCTCCTCACCGGCCGCAAGGTGTTCGTCTCCGGCGTCGACATCGCCGACGCCACCCTCGTCGTGGGCCGCACCGCGGACGCCCGCACGGGCAGGCTCAAGCCCTGCCTGTTCATCGTCCCGCGCGACGCCGAGGGCTTCCGGCGGCGCCCCATCGACATGGAACTCCAGGCCGTCGAGAAGCAGTTCGAGCTCGCCTTCGACGACGTACGGCTGCCCGCCGACGCCCTCGTCGGCGACGAGGACGCCGGCCTGCTCCAGCTCTTCGCCGGCCTCAACCCCGAACGCGTCATGACCGCCGCCTTCGCGATCGGCATGGGCCGCCACGCGCTCGCCCGCGCCGTCGCGTACGCGCGTGAGCGCACGGTGTGGAGCGCCCCCATCGGTTCCCACCAGGCCATCGCCCACCCCCTCGCCCAGGCGCACATCGACCTGGAACTGGCCCGCCTGATGACGCAGAAGGCCGCCCACCTCTACGACGCCGGTGACGACACCGGCGCCGGCGAGGCCGCCAACATGGCCAAGTACGCGGCGGCCGAGGCCTGTGTGAAGGCCGTCGACCAGGCCGTGCACACCCTCGGCGGGAACGGCCTCACCCGCGAGTTCGGGCTCGCCTCGCTGATCACCGCCGCGCGCGTGTCCCGTATCGCCCCGGTGAGCCGGGAGATGATCCTCAACTACGTCTCCCACCAGACCCTGGGCCTTCCCAAGTCGTACTAGGCCCTCATGGCCCCCTCGGCCGTCCTGGAGGAACCGTGTTCCGAAGCGAGTACGCAGACGTCCCGCCCGTAGAACTCCCCATCCACGACGCGGTGCTCGCCCGGGCCGCCGAGTTCGGGAGCACCCCGGCACTGATCGACGGCACCGACGGCACCACCCTCACCTACGAGCAGGTGGACCGCTTCCACCGGCGGGTCGCCGCCGCCCTCGCCGAGGCGGGCGTGCGCAAGGGGGACGTGCTCGCCCTGCACAGCCCCAACACGGTCGCCTTCCCCCTCGCGTTCTACGCGGCCACCCGCGCGGGCGCCTCCGTCACCACCGTGCACCCCCTGGCCACCGCCGAGGAGTTCGGCAAGCAGCTGAAGGACTGCGCGGCCCGCTGGATCGTCACCGTCTCACCGCTGCTGGACACCGCGCGGAGGGCCGCCGAACACGCGGGCGGGATCGAGGAGATCCTCGTCTGCGACAGCGCGCCCGGACACCGGTCCCTGATCGACATGCTGGCCTCCACCGCGCCCGAACCGGTGGTCGACATCGACCCGGCCGAGGACGTCGCCGCCCTGCCGTACTCCTCCGGCACCACCGGCGTCCCCAAGGGCGTGATGCTCACCCACCGGCAGATCGCCACCAACCTCGCCCAGCTCCAGCCGCTGATCACGACGGGCCCCGGCGACCGCGTCCTCGCGGTGCTCCCGTTCTTCCACATCTACGGGCTCACCGCCCTGATGAACGCCCCGCTCCGGCAGGGCGCCACCGTCGTCGTGCTGCCGCGCTTTGACCTGGAGACGTTCCTCGCGGCCGTCCAGAACCACCGCATCACCGCCCTGTACGTCGCCCCGCCGATCGTGCTGGCCCTCGCCAAGCACCCCCTCGTCGACCGGTACGACCTGAGCTCCCTCCGGCACGTCGTCAGCGCCGCCGCACCCCTGGACGCGAGCCTCGCCACCGCCTGCTCGAGACGGCTCGGACTGCCGCCCGTCGGCCAGGCGTACGGCATGACGGAACTCTCGCCCGGCACCCACGTCGTCCCCCTGGACGCCATGGCCGACGCGCCCCCCGGCACCGTCGGCAAGCTGATCGCCGGCACCGAGATGCGCATCGTCTCCCTCGACGACCCCGGCAAGGACCTCGGCCCCGGCGAGTCCGGCGAGATCCTCATCCGCGGACCGCAGGTCATGAAGGGCTACCTCGGCCGCCCCGACGCCACCGCCGCGATGATCGACGGTGGGGGCACCTCCCGCTCGAGCGAAGCCGAGAGTGGGGGAGGCTGGCTGCACACCGGGGACGTCGGGTACGTCGACGACGAGGGCTGGCTCTTCGTCGTCGACCGGGTGAAGGAACTCATCAAGTACAAGGGCTTCCAGGTCGCCCCCGCCGAACTCGAGGCGCTGCTCCTCACCCACCCCGGCGTCGCCGACGCCGCCGTCATCGGCGTCCACGACGAGGACGGCAACGAGGTCCCGCACGCCCACGTCGTCCGCCGGCCGTCCGCCCCGGAGCTCTCCGAGGGGGAGGTCATGAGGTACGTCGCCGAGCGCGTCGCCCCGTACAAGCGCATCCGGCGCGTCACCTTCGTCGGCGGCGTCCCGCGCGCCGCCTCCGGAAAGATCCTGCGCCGTGAGCTCCGCGCGGCGCACGAGGAGCCCTCATGACCCTGATCGGCCGCTCCCGCGAGCGGGGCGTCGAGACGCTCTCCCTCGACGCCCCGCAACGCCGCAACGCCCTGTCCGCCGCCCTCGTCGGCGAACTGGCCGACGTGCTGGGCGCCGCGGGCGAGGACACCGGCGTCCGCGCGGTGGTCCTCACCCACACCGGCACCACCTTCAGCGCGGGCGCCGACCTGCGGGACCCGCCCGCGCCCGAGGCGCTGGTGGGGCTGCTGCGGCAGATCGTGGAGGCGCCGAAACCGGTCGTCGCGCGGGTCACCGGGCACGTCCGCGCGGGCGGCCTGGGCCTGCTCGCCGCCTGTGACGTCGCCGTCGCCTCCCACACGGCGACGTTCGCCTTCACCGAGGTCCGCATCGGGGTCGCGCCCGCCGTGATCTCGCTGCCGCTGCTGCCCCGCACCGACCCGCGCGCCCTGGCCCGCTACTACCTCACCGGCGAACGCCTCGACACCACCGAGGCCGTCCGCACCGGCCTGCTCACCGCCGCCGGCGACGACGTGGACGAGGTCCTCGCGCCGATCCTCGACGGACTGCGCAGATCCGCCCCCGAAGCCCTGGCCGAGACGAAACGGCTGCTCACGGCTAGGGTGCTGGAGACCTTCGACCGGGACGCGGCCGACCTGACCGCGCTCTCGGCACGCCTCTTCGCCTCCGCCCACGCGCGCGAGGGAATGACGGCCTTCCTCGAACGACGGGATCCGGAATGGGTGGTGTGAGCACGGCCGACCGTGCGGAACGAGTCCCCAAGCAGGACCGCAGCCGGGCCACCCGGCAGCGTCTCCTGGAGGCCGCCGTGGCCTGCCTCGCGGAACACGGCTGGGCGGGCTCCACGGTCTCCGTCGTCGCCGAACGCGCGGGCGTCTCCCGGGGAGCGGCCCAGCACCACTTCCCGACCCGCGAGGACCTCTTCACCGCCGCCGTCGAGTACGTCGCCGAGGAACGCTCCACCGCCCTGCGCGCCCTCTTCCCGGAGGGCGCCGCGGCCGGCGGCCGCCGCGCGGTGGTCGCGGCGCTGGTCGACCTCTACACCGGACCCGTCTTCCGCGCGGCGCTCCACCTCTGGGTCGCCGCCTCCAACGAGGAACAGCTGCGCCCGCGCGTGACCGAGCTGGAGCTGCGCGTCGGCCGCGAGTCCCACCGCATCGCCGTCGAACTCCTCGGCGCCGACGAGTCCCGCCCCGGCGTCCGCGAAACCGTCCAGGGCCTCCTCGACATGGCCCGCGGCCTGGGCCTCGCCACCCTCCTCACCGACGACAGGGCCCGCCGGGAACGGGTGGTGGCCCAGTGGGCGCTGCTGCTGGACGGGGCGCTGGGCTGACCCATGGGCGACCGATTCCAGGTGATCGTCGACCTCGACGCGGACCAGGCGGACGCCGGCCGGCTCGCCCGGCGGGTGGTGGAACGGCTCGTGGCGGAGGACGTCGTCCTCGCCGAACGCACGCCATGCGTCCTCGGACAGCCCTGGGGACATCCACCGGGCCCCACTGGGAGCGTGCGGTGACCGACGACCGGGACGGCGAGCCCTGGGACGGGCTCGCCGTCCACACCCGCCGCACCGGCTTCATCAGCGGCGCGGACATGCCCGGCGCGGCCCTCTGCCCGCGCTGCGGAGCCTTTGCCCTCCTGGGGGACGAGACCTGGCAGCGTTTCGGCACCGCCATGCGTACGTGGTACGACACCGGCACCGCGACCGTCGACTGCCCCGCCTGCGCGACCGCCGTCGCCGTTCCGGACTGGGCCTGGGACGAGGCCCCGCTCGCCTTCGGCTGTCCGGGCTTCGAGTTCTGGAACCGGCCCGACCTCACCGACGCCTTCCGCGCCCGGCCGGCCGAGCTGCTCGACGGCCACCGCACCGCTTACGTCCGGGGCAAGCTGTGAGAACCCGCGCGCTCACACCCGCGCGCGGGCCTCGCGCACCGCACGGAGGACGCCGACGACGTCCTCCGCCGTGACATCGCCGCGCGCGGCGAGGGCGCGGGCCTCGACCGTCGCCTCGGCCGGCGACGGCGCCGTCTCCTCGTCCCCCGCGCGTGGCTCCCGCTCCTTCACGGGCTCAGCCTCTCCACCCGCCAGCCCCCGCCCGCCCGGGCGACGTACCGCAGGCGGTCGTGGAGGCGGTTCTCCCGGCCCTGCCAGAACTCCACCGCCTCCGGGACCACCCGGAAACCGCCCCAGTGGGGCGGCACCGGTACCTGCTCGTGCTCCGGGTAGCGCGCCGCCAGATCGGCGTACGCCGCGTCCAGCTCCGCGCGGCCGCCGATCACCGACGACTGGCCGCTGGCCCACGCGCCCAGCTGGGAGCCGTGCGGACGGGTGCGGAAGTAGGCGGCCGTCTCGTCGCGGCCGGTGCGGCGCGCGGCGCCGGTGACGATGACCTGCCGGGCCATCGGGTGCCAGGGGAAGAGGAGCGAGACATGGGGGTTCTCCGCCAGGTCGCGGCCCTTGCGGGAGTCGTAGTTCGTGTAGAAGACGAACCCGTCGTCGTCGAAGTGCTTCAGCAGCACCGTGCGTGAGCTGGGCCGGCCCGCCGCGTCCGCCGTCGAGACGATCACGGCGTTCGGTTCGAACAGCCCGCCGTCCGTCGCGGCCTGTTTGAACCAGCGCGCGAACTGTTCGACGGGGGTGGCGGCCAGGTCGGTCTCGGAGAGCCCCTCGGTCCGGTACTGCTTGCGCATCGAGGCGAGATCGAAGGGGACGGCGTCTCGGTCGGTCACGCCGTCATCCTGCCGCATGCGCGAAGCCCTCGGGAGCGGGGTGTCCTACGTCACGTGGTGGCACTGAGTGCCGCGAACTCTCCCCAAAGATGGCACTCGGGGATATCGTGCTGCCACTGATCCGGTTGGGTGACCGCCAGCCGGGCATCACAGGGGTGACGTCCCCGACCGCGAGTCCGTTCGAACGGACCGCGGATCCACCGGACACACGCCTTCGCCTCCGCCGACCGCCGACCCGGGGCCGTCCCACCCCACCACCCCATCTGCCACCACCTCACAAGGAGCCGCCAGATGTCCGACTTCGTACCCGGGCTCGAAGGAGTCGTCGCGTTCGAGACGGAGATCGCCGAACCGGACAAGGAGGGCGGCGCCCTGCGGTACCGGGGCGTCGACATCGAGGACCTGGTCGGGCACGTCTCCTTCGGCAACGTCTGGGGGCTGCTCGTCGACGGGGCGTTCAACCCCGGGCTGCCGCCCGCCGAGCCGTTCCCGATCCCCGTGCACTCCGGCGACATCCGCGTCGACGTGCAGTCCGCGCTGGCCATGCTGGCGCCCGTGTGGGGACTGAAACCGCTCCTCGACATCGATGCCGAGCAGGCCCGCGACGACCTCGCCCGCGCCGCCGTCATGGCCCTGTCCTACGTCGCCCAGTCCGCGCGCGGCCAGGGCCTGCCCATGGTGCCGCAGCGCGAGATAGACAGGGCCGAGTCCATCGTCGAACGCTTCATGATCCGCTGGCGCGGCGAGCCCGACCCCAAGCACGTCGCGGCCGTCGACGCTTACTGGACGTCGGCCGCCGAGCACGGCATGAACGCCTCCACGTTCACCGCGCGGGTCATCGCCTCGACCGGCGCGGACGTCGCGGCGGCCCTCTCGGGCGCCGTCGGCGCCATGTCCGGCCCGCTGCACGGCGGCGCCCCCTCGCGCGTGCTGGGCATGATCGAGGAGATCGAGCGCACCGGGGACGCCGAGGCGTACGTCCGGCAGGCCCTCGACAAGGGCGAGCGCCTCATGGGCTTCGGCCACCGCGTCTACCGCGCGGAGGACCCCCGCGCCCGCGTCCTGCGCCGCACCGCCCGCGAACTCGGCGCCCCGCGCTTCGAGGTCGCCGAGGCCCTGGAGAAGGCGGCCCTGACCGAGCTGCACGCCCGCCGCCCCGACCGGGTGCTGGCCACCAACGTGGAGTTCTGGGCGGCCATCGTGCTGGACTTCGCCGAGGTCCCGGCGCACATGTTCACGTCGATGTTCACCTGCGCCCGTACGGCGGGCTGGTCGGCGCACATCCTGGAGCAGAAGCGCACCGGCCGTCTGGTCCGGCCCTCGGCCCGCTACGTCGGACCGGGCACGCGCGACCCGCGCGAGATCGAGGGGTACGCGGACATCGCCCGCTGAGCGGGGCCCCGGAAAAGCAGACGACCCGCGAGTCTGGTTCCTCCCTGGGGAGGAGCCGGCCGGACGTTACCGGCGACTCGCGGGTCGGGTGACTGCGTTGGATTGGGCCGGTTGCGTGTATCTCGCACACGCCGGTCCGGCGCCGAACCGAGTACGGCGGCGGGCTACTGGCCCGCAGCCACCTCTTCCGTCCGGTTGTCATACATCTGCCGAACCACCTCCCTTCTGAAGTACCGCCTACCTTAAGAACCGGCTCCCGCCGTATCAACCACTTTTTTCGTTGACCTTCGCGTGGGGGCGCGGTTGGCTTGCCGGATGGGTGATCTTCGTGTCGAAGCCGTGGACGGCGACGCCGTGCGGGAGCGCGTCGCACGCGGGTGCCGGCTGGAGAACGCCTACGCCGGTGACGTGCTGGTCGACTGTTCGACGGTGCGGCCCCCGCAGGGGGAGGACGCCGTGACGACGGTCATCGCGCGGGTGCTGCCCGGGCGCCGGCGCAAGGGGCAGGGGACGGCGCTCCGCGCGCCGGGGCTCGGGCACGCGCGCGCGGCGGGCGCCGGGGCCGTCGGGACCGTGGTCCCGGCCGCCGACGAGGACGGCGTCCGGTTCGCGCACGCGCGGGGCTTCGACGAGATCGAGCGGTATGTTCTGCCGGGGGAGAGCGAGCTGTGACTGACGCCGCGACGGGCGCCTTTCCCCTCGTAGGCGGGCGGATCGGGCGGTGCCGCACAACGATTCCCCCTCATCTTGCGGGAACTCGATGTGCGCTGTGTCACGTTCAAGTTGAATGATTGCAAGTGAGTGAACCGTCGTGCCGTACGTGCGGACGCAGCCTGACAGGGGGTCCAGGTGAGTGCTTCCCGGCGTAGTGGGACCACCGACGAGCTGGGGCCGGACGAGCCCGAGCCCGCGCGGCGGGGGCCGGACGGCTCCGACCTCCTCGCCGCGCTGCTCGACGGCATGGACGCCGCCCTGTGCGCCTTCGACGCGGACGGGACGGTCACGCACTGGAACCGCGAGGCGGAGCGGATCCTCGGCTGGACCGCCGCCGAGGCGGTGGGCCGGGCCGGGTTCGCGGGGTGGGCCGTGCGCAGCGCGGACGCCGAGGAGGTCGAGGCGCGGCTGATGGCGGCCATGGACGCGCCGGGCCGGCAGGTGAACGAGTTCGCGCTGCTGACGAAGGACGGCGGCCGGGTGCTGGTGCGGACGCAGTCCGCGGCGGTGCGCGGGCCGGACGGGAAGCCGGCGGGGGTGTACTGCGCGTTCAGCGAGGTGCACGCGCAGATCGACCTGGAGCGGTCGATCGCGTTGAGCGAGGCGCTGCTGGAGGACGCGAGCTGGGGTGTCGTGCTGGTCGACGCCGATCTGCGGCCCGCGGTGGTGAACGCGCACGCCGCGCGGGCGCTGGGGACGGGGCGCGCGTCCGTCCTGGGGCGGCCGTTGGGCGAGCTGCTGGCGCAGGGCGCGGAGGAGCTGGAGAGCGCGCTCGCCCATGTGCTCGCGGAGGGTGCGCCGCCCGCGCCGGCCGAGCTGTGGGTGAGCGTGCGCGCGCCGGAGGGCGAGCGGCGGCGGTGCTGGCGGAGCGGGTTCGTGCGGCTGGCGTCACCGCTCACGGAGGAACCGGTCCCGCTGGGCGTCGGCTGGCTGTTCCAGGACGTGACCGAGTCCCGGCAGGGTGAGCAGGAGGCGTCGCTGCTGCGGTTCCGCGCGCAGCAGCTGCACCGCGCGGCGCGCGCGGCGGCGGAGTGCGAGGACCCGGCGGAGGCGGCGACGGTCCATCTGGAGTTCGCGTTGGCCGGGTTCGCCGACCACGCGCTGATCGACCGGGTGGCCGACGGCGGCCAGGACGACGGCCAGGACGGCGACCGGGTGCGGCTGGTCCGGGTCGCCGCCACGCCGTCCGGGTCGCCGGGGCCGAGCCGGCTCGCGGGGTGGGCGGGGCTGCCGGTGCGGTACGGCGAGGGGCATCCGGCGGTGCAGTGCGTGGAGCGGGCCGGGACGGTGCGGGCCGGCGCCGGTTCCCTGGGCGCCGAGGAGGCGCGGGCGTGGGCGCTGTCCCGGCAGTGGCCGCAGGACGCGGTGCACGCCCTGTGTGCGGTGTTGCGGAGCCGGGGGCGCACGCTGGGTGCCGTGACGTTTCTGCGGGGGGCGGGGCGCAGCGCGTTCGAACGGTCCGACGCGATGTACGCGGAGGACGTGGCGATTCGCATCGCCACGTCCCTGGACCTGGCGGGCCTCCTCGGCGACGACCGCTGACCCCGGTTTCCCCTTCCCGCCCCCTGGGGGCGCTGCCCCCGGTTCGGGACGGGAAGGGGTGGCGGGGGCGAGGGAACCGTCGTTCCGGGTCAGCGGCGGTAGAAGATGCGGTCGGCGTACTCGTCGAAGACGCGCGCGTTCCATTCGTGGCCGCCGTCCACGTTGCCCGAGCGCAGCAGGGGCGGCTCGATCCCGCGATCGGCGAGCGCCGCCGCCGCGGTGGCCATGACGGCCTGGAGGAGCGCCGTGGTGACCACCGTCGACGCCGGGGCGAAGGGCGCGGGCACGTCGTCGAGGGTGAGCTCCGCGTCGCCGACCGCGATCCCGGAGTCAAGGACGAGGTCGCAGTGGTCCTTCAGGAACGTCCCGGAGGAGTGCCGGGACGTCGTCCGCGCCGCGTACGCCACCGAGGTCACGCCGATCACCTTCACGCCCCGCTTCCGGGCCTCCACGGCCATCTCCACGGGCAGCGCGTTGCGCCCGGACAGGGAGACGACGATCAGCGCGTCGCCCGCACGCAGCGGCGAGGACGCGAGCACGACCCCCGCGAGCCCGTCGACGCGTTCCAGGGCGGAGCCCAGCGTGGCCGGCATCACGTCGACGCCGACGGCCCCCGGCACGGCGAGCAGGTTCATCAGGGCGAGTCCCCCGGCCCGGTAGACGAGGTCCTGCGCCGCGAGCGACGAGTGTCCCGCCCCGAAGGCGAAGAGCCGGCCGCCGTCCGCGACCGTGTCGGCGAGCAGCGCGCCCGCCGCCGCGACGGACTCGGCCTCCTCGTCGCGGATCCGCCGCAGCAGGTCGATCGCGGCGTCGAGGAACCGACCGGCCGGCGTGCGGTCGCTCATGCGGCATCCCTTCGGGCAGGAGTGTTGCGGATCACCGTGCGGTCTGGACCAGTGCCGTGTCAATACGGCGTCCGGCGGCGTGGTTTCCCTTCCGTGCGGCCCCTCGTTCTCACCGCGCGGCCCGGTTGTCGGTCGTATGCGTCAGAATTGACTCCTGGGCCAGCGCACGCGCCGGTGAGCCGTCCAGCCTCCGGCAGAGCCATCCGTAGATCTCATCGAGGGGCATGTATGTCCGGACTGATCGACACCACGGAGATGTATCTCCGCACCATCCTCGAGCTGGAGGAGGAAGGTGTGGTCCCCATGCGCGCCCGGATCGCCGAGCGGCTCGACCAGAGCGGTCCGACGGTCAGTCAGACGGTGGCGCGGATGGAGCGCGACGGTCTGGTGTCCGTCGCCCCCGACCGGCATCTGGAGCTCACCGAGGAGGGCCGCCGGCTGGCCACGCGCGTGATGCGCAAGCACCGTCTCGCCGAGTGTCTCCTGGTCGACGTGATCGGCCTGGAGTGGGAGCAGGTCCACGCCGAGGCCTGCCGTTGGGAGCACGTGATGAGCGAGGCCGTCGAGCGCCGTGTGCTGGAGCTGCTGCGGCACCCCACCGAGTCGCCGTACGGCAATCCGATCCCCGGCCTGGAGGAGCTGGGCGAGAAGGACGGGGCCGACCCGTTCCTGGACGAGGGGATGGTGTCCCTGGCCGACCTCGACCCGGGCGCCGGGGGCAAGACGGTCGTGGTGCGCCGGATCGGCGAGCCGATCCAGACGGACGCCCAGCTGATGTACACGCTGCGCCGGGCGGGCGTACAGCCCGGTTCGGTGGTCAGCGTGACGGAGTCGGCGGGCGGGGTGCTGGTGGGCAGCAGCGGCGAGGCGGCCGAGCTGGAGTCGGAGGTGGCCTCGCACGTGTTCGTCGCCAAGCCCTGACCGGCCGGGGCGACGGGGGCGGGACGACGGCGGACGGGCGGTGCGGGCCCGGCGGTGGGAACGCGCCGAATCCGGGGTCCGCTGCGCCGAATCGCAGCGCCCGCCCGATGCGCGTGCGAGGCTGTCGCGTGAGGCATGGGACCTGAGTGGCTCTGGCCGGGCCCGACAGCGATGTCACCCCGGCGGGGGAGGGGCGGGACGATGTGCCGTGATCATGTGAGGAGCCCCGGCGCCGCACGGCGCCGGGGCCTGTCCTCCCCTGTGCTGACCCGGAGCCCCGAGCTCTCAGGGTCATTCCCCTCGGACCGTTTTCCCCGAGCGGTCCGCCTCCCGCTGAAGATCTCCCCCGGGCCACGGCGATCAATCCCCGCAGGGGGTCACTCGAACGAGGGGTGTTGCCGGGCAAAAGGCCATTCTCGAATGCGCATTCGATAATCTGCGGACGAGTAGCAATCAGGCAGGGCCAGCACAGCAGGCAACGGGCAGGCAGCGAGCTTGGGGGGTGCCAGGACCATGGCGCGACGCATCGACGTGACCGGGGCGGACGGCGTGCGGCTCGCCGCCTGGGAGTTCGGCGACCCGCCCAAGGACGGGACCGACCCGGCGCAGAGCACCGCGCGGAACGCGCCGGGCGTGCTGTTACTGCACGGCCTGATGGGCCGCGCCTCGCACTGGGCGGCCACCGCCCGCCGGCTCTCCGGGCGGTACCGCGCGGTCGCCCTCGACCAGCGCGGCCACGGCCGCAGCGACAAGCCCCCGCGGGCCTCCTTCACCCGTGACGCCTACGTCGACGACGCCGAGGCCGCCCTGGAGCAGCTCGGCCTCGGCCCCACCGTCCTCGTCGGCCACGCGATGGGCGCGCTGACCGCCTGGCAGCTCGCCGCCAAACGCCCCGACCTGGTGCGCGGGCTGGTCATCTGCGACATGCGGGCCTCCGCCCTCGGGGCCGCCTCGCAGCGCGAGTGGGCGGAGTGGTTCACGACCTGGCCGGTCCCGTTCGCCACGCTCGCCGACGTGCGCAAGTGGTTCGGCGAGGACGACCCCTGGGTGGAGCGGCCCAACCCGGCCCGCGGCGCCTTCTACGCCGAGGTGATGGCCGAGTCGCCGGACGGCTGGCGCCCGGTGTTCGACCCGGACCAGATGCTCCGCTCCCGCGAGACCTGGGTGTTCGACGCGCACTGGGAGGAACTGGCCCAGGTGCGCTGCCCCGCCCTGGTGGTCCGCGGCCTCGACGGCGAGCTCGGCCGCGCGGAGGCCCAGGAAATGGTCCGCGTCCTCCCGCACGGCCGGTACGCGGAGGTCGCCGACGCCGGCCACCTGGTCCACTACGACCAGCCGGAGGCCTGGCTCACGGCGATCGAACCCTTCCTGGACTCGCTGGGCGACCCCTGACCGCCGGTTCGGCCCCTGCTCGCCGCCGTCAGGATCTCCGGCCACCGCCCGCGCGAGCGCCACGCACACCGGCAGCGCCGGCGGCACGGCGAGGACGCCCACGGCGAACGCCGCCCCGCCGTGCGCGACGGCGGCCGTCACCAGCGCCGGGGCGGAACCGCCCGCGATGATCAGCTCGGACAGCCCGTCCAGCCGGCCGTGCGCCTCCGCCGCACTCGGCGGATGGTCTTGTCGGCCGCCGCGACCAGGTGCAGCCGGGCCAGGACCCGCACCAGCGGCCGCGGCCGCGGCGGCGGCATCACCGGCCGGGTCGGGTCGAGGGTCTCGTCGCCACCGGGGAGGAACAGCGGCATCACCGCCCGGCCGAGCCCCGGCACCGCCACGAGCAGCACCGCCGGCGACTCGACGTGACCGGAGCCGCGCACACCGGCAGGCGCCCTACCGATCCCGGCCGCACGCGTAGGCCAGCGGCGGGATCAGCTCCGCCACGTCCGGCAGCCACCGGTTCGCGTCCGTGGGCCGGCAGGCCCACTGCACGGCCCCCCGGCACCCGACCCGGGTGGGCGGCGCGGCCACGTACGCCCCCTCCCCGAGGACCGTCAGGTCGATCGAGGACGACGCCCACCCCAGCCCGCGCAGCAGCCCCGGCACCTTCGCCGCAGCCCCCGGCAGCACGAAGAACTCCATCCGCCGGTCCGGCGTCAGCGTGACCGGCCCCCGCGCCGACCCCAACCGCTCCATCCGCGCGAGCGCCAGGAACCCCGCGGTCTCCGGCACGGAGACCGCGTCGAACGTCCGCCCGGTGGGCAGCAGGATCGACGCGGCCGGTCGCTCCCGCCACATCCGGCGGGCGACGGTCGCGCTGCCGGTCGCCCCGGCCGCCCAGTCCGGGCGGGCCGGGTGCGCGCCGGGCGCGGGACACGCGGCGTCACCGCACGAGCAGCGCTGCACCCCCGCGCCGGCCTCCAGCCAGGTGCCCGGGCACACGTCCCAGTGCCGCTCCTCGGTGTAGCGAACGGCGGTGTCCAGCAGCGATTCCCCGCGCTGCTTCGGGATCTGTACGGCCTCGGCGCCCGCGATCGTCTCTTCCACGATGAACACAACTACGGCCGTCACCAGGGGTTACGCCCGCCCCCATGCGCGGGGGAGGAGCACCGGTTCCCCGTTCGGGGCGCATGGGTGCATCCGCGGGGGCGCGCGGGAGGATCCGCCTCCCCGGTGGGTAACCAGGAGGGGGGCCGGCAACCGCCGTTACCCCGGCAATCCTCACATGTCCCGCATTGTCCGTACTTCAGCGGGGCATTGATCTTCCCGGCCGCACTTCTCGCCGGGACGTGGGACGTACGGCCGCGGAAGACACGTCAACCCGGTGCGTGGGCAGGGCACCGCAGCCTCAGGGGGTACGCCATGGCCGCAAGGCCTCTCGTCGCGCGGCAGCCGAACGAACGGCTGCAGGCGCTCATCCAGGAAGCCGGATGCTCCAACGCCGGGCTGGCCCGCAGGGTCAACATGTGCGGCGCCGAGCACGGCCTCGACCTGCGCTACGACAAGACGTCGGTGGCGCGCTGGCTGCGCGGACAGCAGCCGCGGGGCCGGGCGCCGGCGATCATCGCGGAGGCACTGGGCCGCAAACTGGGCCGTACGGTCACGATCGACGAGATCGGCATGGCCAACGGCAAGAACCTCGCCTCGGGCGTCGGCCTCCAGTTCTCGCCGACGGTACTGGGGGCCATCGAGCAGGTCTGCGAGCTGTGGCGCAGCGACGTGGGGCGGCGGGACTTCCTGGCCGGGTCCTCCGTCGCCGCCTCCGCGCTGGTGGAGCCCAGCCGGGACTGGCTGATCTCCGCCCCCGACGGGCAGGTGGCGCGCTCCGCCGGGCCCCGCGTGGGCCAGTCCGACGTGGCGGCCGTACGGTCCATGACACAGGCGCTGGTGGACCTGGACCACCAGTACGGCAGCGGGCACGTGCGCCCGGTCGTGGTCCACTACCTCAACAGCGTCGTCTCGGGGCTGCTGGCGGGGTCGTACCGCGAGGCCGTGGGGCGCGACCTGTTCGCGGCGGTCGCGCGGCTGACCGAACTCGCCGGGTACATGGCCGTCGACACCGGGCAGCCGGGCCTCGCCCAGCGCTACTACATCCAGGCGCTGCGGCTGGCGCAGGCGGCCGGGGACCGCGGATACGGCGGATACGTGCTCGCCGCCTCCATGAGCCACCTGGCCGCGCAGCTCGGAAACCCGCGGGAGATCGCCCAGTTGGCGCGCGCGGCGCAGGAGGGCGCGCGGGGGCGCGTGACACCCCGCGCGGAGGCGATGTTCCACGCGGCGGAGGCGCGCGGGCACGCGCTGATGGGCGACGTGCACGCCGCGCAGACGGCGGCGGGGCGCGCGTTGAGCGCCATGGAAGCCGTCGATCCGGCCTCGGGCGACGACCCGGTGTGGATCGCGCACTTCGACGAGGCCTATCTGGCCGACGAGTTGGCGCACTGCCACCGGGACCTCGGCCAGGCGGAGGCCGCCGCGCGGTACGCCCGCCAGGCGCTGGACGGACATCCGGCGTCGCGGGCGCGGCGGCGGGCGATCGGCCATGTGCTGCTGGCCACCGCGCAGGTGCAGCAGCGGGAGATCGAACAGGCCTGCAGCACGGGCCTGAAGGCGGTGGAACTGCTCGACGGGATCCGGTCCGACCGGGGCGCCGAGTACCTGGAGGACCTCCAGCAGCGCCTCGAGCCGTACCGGGAGGAGTCGGTGGTAAGGGAGTTCGGGGCGCGGATGGAGCTCCAGACGGCGGCGTGACGCCCGTGACGTGAAGCCGGGAAGGCGGGGAGGTGACGTGAACGGCGTGCGGTGACCCGGTTTTGTCACCGCGCTCACCGGGCAGGAGGTCAGGTCCTGTGCTGCGTGGCACCGGACTCCGGGGACCCGGTAGCGTGAGCCGACGATTCACAAGGTCCCCCATTGGTAGGAGTCCCGGTGACGCAGAGTGGACAGGGCGAGGAGCCCTCGGCGCGCCCCGCGCGCGAAGGCATCGTGCTGCCCTCCGACGGTGGTGAACCCCTGCTGCCGGGCATGACGACCGGACCGGTCGCCCCCGGCGGCAGCGCGGACGGCCGGGACTCCGGCGGCGGGTTCCCCGCCTCGGCCCCGCCCGGCGGCCAGACCTGGGGCACGTCGTGGGGCCCCGGGCAGCAGAGCCCGCCGCCCGGCCAGGGCTGGCAGCACCCGTCCGACGGCGGGTGGGGCGCCCCGGAGCCGTCCCCGTGGGGCGCGCAGTACCCGCCCGCCCCCGCCCAGGGCGGCGGCCCCGGCCCGCTCCCGCCCGAGGGCGCGCCGACCCACGGCGGCCACCCCCCGTACGGCGCCGGCGACGCCTACGGCGGACACGGGAACGACGCCGCGCCGTCGCACCTGCCGCAGCCGGGCGCCGGGTACGGCGGGACCACCCCGCCCGGCCCGCACGGAGACGTTCCGCACGGCGGCGCCGACCCGTACGCCGCCGCCCGGAGCGGCTACGGCGCCCCCCAGTACCCGCCGGCCGCCGCGCCCGACGGATCGGAAGGCGTCACCCAGTACATGCCGCCGGTGCCCGCCGGCGGCGACGAGGGCGCGACGCAGTTCATCCCCCCGGTGCCCGCCGGCGCCGACGAGGGGGCGACGCAGCTCATACCCCCGGTGAACCCGGGCGCGCTGCCGCCCGAGATGCCCGCGCACGGCTCCGAGGCGGGCGGATACCCGGGCGCGTCCCCGCAGAACGCGTCCGGCGCGGGCCCCCTGCCGACCGCCGGCCACCCCGACGCCGAGGCCACCCAGTACATCGCCCCCGTCACCGACCAGCCGCCCGGACAGCCCTACGGCGCCCCGCCGCCCGGCGACGGCGACCGGCAGCCGCCCGCCGAGTTCGACAACCTCTTCCGCAGCGACGCCGGCGGCCCGGCCGGATCCACCCAGCAGCTCCCGCGCGTGGAGCACGGGCAGCCCGCCCGGGGATCCCACACCCCGCCCGGCGGCCCGACCGGACCCACCGCCCCCGCCGGCGGCCGGGGCGGCCGGGGCGGACGCGGCAGTGGCCGCACCGGCTCCCGCGTGCCGCTCATCGCGGCGGTCGGCGTCGGCATCGCCGTGCTCGGCGTCGGCGCGGGCGCGCTGCTCGGCAACCCGGGCGGCGACGACGGCGGCGACAGCGACGGCCAGACCGTGTCCGCCACCGCGCCCGCGAGCGGGGAGGCCTCCCCGTCGCCGTCCGTCGACCCGGTCCGTGAGCAGGCCGTCGCACTGGACGGGCTGCTGGCCGACAGCGGCGACAGCCGGACCACCGTGATCAACGCGGTCGCCGATGTGAAGGCCTGCCGCGACCTGGGCCGGGCGGCCGCGGACCTGCGGGAGGCGGCCGGGCAGCGCACCCAGCTGGTGACCGACCTCACCGGCCTGTCCGTGGACAAGCTGCCGGACCACGAGGCGCTGACCACCGCGCTCACCAAGGCGTGGGAGGCGTCGGCGTCGGCCGACAACCACTACGCGGCCTGGGCCGACCAGACCGCCGGCAAGAAGGGCTGCAAGAAGGGCCAGGCCCGCACGACCGGCCAGACCCAGGCCGGCAACCGGGCCAGCGTCACCGCGACCGCCGAGAAGAAGAAGGCCGCCGAGCTGTGGAACGCGATCGCCAAGCGGTACGGCCTGACCGAACGCCAGCCGACCCAGCTCTGAGCGGACACCGCCGGCCCGCGGTCCCGCCCGGCCGGGCGGGACCGCGGGTCAGCCCAGGTCCGCTTCCCGCAGTGTCCTCGTCACGTCGGTGAAGCCCTCGCGGGCCGCGACCAGCCGGCCGTCCCTGACCACCTGGAGGGTCACGTTCGCGTTGACCAGGCGGGGGAAACCGACGGCGGCGAGCTCGTCCTGGAAGTTCCACCGCAGGGTGGGCGTGAGCCCGCCCGTGGTGACCTTCAGCCCGCCGTCCAGCGCCCCGCTCACCGTGTCGGCGCTCACCTCGCCGTCCCCCAGCGACTCGACGACCTGCTTGAACACGGTGTAGGCGATCCAGGTGGTCTGCACCCCGGCGTCCGCGGCGTCGATCCGGTTGTCGCCGAACGCCTCCTCCTCGATCACCTTCTTCATCGGGTCCCAGCGGGCGTCCCCCGCCGCCGGGTACCAGCCGGTGACGTACGACCCCTCGTACGGCCCCGACGCCCCGCCGGACGCGTCGATCGTCGTCTGGTCGACGCTGCCCAGCACGGTCGCGGTGCGCACCTCGGGGTGGTCGGCGCGGGCCCGGCGGAAGGAGTCCATGAAGGTGTTCGTGCGGTCGCCGAGGGCGGGCACCACACAGCCCCGTCCGGCCGCGTCCGCGGTGGCGCGCTCCAGGGCCTGCTGCGCCTGGCCGTTGTACGAGGTGGCGTCCTCCGCCGCCCGCTGGTCCCCGGACGGCGCGTGCCCGCCCGCCTCCAGGCCCGAGTCGAGCAGCGGCGGCAGCTGGTCGCCCGCGATGGTGTCGGGCCTGATCAGGGTGACCGGCCCGCAGCCGTCGGCCAGGGTGCGGCCGAGACCGGCCAGCAGCGCCGGCTGGCCGCCGTTGACGGGGTAGGACAGGGGACTGGTGAACTCGTCGGTGGTGATGCCGTAACCGCCGATGTACGGGATGCCGGCGCCCTCCAGGGTGGGCAGGAACGAGTCGGCGTGCTGGCTGTAGGAGCCGACGACCGCGACGGCGTTCTCCTGGACCGCGCGCCGGGCGCACCGTGCGACGGTCACGGTGTCGTTCTTGTCGTTGCAGGTCAGCACGGTGAGCCGACGCCCGTTGACACCGCCCTGGGAGTTGACCCAGCGGGCGTAGGCCTCGGCGAGCGCGGGCATCCCGGGCTTGTTGGTGGCCCTGGTGTCCTGGGGCGCCCACGTCATCACGGTGATGGGGTCGTCCGCGGAACTCCCCGTGGAGCCGGGGACGACCCCGCACCCGGTGACGAGCGACGCGCACGCCGCCAGCGCGCCCGCGCTCAGGGCGCCGGCTCTGACGGGCCGGTGGAGGAGGCGGGGGAGGACAATACTGCGGATGCGTCGCCTGCCGGTCATGCTCACGCACGATTCCGCCACACCGCCAACCCCGGAGTGACCCTTGGCCGACGGAGGGTGACACGGAGGTGAATTGCGGGGTCCGCTACCACCCGTGCGGGGCGGAAACGTACGATCGACGATCGTGCAAGGTTCGGAGAACTCTTCCCGTCGCGGCCGTCGCTCCTCCACCATGGGCGGCATGCCACTCAACGACATGCCGTGGTGGCGCTGGCGCAGCAATGTGCGCTCCGCGCTGCACATGCTCTCCGACCCCGCCTTCCAGCGGGACGTCTGGCTGGCCGGGGTCGACGGCTACGGCGACGTCACCGACGCCGTCTACCGGCTGGTCGAGGACACCTGGCTGGACAACTGGTCCGCCGAGAAGTACGTCGGCACGATCTTCCGCGACTCCCAGGAGGCGGCGCTCGTCGACACCGCGGTGCTGCGCGTCCTGCGGATCATGCACCAGGTCGGCCCGGACGCGCCGGTGATCGCCTATCTCGAGCACGAGGGGTGGCCGGAGGCGGTGCGGGCGGCGCGGGACGCGCACGTGCGGATGGCGGCGAGCGACGGCGACGACCCCGACGCGCCGCCGAGCACCCTCGACGTGCTGCGGATCCTGACGCGGTCCGCGTAGCGGAAGGGCCGGCCGGCCGCGACCGCGTGTGTGGGACCCTTTTCGCATGAGCGAGCAGTCCACCCGAGCCGCGGCCCCGGCCGACCAGTACGTCCTCACCCTGTCCTGCCCCGACAAGCAGGGCATCGTGCACGCCGTGTCCAGCTACCTCTTCATGACCGGCTGCAACATCGAGGACAGCCAGCAGTTCGGCGACCACGACACGGGGCTGTTCTTCATGCGCGTCCACTTCTCGGCGGACGCCCCGGTGACCGTGGCGAAGCTGCGGGCGAGCTTCGCGGCGATCGGCGACTCCTTCCACATGGACTGGCGGATCAACCGGGCCGACGAGAAGATGCGCATCCTGCTCATGGTCAGCAGGTTCGGGCACTGCCTGAACGACCTGCTGTTCCGCGCGCGGACCGGCGCGCTGCCGGTGGAGATCGCCGGGGTGGTGTCCAATCACACCGACTTCGCCGAACTGGTGGCTTCGTACAACATCCCCTTCCACCACATCCCGGTGCCGAAGGACGGCAAGCCGGAGGCCGAGGCCCGGCTGCTGGAGATCGTGCGCGAGAACGACGTCGAACTCGTCGTCCTCGCCCGCTACATGCAGGTCCTCTCGGACGACCTGTGCAAGCAGCTCTCCGGGCGGATCATCAACATCCACCACTCCTTCCTGCCGAGCTTCAAGGGCGCGAAGCCGTACCACCAGGCGCACGCGCGGGGTGTGAAGCTGATCGGCGCGACCGCGCACTACGTCACCGCCGACCTCGACGAGGGGCCGATCATCGAGCAGGAGGTCGAGCGGGTGGGGCACGACGTCACGCCCGAGGGGCTCGTCGCGATCGGCCGGGACGTGGAGTGCCAGGCGCTGGCGCGGGCGGTGAAGTGGCATGCGGAGCGCCGCATCCTGCTCAACGGGCGGCGGACGGTGGTGTTCGCCTAGGAGCACGGAGGGTTTCCGCTCCGTCGGCGGGCGCGGGTTCGTCGTGGCCTGTCGCGCCCACGCGGCGGAGTCGCATGTCGATACGGTCCCGCGCCCCTTCTCACCCGCGGCCGCCCGCGCTACCGCGGCCCGCCCCTACATCCGGCTCATGCCGGCCGCCGCCATCAGCACGTCCCTGATGGCGGCGCGGTCCCCGACCTGCCCCACCGCGGCCTCCCGCGGCGGCACGTGTCCCGCAGCCAGCCGGCAGAACTCCGCCCCGTCCAGCGCGACGTGCGCCACCTCGTGCTCCGCGGAGCCCTTCGCGGCCGGGGAGTCGAGCGGGATCAGCCACTCGCCGCCGCCGGACCCCTCGATCTCCAGCCGCAGGCTGCGTCCCGGCTCCCCGGCGGCGACCAGGCGCCGTTCCACGGGGGAGGCCAGCCCGTGCAGCCGGCGGTGCTCGAGGACGGCCGGCAGCATCCGCGCGGCCAGGTCGACGATGCGGTGCAGGTGCCGTCCGGAGGGCGGGTCGTACGGGTAGTCCACCGCCTCGGCGATGTCCTCCGCGTGCACCCAGCACTCGAAGGCCCGGTCCAGCATCGCGTCGTGCAGCGGCAGCGCGTAGTCGCCGTACGACACCGGCAGCCGTCCGGCGCCGCCGTCCGCGAGGGACACCGTCCGCACGAGGTCGTGACTCTGCCTGCGCCAGGGCGCCCGTACGGAGCGGGTGGGCGGGAAGCGGGCGGCCCGCCAGTACGCCTCGGTGCGGTCCCACGGGGTGGGCCGGACGGCCGTGGCGTCGCCGAGCGGGTCGTCGAGGCCGAGGGCGACCGCGACCAGCCCGTCGACCGTCAGCAGGTGCGCGATGACCCCGGCGACGGTGGTGCGGCGGCTGCTCGCCTCGTCGGACTCGTACCAGCGCAGCCGCACCGGCGCGTGCCACTCGGAGCCGCCGAAGTCCTGGAGCAGCGCGTCCAGCCGCGCGGTCTCGGCGTCGTAGGCGGCGGCCCACTCCGGCACGGGGGTGCGGGGCGGGCGCCGCTCCAGGCAGGACTCCAGGACGCGGGTGCGCAGGCCGGGGTCCAGGTCCAGGCTCTCGGGCCGCTGGAGCAGGCCGACCGCCGTGCGCAGCCGCAGCGCCTCGTCCGCGCAGGGGCCGCAGGCGCCGAGGTGCTCCTCGACGGCGGCCGCCTCCGCCGGCGCGCAGGCGGCCAGCGCCCAGGCGCCCAGCAGCGACTTCAGCACGTGGTGCTCCGGCACGAGCGGTCCGGGAGCCTCCCGCGGTGCGTCGTACGGCACGACGTGGCCGACGGGGTGCCCGCTCACGCGGCGCCCCCGACCCCGGTGTCGTGCGCGGTGGCCAGGAGCTGCAGGCCGAGGCGGAGCCGGCGGCGGGCCTCGTCGTCGGTGACGCCCAGGTCGGCGGCGGTCCGGCGGTAGTCCCGGCGCTGGAAGTACGCCAGCTCCAGGGCGGCCCGCAGCGGCGCCGGCATGGACTGGACGATGTAGTCGGCGCGGGCCGCCACCGAGGCGTGCCGCACCGTGCGCTCCAGGTCCTCCGCGGTGCCGGGGCCGCCGCGGGCGAGCGCCGCGGTCTCCGTGGTGCGCAGTCGCCGTACGGCCAGCCGGCTGGTCAGCGCGGCGAGCCAGGTGCGCAGGGGTTCCTGCGCGGGATCGTAGGAGTCCGGGTGTTCCCAGACGTGGGCGAAGACGTCGCGGGTGACGGCGCCGGCGGCGTGTTCGTCGCCGACGACGCGGTGGGCGAGGCCGTGCACGAGCGAGGCGAACCGGTCGTAGAGCTCGCCGAGGGCGGCCGCCTCCCCCCGCGCGAGCCGCTGCTGCATCGTGCGGTCCCAGCGGGGCGGTACGTCCGTTTTCGGCATGCGGCCCCTCACCCCCTGTTCCTCGCCCCGGTCCCGGGTCGGTCGTGCCCGGGTCCGGCGTGTGGTCGGCGACTCCAGGAATGTAGTCGGCACGGAGCAGGGCGCACGCCCCTTTACGGCAATGTGCGCCCCTGGAGGAGCCGCAGGTGCTAAAGGGCCGCCCGCCCATGTCGGACGCCGTCCGGTGCGCGCCCGCCCTCCTCCGGGCCGACTGAAATCGATCGAATCGGATCGAAGGCGACTGGAACAAGCCCTTTCTGTTCGGCGGCCGTTTCTCGGCTCGCGTTTCAGGGAACGGCCGGTGGGCAGCCGCGCTGCAAGGAAGCGTAGGGACTGCTTCCGTTTCGGTGAGCGAAGGGCGTGGTGGTGACCTTCACAGTGACCGACAAGGAGCACGGCGAATGGGCCGTGCTCCGGGTGTCGGGCGAACTGGACCTGCTGACCTCCCCGGTGCTGCGCCAGCGGGTGCACGACGTGGTGGCCGAGGGCCGGCACAGCCTGGTCCTCGACCTCTCCGAGGTGTGGTTCTGCGACTCCAGCGGGGTCGGCGTGCTCATCGCCTCCCGTCGGCTGCTCCGCTCCTGCCGGGGCAGCCTGCGGCTGATCCTCCCCGCGCGGGGCGCCGCCGACGGCAGCCACGTCAACAAGGTGCTCGGCGCCCTCGGGGTCCGCCGGCTCTTCGAGATCCACCCGGACGTCCCCTCCGCGGTCGACGAGGACTCCCGCCCGCTGCCGGCGTGACGCCGCGCGCGGGCGCTCACGCGTGTCACACGCTTGTCCCGTCGTTCCCCCGGTCTTGCCCCGGGCGTCGCTTTCCGGCTCCCCGGCGGCCCTCCACCACGTACGCTCCCAGCGAGACGACCCCACCGACCTAAGGCGGCCTGAGAGAGACATGGTCACCAGCGAGTACGAGCGCAGGATCGCGGCCCGCTTCACCGGCTTCGACCAGGACGGCAACGGCTACATCGACCGCGAGGACTTCAGCGGAGCGGCCAAGGCGCTGCTCGCCGAGTTCGGCACCGCGGCCCGCTCCGACCGGGGCCAGGCCCTATACGTCGGCGCCGAGGCGTTCTGGCAGGGCATGGCGGGGATCGCGGACCGCGACGGCGACCAGCGCATCACACGCGAGGAGTTCGTGAACGGCGCGGTCAAGCGGCTGCGGGACAACCCCGACCGGTTCGCCGAGATCGCCCGCCCCTTCCTGCACGCGGCGCTCGCCGTCGCCGACACCGACGGCGACGGCGCGGCCACCGTCGAGGACACCGCACGGGTCCTCGGGGTGCTCGGCGTTCCCGGGGACCTCGCCCGTACGGCCGCCGCCGCGCTGGACTCCGACGGCGACGGCAGGATCGGCGAGGAGGAGATCGTCCGGTCCTTCGCCCGCTACTTCACCGTCCCCGAGTAGAACGCCTCCGCGCGGATGTCACGGATCGTGGCATTTCCGTGATCACGGAGGGTTGATGCCGGCTCGTGTCCTGTGCGGCACTCGTCACGGCCCGGAGTCGGACGTCCGCTCCGGTACCTTGTGTCAGATGCGAGTGGTCCCGGGCACGCACCGCGCCGGAGTCGCCCCCGAGGCGACTCCGTACCGGCCGGTGCCCGCGGCTGCCCGCCGGGTGGCCAGGCGGAACGCCGGTCCCCGTTCGACTTCCCGTGGCGAGCGTCGCACAGTATGCCGCACGTGTACTCCTTCGCGCTGGAATATGCCTGAAGCGCTTGTTGGGGTGACTGTACGTCAACCATGCTGTTCCACAGGGGATTCACGTTCCGTGACCCCCGCCCCGGCCGTTGTTCCGGCCATGCGGAAGATGGCTACGATCGTGGCCCTCGTGAGGCGCGAGTCCAAGTGTCCACCGGTTCGGATGGTGTGAGCGGTGCAGGTGCTTCAAGTGCAGCTGGAGATCCGGCCCGACCCCGCTGAGGTGGGGCGGGCCCGGCGGTGGGCCCGCTCGCGGCTGGCCGGCTCGGGCATAGGGGCCGACGAACCGCTCGCCGAGATCCTGGTCCTGCTCGTCTCGGAGCTCGTCACCAACGCCGTGGTGCACACCGGCCGTCCGGCCGTCCTGCGGCTCTCCCTGCCGGGGACGGACGCCGAGGGGGCCACCGTCCGCCTGGAGGTGGCCGACCGCAGCGCACGGGCGCCGGTGCCGCGCTGCATGGACGACGAGGCGACGGGCGGACGCGGGCTCGCCCTCGTGGACGGGCTGGCCGACCGCTGGGGCTGGAGCGCGGAGGGGGCCGGCAAGCGGATCTGGTGCGAGCTGGACCGCTGTTCGCGGGTGCCCGGCGGGGCGTCGGCGTGCGGAGGGCTGGCGTACGAGGCGGTGTGAGCACACGCGGGACGCGTGTGCGGGGTGGGCGCCGGAGGGCTCGGGCTCATCCGTGTCGTCGGCCGGTGCCGGTGCGTGGGGGCCGTCCGCGCGGTTCCCCGTGCCCCCGCGGGGGCACGGGTGCACGGCGGGTCGGTCGAACGGGTGAGGGTGTGATGCGGTGCGCCGGGTGTGCTTCCGTGCGCGGTCCCGACGAACAGGGCATATGACTCAACCCGTTCATCATCACCCGAATCGGTATTGACGTGCCGTGACCGTTTGATCACTCTGTTCGTCAGCGATTCGCCGCGAGGGGACGGCGAGGGCCCGACGACGGGAGCCCTCGACGAGCGTGGGTCGTGATGCGGCGTCGCCCCCCGGGGCCGAGGGGGAGCCCGGGAGGGAACGCCGAACCGAAGAGCGGTGCGGCGCTGCCGTGCTCGGGGCGCACAGCGCCGCACCGCCGCCGCCGACGGGGGCGCCCGGTCCGTCCACAGCCTGTGGACGGCCTCCCGCTCGGCCTCCGGCCGTCGCGACCGCCCCCGGTTGCCGCCCGCCGGCCCGGACCGCCCGCGGTCACGCGGGGAGTCGGGAGGCTCCCCCCGCGCGGGACACCGCCCTCGCGATCCGCTGCGCGTCCCGCGCCAGTTCGCGGAGGTTGCCGCTGATCGGGTTGGTGAAGCCCGTGAAGTAGAGGCCGGGCGCGTCGGCCGGGGTGCGGGCGCCGTGGACGACCGGTCTGCCGCGGTCGTCCAGGACGCCGAGCCCGCCGACCAGCCCCTCCAGGCCGCGTGCGTAGCCCGTGGCCGCCACGATCGCGTCCGGGCGGACGCGCTCGCCGTCCGCCAGGACGACCTCGCCCTCCTCGAACCCCTCCACCGCGGCCACGACCTCCACCGCCCCCGTGCGCACGGCGTCGACGAGGCCGACGTCCTGCACCGGGATGGCACCCTCCAGCACCCGGCTGTACAGACCGGTCCCGGGGCGCGGGAGCCCTTGGGCCGACAGGTCCGGCAGCGCCACCCTCGCCTGGACCCGGCACAGCCGGTCGACGAGGCCGACCGGCAGCCGGCGCACCAGGACGGCCGAGTACTGCGCGGGCCAGCCCGCGGTCGAGCGGCGCACGATGTGCGGAGGGGTGCGCACCGCGAGGCGCACCCGGGAGGCGCCCCCCTCCACCAGGTCCACGGCGATCTCGGCGCCCGTGTTGCCGACGCCCACGACCAGCACGTCCCGGCCGGCGAAGGGCTTCGCGTCGCGGTACCCGGACGCGTGCAGGAACTCGCCGGCGTACGTGTCCCGGCCGGGCCAGTCGGGGACGCGGGGCGTGTGGTTGAAGCCGGTGGCGACGACGACCGCCGCGCCGGTCAGCTCGCGGCCCCCGGTGGCGTGCAGCAGCCAGCCGGTGCCGTCGGGGGTGCGCTCGACCCGCGAGACCTCGACCCCGGTGACGATCTCCAGCCGGTGGTGCTCGGCGTACTTCTCCAGGTACCGGACCACGTCGTCGCGGGCCGGCCACCGCCCGAACCGGCGCGGCATGGGCAGCCCGGGCAGCGCGGACAGGCGCCGGGTGGTGTGCAGTCGCAGCCGGGCGTAGTGACGCCGCCAGGAGTCCCCCACGCGGTCGGAACGCTCCAGGACGACGGCCCGCACCCCCCGGGCGCGCAGGGCGTACGCGACGGCGAGCCCGCCCGGTCCGCCGCCGATGACGTAGACGGGGCGGTCCGCCCGGTTCGGCGCGGCGGGCCGCGCGGACGTGGAGGAGTCGGAGGAGTCGGCCATGAGCGCGAGCGTAATCACGCACCCGGTTGATGGGTCTCGGTCAAGACCGGAATTGGTTGCGGATTGATCACGTGTGCGGGGATCGCGCGCTTGAATGCCCCCATGTCCTCCTCACCCGAACACACCCCGTCCCGGACCCTCCCCGAAGTCCGCGGTCACGGACTGCGCCTGCGCGCCTGGGACCCGGAGTGCCGGGCCGACGTGGAGACGTGGCTGCGCGGCCTCACGGACCCGGAGTTCCGGCGCTGGAACACCCCGCTCCAGCCGGTCACCGACGCGGACGGCGCCCGGGAGTTGCTGCGCCGGGCCGCGCGGCGCGACGCGGACGGCACGGGGGCGTCCTTCCGGATCGCCGACGCCGGCACCGGCACGGTGCTGGGACACATCGGCCTCAACGAGATCCACCCGGCGCTGCGGCGCGGCGCGGTCGGTTACTGGGTGCTTCCCGAGGCCCGCGGCCGGGGCGTCGCCACCCGGGCGCTGCTGCTCGCCGCCCACTGGGCGTTCACCGGACCCGGCCTGCACCGGCTGGAGCTGGACCACGCCGTCGGGCACGGGGCGTCCTGCCGGGTCGCCGAGCGGTGCGGGTTCCGTCACGAGGGGACGATGCGCGGGGCCCTCTTCGAGGCCGGCCGCCGCGACGCGTTCCGCGACGCCCATCTGCACGCCCGTCTCGCCACCGACCCGGAGCCGGCGCTCACGGGCGCGGCGATTCCTTGACCCGGTGTCGGGTCCTTCGCCGGTGTGGAGTCGTGGGTGCGGCCGTCGAGGCGGGCCGCCGCGGTGTCCCCGCGCACGCCCGTCCCGCCACCGGCCCGGAGCCCGTCCTCAGGGCCACAGCGACTCCCTGACCCAGCCCTCCGCCCCGCGCCGGTAGCGGAGCCGTACGTGCCGCCGCCGGGCCTCGCCCTGGAAGAACTCCACCTCGTCCGCCCGCAGCCGGTACAGGGTCCAGGACGGGACCGGGGTGTCCGGCGCGTGCCGCGCCCGTTCCCACGCCGCCTTTGAGGCCCGCGCCAGTTCCTCGGCCGATCCGAGGACCGCGCTCTGCCTGCCGGTCAGCGCGGCCGCCAGCGCCCCGGTGGAACGGGCGTGCAGATCCGCCTGCGCCTCCTCGGCCGTGGCCGCCCCGACGGGCCCGCGCACCCGCACCTGGCGGCCCAGCAGCGGCCAGTAGAAGGCCAGGGCGGCGTACGGGCGCGCGGCGAGGTGGCCTCCCTTGCGGCTGTGCGCGTGGGTGGCGAAGGACCAGCCGTCGTCGTCCGCGCCGTGCAGCACCACGATCCGTACGTCGGGCAGCCCCCGCGCGTCCGCCGTGGCCAGGGACATGGTGTGCGGCTCGGCCTGGCCGGCGGCCACGGCCTCGGCGAACCACCGGGTGAACAGCGGCAGCGGCTCGGCGGGCGCGGCGGCCGGGTCGAACGCCGGCAGGTCGGTGACCTCCGGGTCCCACACCCGCAGCGACCTCAGCAGCTCGTGAAGATCGGGTTCCATGGACCGATTGTCGGGCGTCCGGCGGGCTCACACCGATCCGAGGTCCGACGACACCCACCGTTCGGGTCGCATCCGCACGACGACCTGCTCACCGTGGTTCTTCCAGGCGAAGTCGACGTAGCCCTCGACCTTGTCGGCCGGCAGGTAGCGCGCGGAGATCTCCCGCAGCCGTTCGATCGTGGCCGGGGTGGTGTCGAGCACCGGCCCCTCGACCGAGACGTAGCGGATGGTGGGTTCGAGGCGGTCGACCATGAGCGAGAACCGCCCCGCCGCGCCGATCAGCAGGTTCTTGCGCGAGTCCTGGCCGGTCATGATCCACACGTCGCCGCCGGGCTCGTACTGGTACCAGATCGGCACGGTGAGCGGGGCGCGGCCGGCCCCCGCGTCGACCGCCAGCGCCGCGACGTGCGGCTCGGCCAGGAACTGTTCGCGTTCTTCGCGGGTCAGGGCCATTCCGGGTTCCTCCTGCGACGTGCGCGTCGGGTGTCCACTCGGGTCCGTGGTCGGTTCGTCGATGCACAACACCGTCCGGGCGGCGCCGTGTTCCCCTTCTCCCCGGCGCCGTGCGGAAAGCGACGGGCGGCGGCCCACCGGAGTGAACCGCCGCCCGTCTGACAGGACTTGCGCGACCGTGCATCGGTGTGGACCGCCGGGCGCCTACCTCGCCGGCTTCTTGCCGGTGATCCCCAGGTGGACCAGCAGGGCCAGGTTCGGTTTGAGTTCCGCCTGCTTCACGCCCCAGGAGGAGAAACCTTTCTGGTGGGAGGCGACGGCCGCGAGCATGGCCACCAGGGAGCCGGCGATCGCCGCGGGATTCACGTCCTTGTCGATCCGGCCCTTGGCCTGCAGTTCGGTGACGGCGTCCGCCAGCGAGGCGTTCACGGAGTTCAGGATCTTCATGCGGATCTTGTAGAAGCGCTTGTCGCCCTCGGCCGCGCCGAGGTCCACGACCCGCAGGATCGCGTCGTTGTCGCGCCAGAACTGCAGGAAGCCGTCCACGAGTTCCTGCGCCGTCTGCCAGCCGGCCTTCCCCGCCCAGGAACGGCCCTCCAGCAGCTCGCTCAGCCCGGAGCTCTCGGCGGCCGTGCGCTCGGCGATCTCCAGGACGGCGCCCTCGACGTCCGGGAAGTACTGGTAGAAGGTCGCGGGCGAGGTGCCCGCCCTGCGTGCGACATCGATGACCTTGACGTCCCGGTAGGGGGAGGAGCTGAGCATCTCGCTGAGGCAGTCGAGCAGTTTCTGCCGGGTCGCCTGCCCACGCCGGCCGGCCACACGGCCGTCGACGGTACGCACTTGTCCTGTCATGCCGTCAGCTTACCGACGGGTGATCCGAGCGCGATTCGGCCGACTGCAAATGGGGTGTGCGGGTCCCTGGAGGCTGGTGTGCCTGGTCTGCGGCCTGCGGGCGACGCGGTTACTTTGGCGGCATGGCCGAAAACAGGGCATCGGAGTACACGGAGGGCACCCCCTGCTGGGTGGACGCGCAGCTGCCCGACGTGGAGGCGGGCAAGCGGTTCTACGGCGACCTCTTCGGGTGGACCTTCGAGGACCAGCCCCAGGGAACCGTGCGGGCGTCGAAGGACGGCGCCCCCGTCGCCTCCCTCGCGCACAAGACGGACGGCCGGCTGCCCACCGTGTGGACGGTGTCCTTCGCCACCCCGGACGCCGGGGCGCTGTGCCGGCGGATCCACGCGGCCGGCGGGCAGGTCGTCGCCCCGCCGGTCCCCTTCGGCGACCTGGGCGTCACCGCGCTGGTCACCGATCCCGAGGGGGCGGTGTTCTCCCTCTGGCAGGGCGCTCGGACCCCCGGCTTCGGGCGCCGCCACGAGCCGGGCACCTTCGCCTGGGTGCAGCTGTACACGCGGGACACGCGGACGGCCAACACCTTCTACGGCGGCCTCTTCCACGACGCCCTGTTCGGCCCGGACGCCGACCCCGACTTCGGCCGCGCGCCGGTCTCCGACGTCTTCCCCGCCGAGATGCCGCCGCACTTCCTCGTCCACTTCGCCACCCCGGACCCCGGGGCCGCCATGGCGGAGGTGGTCCGGCTCGGCGGCCGGGTCCAGGTCCCGCCCTTCGAGACGTCCTACGGCACGGCGGCCGTGGTCACCGACGATCAGGGGGCGTCCTTCGCGCTGCTGCGCCGATGAGCCGTTTTCATCACCTGTGTCGTATGGAAACCTGGACACCCTATTTGTCGGCCGGTTCGCAACCGGGGGCGCGGCCAGGAACAATCGGGGTGCGTGCCGCCACGGCGGTGCGGTGGTGAGACGCTGCACTACGGTCGCGGGCACAGGTGGTGGCGCGACTCGTACGGGGAGGTGGCAGGCAAGTGGTGGATCAGCTGACGCAGCACGATCCGCGGCGTATCGGGCCGTTCGAGGTGCTGGGACGGCTGGGAGCCGGCGGCATGGGGCTGGTCTATCTCGCGCGCTCGGCGTCCGGGCGGCGGGTGGCGATCAAGACGGTCCGGACCGAACTGGCCGAGGACCAGCTGTTCCGGGTCCGCTTCACGCGCGAGGTCGAGGCGGCCCGCGCGGTCTCCGGTTTCTACACGGCGGCCGTCGTGGACGCCGATCCGCGCGCCGCCGTGCCGTGGCTGGCCACCGCGTACGTTCCCGCGCCCTCCCTCGAGGAGATAGTGAACGAGTGCGGGCCGCTCCCGGCCCAGGCGGTGCGCTGGCTCGCGGCGGGCGTCGCGGAGGCGCTCCAGTCGATCCACGGCGCCGGGCTGGTCCACCGTGACCTGAAGCCCTCCAACGTCCTCGTCGTCGAGGACGGCCCCCGGGTGATCGACTTCGGCATCGCCTCCGGCGTTTCGAACACCCGTCTGACGATGACGAACGTCGCCGTCGGCACCCCCGCCTACATGTCCCCGGAGCAGGCCAAGGACTCCCGCAGCGTCACCGGCGCGAGCGACGTGTTCTCGCTCGGCTCGATGCTGGTCTTCGCCGCCACGGGGCATCCGCCGTTCCACGGCGCCAACCCCGTCGAGACCGTCTTCATGCTGCTGCGCGAGGGTCCGGACCTCGAGGGTCTCCCGGACGAGCTGCGCCCGCTCATCGAGGCCTGCATGCAGATGGACGCCACGGCCCGGCCCAACCCCGCCGACCTCCAGGCCCAGCTCGCCCCGCACCTGTTCGGCTCCGGCTCCGACGACAGCGGTACGGCGTCGGCGTGGCTGCCCGAGCGGGCGGTGAGCCTGATCGAGACGCGGCGGGGCGGCCGGACGGCGGTCAGGCCCGCGCACGGGACCGGCCGCAGCGGCGGCGGGGCCCGCCCCCACGTCCCCCCGCCGCCCCCGCACGACCCGGTCGTCCCGCCGCCGCCCCCGTCCAGACCCGCGCCGGTGGGCGCTCCGGCGGGCGCCCCCGACACCGGCCCCGTACGGCTGGCGGGCGTGGCGGTGCCCATCGGACCCGGCCCGCGCGTCGCCGACGCGCGCGCGGCCGCCGCCAAGGCGCCCTCGCCGGCCGCCGCCCTGGCCGCCACCTGGTCCAAGCCCCGCCCCGGCGTCAACGGCGCCGACCCGGCCGTACCGGCGCCCGCCGCGCCGCCGGAGCAGCCCGGCGGCTGGCGCCCGTGGCGCTTCCGCATGTCCAACGACGTCTGGGGCACCCCGGCCGTCGACGGCGACCTCGTCTACGTCACCTCCTTCGAGGTGCACGCCCTCGACGTCGCCACCGGCCGGCGCCGTTTCAAGACCCGCGACGTCGCCTGGTCGATGACGGTCGCCGACGGCCGTATCCACGCCTCCGACGGACCCACCCTGTTCGCCCTCGACGCCCGCGAGGGCGGCGACCTGTGGCGGCTGTCCACGGACGCCTGGGTGTACTCCCTCAAGGCCGACCGCGGCACCGTCGTCACCGGCACGCGCGGCGGCGGCGTCCAGGCGTGGGAGGCGTCCACCGGCCAGAAGCTGTGGGAGGTCACCGGCTGCCAGACCGACTTCGAGTCCCCCGAGGCCGGCCCCGCCGTCCACGAGGGCACGGTCTACGTCTGGCAGGACGCCCGCCTGCGCGCCCTCGACGCCCGCACCGGCGACGAGCGCTGGTCGTACCCCATCGGGGACGCGGCCTCCTGCGGCGGGGTGCCGGTCCGGGTGACGCACGCCCCCGACGGCCACGTCTACGTCTGCGCCGGCACCCGGGTCCTCGCCCTGGAGGTCACCACCGGCCACGTCCGCTGGCACTTCGAGGCCCCGGCGGTCTTCCTCGCCCCGCCCGCGTTCGTCCCCGGCCCGGCGGTCACCGGCGGCGGCCTCTACCTCGCCGACTACCTCGGCACGGTCTACGCCCTCGACGCCACCGACGGCCGCGACCGCTGGCGCATCGCCACCGAGTCCCGCGCCTCCGTCGACCCGGTCCTGGTCGCCGCCGGCCACGTCCACGTGGGCAGCGGCAAGGGCCTGTACACGCTGGACGCGGTCACCGGCACGCCCAAGTGGCGCTTCCAGTCCGGCGGCGAGATCGTGGGCGCGCCCGCGGTCGCGGAGGGCCGCATCCACTTCGGCTCCAGCGACCACCTGCTCTACACCCTGAAGGCCGACGACGGCCGCCTGAGGTGGAAGCTGGCGACCGGTGGTGAGATCACCGGCTCCCCGGTGGTTCGGGACGGCGTGGTGTACGCGTGCAGCAAGGACCGCTGCGTGTACGCGCTGGACGCGGAGAAGGGGACGGGGACGGCGCGCACGACGTAGGCGGGGTGCGGGACGGCCCTCGTACCGGGGCGCACGGAAGGGTGGCCGGACGGCGGCCGCCGCCGCGGGGAGCGGCGGCCCGCCGCTCCCACCGCGGTCGCCACGCCGGGTACGCGACGGTCGCCGGACGGTGACGTGCCCGTGACGCGGGGCTCGACGGCCTGACGGCCATGAATCCCCGGGGGAACACACTCGGGCTCGCCGCGGTCTCGGCGCTCGCCGTCCTCACCCTCACCGGTTTCTCGACCGGCCGCGGCCACGGCGGCAGCGGCGACGGGGGCGGCGGGTGCAGCAGCTCGGGCCAGAACCACGACTCGTCGACCTCGGGCGGCGGCTCGCACCGTGACTACGACGACGATGACGACGACCACGACACCTCGGGCGGCGGCGGGGGCGGCGGAGACGCGTCGACGTCCCCGCAGGACGCCACGGTGGCGCTGGTGGACTGCGCCTCGGAGGAGACCCCGTACGCCACGGTCGAGGTCACCAACCCGAACACCGCGGACGGCGTGTTCACCGTCACCGTGATCTTCGAGGACGCGGCCGGCGCGGAGGTCGTCACCCGGTCCGAGGAGGTCGCCGTACCCGGGTCCGGGACGGTGCCGGTCCGGGTGGAGGTCGGCGACGGCGAGGACGTGCCCCGGATCGCCGCATGCGACCCCGGCCCGTCCGCCCCGGTCGTGCGGTCGGCCGGCAGTTCTCGTGGACATACGTCGGCCGCGGCGGCTCCCCCTCCGCGCCGCCGCGGCCGACCCCCCGTCGGGATGGAAGTGCCCTCGACTCCTTACCGGCCGTCCAGGTCCAGGGCGGGCGGGGCCGGTGCGTGCTGGTCGAGCGTGGTGACCTCGCCGATGCTCGGCGGAGCGGGCGCGTGCTGGTCGAGCGTCGTGATCTCGGGACCCTTGCTCGGCGGAGCGGGCGCGTGCTGGTCGAGCGTGGTGATCTCCGGGTCCTTCTTGGCTTCGCTCATGACATGTACCCCCAAGTGGTGGACAAAGCTTCGCGGTCCGGACCGCCCGTTCGGTGACTCCCCCGGAGGTCGCCGAACGGGCGGTCCAGCGGGCCTCGGACCGGAGCCGGGCCCCTGGAGATCCGCCTGCCCCCCGACGCGACGGATCCGTTCCATGAGAGTCGCAGCCGGACATAAACGTTCGATGAACGCGGTTCCCGGCGTCAGGTCGCGGAGAGCGGAGCGAGCAGCCGGCGCACCTGGGCCGCTTCGGCGGAGCCCGCCTCGTCGTAGATGACCAGGGCTTCGCGCCAGCACGCGCGGGCCCGGTCCGCCTGACCGAGTGCGTCCAGTGCCCTGCCGAGCACGGTCAGGGCGTTGGCCCGCATCCAGTCGCCCCCGATGCAGCCGGTCACCAGGGCCTGTTCGGCGTGCCGGGCGGCCCGCGTCGGGCGGCCGGCCCTCAGGTGGACCTCCGCGATGCGGTAGTGGGTCGTGCCCTCCCAGAGGGACTGCCGGTTCTCCGTGAAGATGCGCAGCGCCTCGTCGAGCTGGACGAGCGCCTCGGCCGGCCGCCCCGCCTGGGCGAGCACGATGCCGGAGGCGTACCTGGCGTTCGCCAGACGCACGGACAGTCCCAGCTCGTCGTAGATCTCGATGCCCCGCTGCGCCAGTTCGACGGCCTCGGGGCTGCGGTCCATCGAGGCCAGGGTGCGGGAGAGGTTGCAGACCGCGCTCGCCTCGCCCGGCGCGTTGTCGTCGGCGCGGAAGGCGTCGATCGCCCTGAGGAAGTACCCCTCGGCGTCCGCGTAACGGGCCGTGCACAGGGCGATGATGCCCAGCTGGTTGGGGGCGGTGCTCCTCGCCCAGGGGTCGTCCGTACCGCGCAGCAGCGCGTCGGCGCGCCGGGCTTCCTCCTCCGCGGCTTCGAACCGGCCCGCTTGGCTGAGCACTTGGGCCAAGGTGACGCGCGCCCGCATTTCGGCTCGCGCCTCCCCCAGAGCGGCGGCGGCGTCACAGGCGGCGATCGCGGTCTTCCGGTACTGACGCGAGTCGGCCCCGGATTCCGCCAGGTCGATGGAGACCACGAGCAGGTCGACGGCGCGCCGCAGCATGGGAGCCTCGAGGGACTGCTGCACGCAGGCCAGGAGCGGTCCGGCTTCCGCGTGCAGCCAGTCCAGGGCCTTCGAGGCGTCGGCGAACTCCTCGCCCGTGAACCGGCCCTTCTCCAGGTGCGCGACGGTCCGGTCGCCCGGGCGCTCGATGGCGTACACCTGGACCGCCCTCGCCAGGTAGAAGTCCAGCAACCGCGACATCGCCGCGTCCCGCTCCCCGGGCGGCTGTTCGTCGCGCTCCGCGCACGCACGCGCGTAGAGGCGGACCAGATCGTGGAAGCGGTAGCGGCCGGGGGCGGCGGATTCCAGGAGGGACGTGTCGACCAGGGACTCCAGCAGATCCTCCGTGTCGTCCACCGGGAGGTCGAGCACGGCCGCGGCGGCGGCCAGGGAGACGTCGGGGCCGTCCGCCAGGCCCAGCAGGCGGAACGCGCGGGCCTGGGTCGCGTCCAGGGCGCCGTACCCCAGTTCGAAGGTGGCCTTGACCGCGAGGTCCCCGGCCTGGAGTTCGTCCAGACGGCGGCGGCCGTCGGCCAGCTTGGCGGCGAGGGCCGAGACCGTCCAGGTGCGGCGGGCCGCCAGCCGGGACGCGGCGATGCGGATCGCCAGCGGGAGGAAACCGCAGGCCGCCACCACGTCCAGGGCCGCCTCGCGTTCCGGGGCGACGCGCTCCTCGCCGACGATCTTCGTGAACAGGGCCAGCGCCTCGTCCGGCGACATCACGTCCAGGTCGACCAGGTGCGCGCCGGCCAGATCCACCATCCGCACCCGGGAGGTCACCAGCGCCGCGCAGCCCGCCGTGCCGGGCAGCAGGGGTCTCACCTGGGCCGCGTCATGGGCGTTGTCCAGCAGGACCAGCACCCGGCGGCCGTCCAGGAGCGAGCGGTACAGCGCCGCCCGCTCCTCCAGCGAGTCCGGGATCGCCGAGTCCGCCGTGCCGAGGGCGCGCAGGAAGGAGCCCAGGACCGTCTCCGGCTCCGCCACGCGCGCGCCGGCGCCCTGGAGGTCGACGTACAGCTGGCCGTCGGGGAAGGCGGCCCGGGCCTGGTGGGCCACGTGGACCGCGAGGGTCGTCTTGCCGACGCCGCCGATGCCCGCCAGCGCCGACACCGCCATCACCCGGGCCCGGTCCCCGGACGCCGACGCGAGTACCTCGCTCAGCTCCCGTACGAAGGAGGCGCGCCCCGTGAAGTCCGGCACCGTCGCCGGGAGCTGGGCCGGGCGGACGAGGACCGCCACCGGTTCCGCCAGGGGGGCGGGGGGTTCCGCCAGGTTCGGGTCGGCCCGCAGGATGCGCTGCTGGAGTTCTCGGAGGCCGGGGCGCGGGTCCACCCCGAGTTCGTCGGCGAGGAGGCGGCGGGTGTCCGCGTACACCGCGAGCGCCTCCGCCTGGCGGCCGCTGCGGTACAGGGCCAGCATCAGCAGTTCGCGCAGCCGCTCCCGCAGCGGGTGCGCCGCCGTCAGCGCCGTCAGTTCCGAGACCGCCTCCGCGTGGCAGCCCTGCTCCAGGTCCATGTCCAGCCTGGATTCCAGCAGTTGGAGCCGCCATTCCTCCAGGCGGACCCGCTGGGCCTCCGCGTACGGGCCCGGCACTCCGGCCAGCGTCTCGCCGTCCCACAGGGACAGGGCGCGGTTCAGCACGTCCCGTGCGTGGCACAGGTCCCCGGTGTTCCGCGCCTTCTCCGCCTCCGCCGCCAGCTCCTGCGCCGCCGCGAGGTCCAGCGCCTCCTCGCCGAGCCCGCGCACCGCGTAGCCGCCGGACTCGCTGACCAGGACCCCGGGGTCCATCACCTTCCGCAGCCGGGAGGCGTAGGTGCGCACCGCCGCCAGTGCCTGGGAGGGGGGTTCCTCGCCCCACAGGGAGTCGATGAGCTCGGCCGCCGTGGCCGTACGGCCCTCGCGCAGCAACAGGGCCGCGAGCAGGGCGCGTTGCTGGGGGCTGCCGGTGGCGACCGGCTCGCCGCCGCGCCAGGCGCGCACCGGTCCGAGCACGCTGAAGCGCAGCGCCTCGGGCTCCGTCGAGGAGCCGGGGCGCCGTTGCTCCGGTCCCCGCGGCACACCGTCCATCCAGTCCCCCTCTGCGTCCTGAACAACTACGCCAGTTTGCCTTGTTCATGGCGGAAGCGGCAGCCGTGCGAGACGGCGATCACACGGCGGTCACACGGGGGACGGCGGGTCGTCACCGGGCCCGCACATGTTCTCCTCGGTCGTCCGGATCCACCCGCACCGTCAGCGGCCCCGCCCCGAAGGCCCGCACGGCGGCGCTGTCGAAGCGGGGCGGGGCGCGCGGCCGGGCCAGGGGGTCGTCGTCGGGCAGGAGGCGGGCGGTGCCGGTGTGCCGGCGGCCCCGGACGCGCACCCGCGCCCGGGGTCCGCCTCGATGTCGCGGACGTACTGCGACCGTTCGCCGAACTCCGGCGCCGGCCGGAAGGAGTCCCCGGCCCGCCGTCCGCTCGCCGGGGTCCGGCGGGGCGGCCCGGAGACCCGGCCGGCGGTCTCCGGAACCGTCCGGAACGGGAGCCGGCGCAGGACGGGGTCGATCCGGCGCCGGAAGGCGGTGGCGCTCCGGTACGTGCGTGCGGCGTGCGGGGTCCCGGAAGCCATCGTGCGGCGAGCCCGCCGGCGGCCGGTGAGGACCGGACCGGTGCTGTGAGACCTTTGCCGTGACCGCTGAACTGCCGTGCGGGAGAAGGGAATCGACAGCAGATCATGAGAATCGCCTGGTTCGTCTGGCTCATCCGGCACATCAACGAGTTCGGGTTCAGCCACGGCCTCGTGAAAGGCGCGATCGGAACGGCCGCCGTGCTGCTCACCGCCGTGCTGCTCGGTCTGACGCTGTACCGCCACCGGGCGGCCGGCCTGGCCGTCGGCGGTGTCACGGTGGTCGCGGGGATCGGCTGGCTGGCCTTCCACTGAACGGAGCGCGGGGAGCCGAGGGAGTCGGGAGGGGAATTCCGACCGGTCGGTATGGACAGATGAGGGCCGCACGGGTATTGATGGGTCCGTCGTCCGCGTACGAAAGGCCGCCCATGCGCATCGCCGTCACGATCTTCCTCACCGACGAGACGATCACCCCGGTCCGGCTCGCCCGCGAACTGGAACAGCGCGGGTTCGCCGGGCTGTACCTGCCGGAGCACACGCACATCCCCGTCGAGCGGACCAGCCCGTACCCGGCGGGCGGGGAGCTGCCGCGGGAGTACGGCCGCACGCTCGACCCCTTCGTCGCGCTCGGGCAGGCCGCCGCCGTCACCGAGCGGCTGGGGCTCGGCACCGGCATCACGCTCGCCGCGCAGCACGACCCGATCGACCTGGCGAAGCAGGTCGCGACCCTGGACCACCTCTCCGGCGGCCGGTTCACGCTCGGCCTCGGCTTCGGCTGGAACGTGGAGGAGGCCGCCGACCACGGGGTGCAGTGGCGCACCCGGCGGGAGCTGGTGCGGGACCGGATGGGGCTGATGCGGGCGCTGTGGGCGGAGGAGCCGACGGCGTACGACGGGGAGTTCGGGAGCGTGCGGGCGAGCTTCGCGCACCCCAAGCCGGTGCAGAAGCCGCGCGGACCGGTGGTCGGGCCGCGCACGCTGGTCGGCGGGGCGGCGGGGCCGAAGCTGTTCGGGAGCATCTGCGAGTACGCCGACGGCTGGCTGCCGATCGGCGGCCGGGGCCTGACGGAGTCGCTGCCCGCACTCCGTACCGCCTGGGCCGACGCGGGCCGTGATCCCGGCGCCCTCCAGGTGGTGCCGTACGCCGTCCTGCCCAACGCGGGCAAGCTGGCCCACTTCGCGGAGCTGGGCATCGAGGAGGTCGTGGTGCAGCTGCCGCCGGAGGGGGAGGCGGGGGTGCTGCGGGCGCTGGACGCGTTCCAGCCCTTCGTGGACGGACAGGCGGACCGATGAGGAGGGACAGGGGGGCCTGATCAGTCCGAACGTATGCTCAGAGGATGACGACTTCCGTGACCACCGGAACCGGCGGCCCCACCGAGAACTCCCTGCGGCGCGCCCTCAGACGCGCCCGGGACGGCGTCTCCCTGGACGTCTCCGAGGCGGCGGTCCTGCTCCAGGCGCGCGGCGAGCACCTCCGGGACCTCTCCGCGTCGGCCGCCCGGGTGCGGGACGCGGGGCTTCGGGCGGCGGGGCGGCCCGGTGTCATCACGTACTCGAAGAGCGTCTTCGTCCCGCTGACCCGGCTGTGCCGGGACACGTGCCACTACTGCACGTTCGTCACCGTGCCCGGCAAGCTGCGCCGGGCCGGGCACGGGATGTTCATGTCGCCGGACGAGGTGCTGGACATCGCCCGCAAGGGCGCCGCCGCCGGCTGCAAGGAAGCCCTCATCACCCTCGGCGACAAGCCCGAGGACCGCTGGCCCGAGGCGCGCGAGTGGCTCGACGCGCACGGCTACGACGACACGATCGCGTACGTGCGAGCGATCTCCATCCGGATCCTGGAGGAGACGGGACTCCTCCCGCACCTCAACCCGGGCGTCCTGACCTGGACGGACTTCCAGCGGCTGAAGCCCGTCGCGCCCTCCATGGGCATGATGCTGGAGACCACCGCCACCCGTCTGTGGTCCGAGCCCGGCGGCCCCCACCACGGCTCCCCGGACAAGGAGCCCGCACTGCGGCTGCGGGTCCTGGAGGACGCCGGCCGCTCCTCGGTCCCCTTCACCTCCGGCATCCTCATCGGCATCGGCGAGACGTACGAGGAGCGCGCCCAGTCGCTGTTCGCGCTGCGGAAGGTCTCCCGCGCCCACCACGGCATCCAGGAACTGATCATCCAGAACTTCCGCGCCAAGCCGGACACCGCGATGCGCGCCGCGCCGGACGCGGAACTGGACGAACTGGTCGCCGCGGTCGCCGTCGCCCGGCTGGTCCTCGGCCCCTCCGCCTGCCTCCAGGCCCCGCCGAACCTGGTCGACGCCGCCTACGGGCGGCTGATCGAGGCCGGCATCGACGACTGGGGCGGCGTCTCCCCGCTCACCATCGACCACGTCAACCCCGAACGCCCCTGGCCGCGGATCGAGGAACTGGCCGAGAAGTCCCGCGCGGCCGGCTTCGAACTGCGGGAACGGCTCTGCGTCTACCCGGAGTTCGTGCGGCGCGGCGAGCCGTGGCTGGACCCGCGGCTGCGCCCGCACGTGGCCGCGCTCGCCGACCCGGCCACGGGCCTCGCGCGCCCCGACGCGCTCCCGCGGGGGCTGCCCTGGCAGGAGCCGGACGAGGCGTTCACCGCGACGGGCCGCACCGATCTGCACCGCACCATCGACACAGAGGGCCGCACCGGTGACCGGCGCGACGACTTCGACGAGGTCTACGGCGACTGGGACGCCCTGCGCGAGGCCGCCGCTCCCGGCATGGCGCCCGAGCGCATCGACACCGACGTCCGCGAGGCCCTGCGCACCGCGGCCGACGACCCGACGAGGCTGACCGACGCGGAGGCCCTCGCCCTGCTGCACGCGGACGGACCCGCCCTGGACGCCCTGTGCGAGGTGGCGGACGACGTCCGCAAGTCGGCGGTGGGCGACGACGTGACGTACATCGTCACCCGCAACATCAACTTCACCAACGTCTGCTACACCGGCTGCCGCTTCTGCGCCTTCGCGCAGCGCCGCACGGACGCGGACGCCTACACCCTCTCGCTCGACCAGGTCGCCGACCGCGCCCGGCAGGCGTGGGACGTGGGCGCGGTGGAGGTCTGCATGCAGGGCGGCATCCACCCCGACCTGCCCGGCACGGCGTACTTCGACATCGCGCGGGCGGTGAAGGAACGCGTCCCCGGCATGCACGTGCACGCCTTCTCCCCGATGGAGGTCGTCAACGGCGCGACCCGCACCGGCATGTCGATCCGGGAGTGGCTCACGGCGGCGAAGGAAGCCGGCCTGGACACCATCCCCGGCACGGCGGCGGAGATCCTCGACGACGAGGTCCGCTGGATCCTGACCAAGGGCAAACTGCCGGCGGCGACCTGGACCGAGGTGGTCACCACGGCCCACGAACTGGGCATCCGCTCGTCCTCGACGATGATGTACGGCCACGTCGACCAGCCCCGCCACTGGCTGGGCCACCTGCGCACCCTGGCGGGGATCCAGCAGCGGACCGGCGGGTTCACCGAGTTCGTGACCCTTCCCTTCGTGCACACCAACGCCCCCGTCTACCTGGCGGGCATCGCCCGTCCCGGCCCGACGGTCCGGGACAACCGCGCGGTCACGGCGATGGCCCGCCTCCTGCTGCACCCGCACATCCCCAACATCCAGACGAGCTGGGTGAAACTGGGCGCGGAGGGCGCGGCGGAGATGCTCCGCTCCGGGGCGAACGACCTCGGCGGGACGCTGATGGAGGAGACCATCTCGCGGATGGCGGGCTCGTCGTACGGCTCCTACAAGTCGGTCAAGGACCTGATCGCGGTCGCGGAGGCCGCCGGACGCCCCGCCAGGCCCCGTACGACCCTGTACGGCGAGGTGCCGGAGGAACGCCGTCGCGCGGCGGAGGCGTCGGACGGCCACCTCCCGGACCTGCTGCCGGTGCTGGACTGAGACGGGCCGGGGAAGCGCCGACGCTGGCAGTAGGATGATCCGAACCGCGTTCGATCGGGTGCCGTGGCCCTCGATCGGGACCCGTAGCTGAGGAGATGCGTACCGGTGCCTGCCCGTCTTCCCTCGTGGGCCTGGGTGACCGGGCTGACCACGGGGGCGATCGCCGCGGTGGTGGTCCTGGCCGTCCAGGCGGACCAGGGGACGAAGCCCGTCGCCGCCACGCCCCGGCCGAGCGCGTCCGCGACGGCGGACGCGAAACCGTCCGCCCGGCCGCGGGAGGAGAAACCGGCGGCGGTGCCGGACGACTCGGGCGCCGGCCGCCGGATCGTCTACTCCCTCGGCGCGAAGCGGGTCTGGCTGGTGGACGCCAGCGACGCGCCCCTGCGCTCCTTCGCGGTCTGGCCGGGCACGGTCGCCCCGGACCCCGGCACGTACACGATCGGCAAGCGCACCGAGGCCACCACCGGCAGCGACGGCGTCGCGGTCGAGCACATCATGTACTTCGCCCAGAAGTCCGGTGTCTTCGTGGCCTTCTCCAACGCGGTCGACGGCTCCTCGCCCCCGCCCGCCGAACCGGGCGCGCAGACGGGCGGCATCCGCGTCGCCAAACCCGACGGCAAGGCCCTGTGGACCTTCGGCGCGGCGGGCACGACGGTCCGGGTCGTCGGTTGACCCGCTCCTCGGGGTGAAGCCCGAGGATTCCGGCCTTCTCGATCGTCGCTGTGCCGCTGTGCGGCTGTGCGGCTGTGCGGCACGGGGTCCGGTCGGGAATCCGTGGCTTCCTGTTTCTTCGCGCTGCGCCGGAACGGGTCCTGGTCCCACCGGCGCCCCGCAGGCCGATGCCGCCGGTCCGGCGGCCGTGGGCATCGCGCATGCCATGAGTGCGGCGGTCGGCCGTCCCCGGCCCGTGGGGAGAGGTGCTGCGGCCCCTCAGCGGGCGTCGTGCCTTTCGGCGCGCGTCACCGGCAGGTGGTTGACCAGCAGGACCACGCCGCTGAGGACGAAGACGCGCAGGGCCGCGTCCAGGCCGTTCCAGTCCTGCGACTGCCACATCGCGAACCACTCGCCGCCGATCGCCATGAAGCCGGCGCCGAAGAGGAGCATCACCATCAGCAGGCCGTACGTGGAGACGCGGCGGGCGCGTGCGTGGTCGGGGCGGGTCCAGAGCCAGGCGCCGTACGCCAGGACCAGCGCGGCGGCCGTCTCCCAGACGATGATCGCGACGTACGCGGCGTCCTGCACGCCCTCGTTCGTGATCGCGCGCCACATCAGGTCGTCGTCCCTGAACGTGGTGTCCATGGCGAGCACGTGCCGGACGAACTCCTGGTTCGTCCCGAAGTCCGTGATGTTCCCGAGGGCGACCAGCGCCATGTAGAGGGCGACGGAGGCGGTGAGCAGCATGGCGGCGAGGGGTAATGCGCCGCGTGAGTTTGTAGCGAGCATGGCGATTTTCTTCCCTCGTGCGGCAGCTCGTATCCAGGAAGCCCCGGGCCCGCGTGAGGTGGGCCACAACGCGGGCGAGGGGCGCTCCGTGCCGCCGGACGGGACGGGGGGGACCCGGTCGGCGGCTTCCGGTCCCGCGGTTCACACGCTTCTCACTCCGTGTACCGATCTGCTCCCTGAACCCACCGTCCCCGTTCGATTACAGTGCTGGGCGTCGTACGTACGGACGGTGCCCCGGGAGGTCTTGGTGGGCGGTACTGCCGGGCCCGTGTGGGGGCGTCGCGAGCAGCAGGACTTCCGCGGCCGGGTGCGCGGGACGCTGCTCGGGGCGGCCCTCGGGGACGCGCTGGGCGCGCCCGTGGACGGGCTGACGGCCGACGGGATACGGGAGGCGCACGGCGCGGAGGGCCTCGTCGACCTCGCCCCCGCCCACGGCCGGCGCGGTGCCGTCACCCACCACACCCAGCTCACCCTCTTCTCCGTGGACGGTCTGATCCGCGCCCAGGTGCGGCGCGACACCGGCGCCTGGCACCCGCCGACCGACCTGCACCGGGCGTACCTGCGCTGGGCCGCCACCCAGCGGGACTGGGGCCCGGACGAACGGCGCGAGGAGGACGGATGGCTGGCGCGCGAGGAGTGGCTCTACGCCCGCCGGGACCCCGTCCGCACGCTGCTGCTGGGGCTCGGGGACGACACCATGGGGACGCTCGAGGCGCCCAAGAACCCCGGTGCGGCGGGGCCCGAGGCCGCCGCCCGGTCCGCGCCGTTCGGGCTGCTCGTCGGCTGGGACCCGCAGCTCGTCGTGCAGCTCGCCGTGGAGTGCGCGGCGCAGACCCACGGCCACCCGGTCGCCTGCCTCGCGGCGGGCGCGTACGCCGTGATCGTGCACGGGCTGGCCCGGGGCGAGAGCCTGGACGCGGCGGTGCGGCGCACGCTCGCGCTGCTGGCCGCCCGGCCGGGGCACCAGCCGGTGTCGGACGCGCTCCAGCACGCGCTGGGCGCCGTACGGCAGGGGGCGCCCACCCCGGGGCGGGTCACGGAGCTGGTCGGGAACGCCACCGCCGAAGGGCTGCTGGCCGCCGCCGTGTACTGCGCGCTGGTGGGGGAGGACGTACGGCAGGGGCTGTGCCTGGCCGTGAACCACGACGGACCCAGCGCCGCCGCCGGGGCGCTGACCGGCGGGCTGCTCGGGGCGCTGCACGGCGAGACGGCCCTCCCGCCGGCCTGGCTGGCCGAGCTGGAGGGCCGTCCCACGATCCTGGAGCTCGCCGACGACTTCGCGATGGAGATGACCCAGGGGCCCGCACTGCACGGACCCGCGGGGGCTTCGGCGGCGTGGCTGGCGCGGTACCCGCGGAGGGCTTGAACTCGGGGGATTTCGCCCCGCCGCCCCATCCCCGGCGCGCGGGTGGGTGGTTGTTCGCGCAGTTCCCCGCGCCCCTCAGGGGGCGCGGGGAACTGCGCGAGGGGGGTCTGGGGGCGAAGCCCCAGGGACGGGACGGGAAGGGGCGGCGGGGGCGAGGAACTACGCCTGATCCCGCACCGGCGCCGGCGAGGGCACCGCGGCCGCCGCGGCCGAGTCACCGTCACCGTCGGTGTTGACACGCTCGATGATCGCCATCCGCTCCGGGGTGTCCTCCGGCTTCACGTAGCCGATCAGGACGTAGAGGACCAGCGAGACCGCCAGCGGGATGGAGACCTGGTACTCCAGCGGCACGCCGCCCTCGACGGCCCAGTGGATCGGGTAGTTCACCAGCCAGAAGGCCAGCAGGCCCAGGGCCCAGCTGGTGAGGGCCGCCGTCGGACCGGAGCGGCGGAACGGCCGCAGCAGGCCCAGCATCATCGGGATGGCGATCGGGCCCATCAGTCCGGCCACCCACTTGATGACGACCGTGATGATGTCCTTGAAGGCCGGCGAGTTGACCTGCGTCGCGACCGCCATGGACAGGCCGAGGAAGACCACCGTCGTCACGCGGGCCGCGATCAGACCCGACCGGTCGCCCCACAGCCGCGCCCGCTCCGACAGCACCGGCGCCACGTCACGGGTGAAGACGGCCGCGATGGCGTTGGCGTCCGAGGAGCACATGGCCATCGTGTGGGAGAAGAAGCCGACGATGACCAGGCCCAGCAGGCCGTGCGGCAGCAGCTGCTCGGTCATCAGGGCGTAGGAGTCGGAGCCGTCCGCCTTCTGGGACTCCACCAGCAGCGGCGACATCCACATCGGGAAGAACAGGATCACCGGCCAGACCAGCCACAGCACCGCCGACAGCCGCGCCGAGCGCTCCGCCTCGCGGGCGTTGGGGGTGGCCATGTAGCGCTGGGCCTGGTTGAGCATGCCGCCGTTGTACTCGAACAGCTTGATGAACAGGAACGCCAGCAGGAAGATCGTGCCGTACGGCCCGACCAGCGGTTCCCCGTGGCCCTGGAGCTCCGGCTCGTCCCACGCCCCGAGGAAGCCGCCGTGGTCGCCGAGCTCGGCCACCACCGCGACGAACATCGCGATGCCGGCCAGCAGCTGGATGACGAACTGCCCGAGTTCGGTCAGCGCGTCCGCCCACAGGCCGCCGATGGTGCAGTAGATCGCCGTGACGACGCCGGTGATGAGGATGCCCTGGTTGAGCGAGACGCCGGTGAACACCGACAGCAGGGTGGCGATGGCCGCCCACTTCGCGCCCACGTCCACGATCTTCAGCAGCATGCCGGACCAGGCCAGCGCCTGCTGCGTCTTCAGGTCGTAGCGGTTCTTCAGGTACTCCAGCGGGGAGGCCACGTGGAGCCGGGAGCGCAGCCGGTTGATCCGCGGGGCGAACAGCTTCGACCCGATGGCGATGCCGAAGGCGATGGGGAACGACCAGGTGACGAAGGACGTCACACCGTAGGTGTAGGCGATGCCGGCGTAGCCGGTGAACATCACCGCGCTGTACCCGGACATGTGGTGGGAGATACCGGAGAGCCACCACGGCATCTTGCCGCCGGCCGTGAAGAAGTCGCTGACGTTGTCCACCCGCTTGTGCGACCAGACACCGATGCCGACCATCACGGCGAAGTATCCGATGAGAACCGCCCAGTCGAGACTGTTCATGTCCCCCCTTCCAGGGTCTTCCTTGTGAACTCCGCTCAGCTGGTTGGCACTTCGCCTGAGCGGGGTAGGGACGAGGAAGGCCGCGAAGTGCCCGCTCATCCTGGGCGTTATGGCGCGATCATGACAAGGAAGCGTAAGGTCAAGAGAACGTAAAAATGTTCGGCTCATTGACCGGAGTTCATGGTTGTGAACTGGCGGGGCGGGGCGGAACCTCCGGGCTCAGTGCAGCTCGTCCGGGCAGGGCGTGCCCCGGTCCCACTGGTAGGGAGCCGCCAGGCGGTACGTCCCCGGCTTCGGCGCCAGCAGCATCGTCCAGGTGTCGCCCTCCGCGTCCTCCTCCGTCTCCCTCAGACAGCCGTGGACGTTCTCGTACGTCTTCGGCTCACCCTCGGGACGGTTCTCGGACTCCTCCGTCTCCTGCGGCGGCTCCAGCTTCTCGCCCTCCGCGTCGACGAGGCTCAGCCACGGCGAGTACGGGACGCGGATCAGGATCCGGCCCGCCTTCTCCACCCGCAGCGTCCACTCGCCCTGCTCGGCCCGCTCCACCACCGTGTTCGGCTCCGCCAGCGGCGTCGGCTCGTCCACCGCGAACAGCTGCCAGTTGGCGTCACCCCAGATCTGCGTCAGATACGGCAGGCCGCGCTGCACCAGCTCCCGCTCCCGCTGACCGCCGTCACCGTCCGGCTCGTCCTTGGGCAGCACCACGAAGCGCACGCCCCAGCGCTTGAGCCATTCGCGGTAGTTCGCCGAGTTGAGGGTGTCGTCGTAGAAGAGGGGGTTGCGCTCCATGTCGGCCTGCCGGTTCCAGCCCCGGGCCAGATTGACGTACGGGGCGAGCGCGGACGCCTCACGGTGCGAGCGGGCCGGTACGACCTCCACCCGGCCCCGCCAGGCGCCGACCTCCTGGAGCTCGTTCACCAGCGGCGCCAGCTCGCGCGCCCAGGACGCGCGCGGAGTGGTGTGCACCACGTCGTCGACCGACTTGAAGCCGATCCAGCCGGTGAAACCGACGAAGGCGACGACGATCGCGTACCACTTGAGGGACTTCGGCGCCGCGAACGGCAGCGCCGCCACCAGCGCCACCCCGCCGAACAGCATCGCCAGCCGGGTCATGTTCGACCCGATCTGCGAACTGATCAGCCAGACCAGCACGATCCCCAGCCCGTACACGGCGGCCGTGATCCGTACGGTCCTCCACTCCGCGGGGACCAGGACGTACACCAAGGCCGAGTACAGCAGCGGCAGGACCACCGACCCGAAGCCCATCGGCTGCGTCCCCGAGAACGGGAACAGCCAGGCCGACACCGCCACCACCGCGGTCGGCGCGAGACCCAGCGCCCACGCCCCCGGCAGGCGCTTCTGCAGGAACAGCGCCACCGCCACCAGCCCCACGAACAGCCCCGCGACCGGCGAGGCCATCGTGGCCAGCGCCGCCAGCGGGGCCGCGCACAGGGCCTTCGCCCAGCGCTTGTAGCGCCAGCGGTGGGGCCAGCAGAAGACGACGGCGACCGCGCCGAGCGCGAACACCGTGCCGAGCCCGTACGTCACCCGCCCCGAGGCCGCGTTGCACAGCAGCGCGAACACGCCCGCGAGCGCGGCCCACAAGGGGTTGCGCACCGCCCGGCTGCGCATCAGCACCAGCGTCAGCAGCCCCGCCGACACCGTGCCCGCGATCATCATCGTGGTCCGCACCCCGAGGACCGACATCAGGTACGGCGACACCACGCTGTACGACACCGGGTGCATACCGCCGTACCAGGCGAGGTTGTACGCGGAGTCCGGGTGCCGGCCGACGAACTCGGCCCACGCGTCCTGCGCGGCGAGGTCGCCGCCGCTGTTGGCGAACGTGAAGAACCAGACGATGTGCAGCAGGCCGGCGAGCGCGGTGACGGACAGCACCGGGTGGCGCAGCATGCGGGCGCGCACGGCGAGGACGGCGGCCATGGGGGCGCCGGGGGTGCGGGAGGCGCCCGGGGTGTCCTCAGCGCCCTCGGGGGGCCGCTGAGCCCCGGACACCGGTATTCGCGGGCCGGATCCCGGGTCCGGATCGGCGTCGTCGGCGCGTGTCGGCTCCGCTGTGGCCACCTGAAGACACTCCCCGTATCCCGTTCCGCTTGCCCGTTTCGTGACGCTAGCACGCGGCCCGGCGGCCGTCGCCCGGGTGGGCGGCGGCCGCCGGCTCCGTACGGTCCCGGATCAGCTCAGGCGCGTCAGCCTGTCCGTGAAGCCGGGCTCCACGAGGTCCTCCTGCAGGGCGACCGGCACCTCGACGGCGCCGCTCGTGCCGTCGCCGACGGTGAGCGCGCCCGCCTTCGTGCCGGCCTTCGCCGTGTGCGGCACCTCGTCCCCGGCGAACGTCAGCTTCACCGACAGGCCCGCCCAGCCGACGGCCTTGACGTCCTCGGTGACGGCGACGGGCGTACGGCCGCCGAGACCGTCGTCCACGTACCCGACGACGTCGCCCTTCTTCAGGATCTTCGCCGAGGTCAGCGCCTCCTGGGCGGCGCGCAGCGCGGGCTTGCTGACCTCGTTGACCGTCGTCAGGATCGGGCTCTTGTGCTGGCCGAGGATCGCGCCGACGACGATGACCGCCTGACCGTCCACCTCCTTGCGGGCGGCGAAGAGCAGGTTGCCGCCGGCCTTGGTGGTGGAGCCGGTCTTGATGCCGATCGCGCCCATGGTGTAGGGCAGCTCGTTGTAGTTGCTCCAGTACTTCCCGCTCGGGTCCGTCCAGCTGGCCGCGCTGGTGATGGCCACCATGGCCGGGATTCGCATGGCCGCGATGCCGAGCTTCGTCTGGTCCTCGGCGGTGGAGACGGTGGTCTCCTTCAGCCCCGAGGGGTCGGTGTACGTCGTGTTGGTCATCCCGAGCTCCTTGGCGGTGTCGTTCATCTTCTTGACGAACGCCTCCTCGGAGCCCGCGTCCCAACGCGCCAGCAGACGCGCGATGTTGTTCGCGGAGGGGACCATGACGGCCGACAGCGCCTGCTTCTCGGTGAGGGAGTCGCCGGCCTTGACGGTGTTGAGGGTGGACTCGCCGACCTTGTCGTAGCCGCCCTCCTCCTCCGCCCTCGCGTCGACCTCGATCTTCGGGCCTTCCTCACCGGGCTTCAGCGGGTGCTCGCGCAGGATGATGTACGCCGTCATGGTCTTGGCGACCGAGCCGATGGCGACCGGCTTCTGCTCACCGAAGTGGTCCATCGAGCCGATGCCGTCGCCGCTCATCCACCCCTGGCCCTCGTCCGGCCAGGGCAGCTTCACCTGGTCGCCGTCGAAGGTGTGGGCGTCCTCCGCGGTGAGCACCAGGCTGGGAGCCGGCAGCGGCCGTACGGCCTGCACGATCGCGAAGACGATCACGAGGAGCACGACCAGCGGCGCCCAGATCTTGACGCGCCGCACGGCGGTCCGCAGCGGGGTCTGCGGGGGCGGCGGGGTGTTGGTCAGCTCGGCCAGCAGGTCCAGCGGCGGCCTGGGCGGCAGCGGCTGCTGCGTGGTCCGCTCGGGGCCGACCTGCGGGAGCGAGGCGGTGGGGGCGGCGGGCGTGGCCGGGGGCTTGCGGACGCCGAGGTCCCCGTCCCGCTTGAGCGCGACGAACTTGCTGGTCCGCTCGGCCTCGGTCTCGCGGCCCGCCGTGCCCAGCTTGAGCATGGTGGTGGGCTGGTCCACGGCCGGCGCGGAGGGCCGCCCGGTCCGGAACACGGCGGTGGGCTGGTCGACGGGGCCCCCGGCCTTCGGCCGGCCGTCCCGGTCCTCGTCCTCGCCCTTCGCGCCGGCGTCGTCCGCCGCTCCGGACCCGTCCGCGTCGTGCCGGTCGTCGCCGTCCTCGACGGAGGCGTCGTCGGCCGCTTCCCGGGCAGCCGGGGCCGCGCCCGCGGGGACGACGGCCTTCGCCGTACCGGCGGCCCCGGAGGAGCCGCCCTCCTCCGCATCCGCGCCCGGCCCGTCCTGCGCGGCGCCCCCGGCCTCGTCCCGGTCACGAGTGACGTCGCTGTGGGGCGCGTCTGTGGTCGTTCCGGCGTCCCCGGCCCCCTCCTCGTCGCGGGACGCGTCGTCCGCGGGGGCGGCGGCCTTGGACGCGTCCGTGTCCGTGCCGGTCGCGGAGGCGTCCTTGCCGGGTTTCTCGGGCCCGTCCTGGTCGTGGGAGGCGTCGGCTGCGCGCTTCGGGGCGTCGGTGCCCGTGCCGGTCCCGGAGGCGGCCCGCGCGGCGTCCCCGGCCTCGTCCTCGGCGCGGGGCGCGTCGGCCGTGGCGGCGGGCGTCCCGCTCCCGGCGCTCCCGGGCTCCTTCCGGTCGCGGGAGGCGTCCGCCGCATCCGTGGGAGCGTCCGCGGCCTCGTCCTCCGGCAGCGCGGCGGCAGCCGTCCGCCCGGAGGCGTCCTCGTCCGCGGTGCCCGCCCGGCCGGGCTCCGGCTTCGTCCCGGGCCCGTCCTGGGCGCCGGAGGCGCCGGACTCCGGCGCGTCCGCGGCCGTACCGGTCCCGGAGGCGTCCTCCGCCCCGTCGGCGGCGCCCTCCGGCCCGTCCTCGTCCGGTTCCGCCGGACGGACCCACGTGGCCGCCGCCTCCCGCAGGCGACCGGACCCCTCACCCCCGTCGGCGGGTGCGTCGTCGCGCGCCGACAGCACACGGGTGGTCGTGTCGACGTTCCCGCGGCCCTCCGAGGACCCGGCCCCGCGGCTCACCGCCAACCGGGGGTCCCGCTTCCCGGGAACCGGGCCCCCGTTCCCCGACGTCGTTTCTTCCGACGACTCGCGCTGCTTCGACCTGTCGGGGGACTCGCCCGCCACCGATGCCTCCTCATGTGCCGCACGCCCCGCGTGCGCCAACCGAACCGTGAACCGCCCCGCCCGCGACAGCACTCCGCAGCGCTGTCCGAACCATGTACCAGTGTCCTGTGTGCGGGCTTCCCCCACCTGGTAGACGAGAACGACATAGCCACTGGTTCCACTACGAACCGGTCACGCACCCTCGACAGACCAATGTGAGAGGGGTCACCCTGTCATTCATCCACGCGGGGAGGCATGGATGGGCAGGAGCCGCAGAACACTTCCGGAGGAGCTTCTGCTGCTGGCGCTGGACCCGACCACGGGTACCACCGCACAGCCGCAGTCGCTCGACCTGGGTCTGGCCGGAGCACAGCTAGTGGAGCTGGCGCTGGCCGGACGGATAGCCCCAGACGGGGATCGTATCGCCGTGGTGGTGCCACGGCCGACTGGAGACCCAACACTGGACTGCGCGTTGGAGTTGCTGCGAAGGCGCGGCGCTCCGGTACGGGCGGTCCACTGGATCGGCGGGCCGCGTCTCGGGCTCCGCCAGGTCTACCTCACGCATCTGGAGCGGTGCGGCATGGTCGCCGCCGTGGCCGGACAGATGTGCGGGGTGCTGCCGACGACTCGCTACCAGGCGACGGACACCGAGATCAGCCGGGAGATCAGGTCCCGGCTGGACTCCGCGATCCGCACCGGCGTACCGCCGGACCCGCGGACCGCGGCGCTCGCCGCCCTGGCGCACGCGGTCGGCCTCGGCAAGCACCTGTACCCGGGGAACGAGGGACGCTCCTCGCGTTCCCGGTTGCGGGACCTGATCCGGCACGACCCGATGGGCGGACTCGTCGCGCACGCCGTGATGGACGTCCAGAACGGCGCGGCGGCCCAGCCGCGCCGCAGCCCCGCTCCGGCAGGCCGGCAGGCCCCCGCCGGCGGCCGGGGCGCACCGGAACCCGCCCGAGGCGTTCCGGCGCAACCGCACCACGGATCCATGGCACGCGCCGCGGCCCACTGAGCCGCAGGCCCCCGGGGCCGACAGCACGACACGGCGGGCGGATCCAGGGCAGCCGAACCCACGGCGGCCGGATCCACGGCCGACGGACCCGGTCACGGGAGCCGCGGTCCGAGCGGGGCGGGGAGAACGCACGGGTTCTCCCCGCCCCGCTCGGCGCACCCGCGTCCGGCGCCGTCGCGGGCCGGCGCCCGCCACCACACCGTGAAGTGGCGCGTACCCGTCGCACATCCCCCGTTTCCCAGCGGTGGGAAGCACCTTGGTGGCAGTCTGCTCACCAGCAGACACGCAAAGTGGCAAGCAGTACGAGGCACGCAGCCGGAGGTGCACGTCCCGTGGCGTCCAATGTCAATCCCACCGTCAGGCGGCGCCGGTTGGGCCAGGAGCTGCGCCGGCTCCGCGAGGTCAAGGGCATGACCGCCGAGGAGGTGGCGGAGCGGCTGCTGGTGTCGCAGTCGAAGATCAGCCGCCTGGAGAACGGCCGGCGGAGCATCAGCCAGCGTGACGTCCGCGATCTGTGCGGGGTCTACGAGGTGGAGGACCAGCGGATCGTCGAGTCGCTGATGCAGATGGCCAAGGACTCGCGCCAGCAGGGCTGGTGGCACGCCTTCGGCGACATCCCGTACAGCGTCTACATCGGCCTGGAGACGGACGCGGAGTCGCTCCGCGTCTACGAACCCCAGATCATCACCGGTCTGCTGCAGACCCGCGCGTACGCCGAGGCGATCGTCCAGGGCGGTTCGCCGGAGTCGTCCGAGCAGGACAACGACAAGCGGGTCGAGGTCCGGCTGCGCAGGCAGGGGCGGATCACCGCCGAGAAGGACCCGCTGCGGCTGTGGGTGGTGCTGGACGAGGCGTCGCTGCACCGGGTCGTCGGGAGCCGGCAGGTGATGCGCGAACAGCTGGAGCACGTCATGGAGTTGTCCCAGCTGCCGCACATCACCGTGCAGGTGCTGCCGTTCGAGGTCGGCGCGCACGCCGGCATCAACGGCCAGTACTCGATCCTGGAGTTCGCCGACGCGGCCGACTCCAGCGTCGTCTACATCGAGGGCGTCACCAGCGACCTGTATTTGGAGAAGCCGCACGACGTGCAGAAGTACACGGTGATGTACGAGCACCTGCGGGCCCAGTCGCTGAACGTGGAGGCGTCCCGGCAACTCGTCGAGCGCCTCGCGAAGGACTACGCGCGCTGAGGGCCGGCCGGGAAGTGGCGGGATGCTACACCGCTGACAGGCCGGCTTGGAAGACTCGCCTGGCACATGCCACCCGGTCGAGTGAACGGTCGCTCCGGAAGAAGAGAGTGGCGAGTAGCGTCGATCACGCCAACCACCAGCGGAGGTTGGCGAAATCCGTTCCGCGGGCCCACGCCGGAACACGCGGGACGGTGACAGCGACTCAGCATCTGGCTACGGAGCGAACATGGCAATTCGTCTGGGCGCCACGGAAACGTGGACGACGTCCTCCTACACCAACAACAACGGCGCGTGCGTGATGGTCAGGTCGACCACCGAGGCGGCGCTGGAACTCGGGGACACCAAGGTCCCCGAGGGTCCGAAGCTGTCCTTCCCCGCGGACGCGTGGAGCGCCTTCGTGGCCTCGGTCAGGAGCTGACCGGTCCGGCGATCGGCCGCCGGTCCGCACCGGACCGGCACGAGCACCACCGACGGGGCCCTCTCGACCAGTTCGCCGTCCTAGCCGAGAGGGCTCGGCCCGTAACCCCTCGGCCCGTAACCCCTCGGTTCAGCCCGACGCACGGCCCACCGGGAAGGCCACGTCGCACACCGGGTCCTCGGGACCCGCGGCGTCCCAGTCGGCGAAGTACACCTCCCGGCAGGGGCCCGTCGGCGTCAGCCCCGCCGCCTTCATCCACTCCTCCACCGCCTCGAAGGCGGCCAGGATCTGCGGATGCGCCACCTGCGCCTTGGTGATCCGGGTACGGGCCAGCCGCTGCGCCGGCTCCACCCGCACCGTCGTCCCCCGGGCCCGGCCCCGCCGCTCCGCCCAGGCCCGCGCCGCCGCCTCGTCGACGACCGGCACGCACGCCTCCGCGGGGCCGTCGCTCTCCACGGACACCTCGGAGTGGTACGCCACGAACGGCGCCCCGGCGACGCCCCCGCACTCCCGGGCCGCCTCCTCCAGCCGGCCCAGCGAGGCCCCGATCCACGCCGGCAACTCCTCCGCCAGCACGTGCCGCACCTCGGTGACCAGCACCTGCGCCGGCACCTCCACCGTCTCCACCACGAACGTCCCGTACATCTCGGAGCTCCTCCCCGACAACCGTCCACGGAGGTACGCGGCGAGCGTCCGCCGTCCGGCGTGCCGCTCCTCGACGTCCGCCCAGTAGGCGGCGAGCCGCCTCGCGGCCGTCGCGCCGTCGTCCGCGTCGACGACCTCGGCGATCCGGGCCAGCGGCATGTCGAGCTGCCGCAACAGCGCCACCAGCCGGGCGCGTTCGACCTGGCCGGGCCGGTAGAACCGGTAGCCGGTTGCCCCGTCGACCCGTGCCGGGGCCAGCAGCCCCAGCCGGTCGTACAGGCGCAGCGCCTTCGCCGACAGCCGCGCCCGCGCCGCGAACGCCCCGATGCCGATCAGTTCCTCGTCCACGCCGACATCCTCCGTCGCCGGACGGTCCCTCCGCCCGGCGACGGTCACGCTCACCCCTGCCCCAAGGGCAAGGTCAACGGTCAGCCGAGCGCCTTCTCCACCGCCGCCACGACCTGAGCGGACTCCGGCTCGGTCTGCGGCGAGAACCGGGCGACGACCTCGCCGTCCCGGCCGATCAGGAACTTCTCGAAGTTCCAGCGGATGTCCCCGCTGTGCCCCTCCGCGTCGGCGAACCCGGTCAGCCGCTCGTACAGGGCGTGCCGCCCGTCCCCGTTGACCTCGATCTTCTCGGTCATCGGGAAGGTCACGCCGTACGTCGCCGAGCAGAACTCGGCGATCTCCTCCGCGCTGCCCGGCTCCTGCCCGAGGAACTGGTTGCAGGGCACGCCGAGCACGGTGAAGCCCTGCTCCGCGTACCGCTCGTGCAGCCGTTCGAGACCGGCGTACTGCGGGGTCAGCCCGCACTTGGAGGCCACGTTCACCACGAGCACGACCCGCCCCGCGTACCGGTCGAGCCCGGCGGAGCCACCGTTCAGCGCACCGATCTCGACGTCGAGGGGGGAGGAACCGTTCTTCTCTGCAGTCGTCATGAACGGGAGCCTAGCCCCACGGCGCGCGGCGGAGCGGCGCTCCGGGCCCTCCGCCGCGCCGGGGCCGGCGGTCAGGGCTTGCGGCCCACGCCGCAGTAGGCGTCCACGGCCGCCGCCGTGTCGTCGTCGTCCGTGTCCGGCCGCCATTCCGGCACCCGTACGACGCCCGGCTTCACCAGCTCCAGCCCGTCGAAGAACCCGGCGATCTCGTCGACGGCGCGCACGTGGTACGGCACGGCGCCGCTGGAGTTGTACGCCTCGGACGCGGCGATCATGCCCTCGCTGGTGGCCGTGCTGTCGCTGATCACCAGGTGGCTGCCCGGGGGGAGGCCCGCCATGAGCCGGCGCACCAGGTCGCGGGCCTGCTCGTAGTCGGCCACGTGGCCGAGCGTGTTGAGGATCATCAGGGCGACCGGCCGGGACAGGTCGAGCGTCCCGGCGGCGGCCCGCAGCACGGCCTCGGGGTCGTACAGGTCGGCGTCGAGGTACGCCGTCCTCCCCTCGGGGGCGCCGGCGAGCAGGGCGTTCGCGTGGGCCAGCACGATCGGGTCGTTGTCGACGTACACGATCCGGGCGTCCGGGGCGACGCGCTGGGCCACCTCGTGCGTGTTGTCGGCGGTCGGCAGCCCCGTGCCCACGTCCAGGAACTGCCGTACGCCCTGCTCACCGGCGAGGTACCGGACGGCCCGCCCCAGGAACCGCCGGCTGGTGTGCGCCACGTCCGCCAGACCGGGGAAGATCTCCTTGATCTGGTCGCCTATCTCCCGGTCGACCTTGTAGTGGTCCTTCCCGCCGACGAAGTAGTTCCAGAACCGCGCCGAGTGCGGCTTGGTCGTGTCGATCCGGGCGCGGGTCGCGAAACCGGAGCGGTCCTGGGTGATGTCCTCGGGCACGGGCGAGCCTCCTGGAGTGGGCGGTCGAGGGCCGGTTCCCCCAATCTAGGCGAACCGGCCTTCGCGCACGGGGAGTTCGCGGACGGGGGAGCACCGCCCCGGCACATCCCCGGTTTCCCCTCCGGGGCGGCCGCGACGGCCCGGCGGCGGCGCCGTTCCCGCAGGGCGCCCACCGCGGCGCGGGCGGCGTCGCCGCCACCGGCGTGCCCCGCCTGCCGGCGTACCGCCCCGGCGCGACCCCGCCGACGCGGTCGTCCGCCTCCTCGTCCTGCGCGCGAGCGCCCTTGTCCCCGCCCACGCGGCCGGCGCCCCGTTCTCCGACGCCCGCACCCTGGCCGGCACCGGCAGTGTCCCCCTGCGCCCCGGCGCGGTCCCGGCATGCCGCTCGCCGTACGGCTGAGCGCCGGCCCGGCTCGCCGGTTCCCGCGGTCACGGGGCCGCACAGCGGAGCGCGGGTGGGTACCCGGTACCCACCCGCGCGCGAACTCGCCCTCCCGCGGGGCCACTAGCCGCCCACGTACCAGCTGAACCCGCCGTTGTTCGCGGCGACGAGCAGCAGCACGAGCCACAGGACCACGTCGACGACGCCGAGGACGATACCGGCCTTCGCCATCCCGGCACCGTTCTTGACCGACGTCTGGCGGCGGGCGACGGCACCGAAGACGATGGCCAGCGGGCCCAGGATGATGTTCAGGACGAACAGTCCGACGATGCCGCAGCACAGACTCGCGATCGCCAGGCCGTTGGTGCGCGAGCCGGAGGACGCGGCGGAAGAGCTGCCGTAACTCGTCATTGGATACTCCCGGTTGTCGGTTGCACGGACCGAACGGGCCGCAGTTTCAGTACTCTTGACTTGCTCGTTCCGAATGCCCCCTCGCCGCGCTCCCATGTCAGCCGGCCGGACGACGCGTCCCGTCAGACCCTCGTCAGGTCCTTCACGTGCGACGACTCCGCCGTCGGGATGGCCCCGGGCCCGCCCTCACTGAGCCCGAACCGGTCGTGGAGCCTGCGCAGGGAAGGGGGCGCGTACCAGGCCGAGCGGCCGAGCAGGCGCATCGCCGCGGGGACGAGGACACCGCGTACGGCGATGGCGTCGATGAGGATGGCCAGCCCGCTGCCCAGGCCGAACATCTGCATGAAGCCGATCTTCGAGGTGCCGAAGGCGAAGAAGCTGATCGCGAGCAGGCAGGCCGCCGCGCTGACGATGCGCCCGGTGTGGCCGAGGCCGTCGGCGACGGCGGACTCGTTGTCCGCGCCCGCGGCGTGGAGTTCCTTGATGCGGCTGGTGACGAACACCTCGTAGTCCATCGACAGGCCGAAGGCGATGCAGAACATCAGCACCGTCATCGCCACCTCCATCGGCTGCGCGGTGAAGCCGAGCAGGGAGGAGAGGTGGCCGTCCTGGAAGATCCAGGTCATGACGCCGAGGGTCGCGCCCAGGCTGATCAGGTTCAGGACCAGCGCGCGCAGCGGCTGCACCACGCTCCCGGTGAACAGGAAGAGCAACAGGAAGGTGGTGAGCGCGACCAGCGCGACGGCGATCGGGAGCCGGTCGCCGATGGAGTCCTTGGAGTCGACCAGCTGGGCGTCGACGCCGCCCACCAGGGGGTGCGCCCCCTCGGGCGGGGTGACCGCCCTGACGTCCTCCACCAGGTCCTGGGCCGCGTCCGACTTCGGCACCAGGCCGCTCACCACGGTGATCCGCTGCGCGTCGCCACGGCCGAGCGCGGCGTCGCCGGGGCCGGCCGCCGCGGGCCGTCCCCCGGCGTAGCCGCCCGTACTGGCCTCGACGCGGACGACCCCCTCGACTCCGGACAGCGCGACGGCGTACGCCTCCAGCCGCGCCCTGCCCACCGGCTCGTCGATGACGACGTGCAGGGCCGAGTCCTCGCTGCCGTCGAAGTTCTCCCGCAGGGCGGTGGCGACCTGGCGGCTCTGTGCGTCCTCGGGCAGCACGCGCTCGTCCGACGTGCCGAAGGTGATGCCCAGCAGCGGGCTCGCCGCCAGCAGCAGGACCGCGAGCACGGGGAGCGCGGTGAGCGCGGGCCGCCGCATGACGGTACGGGCCAGCCGTCCCCACAGCGGCGGCACCCGGGTGCCGGAGCGCCCCGGCTTCGCCCACGGCAGTCGTCCGCTGTCGACCCGGTGGCCCAGGACGGCCAGCAGGGCCGGCATGACGAACAGGGTGGCCACGGCGGCGACGGCGACGACCCCGAGCCCGGCGAAGCCGAGCGAGCGCAGGAAGTACTGCGGGAACACCAGGAGCGCCCCGAGCGCCGCCGCCACGGTCGCGGCGGAGAACGCGACCGTACGGCCCGCGGTGCTCACCGTGCGCCGGACGGCGTCGTCCACGCTCGCCCCCGCCGCGAGCTGCTCCCGGAAGCGGCTGATCATCAGCAGGGCGTAGTCGATGCCCAGTCCGAGGCCGAGGGCGGTGGTGAGGTTGGTCGCGGTGTCGGCGACGTCGGTGACGCTCGCGAGCAGGGAGAGCTGGGCGAACGAGCCGATGACGGCGATGAGGGCGATGACCAGCGGCAGCAGAGCCGCGACCACGCTGCCGAAGACGAACAGGAGCAGGACGAGGGTGAGCGGTATGGCGATGGCCTCGGCCAGCACCAGATCGTCGACCACCTGCTTCGACATGTCGCTGTCCACGGCGGCCCCGCCTCCGGCCCGGACCGTGAGGACGTCCTCGTACGTTCCCGTGTAGGCGTCGAGCACCTCCTGGGCGTTCTCCCGCCGTTGTGTCTCGTCGCCCGTCACATGGGCGAGCACCATGGCCTCGCTGCCGTCCCGGGAGCGGAGGTCGTCGCTGCCCGACTCCCAGTACGAGACGACGTTGGTGAGCCTCTTGTCCGCCGAGAGGTCGGCGGCCAGGGCTTCCCCGCTCCGTCTGGCGGCGGGAGCGTCGACACGGCCGTCGGAGGTCCGGACCAGCAGGACGAGATTCGTCTCGCCGCCGAACTTCTCGGCGATGACCTCCGCCGCACGGGTGGACTCCGAGGCGGGGTCGTCGAAGCCGCCACCGAGGAGCTTGCCGAACGCGCCGACGCCGAGTACGCCCATGAGGGCCACCGCCAGGACGGCGACGACGAGCACCACCCGGGATCGCCGAATCGTCAATTCGGCCAAACGTTCGAACATATGCGGTCTCCTTGGTGTCGGAAGAGGGGCGGGGGTTCGCAGGTGCGGAGGATCGGGGGAGACGAGGACGACGTGTGCCGACCGGATGCGCGGGAGGGCCGGCGCGGTGCCCGCCGAGGCACTCGCTCCGTGCGAACGGGTACGTGTCGCACTCCTCGTCGCCGCGAACGACGTTAGTCAGGAGGCGACTTATTGAGCAGGAGGAGTTTTTTCTGACAGTGTCAGTTTTTACGAGTGCTGCGCAGTTTTCCGTCGCGTCATAGGGTCACCTCATGCCCGCAGTCGAACACCCGACGGCCCCGCCCACGCTGCGCCAGCGCCGCCGGGCCGTCGCCACCCAGGAGATCGTCGAAGCCGCGGAGCGCCACGTCGTCGAACACGGCCCCGCGGCCCTGTCCCTGCGGGCGGTCGCCCGCAGCCTCGGCATGAGCGTTCAGGCGCTCTACCACTACTTCCCGAACCGGGACGCCCTCGTCACGGTGCTCATCACCCAGGCGTACGACGACTTGGCCGACGCGGTGCAGAGCGCGGCCGACACCGTGCCGGACGACCCGGCGGTACCGCGGTTCGTGATCGCGGCCGAGGGCTACCGCAGCTGGGCCATCGCCCGTCCCGAACTGTTCCAGCTCCTGTACGGCACACCGCTGCGCGACTACGCGGCGCCCTCCGAGGGCCCGACCACCCGCGCGATGCGCCGGATGAGCGCGGTCTTCCGGCGCGTGCTGTTCGACGGGTTCACCGAGGCGCAGCTCGCCGCCGCCGACACGCGCACGCTCTCCTCCCCGCTCCGGGCGCACCTGGAAGCCCTGCCACCGGACGGCGCGCCGGCACTGCCGGCCCCCGCGACGGTGCTCATGCTCAGCGGGTGGGGTCATATGCACGGCCTTGTCGTCCTGGAGGTGTTCGGCCACACCTCCTTCATGGGCGACCACCAGGCCGAGATCTTCCACATGGCGATGCGCGACCTCCTCACGGACATCCACCGCCGCATCCCCGCACGGTGAGCCGGTGCCGGACGGCCCGGCGGACGGGCAGGATGACCCCATGACGAAACCGCCCGCACAGAAGACCCGTCGCACCTCCTCCGGTTCGGTGCTGTCGTTGTGGTCGCAGGACTCCGTGCTGTCGATCGGCTCGGTGGGTTCGGTGCTGTCCGTGGGATCCGTCGGGTCGGCCCTGTCGGTCGCCTCGATCGGAAGCGCCCTGTCGGCCGGATCGATCGGGTCCTCCCTGTCGCTGCTCTCCGTCGGCTCATGGCTGAGTACGGGATCGCTGCTTTCCGCGCAGTCCCGGTGGTCGGTGCTGTCCCGGCGTTCCACGCGCGGTTTCCTGACGGCGGGAGCGGTGGCCGGGAGCGCCCTGCTGTCGGCCCGGGCGCTGCACGGGAAGGACACCGGCACCACCTGACCCGGACCGGCCGCACCCGATCGGATCGGGCACGGATCGTCGGGTCGGGGAGGGGGCCGCTTCCTACCGTGGTGCACACGAAACAGGAAGGGGACCGGGAGTGCTGGAGCGTCTCAACCAGGCCCTGGAGCACATCGAGGGCCGCCTCGACCAGCAGGTCGACGTGGCCGAGGTGGCCCGTATCGCGGCCACCTCGGAGTACCACCTGCGCCGGATGTTCTCCGCACTCGCGGGCATGCCGCTGTCGGAGTACGTACGGCGCCGTCGGCTCACCGTCGCGGGCGCCGAGGTGCTCGCGGGGCGGGAGCCCCTGCTGGAGATCGCGGTGCGCTACGGCTACAGCTCGGGCGAGGCGTTCGCCCGGGCGTTCCGCGCCGTGCACGGCATCGGTCCGGGCGAGGCCCGGCGCACCGGTGCCGCGCTTGTCTCCCAGCCCCGCTTGGCCTTCCGCCTCACCGTCGAAGGGAACAGCAGCATGCGCTACCGCGTCGTGGACAAGCCGGACTTCACCGTCGTCGGGCTCAAGACCCGGGTGCCACTGGTGCACACGGGACCCAACCAGGCCATCATCGACTTCGTCCGCGGGATCGTCCCGCAGGCGCTGGAACGCCTGGAGAAGCTGTCGGACCAGGAGCCGCGGGGCATCGTCGCGGTCTGCGACGACCTGGACCCGAGCCGCGCCGAGGGCACCGAACTCGACTACTACCAAGGGGTGATCACGGCAGCGGCCGCCCCCGAGGGCGCCACGGTGCTTCCCGTCCCGGCCGGCACCTGGGCGGTCTTCACCACCTCCGGACCGGCCCCGCGGGCCATTCAGGAACTGTGGCGGGACGTGTTCACCCAGTGGTTTCCGTCCAACCCGTACCGAGGCCGCCCCGGCCCCGAGATCCTGCGCACCACCCTGTCCTCCGACGGGGCCGAAGCGGACGCCGAACTGTGGCTCCCGGTGGAACGGGACACCGACTGAACCCGGCCGAGGGGAAGTCCGGCGATACTGGGCCGATGCCGGGGCAGCGCAGGAGAAGACGTCGACAGCAGGACGAAGCGCGGCGGGCCGCTGATCGATTCGCACCCGACGCGGGCCGCTGGGAGGTGCTCTTCGAAACCCGGGACGAGTCGGAATGGCACGCCCACATCCGCCGCCTCCGGGCGTCGGACCCGCGGATCGACTGGTCGGCGGTGCGGGTGGACACACTCTGCGGCCGCCTGGCGCACCCGACCACCTTCCGCCTGAGCCTCTTCGTCCCGAAGGGCGAGCCCGCCCCGGACCGGGACTCCTCCACGTAGCGGCACGCGTGGCGCACGACCCCGTACACCACGAAGGGCCGGCCCAGTGTCCGGGGCGACCGCGCCCCCTTCGTCCCGGCCTACTGGCCGAAGGCTTGTCGAGGGTCAGCGAACCGGCCGGAAGGCCCCTGAAGGCCGTCGGTGATCGGCTGAGGTCGGGAAGACTGCTGTACGGCGCCGCTGTACCGCCAAATCCCCCGGCGGTTCGGCTCAGCGCCTTTCCCCGGAAGATGTCCGGTGAAGTGACCCCAGGGCGAGGGCTCTTTCTCCGATGATATGGAGATGTCCGACGTTTTATGGATAAAGATCATCGGGACGATCCCCGCGATGCTCTGGGTGGCCTTCGCCGTCACCGTGTTCTTCACTCTGCGAGGGACGCTCGTCCAGCAGATGGTGCCACGACTGACTGCCGTACGAGCATTGGGCGTCGAAATCGAACTCGCTGCCGAACTGCTCGACCGCGCTCAGGACGAGAGCCGGGCGACTGTCACCGCGACCGCCAGGCGTACAGCGCTGGGCAGGCTGGAGCACGCTGCCGATGTGCTGCGGGGCGGCAAGATGTTGTGGGTCGACGATCGCCCGGAAGGAAATGCTCCGCTTGTCGAGCTCTTCCGGGCGGTCGGCATGCACGTCGACGTAGCTCTGTCCACCGAGGAAGCCACGCCCCTGTTCCGCCGCAGGCCGTACGACGTCATCATCAGTGATCTGGACCGGGACGGCGATCGGCAGGCAGGCATCAAGATGCTGCGCGTACTGGACCAGTACGGAATCGATGTGCCCGTGGTGATCTATACGGGAAGGTTTGACCCCGAGAGGGGTGTCGATCGAAGGATTTTCGCTGCCACCACCGCGCCGGTTGAACTGGTCCACTACGTGATCGATCTTATGGAGCGGGCACGGTTGGGGCCTCCCTGATCTCGCGGTCGCGTAGCTCACCCGGATCGGCATCGCCACGGACGTCTGCACGTGCGTCGCCCAAGGCGCCCGGCGGCGAGGCCGTCAGTCACATGGGCCACCCGCTCGGGAGACGCCGCATCCGCCAGTAACCGCCCGCGTCGATGCCGAGAGAGAGGGAGCGCCATGGGCCGGCCCCGTCGTCGGCGCCGCCGGCCGCGCGCCGCTTCCCGCCGCGGGCGAGGGCCGGCGCACGCCTTCCCCGTGCCGGCGGGGCGACGCACGGGGACGGCGTCCTCGGAGGCCTGAGTGCCAGGACGTCGGGAAGGCCAGGCCCCGGACTCACTTGTCTTGCGTGACCCACGTCGCGCCCCATAAGTTACTGACGAGTAGACCGCTTGTCGAAGGAGCCGTCATGCCCTCGCTCGACCGTCAGGAAAACGTCTTCGTCCTCGACCTGGGGGACGGCGAGAACCGCTTCCACCCCGACTGGATCGGCGCGGTCGGCGCCGCGCTCGACGAGGTGGAGAAGGCGGAAGGCCCCCGTGCCCTGGTCACCGCCGCCACCGGCAAGATCTACTCCAACGGGCTCGACCTGGAGTGGCTGTTCGCCCACGCCGACCAGTACCACGACTACGTCGTCTCCGTGCACGGACTGTTCGCGCGGATGCTGTCACTGCCGGTCGTCACGGTGGCCGCGCTGCAGGGCCACACGTTCGCCGCCGGCGCGATGTTCTCCCTCGCCCACGACGTTCGCGTCATGCGCGCCGACCGAGGCTACTGGTGCCTGCCCGAGGCGGACATCGACATCCCCTTCACCCCCGGCATGTCCGCCCTCATCCAGTCCCGGCTGGCGCCGCAGACCGCGCACGAGGCCATGGTCACCGCCCGCCGCTACGGTGGTGCCGACGCCGCAGCCGTCCACATCGTCGACCAAGCGGTCCCCGAGGAGGCCGTGCGCTCCACCGCCATCGAGACCGCCCGGGCCCAGGTGAACAAAGCAGGCGACACCCTCGGCACCATCAAGGCCCGCATGTACGCCCCGGTCCTGGCCGCCCTGCGCGACACCGCCAACCCCCTCGGCTGACCGGCGCCACACCGATCTGCCGACGGACGAGTCAGCTGAACAGGGCGATCAACCCGTTCAACCAGATCCCCACCATTGCGAGGAGGGCGATCAGGCAGCCGGTTCCTGCCAGGAAGCCGCTGAACTTCCTCATGGCGGAGCCCGGTTCGTCATCCAGGGCGGAAGGCGTCGAGTCCCAGTCCACCGGGCGCCCCAGGGATTCGGAGCAAGCGGTGCGTACCGCCGTCAGCTGCTCCACGGCGAACTCGGACGGAGCGAGCGACTCGGGGCCGCTCCACGCGAGTGCCCTCATGCGCTCCCGGGGCGTCCGGTACCTCGCTTCGAAGGCGGAGGTCTCGGCCGCGTCCCGGTCCTCCTCGAGATACATCCAACGCCCCGCTTCCGCGGGCTCGCCGTACAGCCGGTACACCTCTGCCAGGCGGCGGCGGAGGGTCAGGTCGTCGGGGTAGGAGGAGACCAGTCCGCGTAGGCGCTGACGCGCCATGGGCACGCGACCGGCTGCCAGATCCGCGTCGACTCGGGCGAGGGTGGCTGTCAGGGGCATGGACGCATGATCGGCCAGGCCGGTGGGGCGATTCGACTCCTTTTCACCGGCCGAGTGGTCGACCCCGGTTCGGTGAGGCAGGACGGTCCGGCTGCCGCTCGCCGGTTGCGGAGTTTCCCCAGCAGCTCCAGGCCCGCGCCGTCCTCTCGGTGGCCGACGACCGGTGACCGGCAGCGGTGAGCGGCAGCGGTAAGCGGACGTCCTCCACCATCGTCCGCTGGTACGACAGCAGGACAGAGGCGCTGACGCGCGTCCCCGTCCGGCGTTGCTGATGACGGTTGCGGATGCAGGGCCCCCTCGGTGCGACCTATGAGCGGGAGGGCGGAGCAGCGGCCCCCCGGATGCGGAAGATCCCACTGAGCGAGGAGCGCGCCGCCCGCCGGGGTGAGGCGCGGGGCCGGCCGGATCCGGCGGACGCCGGTTGAGAAGACGATCACCTTCCCGGAAGGACCACACCCATGCCGGGCGCTGTGCCACCGAAAGCTGACGGGCCGACCCCGCCACGACTCATGCTGATGCAATGAGCAAGTTGTTGCAAGTCATTCGCAATAAAGTCGTAGGGTGTCCCAGGACGATCAACTCATCGAAGGAGACGCGCCAGATGGGCACCTACGCGCTTCCCGACCTGCCGTACGACTACTCGGCGCTCGCGCCGGCCATCACGCCGGAAATCCTGGAACTGCACCACGCCAAGCACCACGCCGCCTACGTCAAGGGAGCCAACGACACGCTGGAGCAGATCGCGGAGATCCGCGACAAGGACCAGCTCACGCCCACCGGCCTCGTCGGCCTGGAGAAGACCTACGCCTTCAACCTCTCCGGGCACGTCCTGCACTCGATCTTCTGGCAGAACCTCTCCCCGGACGGCGGCGACCGCCCCGACGGAGCGCTGGCGACCGCGATCGACGAGCACCTGGGTGGCTTCGAGGCCTTCAAGAAGCAGCTCACCGTGGCCACCACATCCGTGCAGGGCTCGGGCTGGGGCGTGCTCGCCTGGGAACCCCTGGGCAAGCGCCTGATCGTGGAGCAGGTCTACGACCACCACGGCAACGTCGGCCAGGGCAGCACCCCGCTGCTCGTCTTCGACGCCTGGGAGCACGCCTACTACCTGCAGTACAAGAACGTCCGACCGGACTACGTCACCAAGCTCTGGGACCTGGTCCACTGGGAGGACGTCGCAGCCCGCTACGCCGCGGCCGTCGGCGCCTGACCGACGTCATCACCTCCTGACCAGGGCTCCGGACGTCCGCGTCAGGGGCGGGGTGCCGGAGGATCGCCGGCACCCCGCCCCTCGCGCGCTGAGAGCCATGACGCCTGTGCGCCGTCCTCCTCCCCGCGGCACAGGCACCCTCACCCCTTCTCATCACGCCCGCCGCCGACCCGGGTTCGGACCACGACCCACGAGGGTGAGAGGCGAGTTCCGCCTCGACCAGCCGATCGGCAACGCGGGCGGCGCCGGCGGCAGAACGGCGCCATGACGAACTCCTCTGGCTCGATCCCCGTGACCTGCCCGCATGAAGGCGGCCCTGGTGCAGTTCACCCCGGATGTCGGGGTGCAGGCCACCGTGACGGGCCGGGCGCGGGGCCGCTCCCGTACGGCGGTACGGGAGCGGCCCCGCGCCCGGTGGTGATCCGTATGCCGGAGTCCGTTGTCCGCCACACGCCGGCCACCCAGGGCGCCCGAACAAAGGACGACGGCCACCACCTGGACCCGGCCGCACCGCTGCTCACTTCCTGAGTTCCGGCCCGGGCCTCCCGCTGAGGTCCCCACCCGCTTTCCACGCACGGCAGATGAGTAGGCGCACTCATGCCGGGCTTCGCGACGACCCCGAGGATGGCGACAGCACACAGACAAGAGGAGCACACGATGTCCGCCATCAACATGTCCGTCAACCCGTCGCCGTCGGACGTACCGCCGGCCCCCGGCGGTACAGGTCGCCGACTGCCCGCCGTTCTCGTGGCCGTCGTCGCCGCAGCGCTCATGGCGTCGGCGTGGGGTGCCAAAGAATCGACCACCTGGCTGCTGGAGACGGTGTGGGTGATGGTGGGCCTGCCCCTGGCGATCCTGCTGCGGCGGCGGTTCCCGCTGAGCGGCCTGCTGTGTGGTCTGCTTGCCGTCCACGCGCTGGTCCTGATCGTGGGTGGGCACTACACCTACGCGGAGGTCCCGGCCGGTGACTGGGTGCGCGACTGGTTCGGCCTGGAGCGCAACCCCTACGACCGCTTCGGCCACCTCATGCAGGGCTTCGTCCCGGCGATCCTGGTCCGGGAACTCCTCGTCCGCACCTCGCCGTTGCGCGGCAGCCGCTGGCTCGCCCCGCTGACCGTCTGCGCCTGCCTCGCCTTCAGCGCCGTCTTCGAGATGCTGGAGTGGGCGGCGGCCGTGATCGGCGGACAGGCCGCCGACGCGTTCCTGGCCACTCAGGGCGATGTCTGGGACACCCAGTGGGACATGTTCTGCGCACTGATCGGCGCCACCTGCTCACTGCTGCTCCTCAGCCGCCTGCACGACCGCAGCCTCACTCGCCTGCCACGTGCGGCGAAGAACTGAACCGGTCCCTCAGCCCGGCGTGGTGTGCGGAGCGAGGAGCCTCGCCGTCCGCAGCCGCATCAAACGCTGACCATCTCCTTACGCGGTCTGGCGTTCAAGTGAGTGGAAGACTTCAACGAGCACCGCGAGTATTTCCGGCCGGGCCCCGCTGGCGGAGGGTGCGGATCGGGTCGATTGACCAAGGGCATCATCGGCGCACCGTAGTCGCCGTCTACGCTCTTGACATGCAGCGCAGCGATGTCACGCGGAACGACGGCGCGTGGGTGGGCCTGTCCTTGGACGTACAGGACCGCCACCAGCCGGAGCTGTGCATTTTCACTGCTGGACCACGGCTGCTGGTCTCCCAGTCGTCGAAGCCTGTGCTGCTCGCTGCCGTCGAAGAGCCCTTACAAGGCGTGGACTTCTGGCGTACCGACGAGTACCGCTCCTTTGTCCCACCGCTGCGCGCCGACGTGGGGCGTGCCCTGTCGCGCAGCCCGCAACGGTGGGCTCACCGCTTCGCGCACTACCTCATCGACTCACCGGGCAGCCCGTTGCACGAGGGCCGGTGGCTGCTCTCCTGCGAGAGCCCGCTCCTGCGCTGGCGTCACGCTGCCACTTCGCATGCCGAGTACTGGAGCTCGATGCTCGTCGAGGGCCATCCGAACGGATACATCGACTGGTTCTTCCACTCCACATCGTTCGAGGTCCTGCCGCTACGGCCCATGCCCGGCCCGGGCGACAGCCGAGTCAAGGCGTACCGCAAGCAGGTCCGCGAGGGGACGCTCCCACCCGTTCTGTTGTGGTGGGTCAGTGGTCTGGACTGTCATCTGATCCTGGACGGTCACGCACGACTCGCCGCGGCGATCGCCGAGTCCATCGAGCCTCCGCTGCTGCAGTTGCACCGCACCATGCCGCGCGATGACCTGGCCACACGTATCGATGACGCTGTGGGCTTCTACGAGTACGAACTGGAACGCTTCGCCGAGCTCCGCGCCGTCCACGGTCCCACCGTCCCGGACGGCTCCGCCACCGCCGGCCCACAGCTCGTCCGCCTCCTCCACGATGCGAACACCGCAGAACAGCCGACCTGGGCCTGGCCCTTGCCCGGAGGGGAAGGCCAGTGGCATCGCATCGCACGCGAGGCAACCCTCGGCAAGGACTGGCTTCGTACCTGAGCCCTGCCGATAGGACACACCCCAGGGGGAAACTCAGGGGAACCTCAGGCGCCCTTCCCTTCTGTGTCCCCGGCAGGATTCGAACCTGCGACACCCGCTTGAGGAGTTCGATCCGGGCCCGCCCCGGAGGCCGTCGTCGGCGGGTGCGGCAGCCGGACAGGGATGCTGATGTACACCTTCATCCGGCGTCGTTGATGTCCCGCGTGGATGTCACGCGTGGATGTCAGAGCGGAGCAACCCGCGCGCTCGCTGGCACGATGAGCCAGTGGTTGACCTGGAGCGCATCAAAGCAGAGACCGTGGCGTACTTCCGAGCACTCGATGAGAACGCCACCCTGCGGCACCACTTTCGTCACGCTGACGAGGAGGGGGGCTTGTGGTACATCGAGGCGGTACGCGACCGCGGCGAGTTGATCGTGATCAAGCAAGCCGAGCTGACTTCGGCCGGCCAACTCCACCGGTACAGCTGGGAGCACCTGGAGGACGAGCGCGGCTTCCTGACAGACCAGGCGATCAATCCTGAAGAGGACCCGCTGGAGGCCATCCCGGCCGAAGAGTTCCTGCGGGTGTGGACGCAGTGAACAGCGTCTGATCCCGCACCGTGGTGCAGACCTGCGAAGCCGACTCGGGAGGGGCGCGCACGTGGTGAATGCGTGCTGGTGGGTGTCGTACGGTGAATGCGCGGGTTGCCCGGCGGAAGTCGGCGAGCAACCCGAGTGAGGTGTACGCGCCCCGTCAGACCTTCTCCACTCGTACGGGGCGGCCTGCGAGAAGCTGATTCAGATCATCGGTGTCCGAAGTGAAGACGGTCGCCTGGGCTCCCCGCTCGGCTTCCTGTGCGGCCACGGCCGCAAGGACGGCATCGATGGCGTACTTGTGCCCGTGCAGGCCGGCGGTCTTCAGCATGTCCCGCGCCGTGGCGATCACCTGGTCGTCCGTGTGCACGATGCGGATCCGGGACAGTGTCCAGTTCCACAGTGCCTGCCTTGACGTTTCGCGCGGATCCCATGCCTCCAAGGTGGTGAGGGCCGAGGTGACGACGGGGATGTCGAGCCGCGGAGCCGCCTTGATCAGCGCGATCACCTCCCGATCTCCTCGAATGGCCTTGGAAAGGGCCTCGGAGTCGAACACGAAGACGCGTTGTCGTGGCTGGTGCAGCTTCGCTCGGGTGGTGCGGCTCACGCGGCCGCACCGGGGTGCGATCGCTGCTCGTCATGCCAACCGTCGATGGCGGCGATGCGGTCCAGCGCTGCCTGCTGCTCGTCGTCCGTCACCGGCCCGTGCTCCTCCTCGAGGCGTTCGGCCAGCTCGCGCAACCGGTCCATGGCGTCCTGATGGGCGGCGGCGGCCGCGATGTAGCCGGACACCCCTCGTGCGTCGACACGCTCCTTGATCGATTCGACAAGCTCTTCCGGCACGGTAATGGTGATCTTTCGAGTTGCCATACTTGAAGTATGCCAGGCTCTGCGTCAGGCGACCTGGCTTTCTCCGCGGCCCGGCCCGGAGGTTCCCCTCGTCATCCTTGTTCAGGGCGCCGGCCTCTCCAGATCACCACCAGACGATCAGAGGTGTCAGGTCCTCCGGGTGATCGATGAAGGCCGATCTCTGACGTCCCTACCGATGGCTCGGGCGCGTACCCGCGGACGGCGTGGCGACAGCCGCCCTGCGCGGTCCTCGAAACGGCGAAGGGCCGGCCCCGGAGAAAAGCTCTCTCGAACCGACCCTTCTGTCCGTGCCCCCCGGCAGGATTCGAACCTGCGACACCCGCTTGAAGAGTTCGATCTCGTCGATGCCGATGCGGCGCCCGAGCTGCCTGCTCTCCTCGCGGGCCCAGCGGTCCAATAGCGTGCAGTACCGGACGTAGGCGCTGGCGGGCCATCCGTCCTCACCGAGCGAGCCCCACTTGCAGGTGTTCCTGAGCGTGGCGGCCACCTGGGAGTCGAGGATCACGCACGGGTGGTCGAGAACGCTGCTGCCAGCGAAGTACAAGACCTTGGTCGAGAATGCCGGGCCCGGATACGCAATGGCGTTGCGGCGTTGCGGCGTTGCGGCGTTGCGGCGTTGCGGCGTTGCGGCGTTTCGGCGTTTCGGCGTTTCGGGCGTAGAGCTTCGTGCGCCTGCGCCGGATCCTCGCGGGCCGCCTGCATGGCCTGGCGCAGAGCCGCCACGGCTGAGGACGGGTTATCCGCCACAGCTCAATCACGCTGGCGATTGAGGCGGAGTTTCAGGCCACTGCCCCAAGCGAGGACTCGCCACGAACATCGCAGCAGCTCCTCTTCGAAGCCCGCATCAAGGTTGGCCGCATCCGTGAACACGTCGCCGCGACTGAGCCGCGTGACATCTGGTCCGGTCACGGGCGCACCAGGCAGGTGAGCGGCTGCTATCTCGTTGTTCCACCAGTTGCCGGCGATGGGGATGGTGTGACCGTCGATCCGCTCCGACCGCTGCTCGGCAAGAGCCTCACGGCACGCACGCGGCAACTGCAGGCGAGAAAGGTCTGTGGGTGCCATGGCCCTGTCCGGCCCCGTCGGAAGGAGGAGAGATGCCGACTCCGGTGCTCACGCTTGCCGGTGCCGGCGAACGACGACGCCCGTCGAACCCTGCGGCGCATGCTCGACGGCTTCGGCAACCAACGCGGCTCCGGAGGCCCGTTGCCTGTCCGGGGTCTCGGCCGGTCAGCGCCTTCCACTGACGTCCACCGGTACGGCCGTCGTGTGGCGAACGTCCGTGGGAAACGGTGAGCGGGCGGGGGCAACCCCGCCCCCGCCTCATGAGTCACACAGGCGTCGCCCGTTTCACATGCTTTCTCTTGGTCCAGAAGGGGCCCACTCCCTGTGATGACTCGTACCCGGCTGTCCGCGCTGGCCGCGACGGCGGCGCTCGCCACCACCGGCGGCCTGATCACCGCCGCCCCCGCCTCCGCAGCGGTCACCTGCACCTCTCCCGTCTGGAGGGCGCAGTACTTCGGCAACTCCACCTTCAGCGGCACGCCGAAGCTCACCGCCTGCGACACCGCCATCAGCGAGAACTACGGGTACGGCGATCCGGCCGGCGTCACGCTGCCCAAGGACAACTTCTCCGTCCGCTGGTCCCTCACTCGGGACTTCGGCTCCGGCGGCCCCTTCCGGCTCTCCGCCGCCACGCAGGACGGCATGCGCGTCTACGTCGACGGTGTGCGGAAGATCGACCTGTGGAAGAACGTCTCCACAACCGCCCGCAAGACCGTCGACCTGACCATCCCGGCCGGCAAGCACACGCTCCGCGTGGACTACGTCGCATGGACCGGCGCCGCCAACGCCGCCTTCACGTACACCCCTCGCACCGAGGCCGCCGTCGACACGGTCAAGCCGCTCGCCCCGACCGGCCTCACCGCCGCGTACGACAGGACGACCGCCAAGACCACCCTGCGCTGGACCGCCAACAAGGAGATGGACCTCGCCGGGTACCGCGTGTACCGCCGACTGAGCGCCACCAGCTGGGCCAAGGTCAGCGGGACGTCCCTGCTGACCACCCGGTCCTTCGTCGACGCCCCTCCCGCCACCGGCCAGACCTTCCTGTACGAGGTCCGCGCCGTCGACAAGGCCGGCCGCGAGTCCACCGGCAGCCCGGACGTGACGGCGACGACCGTCGACCGCACCGGGCCGGCAGCCCCCACCGGACTCACGGTCGCCACCGGCGACGGGTGGTGGGACACCCTGAACTGGCAGGGAGTCGCCGACACGGCGAAGTACGAGGTGTACGCCTCGTCCGCGGCTGCCGGACCGTTCGAGCTGCGCGGTACGACGACCACGACGTCGTACCGGACCAGCGGCGCCGTGAACACGAACACGTACTACCGGGTCCGGGCCCTGGACGCAGCCGGCAACCCGGGGGCGTACGCGACGGTCACCAGCGACGGCGTCGACCGGATGCCACCGAAGTCCCCGACCGGCGTCACCGCCGGCGCCCGTCCCGGCTACACCAATGTGCACTGGAGCCAGCCCGACGGTTTCTACGAGGACTGGGACAACGGCGGGCACTACCGCGTGTACCGCTCGCCCGGCAAGACGTTCGACCCGACCGCGCGCACCCAGGTGACCTGCGTCGCGGAGGAGAGCCACGAGGCGAGCAACGGCGGCAACTGCTACGACGTGGACATGCCCGCGAACACGTACGTGACGTACGCCGTCACGGCGGTGGACCCGTACGGCAACGAGTCGGCGTACTCCGCGCCGGTCGTCGTCCGCACCGGCGACACCGTGGCGCCCGGCCCGGTCACCGGCGTGAAGGTCACCCCGCGCAACGACGGCATGCTGGTGAGCTGGGCCGCTTCGCCCGAGGACGACATCGACGAGTACGTGGTCTGGACGGGCGTCCGGCAGGCCGACGGCACGGTCAAGTGGCTCGGCCCCGCCACCTGCGCGGAGGGCACGAGCAACTGGCTCGCGATCCTCTGCGGCAACCTGCCGGACGGCGAGGCGCACGTGTACGCGGTGACGGCCAAGGACCACTGGGGCAACACGCTGCACCCGAGCGACCCGAAGGTCACCGTGGTCGAGGCCACCGAGCTCGACGTCCGGCCGTCCGTGACCGTCACCCGGGACTGGAGCCTCGGCAGCCTGGGCCACAACCGGACGACCACTCGTCCGTCCGTCGACTGGCAGTGCACCGACACGACCCGCTGCGCCACGGTCACCGGCTACCGCGTGAGCCGATGGAACCCGGCGACCAAGGCGTACGAGCCCCAGCACGACGGACTGCTCCCGGCGGACGCCCGGACCTGGGAGGACGCCACGGCGACGAAGGGGAACACATACTTCTACACGCTGGAGGCCGTGACGGCCGACGGCGCCGTGGTGGGGACGTACCCCTGGTACACCGTCTTCCAGGACCGCGTCTAGCTAGAGGTCTTTCACTTAAGGCTTTGCTGATCCGTGCCCCAGTAATGGTGGGCTGCTGACACGAAAGGTCGGCGGAACGACTTTGGCCGGGAGCTGCTTCGGGGCGAGTGATCACGGCCCCGTAAGCGGAGACGGGGCAACTGCGCCCGGCGGAGAAGACGTGCACGACCAAGACCGACGCCCAAGTCTCCTTGACGCACATCGAATCGGACATCGTGCGCGGTCTTCGGCCGGACCCGGATGCCGGCGTGGTGAAACTTCGAGGAGTACGCCACCGCGCGGCTGCGGGACCGGAAACTCGCCGACCTCACCCGTGAGCGGAACGAGGCGGTGATGCGGCTGCACATCCTGCCCACCTTCGGGGCCGGGAGCGTGGCCGACGTGACGACGGCCCGGGTGCGCAGTTGACGCGGCAAGCTCCTCGTGGCCGGCGTCGGTGAGCCGTCGGTGGTCAAGGCGTACCAGCTGCTGCGCGCCCTGATGAACACGGCCGTGGAAGACGAGGTAATCCGGCGCGACCCGTGCCGCATCAAGGGCGCGGACCGCTAAGACGTGCCCGAACACGAAGAAGGGCCAGTCCGGGAGGAACCCCTCCTGAGCCGGCCCTTTCTTCTGTGCCCCCGGCAGGATTCGAACCTGCGACACCCGTTTGAGGAGTTCGGTCCGAGCGTGGCCCGACTGCTGTCGTCGACCGGCACGCCGGCCGGCGGGAGTCGCTGGCGTGTGTCCCCGTCCGACGTCGTTGATGTCAGCTGTGGATGTCGGCGCCTTCTCATCCGTAGCTCCAGCCGGATCGATCAGCGAAGGCCGTACCCGGCCGCTACGGCCGAAGCTCTGTCGGCGCAAGCCTTCGGGCGTCATGTGTCACCTGGTAGCACCCGGCGCTACCTTGGTCGGTATGAGCGTTCAGCCCGAAATCACCCAACGGGATCTACGCAGCCGGTCCCGAGAGATCATGGATGCCGTACAGGGCGGTCAGTCGTTCACCGTCACCCGCGACGGACATCCGATCGGACAGCTCGTCCCGCTGCGTCGACGCCGCCGGTTCGTCTCCCGCCAGGAGTTCGCCGCGATGTCCAGGACCGCTCCCGGCATCGACCTCGACAGGTTCCGCGCCGATCAGGACGCCACGGCCGACACCTACCCGGACGATCCCTATGACCGCTGACCGCTCGACGCATCAACAGGGCCTCCTCGACACCAACATCATGATTCTGCGCCGCTGGGTGGCACCCGAGGAGCTACCGGACGAAATGGCGATCACCGCCATCACCCTGGCCGAGTTGTCCGCCGGTCCGCACGAGGTCCGTCGCAACGACGAACAGAGCAGCTACGACGAACACGCCGAACGCGCCCGTAGGCTCGACGTCCTGCAACGCGCCGAGAACGAGTTCGACCCCATCCCCTTCGAGGCCGAAGCGGCCCGCATCTACGGCCGTATCTGTGCCGCAGTGATCAGCGCCGGCCGCAAGCCACGCCGCCGGGTGGCCGACCTGGTGATCGCTGCCATCGCCGTGGCGGAGAACCTTCCCCTCTTCACCACCAACCCCGACGACTTCAAAGGGCTGGACGACCTCCTCACCGTCGTGCCGGTCACCCGCCCGAGGGTGCCCCACGAAGGCTGACGGCAGGGCACTGGTGCGGTGGGAGCACACCGGGGCACGGATGTGATCACGCAGCAGGGCCGGTTCGAGGGATCAAGCCCTTCGAACCGGCCCTGTGCCGTGTGCCCCCGGCAGGATTCGAACCTGCGACACCCGCTTGAGGAGTTCGGTCTGACCGCCTGTCCACCCGTGCTGCGCGGGGAAGCTGTGGCCGTGTCAGACCGCACCGCGCCGCCGCTGTCCGCTGTCGTTGATGTCAGCCATGGATGTCACCTCACACCGGCTGGGGTCACTTGCGGCGCTTGCGTTTCTTCGCCTTGCGTTCGGTTTCCTTGCGCTTCTCGATGGTGTACGACGACCACTCGCCACGGTGCAGGTCGCATCGCGACGCACCGACCATCGCCAGCCGCTGACACCGAGTGCCCTTCTGCGTGAGCGCTCCACACCTGGACTGCGTACGAGCCACGTTTCCCACCCCCGGTCTCGACCGTCGTGCGGACCAGTGCAGGATTGCCGGGCACATGTCCTCTGTGGAAGGCGCACCGCTCCGCGCAGCGGTGCACGGCGGCCCAAGGAGGTTGCCCGGGGGGCGCACGCTTTCCAACTGTGTTGATGCCTCGCGGTTTCGCGTACAGGGCCGTTCACCTGCGTTCACGGGCGGCCCGCCCATGGGTTGCAGCCGACTCGTGGTCTCGCCTGAACGGCCCTGAACAGGGCTGAATGACACGGAAACTGAGGCGGAGCCCGCATACATCTCGGGTGATGGTTGGATGCGATCGGCGCTAGTGTGCGGCGGTGATCAGCAATGAGGGAGTACGCCTGGGTGCGGAGGCCGCACATCGCCTGGCACAGACGGGCCTCTATGAGTTCGGGGCGGGGCTGACGGAGGCCGAGTTCACGCGCATCGAGCGCGAGTACGGCTTCGAGTTCGCGGACGATCACCGGGCATTCCTTGCGGCCGGGCTCCCGATCAACGTCCCTCCCGAGGACGGGCAGACCTGGTCAAGGCCCTGGCCGGAGTGGCGCGGCGGCGATTTGGGCGGCTTGCGTCGACAGCTCGACTGGCCGGTCGAGGGTGTTCTGCTCGGCGTTGAGCACAACGCGTTCTGGTACGAGGGCTGGGGTGAGCGTCCAGCCGACGGAACGGCGGCACTGGATACGGCGCGGCGTCATCTGGCGGAGGCGCCGGTGATGGTGCCCGTGTATGCCCACCGATACCTGCCTGCCGGCCGGGGAAGCTTCGGACATCCGGTGCTCTCGATGTGGCAGACCGACGTCATCTATTACGGCCTGGACCTGGCCGACTACATGCACCAGGAGTTCGACGAGGCGCGGGACGAGGTCGACGACAGCTGGAACCCGCGAGCGACGGCCCTCTTCTGGCGGGACCTTCTCTGACTCATCGAGGAGCCCGGACAGGCGGCGAACGCTCTCAGCTTGGGAAGCTGAGGTGATCTAGGACTCGCTGTGGGGCTGATCTGCGGTGGAAGCCGCCCACGCCGGATGGGCGGGTCCGTTGATTTCCCGTGGTTCCCCGCATGACCTGGCACGATCTCTTCGTCCCGAAGACCTGGTTGTGTGGTGGGTGCGCTTCAGGGGTGCGACAGGAAGCGGGCGATCTCCGCTGCCACGGCTTCGGGCACCGTTGACGGCGCGAAGTGCATTTGGTCGGGGAACGTCGTGAGTGTGACGTCGGGCAGCACGCTCGCGAGTCGGTCGAGGGTTTCCGGCATGGGCTGCCATGTGTCGGCCCCCCGCATCAGCAGCGTGGGGACAGTGACAGCGGACCAGCGCTCCACGTCCACTGCATCGGCGGCCATCGATTCCAGGTCGCGGCACCAGCCGGGCGCGTCGGTGGCGGGCTCGTTGTCGGCCGGATCGCCGCCGTCCATGAAGTCCAGCAGCGGGGCCGGGACGCGGGCCACCTTCTCCGCCAGGAGCCGATCGGCCTGCAGCCGGTCACCCTGCGTGGTGAGTTCCTCGAATCGAGACAGCACGGGCGTCAGTTCCTCGCCCGCGGCGTACAGCGGCGGTTCCCACAGCACCAGGGAGCGGAGGGCGAGTCCGGCTGCCGCAGCGTGCAGGGCAACGGTGGCGCCGTAAGACATGCCGACCAGGTGCACCGGGCGGCCGATCCTGTTGATCAGTACTCTGATGTCGCCCACCTCGTCGGCGAAGCGCTTCGGAGATCGGCCCGACTGGCTCGGGGCGTAGCCGCGACGGGCCGGCGACCACAGCTCGAACCGGTCGGCGAGTCGTTCGGCCACCGGCTGCCAGGAGTGCAACCCACCGCCGGACCCGTGAACCATGACGACCGGCAGCCCGGACCCGATCCGTCGATATCCGATGATGGTCCCGTCGAAGGACTCGAACGACAGGAAAGCCCCGGAGGCGGAGGACTTCGACGACTGGATCGCACTCGGCATGCGGAGACCGTTGCACGGTCCACCGGACTCGGTCCACCGGATTTCGGTGGTCGGGTATGCAGGAGACGCAGCGCGAAGCCATGAGCCACATGGACCGGCTGCTCAGGAGGCGCCGCAGTCGTCAGTGACTGTCCTCGTTGTTGCCGGAAGTGGATGTCAAAGACCCCGGACCATGATCGGTCCGGGGCCTTTTGCCTGGTGCCCCCGGCAGGATTCGAACCTGCGACACCCGCTTTAGGAGAGCGGCTGGGTGATCTGCGGGCTGAGCTGCGAATTCGCCAGCCGAGGGAGCGGGCGGCTACTCGACCGAGGGACGCCGGTGTTGACCGCTGTTGCCCCCTGCATCTGGCACGGTTGTGGCACGAACCTCAGCCGACGACAGCCAGCCACGACGGTGGGTGCGTCGGCCGACCAGGCGCGCGTGTGCCTCGCTGCACCCCCGCCGACCTCAGCCACGGTGCTTGCCGTCGACGGGAGCAGGTCGCGCCGGCCGGGCCGCGGGAAGAACAGGGCTGCTCGGTCCCGCAAACCCTCAGCTTGGGAAGCAAGGGTGTTTCAGAGGTGGTTCTCTATCTGACCTGGGGCGATGTGCTCTCGGTGTCTGTCTGCCTGCACGCCCTATGTCCCAGTGTTCGTCCGCTGATTGTCTATTCAAGTTCTCTCGGGTTGCGATCAAGGGTAACTCTGCATTCTCTGGAACATGTAGTAGCTAGTGCCTGCTTAGCTACCTGTGGCTTGCAGCGCCAGGAAGGCTAAATCTCATGCTTCGCAAGAATCAGGGTTATGACCTTTCAGAGGGAGCACGCTATAGCGGCAAGGTGAGCGCCAGAGCTGCTATTGAGATTATAGAACTCATCTTCTCCAGCAAGGATTGGATAGTAAGGCGCGTTGACTCTGTATCCTTCCCGGACGAACTGAGCATAGCGCGCCGCGTGAGCGTCGATATCGTGACGCCGGGGGTGCAACCTAAAGTGAGCCTTGACAATGGCTCCGATGTCACTCTGCTGCCGATTGCCATGCTAAGCAAGGATGTGATCTCCGACTTCGACTTCTGGGGAGAAAAAGAAGAGGAGAGACTACCCAAAATCTCAAGGAAACTTGGGCGAGAGGTCATGAAGGAGATGCTCGTCCAATGGGCACAGAAACTTTGCTCGAGGATGAGCCAAGGTGAGATCCGGGACGTGGCGGACAGGCTACTTCAATCCCCTATAAGCGAACTGAAGGGAATTCCCGATGGAGATCTAGAGGAACTCCTCCGTGATGGCGACAAGTGGGGCTTCGATCCGCCTGACGGAACTAAAGCGAAAGCTTTTTTGGTCTTGGCTAGGATGCTCTCCCGCAACTTCATTCTGTTTTTGCCGCTTGATGACGTGATCGGAAAAGGCGAGAGGGTGATTGTCAAGTACTCTTATGTCCGTCCGCTTGCTCTCTACAGAAGTCGTCGCAACGGGCGATGGGGTGCAGTCCAGGCACTCGCCAAGAAGCTAATTGGTCTTGACCACCTAGACGTCATCCTCAACGCCTCCAACGTTGCTTACTCGCAGAGCTATCACTTTGAGCTCAAGACGCCGAGTAACGTAGGAATAACCAGAGCAGAGCTCTACGATGATGCAGATGTCAGGAGCAAGCTATCGAAGGCTGAGGACTCCACGGCCGCGTCCTTTTTCAGGCAGGCGAAAGTAGCCAGGAAACTCAAGAATCTCCGGCCTCAGATCCTGGCCCCCGAGGAAAGGCAGGTGGAGAGTCAAAGGGCAACGCGATTCGGGCTTTACCCGATCGAGGGAGCGGCTTATGGCACGCATGGAAAAGTCTTTATTAGATTGGCTGCGCCACGGCGGTTGTGGTTGTGGGCCGTCGCTGTCACCTCAGTGCTCGTTACCGTCGCGCTAGGGATAGCTGCATTCGTTCAGAGTGTCCGTAACTCCGAAACGGACGCTAACATCTCGCTTTTGCTGGTATTTGCCGCCGTTTTTCTGCCGACTCTGATGGCTCCCGACCCTAACGATTTCTCAAGATACATCTTGACGCCAACCAGAATTGCCGGTCTTATTTCGAGCGCCCTGCCCATTAGCCTTGCATTGGCTGTAATTGTCGGCTGGACCCCCTTCGGTCAGCCGTGGGCGTATGCCCTATTTGGCCTTGCCGTGATAATTTCACTGCGACAGGTCGTGGCGCTTATCGTGGCGACACCTTCGGCCGAAACGAGACAGCTTTCCTGGTTGGCTAGGAGGAGGTATGCTTTCCTCGGAAAAGGTATTTTCAGGTCTACGGTCGATCGCCCGAATTGGCAATATGAGCAAGAATTCTTACGGTTGGAAAGTGTCCGAGGTGTTATAGCTAAAGAAATTCGAACCAAAAGCGGGTTGGTCCGCCTGCTCGGATGGAGGTGCCAATGTGATTTCTGGAAAAAGGACGCGGATGGTGGCTGAACATGATGCGAGGTTGGCCGAACATCTTAGGTCGGTGGAGCGGCTTTGGGGTGGCGCTGCTTTGGCGCGAGTGATCATGGCCCCGTAAGCTTCCGGCGCGTCGGGCAGTCTGTGGACCTGCCCGGTAAAGCACGACGTTGGGGCCATGATCTGCGAGGCTCGCGCCAAAGTGGCTCCGTAAAGCCGCGTAGTCGACCGCCCCAGCCACGACGTACCTCTTCTCTGGCGTCAGACGGCTGATTGCTGTGTGCGCGGCACGGGCGCTGGCCGGGCTGGAGCGGGGCGGAGACAGGAGCGCAGGCCCGGCCGGGGGCCGTGCCGCGCGCGGTGAGCGGAGCGAGCCGCCTTGAACCAGTAGAGAAAGTTTGAATCATGCTCGGGGCGCTTGGTGATCACTGAGGCTCATGCACCCGGTCATCGCTGTCCCGTGGTGTAGAACCCTGGGTATGGGGAGTGAGCGGCGGGAGCGGATGAAGGCGCTCGGGGTGCGTCTTCGGGGGCTGCGTACTGAAGCCGGCCTGACGGGTGCCGTGCTGGCACAACGGGCCGGTGTGGGGCAACCGACCGTTTCCAAGGTCGAGACCGGGCGCATGGTGCCGAGTTCTGACGTGCTGGACCGGCTCTCGCGTGCCCTCGGCCTCGACGACTCGACCGCGCGTGAGGTGCGTGACCTCCTGGTGGCCGTGGAGGCTGCCGCGGACTCCGGTCCGGCATCCGGTGATGAAGCTCCCGCTGGGGCTGTCCTCGATGAAGCGGTGCGGTCGGCTCGGTTGGTGCGGTCGTTCCAGTGCGTTGTTCTGCCGGCCCTGCTGCAGAGCGCGGAGTACGCCCGGCACGTCTTCGAGAGTGCGCCGAACTCGACTCCTGAGGCGGTCGGTCGGGCGGTTGCTGCCCGTGTGGAGCGGCAGAGCGTGTTGTACGAACCGGGGCGTGAGTCGGTGTTCGTGCTGACGGAAGCGGTGTTGCGGACCTGGCCCGGAACTCCGGCGCTGATGCTTGCCCAGCTCGACCGGTTGCTGGCCGTCGAGAGTCTGAGCACGGTACGGCTCGGGGTCATCCCTTGGCGTCGGCCGGTGCCGCTTCTGCCTCGTCACGGGTTCACGCTGTGCGATCAACGGGCGGTCGTGGTCGAGGCGTTCGCCGGGGAGCGGGTGTCGGTCGACTCCGCCGAGGTGGCCGCGTACGAGGAGGAGTTCGGTCGCTTCGAGCGAGTTGCCGTCTTCGGTGACGAGGTGCGGGAGCTGCTGTTGCGGGTGATGAAGGAGTTCCGCGAGCTGGGAGACACCGTCACCCCTTAGAGGAATAATTCCTCTGTATGCCTGGCCTGTTGGTCACGCATGGGAATACTCTGCCGCTGCGCTGTCTAGACCCCTAGACGCAGACAAGGAGCTTGCCATGCGTACCAAGTGGTGCCGTGCCTTTCCCGGCCTGGCCGAGCAAGTGGTCCAGGCCCGTCACTTCGTGGCCGCCATGATTACCGAGGAGGGTCCGGTCGATGACGCCGTCCTGGTCGTCAGCGAGCTGGCGACCAATGCCGTGCGGCACTCGCGGAGCGGTTCGGCCGGCGGCTGGTTCCTCGTGATCGTCGGCTTCGGTGGCGGCCTCGTGCGCATCGAGGTGGTCGACCAGGGCGGCGAGCGTGTGCCGCACCTGTGCGACGTGACCAGCCAGGAAGAGGGCGGGCGCGGGCTGCTGTTGATCGCGTCCTGCGCCAAGGACTGGGGTGTGAAGAACTGGCCCGACGGGCGTTCCGTATGGGCCGAGCTGGCATGGGAGGGCGCGTGACCGGGCTCCGCTCGTCGATAGTCGACGGTTGCCTTGCGGGCGGTGGCGGGTGAGTCCGCGGGGTGTGCCCCGGCGGCGGTCCCGGTTCTTCGTGGTCGGCGGTCGTACGGGACGGCGCCTGCCGCCCATTCCGTCTAGGGCCCTAGACTCCTGGGTACTTCTGGGAGGTGTGGTCATGTCGGACGAGTTGCAGCGGATCATGGCGATCGATGATCCGTACCTGCTCCTGCGTGAGGTCACGACGCGGTTGGCCGACGCGCAGCAGGAGGTGACCGAACTCGCCCGACTCCGCCGCCGTGTAGTCCAGGACCTCCATGCGCAGGGACTGTCCTATGCGCAGATCGCGGAGAAGGCCGGCCTGAGCCGCGGGCGGATTCACCAGATCCGCCATACGGGTCCGGCACCTGAGGGGGCCTTCCTCGGCACGGGTGCCGTCACGGTCGTGACTCCGCTGCGGTGGGACGACGTGAAGAAGCGCCCGGTCGTCGCCATGGCCGACGTGAACTCCGGGAAGCGTCTGGAGGAGCTGGCGAAGACGTACGGGCTCAGCGTCAGCTCCGGCCACGTACTGGTGAGCGGTGAAGTCGACCTCAACCGTGACGGCCTGGTCGTCGTCTGCGGGCCGGGCATGTCCCAGGCCATGAGTGACCTGTACGCCCAGGACCCGGTACTCGCCTGGGAGCATCCGGAGGGCGAGCCGTGGGCGCTGGTGGACCGGCGCACCGGCACGGCGTACCGTGCGGGGGCGGACATCGAACCGCGCCGTCCGCACGATGTGGGATACCTCGGCAGGCTGCCCCGCCCGGACGGCAACGGCTCGGTGCTCGCCATCGCCGGCATCCACACGGCAGGCTCCCTCGGCGTCGTCCACCTCCTCGCCTCGGACCTCGGCACGCTCTGGGGGCAGGTGGGGGAGCGGCACTTCTCCGCGCTGGTGAGCGTCGAGTACGACCCCGAGACCGACGAACCGCAATCCGTCGAACTGCTCTGTCCCCTCTATCTGCACGACGAGGAGACGACGGCGTGAACGTGGCCCTCGGCTCCCTGCCCGCCGAACCGGGCCAGCAGAACGAGGACTTCGCGGCCGTCGCCCCCGGCGCGGCCGTTCTCCTCGACGGTGCCAGTGTGGCCGGGGCGGAGACCGGATGCGTGCACGGCGTCGCCTGGTTCTCGTCGACGCTGGGCGGGCTGCTGCTGAGAAGCATCACGGCACACCCCGCCCGGCCGCTCACCGACTGCCTCGCCGACGCGATCCGGGACGTCCGTTCGCTGCATGAGGACACCTGCGACCTGGCCTATAGGGCCAGTCCGACCAGTACGGTCGTTGCGGTCCGGACCGGTGGGGAAGCTCTGGAGTACCTCGTCCTCGGTGACTCGACCCTCCTCCTCGCCGACAGGGACGGGAAGACGACTGCTGTCACCGACCAGCGCCTGGACGAGGTCGGTGAACGGCTCCGCGCGCCGGTCGACGAACTGCCCACCGGTTCACCCGAACACGCTGCCGCCCTGGCCGAGTACCGCGACGCCCTGACAGGGCTCCGTAACCAGCCGGGCGGCTTCTGGATCGCCGGCCCCGAACCGCGGGCGGCCGAACACGCCCTCACGGGAACGGTGCCCCTGGAGTCGCTGGCGTCCGTGACGCTGATGAGCGACGGCGCCACGCGCCTCGTCGACCAGTTCGCCCTCGCCGACTGGCGAGAGGTGCTGGCCGTCCTCGGCTCCTCCGGCCCGGACGAACTGATCCGCCGCGTGCGGGAGGCGGAGAACGGCGATCCCGACGGGCGGCGCTGGCCGCGTGGCAAGGCAAGTGACGACGCGACGGTCCTTCACTGGGCGCTCTTGTAGCGCGTCCAGGTGGCCTTCAAGAGCCGCTCGTATACCCCCCTAGACAGTTGACGGAGCGTCGGGTTACGGTAGCCGTCAACCCCCTAGACGGTTGGGGCGGGCCCCTCCCTGCGCTGTCTAGGGGGGTATTCAACGGCTCGGCGTCCGTGACGGACGCCCGATCAAGTGAGGTTCACACAATGCGTGTTATCCCCGTGGACACCTCGTCCGCCACTCTGCTGGTCACGAAGCTGCCCGAGGTCAAGGTGAGGGACCGGCAGACCGGAGAGGTGGCCGTGGACCCGGTCACCAACGACCGGCTCATGGTCCTGGAGCTGGTGTTCATCGCCCAGGGTGGCTCGGATATGATCAAGGTCACTGTGCCCGAGAAGGGCATCGGCGAGGGCCTGGTCATGGGCGCGCCGGTCTTCCTGTCCGGCCTGGTGGCCCGGCCCTGGGAAAGCGAGTTCGGCGGCCGTTCCCGGCACGGCATCGCCTACCGGGCGGACGCCGTCATGGTCGGCACTCCGGCTGCGGCACAGGGCTGAACGTCATGACCGACGCCCTGTGGGTTCTGGTGCCGGCGCTGCTGGCGGTGGCCGCGCTGGTCGCGGTGCGCCGTCGGCTGCCGGTCCTGTTCTGGTGGCTGGTCGGGTATCCGGTTGTCGCGCTGCGGGTGCTCGCCACGTACCGGGCCACCATGGACGCCTGCGGCCTGACGGTGCCCGCCTCGGTCATGCGCCGGGCCACCGCCCGGATGGCGGGGCGGCAGGCTGCTCCCGTACCGCCTCGCCGTTCGCTGCCGCTGCCGACCGGGTCCGGGCTCGTGATGCGGCTGCGCATGGCGGCCGGGCAGGCACCCGAGGACTTCACCGCCTCGGCCGACCGGCTGCGGCACGCCTGGGGCGCGCACGCCGTGCATGTCCGGCCCACCAAACCGGGACGGCTGGAGCTGCGGTTGGTCGGCTGGGACGTCCTCGCCGACGTCCGGCCCGCTCGGCGGCTGCGGACCGAACCGCTGTCCCTGCCGCTGGCGCTGCGCGAAGACGGACAGTGGCACGTCCGGGACTTCCGCACCGTGCCGCACGAACTGATCCTCGGCGCGACGCAGTCGGGCAAGTCCGTGTACCTGCGGAACCTGCTGTGCGGGCTGGCCCGGCAACCCGTCGCGCTCGTCGGCATCGACTGCAAGTGGGGCGTCGAACTGGTTCCGTTCGCGCCCCGGTTGTCGGCGCTCGCCGACACGTCGGACCGTGCGAACGACCTCCTCGACGTCCTGGTGGAGGAGATGGAGGCACGGTTCCGTCTGATCGGCATGACGGGCGGGACCGGTCAGGACGCCGTGCTCACCTCGGACGTCTGGGGCCTGCCCGAGAAGGCGCGGCCGGTGCCGGTCGTGGTTGTCGTCGACGAGGTCGCCGAACTCTTCCTCGCCGCGAGCAAGGACGACGAGAAGCGGCGGGACGCCATGGTCACCAAGCTCATCCGCCTCGCCCAGCTCGGCCGCGCGGCCGGCATCTACCTGGAGGTGTGCGGGCAGCGCTTCGGCGCCGAACTGGGCAAGGGCGCCACCATGCTCCGCGCCCAGCTCACCGGACGGGTCTGCCACCGCGTCAACGACGAGACGTCCGCCAACATGGCGCTCGGCGACATCGCACCGGAAGCGGCGCTGGCCGCAACCTCCATCCCGGCCGAACGGCCCGGCGTCGCGGTCGTCGGCGACTCCTCCGGCGGCTGGTCCCGCGTCCGCTCACCCCACCTCACCCTCGACGAAGCGGCGGCCATCTGCCGCGACACCTCGGGCCTGGTCCCGGAACTGCCCCGCCTCGACGCCTTCCGGCCCGTCGTCGCCGAACCGACGGGGCCGCCCTCACTCCCCGCCGCGGTGCCCACCACTCGCCCGGCCACCGAGTAACCGCACTCCCTCTCCCACGGCCGGCGTGACCGCCTCGCGCCATGTCCCTACCCCTCCCATGCCCGAAACCGGAAGGAAGCCCTGTGCCACGTCCCTCCATCGCCGAGGTCAGCGCCCTCATCGCGGACCTGGCCGCGCTCCGGCAGAACCGGACCTCTGCCGAGTACGCCGTGCTCATGGACCGTAAGGCGGAGCTGCTGGAGCGCATCGCCGACCACACGCCCGGCGACACCGAGGCCGCCGGGGTGGCCCGCCTCGCCCGCGAGCGCACCGACTCCCTCAAGTCCACCGACTGACCACGCCGGAAGGAGACCGAGCCGATGCGTGCCCCTCTGGCCCGCGTGGACGCCGTAATCGTTCAGGCCGTCATCGCCGGTGCCCTGTCTTTCTCTCACCTGCATGACTTGGCTGCGGCGGCCGGGCAGGACGGCTGGAAGGCGTGGGCCTACCCCGTGAGCGTCGACTTGCTCCTAGTGGCCGCATGGCGTCGGATGCGTCAGTTGCAGCGGGCGGGACAGGCGGCTGGTGGCCCGCGGCTGTGGTTCCTGGTGGCCCTGGCCGCTTCCCTCGGCGCCAACGTCGCCACGGCCGGACTCCTCGACTTGGACGACGTACCGGCCTGGCTCCGCGTGACGGTCGCCGGCTGGCCCGCCATCGCCTTCTTCGGCGGCACGCTACTGGCCCATGCCCCGCACACCCCGGAAACACCGACGGCCCCGGCCTCCCCGGCGGCGGACGCCGAAACGGAGCCGCACGCCGCTCCGTCCGCCGTCGACCGGCCCGACCGTGAGGCGCTGCCGGCGCCCTCCGCCGACCTCGGGCCGGCTCCGGGGCCCACTGACGAACCGGTCACCACCCCGACCCCCGCGCCTGCTCCGGCCGTTGCCCTGCCGCCCGCACTCGTCGACCGCGTCCGGGCCCTGGCCGACGAGCACCGCTCGACCACCGGTCGCCCCGCCGACCCGGACGCCGTGCGCGCCCGGCTCGGCCTGCCCCCGTCCATGACCGCATCCGTCGCCGCTCACCTCTGAGAGAGGAGCACCACCATGCACCGCCGCTTCCGCAACGTCCGCCGCATCGGACCCGTGAACGTCGCCTCGTACATCGACCGCGGCCGGAACCGCTACCTGGCCGCCTGCACCGCCCCCCGCTGCGACTTCTCCGCCGAGTACGACAGCCGCGCCGCCGCCGAACTCGCCGCCCGCACCCACCGCTGCTCGGCCTGACAGGAGATCACCACTATGGACGTTCCGCTCTGGCTCGCCCTGCTCGTCGTCGGCGTTCTCGGCGTCAAACTCATCCGCCCGCCCTGGTGGCTCATCGCCGCCCTGCTCCTCGGCGGCTACCTCCTCGCCGACAGCCTGCTGGCCCCGTCATCGACACCGCCGTCAAGTAACCCCGAAGGGAGACCCGCTCATGTTCCGACCGAAGCTCCCCACCATGCCCCAGCCGACCGGCCTGGTCACCCCGCCCGCCGTCGTCGAACCGCCCGCTGCCACCCCGGTCGTCCCGACCCCGGCGTCGTCCCGCCCGGCCGTCCGGCTCACGCCCGGTACCGCGCTCGCCCTCGTCGGCGGCGGCACCGCCGTGGTCCTGGTCGTCGGCGCCGTCCTGGTCTCCATGCTCCTCGCCGTCGCCCTCACTGCCGTGTCCGTGGCCGTGTGCGCCGTCGTCGTCCGCTCCCTTCTCAGCCGCCGCTGACCTCACCGCCTTCCGCCCGCCCGGCTTGCTCGTGCTGTCTAGCCCCCTCGACAGGCCGGGCGGGGCTTGCCGCGCCGAACTCCTGACCTCTCTGCAAGGAGGAATCCGCACATGCACACCGCGGCTCCGACCGGAGCCATCCGCCGCCTGGTGGCTCTCGCCCAGCACGGCGACCTCAGCACCTACGCACGCCAGATCCAACGTCTCGGCGGCTGCGAGCGGCCCGTACGGATGGAGGGCCACCGGGTCGACGTCCACGCCGCCACGGGCGAGATCCTCCGGGAGATCGTCGACCGCGACCTTTCGGCCGGACAGCTCCTCATCCGCTGCAACAACCGCCGCGCCACACGGTGCGTCGCCTGCGCCGAGGTGTACCGCAAAGACACCTTCCACCTCGTCACGGCCGGCCTGAGCGGCGGCAAGGGCATCAGCCCGTCCGTCGCCGGGCACCCGCGCGTCTTCGCCACCTTCACCGCCCCGTCCTTCGGCCCCGTCCACAACCGCCCCGGCGGCGGCCGGTGCCGCTGCGGACGCCTCCACCCGGACGACGACCCCGCCCTCGGCACGCCCCTGGACCCGGACCACTACGACTACCGCGCAGCCGTCCTGTGGAACGCACACGCCGGGGCACTGTGGGGCCGCTTCACCACCTACCTGCGCCAGCACCTCGCCTCCCGCGCGGGCCTCAGCCGCTCGGCGCTGCGCGACTGCCTCAAGGTCTCCTACGCCAAGGTCGCCGAGTACCAGCGGCGCGGCGCCGTCCACTTCCACGCCGTCATCCGCCTCGACGGCCCGGACGGCGCCGAGGACGCCCCACCGGCCTGGGCCACCACCGAACTGCTCACCGACGCGATCCGCTCGGCGGCCCGGCTCGCCGAGACACCCGGCCCGGTCCTCGACGGCCGCGCGTACGCCTTCCGCTTCGGCGAACAACTCGACATCCGCCCCATCCGCTCGGCCGACTTCGCGGGCACCTCGGAACTGTCCAGCCGCGCCGTGGCCGCCTACATCGCCAAGTACGCCACCAAGGGCGCCGAGACCGCGGGCACCCTCGACCGGCCCATCCGCAACCCGATCACCGACCTGATCGGCTCCGGCGTCACCGACCACGCCCGGCGCATGATCCTCACCTGCTGGCACCTCGGCGCCCTGCCCGAACTCGAAGACCTGCGCCTGCGCAAGTGGGCCCACATGCTCGGCTTCCGCGGCCACTTCTCCACCAAGTCCCGCGCCTACTCCGTCACCCTCGGCGCCCTCCGCCAGGAACGCGCCGACCACAACGAAGCCCTCACCCGCGAACACGCGGCCGAGGCCGGCCACCCGCTGCCCGACCCGGACACCGTCCTCGTCGTCTCCCACTGGCGCTTCGCCGGCACCGGACTGACCGCCGCAGAGACCTGGCTCGCCGCCTCTCGCAACTCCGCTACTTCACCGGAAGGAGAACCCACACATGGCTGACCGCTACCTGACCGTGGCGCAGGTGGCCGAACTCCTCGGCACCACGGAACGCTTCCCGCGCCGCCTGATCGCCGAGCGACGCATCGTGTTCGTCAAGGTCGGTCGGCACGTCCGTATCCCGGAGAGTGCTCTGGACGCCTTCATCGACGCCAACACGGTGCAGCCGATCGGCGATCGCCGTAGCTCCCTGCGGAGGGCTGCCTGATGGCGAACAAGAAGGGGAGGCGCCGGGACTTCGGCTCGGTCCGGCAGCTTCCGTCCGGCCGCTGGCAGGTCCGTTACCGGGACCCGGAGACGGGGCAGCTGCGTCCGGCGGAGAAGACGTACGCGACCAAGACCGATGCCCAAGTCGCCCTGACGCACATCGAGTCGGACATCGCGCGCGGGCAGTGGTCGGACCCGGATGCCGGGGTGGTGAACTTCGAGGAGTACGCCACCGCGTGGCTGCGGGACCGGAAGCTCGCCGACCGCACCCGTGAGCGGAACGAGTCGGTGATACGGCTGCACATCCTGCCCACCTTCGGGACCGGGAGCGTGGCCGACGTGACGACAGCCCGGGTGCGCAGCTGGCGCGGCAAACTCCTCGCGGCTGGCGTCGGTGAGCCGTCGGTGGTCAAGGCGTACCAACTGCTGCGTGCCCTGATGAACACGGCCGTGGACGACGAGCTGATCCGGCGCAACCCGTGCCGCATCAAGGGCGCGGACCGCTACGACGTGCCCGAGCGGCCGGTCCTCACGGTGGCGGAGGTCTTCGCCGTCGCCGACTCCATCGCGCCGCGCTACCGGCTGCTCGTGCTCCTGGCGGCCTTCACCACCCTGCGGTTCGGGGAGCTGGCGGCCCTGCGGCGCCGGGATGTCGACCTGGAGGGGCTGACCGTCACCGTGCGCCGCGCTCAGGCCGAGCTGCAGGACGGCCGGCTCTTCGACAAGGCGCCGAAGTCCGCGGCCGGGGTGCGCTCCGTCTCCTTCCCGGCCGAACTGCTCGACGCGGTCACACACCACCTGGAGCACTTCGCCGCCCCCGGCCGTGACGGGCATGTCTTCGTCGGTCCGCAGGGTGGGCAGCTGCGACGGAGCAACTTCCGGGACGACTGGGTCAAGGCCCGGAAGGCCGCGGGCGTCACGGCCGAGCTGCACTTCCACGACCTGCGGCACACGGGCAACACGCTGGCCTCGACGGCCGGGGCCAGTACGCGGGAGCTGATGACGCGCATGGGCCACAGCAGCTCGCGCGCCGCGCTGATCTACCAGCACATGACCAGCGACCGGGATCGGGTCATTGCAGATCGGCTCGGGACCATGATCCGTGACGGCGGGGGAGGGGCATCGGGCTAGGGGATGTGGCATCCACATGGCATTAGGTCGTGTCTCCCAACTCGCAAGTACGGGGCATGAAGGGCTTTGTCGTGCTCATAGACTTGTGACGTGGCATTCATGAGCACCCCGCACTGCTGCTTCCTGTGATCGGAAGGCGCTGAGGGCGATGCCGGACGGCGTCGCCCTCCTTGGTGTGCCTGCTCGCGAGTCACGTCCCGATGCTGCCCGATCCTTCCTGGGGCAGTGACGCTCTGATCGAGCAGGCACGATCCCTTCCCTTCACCCCTTGCCAGGAGTGCTTCGTGCCTGTGTCGCTTCCCCCTGCCCTCGGCCTGACCCTCGATCTGCTGCGTTGCCCGGCGTGCCGTGCGCGCCGTCTGCGCCCTGACCACGGTGCACTGCGTTGCCCGGTGGGCCATGCCTTCGACATCGCCCGTCACGGCTATGCCGGCCTGCTGACGGGCACCCGCGCCACCAGCGGCGACGACGCAGCCATGGTCCAGGCCCGGGACCGGTTCCTGTCCACTGGCACCTACGCGCCCATCCGCGAAGTCGGGGCCCGTCTGGCGGCCGACGTCGTGTCTGAACAGGGCACGGTGGTGGACGTGGGGTGTGGCACGGGCTACTACCTGGCCGGCGTACTCAACCAGTTGCCAGGCGCCCGTGGTCTGGGGCTGGACACATCGGTGCGCGCGCTGCGCTCGGCAGCCCGTGCCCACGACCGAGCCGCCGCGGTGGCCTGGGACGTCTTCCGTCCCTTCCCACTGGCCGATGGGACGGCCGATGTCGTGCTGGACGTGTTCGCCCCACGCAACCCGGCCGAGTTCCACCGCGTACTGCGTCCGACCGGTCGGTTGATCGTGGTCCGACCCACCGGGCGGCACTTGGCCGAGCTGCGTGGCCAGGTGCCTGCGATGGTCACGATCGACCCGGCCAAGGAACAGCGTCTGCACCGGGCGCTCAACCCCTTCTTCGAGACCGTCGTCACCGAACAGGTGGAGTACTCCGCGCCTTTGACCAGGCTGGATGTTCTGGATCTTGTTGCGATGACGCCGAGTGCACGCCACGTGAGTCGTGCAGACCTGAACGGCGGCGGCGTCCTGCCCGATCAGGTCACTGTCTCCGTGCTGGCCACCGCCTATCAGCCTCGGTGACCATGAGCGGGCACATGTGCCTGCTGATCGACGAGCAGTGGGCACGCCTGGTGCCCTGCCTTCCTCCCCAGTGCGGGAAGGCAGGGTGTCCGTTCGCCGACCACCGTCGCATCATCGAAAGGATCATCTACCGATACCGCACGGGCATCCTCTGGAGAGATCTGCCTCGCGAAGTGTTCGGTCCCTGGCAGACGGCGTGGAAGCGTCGTCACAGGTGGACGGCCCCGGACTCCGAGACCTACAAGCGCAGGGACGTCGTGGAACGTTCATTCAGCCTGCTCAAGCAGTGGCGGGGCCTGGCCACCCGTGACGGCAAACTCGTGATCGTCCACCGCTTCGCAGCCGTGTTGGCGGCGATCACCGCCTGGTTACGGAGTTGAAAGACTCGTCGTAGTGGCACGCGTGTGGCACGACCTCGGACACGACGAAGGGCCAGCCCGGGAGGAAACCCCTCCTGAGCTGGCCCTTTGCTCTGTGCCCCCGGCAGGATTCGAACCTGCGACACCCGCTTTAGGAGAGCGGTGCTCTATCCCCTGAGCTACGAAGGCGGGGGCTTGGAGGGAGCCCCGGAGGAGATCCAGTGAGTGGATCTTCGGCAAGGAAGCCAAGCCCGCTGGTCGGACGCGGTGCGGCCCCTGCTGAGCAGCATTGCTGCACGACGAGAGCCACGCCAACGGATGACCAAGGAACAGGGTAGCGGATGGGCGTCTGCGGGGGGACTCGGATAGCGCGCGCTGGGCGGAGTGGGCGGGTGCATGGCGTGCTGACCTGTGGATTCTCCGGGCTGTTCCCTTGGGAGTCCGTGTGGGGCGGCGTGCTGGCGGCGATCGTTTCGGCCGCTCCGTTCGGGAGTGTGCCTCAGCGGTCGGGAGGGGGTGGCCCGTCGGTGTGGTCCGGCGGCCGCCGGATTCCTGGACCTGCTGGGCATCGGGGAGGGGTGAGCGCGGGCGTCCCCGGCTCGTTCCCGGCCGGTGCGGTCATGGCCCGGGTCGAGGCCGCCGGGGCGCGTCAGGCCGGGCCGGTGCCGCGGCGGGCGCCGACGCGGGGCGAGGCCGAGGTCGGCCGGAGAGACGGCGCCGGGTGGACGGGGTGCTCGACCCCGTCGAGGCGCCCGCCGGCTCGTGCCGGTTCTCCGCGCCGCCGCCGGCGGTCGCCGGTCACGGCGCGCCGCTTTCGTCAGCCCTCGCCGAACAGCACCCAGAGCGCCATCAGGGCCAGGAACCCGGTCACCGCCAGTACCGGGAGCCCGAGGAGCGCGGAGAGCATCCCCCATCGAGTCCGTCCCCTGGGCGCCTTTGCCGCCCCGGAGTTCGGGACCGTCCGCTGTGTCTCCGTCATGAGGCTCCTCCGTCGATGCGCAACTGCCGTGCAGAGCATGCCAGTCGGCGCCGGTCCGCGGGGTCCGGCCCGGTGATTGCCGTCGATGGCGCCGTGTCGCGCCTTTCCCGCCGTCGTGGGCCCGGGGCAAGGCGCCGGCGTCGGGGATCAGTTCCGTGCCGTGCGGGTCACCCGTATCCGGTACTCCTCCGCCCCCGCCGCGATCACCGCCACCCGGATGCCCGCCCGGCGGTCCACGAAGCTCTCGCCCGGGGCGAAGGTGGCGTCCGAGAGTTCCGCGTGGACGTTGGGGGAGCGGGTGCAGCCGCCGCTGTCGCGGCGGGCGTCGTAGACGGTGATCGGGCCCATGCCGGTGTCCACGTCGGCGTCGACGCGGTAGACGAGGACGCCGGGGCGGCAGACCGCCTCGTCGTTGCCGGCGCGGGTGCGCAGCTCGACGGCGTAGCCGGAGTGGCCGTTCAGGGGGACGAAGACGAGTTTCGGACCGCCCGCCCGCGCCAGGGGGGTGAGGACGTACTCCCGCGTGCCCGGGTTCGCCGCGCAGCCGACCTGGGACGCGTCCAGCCAGCCCAGCTTCCACTTGTGCCAGGCGAGGAAGTCGTTGTTGGCGCCCCAGTCCTCGCTCATGATGTCCCAGTGGCCCACCGCGCCGCCGCCCTCGGCGGTGTACAGGTCGGGCAGGCCGAAGACGTGGCCGTTCTCGTGCGGCAGCACGCGGTAGCCGGTGCGGTCGTAGGAGCCGGAGCCGTCGTCCTGGCGGGAGTAGACGAAGGACGCGTTGGAGACGGGGACGCCGTCCGCGTTCGGGGCCTCCTTGTTGCCGGCGAAGGTGACGGACAGGACCGTGTCGAGGGCGGCGGGGCCCGCGTTGGGGGTCACCAGCACGTTCAGCAGGTCGTACGACTGGAAGTCCACCTCGGGATCGGCCTCGGCCACGATGTCGCGGACCAGGTCGCGGTAGCCGGGGTCGAAGGGGGCGCCGCGCTCTATGCCGTACGCGCGGAACGACTTGGGCATCCGGAGCCAGTCGGGGACGGGGAGTTCGGGGCGGTAGTCGAGGCGGCCGTAGGAGCTGGTGGCGAACCACTCGCGGGTCTCGGGGAAGAACTCGCGGTAGCGGTCGAGGGCGTCGCCCTCGCCGGGCGCGTCGGAGAAGTCGATCATCAGGGTGAGGGCGCGGACCGTGCCGGTGGAGCGGGTGTAGCCGGGGGCCGTGGGGATGCCCTCGGACATCTGGACCTCCCGGTCCGCGGTGATCATGCAGGGGCCGTGGGCGGAGGAGCGGGACAGGGCGGCGGGTCCGGCGCCGGCGGTGGAGGCGTCGGGGGAGAGCCGGCCGTTGCCGGCCGAGGTGCTGACCGCGAGGGTCAGCACGGTCACCGATGCCAGGGCGGCCAGCCGGCGCGGGGATATCCGGCGTCGGCTCGGCTGCGGCTGCATGCGGGGACCTCCGCTCCACACGGCAGCCGCCGGTCTCCGACTGCACCCTCCCGCTCACCCTGCGTCGCCGGGTGGGCGGGCGCCCGCCGGGAGGTCCGAACGTGGGGCCGCACGACCCGGGCGATGTGACGCAGGTCACGGGGAAGAGTGCGGGAGCGGGAAATAACCGGGGACCGTTTCCCCGTTTGGAACGGTGTCCACGCGAAACGGGGACTCCCTCCCCGGATCGCGGACATGACATAAAGATCACGCCACCACGACCAGGAGTGCACCGTGCAGACCGCCACCCCCGTCACGCGCAAGGCACCCCGGCCCCGCGCCGACGCCCTGCGCAACCGGGAGCGGATCGTCACCGCCGCCCGGGAGATGTTCGTCGAGTTCGGGCCCGAGGTGCCGCTCGACGAGGTCGCCCGCCGGGCCGGCGTCGGCAACGCCACGGTGTACCGCAACTTCCCCGACCGCGACGCGCTGGTGCGCGAGGTCGTCTGCTCCGTGATGGACCGTACGGTGCGGGCGGCCGAGCAGGCGCTCAGCGAGACCGGGGACGCCTTCGAGGCATTGGAGCGCTTCGCGCACACCGCCGCCGACGAGCGGATCAGCGCGCTGTGCCCGATGGTCTCCAGCACCTTCGACCAGCACCACCCCGACCTGGAGGACGCACGCCGGCGCGCCGAGAGCCTCGTCGCGCAGTTGATGGACCGCGCCAAGGCGGCCGGTCAGCTCCGCGGCGACGTGGAGTACGGCGATCTGATGGTGGGCGTCGCCCAGCTGAGCCGGCCCCCGGCCGGTACCGGCTGCGACAACGCCGACCGTTTCGTCCACCGTCATCTGCAGTTGTTCCTGGACGGGATGCGGGCTCCGGCCCCGGCCGTCCTGCCGGGTTCGGCCGTGACCGTGGAGGACCTGCGCCGCTGAGCGACCCCTGACGCCACGCACACCGCCCGCCTGACGGCGGGCGTCCCTTCCGGCGACCGTCCACGGGGACGAGTCGTTCCTCGAGCGCACCCGATTTCTCGTCATACGTTCTTTATTTCCGTCACACGTACCGAAGTGGGTACCCCCATGTCTGAAACAGCCTCGACGGCCGGAAAGCCCCCGAGAGTCCTGGGCGGTCCGGACGCCAACCGCTGGAAGGCGCTCGTCTTCATCGCGCTGGCCCAGCTGATGGTCGTCCTGGACGCCACCATCGTGAACATCGCCCTGCCCTCCGCCCAGCAGGACCTGGGCATCTCGGACGGCAACCGCCAGTGGGTGGTCACCGCCTACGCCCTCGCCTTCGGCGGACTGCTGCTGTTCGGCGGCCGGATAGCCGACCTGTGGGGGCGCAAGCGGGCCTTCGTGCTCGGCCTGGGCGGGTTCGCCGCGGCCTCCGCGCTCGGCGGCGCGGCCACCAACGAGGCCATGATGTTCGGCGCCCGCGCCCTCCAGGGCGTCTTCGGCGCGCTGCTCGCGCCCGCCGCCCTGTCCCTGCTCGCGGTGATGTTCACCGACGGCAAGGAGCGCGCCAAGGCGTTCGGCATCTACGGCGCGATCGCCGGCGGCGGCGGCGCCGTGGGTCTGATCCTCGGCGGTTTCCTCACCGAGTACCTGGACTGGCGCTGGACGTTCTTCGTGAACATCCCGTTCGCCGTGGTCGCCGCGGCCGGCGCGTACTTCGTCATCCGCGAGCCCGAGGGCGGCCGCAACCGCTCGCCGCTCGACGTCCCCGGCGTGGTGCTGTCCACCGTGGGTCTGGTCGCGCTGGTCTACGGCTTCACCCGCGCGGAGTCCGAGGGCTGGAGCGACTCGCTGACGATCGGCATGTTCGTCGCCTCCGCCGTGCTGCTCGCCGCCTTCGTGGCCGTCGAGGCCAGGGTCAAGGCGCCGCTGCTGCCGCTGCGCGTGGTCACCGAGCGCAACCGCGGCGGGGTCTACCTCTCGCTGGGCCTGGCGATCATCGCGATGTTCGGCCTGTTCCTCTTCCTCACCTACTACCTGCAGGTCGTGAAGGGCTACTCGCCGGTCAAGACCGGTTTCGCCTTCCTGCCGATGGTCGCGGGCATGATCACGGGCTCGACCCAGATCGGCACCCGGCTGATGACCCGGGTCGCGCCCCGGCTGCTGATGGGCCCCGGCTTCCTGGTCGCCGCGCTCGGCATGCTCTTCCTGACACAGCTGGAGATCGACACCTCGTACGCGGGCGTCCTGCTGCCCGGCATGCTGCTGCTCGGCCTCGGCATGGGCACGGCGTTCATGCCGGCCATGTCGCTGGCCACGCTGGGCGTGGAGCCGCGGGACGCCGGCGTCGCCTCCGCGATGGTCAACACCTCGCAGCAGGTGGGCGGCGCCATCGGCACGGCCCTGCTGAACACGATCGCGGCCTCGGCCACCACGTCCTACGTCGCCGACCGCATCGGCGGCGCCACGAGCCGGTCCCAGCAGCAGCTGGTCCAGCTCCAGGGGCAGGTGCAGGGCTACACCAGCGCGATCTGGTTCGCGGTCGGGATCCTGGTGGCGGCCGCGGCCATCGCCCTGACCCTGATCAACGCCGGCCGGCCGGGCGGCACCGCGGTCGCCGGGTCCGCCGAGAAGACCGTCGGGGACGAGATGGCCGTGCCGGTGGCCATGCACTGACGGTCCACCCGTCCCTCACCACCCGTACGGAAGAGGAGGGGCGCCTCCTCCTCCGTACGGCTCCCTGGACCTGTCCCGGCTCCCGCCCCGTCAGCGGAGCCAGGGCAGGTCCGCGCCCGCTCCGTTCGGCTGAAGTCCCTCGGCGACGATCCGCATGATCTCGCCGAGGGACTTCTGCTGCTCGGGGGTGAGCCGGTCGAAGACCGCCTGGCGCACGGCGTCCACGTGGCCGGGCGCGTGCCGGTCCAGCACCTCCTGGCCCTCGTCCGTCAGCACGGCGAACTGGCCGCGCTTGTCGGAGGGGCAGTCCTCACGGCGCACCCAGCCGCTCTTCTCCAGGCGCGCGATCGCGTGCGAGAGGCGGGAGCGGGTGATCTTCGCGGACATCGCCAGTTCCGTCATCCGCAGCCGGCGGTGCGGGGACTCGGCGAGCTTGACCAGCAGGCCGTAGTAGACGTGCGGCATTCCCGCGTCGCGCTGGAGCTGGCGGTCGAGGTGGTCCTCCAGGAGGGTGGCGGCCTCGATGTACGAGCGCCAGACGCGCTGTTCCTCGTCGGTGAGCCAGCGGGGTCCGCCGGCGGGTGCCGATGATGCTGCGGGTGCCGTGTTCATGTACTCCACTGTACGGCCGCCCTTCTTGAATCTTAAACAAAACCGGCGTACGGTCGGTGGTGGAAGTTGAGAGTTCAAGCAATATTGGAAGTCCTCGGAAGTCCGCCGAAGGGAGTCGCCGTCATGACCGCCGCCACTCAGGAACGCATGCCCGCGCTCTACCTCAGCCACGGCGCCCCGCCCCTGGCCGACGACCCGGTCTGGCCGGGCGAACTGGCCGCCTGGTCGGCCGACCTGCCCCGCCCGAAGGCGATCCTGGTCGTCTCCGCCCACTGGGAGGAGGCCCCGCTCGCCCTCGGCGCCACCGAGACCGTCCCCCTGGTCTACGACTTTTGGGGCTTCCCCGAGCACTACTACCAGGTCACCTACGGCGCCCCCGGCGCCCCCGCGCTCGCCGACTCGGTGCGCAAGCTGCTGCGCGCCCCCGGCATGCCCGTCCAGGACGTCCCCGACCGGGGCCTGGACCACGGCGCCTACGTCCCGCTGGTCGAGATGTACCCCGGGGCCGACATCCCGGTGCTCCAGGTCTCCATGCCGACGCTGGACCCGGTGAAGCTGATGGAGATCGGGCGCCGGCTCGCGCCGCTGCGCGACGAGGGCGTGCTGATCATCGGCTCCGGGTTCTTCACCCACAACCTGGCCGCGCTGCGGCAGGGCGGCATCCCCGCCTGGTCGACGGAGTTCGACGCCTGGGGCCGGGAGGCCCTGGAGGCGCGGGACGTGGACGCGCTGCTGGACTTCACCCGCAAGTCCCCGGCGGGCCTGCTCGCCCACCCGCGCACCGAGCACTTCGCCCCGCTCTTCGTGACCATGGGCGCCGCGGACGCCGCGGGGGAGCTCGGGGAGCAGAGGTCCGTGATCGACGGGTTCTGGCTGGGGCTGGCCAAGCGGTCGGTGCAGTTCGGCTGAGGACGGCGAGGACGGCGAGGACGGGGAGGGGCTACAGCTCCTTCTCGTACCGGGCCACGTCCCGCCGGCGGCCGAACGTGCGGCCCGCCTCCCGGCACGTGCCGACGTGCCGGAAGCCGAAACGCTCGTGCGGCCGCCCCGAGGCGTCGTTCGGCCGGGCGACGCCGGCGCGGGCGCGGTGGACGTCCTCGCCCGCCAGGGCCTGGAAGAGGGCCCCGTGGAGGAGCGTGCCGATGCCGCGCCGGGGGGCGACGTGGACCGTCGTCCCCACCGAGGTCGCGTAGGCGGGCTCGGGGCGGAAGGGGCCGGAGGCGGCGTACCCCGGGATCCCCCGTGCGCCGGCGCCCGTGGCAACCATCAGGCGGTACGGGCCGTCTACAGGGTGGGAGAGCAGCCGGGGGCGGTGCTCCTGTGGAGTGAAGGGCGCCGTGTCGAATGTGATCGCCGTCTCACGTACGGAGTGGTCGTACGGGTCGGTGAGGACCGTCAGGTCACCCTCGGCGCCCGGTCTGACCTGGACCTCTTCGTGCTCCGCCGGTATCGCGTCTCCTCGCGTGGCCGGACAGGATACTGCATGATCAGAAAAATCGGTGGGCGGGTTGGGAATTCTGTCCGGATTCCAGTCGTTGTTTCCATCGGATGCAGGGCACCCGACCAGAGTCCGGAAGGACCTGAGAGGCGTGTCAGGCGTCCACAGGACCACCCGCTGACCTCATCATCGCAAGGGAGCACGCATGGCAACCCGCGCCGTCGCCCGTCGTCAGTCCGCCACCGGCGAGACGGCCGACTCGGCACGCAATGTCCGCGCCCATGGCGGCGAGATCGCCGACCGCGACCTGGTCGGTATGTACTTGGACGAGATCGCGCGCACGCCGCTGCTCGACGCCGCCAAGGAGGTCGAGCTGTCCCAGATCATCGAAGCGGGTGTGTTCGCGCAGCAGATCCTCGACGGCATCGAGGAGAACAAGGCCGGAGCCACCCCCGAGGAGCTGCGGGCCCTGGTCGACGCGAGCGAGCGGGCGAAGGACGTCTTCATCCGTTCCAACCTCCGCCTGGTCGTCGCCGTGGCCCGCCGCTACCCGCGCAGCGGCCTGCCGCTGCTCGACCTGATCCAGGAGGGCAACGCCGGCCTGGTCCGCGCGGTCGAGAAGTTCGACTACCGCAAGGGCTTCAAGTTCTCGACGTACGCGACCTGGTGGATCCGTCAGGCCATCACCCGGTCGATAGCCGACCAGTCGCGCACCATCCGCCTGCCCGTCCACCTGGTGGAGGAGCTGGGCCGGATACGGCGCGTGCAGCGGGAGTTCAACCGCGAGCACGGCCGTGACCCGGAGCCCGCGGAGGTCGCCGCCGAGCTCGGCTCCACGCCGGAGCGCGTCGTCGACGTGCTCGACTGGGCCCGTGACCCGGTCTCGCTGAACATGTCGGTGGACGACGAGGGCGAGACCCAGTTCGGCGACCTGCTGGAGGACACCTCGGCGGTGTCGCCCGAGCAGTCGGTGCTGACGCTGCTGCGCAGCGAGGAGCTGGACGACCTGATCGGCCGCCTCGACCAGCGCACGGCCTCCATCATCAAGATGCGCTACGGCATCGAGGACGGCCGCGAGCGCACGCTGACCGAGGTCGGCAAGGAGCACGGCCTGACCCGCGAGCGCATCCGCCAGATCGAGAAGCACGCGCTGCTGGAGCTGAAGAAGCTGGCCCGCGACACCGGCTTCGACGCGGCGGCGTGAGGACCCGGACGGCATGGCGGCGTGAGGACCCGGGCGGCGCGGTGGCGCGACGGTCGCACCGCCGCGGGTGAACGCGGCGGTGCGGCCGCCGGGTCCGGTGTGGTGGCGTCGACGCCGCCGCGCGCGGACCGGGGGAGCGGCGGGGACCGTGTGAGGCCCCGGCCGCGTACGCCGGGTGGCGAAAGACCGCGCAAAACATGGCCGTTCCGCGTCGCTTCAACCCGCCGGGCCCTGGGAACAAGAACTCCAGGCCGGGAGTTCGAACTTCGGAGCCTTTGAGATCCTGGACCCACCGAGCCACGTCCCGACGCACACCCCCCCCCGGCGCCGGGACTTTCCAAGCCGGGTTCGGCGCCCTCCCCCCGGGCGTCGGGCCCGGCTTTCTCGTGCGGGCGAGCGGCCGATCGAGCGGGTCACCCCGGACCTGAACCCCGGGGTGGCCCGCCAGATGGCAGATTGTGTCACATGGGCATAGCCTGCCGGGCGTGAGCAGCACCACCCCGATGTCATCCCCTTCCGCGGTCTCGCTGACCGAACGGCGCAAGGCCGAGACCCGTATGGAGATCGCCCGCGCGGCGGCCGGTCTCTTCGTCCGGCAGGGCCTGCGGGCCACCCGTGCCGAGGACATCGCCCAGGCCGCCGGCATCGCCCCGCGCACCTTCTACCGGTACTTCGCCAGCAAGGAAGAGGCCGTCGGCCCGCTCTACGCCACCGGCGCCCAGCGCTGGGTGGCGGCGGTGCGCGCCGCGCCCGCCGAGGCGCCCCTGCCGCGGGTCCTGGAGGACGCCGTGCGCCACACGCTCACCCCCGGCCTCGGGGTGTCGGCGGCCTCCTGGGACTGGGTGCGCACCCTGATCCGGCTGGCCGAGGCGAACCCCGCCCTGCGCCGGGTGTGGGCGGAGACCTGCCGGGCGTCGGAGCGGAGCCTGGCGGAGGTGCTGGCGGAGCGGCTGACGGCCGCTCACGTCCCGTACGACGCCGACAACGTTGCCGACCGCACCCGGCTGTGCTTCACCGCCGCCGTCGCGAGCGCGGCCGTGCGCACGGCCATGGAGAGCTGGGCGGCGGGCGACGGCCCCGCCGAGGGACCCCGGGGCCCGGCCGAACTGGCGGTCGCCAACCTGGTGGCGCTACGGGACTTCGCCTGGGGGGCATGACACCGACGCGTGGTCGCTCGCGACGGGCTCGGCGGCGACGCGTGGTCGCTGCTGACGGGCTCGACGGAGACGCGTGGCCGCTCTCGGCGGGCCTGGCGCCGGTGCGTGGTTGTTCCTGGCGGGCTTGGCGCCGGTGCGTGGTTGTTCCTGGTGGGCCTGGCGTCGGTGCGTGGTTGCTCCCGACGGACCTGATGCCGGTACGCGGTCGTTCCCGAAGGGGCCGGCGGCGGGGCGCGGGTCCTTTCGGGAGGGGCGGTGCCGGAGGGCGGTCCTTTCCGTCCGGCCGGACGCCGGGTCACGGTTCCTCCGGGAAGCCCGATGCCAGGCCGCTGTTCCCTCCCGAACGCCGACGGCACGTCACTTTGGACCGCCCGCCGCCCGGCTCATCCGTGCCCCCAGCTCCCGTACCACCTCGACCAGCTCGGCGGGCTCCTGCACCGTGAACTCGTACCCCAGCGTCGCCAGCCGTACCGCCGTCCACTCCTTGGGACCGCTCACCGTGGCGCGCAGCCGGCAGCTGCCCTCGTCCAGCGGCTCGGGCGGGCCCAGCCAGCCCGGGAGGCGGGCCGCGACCGCCCCGGCCGGCGCGGCGAAGGTGACGACCATCTCGTACGACTCCCGCACGCGGTACATGGACCGGCGCAGGAACTCCGCCGCGCTCCCGGTGGGCAGCTCGCGCGGGGTGAACCGCGCCCCGGTCGCGAGGGGGTCGCTCACCCGGTCGACGCGGAACGTCCGCCAGTCCGCGCGGTCGAGGTCGTACGCCACGAGGTACCAGCGCCGCCCGGTCGACACCAGCCGGTACGGCTCGGTCACCCGCCGCGACCCGGTGCCGTCTGCGGCCCGGTAGGCGAACCGCAGCCGCTCGTGCCCGGCCACCGTGGAGGCCATGACGGTGAGCGTCTCCGGCGCGATCGTCGCACCGTCGCCGCTGGTCAGCGGGGTGGTCGCGGCCTGGAGCGTGCTGACGCGGTGGCGCAGCCTGCCGGGCAGCACCTGCTCCAGCTTGGCCAGTGCCCGCACGGACGCCTCGTCCACGCCCTCCAGCGCGTGCCCGGCGCCGGCCCGCAGCCCGACCGCGATGGCCACCGCCTCCTCGTCGTCGAGCACCAGCGGCGGCATCGCCTTGCCGGCGACGAGCCGGTAGCCGCCGTCCGCGCCGAGCGTCGCCTGCACGGGATAGCCGAGCTCGCGCAGCCGGTCGATGTCCCGCCGGACCGTGCGCCGGGAGACCCCGAGCCGGTCGGCCAGCTCGCCGCCGGGCCATTCGCGGGGCGTCTGGAGGAGGGAGAGGAGCGTCAGGAGCCGGGCCGGTGTGTCCGTCGTCATGGAACGAGGATGCCGCGTAACTAGGACCGGATCCGACCTAGTGGGGGAATAGCGTCCGGGGCATGAACTCCACCGACACCCCGCAGGCCCCGCGGCCCGCCGCGGGCGACCGCCGCCGCTGGTTCGCGCTGGCGATCGTGATGACCGCGGCCTTCATGGACCTCGTCGACGTCACGATCGTCAACATCGCGATCCCGTCGATCCAGCGCGACGAGGGCGCGACCTTCAGCCAGATCCAGTGGATCACCGCCGGCTACGCGCTGGCCTTCGCCGCCGGACTGGTCACCGGCGGCCGGCTCGGCGACATCCACGGCCGCAAGCGGATCTTCCTCCTCGGCATCGGCGGCTTCACCCTCGCCTCCGCGCTGTGCGGCTTCGCCGTGAACCCGGAGATGCTGGTCGCCTCCCGCATCCTGCAGGGCGCCATGGCGGCGCTGATGGTGCCGCAGGTCCTGTCGATCGTGCACGCGACCTTCCCGCCGCACGAGCGGGGCAAGGTGTTCGGGCTGTTCGGCGCGATCGTCGGCCTGGGCGCGGTGTCCGGTCCGCTGCTCGGCGCGCTGCTGACCGAGTGGAACCTGTTCGGCCTGGAATGGCGGCCGATCTTCCTGATCAACCTACCGGTCGGCGTCGTGGGCCTGGTCCTCGGCAGCCGCTTCATCACCGAGTCGAAGGCGCCGCGCGCCCTGAAACTGGACCTGGTGGGCGTCGCGCTGGTCACACTGGGCCTGCTGATGCTGCTCTACCCGCTGACCCGCGGCCGTGAGCTGGGCTGGCCGCTGTGGGGGTACGTGTCGATGGCCGGCGCGCTGGTGGTCTTCGGGGCGCTGGTGGCGTACGAGCGGGTCAAGGGGGCGCGGGACGGCTCCCCGCTGATCGAGCTGTCGCTGTTCCGGGTGAAGAGCTTCGCGGCGGGCATCGCGGTGCAGACGGTGTTCGGGGTCGGCCTCGGCATCTTCTTCCTGGTCTGGACGCTGTACATGCAGGTCGGCCTGGGCTGGAGCGCGCTGCGGGCCGGGCTGACCGGGGTGCCGTTCTCCGTCGCGGTCTCCGCGGCGGCCGGGATGTCGGTGCAGCTGCTGGTGCCGCGCTTCGGGCGCAAGGTGCTCCAGGCGGGTGCGCTGGTGATGGCGGCGGGCGTCCTGCTCTACATCGCGGAGTCCGAGCGCTATGGCATGGACATCACCTCCTGGCAGATGGCGCTCCCGCTGGTGGTCATGGGCGTCGGCATGGGGCTGATCGTGGCCCCGCTGACGGACGCGGTGCTGTCCGAGGTGCCGCGCGAGCACGCCGGGTCGGCGTCGGGGCTGATCAACACGGTGCAGCAGATGGGGAACGCGCTGGGGCTCGGCCTGGTGTCGGTGGTGTTCTTCGGGGTGATCGACGAGCGGCTCGCCCCGGCCGAGGTGGGCCCGGCCTTCGCGGACGGCTTCCAGCACGCGCTGGGCTGGGTGGCCGCGGTGCTGGGCGTGATCTTCCTGCTGATGTTCGCCCTGCCCGGGCGCCCCGCCCAGCACGTGGAGGGGGAGGCAAAGGCCCCGGCGGCGGTGGAGAGGGAGCCGGAGCTGGTGTCCTGAACGGACTGAACGGACTGACCGGACCGACCGGACACGGAGAACGGACGGGAAGGGCCCGGCGCGCAGGGGGTGCGCCGGGTCCTTCCGGTGTCTCCCGTCACAGAGAGCGGACACGAACGGAAGTCCGTTCATGTCCGACCCCTCCTTCATCCGTTTACTTTCCGGACATGCCGACGTACTCTCCGAGTGAAACCACACGTTCGGGCATGGAGGGACGGGAGGTGACGGGCATGTACGCACCGGAACGCCAGCAGGAGATCCTCCGGCTCGCCCGCGACAGCGGCCGGGTGGACGTGGTCTCGCTGGCCGAGGCGTTCGAGGTGACCGCCGAGACCATCCGCCGGGACCTGAAGGCGCTGGACCGCGCCGGCCTGGTGCGCAGGGTGCACGGCGGGGCCATTCCGGCCGGACGCCTCGACTTCGAGCCGGACCTCGCCGAGCGGGAGACCACCGCGGCCGACGAGAAGGACCGCATCGCCAAGGCCGCCCTCGCGGAACTCCCGGTCGGCGGCACGCTGATCGTCGACGCCGGTTCGACGCTCGCGCGGCTGGCCGGATCCCTGCCGGCGGAGGTCTCCCTCACCGTCGTCACCCACAGCCTGCCCATCGCGGCCCGGCTCGCCGACCACCCCGGCATCCAGCTCCACCTCGTCGGAGGGCGCGTACGGCACCGTACGCGCGCCGCCGTGGACGCCTGGGCGCTGCGCGCGTACGCCGAGATCCGTGCGGACGTCCTGTTCGTGGCCGCCAACGGCTTCTCCCCCGAACACGGGCTGACCACGCCCGACCTCGCCGAGGCCGCCGTGAAGCGCGCGGCCGTGGCCGCCGCCCGCCGCGTGGTGCTGCTCGCCGACTCCTCCAAGCACGGCCAGGAGCACTTCGCCCGCTTCGGCGACCTGAGCGACGTGGACCTGCTGATCACCGACACCGGACTCGACCCGCAGGACGCCGCCGCGATCGAACGCGGCGGCACGGAAGTGGTACGCGCATGATCCTCACCGTCACCCCCAATCCGTCGCTGGACCGCACCTACGAGGTCCCCTCGCTGGACCGCGGCGAGGTCGTCCGGGCCACCGGCGAACGCGTCGACCCCGGCGGCAAGGGGGTCAACGTCTCGCGCGCCGTCACCGCGGCCGGCCGGCGCACGGTCGCCGTGCTGCCCCTGGGCGGCGCGCCGGGCGCGCTGGTCGCCGACCTGCTCGACGCGCAGGGCATCGAGGTCGCTCCGGTCCCGGTCGCCGGCGTCACCCGCTCCAACATCGCGCTCGCCGAGGCGGACGGCGTGCTCACGAAGATCAACGCACCGGGCCCGGAACTGACGCCGGCCGAACAGGAACTGCTGCTGGACACCGTGCGCCGGCAGTCCCCGGGCGCCGACTGGATCGCCTGCTGCGGCAGCCTGCCGCGCGGACTCGCCCCCTCCTGGTACGCCGAACTGGTCGCCCGCGCGCACGCCGCCGGCGTACGCATCGCGCTGGACACCTCCGGGCCCGCGCTGCTCGCGGCCCTGCGTGAGCGGCCCGACGTGGTGAAGCCGAACGCGGAGGAGCTGGCGGAGGCCGTGGGGCGGCCCCTGGTCACCGTGGGCGACGCGCTGAAGGCGGCGGAGGAGCTGCGGGGGACGGGCGCCCGGGCCGTCCTCGCGAGCCTCGGCGCCGACGGGCAGCTGCTCGTGGACGACGCCGGCGCCTGGTTCGGCACCGCCGCGGTGGATACCGTCCGCAGCAACGTGGGCGCCGGCGACTCCTCGCTCGCCGGGTTCCTCGTCGCCGGCGGACGCGGCCCCGAGGCGCTCGCCTCCGCCGTGGCCCACGGCGCGGCGGCCGTCCGGCTGCCCGGCAGCGTGATGCCGGCCCCGGCCGACCTGGACCCGGCCGCGGTGACCGTCACGGCCGAGGTGCCCGCCGACCGCCCGCTGCGGGAGCCGGCGGCATGAACCACCCCCTCCTCACCCCCGTCCCCCCTTCCGCCCACCCCGCTGCACGGGCGATACGCGTGCGAAGGAGCCCGCGATGAGTGACATGATCACCGCGGAACTGGTCGATCTCGACCTGTCCGCCGACACCAAGGAGGCGGCGGCCCGCGCCCTCGCCGAGCGCATGGTGGCCCTGGGCCGGGTGACCGACCTGGACGGCTTCCTCGCCGACGTCGCCGCCCGCGAGGCGCAGATGCCGACCGGCCTCGACGGCGGCATCGGCATCCCGCACTGCCGCAGCGAACACGTCACCGAGCCCACGCTGGCCTTCGGGCGCAGCGCCGCCGGGATCGACTTCGGCGCGGCGGACGGACCGGCCGACCTGATCTTCCTGATCGCGGCCCCGGCCGGCGCCGACGACGCCCATCTGACGATCCTGTCGTCGCTGGCCCGGCAGCTGATGAACGCCGAGTTCACCGATGCCCTGCGGTCGGTGGGCGACGCGGGGGCGGCCGCGGCGCTCATCCGGGGTGAGCAGGCCGGCTCCGAGGACTCCGTGGCGGCGCCGGCGGCGGCCTCCGCCGGCGCCGCCACGGGCACCGAAGCCCCCGAGGAGGGCCGCCCGTTCCGGATCGTCGCCGTCACCTCCTGCCCCACCGGCATCGCCCACACCTACATGGCCGCCGAGTCGCTGGAGAACGCCGGCCGGGAAGCCGGCGTCGAGATCGCCGTCGAGACCCAGGGCTCGGCCGGCTTCACCCGGCTCGACCCGGCCGTGATCGCGGCGGCGGACGGCGTGATCCTCGCCCACGACGTCCCCGTACGGGAGAAGGACCGCTTCGCGGGCAAGCCGACCGTCGACACCGGCGTCAAGGCGGCCATCAACCGCCCCGCCGACCTGATCACCGAGGTCCGCGGCAAGGCCGGACGCGGCGAGGTCACCGCGGCCGCCGCGTCCGGCGGTACACCCCTCGAGCGGGCCGGTGACGGCGGCGAGGGCTACGGCACCAAGCTGCGCACCTGGCTGATGTCCGGCGTCAGCTACATGGTGCCGTTCGTCGCGGCGGGCGGTCTGCTCATCGCCCTCGGCTTCGCGATCGGCGGCTACGAGATCAACGAGGCGCCGTCGGTGATGGACCACTTCGTGTGGACCCAGGCCGACAGCTGGGGCGCGCTGCTCTTCCAGATCGGCGGCGTCGCCTTCGGCTTCCTCGTCCCCGTGCTGGCCGGCTACATCGCCTACGGCATGGCCGACCGGCCCGGCCTGGTGCCCGGCTTCGTCGGCGGCGCGATCTCGCTCACCGTCAACGCCGGCTTCCTCGGCGGTCTCGCGGCCGGTCTGATCGCCGGCGGTGTGGTGATCGCGATCCAGAAGGTGCGCATCCCGGCGGCGCTGCGCGGCATCATGCCGGTGGTGGTGATCCCGCTGATCTCCACGGCGGTCGTCGGCTTCCTGATGTTCGTCGTCATCGGCAAGCCCATCGCCGAGGCGCAGAAGGGCATGACCGACTGGCTGAACGGCCTGACCGGCGCCAACGCCGTCCTGCTCGGCGCCCTCCTCGGCCTGATGATGTGCTTCGACCTCGGCGGCCCGGTCAACAAGGTCGCCTACACCTTCGCCACCGCCGGCATCGCCGTCGCGAGCCCCAGCGACTCCGCGATGAAGATCATGGCCGCGGTGATGGCCGCCGGCATGGTGCCGCCGCTGGCGATGGCCCTGGCCACCACGGTCCGCGGCAAGCTCTTCGACCGCACCGAGCGCGAGAACGGCAAGGCGGCCTGGGTCCTGGGCGCCTCCTTCATCTCCGAGGGCGCGATCCCGTTCGCCGCCGCCGACCCGCTGCGGGTGATCCCCGCCTCGATGGCGGGCGGCGCGGTCACCGGCGCCCTGTCGATGTCCTTCGGCGCCACCCTGCGTGCCCCGCACGGCGGCGTCTTCGTGGTCCCGCTGATCGGCAACCCGCTCCTCTACCTGGTCGCCATCGCCGCGGGCGTCTGCGTCACGACGGCCCTGGTGATCGTCCTCAAGGGCCTGCGCAAGCCGGCCCCGGTCACCGCGGGCGCGGGCGAGGGGACGGCGGCGCCGTCGACGGGGACCAAGCAGCCGGTGGCCGCGTAGCGGCACGACGGTGCGTCCGTTTGGGTAGGTGTGGGCGGTTCATGCCTACTGCGATATAGATCACGATCATCACGATCCGGGGTCAAGACCCCGGATCGTGGTGTGTACTGGGCCGCATGCCTGAGTACACGACGCTCTCGCGGACGACGGGAGCCACCGTCCTCACCCTGGTGGCCGTGGCCTGTGCGGCGGGCCTGGCCGACGCCCTGCGGCGTCGCCGCGGACGGACGCGCGCACCCGAGCCCTTCGACGAGGCGGCCCGCCGGCAGCACACCACCGGCCACACCCCTCACGGCGCCCCGGTGATCCCACGCCAGCGGCGCACCGGTTCCCACGGGGAAGCCGTACGGCTCACCCCGGCGGAGCGCGACGCGTTCGCCGTGCTGGTGCGGCGCTTCGGCGAAGGGGACTGAACCGCGACCCCGGCCGCCGTGTCAGGAGACCTGCGCCGCCCGGCGCTCCATCGCGTCCCGCGCCGCGTCCTCGCTGGCGTACACCTCGCACATGTGCCGCCCGTCCGGCGTGACCGTGTGCTCGACCTCCCACACGGACAGCTCCGCGCCGTCGCCCAGCAGGAACGCGTGCTCGTAGAGCGAGAAGGACAGCCCCGGACGCCCCGCGCGGGACGGGCGGCCGAAGGCCTGCGTGATCCGGTGCGCGCACGCCGTGGCCAGCAGTGCGGCCGTCTCCGCGCCCGGCCGGTCCGTGTTCTCCGCCCTGCGCAGTAAGCGGCGCGCGTGATCCGCGGAACCGTCCGGAACGTACAGGTGCCGCAGCACCGGAGGCGGTGACAGCTGCACCGTCACCGGCAGCTCGAAGTCCGGTGCGTCCGGCGGCAACGGCAGCCTGGCCGTGGCCGTCCGCAGCTCCTCCTCGTCCACGTACACCTCGTGCTGCGGCTCGTCCCCCGGCGCCGTGTTGTGCACGAGCTCCCACAGCGTCAGCGCCGAACCGTCGGCGAGCAGCCAGGTGTGCCGGTACGTCTCCCGGTGCAGACCCGCACTGTGGTGCGCGGAGTGCAGTGAACCGTCGTGCGCCAGCGCGCAGTCCAGCGACCGGATCGTCTCGTCCGGCAGCTCGAAGGAGTTCAGGGCACGGCCGAGGAGGCGCGCGAGGTGCTCCTCCGGAGACTCGGGCGAGTCGGATGATTCGTACGCTGCCGTCTCGTACGGAACGCTCAAGGTTTCTCCCGGCGTTGCTGCATGTCACCTTGTGGGTGCATAACGTAGCCCCTCGGTCGGACGTCGTGTCCAGGAACCGAGAAAACGTATGGCCAAAAACGAGCGGGGCACACGAGAAATTCCCGACACCGCCCGGACGTACGTCAATTGTTCCTGATCGAACGGTACTTCGGCAGCCGGTCGCCGGCCCTTCCTTCCACCGCCCGTTTCACCACCCGCTCACCGCCCGCCGTACAACTCCCCGTACGACGGCCACGAACCGCCCGGACCGTCCACCGGGGTGGCGGTGCGCACCGCCCGTACGATCGCACGGGTCACCAGGTCCGCGCCCGCCGCGAGGACCTCGTTCAGGGCCAGGGGGTCCGCCGCGTCCAGCGGGCGGGCGCCCGTGGCCAGGGTGAAGACGGTGTCGCCGTCGCTGAGCAGATGCACCGGCCGTACGGCCCGCGCGATGCCGTCGTGCGCGGTGCCGGCCAGCTTCTGCGCCTGCGCCTTGGACAGGACGGCGTCGGTGGCGACCACCGCGAGCGTGGTGTTCAGCGGCGGAGCCGCGTTCCGCTCGGCCACCTCCGCGAGCCGCCGCAGCGCGGCCCCGTGCACCTCCGGCTCCGGGTAACGCACCCGGCCCTGGAACAACTCCCCGTACAGCGCCCCCGTCTCCGGATCCACCGCCGACCCCGCCGCGTTGGCCACCACCAGCGCGGCCACCGTGATGCCCGACTCCAGCACCGTGCTCGCGGTGCCGACGCCGCCCTTCAGCTGCCCGGCCACCGCGCCCGTACCGGCTCCCACGCACCCCTGCGGCACCGCCGCGCCCCGCTCGCTCGCCGCCGCCGCCTCGACCGCGGCACGACCGGTGGCCGCGTCCGGCCGGGCCCGGAAGTCGCCGCCCCGGCCCAGATCGAAGACACAGGCCGCCGGCACCACCGGCACCACCTGCGCGGGATCCGGCCCGACACGCACCCCGCGCCCCCGCTCCTCCAGCCAGGCCATCACCCCGGACGCCGCGTCGAGCCCGTACGCGCTGCCCCCGGTCAGCACGATCGCCTCGACCTTCCGCACCAGGTTGCGCGGATCGAGCGCGTCGGTCTCCTTCGTGCCGGGGCCGCCGCCGCGCACGTCCACCGCGGCCACGGCCCCGCCCTCGGGCGCGAGCACGACCGTGGTGCCCGTGAGCCATCCGCCGCCGGTGCGCGTCGCGTGCCCCACGCGCACCCCGGCCACATCCGTCAGAGCGTCGGCTGTCATAGGGCCAGTACTGCCCGGTCGGGGACGGCCGTACCCTGGACGTATGAGCACCGCCCCCGATCCCCGCCCGAGCGAGACCGAGCCGACGCTGGTCTTCGACGACCCGCTGGACCAGCGGTCCTCGGACGACACGGACCGCGGCTGGGGCGAGCGTCCGTCCGGCGACAGCGCCGCCGATCTGAAGCGCTTCCTCGACGAGAAGCCGCCCCACCACCTCTGACCCGCCCGCCGACGGGCCACCGCTACTTCGGGTCCTGCCCCGTGCCGCGCTGCGCGACGAGGGTGTCGCGGATCTCCTTGAGCACCTCCAGCTCGGTGATCTCGACGACCTCGCGCGTGCCCTCCTTCGCCTTCCGGCGGGCCTCCACCCGGGCCAGGTACTTCGCCATGGGCAGCACCATCAGGAAGTAGACGACCGCCGCGGTGATCACGAACTGCAGCGTCGCCCCGAGGACCGATCCCCACAGGATCCTGACCCCGGTCGCGGCATCGCCGGCGCCCTCGCAGGGGCCCTTCAGGCACGAGCTGTAGCCGTCCAGGTCCTGGGTGCCGAAGGCGCCCACCAGCGGGTTGATGACGCCCTTCACGACCGCGTTGACGATGTTGGTGAAGGCGGCGCCGATGACCACCGCCACGGCCAGATCGACGACGTTGCCCCGCATCAGGAAGGCCTTGAAGCCCTGCAGGACGCTCGTCTTCTCCTGGTCGCTCACTTCGAGGCCTCATTTCTCGTGCGTACGGTGCGGAAGAAAGCGCTCCGCAACCTACGTCACGCCGCTGCCGGCCTGTCCGACGGGGTCGCCCGGTGAAAGGGACCCACGCGCGGGCGGGGGCCGGAGGGGCACCGGTCAGCACATCGTCACCGCCAGCCGTGCCGTGGCGCTCGCGCCGGCCAGTTCGGCCGCGGTGGTGCGCGGTACCGACAGCACGAGCAGCGCCCCGCCGTCGTCCGCTCCGTCCGCCGCTTTCGGCACCTCGGTCACCCGCGCCCCGCGCGCGATCACGCGGGCCCCGCCCCCGGACACCGTCTCCCCGGCGGCGATCACGTCCACCCGGTCGCCGGGCCGCAGCAGCCGTACCGTGGCCGCGTCGGCGATCCGCACCGCCGCCGTGACCGTCGTACCCGCGTGCCGTGCGGGACGGTCCCCGGGGGGCGCCGAGGCGGCACGGGCCGCCGGGGCCCCGTCGGGGTGTCCGCGGGACCGGTCCGCGTCCCGTGGTCCCGCCGCCACCAGCGCCGCCGCCGTGACCGCGAGGCCGAGCGCCACGGCCCGCCTCCGGTGCCGTACCAGCCGGCCCGGGAGGGGCAGGGCGCCGCGCACCCGCACCGGGGGGAAGTGCGGCACCTCGCACGGGGGAGGGATCTCAGGGCCGGGCGGGCGGGAGGAAGCGGCGCCGGGCGGGCGGGAGGAAGCGGCGCCGGGCGGGCGGGAGG
>NZ_LGCN01000178.1 GCF_001279005.1 Streptomyces caelestis
TCCGCTTCTTTTTCCGCAGGTGCCGTCCGATGATGTGGTTGACCCGCATCAGCCGGGTCACACGCTTGCGGTTGATCCGCCGTCCCCTCGCGCGCAGCCCGGCATGGACGCGTGGGGCACCATGGGCGCCATCGCGCGCGGCGTGGATGGCGCGGATCTCGCTCACGGTCCGCTTCTCCTCGGCCTGGCGCCCGGCGCGGGCCTGCCCGGTGGCCAGATGGCGGT
>NZ_LGCN01000179.1 GCF_001279005.1 Streptomyces caelestis
TCAACCAGGACGGCGCCTCCAACGGCCTGACCGCCCCCAACGGCCCCTCCCAGCAGCGGGTCATCCGCCAGGCCCTGGCGAGCGCCGGGCTCACGCCCGCCGACGTGGACGCCGTCGAGGGCCACGGCACCGGCACCCCGCTGGGCGACCCGATCGAGGCGCAGGCGCTGCTGGCCACCTACGGCCAGGACCGGCCCGCCGACCGGCCGCTGCTGCTCGGCTC
>NZ_LGCN01000180.1 GCF_001279005.1 Streptomyces caelestis
AACAGCTCGACCGGGTGCCGTCCCGCGAAGGCGCTGAGGTCGAGTTCGGTGGGCTGGGCGAAGCGGGAGAAGTTGTTCACGCAGAGCACCAGGTCGTCCTCGTACTCGCGCAGGAAGGCGAGAACCGCGGGGTTGGAGGAGGGCAGTTCGGTGTAGGAGCCGAGGCCGAAGGCCGGGTTCTGCTTGCGGATCTCGATCATCCGGCGGGTCCAGTGCAGCAGC
>NZ_LGCN01000181.1 GCF_001279005.1 Streptomyces caelestis
GAGGACAAGGCCGCTGCCCTGGAGGCGCTCGCCGCGGGTCGTCCGGATGCGGGTGTCGTGGAGGGCGTGGCCGGTACGGGCCGTACGGCGTTCCTGTTCTCGGGTCAGGGGTCGCAGCGGCTGGGTATGGGGCGTGAGCTGTACGGTCGTTTCCCGGTGTTCGCGGAGGCGTTCGACGCGGTGTGCGCGGGCCTGGACGAGCATCTGGAACGTCCCCTGC
>NZ_LGCN01000182.1 GCF_001279005.1 Streptomyces caelestis
CTCTCCAACGAGCCGCTGACGTTTCGACTACGGGGGTCTTACCCTCTACGCCGGACCTTTCGCATGTCCTTCGCCTACATCAACGGTTTCTGACTCGTCCTGTCGCCGGCAGACGACAGAAGAGAGATCCCACAACCCCGCATGCGCAACCCCTGCCGGGTCTCACACGCATACGGTTTGGCCTCATCCGGTTTCGCTCGCCACTACTCCCGGAATCA
>NZ_LGCN01000183.1 GCF_001279005.1 Streptomyces caelestis
TGATTCCGGGAGTAGTGGCGAGCGAAACCGGATGAGGCCAAACCGTATGCGTGTGAGACCCGGCAGGGGTTGCGCATGCGGGGTTGTGGGATCTCTCTTTCATGGTCTGCCGGCCGTGAGACGAGTCAGAAACCGTTGATGTAGGCGAAGGACATGCGAAAGGTCCGGCGTAGAGGGTAAGACCCCCGTAGTCGAAACGTCAGCGGCTCGTTGGAGAG
>NZ_LGCN01000184.1 GCF_001279005.1 Streptomyces caelestis
CCTGCCCGAGTACATGGTTCCCGCGGCCGTCGTGGTCCTGGAGGAACTGCCCCGCACGGTCAACGGCAAGCTCGACCGCCGTGCCCTGCCCGCACCCGACCCGACCGCCGGGCCCGGCGGCCGCGCCCCGCGCGACCCGGCCGAGGAGATCCTGTGCGGCCTCTTCGCCGACACCCTCGCCCTGCCCTCCGTCACCATCGACGACCACTTCTTCCA
>NZ_LGCN01000185.1 GCF_001279005.1 Streptomyces caelestis
CCTGCCCGAGTACATGGTTCCCGCGGCCGTCGTGGTCCTGGAGGAACTGCCCCGCACGGTCAACGGCAAGCTCGACCGCCGTGCCCTGCCCGCACCCGATCTGAGCGCCGACAGCGCCGGCCGCGCCCCGCGCGACCCGGCCGAGGAGATCCTGTGCGGCCTCTTCGCCGACACCCTCGCCCTGCCCTCCGTCACCATCGACGACCACTTCTTCCA
>NZ_LGCN01000186.1 GCF_001279005.1 Streptomyces caelestis
TCAGGGGTCGCAGCGGTTGGGTATGGGGCGTGAGCTGTACGGTCGTTTCCCGGTGTTCGCGGAGGCGTTCGACGCGGTGTGCGCGGGCCTGGACGGGCACCTGGAACGGCCGCTGCGTGAGGTGGTGTGGGGTGAGGACGCGGAGGCGCTGAACCGGACCGCCTACGCCCAGGCCGGACTGTTCGCGGTCGAGGTGGCGCTGTACCGCCTC
>NZ_LGCN01000187.1 GCF_001279005.1 Streptomyces caelestis
CGCACGGTGGCGCGGACGTGGCGCACCCAGTAGTCGGCCGAGCACAGCAGGCCGGGGCCGGCGATCCCACCGGTCACGTTCGAGACCACCGGAACGACCGGCTCGGCATAGGTCAGCTTCTCGGCGACCTCACGGAAGGCGTCGAGCATCGGCTCCATCAGCGGCGAGTGGAAGGCGTGGCTCACCGACAGGCGCTGCGTCCTGCGCCC
>NZ_LGCN01000188.1 GCF_001279005.1 Streptomyces caelestis
GTCCAGGTACTCATGGCCGTCCTCGTCGTACATGCGGCTGCCGTGCGCACGGTCGAAGACGGTGGGCCAGCCGCGGCAGTAGCTGCGCACCTCGGACTCGAGGGTCTCGAAGACGCTGAGGTCGGGCTGGGTGATGGTCACGACGAATCGCTCCTCGGTGGCGTGGGAGGTCAGAGGGAGTCGGAAGAAGTCGGAGAGTCGGGGGCCGGGCCGCGCGGTCAGCGCGCGAGCGGCCCGATGCGGTACAGCACCTCGGGGTCGTGCGGTCCGTCGGGGAACTGGCCGGCGTCGAACAGCACCTCGCGCTCCAGCAGGGCGCCGTGACGCTCCGCGAACGCGGTGAACAGGCGCTCGGACGCGGTGTTGCCCGGCGTGATGGTGGTCTCCACGGTGTCCACCCCGTGCTCCTCGGCGGTCCGGGCGGCCAGTCCGTCGAGCAGTGCGGCGGCGAGGCCGCGGCCGCGGTGCGACGCGTCCACCGCGACCTGCCAGACGAGCAGGGTGCGCGGGCTGTCCGGACGCAGGTATCCGCTGACGAAGCCGATCGGCTCTCCGCGCTCGTCGCGAGCGACGGCCGAGGTGGCGGCGAAGTCACGGCACCACAGCAGATAGCTGTACGACGAGTTCAGGTCGAGGACCTTCGAGTCCTTGGCTATCCGCCACAGCACGGCTCCGTCCGCCACGGTGGGGCGGTCGATTTGCAGGTCTGCTTGTGCGGCAGTCATGTGAATTGAACTTACCCAGGTAAATTCAAAATTGCATCGTCTGCCGGGGTTACGCGCAGGCTCGATCTGTGTTATCACGCGTGCGGGTGGGATCGCGCGAGAGCTTGGCGATATGCCCTGTTTGCACCGGTGCATAAGCCGCATAGCGGGCGCGGTGTGGAACCGATCACAAGTGCGTAACTCCCGTGACGCCCGGCTCCACGTTCTCGAAATCGTGGCGTTTAGGGTCGGGAGAAGCGGGCAGGAGAAGACGGGAAGCTACTCCGCAGGGTAATCGGGAAATAAGCGAAAGAATGTCGCGGGAGAATCTGTGCGAAGGATTCCGATAATTCCACGGAATTCAGGCCCCGGTCACTCCGTCGATACGCTCCCGCAACAGATCCGCGTGGCCGTTGTGGCGCGCGTACTCCTCGACGAGGTGGATGAGCACCCAGCGCAGACTGACCTCGGCCCCGGCGGCCGGCCCCTCGGTGATCCGCCCGGTGTCCTCCAGCGTCAGCCCCGCGCACAGCTCCCGCCCCCGCGCCACCTCCCGGCGCCAGACGCCGAGCACCTCGTCGAGTCCCCGCGCGGGATCGAGGGCGAACCCGCCCCGGTCCTCGAACACCGGAGGCACGTCGAGGCCGGCGACCACCCGCTGGAACCAGTTCCGCTCGACCTCGGCGAGGTGCTGCACCAGCCCCAGCAGGGTCAGCGCCGACGGTTCGGCCGACGCGAGCCGCACCTGCGCGTCGTCCAGCCCGGCGCACTTCAGCGCCAGTGTTCCGCGGTGGTGGTCCAGCCAGTCCTCCAGCATCGACCGCTCGTCACCGGTGAACCGGGGGACGGGGCGTCCGTCGGGCAGTGTGATCGGCGTCCGCGCCGACGGGTCGGCAGTCATGGGGGCAGCATGGCACGGCCCCCGCGGCCGGGCACGGCCCTGACAGGGGATGGCCCGAAGCCGACGGTCCGGGAGCGCCGTTCACGCTTTCCAGCCCGACCGGCGCCTGGGGGCGAGGTTCGTTCAGGGCCGGAAGGGGGCTGGGGCGCAGCCCCGGGGGCAGGGAGGGAAGGGGCGGCGGGGGCGGAGAATGGGCGGCCCCGGCCCGCGACGTCAGCCCCAGGCCGCTTCCACGGCCCGCAGGGCCCCCTCGGTGTCCACGTCCAGCCCCTTCTCGCCGAGCGCCGCTCCCAGCGCCGCCAGGCTCGCCCGTACCGCGCCCGGCGTCGCCTCGGGGCCGTAGTGGTTGACGCGGATCATCTCCTTGGCGAGCGCGCCGCCGCCCGCGGCCAGCGGGAGGGCCGGATCGGCGGACAGGGCGCGGGCCACCAGGTCCGCGGCCACCGTGCCGGACGGCGCCCGCAGGGTCGTGGCGACGGGCGCCGCCTCCGCCGCGTCGTGCACGTACGGCTCCAGCCCTCCGCCCAGCGCGAGGGCGCCCGCCCGCGTCGCCGCCGCGGCCGCCGCGTGCCGTGCCATCACCGCGTCGAGCCCCGCCGCCTCGATCCGCTCCACGCACGCCTCGAGCGCCAGCATCTCCAACTGCGCCGGAGCGTGCAGCAGCGCCTTGCGGCCGCCGTCGATCCAGCGCTCCTTCCAGTCCAGCAGCGACAGGTAGGAACGGCGCGGCGCCCGCGGGTTCGCCGCCATCCGCGCCCATGCCCGCCCGCTCACCGACACCGCCGACACCCCGGCCGGGCCGCCCATCGCCTTCTGCGCCCCGATCACGCACAGGTCCACGCCCCACGCGTCCGGCAGCACCGGCTCCGCACCGATCGACGCCACCGCGTCCAGGTAGAACAGCGCCCCGTGCGCCCGCACCGCCTCGCCGATCTCCGCGACCGGGTTGGTGTTCCCGGTCGCCGCCTCCGCGTGGACCAGGGACACGAAGTCGATCTCCGGGTGCTCGGCGAACGCGGCCCGGACCTGCTCGGCCGTCACCGCCGTGTGGAACGGCACCGCCAGATCGATCACGGTGGCGCCGCAGTCCCGCAGCCAGTCGCCGAAGGTCTGCCCGTAGGGGCCGGTGACGACGTTCAGCGCGGTCGTGCCGGGGCCGGCCGTCGCGCGGATCGCGCCCTCCAGCGGCAGCAGCGCCTCACCCTGCATGATCACGACGTCCTGCCCGGTGCTCAGCAGCCGTGCCACCCGGTCCTCGATCGAGGCGAAGCGTGCGGCGCCCAGCGGGGGCAGGTCGAGGAGGGGGTGGGTCACGGCGGTGCTCTCTTTACTTCGCGACGGCGCGGGTACGTACGACGAGGTCGAGGGTAAACCTTCGCCCGGCATGAGGCCCGACCGCGGGGTTCTCAGGCCGGGCGGCCCCGTGACCATCGGTTTGGTTTGAGGGCCTCAAACCTTTACTTATAATCTGAACTCACAGTTCCTTGACAGGAGGCTTCCGTGAAGACGCTCCCCGGCCGCCGGGCCCGTGCCCTGGCCGCCACCACCGTGACGGCCGGACTGGTCCTCCTGACCGCCTGCACCTCCAGCGACGACGGAGGCAGCGGCTCGAAGACCGCCGCCGGCGGGGTCGAGGTCGTCAAGGCGGGGCAGCTCACCACCTGCACCCACCTCCCGTACCCGCCCTTCCAGTCGGAGATCGACGGCAAGGTGCAGGGCTTCGACGTCGCGCTGATCGACCTGGTCGCCGAGGACCTGGGCGTGAAGCAGGAGATCATCGACACGCCCTTCGAGAACTTCAAGACCGGCGCCTTCCTCAACTCCGGCGAGTGCGACCTGGCCGCGGCCGGCATGACCATCACCGAGGAGCGGAAGAAGAACGTCGACTTCTCCGACCCGTACTTCAACGCCACCCAGGCCGTCCTCGTCGACAAGGGCAGCGGCGTCGCCTCCCTCGCCGACGTGAAGACGAAGAACGTCAAGCTCGGCGCCCAGGCGCAGACCACCGGCGAGGACTACGTCAAGGGGCAGGGCTTCGACCCGGTCTCCTTCGAGTCCTCCGACGCCGTCCTCAACGGCCTGCGCACCGGCCAGGTCAAGGCCGTCGTCATCGACTACCCGGTGGTCCAGGGCTGGCTGAAGGACAAGGCCAACGCCGACGCCTTCGAGGTCGCCGCGCAGATCGACACCGGCGAGGAGTACGGCTTCACGGTGAAGAAGGGCAACACGGCGCTGCGCGAGGCCATCGACAAGGCGCTCGCGGACGCCAAGGCCGACGGCACGTACAAGAAGCTGTACGAGCGGTGGATCGGCCCGTACGACGAGTCCGCCGCCTCGCCGGCCGCGTCCTGAACCCATGACCGGCACCGAGAAGACGGAACTCCAGCCGAAGAAGAAGGGCCTGACCAGGCGCCAGAAACGCGGCCTGTCGCGCGGCGTCCAGTACGCCGTCTTCGTCGCGGCCGTGATCGCCTTCGCGGTCTCGGCCGACTGGGGCAGGCTGCAGAACCAGTTCGCGCAGGCCGACATCGCCGAGCGGATGTTCCCCGAGGTCATCACGCTGGCGTTGAAGAACACCGTGCTCTACACGGTCACCGGCTTCGCCGTCGGACTCGCCCTCGGCATGCTGATCGCGCTGATGCGGCTGTCCTCCGTCGGCCCGTACCGCTGGCTGGCCGGCCTCTACATCGAGATCTTCCGCGGCCTGCCCGCCCTGCTGATCTTCATCTTCATCGGCGTCGCCGTGCCGCTCGCCTTCCCCGGCACGGAGATCGTCGGCGGCACCTACGGCAAGGTCGCGCTCGCGCTCGGACTGGTGGCCGCCGCGTACATGGCGGAGACGATCCGGGCCGGCATCCAGGCGGTCCCCAAGGGACAGATGGAGGCGGCCCGTTCGCTGGGCTTCTCGCCCGCCCGGGCCATGGTCTCCATCATCGTCCCGCAGGCCTTCCGGATCATCCTCCCGCCGCTCACCAACGAACTCGTCCTGCTCTTCAAGGACTCCTCGCTGGTGCTGTTCCTCGGCGTCACCCTGGAGGAGCGCGAGCTGTCCAAGTACGGCCGCGACCTGGCCAGCCAGACCGCCAACTCCACCCCGATCCTGGTGGCCGGCCTGTGCTACCTGCTGATCACCGTCCCGCTCGGCTTCGTCGTGCGCCGTATGGAGGCCAAGGCCCAGGAGGCCGTGAAATGACCCCGAGCCGACCGGAGATCCGCGTCAGCGGTCTGCACAAGTCCTTCGGCGACAACCAGGTGCTGCGCGGCATCGACCTGGAGATCGGCCAGGGCGAGGTCGTCTGCGTGATCGGCCCGTCCGGGTCGGGCAAGTCGACCCTGCTGCGGTGCGTGAACCTCCTGGAGGAACCCACCGGGGGCCAGGTCTTCGTCGGCGGTGCGGAACTCACCGACCCGGACGTCGACATCGACGCCGTACGCCGCCGCATCGGCATGGTCTTCCAGCAGTTCAACCTCTTCCCGCACCTCACGGTGGTGGAGAACCTCACGCTGCCGCAGCGCAGGGTGCTGCGCAGGGGCAAGGCGGAGGCCGCGCGCGTGGCCGCCGAGAACCTCCGGCGGGTGGGGCTGGCCGAGAAGGCGGACGCCTACCCGTCCTCCCTCTCCGGCGGCCAGCAGCAGCGCGTCGCCATCGCCCGCGCGCTGGCCATGGGCCCCGAGGTGATGCTGTTCGACGAGCCGACCTCGGCGCTCGACCCCGAGCTGGTCGGCGACGTCCTGGCCGTCATGCGGATGCTCGCGGACGAGGGCATGACGATGATGGTCGTCACCCACGAGATGACCTTCGCCCGCGAGGTCGCCGACCGGGTCGTCTTCATGGACGGCGGAGTGATCGTCGAGGAGGGCGCCCCCGGACAGGTCATCGGCGCCCCCCGGCACGAACGCACCCGCCACTTCCTCTCCCGCCTCCTCGACCCCGCCATGGCGGACGTGGAGGAGGAGACCTCGGACCAGGTGGGCGGGCCCGGATAGCGCCTCACTAGGGTGCCGGGTATGAGCGAACGCGCGGTGCTGCACGTGAAGGGGCGGATCCTCGTCGGCCCGGACGAGGTCCGAGACGAGCTGTGGGTCGTCGACGGCCGGATCTCCTACGACCCTCCCGTCGGCGCCCGCGACGTCCGCGCCGTCGACGGCTGGGTGCTGCCCGGCCTGGTGGACGCCCACTGCCACGTGGGCCTCGACCGGCACGGCGCGGTCCCCGAGGACGTCGCCGAGCGGCAGGCGCTCACCGACCGCGACGCCGGCGCCCTGCTGCTGCGCGACGCGGGCTCGCCGTCCGACACCCGCTGGATCGACGACCGCGACGACCTGCCGAAGATCGTCCGGGCCGGCCGGCACATCGCCCGCACCCGCAGGTACATCCGCGACTACGCCTGGGAGGTCGAGCCCGAGGACCTCGTCGCGTACGTCGCGCGGGAGGCCCGGCGCGGCGACGGCTGGGTGAAGCTGGTGGGCGACTGGATCGACCGCGACCTGGGCGACCTGTCGGCCTGCTGGCCGCGCGGCGCGGTCGAGGCGGCGATCGCCGAGGCGCACCGGCTGGGCGCCCGCGTCACCGCGCACTGCTTCGCCGAGGACTCCCTGCAAGACCTGGTCGAGGCCGGCATCGACTGCGTCGAGCACGCGACGGGCCTGACCGACGACACCATCCCCCTCTTCGCCGAACGGGGCGTCGCGATCGTCCCCACCCTGGTCAACATCGCCACCTTCCCCGCGCTCGCCGACGGCGGCGAGTCCAAGTTCCCCCGTTGGTCGGCCCATATGCGCCGGCTCCACGAACGCCGCTACGACACCGTGCGCTCCGCCCATGACGCCGGCATCCCCGTGTTCGTCGGCACGGACGCCGGCGGCTCCCTCCCGCACGGCCTCGCCGCCGACGAGGTCGCTGAGCTGGTCAGGGCCGGCATTCCGCCGGTCGAGGCGCTCGCGGCCGGGACCTGGGCGGCCCGCAAGTGGCTCGGACGGCCGGGCCTGGAGGAGGGCGCCCCGGCGGACCTGGTGGTCTACGACACCGACCCGCGCGCGGACGTCCGCGTACTGACGGATCCGCGCCGGGTGGTGCTGAACGGGCGCGTGGTCGGATGAGGCGGGCGCCGTGCGGGGCGCGCGAGGGTGACGACGAGGGCCGGGGACGGGGCCGGGTGGCGGCGGGGGCGGATCAACCCGTTCCCAGGACCCGGTCCAGCGCGCCCAGGAACCCGTCCGTCGTCCCCCGGTCCCGTACCGCCAGCCGTAGCCACTCCTCGCCCAGCCCCGGGAACGTGTCCCCGCGCCGCACCGCGTAGCCGAGATCGCGCAGACGGCGCCGCACCGTCGCCGCGTGCGGCAGCCGGACCAGGACGAAGGGGCCCTCGGCGGGCTCCACGACCCGCAGCCCGTGACCGGCGAACTCCCGCAGCCCCGCGATCAGATGCGCGCGGTCCGCCGCCACGCGGCGGGCCGCGGCGGCCGCCTCCGCGCACGCCCGGGGCCCCACGCACACCTCCGCCGCCGCCAGCGCCGGTGTGGACACCGGCCACAGCGGCTGCGCGCGCTCCAGTTCCACGACGGTCTCCGGGGCCGCCAGGACGTAGCCGATCCGCAGCCCCGCCAGCCCCCACGTCTTGGTGAGGCTGCGCAGGACGACGAGACCGGGGAGGTCCGTGCGCCCGGCCAGCGCCTCGCGCTCGCCCGGCACCGCGTCCATGAACGCCTCGTCCACCACCAGCGTCCGCCCCGGCCGGGCGAGCCGGGCGAGCGCCGCGGCCGGGTGCAGCACCGACGTCGGGTTCGTCGGGTTGCCGACCACCACCAGGTCCGCGTCCTCCGGCACCGCCGCCGGGTCCAGCCGGAAGCCGTCCGCCTCCCGCAGCAGCACTCGGTCCACCGTGTGCCCGGCGTCCCGCAGCGCCGCCTCCGGCTCCGTGAACTGCGGATGCACCACCACCGGCCGGCACACCTTCAGCGCCCGCGCCAGCAGCACGAACGCCTCCGCCGCCCCGGCCGTCAGCAGCACCCGCTCCACCGGCAGCCCGTGCCGTGCCGCCACCGCCGCCCGCGCCGCCCGCCCGTCCGGATAGGCGGCGAGCCCGGACAGCGACCCGGCGACGTGCTCCCGCAGCCACCCCGGAGGCGTGTCCGCGCGGACGTTCACCGCCAGGTCGACCAGCGCGCAGCCGTCGTCGCGGACCTCGGCGTCCCCGTGGTGCCGCAGGTCGTGCCCGTCGGCCGCCGGCTCAGTGCGCATGGGAGTGCGCGTGACCGTGCCCGTGGTGGTGGCCGTCGTCGTCCGGGTGGAAGTGCGGCCGCTGCGCCAGCCCCACCTTGTCCTCGAAGCCCGGCAGCGCGATCCGGTACACGCACGAGTCGCAGTTCATCCGCAGGTCGCCCCCGACGGCCTCCTCGTACCGCTCCCACACCAGATCCAGCAGCTCCGGCTCCGGACCGATGACGTCCGCCGACCGCACCCCGGTCTCCGGGTGCGCCGCCGCCCACTCCTCGGTCTGCCGCCGCACCCGGTCCGGCAGGATCCCGGTGAACAGGAAGTACGGCAGGACGACGATCCGGCGCGCTCCCAGCCGCGCGCACCGGTCGAGTCCGCTCGGCACGTCCGGCGCCGCCAGCGACACGAACGCCGTCTCCACGCCCGCGTACCCGCGGCCCTCCCACAGCAGCCGCGCCGCCTTGAACACCTCGGCGTTGGCGTCCGGGTCCGTCGACCCGCGCCCCACCAGGAGCACGGTCACCTCGGCCGGGTCCCAGGAGGGGTCGACCGCCTCCGCCAGCCGCCGTTCCAGCACGCTCAGCAGCGCGGGGTGCGGGCCCAGCGGACGGCCGTAGGTGTACGAGACGCCCGGGTGCCGTTCCTTCTCGCGGGCCAGCGCGGCCGGGATGTCCCCCTTGGCGTGCCCGGCGGACACCAGCATCAGCGGCACGGCGGCGAACCGCCGCGCCCCCCGCTCCACCAGCTCGGCGACGGCCTCGCCCAGCGGCGGCGGGGACAGCTCGATGAACCCGCCGGCGACGGGCAGTTCGGGGTGACGGCGCCCCAGCTCCCGTACGAAGTCGCGGAACGCCTCCGCTCCGGCGTCGTCCCGGGTGCCGTGGCCGGCGATGAGCAGGGCGGGCGGCGGGGTGGTCACAGGTTCTCCTCGGGATTCTCGGATGGAACGGGGTGGTACAGCAGGGCGTTGAGCGCGGCGGCGGCGACCGCCGACCCGCCCTTCTCGGACACGTTGCTCACGGCGGGCAGCCCGCTCTCCCGCAACGCGGCCTTGGACTCGGCCGCCCCGACGAAACCGACGGGCAGCCCGATGACGAGCGCGGGGGAGGCGTCCAGGGTCAGCAGCTCCTCCAGGGCGGTCGGCGCACAGCCGATCACCCACAGGGCGCCGGGCCCCACCTCCTCGTACGCCAGCCGCACGGCGTGCGCGGAACGCGTCAGCCCCGGCCCGGACCGCGCGTCCCCCAGCCGGCACACGGTCTCGCGGCGGGTGATCCCGGCCGCGACCATCTCCACGTCCGCCACGACCGGCGCCCCGGCGTGCAGCGCGGCGTGGGCCTTCGTCAGCTCGCCCTCGTCCATGACGAGGTCGGACGCGTACTCCAGGTCGGCCGCGGAGTGGACGACCCGCTCCACCACCGCCCGGGTCAGCGGCGGGAAGTGCGAGGTGTCGAGGCGGGCGCGCAGCCGCCGGAAGGACTCCTGCTCGATGGGGTGCACCACGCGGTTCACCGTGCCTCCTCCTGCCAGCGGTAGCCACGCGGGGTGACCATGCGCCCCGCGATCTCCCGGGTCGCCGTGTTGCCCACGGTCACGACCGTCATCATGTCGACCGTCGCCGGGTCCAGCGCGGCCAGCGTGGTCAGCCGGCTCGACTCGTCCGCGCGGGACGCGTTGCGCACCACTCCGACCGGCGTCGCCGGCTCCCGGTGCCCGGCGAGGATCGCGAGCGCCTTCGGCAGCTGCCAGTCACGGCCCCGGCTGCGCGGGTTGTAGAACGTCACCACGAGGTCCGCCTCGGCCGCCGCCCGCACCCGCCGCTCGATGACCTCCCACGGCGTGTGCAGGTCCGACAGGCTGATCGACACGTGGTCGTGGCCCAGCGGCGCCCCCAGGAGCGCCCCGGCCGCCAGCGCCGCCGTCACGCCCGGCACCCCGACCACGTCGATGTCGTCGGACGCCTCCGCGAGCGCCGGGGAGGCCATGGCGTACACCCCGGCGTCCCCGCTGCCGATCAGCGCGACCGCCTGCCCGCGCCGGGCCTCGGCGACGGCCGTGCGGGCCCGTTCCTCCTCCGCCCCGAGACCGGACTCCAGCACACGCGTGCCGGGGCGCAGCAGATCGCGGATCTGGTCGACGTACTGGTCGAGCCCCACCAGCACGGAGGCGCGCCGCAGTTCGTCCTTCGCCCGCGGGGTGAGCAGGTCCCGGGCGCCGGGCCCCAGCCCGACCACCGCGAGCCGCCCGCGCCCCGGCCGCCGCACGACGGCACAGGTCGCCCTCGCGGGCCGTGCCGCCGACTTCCTTTTGGGCACGAGCAGTTCGCCCCCGCCCACCAGCGCGGCGGCCTCCGCGACCGACGGGGTGCCGACGGCGGCCAGCGGCGCGTCCGACGGATTGGGCACCTCGACGCCCGCCAACTCCCCGGCGGCGTACGTCACCAGGGGCACCCCGAGCCGCCGGGCCGCCGCCACGATGCCGGGCTCGTCGGCCTTGGCGTCCACGGTGGCCAGCTCGGCGAGCGACGCCGCCGACAGCCCGGCCTCGCGCAGGGCGCCCTCGACCAGACCGAGCACCTCGTCCACGGGGGCGCCCTTCGAGGCGCCGACGCCGACCACGAGGGTGGGCGGCCGGAGCACCGCCTCCCGCTCGCCCGGCTCGACCAGCCGGTCCGTGACCCGGAGCGTGTACGCCCCCTCGCCCGCGACCGGGAGCGGCGGCAGCGGCCAGGTCACCTCGGCCCGCAGCGCCACCGCCTCCCCGTCCAGCAGGGCCCGCGACACGGCGGCGACGTCGCCCTCCACCGGCAGGCCGAGGGTGTCCAGACCCGGCAGACCGGCCGCGTCGGTCGCCGTCGTCACCACCGGTTCGGCGCCCAGCACCTCGCCGACCGCGCGGGCCAGCTCGTTCGCCCCGCCGCCGTGCCCGCCGACCAGCGACACCGCGAACCGTCCGCCCTCGTCGACGCAGACCACGCCCGGGTCGCTCGCCTTGTCGCCCAGCAGCGGCGCCACCAGCCGCACCACGGCCCCCGTGGCGAGGAAGCACACGAGCTGCTCGCACTCGGCGAACGCGGCCCGCACGGCGTCCGGCACGGGACCCTCGTACACGCGCGTGCGGTCCGGCCACACGGCGGCCAGCCGGTCCCGCGCGGCCGCTCCGGCCGCCGTGGCGGAGATGAGGCCGATCACTCGCAGACTCCTTCGGTGTGCGCCGGAGGCCTGACGCCCCACAGCAGGAAAACGGGATTGGTCGCCGCCAGCCGGGTCACGTCCCCGGGCAACGGCGCCAGCCGCGACGACTGCAGCAGCACGCCGTCGCAGGAGAACCCGGCGTTCACCAGCGCCTCGCGGGCCGCCGGAACCCGGTCCAGCGCGGCCACGGCGACGACGACCGTCCGCCGCGCCCGGCGCGCGCACGCGGTGACGACCGCCGGCAGCTCGCGCCCCCCGCCGCCGACGAACACGGCGTCGGGGTCCTCGTCGAGGCCGGCCAGCACATCCGGCGCCGCCCCGTGCACCACGCGCACGTCGACCCCGTGCGCGGCGGCGTTGGCGCGGACGCGCTCCACCCCGTCCGGCGCCTTCTCGACGGCGGTGACGGCGGCCCCGAGCCGCGCGCACTCCACGGCCACGGACCCCGACCCCGCGCCGACGTCCCACACCAGCTCACCGGGGCGCGGGCCGAGCCGGGCCAGGGCCAGGGCCCGCACCTCGAACTTGGTGATCATGGAGTCGCGGTGGTCGAACCCGGTCTCGTCCAGCGCCCAGCCGGCGGGCCGGCCGTCCCCGGCCCCGCCCGCGACGGTCCGTACCGGCCCGAGGGCCCGCGCCTCGTCCAGGCACAGCACCACGCTCACCGCCGGACCCCAGTCCCGCACGGCGGCCTCGGCGGGCGTCACCCGCTCCACCCGCTCCTCGGCGGAGCCGAGCGCGGAGGCGACGACCAGCACCCGCGCGGTGCCGCGCAGCGCGGCCCCCAGCTCGGCCGGACCCGCCCCCGGACCCGTCAGCACGGCGACCTTCGGACGGGCCCGGCACAGGTGCACCGCCGTCCGCGGATCCCTGCCGTGCGCGCTCACCACCACGGCGTCGTCCCACGGCAGCCCGACCCGCGCGAACGCGGCGGCCACGGAGGAGACACCGGGCCGCACGTCGAGCCGCTCCGGCCCGAACCGCTCGGCCAGCGCCCGCACGATCCCGAAGAACCCGGGGTCCCCGGACGCCAGCACCACGACCGGCCGCTCCTCGGCGACGTACGTCCCGACGGTGTCGAGCGCGGGCGCCAGCGGCCCGAGCACGATCCGCTCGGCCCCCTCCGGCAGCCGCACGGCGTCCAGGTGCCGCCGCCCGCCGACCACCAGCTCCGCCCCGGCCGCGCACCGCTCGTCGACCGGCGCCCCCGCCCCCATCCCGACGACGGTGATCACGTGTTCGCACCCCGCGCGCGCAACGCCCGGCGCGCCTGAGGGTCGGCCTTGCGGAAGCCGTGGAAGTGACCGGGGTGGTACAGGTGCGAGCGGGTGCCGTGCGCGTCGAGCGCCGGACCGACCAGGAACAGCGTGTGCTTCCAGAGCTTGTGCTCCTTGACCGTCTCCTCCAGCGTGCCGATCGTGCACTTCACGACCAGCTCCTCCGGCCAGGTCGCCTGGTACGCGACGACGACCGGCGTGGACGTCGGATAGCCGCCCTCCAGCAGCTCCCGCACCAGCTGCCCGCTGCGGGCGGCCGACAGGAAGATCGCCATGGTGGTGCCGTGCCGCGCGAACTCGCGGACCTCCTCACCGGGCGGCATCGGCGTCTTGCCGCCGCCGAGCCGGGTCAGCACCACGGACTGCGCCACCTCGGGAATGGTCAGCTCCCGCCCCGCGAGCGCCGCGACGGCGGAGAACGACGACACACCCGGCACGATCTCGGTCGCGACACCGAGCTCCGCGCACCGGTCGACCTGCTCCTGGGTGCCGCCCCACAGCGCGGGATCGCCCGAGTGGATCCGCGCGACCTTCAGCCCTTGCGCGTGGGCCCGCTCGTAGACGGCCACGACGTCCTCCAGGGACATCGTCGCCGAGTCGAGGACCTCGGCGTCCTCACGCGCGTGCCGGAGGACCTCCTCCTGCACCAGGCTGGCGGCCCAGATCACGACGTCGGCCTCGGCGATGGCGCGCGCGGCACGGAACGTCAGCAGATCGGCGGCGCCGGGGCCGGCTCCGACGAAGGTCACCTTGCCGCCTGCGGCATCGGCCATGGAAATCGGTCCTCTCTGGCGAACGGTCAAAGACAGTGGGCGGTGAGCGGCTGTCACGCGTGCGTGGACGGGCGCCGATCGGATACGAAGAGCACATGGCGGTCCTCGTCGCGCTCGGCGCGTTCCTGATGACGCTGGTCGGCGGCTGGGCGGCGCACCGCGTGACCGACCGCCGCCACCTGGTGCTGGGCCTGGCCGGCGGGCTGATGCTCGGCGTCGTCGGCCTCGAACTCCTCCCGGAGTCCCTGGAGGCGGCCGGCGCCGAGGTGTACGGCGTCCCCGCGGCCCTGCTGCTCTTCGTCGCCGGCTTCCTCCTGGCCCACCTGGTGGAACGCCTGCTGGCCCACCGGCAGGCCGCGCACGGCGCCGAGGAGAGCGACGGCCGCACGCCCGAGGTGGGCCTCACGGCCGCCGCCGCGATGGTCGGCCACAGCGCCATGGACGGCGTGGCGATCGGCGCCGCCTTCCAGGTCGGCGGCGGCATGGGCGCCGCCGTCGCGGTGGCCGTGGTCGCCCACGACTTCGCGGACGGCTTCAACACGTACACGCTCACCCGCGTCTACGGCAACGCCCGCCGCCGCGCGCTGACGATGCTGTTCGCGGACGCGGCGGCACCGGTGGCGGGCGCCGCCTCGACCCTGTTCCTCACCATCCCGCAACCGCTGCTCGGCGGCTACCTCGGCCTGTTCGGCGGCGTCCTGCTCTACCTCGCGGCGGCCGAGATCCTGCCCGAGGCCCACCACGAGCACCCGGCCCGCTCCACCCTGCTGTGCACGATCGCGGGCGTGCTGTTCATCTGGCTGGTGGTGGGCGCCGCGCACTGAGCGCGCCCGAGTCCGGCTCACAGTTTCCCGCCCCGCCCGCCGTCACGCCGCGGCGGCGCGATGAGCGTCGAGAGGTACGGCAGCGGCGCCCCGTCCAGCTCGGCGGCCGGCCGCACCGACTCCTCCGGCAGCCCCAGCGCCGACCCCCACACCGCGCCCCCGATCCGCCCGGTCTCCCGCAGCGCCTCGGCGACCTCACCGGCCCGCCGCCCGAACTTGTACGCGACGACGGTCCCGGGCCCGGCCAGGGCGTCCTTGAGCACGGCGGCCCCGGCGGTCACCGGCACCAGCGTGAGCGGCTCGGTCCCCTCGGTCAGCACCGCACCCGACCGCGCCGCCAGATCCTGCATGGCGGTGATCCCCGGAACGGTCTCGACGACGGTGTCCGGCACCAGCTCCACGAGGGTCTGGGCCAGATACGTGAACGTCGAGTACACGTTGGGGTCCCCGATGGTCGCGAAGGCGACGGCCCGGTGCTCCCGCAGCAGCCCGGCGACCCGCTCGCCGGCGGCGTCCCAGGCCGCCTCGCGCCGTGCCCGGTCGGTCCGCTCGTTCAGCGCGAACACCACCCGGACGACCTTCCCGGCGGGCACGTAGTGCAGCACGGTCGCCTCGGCCCGCCCGCGCTCACCGGAGTCGAGGACCGGCACCACGACGACGTCGGCGGCCCGCAGCGCGTTGACCCCCTTGACGGTCACCAGCTCCGGATCCCCGGGCCCCACCCCGACCCCGACCAGCCTGCTGCTCATGACGTCCGGCACCTCTCCACGAACCGACGGGCGACACCGGGCTCGGACGCCCAGTGCGTGTGCAGATAGCTCGCGTGCACACCGCGCTGTACGAATCCCTCGACACGCCGCTCGGGCGCCCGCATCCCCCAGGCGGGCTCCTCCCCGGCCCCCGGCTCGACGACGGTCCGGTGGAACTCGTGCCCCCGCATCCGGGTACCGGCGCCGGCCAGCGCACTGTCGCTCACGGCCACGGCGTCCCGGTACCCCAGGGTCAGCCGCTCCGACATACGCGCGGAGGCGTCCAGCACCCCGCACATGGGCAGCCCGTCGAGTTCCCGGCACAGGTACAGCAACCCGGCACACTCGGCCGCGACGGGAGCACCGCTGAGAGCCAACTCCGCGACGGCCTTGCGCAACGCCTCGTTGGCGGACAACTCGGCGGCGTACACCTCGGGGAACCCGCCCCCGACGACCAGCCCGGCCGTCCCCTCGGGCAGCTCCTCGTCCCGCAACGGATCGAAGGTGACGACCTCGGCCCCGGCGGCGGACAGCAGCTCGGCGTGCTCGGCGTACGAGAACGTGAAGGCGCTCCCGCCCGCGACGGCAACCCTTACAGCCCGTCCGGCACCCTCCAGCCCGTCCGGCGTTTGAGGACGAGGCCCGCAGGGCCGATGGGGGTCCGGGGGCGCAGCCCCCGGGGACGGGAAGGGAAGGGGCGGCGGGGGCGAGGAAACCAAGGCCTCACCCGCGTCCCAAGCCGCACCCGTCAGCGCCCCCGCACTCCGCGCGAGCGCGACCAACGCCGACAGATCACACCCGGCAGCCACCTGCGCGGCCATCGCCGAAACGGCCTCGACAGCCACAGAGCCCCGCTCGGCGACAGGCACCAACCCCAGATGCCGAGAAGGCGTCTCCACCTGAGCGGCCCGCCGCAGGACACCGAGCACCGGCACCCCGACGGACTCCAGCGCCTCCCGCAACAGCCCCTCGTGCCGGTCCGAGGCGACCTTGTTCAGGATCACGCCCCCGACCCGCACCTGCGGATCCCAGCTCACGAACCCGTGCACCAGCGCCGCCACCGACCGCGACTGCGACGACGCGTCGACGACGAGCACGACCGGCGCCCGGAGCGACTTCGCCACCTGCGCGGTGGACGCCAGCTCGCCCTCACCGGCCGCCCCGTCGTACAGCCCCATCACGCCCTCGACGACGGCGATGTCGCACCCGCCCGCACCGTGCGCGAACAGCGGAGCGACCAGCTCGGGACCGCACAGGTACGCGTCGAGGTTGCGCCCCGTCCGCCCGGTGGCCAGCGCGTGGTAGCCGGGATCGATGTAGTCGGGCCCCACCTTGTGCGGGGACACGGCGAACCCCCGCGCGGACAGCGCGGCCATCAACCCCGTGGCGACGGTGGTCTTGCCGCTCCCCGACGAGGGCGCGGCGATCACCAACCGCGGGACGGAGCTCACCACTCGATGCCCCTCTGCCCCTTCTGCCCGGCGTCCATGGGGTGCTTGACCTTGGACATGTCGGTCACGAGGTCGGCGACCTCGACCAGCCTCTCCGGCGCGTTCCGCCCCGTGATCACCACGTGCTGCGTCCCCGGCCGCTCCCGCAGCACGGACACCACCTCGTCGGTGTCGACCCACCCCCAGTGCATCGGGTAGGCGAACTCGTCGAGCACGTACAGCTTGTACGTCTCGGCGGCGAGGTCCCGCTTGACCTGTTCCCAGCCCTCCCGGGCCTTCTCCTCGTTGTCCATCTGCGCATCGCGCTGGACCCAGGACCAGCCCTCGCCCATCTTGTGCCAGTCGACGGTCCCGCCCTCGCCGGAGGCGCCGAGCACCCGCAGCGCGTTCTCCTCGCCGACCTTCCACTTCGCCGACTTGACGAACTGGAACACCCCGATCGGCCACCCCTGGTTCCAGGCCCGCAGCGCCAGCCCGAACGCGGCGGTCGACTTGCCCTTGCCGATGCCGGTGTGCACGACGACCAGCGGACGATTGCGCCGCTGACGGGTCGTCAGGCCGTCGTCCGGTACGACACTCGGCTGTCCCTTCGGCACTACGCGGCCCTCCTCGAAGTCCCCTGCACATCCCTGACCAGCCCGGCGATCGAGTCGGCCCGCAGTTCGTCCAGCGTCACGGCACTGCCGCCCAGCTCACCGGCCAGCCGCCCGGCGAGACCCAGCCGCACCGGACCCGACTCGCAGTCCACGACCACCGACGCGACCCCCTCGGCCGCGAACAGCCGCGCCGCACGCGAGGCCAGCGCGACCGGCTCGGCTCCACCGGTCGCCCGCCCGTCCGTCACCACCACCACCAGCGGACGCCGTGCCGGGTCCCGCAGCCGCTCCACCCGCAGCACGTCGTGCGCCTTGAGCAGCCCCGCCGCCAGCGGGGTCCGCCCACCGGTCGGCAGCGACTCCAGCCGGGCCGCCGCCGCGTCCACCGACGACGTGGGCGGCAGCGCGACCTCGGCCGCCGACCCCCGGAAGGTCACCAGGCCCACCTTGTCCCGCCGCTGGTAGGCGTCGAGCAGCAGCGACACCACGGCGCCCTTCACGGCGCCCATCCGCTGCCGCGCCGCCATCGACCCCGAGGCGTCCACGACGAACAGCACGAGATTGGATTCGTGCCCCTCTCGCACCGCTTGCCTGAGGTCGTCCCGTCGGATCACCAGTCCTGGCCCACTGCGCCCGCGCGCCCGCTGGTGCGGTGCCGCGGCCTGGACGGTGGCGGCCAGATGCAACGTGGTCAGCGGGCCGCCGGGCCGCCGCGCGCCCGTCGTCCGCCCGTGCTCGGTGCGCGCCCGCGACCGCCGCCCGGCGGCGCCCTCGCCGATCCCGGGCACGCTCAGCACCTTCGTGCGGAAGGGCTCGGCGGCGCCCACCGGGGACCGCTCACCGGAACCGGCCCCCGCGGACCGCTCGGCCTCCCCGGCGTCCCCGGCCTCGGCCGGCGCCCCCGCGTCACCACCGCCCTGCGGACCCTCCGGGCCTTCCGCGGGCGGCTGCCCGCCACCTCCGTCGGGCCCGTCCGGATCGGTGTCGGGGCCGTCGCCGCCCCCGGACTCCTCCAGCGTCTCGTCGAGCTTGTCCTCGTCGAGGCCCGGCGCGTCGAACGGATTCCGCCTCCGCCGGTGCGGCAGCGCCAGCAGCGCGGCCTGCCGCACGTCCTCGGCGAGCACGTCCGTCCGCCCCGCCCAGGCCGCCAGCGCGGTCGCCGTGCGTGCCATCACGATGTCGGCCCGCATGCCGTCCACCTCGAACGCCGCGCAGGTCGCCGCGATCTGCCGCAGCGCCCCGTCCCCGAGCCGCACCGACGGCAACAGCTTCCGCGCCGCCCCGATCCGCGCCCGTACGGCGGCCTCCTCGCCGGCCCACCGCGTGGCGAAGGCGGCGGGGTCGTCGTCGTACGCCAGCCGCCGCCGGACGACCTCGACCCGCTGGTCGGGTTCGCGCGAGGCGGCCACCTCGACGGTCAGTCCGAACCGGTCGAGGAGCTGCGGCCGCAGTTCGCCCTCCTCCGGATTCATGGTCCCGACGAGCAGGAACCGCGCCGCGTGCCGTACGGAGACGCCCTCGCGCTCGACGTACGAGGCGCCCATGGCGGCGGCGTCCAACAGAACGTCAATGAGGTGGTCGTGCAGCAGGTTGACTTCGTCGACGTAGAGAAGTCCCCGGTTCGCGGTGGCCAGGAGGCCGGGTTCAAACGCTTTGACGCCTTCGGAGAGGGCACGCTCGATGTCCAGTGCCCCGATGAGCCGGTCCTCGGAGGCGCCGACGGGCAGTTCGACCATGCGGGCAGGACGCGACGTGGCAGCGCCCGGCTCGTGGGGGGCGTCGGGACAGGTCGGGTCGGGGGCAGCCGGGTCGCAGGAGAACCGGCACCCGGGTACGACGTCCACCTCCGGCAGCAGCGCCGCCAGAGCGCGCACGGCGGTGCTCTTCGCGGTGCCCTTCTCACCTCGAACGAGAACCCCGCCCACCGCAGGACTCACCGCGTTGAGCAGGAGCGCCAGCCGAAGATCGTCCTGTCCGACGATGGCGGTGAACGGATAAGGCGTGCTCACGCGGCGATCACTCCTTGGTGTGAATCGAACTCGGACGGTGCGAAATCCGCATGCCGTTCCGCCAACGTCGAAGCGTGCTCCCCGCCCGTGCGGGGATGGTCCGCTCCTCCACGAACATCTCGTCGAGCTGTTGCTGTGCTCCCCGCCTGCGCGGGGATACCGAGGGAGATCACGCGTCCCCCTCCAGATCTCCCTCGAGCTCGAGGTAGGTCGCCCGGAGCCGGTCCAGGGTCTCCTGGTCCGGCTCCGCCCACAGCCCGCGGTCCGCCGCCTCCAGCAGCCTTTCCGTGATGCCGCGCAACGCCCAGGGATTGGACTTCCGCATGAACGCCTGGTTCTCGGGCGAGAACACGTACTCGGCCGACAACTTCTCGTACATCCAGTCGTCCACCACCCCTGCCGTGGCGTCGTACCCGAAGAGGTAGTCCACGGTCGCCGCCATCTCGAAGGCGCCCTTGTAGCCGTGGCGCCGCATCGCCGCCATCCAGCGGGGGTTGACCACCCGCGCACGGAAGACCCGGTGCGTCTCCTCGCCCAGCGTCCGGGTCTTCACCTGGTCCGGGACGGCGGAATCCCCGACGTACGCCTCGGGGCTCGCCCCCGTCAGGTGCCGCACCATGGCGACCATGCCGCCGTGATACTGGAAATAGTCATCCGCGTCGTGGATGTCGTGCTCGCGCGTGTCGACGTTCTTCGCCGCCACCGCGATCCGCCGGAACGCCGTCTCCATGTCGCCGCGCGCCGCCCGCCCGTCGAGCCCGCGCCCGTAGGCGTAGCCGCCCCAGACCGCGTACACCTCGGCGAGGTCCGCGTCCGACCGCCAGTTCCGCGCGTCGATCAGCGGCAGCAGACCGGCCCCGTAGGCCCCCGGCTTCGAGCCGAAGATGCGCGCGGTGGCCCGCCGCCGGTCGCCGTGCCCGGCGGTGTCCTCGTCGGCGTGCGCCCGCACGTAGTTGGACCCGGCGGGCTCGTCCAGCTCCGCCACCGCCCGTACCGCGTCGTCGATCAGCCCCACCACGTGCGGGAACGCGTCCCGGAAGAAACCGGAGATGCGCACCGTGACGTCGATGCGCGGCCGGCCCAGCTCCTCCAGGCCGACCACCTCGAACCCGGTCACCCGCCGCGACGCGTCGTCCCACACCGGACGGCAGCCGAGGAGCGCCAGGATCTCGGCGATGTCGTCGCCCTGGGTGCGCATCGCGGAGGTGCCCCACACCGTCAGGCCGACGGACTTCGGGTACGCGCCCGTGTCCTGGAGGTACCGCTGCACCAGGGAGTCCGCGAGGGACTGCCCGACCTCCCAGCTCAGCCGCGAGGGGATCGCCTTGGGGTCGACGGAGTAGAAGTTCCGTCCGGTCGGCAGCACGTTGACCAGCCCGCGCGTGGGCGACCCCGACGGTCCCGCCGGGACGTAACCACCGTCCAGCGCCCGCAGGATGTGCCCGATCTCGTCCGTCGTCCGGGCCAGCCGGGGCACGACCTCCTCGCAGGCGAACCGCAACACGGCCACCGCGTCGGGGAGTTCGGTGCCCAGTACCTCCCGCACCAGCGGGGGGACCGAGCCGGCCGCCCAGCCGCGCTCCTCCATCCCCTCCGCGAACCGCCGGCACAGCCGCTCCAGCAGGTCGATCACGTCGGCGCCGGTACGCGCCGGACCGTCCACCAGGTCGGTCAGCTCCACCGGCGCCTTCACCGGCGCGCCCGGCTCGGCCAGCAGCTCCTTCTCCACCAGCCCGAAGTGCGCGGCCAGCGCGGCCCGCAGGCCCGGCAGCGCGTTCGCCCGCCCGCCCCACACCTGCGAGGCGCGCAGGACCGCGAGGACGAGGTTCACGCGCGGCTCGCCCACCGGGCCGCCGCCGAGGATGTGCAGGCCGTCCCTGATCTGCACGTCCTTGATCTCGCACAGGTAGCCGTCGATGTGCATGACGAACTCGTCGAAGGCGTCGTCGTCCGGCTGGTCGTCCACGTGCAGGTCGTGGTGGAGCTCGGCGGCCTTCACCAGCGTCCAGATCTGCGCGCGCACCGCCGGCGCCTTCGCCGGGTCCAGGTCGGAGACCAGCGCGTACTCGTCGAGCAGCTGCTCCAGCTTGGCCAGATCGCCGTACGTGTCGGCCCGCGCCATCGGCGGCACCAGGTGGTCGACCACCGTGGCGTGCCCGCGCCGCTTGGCCTGGGTGCCCTCGCCGGGGTCGTTGACGATGAACGGGTAGATCAGCGGCAGGTCGCCGAGCACCGCGTCCGGCGCGCACCCGGCGCCCAGCCCCAGTCCCTTGCCCGGCAGCCACTCCATCGTGCCGTGCTTGCCCATGTGCACGATCGCGTCGGCGCCGAAACTGTTCTCCAGCCACCGGTAGGCCGCCATGTAGTGGTGCGACGGCGGCATGTCGGGGTCGTGGTAGATCGCGATCGGGTTCTCCCCGAAGCCGCGCGGCGGCTGGATCATCACCACGACGTTCCCGAACCGCAGGGACGCCAGCACGATGTCGTCCCCGTCGACGTACAGCGACCCCGGCGGCTCGCCCCACGCCTGACGCATCCCCTCCCGCAGCTCCGGGTCCAGCCGCTCGAACCACGCCCGGTAGTCCGCCAGCGGCACCCGCGCGGGCGCGGCGGCCAGCTGCTCCTCGGTCAGCCACTCGACGTCGTGCCCGCCGGCCTCGATGAGCCGGTGGATCAACTCGTCGCCGTTGTCGGGGTAGTCGGTGAGGGAGTACCCGGCGTCCCGCAGCGCGTCCAGCACCCGGACCGCCGACGCGGGCGTGTCCAGGCCGACCGCGTTGCCGACGCGCGAGTGCTTCGTCGGGTACGCGGTGAAGACCAGCGCGAGCCTCTTCCCGGCGTTCGGTTTGTGCCCCAGCCGGGCGTGCCGTACGGCGATCCCGGCCACCCGCGCGGCCCGCTCCGGGTCGGCGACGTACACCGGGACGTCGTCGGGGCCCTGCTCCTTGAAGGAGAACGGGACGGTGATCAGCCGGCCGTCGAACTCGGGGATGGCGACCTGCATCGCCGCGTCCATGGGGGACAGGGCGGCGTCGGACTCCTCCCACGCGGCGCGCGAGGAGGTGAGGCAGAGCCCCTGCAGCACCGGCACGTCCAGGTCGGCGAGCGCCCCGACGTCCCAGGCCTCCTCGTCGCCGCCCGCCGACGCCTGCGAGGCGTGGGTGCCGCCGGCCGCCAGCACGGTGGCGACCAGGGCGTCGGCCTTCGCCAGCAGCCCGTACAGCTCCGGGTCGGCGCCGCGCAGCGAACCGCAGTACACGGGCAGGGCGTTGGCGCCCCGCGCCTCGATGGCGTCGCACAGCGTGTCCACGAAGGCGGTGTTGCCGCTCAGTTCGTGCGCCCGGTAGAACAGCACGCCGACCGTCGGGCGGCCCTGTTCCAGGGCACGCTCGCCGTGGACGCCGTACTGCGGCATCTTCCGCGGCTCCTCGAAGCCCTCGCCGGTCAGCAGCACGGTGTCCGACAGGAACCGGGCCAGTTCGGTGAGGTTGTCCGGGCCGCCCTCGACGAGGTACCGCAGCGCCTCCGCCACCACACCGGCCGGCACCGTCGACTCGGCCATGAGTTCCGCGTCCGGCACCGTCTCCCCGCCGAGCAGCACCGCCGGGATCCCGGACGCCTTCAGCGCCGCGAGCCCGTCCTCCCAGGCGCGCTTGCCGCCCAGCAGCCGTACGACGGCGAGGTCCGCCCCGTCCAGCAGCGCGGGCAGCTCGTCCGCCACGTCCACGCGGGTCGGGTTGCCGATCCGGTAGGGGGCGCCGGAGGCACGGGCCGCCAGCAGGTCCGTGTCGGCGGTCGACAACAACAACACAGTGCTCATGCGGGCGCTCCCGGTGGGATGAAGGGCAGTCCTTGCGGCGCGCCGGACTCGATGAGCCGCCACAGCGCGTCCGTGTCCGCGTGCTGTTCGATCAGATCGCCGAGCCGGTCGAGCTGCTCCTCGCGCAGCGCGGCGAACGAGGTGTCGGGGGCCGGTACGAAGCGGCGGCCCGCGGCGGCGGCCACCTCGCGCAGGAAGGCCCGCCGGAAACCGTCCGACTCCAGCGAGCCGTGCCAGTGCGTGCCCCAGGTCTGTCCGACCCGGCAGCCGTCCAGGAAGGGCGTCCCTCCCAGGACGTCGGCGACCCCGTGATGGATCTCGTACCCCTCGACGGGCTCCCCGAGGGCTTCGCCCGACGGACGCGTGAGGGTCTTCTCCCGTGCGAACCGCACCCGCACGGGCAGGACGCCGAGCCCGTCGACGTGCCCCGCGCGGCTCTCGACCTCGTCCTCGATGTGCTCGCCGAGGAGCTGGAAGCCCCCGCAGATCCCGAGCACGGGCCGCCCCTCGGCCGCCCGCCGGGTCAGCGCGTCCGCCAGCCCGCGCTCCCGCAGCCACTCCAGCGCCCGTACCGTCCCGCGGGTGCCCGGTACGACCACGAGGTCGGCGTCGGCGAGTTCCTCGGGCCGGTCCACGAACCGCACCACGACACCCGGTTCGGCGGCGAGCGCGTCCACGTCGGTGAAGTTGGACATCAGCGGCACCGCGCACACGGCGACCCGCAGCACGTCCTCACCGACCGGCGCGGCCACCGCGGACTCCCGTACGGCGCCGCGCAGCGACACCCTGAGTCCGTCCTCCTCGTCGATGCCGAGCCCGTGGCGGAAGGGCAGCACGCCGTACGTCCGCCGCCCGGTCAGGTCGTGCAGCATGTCGAGGCCCGGTTCCAGCAGCGACACGTCGCCCCGGAACTTGTTCACCAGGAACCCGGCGACCAGTTCCTGGTCCTCGGGGGAGAGCAGCGCGACGGTGCCGAAGAAGGACGCGAAGACGCCGCCCCGGTCGATGTCGCCGACCACGAGGACCGGCAGCCCGGCGTTCCGGGCGATCCCCATGTTCACGATGTCGGTGCGCCGCAGATTGATCTCGGCCGGGCTGCCGGCCCCCTCACAGATCACCGCGTCATACGTGCCCCGCAACCGCTCCAGACAGTCCAGCACCGTGCCCAGCAGCCGCTGCTGCCGCCCGCCGTGGTAGCCGCGCGCGCTCATCTCGCCGACCGGCCTGCCCAGCAGCACCACCTGGCTGGACCGCTCGCCGCCCGGCTTGAGCAGCACCGGGTTCATCAGCGCGGTCGGCTCGAGGCGGCAGGCCTGGGCCTGCATGGCCTGCGCCCGCCCGATCTCGGCGCCCTCCCGTGTCACGAACGAGTTCAGCGACATGTTCTGCGCCTTGAACGGCGCGACCTTCACGCCCTGCCGCACCAGCCACCGGCAGATCCCGGCGGTCACCACGCTCTTGCCGGCGTCCGAGGTGGTCCCGGCGACCAGCAGTCCTCCACCGCTCACGACGCACGTCCCTTCATGACGCTCCGCGCGGCGACGCCGGCCCCGAGCGCGAGCCAGCCGACCCGCCGCGAGAGCCGTACCGCCCGGTCGATGTCGGACACGGCGACGGCACGCCCGCCGCCGCCCAGGACGGGCCGGTGCTCGACCCGCCCGCCGTAGGAGAGGGTCCCGCCGAGCCGTACGCCGAGCGCGCCCGCGAAGGACGCCTCGACGGGCCCGGCGTTGGGGCTCGGGTGCTTCGCCGCGTCCGCGCGCCACGCCCGCACGGCCCCGCGCGGGTCCGGTCCCGCGAGCGCGGCGAGTACGGCGGTCAGTCGCGCCCCCGGCCACCCGGCGACGTCGTCGAGGCGGGCGGAGGCCCAGCCGTAGCGCCGGTAGCGGGGGGACTTGTGGCCGACCATCGCGTCCAGCGTGTTGACGGCCCGGAACCCGAGCAGCCCCGGCACCCCGGCGACGGCGCCCCACACCAGCGCGCCCACCACGGCGTCGGAGGTGTTCTCGGCGACGGACTCGACCACCGCGCGGGCGATCCCGTCGGCGTCCAGGGCCTGCGGGTCCCGGCCGCACAGGTGCGGCAGCCGTGCCCGGGCCGCCTCGACGTCCCCGGCCTCCAGCGCCCGTCCGATGGCGCGGGCCTCCCGGGCCAGCGAGGTCCCGCCGACGACGGCCCAGGTGGCGACACCGGTCAGGGCGGCGGAGGCGGCGGGGGAGGAGCGTACGAGGCGTGCGGCCAGGCTCCCCAGTGCGACGGTCCCGCCGACGCAGACGGCGGTGTGCACCGCGCCCCGGCCCCGGTCGTCCCGCCACAGCACCCGTTCCACGGCAGCCGCGGCCCGCCCGAAGGCGGCGACCGGATGCCCCCGGCGGGGATCGCCGAGCAGCAGGTCGCCGAGGAGGCCGGCGGCGGCGCCGTACGCGAACACGCGATCGGCACCCATGGGGTCAGCCGGTGACGGATCCGGAGGGAGCGGCCCCGAAGCGGGGCGGGGTGTCGCTGATCGACCTCGGCAGGCAGCCGCGCATGGCGTTATGTCCTCACTCAGGGTGTCCACGCCCTGGTTCGACGAGACCGGCGGTGAGAGTTCCTGGCTCCCGGGGTGTTCACCCCGGTGACAGTGGCGGGACCGCGCCGGAATCGCACCGGCTTCCTCTCCTGCCGCCGTAGTGGCTGAGGCAGTCCACCACGGTCCCGGAAGGGCCGTCAACTTGCCGTTGACCTGCGAGGCTGAAGTGTGCTCAGGCCCACAGGGGGGATCCGGCGGGTGAACCCCGGGCGGAGATGCGCACACGCGGGCGGGCGGTGCGGGAGCCGAGGCTCCCGCACCGCCCGCCCGGACGGGTGTGGCCCGTGATCAGGCCATGATCAGGTAGATGCCGTACCCCACCGCCGCCGCGCACGCCGCGAAGCTGGCGTAGGCGCCGGTGACCGCCAGGGCCGCGGACCGGCCCTGGGCGGCGGCCCGCTCGCGGTGGGACAGGCCGTTGATGCCGAGGGTGAACAGGCCCACCAGGACCACGGTGACCACGAGGCTGACGCCGAAGACGGAACCGAGGGCCGCCCAGTCGATCTTCATGGTGCTCTTCTTCCTTCGTACCGGGTCTGCCGGGTCGCGGTCAGACGGTGGTCGCGGCCGGCGGGGCCGCGGGGGCCGCCGGGTCGGCGGGGGCCGTCACCGGCGCCGGGATGGTGGCCGAGAGGTCGTCGGTCACGGTGCCCGCCGGGGGCGGCGTCACCGCGGCCATCGCCTGCGTCACCACGCCGGACGGCTCCGCCTCCGGTGCCTCGTGGTCGTTGACGTTGGTGTGGTCGATGACCTCGCGCCGGGAGATCTTCCAGATCGCCGCGCTGGAGGCGATCAGGAAGACGGCCACGAGGGCGGTGCCCCAGTCGCCGAAGCCGCAGACCCACTCGGCGAGCGCCGCGACCAGGGCCGCCGCCGGCAGCGTCAGGCCCCAGGCGACGAACATCCGGGTGGCGGTCGACCAGCGGACGACACCGCCCTTGCGGCCCAGGCCCGCGCCCATCACGGAACCGGAAACGGAATGCGTGGTGGAGAGGGAGAAGCCGAGGTGCGAGGAGGCCAGGATGACCGTCGCGGCACTGGTCTGGGCGGCGAAGCCCTGCTGCGGCTGGAGGTCGGTCAGGCCCTTGCCCATGGTGCGGATGATGCGCCAGCCGCCGAGGTAGGTGCCGAGCGCGATGGCGATGCCCGCGGAGAGGATGACCCACATCGGCGGGTCGGAGTCGGGGGCGACGGCGCCGCCCGCGACCAGGGCGAGGGTGATGATGCCCATCGTCTTCTGGGCGTCGTTGGTGCCGTGGGCCAGGGAGACCAGGCCGGCGGAGGCGATCTGTCCGGCGCGGTAGCCCTTCTCGGAGGCCCTGCCGTCGGCCTTCCTGCCCAGGCGGTAGGTCAGCCGGGTCGCGAACATCGCGGCGATTCCGGCCACCAGCGGGGCGGCGATCGCGGGGATCAGGACCTTGGTGACCAGTACGTCGCCGTGCACCGCGCCGAGGCCGGCGGAGGCGACGGTGGCGCCGATCAGACCGCCCATGAGGGCGTGCGAGGAGCTGGACGGCAGACCGACCAGCCAGGTCAGGAGGTTCCAGAGGATCGCGCCGACCAACGCGGCGAAGATGACCTCGGGACGGATGCCGGACTCGTCGACGAGTCCTTTGGAGATCGTGTTGGCGACCTCCACCGAGAGGAAGGCGCCCACAAGGTTCAGCACGGCGGACATGGCCACCGCGACCTTGGGTTTGAGAGCACCGGTCGAAATGGTCGTTGCCATCGCGTTCGCGGTGTCGTGGAAACCGTTCGTGAAATCGAACGCGAGTGCGGTTACCACCACAATCGCGAGGATCAGCGAGAAGCTTTCCATTTACCCAGGCAATCGTTCGAGGTCATTGACTGGTCGAATGTAGGTAACCAGGGTGAACGGAAGATGAACTGGAACGGGCATCGTGGTGACCGTAAGAGGGGGTGGCCGCTCCGCCGGATGGCGGTGCCGCGGTGACGGGAGGCCGCCTGGCAGGATCACGGCATGACTGAGCGGCGAGGGGACGTGCGGGAAGCGGGGGACGCCCGGGACGTGGGCGAGGAGGAGGCGCGCGCCTGGGCGGAACTCGTCGGGACCGCGCGCCGGACCGTCGCCGACGGACTCGTCGTCGGCACCTCCGGCAACGTCTCGGTGCGGGTCGGCGAGACCGTCCTGGTCACGCCGTCGGGAGTGCCGTACGACCGGCTGACGCCGGACGACGTGACGGGCGTCGACCTCACCGGCCGGCAGGTCCTCGGCTCGCTCGTCCCCACCAGCGAGCTGCCCATGCATCTCGCGGTGTACCGCACGACCGGCGCGCGCGCCGTCGTGCACACGCACGCCGTGCACGCGACGGCCGTCTCCACGCTCGTCGAGGAGCTGCCGCTGATCCACTACATGGCGGCGGCGCTCGGCGGGCCCGTCCGGGTCGCCCGCTACGCGACGTACGGCACGGACGAACTGGCCGAGAACATGCTCCGCGCCCTCGACGGCCGCACCGGCTGCCTGCTGCAGAACCACGGCACCGTCACCCACGGCGCGACCCTCGCCCAGGCCTACGACCGCACGGCCCAGCTGGAATGGATGTGCAGCCTCTGGCTGACCGCTTCCTCCGTCCCGGGTCTGTCCCCGCACCTGCTGACCCCACAGCAGGTGACGGAGGTGGGGGAGCGGCTGCGGGGGTACGGACAGCGATCCGGCCCGTCCGGCGTCTGAGGACGAGGCCCGCAGGGCCGGCGGGGGTCCGTAGGCGAAGCCCCCGGGGACGGGGCGGCGCGGAACGGAACGGGAAGGGGCGGCGGGGGCGGAACAACCCGCCCCGAGCCCTCCGCCGGCGCGTCCGCCTCCCGCGTCCGGACGGACATGCCGACCGACCGGCCGGCCGCGCGGTGCCCGCCCCCGCTGGCCGGGTACACGTTCCGACATGACACTGGAGAACGTGCGCACTGTCAGAGCGACGGCCGCTGCCGTCACCGCCGTGATAGGCGCCGGCGCCGCCGCGGTGGCCGTCGGCCGGTACGCCAGCGACGCCGCGCTCAGGACGCCCCCGGGCGGCCCCCTGCCCACCGACCCCGGGCTCACCGTCCACTCCACCGCCGCCGGCCAGGTGGCCCTCACCAGGGACTTCGCCACACTGCGGCCCGGACGCCACGGCCTCACCGGTGACGACTTCCACGCGGTCGTCGGCCCCGTGCTGCCCGGCGTCCCGGACTCCGCCGACACCGTCGTGCGCCGCCTCGAACGCGTCACGTACGGCACCCCGGAACCCGGCGACCGCGCCCGGCTCACCCCGAACCTGTACGTCGGCGACCCGGGCGGCGCCCTCGGCCTGGACCACACCGACCTCGAGCTCCCCGGCGAACTCGGCCCCCTGCCCGCGTGGTTCGTGCCGGGCGCCCGGGACACCTGGGTGATCGCCGTCCACGGCCTCGGCACCACCCGGGAACACACCATGAACCTCATGGAGTTCCTGCACCGCCACCGCTTCCCGGTGCTCGCCCCCGCCTACCGGGGCGACCCCGGCGCGCCGCGCTCCCCGGACGGCCTCAACCACCTCGGCGAGACCGAGTGGCGCGATCTCGACGCCGCGCTCCACCACGCCGTGGACTCCGGCGCCCGGCAGGTCGTCCTGTACGGCTGGTCCACCGGCGCGACCATGGCGCTGCGCACCGCCGCCCGCTCCGAGGTGCGCGCCCGCGTCGCCGGCCTCGTCCTCGACTCCCCGGTGCTGAGCTGGGAGGCGACCCTGCGCGCCCTCGCCACGGCCCGGCACACCCCGGGCGTGCTGCTGCCGCTCGCGGTCCGCGCCGCCCAGGGACGCACGGGCCTGTACGGCGACCGCAGGCCCGGCGCCGTCCACCTGGACCGGATCGCGGTCCCCACGCAGATCTTCCACGGCCCCGACGACACGGTGGCGCCCTGGCGGTTCTCCCGCCGCCTCGCCGCCGACCACCCGAACACCATCACCCTGCACACCGTCAGGGGCGCCTCCCACGGCGCGATGTGGAACGCCGACCCACAGACCTACGAAGAGGCGCTGCGGCGCTTCCTCACCCCCCTGATGTGACCGCGCGGAGGGAGCGCCGGACAGCCGGTGCCGAGGATTCCGTTCATGGCCGTACCAGTGGCCTGAATCCCTTCCTCCGGCCGTGTCCGGAGCCGGGGCGCGAGCCGTCCCGGAGCCCCTGTCGGCATTCCGTTTGGGTTTTCGGACCGTCACCAGGAAGACTGCACTCGTGACGTCCCGTATCCCGCGCGACTCCAGGCTCCGACTCGTCCGCCCGCGCCCCCTGGCCGCCGCCCCCACAGCGGTGAACCAGCGGCGCTCGCGCCGCCCCGCGCCACGTCCCCCGGAGGGCACGCCGGCCCCGGCGGAGCTGGCCAGAATGGCGCGCTCCGTCCTGGCCGCCGCGGCCCGCGTCGCCCGCTGGGCCGACGCCGCCCTCGGCCCCGGCGGGGACAGCGCCACCGCCGACGGCAAGGCCACCCTCTCCGGCGCGACCGCCGAACGGGCGGCCCGCGCTCTGGGCCTGACCCCCGCTCAGGTCCGCGCCGACTGGGACACCGCCCGCCTGGCCGGTCTCATCGAGGTGCACGGCGACAGCGCCCGCCCGGGCTGGCGGCTGCGCGCCTGGGACCGCGACGACAGCGCCGTGCTGCGCGGCTGGGTCGCCCTCTGCGACGCCTGGTCGCTCGCCCACCCGGAACCCGAGGAGTACGAGGCCGCCGCCGTCGCCGAGGTCGTCACGGCGATGCCGCAGGTCCTCTCCTTCCTCCAGCTCTCCGCCGGCCCGGTCCCCGTGCCCCAGCTCCTCGACCTCCTCCAGCAGCGGGTGACCGAACTCCGCACGGAGCGCTGCGAGGTCGACTACGTCCCGCAGTCCGACCCCGCCCAGCCCGGCACGCACGGGTCCGGGCTCCCCCGGGAGCTCAGACCCAAGGTGCCGCTCCAGCGGCCCCGGCCGGCGAGCGCCGTGCCCGCCGCCGACGCCCCGCTCGAGCCGCTGCTCGACTGGGCGCTGTGCGCCCTCGCCTCCGTCGGCGCCCTCACCTACGGCGACGGGCAGGCCACGCTCACCCCGCTCGGCAGCTGGGCGGTGTGGGTCAAGCTGGAGCAGATCTGCGTCGCCGCGCAGAGCCCCGCCGGGAACATCGAGCAGGGCGCCGAGGACATGCTGCGCGGCTGCGCCCAGCTGCGTCCCAACGCGGCCCGCGACGAGTACCGCGCCTGGCTCGCCGCCCGGCCGGTCGGCAGCGCCGTCACGGAGCTGATCGACGCCGCCCGGGGTGAGGACGCCCTGCTGCGCGGCCTCGCCTTCGAGGCGCTGCGGGTGGTCGGCGCCCCCGCCGAGCCCGAGGTCCGCACCGTGCTCGACGAGCCGACGCTGCGGCCGTACGCCCTGCTGTGGCTCGCCGAGCACGACGGCGCCGACCCCGAGGACGCCCACGAGGTCCTCACCCGCGAGGAGGCCACCTGGCTGTGGGTGGACACCGCGGCCGCCGTCGCCGACCACGGCGAGGCCCCGCTGCTGGTCCGCCATCTGGAGTCCGCGGTCCAGCCGACCGTCCCCGCCCTGCTCACCGAGGTACGCGCCGTCGGCCATCCGCGCACCGTCCAGGTCCTGGTCGCCCTGGCCGCCGCCCACCCCGACCCGGCCCTCGCCAAGGCGGTCCGCCGGGCCGCCTTCCAGGTGCACACCGGCGGCTGACCGGGCTCCGGGCTCCGGGCTCCGGGTTCGGGGTTCCGGGTCCCCGCCCCGGGCGGGTGCGCGCCGAAGCCCCGGATGCCGCGGTCCGGTCCACCGCCCGCCGTCGGCGCGCGTCGGCGCCGTCCACGACGACGTGCGCCCCGGCCGGACCCGCGTCGGCCCGGCGTGCGCCACCGTGCCGTCCCCGCCCCCGCGCACCGACGGCTCCGTGAGGCCAAAAGCCCCCGTGAGCCGCCCGGCCCGGCGCCGGCCGGGCACACCCGCGCCCAGGAAAAGTGGTTGCACGGCCCCGTTAGAATGGCTCGCATGGCCATTCTCCTCGCGCATTAGACGGCGGGAACGTCCTCAGCCGCCCACCGCCACCCCACACCCGCCCAGGAGTCTGTCCGTGATCTCCGCCTCCGGCATCGAGCTGCGCGCCGGTGCCCGCGTGCTCATCGAAAGCGCCACCTTCCGCATCGCCAAGGGCGACCGCATCGGCCTCGTCGGCCGCAACGGCGCCGGCAAGACCACCCTCACCAAGGTCCTCGCCGGCCAGGGCATCCCCGCCGGCGGCACCGTCACCCGCTCCGGCGAGGTCGGCTACCTGCCCCAGGACCCCCGTACCGGCGACCTCGACGTCCTCGCCCGCGACCGCATCCTCTCCGCCCGCGGCCTCGACGCGCTGATCCGCAAGATGCGCGAGAACGAGCAGCGCATCGCAGGCGGCCAGGGCGCCACCCGCGAGAAGGCGCTCAAGCAGTACGAGCGCCAGGAGACCGAGTTCCTCACCAAGGGCGGGTACGCCGCCGAGGCCGAGGCCGCCACCATCGCCGCCGCGCTGAACCTGCCCGACCGCGTGCTCGGCCAGCCCCTGCACACCCTCTCCGGCGGTCAGCGCCGTCGCGTCGAGCTCGCCAGGATCCTGTTCTCCGACGCGGACACCCTGCTCCTGGACGAGCCGACCAACCACCTCGACGCCGACTCCATCGCCTGGCTGCGCGACTACCTCAAGACCTACCGCGGCGGCTTCATCGTGATCTCCCACGACGTCGACCTGGTCGAGACGGTCGTCAACAAGGTGTTCTACCTGGACGCCAACCGTGCCGCCATCGACGTCTACAACATGGGCTGGAGGCTCTACCAGCAGCAGCGCGAGGCGGACGAGAAGCGCCGCAGGCGCGAGCGGCAGAACGCCGAGAAGAAGGCGTCCGCGCTGCACGCGCAGGCCGACAAGATGCGCGCCAAGGCCACCAAGACCGTCGCCGCGCAGAACATGGCCCGCCGGGCGGACAAGCTGCTGGCCGGCCTGGAGGCCGAGCGGAAGTCCGACAAGGTCGCCAAGCTGCGCTTCCCCGAGCCGTCCCCGTGCGGCAAGACCCCGCTGATGGCGGAGGGACTGTCGAAGTCCTACGGCTCGCTGGAGATCTTCACCGACGTCGACCTGGCCATCGACAAGGGCTCCCGCGTCGTCATCCTCGGCCTCAACGGCGCGGGCAAGACCACCCTGCTCCGCCTCCTCGGCGGCGTCGAGAAGCCCGACACCGGCCGGGTCGTCGAGGGCCACGGCCTCAAGCTCGGCTACTACGCGCAGGAGCACGAGACCCTCGACCCGGAACGCACGGTCCTGGAGAACATGCGCTCCGCCGCCCCCGACCTCGACCTCGTCGAGGTCCGCAAGACGCTCGGCTCGTTCCTGTTCTCCGGCGACGACGTCGACAAGCCGGCCGGCGTCCTCTCCGGCGGCGAGAAGACCCGTCTCGCGCTCGCGACCCTCGTGGTCTCCTCGGCCAACGTGCTGCTCCTCGACGAGCCGACCAACAACCTCGACCCGGCCAGCCGCGAGGAGATCCTCGGGGCGCTGCGCACGTACAAGGGCGCGGTCGTCCTCGTCACACACGACGAGGGCGCCGTCGAGGCGCTCCAGCCGGAGCGGATCATCCTGCTGCCCGACGGCGTCGAGGACCTGTGGGGCGCCGACTACGCGGACCTGGTCGCCCTCGCCTGAGAGACGTCGACCGGGGTTGATCGAAGAGGTGATCCACCGCGTATGGATCATTCGGCCCATCGGTGATCCATCATTCGTGTGAGATCTCCTCATCCCGAGGTGTGTCCTACACGGATTTCGCGGCCGAGCCCTCGATGAACCGGGGCTCGGCCGTCGCGCCTTTCTGACCTGGCACTTCACGGAAGAACCGGTGCGGAGGCACTGTCCGCACCCTGCGGAATATTTGATTCCGCATGTGGGGACGCGCTCCCGTCGTCACCACCTTGTCTCATCGACCTTGCCGAATGGGTGGCCATGAGGGCCGGGAGGGGTGATCATGAGGAGACCAGAGCGCACTTCCCATGAGGAGGCACGGGTGGCCGAGACTCTGAAGAAGGGCAGCCGGGTGACCGGCGCCGCGCGCGACAAGCTCGCGGCAGACCTGAAGAAGAAGTACGACGCCGGTGCGAGCATCCGGGCGCTGGCCGAGGAGACCGGCCGCTCGTATGGCTTCGTGCACCGCATGCTCAGCGAATCGGGTGTCACGCTGCGAGGGCGTGGCGGGGCGACACGGGGCAAAAAGGCCCCTTCGGCCTGATCCCGGGCGCCCCGAGAACCCGATGGTGGCCACCCGGCCGGCCGACTGACCGGTCGGGTGGTTACTGTGCAGTCACTTGGATGACCGCACCCATCGGAGGCGCCCCATGGCTTCGTCCGCCCAGGACCTCGGTCCGGTACTCGACAAGGACGGTGTACGGCTCACCGTCGACGACGCGATCGCCACGGTGACGCTGACCAACCCGGCCAAGCGCAACGCGCAGAGCCCCGCTCTGTGGCGGGCGCTGACCGAGGCGGGCCGGCTGCTGCCCGGCTCCGTCCGGGTCGTGGTGCTGCGCGGGGAGGGCAAGTCCTTCTCCGCCGGGCTCGACCGGCAGATGTTCACGCCCGAGGGAATCGAGGGCGAGCCGTCGTTCATCGACCTGGCGCGTCGCGACGACGCCACGCTGGACGCGACCATCGCCGAGTACCAGGAGGCGTTCACCTGGTGGCGGCGCAGCGACATCGTGTCCATCGCGGCTGTCCAGGGACATGCCATCGGGGCCGGGTTCCAATTGGCCCTCGCCTGTGACCTGCGTGTCGTCGCGGACGACGTGCGGTTCGCCATGCGCGAGACCAGCCTCGGCCTCGTCCCCGACCTGACCGGCACGCACCCGCTGGTCGGTCTCGTCGGATACGCCCGCGCGCTGGAGATCTGCGCGACCGGGCGCTTCGTCACGGCCGAGGAGTCCGTGAACACCGGCCTGGCCAACCTCGCCGTGCCCGCGGCCGACCTGGACGCGGCGGTCCAGGACCTCGCCGCGGCCCTGCTGGCCGCCCCCCGCGACGCCGTCATCGAGACCAAGTCCCTGCTCCGCGGCGCCCAGAACCGCACCTACGACGAACAGCGCACCGCCGAACGAGCCTCCCAGTCCCGCCGCCTACGCGACCTGGCCGGCCTGAGCGAATAACCCCGCCCCCACACCCAACGCCCCCACCACGCCGTCCCCCGCGGGCGGCGCCCCCACCGCGCCGTCCTCCGCGGGCGGCGTCCCCACCGCGCCGTCCTCCGCGGGCGGCGTCCCCACCGCGCCGTCCTCCGCGGGCGGTGTCCCCACCGCGCCGTCCTCCGCGGGCGGTGTCCCCACCGCGCCGTCCTCCGCGGGCGGTGTCCCCACCGCCCCGTCCCCACAGCCAACGCCCCCACCACGCCGTTCCCGCGGGCGGCGTCCCTGCCGCCCCGTCCCCGCGGGCAGTCGTGCCTCCCCCAGTGCCTCAAGGGCCTGGGAGGTACCCCCAGGGCGGCACGGGTGGGCGCGACGGCACCCCGTAAGCGCCGGGCTGCGCGAACATCCCACCCCCAGCGGACCGCCCCGGCACGTCCACGAACACCGCCCGGTGAAAGAGCCCCACCGGCCGAGGGCCCGGTCAGTCGGCCGCTGTGATCAGCACAGCCACCGTAGGCCGCCCACCCGCCAGAGCGGACGCCACCGCCGAACGAACCCCCCGGGCCACGTCCAGAGCACAGGCGTCCGCCTCCACCGCGAGGTCCACGCGCACGTGGCGGCGGGGCAGGGCGCCCCCACCCGGCTGCTCGGTCAGATGCACGGACCGCCCCAGCGTGCCCGTCAGCCGACTCACCCCCGCCACCGCGAGCGCCGCCGCAGCGACACGATCCGCCTCGGAGTCACCGCCGTCCGGCGACGGCGCGGACACCGCCTCCGTCTCCGCCTCCTCCTCCGCCGCCGGCTCCACGACAGGCGCAGACACAGGCACGGACTCCGCGTCCAGCAACTCCGTCACCCGCAGATCCACCGACGTGACGGCCAACCCGACCCGCTCCACCACCGCTTCCGCCAGCACCGCGCGCAGACGCGCCGCCGTCACCGGCACCGGCCGCGCCGCCGTGGCCGCGAACCCGACGGTCAGCCGCAACGGCCCCGGCGGCAGCGCGCTCGGCGGAGGCGGTACCACCGGCTCGTCCGTCGCCCCCTCCGGATCGGCGAGCCCGATCCGCACCCCGTCCAGGCGTACGCCCGGCGCGTCCCGCGCCGCCGCGCGCCGTAGCACCGTCTCCACCGCCTGCTCCGCGATCCACGCCCCCTCGCGCGCTCCTCCCAGGGGCAGGATCCTCCCCAGCCCGACCTGCTGCCGCACCGCCCGCATCCACCGGTCCGCCGTCATTCCTCCAGCCTGACGCATCTCCGGCGCAATACCGGGCAAACGCGCATACCGTGGTCGAAAGAGGATGAGAGAAGGGATGCGCGGAGATGACCGATATGACCGAAGGGGGCTCGGTGCGGGCCCCCGGCCAGGAGAAGGACCTTTCGGAGACCACCCCCCGCAAGGACCCGGGAACGCGGCGCGGCGGCGGCGACCCCGCGACCCGTGGCCGTACCACCATCGCGGACGGCGTCGTGGAGAAGGTCGCGGGGATGGCCGCGCGGGACGTGTTCGGCGTGCACGCCATGGGCGGCGGTCTGGCACGGACCTTCGGCGCCGTGCGCGACCGGGTGCCCGGCGGCTCGAAGGCGGCGACGCGCGGCGTGAAGGCCGAGGTCGGCGAGGTGCAGACCGCACTCGACCTGGAGATCGTCATCGATTACGGCGTGTCCATCACCGACGTCGCCAAGGACGTGCGGGAGAACGTCATCGCGGCGGTCGAGCGGATGACCGGACTGGAGGTGGTCGAGGTCAACATCGCGGTGAGCGACGTGAAGCTGCCCGAGGAGGAGGACGAGGAACCGGAGACCCGCCTCCAGTGAGGCCCGGTGAGCGGAGGAGCACACCATGAACGCAGCCGTGGTCGGCATGATCGCCGGCATGGCGTTGGGGTTCGCCGGATACTTCGGCGGGTTCGGGGCTTTTCTGCTGGTGGCAGCCCTGGGCGCCGTCGGCTTCGTCGTCGGGCGGTTCCTCGAGGGGGACCTGGAACTCGGCGATCTCTTCCGTTCCCGTGACAAGCGGCGGTGACGGCGGTGAGCACGGTCACCGAGCCCGGCCGGGGCCCGGCCGCCGTCGCGCCGGGTGAGCGCGGGGCGACCAGGATCGCCGACCGGGTGGTCGCGAAGATCGCCTCGCAGGCGGCCCGCGAGGTGGTCGGCCCCCTGCCGCCGGGCGCCGCTCCGCCGCACGCCACCGTGGTGGTGCGCCAGGAGGCCGCCCGGGTCCGCGTGTACGTCGAACTCGACTACCCCGGCGACCTCGGCGGCCGGTGCGCGCGGGTGCGGCGCCAGGTGGTCGACCGGGTGCGCGCCCTGGCGGGGATGCACGTACCGGAGGTCGCCGTCCTGGTCGAACGGCTGCACCCGACCGCCGCGCCGGAAGCGGCCCGGGGGAGCACGGGATGAGCGACTCCGAGAGCACGGCCCCGGAGGAGGACCCGCCACCCCCACAGGGGCCCGGCGGCTTCGGCGGGCGACGGCGCTTCTGGTCGGCCCGCCGGGTCCCCGCGGGCCTGGTCGCGCTGCTGACCCTGGTGGTCGCGGGCGCGTTCCTGTACGACGTCGCCGCCGTGCGGGCCCACCGCTCCGCGCTGGGCTGGCGCCGGGAACTGGCCCGGCAACTCGCCGAGCGGCCCCTGGACGACATCTGGGTGCTGACCGGCGCCGGTGTCGCCACCGTCCTCGGGCTCTGGCTGCTGCTGCTCGCCCTGACACCCGGCCTGCGCGCCCTGCTCCCGATGCGCCCCACGGATCCCCACGTCCGCGCGGGACTGCACCGGGACGCCGCCGCCATGGTGCTGCGGGACCGGGCCCTGGAGGTGTCCGGCGTGCGGTCGGCGCGGGTCAGGGTGAAACGACGCCGCGCGGACGTCCGCGCGGTGTCGCACTTCCGTGAACCGGACGACGTACGGGCCGACTTGGCCGCGGTGCTCGACGACGCCGTGCGGGGGCTGGGCCTGGCCCGGCCGCCCTCGCTGTCGCTGCGCGTACGGCGGCCCGGCCGGAAGGGGAGGTAGAGGTGCTCAAGGGCGTCAACCGGGTGCTGCTCGGGATCGTGGGGCTGGTGCTGGTCGTCCTCGGCGGGTCCGTGCTGGCGACCGGGCTGGGGGCGCCCGCGCCCTCCTGGTGGCCGTACGACGGACGGCACGACGTGCTGCTGGACGAGGCCGAGCGGACCCGGTGGCGGGACGAGGGCTGGTGGTGGCCGGCCGTCATCGCCGTGCTCGCCGTCCTGGTCCTGCTCTCCCTGTGGTGGCTGCTCGCGGTGCTGCGCCGGCGGCGGCCGGCCGAGGTCCTGCTCGACACCGGCGACGACGAGGGCGCGTCACTGGAGGGCCGGGCACTGGAACAGGCCCTCGCCGAGGAGGCGAGCCACCTGGACGGCGTAGACCGGGCCGACGTCCTGCTCACCGGCCGCCGGAGCACCCCCGGAACCCGGATCCGCCTCCGCCTGCACCCCCGCACCGACCCGGCGGCCACCCTGCGAGCCCTGACCGAGGGCCCCCTCACCCACGCCCGGGACTCGGCCGGCCTTCCCGCCCTCCCCGCGGAAACCCGCCTGCAAGCCGTGAAACACCGCCCGGAACGAGTGATCTGACCCCCGCCCGCCGCTCCCGCGCCCACCCGTGCCGCAGGGCGGCACGGGTGGGCGCCGGGGGTACCCCCCTCCGGGGGTACCCCCCTCCGGGGGTACCCCCCTCCGGGGGCGCCCGGTGAGCGCCGGGCCGCGCCCCCCGCACCGGCACAGCGCACCCGCCGGCCGGCCCCCGCGTCAGAACCCGTGCCGGAAACCCCCGTCCACCGGCAGCATCACGCCCGACAGATACGACGCCGCCGGCGACAGCAGAAACGCCGCCGTGCGGCCGAACTCCGCGGGACTCCCGTACCGCCGCAACGGAATCCGGGACTCCGCCGCCTGCCGCGTAGCCTCCGGATCCGCCGACAACGAGTCCAGCTCCCGCACCCGGTCCGTATCGATGCGCCCGGGCAGCAGCCCCACCACCCGGACCCCCCGCGGCCCCAACTCGTCCGCCAGCGACTTCGCGAACCCGGCCAGCCCCGGCCGCAGCCCGTTGGAAATGGTCAGCCCGGGAATCGGCTCGTGCACCGACCCCGACAGCACGAACCCGACGACACCCCCCTCACCCAGCTCCGCCGCGGCCGCCCGCGCCATCCGCACCGCGCCCAGGAACACCGACTCGAACGCCGCCCGCCACTGCTCGTCGGTGGTGTCGGCGACGAACCCCGGCGGCGGCCCGCCCACGCTGACGAGGATGCCGTCGAAGCGCCCGAACCGCTCCCGCGCGGTGGCGATCAGCCGCGCCGGGGCCTCGGGATCGGCGTTGTCGACGGCCACTCCGACCGCTTCCGGCCCCAGCGCGGACGCCGCCCGAGCGACGGACTCCTCCTCCCGTCCCGAGACGACCACCTTCGCGCCGTCGGCGACGAGCTCTTGCGCGCAGGCGTGGCCCAGCCCGCGGGTCGCCCCGGTGACGACGTACACCCGGTCCTTCAGTCCAAGATCCATGGCCCCTATCCTGCCCCTTCGTCCCCGAACAGGGCGAGAGCGGTGTTCACCAGGCCGATGTGGCTGAACGCCTGCGGGAAGTTGCCCAGCAGCCGCCCGCCCACCGGGTCGTACTCCTCCGCCAGCAGACCCACGTCGTTGGCGAGCCCCACCAGCCGCTCGAACAGTGCGCGCGCCTCCTTCGTCCTGCCGGTCATGTGCAGGGCGTCCGCGAGCCAGAACGAACAGACCAGGAACGTGCCCTCCCCGCCGGGCAGCCCGTCGACGGCCGCCGCGTCCGGCGTGTAGCGGCGTACGAACCCGTCCTGCCCCAGCTCCGCGCGGACCGCCTCGATGGTGCCGAGCACCCGGGGGTCGTCCGGAGGCAGAAAACCCACCCGGGGGATCAGCAGCAGCGCGGCGTCGAGCTCCCGCGAGCCGTACGACTGCGTGAACGTGTTCCGCACGGGGTCGTAGCCCTTCTCGCACACCTCCCGGTGCACCTCGTCGCGCAGCTCCCGCCAGCCGTCCAGGTCCCCCTCCAGGTCCGGGTCGTCCTCCAGCGCGCGCACCGCGCGGTCGGCGGCCACCCACACCATCACCTTGGAGTGCACGAAGTGGCGCCGGCCGCCGCGCACCTCCCACAGCCCCTCGTCCGGCTGCCGCCACGACGCGCGCAGGAAGTCCATCAGCACCGACTGCAACGCCCACACGTCCGGCTGCGCGGACAGTCCCGAACTCCGCGCCAGCGCCAGGGAGTCCATGACCTCGCCGTACACGTCCAACTGGAGCTGGCTCACGGCGTCGTTGCCGATCCGCACGGGCGTGGCGCCGTCGAAACCGGACAGCCACGGCAGTTCGGACTCCGGCAGCCGTCGCTCGCCCGCGAGCCCGTACATGATCTGCAGGTCCGCCGGATCGCCCGCGACCGCGCGGAGCAGCCAGTTGCGCCAGGCCTCCGCCTCGTCCTGGTACCCGGCGGCCAGCAGCGCGTTCAGGGTCAGGGTGGAGTCGCGCAGCCAGCAGAAGCGGTAGTCCCAGTTGCGCACCCCGCCCGGCTCCTCCGGCAGCGAGGTGGTGGCCGCGGCGACGATGCCGCCGGTGGGGCGGTAGGTGAGCGCCTTGAGGGTGATCAGCGACCGGACGACCTCGTCCCGGTACGGGCCGTCGTAACGGCACCGGGCCGCCCAGGCACGCCAGTCGGTGACGCTGTGCCGCAGCGAGGAGTACGGGTCGACCAGCGGGGGCCGCGGCTCGTGGGAGGGGTGCCAGGTGAGCACGAACGCGACCCGCTCGCCCTCCCGCACCGTGAACTCCGAGACCGTGCGCCGGTCCTCGCCCCAGGTGTCCACCTCCGGCACGCTGCGCAGCCACGCCGAGTCCGGGCCGGCCACCGCCACCCGGTGCCCGTCCGCCCTGCGCACCCACGGCACGGCCGAGCCGTAGTCGAAGCGCAGCCGCAGCGTGCTGCGCACGGTCACCTCACCCCGGACGCCCTGCACGATCCGCACCAGGTCCGGCGCACGGTGGCGCTGCGGCATCAGGTCGGTGACCAGCACCGCCCCCTCGGGGGTCTCCCACTCGGTGTCCAGGACCAGGGTGTCCTTGCGATAGGAGCGGCGGGCGCACCGGTCCGCACCGGCCGGGGCGATGCGCCAGTGCCCGTTGTCCTCGTCCCCGAGCAGCCGTGCGAAGCAGGCCGCCGAGTCGAAGCGGGGCAGGCAGAGCCAGTCGACCGAGCCGTCCGTGCCCACCAGGGCAGCGGTCTGTTCGTCGCCGATGAGCGCGTAGTCCTCGATACGGTGCACGGGGTGCGGGTTCCCGGCGGCCGGGGGTGGCAATCAGGGGCGTGGCCGGGGGGGATGACGGGCCGTCGGACGCCGCCGCGCCGTCGCCGCGGAAGACGACACCGGGCCCGGGGGAGCCCGGCGGCACTGTCCGCGTCCCCCGCGGGGTGTCCGCTCCCGTCCGGTACGCCGCGGCGCGTGTCCCCGGCGGGCCCCGCTACACCGTCGCCGGTTCCGTCTCCTCGGCTTCCGGTGCCTCGGCCGCGGCCCGGCCCCGCTCCCGGGCCTCACGGCGGACCAGCACGAACCAGCCGACCGGCACGGCCGCCGCGAACAGCCACCACTGTATGGCGTACGCGTAGTTCAGCGCGGAGTTCTCCTTGCCGGGGTTCCCGAGCTGCTCCGGGGCGCCGTCCTTCGGCTCGGGCGCCGTCTGCGCCACGTAGCCGCCGAGCACCCGGGCGCCGAGGCGCTCCGCCTCCTGCCCGCTGTTGATCAGCATGATCTGCCGGTCCGGCAGGCCCTCGAGGTCCTTGATGCCGCTCGCCTCGGTCGTCTCGTCGGGCATCAGCCGGCCCTTGATCGTGATCTCGCCGCGCGGCGGCGCGGGAACCTCGGGGAACGCGGTCCGGCCCGCCTCCGCGGGGATCCAGCCCCGGTTGACCAGCAGGACCCGGCCGTCGTCGAGGACGAAGGGGGTGAGGACGTGGAAGCCGACCCGGTCGTCGGCGTTGGTGCGGCGGCGGACGACGACCTCGTCATCGGTGTCGAAGCGGCCCTCGGCGGTCACGGTGCGGTACCGCTCGGCGCGGGTCACGGCGTGTCCCGGGGCGGCCAGCTGCTCCACGGGGACCGGATCGGCGGCCAGCGCGTCGGCGACCAGCCGGTTCCGGGCGTCGCGCTCCTCGTAGCGGTCCATCTGCCAGAAGCCCAGCCAGATCATCGTGGGGATGAGGAGCAGGGCGACCAGTGTGATGGTCACCCATTGGCGGGACAACAGAAAGCGGTACACCCCACGACCGTACAACTCGGTCGCGGGGTGCTTTGAGGCGGGTACGTCCATCCGGGCCCGGTCCTCGCCGAGGCCCGGAGGAACGAGATCCCCGGCATGACGGCCACGCCGGCCGGGCACGGCACCCGGTCGATGCGGCGCCGTCGGCTTGCGAGCGCCTTCCCGGCGGCCGACCATGCTGCTTATGACACGTTGCGAAGTGTGCGGGAACGACTACGCGCTGGCGTTCACCGTGGAGACCCGGGACGGTGCCCGCCACGTCTTCGATTCGTTCGCCTGTGCGATCCATCGCATGGCCCCGATCTGCGAGCACTGCCGGGTGCAGATCATCGGTCAGGGCGTCGAGGCCGACGGTCACTGGTTCTGCGGTGCCCACTGCGCCCGCGCCGAGGGCAAGGCCGGCATTGTCGACAAGGTGGGATCACCGGCGTAGAAAGCGGCCCTTTTCCCGTCAGCGGCCGGTGTGGGGCACCGGTTTCCACGCCCTTCGGCTCACCCGCGTGCGCCCACGGATCCGTCGCTTCCGTAACCGGCTCCGCCGGCCGGCCCCGGGCGCCTGCGCCCGGACGAGATCCCGGACCGGCCTTTCGAGCGGGGGACCGTCGGCGGCGAGAGCCCCGCACTGCTCCGGGCCGCGCCCCGCGCCCGCGCCTCGAAGGTGATTCCGTGGGCGTCGCCGCGGGGCGAGCCGTCGGCCCGGCACGGGCGGCGGGCGAGTCGCCCGCCGATCACCCGTCCGTACGGTCGGCCCCGGCGCCCCGGTCAGTCCTCCGGCGCGGGTTCGACGTCCCCGAGGAGCTGACCGAACGCGGCCTCGTCGACGACCGGGGTGCCGTACTGCCGGGCCTTGACCACCTTGGACGTGCCCGAGTCCGGATCGTTGGTGACGAGGAGGCTGGTGAGCCGGGAGAGGCTGCCGGCGACGTGCAGGCCCGCCTCCGTCGCGCGGTCCTCCAGCAGGTCCCGCTCGACGGAGGTGTCCCCGGAGAACGCCACCCGCATGCCCTGCTTGAGCCGCTCGCCCGGCTCGTACCGCCCCGGGTTGGGGTACGGGCACGCGGGCCGCTTGCGGGACGGGCGCCAGCCGGCCGGCCGGTAGCCGCCGGGGCCCGCCTGCTGCCCGGTACGGGGACGGTCCGTCCACTCGGTCAGCGGCAGGCACTCGTGCAGCGGCAGCCGTACGCCGCCCGCCGCCGCGGCCCGCAGACTGGGCCGGAACGCCTCCGCCAGCACGCGCGCGTCGTCCAGCGCGTGGTGCGCCCGCCGCTGTACGACGCCGAAGTGCGCGGCGAGCGACTCCAGCTTGTGGTTGGGCAGCGGAAGCCTCAGCTCCTTGGAGAGGGCGATGGTGCACAGCCGCTGCTTCACCGGCGCCTCGCTACGCGCGCGGGCGTACTCCCGGGCGATCATCTGCCAGTCGAAGACCGCGTTGTGCGCGACCAGCACCCGGCCCTCCAGCCGGGTCGCGAACTCCGCGGCGACGTCCTGGAAGAGGGGCGCCCCCTCCAGTACGTCGCTCGTCAGGCCGTGTATCCACACCGGGCCCGGGTCCCGCTCCGGATTGACCACCGTGTACCAGTGGTCCTCGACCTCGCCGCGCGCGTCCAGCCGGTAGACGGCCGCGGAGATGATGCGGTCGTCCCGGGCCAGCCCCGTGGTCTCCACGTCGACGACCGCGTATCCCTGCGGGTACGCGGCCGGCCACGGGGTGGGGGAGGACGCTGCGGTCGTGAGGTCGTCGAGCATGGTTCACGAGGATACGGGCCGGGACCGACACCGCCGACCGACAGGCCCCCCGCACGGCCCGCGCATCCGGACACCGGGAACGTCCGTACGGGCCGTGAAACCCCGTTCACCAGCGGATCGGCACCGGAAGCGCCGTCAGCAGCCCCGACACCGCGACCACCACGCCGAGCGCGTACACCTCCGCCCGCGCGGGGGAGCAGGCGGTCAGCGGGTCCTTCGCGCGGGCCAGCCGGATCCGGGCCCACAGGGCGAGGACGGCGACCCCGGTCATCAGGATCACCTTGGCGAGCAGGACACGTCCGTACGCCGTGTCCGTCAGCTGTTCCAGGACCGTCTCCGGCGGCATCCGGCGCAGCGAACTGCACACGCCCGTCGCGGTGACGGCGGCGAGCAGGACGGCCGCCACGCGCGCGTAGCGCCCCAGCAGCGCGGCGCCCGCCTCCGCTCGCCGCCACAGCCGCAGGGTGCGCAGCGCGTACAGCAGGCCGCCCGCCCAGAGCGACGCGCAGACCAGGTGCACCAGGGTCAGCCCGGAGCCGATGAGCGGGCTGTACTCGGTCGTCGGGTGCGCGCGCAGCGCCTCCGCGACGATCACCGCGGCCAGCGGCCACACCTGGGTGCCGGGACGGCCGGACGCCGCGCACAGGGCCGCCGCGAGGAAGGCGTTGACCTCCAGGAGGGCGAGTTTGCCGTCCCTGGAGGCGTAGAGGCCGCCGACGTCGATGTCGGCGAGGCCGCCGGGCACGAGGTTGCCGGTGGCCACGACGGAGGCGAGTGCGAGGGCGGCCACGAAACCGACGGAGTTCGCCGCGGTGGACCAACCGCGGGGCACGGCGGCCGGGGCGCCGGGCACGGAACGCGCCAGCCGCCGCACGAACAGCTCGCCGACGGGTATGGACAACGCCGCGAACAACACCGCCCGCAACAGGCCGATCCCCCCGGTACCGGGCGCATCGGCCTCCCCGGTGCCGTGCAACGCGGGCGCCGGCCCGAACAGCGGTATCACCACCCCGAGCCCCACCAGCACGAGCACGGCGACGGCCCGCCCCCGCCCGCTCCTTCGTGCGCCATCCGCCCCGACCCTGGTTCTCGTCAAACTCACCCCAGGATCTTCACAAGGCCCCACAGAAGCGGGCAAGCCCGCACCCCCGACTGCGGGCAGCCGTACCACTGGGCCCGCGCCCACCCCCAGCCGCGGGCAGTCGCGCCGCTGGGCCTGCGTCCACCCCCCAGCCGCGGGCAGTCGTGCCGTCGCAGCTGCGGGCAGTCGTGCCGCTGGGGCGGCACGGGTGGGCGCAGCGGCACCCTGCCGGCGCCGGCGAGTGAAACCCCGTGCGGTCCCTCAGACCCACCGAGCCGAATCGGTTCCCCAACACCCCGGCGCCCGCGCCCAGTCACGCGGCCCACCCTCGAACACCACCGGCGACAGGGCGTACCGCAGCCTCCCCAGCGGGCTGTACCGTTCCGCGAGCCACTGCCCGACGGGCACGTCACCGGAAACGCCGACGTCTCCACGCCCCTCCAGCAACCACCCCGCAGTCCGCGCCAACGCCACCCGCACCACCCTGCTCCCACCCCCCTCCATCTGCTCACCGATCGCCCGCAACACCCCAGCGGCCAACAAATACCCCGTGCCGTGATCGAGCGCCTGCGCAGGCAGCACCCCCGGCCGCCCCGCCGAAGAACCTTCGACCGCCGCGATCCCCGTGGCCACCTGCACCAGACTGTCGAACCCCCGCCGATCCCCCCACGGCCCGTACGTCCCCCACGCCGACAACTGCGCCACCACCACCCCCGGCCGCCGCTCCGCCAGCGCCCGAGGTGCCAGCCCGAAACGGTCCAGGGCGCCCGGCCGGTACCCCGTCACCACCACGTCCGCCGCCGCGAGCAACTCCTCGAACACCTCCCGCCCGACCGAGAGATCCAGCAACGCCGACCGCTTCCCGAACCCCGTGTCGGCGTGCTGGTCGGCGATCTCGGGCAGCCCCGGCGCGTCCACGCGCAACACGTCCGCACCCAGCAGCGCGAGCGTACGGGTGGCGACCGGACCCGCGATCACCCGCGTGAGATCCAGCACCCGCAGCCCCGCCGCGGGCAGCAGCGGATCCCGCCCTACCGGAGCGAGCACCCGCGCGGGGGCCGAGTCCAGCCGCTCACGCTCCACCAGGGGACGCCCGGCCACCTCCACGCCCTGCTCGTGCGCCGCCCACTCCTCGGGCGACCGCAGGGCGACGGCCAGGCCCCCGGCCGCGTACACCGCCTCCTCGGCCTCCCGCGCGGAGCGCTCCGCGAGCGCCGCCGCCACCGCCCCCGGGTCCTTCGGCACGCCCAGCGCGGCGAGCAGCCGGGCCCGGTGGTGCGGATAGTTGGCGTGCGTGCGCACCCACCCGTCGGCGGTGCGCCAGAACCGCGACAACGGTGCGAAGGTCTCCGGGGCCCGCCCGCCCACCAGCAGATGCCGCTCGCTGACGAACGCCGTGGCCACCGCCCCGTCGTCCACCCGCACCGCCGGCACCCCGCCGCCCGTCCGCCGGGCCCCCAGTTCGGCGGCGGCCAGCGCGCACGCGCCCACACAGGCGCGCGCCGACTCCCGTACCGGCAGCCGGGAGGGGAGCACGCCGGGCCGTTCGACGGTCGACACGCGGGCGAGGAGGGCGGGGTCGCCGCCCAGGGCGGGCCAGACGGAGGCGAGGGCGTTCATGCCCGCACTATGCCGCGAAAGGGGCCGGGCGCAACCGCCCGGCCCCTTTCGCCCACCGCTCCCGCGTGACTACCGCGTCACCGCGTCCAGCGCGTCGGCCATGCCCCGGCCGTAGAAGCCGTTGCGGTTCTTCGGGCCCTCGCACACCGCGTCGACCTTGCCGTCGCCGTCGATGTCGTACGGGTCCGTGCACGCGGTGGCGTCGGCCTGCGCGTACAGCAGGGCCTTGACCAGCGCCGGCGAGGCCTTCGGGTGCGTCGACTTGATCAGCGCGGCGACGCCCGCGACGTGCGGGGACGCCATCGACGTGCCCGCCATGTAGCCCCACGACCCGCCGGGCAGCGTGCCCAGGATCAGACCGCTGGTGGCGGGCGGCTCAGGCGTCTGGTAGCGCGTCGAGTCGCCGCCGGGCGCGGCGATGTCGATCACACCCCGGCCGTAGTTGGAGAACGACGACTTCAGCCCCTTCGCGCCGGTCGCCGCGACCGTCACCACGCCCGGCAGCTGGGTCGGTATGTCGAGGCACTCGGACGGGTCGACCACCCGGTCCGACGGGGTGCCGTCGTTCGGGGAGGTCGGGTCGGTGATCTCGTCGGCCGCGAGGTCGTAGTTCTCGTTGCCGGCCGCGGCCACGTTCACCGCGCCCTTGCGCTCCGCGTAGCGCGACGCCCGGGTGACGGCCTCGACGAGCGCCTTCTGGTCCGGGTCGTCCGTGCAGTTGAAGTACCAGGGGTCGGTGTAATAGCTGTTGTTGGTGACGTCGACCCCGTGCTCGGCCGCCCACACGAAGCCGCACACCACGGCCTCGGTGTAGAAGTAGCCGTCCGGGTTGGACACCTTGATGCCCGACACCTTCACGCCCGGGGCGACACCGGTCATGCCGACGCCGTTCTTCGCGGCGGCGATCTCACCGGCGACGTGCGTGCCGTGCGGGCTCTCCTCGGCGCTCGGCCGCCAGGCGCCGTCGCTGGTGTCCGGCTTGCCCGACACGCAGTTGACCGACGCGGCCCGGTCGAAGTTGGGCGCGATGTCCGGGTGGGTGTCGTCCACGCCGGTGTCGATGACGGCGACGGTCACCTTGGAGCTGCCCAGCGACTTCTCGTGCGCCTTGTCCGCCTTGATGGCGGGCAGGTCCCACTGCAGGCCCTGGAGCGGGTCCTGTCCCTCGGCCGCCGCGGACTCGGCCCGGGCGACCTCGGAGGCGCTGAGCGCCTTCGGCGTGCCCATGTCCGTGGTGGCCGCCGACGGCAGCGGCGCGTTGCGGGTCGCGCCGGCCGACTGCACCCCGCGCACCGTGCGGACGGTCTTCGCGAAGTCGGCGTCCGACGAGTGGACGACGATGACGCCGATCCTGTCGTACGACGCCACGATCGTGCCGCCGGCCTTGACGATCGCCTTCTTCACGTGCGCGGCCGTGCCGTGCCCGCCCTTGACGTTGACCACGTAGCTGAGGGGGGTCGCGTCGGCGGTGGACGCGGCCGGCCGCTCGGCGGCCGGGGCGGCCGTGGCCGCGGTGTTCGGCAGGAACGCGAGCGCCGTCGCCATGGCCATACCGGCCGGGATGACGAGCGCGCGGCGGTGACGCGGGTGGGCCGCTGTCATGGAGTCTCCAGTTCGTTCACGAGTGCGGTCAAACGGGGCGGGAAGTAGGGGGCCGTGCGGGTCACTTGACGGCGCGCAGCGCGTCGACGACGCCGAAGCCGTAGAAGCCGTTGACCCGGCTGCCGCCCTCGCAGGTGGCGTCCTGCGCGCCGTCGCCGTCCTGGTCGTACGACTCGGGGCAGCCCGGGTTGTTCGCCTGGGCCTTCAGCAGCGCCTGCAGCTGGGCGGGCGTGGCCCACGGGTGCTCGGACTTCAGCAGCGCGGCGACGCCGGCGGCGTGCGGCGAGGCCATCGAGGTGCCCTGCAGGAAGGCGTACTCGCCGTTCGGCATGGTGGACAGGATGCGGCCGTCCTTCGACGGCGTGTCCGGCAGCTGGTAGCGGCGGTCGCCGCCCGGCGCCGCGACGTCGACGACGCCCTTGCCGTACGTGGAGTAGTACGACTTGAGGTTCTGCACGCCCGTCGCGCTGACGGTGACGACGCCCGGCAGCTGGGTCGGGATGTCGTAGCACTCGCTCGGGTCGATGGTGCGCGTCACCGGAGTGGTGTCGTCGGGGCTGGAGTCGTCGACGATCGCGTCGGAGGCCAGGTCGTGGTTGGAGTTGCCGGCCGAGGCGAGGTGCAGCGTGCCCTTCCTCTGGGCGTACAGCTGGGCGCGGTTGACCGCGTCGACGATCGCCTTCTGGTCCGGGTCGTCCATGCAGTTGTACAGCCACGGGTCGACGTAGTAGCTGTTGTTCGTGATCTCCACGCCGTGGTCGGCGGCGAAGACGAACGCGCAGACGACGTTCTCCGGGTAGAAGAGGCCGTTGTCCGGGTCGCTGACCTTGATGCCGGCCACCTTCACGCCGGGCGCGACACCGGCGACGCCGACGCCGTTGCGGGCCGCGGCGATCTCACCGGCCACGTGCGTGCCGTGGTAGTCCTCGTCCGTGTACGGGCGCCAGGCGCCCTCGCCGGTGTCCGCCTTGCCGCCGACGCAGTTGGCCGACTGTGCGGCGGAGAAGTTCGGGGCGAGGTCCGGGTGGGTGTCGTCGACGCCGGTGTCGATCACGGCGACGGTCACCTTGCGGCTGCCCGGGTTGATCTTCGCGGCCTTGTCGGCGCCGATCGCCCGCAGGTCCCACTGGTCGGCCTCGAGCGGCTCGCTGCCGGGCGTCCGCGCGGAGACGGCCCGCGTCCGCGCGGCCTCGGCGGCGCTCACGTAGTCGGCGGCGCCCTCGTCCGTCGTCCCGGCCGCGGTCAGCGGCGCGGTGCGGGTGGCGCCGGCGGACTGGACCCCGCGGGCCTTGCGTATCTCCTCGCCGAAGTCCGGGTCGGCCGAGTGGACGACGATCACGCCGATCCTGTCGTACGTGACGACGACCTTCCCGCCGGCCGCGGCGATCGCCCGCTCCACCGAGGCGATCGTGCGGCGGTCCGTCCTGGTGTTGACGACGTACGCCAGGGCGGGCGCGTCCGCCGCCTGCTCGGCCGACACCGTCCGCGGGGCCGCCGAGGCCGCCGCGGGCAGGAAGCCGAGCGAGGCGGTCAGGGACAGCACGACGGGCACGGCGAGGGCGAGACGGCGTCTGGAACGCAGATGAGCCATGGGGTCTCCACATCATCCGGAAACGGAACCGGCCCGGGGCACGGATGGTGTTCGGGCAGGTACATGACGGGGTGGTGCAGGGTGAAGCTATCCCGCGCTCTCGCTGGCCAGCAATGTTTTGCCGGAAACGACTTCGGAAAACGCCACGGGAAAAGAACGGCGGAGAGTTGAACCGGCCCTCGCGTGGCGCCGTGCCCTTGGGCAGGAAGCGCGAGGACACTCGCCTTCCGTCCCCACCCGTACCGACCCGCAACGCGAGGAGACTCCGTGGCCGCCGAAGCACCGCCCCCCTCGACGGAACAACGCAAACTCCCCACACCGGAGGAGTTCACCGAGGTGCAGGAGAGCGCTGAGTTCGGTGAACTGCGCCGCTCCTACCGCTCCTTCGCCTTCCCGCTGACCATCGCCTTCATCGTCTGGTACCTGCTGTACGTCCTGCTCTCCAACTACGCGGGCGGCTTCATGGGCGCCAAGCTGGTGGGCAACATCAACGTCGCCCTCGTCTTCGGCGTCCTGCAGTTCGTCACCACGTTCCTCATCGCGTGGTGGTACTCCCGGCACGCCGCCGCCGAGCTCGACCCCAAGGCCGAGGCCATCAAGAAGCGTATGGAGGGCGGCGCATGAGCCCCGCGATCACCCACGTCACCCTCGCCGCGAACGAGGCGAGCGAACACCGCACGCTGATCATCACGCTGTTCGCGCTGTTCGTCCTCGCCACCCTCGGCATCACCGTCTGGGCCGGCCGGCAGACCAAGGACGCCGCCGACTTCTACGCCGGCGGGCGCCAGTTCAGCGCCTTCCAGAACGGACTCGCGGTCTCCGGCGACTACATGTCGGCCGCGTCCTTCCTCGGCATCGCGGGCGCCATCGCCCTCTTCGGCTACGACGGCTTCCTGTACTCCATCGGCTTCCTGGTCGCCTGGCTGGTCGCGCTCCTCCTGGTCGCCGAGCCGCTGCGGAACTCCGGCCGCTACACCATGGGCGACGTCCTCGCCTACCGCATGCGCCAGCGTCCCGTGCGCACCGCGGCCGGCACTTCCACCATCGTCGTGTCGATCTTCTACCTGCTGGCCCAGATGGCGGGCGCGGGCGTCCTCGTCTCGCTGCTGCTCGGCATCACCTCCGACGCCGGCAAGATCCTCATCGTCGCCCTGGTGGGCGTCCTGATGATCGTCTACGTCTCCATCGGCGGCATGAAGGGCACCACCTGGGTCCAGATGGTCAAGGCCGTGCTGCTCATCGGCGGCACCATCCTCATCACCTTCCTGGTGCTGCTGAAGTTCAACTTCAACATCTCCGACCTGCTGGGCAGCGCCGCCGAGAACAGCGGCAAGGGCGACGCCTTCCTCGAGCCCGGCCTCCAGTACGGCGCCGACGGCACCACCAAGCTGGACTTCCTCTCCCTCGGCATCGCCCTGGTGCTGGGCACCGCCGGTCTGCCGCACATCCTGATCCGCTTCTACACGGTGCCCAACGCCAAGGCCGCCCGTAAGTCCGTGAACTGGGCCATCGGCATCATCGGCGGCTTCTACCTGATGACCATCGCCCTCGGCTTCGGCGCGGCGGCCCTGATCTCCCAGGACGAGATCATCGCGTCCAACCCGTCCGGCAACACGGCGGCCCCGCTGCTCGCGCTGCACCTGGGCGGCACCGACTCGGCCTGGGGCGCGATCCTGCTCGCCACCATCTCTGCGGTCGCCTTCGCGACGATCCTCGCCGTGGTCGCCGGCCTCACCCTGGCCTCGTCGTCCTCCTTCGCGCACGACATCTACGCCAACGTCATCCGCAAGGGCCAGGCCACGGAGAAGGAGGAGATGAGGGCGGCCCGCTGGGCGACCGTCCTCATCGGCATCGTCTCCATCGCGCTCGGCGCCCTCGCCCGTGACCTGAACGTGGCCGGCCTGGTCGCGCTGGCCTTCGCGGTCGCCGCGTCCGCCAACCTGCCGACCATCCTCTACAGCCTGTTCTGGAAGCGGTTCACCACCCAGGGCGCCCTGTGGTCGATCTACGGCGGTCTCGTCGTCGCCGTCGGCCTGGTGCTGTTCTCGCCCGTGGTCTCCGGCGACCCCAAGGCGATGTTCCCGGACGTCGACTTCGCCTGGTTCCCGCTGAAGAACCCGGGCATCATCTCCATCCCGTTCGGCTTCCTGATGGGCTGGCTCGGCACCGTCCTGTCGAAGGAGGAGCCCGACGCCAAGAAGTACGCGGAGCTGGAGGTCCGGTCCCTGACCGGCACCGGCGCCCACTGATCCGCACCCCGGACGGCCGCGTCGCGAGGACCCCCGTAAGGGTCCTCGCGACGCGGCCGTCCGTCCTCCCGTCGCACCGGGTCGCTGGGGGTTGTCGGCGGCGTCACGTAGGCTCGCAGTAGCCGGGCACGAGTGATCCGCGTCGAGGGAGGGGGCCCACGTGCTCATCGACACCTACGGCCGAGTTGCCACCGACCTGAGGGTCTCGCTGACCGATCGGTGCAATCTGCGCTGCACCTACTGCATGCCCGAGGAAGGGCTGCAGTGGCTGGCCAAGCCCGACCTGCTCACCGACGACGAGATCGTCCGCCTCGTCGGCATCGCCGTCACCTCCCTCGGCATCGAGGAGGTCCGCTTCACCGGCGGCGAGCCGCTGCTCCGTCCCGGCCTGGTCGGCATCGTCGAGCGCGTCGCCGCCCTGGAACCCCGCCCGCAGACGTCCCTCACCACCAACGGCATCGGGCTGCGGCGCACCGCGGCCGCCCTGAAGGAGGCGGGTCTGGACCGGGTCAACGTCTCCCTGGACACGCTCCGCCCGGACGTCTTCAAGACCCTCACCCGCCGTGACCGCCACCAGGACGTCCTCGACGGCCTCCACGCGGCCCGCGAGGCCGGCCTGACCCCGGTGAAGGTCAACTCGGTCCTGATGCCGGGGCTCAACGACGACGAGGCCCCCGACCTCCTCGCCTGGGCCGTGGAGCACGACTACGAGCTGCGCTTCATCGAGCAGATGCCCCTGGACGCCCAGCACGGCTGGAAGCGCGACGGAATGATCACCGCCGGGGACATCCTGGCCTCCCTGCGCACGCGCTTCGAGCTGACCCCCGAGGGCGAGGAGGCGCGCGGCTCCGCACCGGCCGAGCGCTGGCTGGTCGACGGCGGCCCGCACCGCGTCGGCGTCATCGCCTCCGTCACCCGCCCGTTCTGCGCCGCCTGCGACCGCACCCGGCTCACCGCCGACGGACAGATCCGCACCTGCCTGTTCGCCACCGAGGAGACCGACCTGCGCGCGGCCCTGCGCTCCGGCGCCCCCGACGAGGAGATCGCCCGCCTCTGGAAACACGCGATGCGGGGCAAGAAGGCGGGAGCGGGCCTGGACGACCCCGGTTTCATCCAGCCGGACCGGCCGATGTCCGCCATCGGGGGCTGAGGACACTAGGCTCCCTCCGGAGCCTCCCACTCCTCGAACCGGACGACGTCCTTCAGGAATCCCCGGACCCCGAGGAACTGCGAAAGGTGCTCGCGGTGCTCCTCGCAGGCGAGCCAGGTCTTACGGCGCTCCGGCGTGTGCAGCTTGGGGTTGTTCCACGCCAGCACCCACACGGCGGCGGCACGACACCCCTTGGCGGAACAGACCGGCGTCTCGGGATCAGGGACCATCACACCCTTGACCCTAACCCGGCCGACGGGGCGCGAGATCCACGGGAAAGGGCGACGCCGAGCAGCCACGGGGGGAGCTGCCCGGCGTCGGTCCGTCGCTCCGACGGGGGATGCGGAGCGCGTACGAAGTATGTCACGGGTCGCGCCGCCCCCGGCACCGGAACAACACGATTGATCTGAGCTTTCCTTGAGGATGGCGGGTAAGCGCCTTCCGCTTGACAGGGTTTCCCCGCACACCCCGATCCTCACGACCGCCCGGGCCGCTCCGTTCGTGCGTTCGGCGCCGCCTGTGACGCCACATCTTCCGCATCGGATTCCGCGGAACCGTCATTCGTCCGCGGCGATGCGATCATCGGCTTCATCGGCGTCGTCACGAAGGTCGACGGCAGGGACGGCGCATTCTCGCGCCCGGCGTTGGCGATCACCACCGCGACGTACGGCAGGACCGCCCCGAGTACCAGCGCCACGATCGCGACGTGCCGCTCCACGTTCCACAGCGTCGCCGCGAGGATGACCGAGACCGTACGGACGGCCATCGAGATCACGTACCGGCGCTGCCGCCCCCGCACGTCCTCCTGGAGGCCCGTCCGGGCGCCGGTGATCCGGAACACCTGGACGTTGCCGCCGCCATGCTGCTTCCGCATCGCATTCCACCATCCGCCCGCATCGGGTCTTCTCCGTACCTGACCGGCCGGCACCCCGTCCCGTTGACACCGGTTCCGGACATGTCCACGTTACGCCGCCTCCGGACGGGGAACGAGAGCGGGTCCGCCCCGTCCCGCGGCGCACCGCCCGCGCCGCGGCGCGGGCGGCATGCCCGACATGCGGCGTACCGCGTCTCGACCGACACTGGCCGTAACCGCTCGCGTCAAGCCGTACGAGGAGGCAGCCATGGGCTGGTTGTGGGCGATCATCGTGGGATTCGTGCTCGGCCTGATCGCCAAGGCGGTGATCCCCGGCAAGCAGCACCTCCCGCTGTGGCTGGCCACCATCTGCGGCATCATCGGTGCGATCGTGGGCAACGCCATCGCGCGGGGCTTCGGGATCGAGGAGACGCGGGGCATCGACTGGGGGCGGCACATCTTCCAGCTGGGCGCGGCGATCGTCGTCGTCCTGTTCGCGGAGATGCTGTACACCTCGATGCAGCGCAGGAAACACGAACGACAGCGGGTCTGACCCGTCGCCGTACGGATGACGACGGGGCGGTCTCCGGCGGATGCCGGAGACCGCCCCGGAGCAGGCGCGGGCCGCCGGGTCAGCCGGCCGTGACCTCCACCGCCGCCAGGTTCTTCTTGCCCCGGCGCAGCACCAGCCAGCGCCCGTGCAGCAGGTCCTCCTCGGCCGGGACGGCGTCCTCGGCGGTCACCTTGACGTTGTTCACATAGGCGCCGCCCTCCTTCACCGTGCGCCGCGCGGCGGACTTGCTCGGCACCAGGCCGACCTCGGCGAACAGGTCGGCCACCGGGCCCAGCTCGACCACCTTGACGTGCGGCACCTCCGAGAGCGCGGCGGCCAGCGTGCGGTCGTCCAGCTCACCCAGCTCACCCTGGCCGAAGAGGGCCTTGGAGGCGGCGATCACGGCGGCCGTCTGGTCGGCGCCGTGCACCAGCGTCGTCAGCTCCTCCGCCAGCGCGCGCTGGGCGGCCCGGGCCTGCGGACGCTCCTCCGTCTGCCGCTCCAGCTCCTCCAACTCCTCGCGGGACCTGAAGGACAGGATCCGCAGGTAGCCCGAGATGTCCCGGTCGTCCGTGTTCAGCCAGAACTGGTAGAACGCGTACGGCGTCGTCATCTCCGGGTCGAGCCAGACGGCCCCGCCCTCGGTCTTGCCGAACTTGGTGCCGTCCGCCTTCGTCATCAGCGGTGTGGCGTAGGCGTGGGCCGTGGCGTCCGGCTCCAGCCGGTGCAGCAGGTCCAGGCCCGCCGTGAGGTTGCCCCACTGGTCGCTGCCGCCCTGCTGCATCGTGCAGCCGTAGCGCCGGTACAGCTGGAGGAAGTCCATCGCCTGCAGCAGCTGGTAGCTGAACTCCGTGTAGCTGATGCCCTCGGAGGACTCCAGGCGCCGGGCGACGGAGTCCTTGGTCAGCATCTTGTTGACGCGGAAGTGCTTGCCGATGTCCCGCAGGAACTCGATCGCGGAGAGGTTCTGCGTCCAGTCGAGGTTGTTGACCATCGTGGCCGCGTTCTCGCCCTCGAAGGACAGGAACGGCTCGATCTGGCCGCGCAGCCGCTCGACCCAGCCCGCGACGGTCTCCGGCGGGTTCAGCGTGCGCTCGGCGGTCGGGCGCGGGTCGCCGATCTGGCCCGTGGCGCCGCCGACCAGCGCCAGCGGCCGGTGACCGGCCTGCTGGAGCCGGCGCAGGGTGAGCACCTGCACCAGGTGCCCCACGTGCAGGGACGGCGCGGTCGGGTCGAAGCCGCAATAGAACGTGACGGGACCGTCCGCGAGCGCCTTGCGCAAAGCGTCCTCGTCAGTGGACTGGGCGAACAGCCCGCGCCACTTCAGCTCGTCGACGATGTCCGTCACGGTTCTCGTGTCTCCTCGATGATCTTCGGCCGGTCGGGTGACGGCCGCTTGCGAACGCCTACGAGGTTATACGCCCTGACTGACGGAGCTCATATTGAAATCGGGGACGCGCAGCGCCGGCATCGCCGCCCGGGTGAACCAGTCGCCCCACTCCCTGGGCAGCGTCTTCTCCGTACGCCCGGCCTCCGTGGCCCGGCCCAGCAGGTCCACCGGCGACTCGTTGAACCGGAAGTTGTTCACCTCGCCGGTGACCTCGCCGTTCTCGACGAGGTAGACGCCGTCCCGGGTCAGGCCCGTCAGCAGCAGCGTCGCCGGGTCGACCTCGCGGATGTACCACAGGCAGGTCAGCAGCAGCCCGCGCCCGGTGGCCGCGACCATCTCCTCCAGGGAGCGGTCCCCGCCCCCGTCCAGGATCAGGTTGTCGATGGCGGGCGCCGTCGGCAGCCCGGTCAGGCCCGCGCCGTGCCTGCTGGTCGTCAGCCGGTTCAGCTCGCCCTCGCGCACCCAGTCCGTGGCCGTCAGCGGCAGCCCGTTGTCGAACACCGACTGGTCACCGCCGGAGGAGTGCGCGATCACGAACGGCGCCGACTCCAGACCCGGCTCGTTCGGGTCGCTGCGCAGGGTCAGCGGCAGCCCGGTCAGCCGCTCGCCGACCCGGGTGCCGCCGCCCGGCTTGGAGAACACCGTGCGCCCCTCGACCGCGTCCCGCCCCGAGGCCGACCACAGCTGGTAGATCAGCAGGTCCGCCACCGCGGTCGGCGGCAGCAGCGTCTCGTACCGGCCCGCGGGCAGCTCCAGCCGCCGCTCGGCCCAGCCCAGCCGTACGGCCAGCTCCGCGTCGAGCGCCGCCGGGTCGACGTCCTTGAAGTCCCGCGTGGAGCGCCCCGCCCACGCCGACCGCGTACGGTCCGGCGACTTGGCGTTCAGCTCCAGCGTGCCGTTCGGCTGGTCGTGCCGCAGCCGCAGCCCCGTCGAGGTGCCGAGATAGCTGGAGACCAGCTCGTGGTTGGCGAAGCCGTACAGCTCCCGGCCGCCTCCGCGCGCGCGTGCGAACGCCTCGCCCAGCGCCGGGGCGAAGTCGGCGAACACCGCGGAGGAGGTCTCGGCGGGCGCCTCGGTGAACTCCGGGGAGTGGGCCACGCCCGTGACCAGCGGCTGCGCGTCCTCGGCCGGACCCGCGCCGCGCGCGGCGGCCTCGGCGGCCCGCACCAGCGGCTCCAGCTCGTCCACGGTCACCGCGGACCGGGACACCACTCCGGAGGCCGTGCCCTGCGCGCCGTCCACCGTGGCGATCACGGTGAGCGTGCGCCCGCGCGTGACGCCGTTCGTGGTGAGCGCGTTGCCCGCCCAGCGCAGATTGGCGGTCGAGTGCTCGTCGGCGATCACGACACAGCCGTCGGCCCGGGACAGTTCGAGAGCGCGCTCGACGATCTCGTGCGGCTTGGTGGTGCGTGCGCTCATCGCCCGGCCTCCTGCGTGGTGTTCAGAATGTTGACTCCCTTGAAGAGGGCGGACGGGCAGCCGTGCGAGACCGCCGCGACCTGCCCCGGCTGGGCCTTGCCGCAGTTGAAGGCGCCGCCCAGGACGTACGTCTGCGGCCCCCCGACGGCGGCCATGGAACCCCAGAAGTCGGTGGTCGTGGCCTGGTAGGCGACGTCCCGCAGCTGCCCCGCCAGCCGCCCGTTCTCGATCCGGTAGAAGCGCTGCCCGGTGAACTGGAAGTTGTACCGCTGCATGTCGATCGACCACGACCGGTCCCCGACGACGTAGATGCCCCGGTCCACGCCCCCGATCAGGTCCTCCGTCGACATCCCCGCCGGATCCGGCCGCAGCGACACATTGGCCATGCGCTGCACCGGCACATGGCCGGGGGAGTCCGCGAACGCGCACCCGTTGGACCGCTCGAACCCGGTCAGCCTCGCGATCCGCCGGTCCAGCTGGTAGCCGACCAGCGTGCCGTCCTTCACCAGGTCCCAGGACTGCGCCTCGACGCCCTCGTCGTCGTAGCCCACCGTGGCGAGCCCGTGCTCGGCGGTGCGGTCACCGGTGACGTTCATCGGCTCGGAGCCGTACTTCAGCTTCCCGAGCTGGTCGAAGGTGGCGAACGAGGTGCCGGCGTAGGCCGCCTCGTAGCCGAGCGCGCGGTCCAGCTCGGTGGCGTGCCCGATGGACTCGTGGATGGTCAGCCACAGGTTGGACGGGTCCACCACCAGGTCGTACAGCCCGGGGTCGACGCTCGGCGCGCGCATCTTCTCGGCGAGCAGCCCGGGAATCCGCTCCAGCTCGTCGTCCCAGTCCCAGCCGGTGCCCGTCAGGTACTCCCAGCCGCGGCCGACGGGCGGCGCGATCGTGCGCATGGAGTCGAACTCACCGCTGGAGTCGTCGACGGACACGGCCGTGAACACCGGGTGCAGCCGCACCCGCTGCTGCGTGGTCACGGTCCCGGCGGTGTCGGCGTAGAACTTGTTCTCGTGCACGGTGAGCAGCGAGGCGTCGACGTGGTCCACCCCGTTCGCCGCCAGCAGCCGCGCGCTCCACTCGGCCAGCAGCCCGGCCTTCTCCCCGTCGGGCACGGTGAACGGATCGATCTCGTACGACGACACCCAGGTCTTCTCCGAGTGCACCGGCTCGTCGGCCAGCTCCACTCTCTCGTCCGACCCGGCCGCCCGGAGCACCTGGGCGGACAGCTTCGCCATCGCCACGGCCTGTGAGGCGACCTTGGCGGCGGCGTCCAGGGTCAGATCCACCCCGGACGCGAACCCCCAGGTCCCGCCGTGCACCACGCGCACCGCGTAACCGAGGTCGGTGGTGTCCGACGACCCGGCCGGCTTGGCGTCCCTCAGCCGCCAGGACGCGCTGCGCACCCGCTCCAGGCGGAAGTCCGCGTGCTCCGCCCCCAGCGCACGCGCGCGTGCCAGCGCGGCGTCGGCGAGCGCGCGCGACGGCAGCGCCAGGAATGACTGATCGACCTCATGGGCCACGAGCGGCCTCCCCTTTTTTCTCACCATCCGAGATGTGTTCGTCCGTCAGCAGTGAACCACGGGTGTCCCCGGGGAACGTGACGGACGGCCGCCGCGGTGTGCCACCCGTGCCCGGGGATTCCCGACTGCTTCCGGAACAAAGGCTGTTCGCCGAACGGCAGAGGTTCCGTCACGGTCCGTGCGTGGAGCCGCCGTACGTTCGGGAGCGCCGGTCCGGACGATCATCCGGACAGCCCGACTCAAGGAGTGCGTATGCGCCATGTGGCCGCCCTGGCGGCCGCGACCGCCGGTCTTCTCACGGCCCTGTCCGCTCCCGCCGCGGTCGCCGATGCCAAGGCCGGCGCCGGCGGGCTGACGGCCTGCAACCACCGCGCGCAGGACATCACCGTGGAGTTCCCGCTGCGGGGCGGCTTCAGCACCTACGTCATCGACCCCGGCACCTGCCTGCGCACGAACCTGGGCGGCGGCCGGGCCGACGAGCAGGCCGTGGCGTACACCCACTACAGCGGCGGGCACAAGCTCGCCGTGGACCACTTCTTCTTCGACAGCCGGTCCTGGTACACCCGTCACGTCCACTGAGGCGAAACGCTCCGGGAGCGCCCCCGCCGGGCCGGACGGCCCGACGGGAGCGCTCCCGCGCGTCCGGTCCGGTGCCGCCACCCGCACTCCGTCGCCCGAAGACAGGACACCGGGGAGCCCCGCTGCCTGCCCGCGGTGACTATTCGGGGAGTGAACCATGTCCCGCTCTTCGGGCTTCCCTGAAAAGCCGGAGCGTGAGGACGGGAAACCACCCGCAACAGGTGGGTGGCGGGGCAGTAGGGTGGATCAGTTGCGTGATCCGTCTTCCGGCGAGGGGGTCTGCTTCCCGGACGTGACGCGCGACCGAGCGGACGTAAGTGATCAAGGGGGCCGACCGACCTATGGACGTTTTCGGTGTCCACCATGACCTCATCGCCGAGTACGAGGCGTTTACCAGTTCCCTCGTGGCCGTGCGGGACCCGGACATCGAGAATCACCTCGCCGGCGAGCGCGAGCGCAAGACCCGTTGGCCCGACCCCAAGCTCGCGCTGAACCCCACCTTCCGCAGCGGCGGAACGGTCGCCTCGCTGTGTGACGACGGTCTGCTGCACCCGATGTGCCGGGAGTACTTCCGGCACAAGAAGCACCCGGACGACCCCGGCAGCCGCACCCTCTCCCTCCACCGGCACCAGCGCGAGGCCATCATCATGGCCGACCGCGGACACTCGTACGTTCTGACCACGGGTACCGGCTCGGGCAAGAGCCTGACCTACATCGTGCCGATCGTCCACGAGGTGCTGCGGAACCCGAATCCCGACGGGATCTCGGCGATCGTCGTCTACCCCATGAACGCGCTGGCCAACAGCCAGCTCCACGAGCTGGAGAAGTACCTCACCTGGGGCGTCCCCGAGGACCGCCGCAAGGTGACCTTCGCGCGGTACACCGGCCAGGAGGACTCCGAGCAGAAGCTCCAGGTCCTGCGGAACAAGCCGGACATCCTGCTCACCAACTATGTGATGCTGGAGTACCTCCTCACTCGCCCCGACGAACGGCGGGAGCTGATCGGCGCCGCTCGCGGCCTGCGTTTCCTCGCCCTCGACGAGCTGCACACCTACCGGGGCCGCCAGGGAGCCGACGTCGCCCTGCTCGTCCGCCGGCTGCGGGACGCCTGCGAGGCACCCGGTCTCCAGTGCGTCGGCACCTCGGCCACGATGGCGACCGGCGTCACCTTCGCCGAGGCCCGGAAGGACATCGCCGACGTCGCCACCCGCCTGTTCGGCACCAAGATCGAACCGGAGCGCGTCATCGGCGAGACCCTGGAGCGTTCGACCGACCCGGGCCCCGACGCCGTACCCGGAGTGCATCCCCGCGAACCCCTCGCCGACGCGGTCCGCCGCGCCGCCGGCACACCCCACGCGCTTCCGTCCGACTACGAGGCGCTGAGCCGGGACCCCCTCGCGGTCTGGGTCGAGGACACCGTCGGGCTGGCCGTCGAGGAGCCCAGCGGCCGGCTCGTCCGCCGCCCACCGTTGACGATCCCGCAGGCGTCCGCGCTGCTCGCCGACGCGAGCGAAGAGCCCGCCGACGTGTGTCACCAGGCCATCGAGACCGTACTGCGTGTCGGTGCGAAGGCCGTGCACCCGGAGCTGGAAAAGCCCCTGTTCGCCTTCCGGTTGCACCAGTTCCTGTCCAAGGGCGACACCGTCTACGTCAGTTTCGAGCCACCCGGCCGCCGCCACCTCACCAGCCAGTACCAGATCCGGGTCCCCGACCACCGCGACAAGCCGCTCGTCCCCCTGCACTTCTGCCGCGACTGCGGCAAGGAGTACCTGGTGGTCACCCGCCCCGCCGAGCACGAGGGCGCGGTGTTCGAGGCCCGGGAGGACCCGGACGCCCCGGCTGCCGACGGCGACGGTTTCCTCTACGTCAGCGACGACCGGCCCTGGCCCGACGCACAGGACGAGGACGCCGTGTTCCGACGCCTCCCGGCGAGCTGGGTCGAGACGGACGACGACGGCCGGTCGACGGTCCTGAAGGCCCGCTCCGGAGACCTGCCCGAGGAGGTGTGGGTCGGCCCGGACGGCCGGGCCACCGAGCCCGGCACGGGCCTGCGCGCCTGGTGGATCGCCGCTCCGTTCCGCTTCTGCCTGCACTGCCGCACCTCGTACGAGCAGCTGCGGCTCAAGGACCTCGCCAAGCTGGGCACCTTCTCCGCGGAGGGCCGCAGCTCCGCCGTCTCCCTGATCAGTTCCCGCGTCGTGCGCTCCCTGCGTGACCAACCCGACCTGACGAAGAGGGCACGCAAACTGCTCACCTTCGTCGACAACCGGCAGGACGCCAGCCTCCAGGCCGGCCACTTCAACGACTTCGCCCTGGTCAGCCAAGTACGTGGCGCCCTGTACCGGGCCCTGGAAACGGCGGGGGAGCAGGGTCTGACCTACGACCGGCTGCCCCAAGCGGTGTTCGACACCCTGGCACTCCCACTGGAGACGTACGCCAAGACGCCGACCGCCAGGTTCCACCAGCGCGACCTCGCCCACTCGGCCCTGCGTGAGATCCTCGCTTACCGCGTCTACGCCGACCTGGAGCGCGGCTGGCGCGTCACCATGCCCAACCTCTCCCAGACCGGTCTACTGCGCTTCGACTACACGTCCCTCACCGAGATCGCGGGCGACCCCGAGAGCTGGGAGGGCTGCCACCCCCTTCTCGCCGGTGACACGCCCGCCCACCGCGAGCAGCTGGCCCGCGATCTCCTCGACGAACTCCGGCGCTCCCTCGCGGTGGAGGTGGACTGCCTCACCCAGGAGGGCTTCGACCGGCTCGGCAGCATCAGCCAGGCGCATCTCGTGTCTCCCTGGGCCCTCTCCCCGCGCGAGCCGCGCGTCCGTGCCCGCCTGGCCTACGCGGGCCCCGGCCGGACCGGGACGGCGGCCGACACCGTGCATCTCAGCGGACTCGGCGGATACGGCCGCTACCTGCGCCGCGTCGGCCAGTTCGCCGCCGTCCCCGGCCAGGCGGGCAGGCGTATTCCGGTCGCCGACGCCGACGCGGTCATCCGCGACCTGATGCGGGTGCTGCGCGAGTGCGGGCTGCTCGCCGTCGTCCAGGAGGAGCGTGACGGCTCCTACGGCCATCAGCTGCGCGCCTCCGCCCTGCGCTGGCTCCCCGGCGACGGCGCGAGACCCGAACCGGACCCGGTGCGCAAGGTCACCGACGCGGAGGCCGATGTCCGCGTCAATCCGTACTTCCGCGACCTCTACCGCGCCGGGACCGCCGGACTCACCGGAATAAGGGCGCACGAGCACACCGCCCAGGTGGACGCCACGACCCGCCGTGTCCGTGAGGACGCGTTCCGCGAAGGGGATCTGGAGATCCTCTACTGCTCGCCGACGATGGAGCTGGGCGTGGACATCGCCGAGCTGAACGCGGTCGGGATGCGCAACGTCCCCCCGACCCCGGCCAACTACGCGCAGCGCTCCGGACGCGCTGGCCGCGGTGGCCAGCCCGCCCTCGTCACCACCTACTGCTCGACCGGTTCCCCCCACGACCAGTACTACTTCCGCCGCCCGGGTCTCATGGTGTCCGGCAGCGTCACCCCGCCCCGGCTCGACCTGGCCAATGAGGAGCTGATCCGTTCCCACGTCCACGCGGTCTGGCTCGCCGAGACGGGCGTCCACCTCGGCAGCCGCCTCACCGACGTGCTCGACGCGGAGAACGCGGGGACCGGGGACACCGAAGGCCGCTGGCCGCTGGACCTGTTGCCACGGGTGCGCGCCGACCTGGACAGCGAGACGGCCCGGCTGCGCGCCATCGGCAGGGCCACCGAGGTCCTCACCCCGCTCCACGACGAGCTCTCGGGCTCCTCCTGGTGGCACGAGGGCTGGGTCGAGCGCACCGTCCGCCAGGCTCTCGCCAGTCTCGACGCGGCGTGCGAGCGCTGGCGCCGCCTCTACCGCACCGCGCGGAGCGAGGTGGAACAGCAGCACCGCCGGGCCAACGACCTCTCCCTCAGCCGCAGGGACCGAGACCTGGCCGCGGGGCGGCGGGCCGAGGCCGAGAACCAGCTGAAACTGCTGCGCAACGAGGCCGACAGCGGGTCGTACACCGACTTCTACACCTACCGCTACTTCGCCTCCGAAGGATTCCTGCCCGGCTACTCCTTCCCCCGCCTGCCCCTGGCCGCCTACGTGCCCGGCGAGCGTTCGGCCGGGAAGTACGGGCAGCGCAACGGCGCCTACATCCAGCGCCCCCGCTTCATCGCGATCGGCGAGTTCGGCCCCGGCGCGCTGATCTACCACGAGGGCAACCGCTACACCATCGACCGCGTGACCGTCCCGATGGGCGACCGCCCCGGACAGGTGGCGACCAGCGACATAAGGCTCTGCGAGGCCTGCGGCTACTGGCACGACCGTGTCGACGGCGCCGACCGCTGCGAGAACTGCGCCGTCCCGCTCCACCGCACCCTGCCGAAACTGATGCAACTGACGCAGGTGCACGCCGAGCCCCGCCGCCGGATCTCCTCCGACGAGGAGGAGCGCCTCAAGCGGGGTTTCGATCTGCGGACCGTGTACCGGTACGCGCCCGGTGGCGTGCACCGGGCACAGGTGCGCGGCGCGGGCGGGGCGCCTCTCGCGGAGGTCTCCTACGGGGACTCGGCGAGCGTCCGCGTCCTCAACCTCGGCTACCGCAAGCGCGACGACCGGGACCGCTCGGGGCAGGGCTTCTGGCTCGACCCGGTCAGCGGCAGATGGCTCTCGGAGGGCAAGGCTGCTCGTCTTGCCCAGGAGGAGTCCGCGGAGGAGGAGTCACTGGCGTCCTTCGACCGCGCGCAGCGCACCCTCCAGGTCATCCCCTACGCGCAGGACACCAAGAACGTCGCCGTGGTGCGGCTGGCCGAGCCGGTCGACGACCTCACCGCCGTCTCCCTGCGCTACGCCTTGGAGCGCGGCATCGAGGCGCACTTCCAGCTTGAGGACTCCGAGCTGGAGAGCGAGGACCTCCCCGACGCCGAGCGGCACGCCCGGACCCTCTTCGTCGAGAGCGCCGAGGGCGGAGCGGGCGTGCTGCGCCGCCTGTACGACGACGAGAACGCCCTCGCCCTGGTGGCGAAGGAAGCCCTCCGGATCATCCACTACGACGAGGACGGCAAGGATCTCGACCGGGCCGACGGCGCTGCCGAGCGCTGCGAACTCGGCTGCTACGACTGCCTGCTGTCGTACTCCAACCAGGGCTTCCACCGTCGCATCGACCGGCACCGCGCCGCCCCGTGGCTGGTGGCACTGGCCCACTCCGTCACCAGGGACGAGTCACGCCCGGAGCGTCCGCGGCCTTCGACGGCACCCGCCCCGCGCCCGGAACCGGCACCGGACACCCCCGTCGAGGCGTTCGTGCGCCTCCTCGCCGACGGCGGTCACCGGCTCCCCGACGAGACGGCCACCGACGTCGCGGACGCGGTCTTCCACCTCCCCGGTGCCGAGGTCGCCGTGTTCCTGGAGTACGACGGGGCACGGCGGCTCGGCGAGCAGGACGAGTACCGCATGATGGACGACGGCTGGCTGGTGATCAGGGCCGGAGCCGAACCCGAATGGAAGGACACCGTGCGCGCATACCCGGACGTCTTCGGCGTCGGCCGTGACCACAGGGGAGGCGACCGATGAGCGCCACGACCGACTGGGCGCCCGGCACCCTCGTCCGCGCCCGGGACCGTGACTGGGTCGTCCTCCCGGGCAGCACCGCGAACCTGGTGCTCGCCCAGCCGCTGGACGGCGACCGTGAGTTCGTGGCGGCCCTCTTCCCCGACGAGGTCCGCGAGCCGGGCTTCGGCCGCCCGCGGGCCCTGCCCGGTGAGGCCGGTGACTTCGCGTCCGCCTCGCTCCTGCGCACAGCCCTGCGCATCGCCTCGACGGCGGGCGCCGGCCCCTTCCGCTCCCTGAACGCGGTCGCCGTCGAACCCCGCCGCTACCAGCTGGTGCCGCTGATGATGGCGCTGCGCATGGACCCCGTGCGCCTCCTGATCGGCGACGACGTCGGCATCGGCAAGACCGTCGAGTCCGCGCTGATCGCGAAGGAGCTCATGGAGCAGGGCTCCGCCCGCAACATGACCGTGCTCTGCTCGCCCTCGCTCGCCGAGCAGTGGCAGCGCGAGCTGCGCGACAAGTTCGGCATGGACCCCGAGCTGGTCCTGCCGTCCACGGCCGCACGGCTGCAGAAGGCGATCGACGACCCCCACCGGTCGATCTTCGACCACTACCCGGTCACGGTCGTCTCCACCGACTTCATCAAGCAGGACGAGCGTCGTGACGCCTTCCGCCGCCACTGCCCGGACGTGCTGATCGTCGACGAGGCGCACACCTGCGTGGGCACCGGGGGCAACGAGCAGCAGAAACGGTACGAACTGCTGTCCGCGCTCGCCGACCGCACCGAGCGCGACCGCCACCTCATCCTGGTCACCGCCACCCCGCACAGCGGCGACCCGCAGGCGTTCGCGAAGCTCACCGGTCTCCTCGACCCGTCCCTGCGCACCCTGGACACCACCCGGTCCGCCGACCGCGACAAGCTGGCCCGCCACTTCGTGCAGCGCCGCCGCCACGACATCAAGCGGTACCTCGACCAGGACACGCCCTTCCCCGAGGACCGGGACACCCAGGACGCCCTCTACCGGCTCGACGCCGACTACGCGCGCTTCGTCGCCGACATCCTCGCCCACACCCGCCAGCAGGTCCGCGGCCCCGGCGGCGACCATCACCAGCGCATGTCCTGGTGGACGGCGCTCACCCTGCTGCGCTGTGTCCTGTCCTCGCCCGCCGCTGCCGCGGCGACCCTGCGCGCCCGCTCCCTGATCGCCGCCACCCGCACCCCGGCCGAGGCCGACAAGCTGGGGCGGGCCGCCGCCTTCGAACTCGCCGACGACGAGACCGCCGAGGGCATGGACGTGGTGCCCGGCTCCCTCCCGTCCCTCCCGGACGAGGACGTTGCCACCCCGCAGACACCCCGCGAGGGACGCACGGGCGAGGCCGAGGCCCTCACCGACTTCGCCGACCGCGCGGACGCCCTCGCCGGCCCCGCGACGGACGCCAAACTGCGCACCCTCGTCGACCGGGTCAAGCGGCAACTGGTCGACGGCTACGACCCGATCGTCTTCTGCCACTACATCCCGACCGCCGAGTACGTGGCCCGGCACCTCAAGGAGGAGTTGGGCCGCAGCGCGAGCGTGGAGGCGGTCACCGGCACCCTGCACCCCGACGCCCGGCAGGCCCGCGTCGACGAGCTGACCGCCCGGCGCGGCCGGCACGTCCTGGTCGCCACCGACTGCCTCTCCGAGGGCGTCAACCTCCAGGAGCACTTCGGCGCCGTCATCCATTACGACCTGTCCTGGAACCCCACCCGTCACCTCCAGCGAGCGGGCCGCGTCGACCGGTTCGGCCAGCCCCGCCGCCGCGTCCGCGAGATCACCGTCTACGACACCGACACCGGCATCGACGGACTCGTCCTGAAGGTCCTCATCCAGAAGCACAAGGACATCGCCGACCAGACCGGTGTGGCCGTCCTCGTCCCCGACCAGGGCCGGGGCGTCCTGGAGGCCCTCGCCAGCGCCCTGCTGCTGCGGGGCGGGCAGCCCGAGGGCCAGCTCACCCTCGACTTCGAGGACGACCCCGACTTCGGCCGGGCCCGCGAGGCCCTCCACAAGGAGTGGGAGTCGGCCGCCGAACGCGAGTCGAAGGTCCTCACCAAGTTCGCCCACATCGGTCTGCGCCCCGAGGAGGTGGAGGCCGAACTGGACGCGCTGCGCCAGGCGCTGGGCGACCCCGGCGACATCGCCACCTTCACCCGCGAGTCCCTGGCCCAGCTGGGCGCCCAGCCGATCGGTGACGCCCGCGACCGGGGCTTCAAGGCACCCGTGGACCCGCTGCCCACCGGCCTCAAGCACGCCCTCGGCTTCTACGAGGACGCCGACCAGACCGCCGCGCCCGGCGGAGCGGCCAAGGCGAAGGCCAAGGGCCGCGCCAGGACGGCCGCCCGCGACCTCGTCTTCCGCGAGGACTTCCCCGTGGCGCGAGGTGAGCACGCCCTGTCCCGCACCGACCCTGCGGTGCGCGCCCTCGCCCGCTACCTCCTTGACGCGGCCGTCGACACCGGCCTGCCCCCCGAGGAACGCCCGGCCCGCCGCCTCGGCGTGATCCGCACCCGTGCCGTCGACCGCCGCACGGTCCTGCTGCTCGCCCGCTACCGCTTCCGCCTCACCCTGCCCGGCCGCACGGCGAGCGACGACCCGCGCGTCCTGATCGCCGACGACGCCCAGGTCCTCGCCTGGCGCACCAGCGACGACGGCGACCGCACCTGGCTGTCCGACGAGGAGACCGCCGCCCTGCTCACCGCCACCCCCGACCTGAACACCCTGCCCGCCCTGCGCGACCAGCAGGCCGCCCGCGCCGCCGCGGAGCTCGACGACGACGAGATCAACGACCACCTGAGGGCCCGCGGACAGCTCCTCGCCGACCGGCTGCGCGAAGCCCACCAGCGGGTCCGCGAGGCCGCCGGCCAGCGCGGACGCGAACGCGGCGCCGCAGCCGTCCGCCGCATCGACGTCCAGCCGTCCGGCGACCCGGACCTGCTCGGCGTGTACGTGTACCTCGGCGCCCCGGCCGCACAGCAGCCCGCCCCCGGAGGAGACCGGTGACCACCCTCGCCCCCGACCGCCTCCCCGCCTCTGCCGCCGTACGCGTCGAAGGCGGCCTGCTCTCCGCGGACCTCCTCACCAAGATCCGCGCAGGCGACCCCGAACTGCCCGGCAGCGCCCCCGCCGACTACGGACTCGGCCGCGGCGTGCGCATCGAGGACGCCGCCAGCCGCAAGTGGAACGCGCTGCGCGCCGCCTACACCTCCTTCCAGGAGGAGCTGCGGGAACTCGACGGCAAGGCCGACCCCACCAAGGCGACCCGCGTCTGGCTCCTCACCCTCCTGGAGGAACTGGGCTACGGCCGCCTCGCCCCCCGGCGCGGCGGCATCCGGCTGCCCGACCGCCGTGAGCCGTACCAGGTCAGCCACCAGTGGATGGACCACCTCCCCGTCCACCTCCTGGGCTGGACCACGCCCCTCGACCGCTGGTCGGCGGGCAGCGCCCGCGCTCCCCAGTCGATGATGCAGGAGCTGCTCAACGCCTCTCCGAAGTATCTGTGGGGCATCCTCTCCAACGGCAAGGTGTTGCGCCTGCTGCGCGACTCCACCGCCCTGGTCGGGTCCGCGTACGTCGAGTTCGATCTCGAAGCTATCTTCGGCGGCGGGGACTTCTCCGACTTCCTGCTGATGTACGCGCTGCTCCACGCCAGCCGCCTAGAACTGGTGCCCAAGCCCGAGAAGAAGCGCCGGGGCGCGGCGGCGGCAGCGGTGGCGGAGGACGAGGAAGAGGGCGACGAGGAGGAGGGCGACGGCCTCGCCACCCACGACGAGCTTCCGCTGACCCCCGCGGACTGCCGCCTGGAGTGGTGGCGCGACTTCGCCGTCGAGACCGGCATCCGCTCCCGCAACCTCCTGCGCGACCAGGTCGCCAAGGCGCTGAACGTCCTCGGCACGGGCTTCCTCCAGAACAACCCGCACCTGGCCGAGGCGATCACGGCCGGAGGCCGCCGCGCCCTCGACGACTTCCACCATGAACTGCTCCGCCTCGCCTACCAGCTGATCTTCCTCTTCGTCGCCGAGGACCGCGACGCGCTGCTCGCATACCCCCGCCCCAAGGCCACCAAGGCGGAGATCAAGGCGAACCAGGCGGCCCGTGAGCGCTATGCGCTGTACTTCTCCACCGCCCGCCTGCGCCGGATCGCCTCCCGCCGGAAGGGCGACCACCACACCGACCTGTGGCAGGGCCTCGTCCGCGTCCTCAACGCCCTCGGCACCATCGGCGGGGAACCCGCGCTGGCACTCCCCGAACTCGGCGGCCTCTACTACCTCCCCGAGCCCGACGAGATCGACCAAGAGGCCCAGTCCACCCGCCTCCCGGGCAGCCCGGAACCGCTGAGGGCCGCGAAGCTCCCCAACGAGGTCCTGCTGGAGGCCGTGCGACTGCTCTCCCGCATCAAGGACAAGGGCCGCACCACTCGCGTCGACTACCGGCACCTGGGCGCCGAAGAACTGGGCAGCGTCTACGAGTCGCTGCTGGAACTCGTCCCCGCCCGCGAGCCGGAGAACGAGCTGTTCGAGCTCAAGGACCTCGTCGCGGGCAACAAGCGCAAGCTGACGGGCTCCTACTACACCCCGTCGTCCCTCATCGAGAAGCTCCTCGACACCGCCCTCGACCCGGTCATAGAGCGGTACGCGGCCTCCGGCGTCCCGGACCACCTGCTGAAGATCACTTTCGTCGACCCGTCCTGTGGCTCCGGCCACTTCCTCGTCGCGGCGGCCCGGCGCATCGCCTTGCGGTACGCGGTGATGGACCAGGGGGAGAGCCAGCCGGCCCCAGAGCAGGTCCGCGAGGCGATGGCCAAGGTCGTACGACACTGCGTCCACGGCGTCGACATCAACCCGCTCGCCGCCGAACTGGCCAAGGTGTCGCTGTGGCTGGAGTCGCTGACCCCCGGTGAGCCGCTCGCCTACCTCGACGACCGGATCAAGACGGGGAACGCCCTGCTGGGGGCGACCCCGGCCGTCCTGGAGCAGGGCATCCCGGACGGCGCCTTCGAGAAGCTGGAGGGCGACGAACAGAAGGTCCTCACCGAGCTGCGCCAGCAGAACGACCGGGAGCGCAAGGGCGCGGAGCACCTTCCGTTCGCCGAGAGGGTCATGCGGACGAGTACGGCGACGGTTCGGGTGGAGGCGGAGAAGCTTGCGAAGCTCGGCGATCACAGCCTTGCCGAGGTGCGTCAACACGCCCGCGCTCACAAGGAATTCGAGAAGAAACCCGAACTGCGGCACCTGAAGCGGGTCGCGGACGTGTGGTGCGCGTCGTTCCTGTGGCCCAAGCACCAGGGCGCCCCCGCGCCCGTCACGACGAACGTGCTCCGGGCCGTGGAGAAGGACGTGGAGGACGGGCCGCTGCCGGACGAGGGCGCGGAGGCGATGCTGCGGGACATCGTCCGCCGCAACCAGTTCTTCCACTGGCACCTGGAGTTTCCGCGCGTCTTCCGGGTGGAGGAGTCCGAGGCCGAGGACGTCAACCCGGAGACCGGCTGGCAGGGCGGCTTCGACGCGGTGCTGGGGAATCCGCCGTGGGAGCGGGTCAAGATCCAGAAGAAGGAGTGGTTCGCGGCGCGGGACGAGAAGATCGCCGCGGCGGCCACGGCCAGCATCCGCGATCGCATGATCGAGGCGCTGGCGACCAGCGTGGACGACGAGGGCCGCCCGAACGAGGGCGACCGCCAGCTGTACGTGGAGTACCAGTTCGACCAGCGGGAGTCCAAGGGCCAGGTCACCATGTACCGGAAGTCGGGGCTGTTCCCGAAGACCGGCTTCGGTGACGTGAACACGTACGCCGTCTTCGCGGAGAAGGCACGGCAGCTGATTGGGCCGGAGGGGATGGCGGGGCTGGTCCTGCCTACGGGGATCGCTACGGACAAGACGACGGCGGGGTTCTTCTCGGATCTGGTGGAGACGCGGCAGATGGTGGCCGTGTTGGATATGGAGAACGAGGAGAAGCTGTTTCCGGCGGTCCACAACCAGTATCGGTTCAGCTTGTTCACGATGGCGGGCCGCGACCTCGCCCAGCATTATCCGGTCGTGCGGCTCGCGTTCCGGGCACGCCGACCGGATCAGCTGGATGCGCGGGAGTTCACGCTGGACGAGGAGGGGTTCAAGCAGATCAATCCGAATACGCGAACGGCGCCGGTCTGCGAGAGTCGCCACCATCTCCGGGTGCTGCGGAATCTGCATGACAACGCGAGGAAAGTGCTTTGGGTTCAGGCGAGGGATGATCAGGCCGAACACAACCCATGGAGTCTGAGGTTGCTCCGCATGTTCCATATGGCGGATGACTCTGGGCGCTTCTCGTCGGCAAAGTCTCTTGCGGAACAGGGATGGGATCAAGAGGCGAACATATTTGGCCGCGAAGGGCAGATGTTCCTGCCTCTCTACGAAGCCAAGTTTGTTCACCATTTCGACGCTCGCTTCAGTACCTATGAGAATGCCACCCAAGCGCAGATCAACAAGGGAACTCTCCCGAGGCTCGATCATGATGCGCATCGAGATCCATCGGTCGTTCCCCTGCCGCGCCATTGGGTGACCCAGGAGGAGGTCGAGGAACGCCTGGTCGAGGACCGCTCCGTTCCACGCGAGGCTTGGCGGCACAGTTGGCTGATGGGCTGGCGTGATGTCTGTCGGGCGTCGGACGAGCGGACGGTGATCGCATCCGTGCTGCCGAGGACGGCGGTTGGACACACCATGCCCTTCATGCTGCCCCAGAAGATGGCACTTCCCCTTGACTGTCTCCAAGCCAACCTTTCTGCCTTCGCCCTGGACTTCGCGGCTCGCCAGAAGATGCAGGGCGCCCATCTCACGTACACCTACCTAGAACAGCTTCCCGTCCTAGCCCCCACCGTCTACGCCCTCTCGGCACCCTGGACTCAGGACGCCCCCCTTGCAGACTGGATTCGCCCTCGCGTCCTGGAACTCACGTACACCTCCTACGAGATGGCCCCCTGGGCGAAGTACCTCGGCGACGACAGCCCGCCCTTCGTCTGGGACGAGCGACGCCGTTTCCTGATGCGCGCGGAGTTGGATGCCGCATATTTCCACCTGTACGGAATTGAGCGTGCAGACGTGGACCTGGTCCTGGACAGCTTCCGGGCGTTCAAGAACAAGCAGCCCGCCGTCTTCCAGGACACAAAGGACGAGATCGTCCGCGTCTATGAGGCGATGGCCGAGGAGCGGCCCTTCACCCACCCCTCGCTCACCCCACCCCCCGCTCAGAGCCCGCGCCACCCTCCGGGCACCAGCCCGCTGACCCGCGTCATTCCGGCTGGAGGCCCGCCGAAGCACCCGACTGCATCGGCGGCCAAGAAGAAGCGTCGAAGCAATTCCGCAGCCGACCAGTTGGGCGGAGGCCTGTTCGGTCTGGACGAGGTTGAGGGCGGCGACATACAGCTCGACATGCTCAACCTGTTCGGTGAGGCCGAGCAGGAGTAGGGCAGGCGGACACAGATCGGCGGGCGGTACGGAAGCACCTTCCGTACCGCCCGCCGACGTGACGTGCTACGCGACCTCAGTCGTCCGGAGAGGCGGCGGCCGCGAGTGCTGCGAACGCCGCCCAGGCCTTCGGTGTCACGACGAGAGGACGGATGCGCTTGTCCTTGGAGTCACGGATGTGGACCTCCTCAGGGCGCATGGCGATCTCGACGCAGTTGCCTCCGCCACTGCCGCTGTAGCTGCTCTTGAACCAGGCCAGTTCGGTGCTCATAGCGCTCCTTGCATCTCCCTCAGCAGGTCCACAGTGGCCATACGACTCAGGGCCTGTGACCGCATCTTCCCATAGCGCTGGAGCATGGAACTCACCAATTTCGGCTCGGTCAGGAGAGTGCTGCTGTCGTGTCCCTCGACGTAGCCGACCCACTGGTGATTGTCGCGTTCAGCGAGATACATCTGGCCGTCGACGCCGGAGTGATCCTCCTGCCGGAGAGGCATGACGAGGATCTCGACGTTCCGTCGGCTGCCCTGTTCCAGGAGGTTGTTGATGACCGCCCGCGTCACCTCGGCGCCCCCGAGGTGACGTTCAAGAACCGCCTGTTCGATGAGGAACGAGAACGCCGTGTTCGGACGCTCGTCCAAGAGCCGCTGCCGTTCCTGCCGGGCAGCGACTTGCCTTTCGAACTGCTCCTCCGACAGCGGAGGAATCTGCCGGTCGAAGATCGCGCGGATGTACCCCTCCGGCTGCAACAGCCCAGGAACCGCCCGGCACTCATACGCGTACAAGGAGATCGCCTCCTCCTCGATCCCTGCCCACTGCCGGAACCACGATGCCAGCCCCGCCCTCCGCGTCAGACTCTTCGCCGCCGCACTGAGCACCTTGACCGCGACCGGCCCAAGAACCTCCTCCGCCCGCCCCGGCAGGTCCGCCGGCGGGAACCGCTTCCCCTGCTCGATCTTGGCGACGTACGCGGCCGAGTACCGCACCCGCACCGCGAACTCCTCCTGCGTCAGGCCGGATTCCTCCCGCAGGGCCTTGAGGACCGCGCCGAAGGTCTTCAGACTGTCGGAGAGTTCCGCCTCCGTGCCGTTCGCGCCGCCGTTCCCGCCTCCACCCTGGTCCGCCCTCATCGCCCCGTGCCTCCCGTGTCCGCGCTTTCACGCCTCGCTCAACCCCGCCCGGTCCGCCCAGGGTCACGGGGAGTTACCCACCCAGTCCAGAGTGTGCACCGATACAGTCACACCTGTATGGGTGTCGTCCCTGTTGAGGGCCGGGAGCGGCCCGGAACGCTGGCCGCATGCCAGCACCACGGGCCCAAGAGGCCGTAACCGTAAGTGTGTTCGCCCAGCGCTTCTCCGCCACGCGCCGCGGCGCGCGTCTCGCCCGCAGACTCGCCACCCACCGGCTCGATCTGTGGGGCCTTCCCTACGGCAGCCCGGCCTCCGACACCGTCACCCTCGTCGTGGCCGAACTCGCCTCCAACGCGGCCCTCCACGGTCACGTCCCGGGACGCGACTTCGAGCTGCGGCTCACGTACGACAGGTCTGCGGGTCTCGTCCGCGTCGAGGTGTCCGACACCCACCCGGGGCACCCGGAGATTCCCGAGTCGGCGGGCCGGCCGTCCGCGGACACCGACGGCGGAAGAGGCCTGCTCCTGGTGGAAGCCGTCGCCGACCGCTGGGGCGTGAAGGGGCGGACGGGGCCGGGTAAGACCGTGTGGGCCGAGTGCGCAGTTCCCGATCCGGACGAATCGCGCCCGGTTGGGCCGTAGTTGACGATCATCTTCCACAACGCCCTGCTAAGCGTGCCGAGTTGTGATTTCCGTCAATGTCAGTAGTGCCGGGTAGGGTTGTCGGCCTGCCCGAGTTGACGGTCAGCTCTGCGACGGGCGAAAGCTTGTGGAGGCGTACGTGGTCGGACGCGAGATTGCTGCGGCGGACCATCCGAGCAAGGAGGTCAGGGCGGTCCTCAAGCGGCTCGTCGCCGACGGGTGGAAGCTTGCGTCGGAGGCCCACTGGGGCACGCTGTACTGCCCGTGCCTCGACAGTCACTGCACGGTGATCCGTGTGGGTGGCACGCCGAAGAATCCCAGTCAGGAGGCCCGTCGAATAGGCCGCAGGGCGAAGTTGTGCCCTCTGCCTCCGGACGACCCGCGTGCAGCCCTCCGCGGCGGCGTTGGCAATTGACAACACTGTCGGGCTCCGCGAAGCTTGGCACCGTGACGGATCCATGGCCGTGATGGATCCCCTTGTCGAGAGGCTGCGGATACCGGAACCAGGAAGAGCGAGTCGGCATACGCGTGGGGGACTGGGGCGTCATGGAGTACGAGTTTCACTTCGTCGTGGACGGGATCGAGGTGGACGACGACAAGGCCGTCGCGATCGTCCACGACACCTTCGACGGGGTCCTGACCCGTCATCGAGGCCGGCACTTCCTGGACGTATCCGAGAGCGGGGTCAACGCGATCGACGCGGCCCACCGCATCGTCGTGCGGCTACGTAAGTCCCTGCCCGCCCTGAGGCTGCTGCGCACCGATCCCGACCTCGTCGGCGTCTCCGACATCGCGGAGCGTGTCGACCGTTCCCGGCAGAACGTCCAGCAGTGGGTGAGCGGCGAGCGGCGACAGGACAGGCTGCCCTTCCCGGACCCCGAGGGGATCGTCGGACGCTCGCCTGTGTGGCGCTGGGGAGACGTCAACGCCTGGCTCGCCCAGTTCGGCGAGGGTGACGACGTCCACCCACCCACCCGCGAAGAGGCCCTGACCATCGACTTCCTGCTGCCCAAGTGGCAGCGCACCCTGGACGACGGCCTACCCCTGGTGCATTTCGCCCCCGCCGAGAGCGGGGACGGCCAGGACGAGGAGCGGGAGACCGTCCAGCGGCTACTGGAGGGCACGCTGACGCTGCCCGGAGCGCTGGAGTGGTTCGCGGCGTTCCCTGTGCCCAGGACGGAGCGGCAACGGCTCACCGTCGTATGCGCGGTCCTCGCCGACCGGCTGAGCAGCGTGGTGTCCCGCATCGGCCACGACGAGGTGTGGGCGGTCCTTGCCTACCAGGGCGCGGAGGACGAGTTGCGTCTTCAGCCGGTCGGCACGGGGCAGGCCCCGGGCGCGATTCCGGTTTCCGCTCTCGGCCTCGGCCGGGACGCCACGGTCGGTGACCTTCTACTCGTCCAGACGAACGGCCCCGACGACAGCCCCGTCCCGCCGCTCACCCCCGTCGGCCTGGACTGAACCTGGCCGCGGCCGCTCACCCCCGTACCCCGCGAAGAATGGACGCCGTGCCCAGCATCACGACCGTCGTCGCCCAGGCCCTGCACACCGCCGCGACCATCCTGCGGCGAGACGCTCCCCAGGACGGGATGGTCTTCCGGGAGCTGTGGGAACTGGTCCTAGCCAGAAAGCCAAGGCTGGAAGCGGACTGGTTACAGGCGGTCGACGAGTCCGGCCAGGAGAACAACACTCCCTTCAAGGACTACGTGAACCGGAACGCGACCAACCTCGTCAAGGCCGGATGGCTGTACCGGGGCGCGCGTCGCTGGCAGCTGACCGGGATCGGCGTGGACGCCCTCGCACGCTGGCCCGACCCCGTCGACTTCTATCTCGATGCCTGTCGGCGCTATCGGCGGTGGGAGCGGCAGCAGCAGTTCGTCTCCGTCGCGATGACCGCGCTGGAGCAGCTTCCGGACGGGGGACACTGGGTAGCGCTGGAGGAGCTGGCCGCGGAATTCACCGTTGACCCCGACGTTCTGGGACCGGTGCTGCGTGGCGCGCGGACACCCGGCTGGTACCTGGCGCTGGGGGAGGACGGACAGGCAGGCGCCGGACTGCCCATGTGGCCCTTCGAGCGCGACCAGTGGCGCACCTTGCTCGAGGAGGAGGGCCTGCTCGACCAGGGCCGCAGCAGCCTGGACACCGTCCGTGCCCTGCCCGATCGGAGAATGCCCGTCTGGGAGGCGCTCAAGGCTGCCAAGCAACCACTCGAAGAGACGGAAGCCGACGAGGATGCTCCCCGTCAGCTCTGGATCGTCCGGGGTGTGGACGCCACCACCGCCGTGCCCCTCGTCCGGGGACCGTGGCGCGACGACTCGAAGGTCACCCTCGACACCGGTTTCCCGCCTCCGACCGCGGCGGCCCACAACCTGGACAGTGTCCGCCGTGCCGTCGAAACGGCACTCCCCGCCACCGGCCCCGCGCGCAGGGAGGCCATCGCCCGGGAACTCGACGCCTTCCTCAACCGCATGCGCAAGGGCGACATCGTCCTGTCCACCGACGGCTTCCAGACGTACGTCGGAGTGGTCGACGGCCCCGCGGTCCACACCGCGGAACGGCTGGAGCGCCCCGTTGACTGGCGCAATCTGAACAAGCCCCTGGACTTCCTCAAGGACCTGCCCTCCGGACTCGCGAGCGTCGTCCAGGACGCGGACTCCCAGGTCCTGGAGGCCACCGAGTACGCCGAGACCGTCCTCGCCCTGATCGGCGACATGCCGCGCACCGCCTCGCTGCCCACGGGCCCGGCCGTCCTGCCCGACGCCACCCCCGAACTGGCCGAGGCGCTCCACATGCCCGACACCACCTGGCTCCAGGACTGCGTCGAACTCCTCCGCGCCACCCCACAGCTGATCTTCCACGGGCCGCCCGGCACCGGGAAGACGTACACGGCGCTCGCCCTCGCCCGCCACCTGGCCGGCGCCTCCAGCGCCACGAACGTGCGCCTCGTCCAGTTCCACCCCGCCTACGCCTACGAGGACTTCTTCGAGGGCATCCGCCCGCGCCTGGGCGGCGGCCCGGACGGCGACGCGGGCGGCGGGCTCGCCTACGACCTCGTCCGAGGCCCGCTGCGTAAGCTCGCCGACGAGGCGGAACGGCGCCCGGCCGAGGTGTTCGTCCTGGTCGTCGACGAGATAAACCGGGGCCACCTGGCGAAGATCTTCGGCGAGCTGTACTTCCTCCTGGAGTACCGCAACGAGCGCGTCCACCTGCTCTACGGCTCCGACGACGGCCGGGGCTTCCGCCTCCCGCCCAACCTGTACATCCTCGGCACCATGAACACCGTCGACCGCTCGGTGGCCTACATGGACGCGGCCATGCGCCGCCGCTTCTCCTTCATGGAACTGCACCCCGACACCCCGCCGGTCGCCGACGTCCTGCACTCCTGGCTGCGCAGGCGGGCGGAGGACCGGGGCGAGGACCCGGACGCGTACGACGACTCCCACGCCCGCCTCCTCGACGAGATCAACCGCCTCCTCGCCGACGGCAGCCCCGGGGACCGCTCCTTCCGCGTCGGCCCCTCGTACTTCATGCAGGACCTCGCCCACACGGGAGACGGCGCCCTCGAACGGCTGTGGAAGACTCAGATCATCCCGCTCCTCACCGAGCACCACTGGGGCGACGGCACCGACGTGGAAGCGGTCTACGGCCTCCATGTCCTGCGCGCACGACTGAACATCCCGCCGCCCGCGGACGCGGGTCCCGCAGACAGTGCGGACGACTCCGCGGACGACCCCGCGAACCAGTGACCGCCCGCCGCCCTCAGCCCCGCCACTGCCGCGACGCCGCCCTGCGCATCGGCCTCGCGGAGGGCGGTGGCTGGACCGTATGGACTCTCACCCCGGCCCAGGTCACCACGCTCGCCGAGCAGGACCGGCTCCTTCAGATGCATCCGGAGACTGCCACCCGCTGGCGACTGAGAGCCAAGGACCGGGTGGGGTCCGTCCGCCTGGGCGTCGGCGACGGCACGGTCCAGCTGACCATCAGCCCCAAGGTGCCCGTCGACCGGCTCCTGCACCTGATCTCGTACGCCCCCGACCGTGTCACGTTCGACCCGCGCCCCGTCGCCGCCGACCCGCGCCCCGACCTCCTCCCCGCCCTCGCGCACGCCTTCGTCTCCGCCACGGACCGGGCCCTGGAGCACGGAGTCCTGCACGACTACCGGGAGACCTACGACACGCTGCCCGTCGTCCGGGGCCGCATCCGCCACGCCGACCAGCTCCGCCGCAGGCCGGGCGTGCCCGTACCCCTGGAGGTCGTCTACGACGACCACACCCCCGACATACCGGAGAACCGCCTCCTCCTCGCCGCCGCCCGCCGCCTCCTCCGTGTGCCTGGCATCGATCCCGCGCCGCGCGCCGCCCTCCAACGGCTCACCGCCCGCCTGGACGGAGTACGCGTCCTGCCCGCGGGCGCCCCCGCCCCCCGCTGGACGCCCGACCGGCGCAACGCCCGCTACGCGCACGCCCTCGCCCTGGCGGAACTCGTCCTGCGCGGTGCCTCGTACGAACTCGGCGACGGCCGGGAGATCGCCGTGGACGGGATGCTGGTCACCATGTGGCGGCTCTTCGAGGCCTATCTGGCCCGAGCGGTGGGAGAGGCGCTGCGCCACCGCGTCGGCGGCAGACCCGAGCCGCAGGACCGGAACTTCTCCCTCGACACCGCCGGCAGACACGTGCTCAAGCCGGACCTGGTGCACTACCTGCCGTCGCCACGGGACGGGACGCTCCGCCAGGCCGTGGTCCTCGACGCCAAGTTCAAGACCAAGCCCCAGCGGGACGACCTCTACCAGATGACCGCCTACTGCGTACGCCTCGGTCTCACCGAGGGGCACCTCGTCTACGCCTCCGGCAGGTCCGGGGTCGTGGAGGTGCCGGTGGGGGAGGGACGGCTGAGGATCTGGCGGCACGTCGTCGACCTCTCCCGTCCCTGGCGGGACCTGGCCGCGGACATCGACGCCCTCGCCGAGTCGGTCGACGCCGCGCGTGGCAGCGGCACCCCGTGAAAGCGACCACGGCGGGCCGCATGTAGGTACCCTCAGGGATATGTACGCACAACCTGCCTGCTGTGAGGGGAGCGCGGTATGAGCACCATTTCCGTCCGCGAGTTCTCGTACAACCCCAGCGCGGTCTTCGCCCGCGTCGAGAAGGGCGAGGCGATCGAGGTCACCCGGCACGGCAACGTGATCGCCATACTGTCACCGGCCGGCAGCCCCATGGAGCGGTACGCGCACCTGGTGGCGCAGGGGAAGATCAAGCTGAAGCCGGTCACCGCCGCCGAACGCCACAGCATGCCGCACTACGAGGTGCCGGAGGACGTCGACCCCGTGGCGCTCCTGCTGGCCGAGCGCGAAGAGGACGACCGTTGATCTACATGGACACGTCCGCACTGGTCACCTGGATGACCCGGCGCAGTCACTGGGGCGCGCTGGACACCTTCCTCCAGGAACGCGCCACGGAGCCGCTCGCCACCAGCACGCTCGGCTTCGTGGAGACCGTACGGACCCTGGACCTCATGGGGCACTTCCCGAAGGCCATGGAGGACCTGGACGCCCGGATCACCGAGATCCTCCTCACCCGGGAGGTGCGCGATGCGGCGGCTCTGCTGGTCGGGCGTCTGAGGACACTGGACGCGATCCATGTGGCGAGCGCACTGTCCTTGCGGGACGACCTGACCGCCCTGGTGACCTACGACCGCAGGATGCTCGAGACCGCTCGCGCCGAAGGGCTGCCGGCTCACGCGCCCGGTATGGCGGACTGACCCGGACGGCGAACTGTAGGAACCCGACAGGAGGCCACGAGAGCCACTGTCGGTGCCCGATTGCTCCGGAACGGACCGGGACCGATAGGTTTTCGGGGTAGCCGCCTGTCATCCAGGTGTCGGGGCGGTGCACCAGACCGCTATTGAAAGGGTGATCCGTTGAGCCGCTCGGTTCTCGTCACCGGAGGCAACCGGGGCATCGGCCTCGCCATCGCCCGCGCGTTCGCCGACGCCGGCGACAAGGTCGCCATCACGTACCGTTCGGGGGAGCCGCCGGCCGGCTTCCTGGCCGTCAGGTGCGACATCACCGACCCCGAGCAGGTGGAGCAGGCCTACAAGGAGATCGAGGAGAAGCACGGTCCCGTCGAGGTCCTCGTCGCCAACGCCGGGGTCACCAAGGACCAGCTCCTGATGCGCATGTCCGAGGAGGACTTCACCTCGGTCGTCGACACCAACCTCACCGGCACCTTCCGGGTCGTCAAGCGCGCCAACCGCGGCATGCTGCGCGCCAAGAAGGGCCGTGTCGTGCTGATCTCCTCGGTGGTCGGGCTGCTCGGCTCCGCGGGGCAGGCGAACTACGCCGCCTCCAAGGCCGGCCTGGTCGGCTTCGCGCGCTCCCTCGCCCGTGAGCTGGGCTCGCGCAACATCACCTTCAACGTCGTCGCACCCGGCTTCGTCGACACCGACATGACCAAGGTGCTCACCGACGAGCAGCAGACGAAGATCCTCGCGCAGGTGCCGCTCGCCCGGTACGCGCAGCCCGAGGAGATCGCCGCGGCGGTGCGGTTCCTCGCCTCGGACGAGGCCGCGTACATCACTGGAGCCGTCATCCCCGTTGACGGCGGACTGGGAATGGGTCACTGAAACACATGAGCGGAATTCTCGAGGGCAAGCGCGTCCTGATCACCGGTGTGCTGATGGAGTCCTCCATCGCCTTCCACACCGCCAGGCTGGCCCAGGAGCAGGGCGCCGAGATCATCCTGACCGCGTTCCCGCGGCCCACCCTGACCGAGCGCATCGCCAAGAAGCTGCCCAGGCCCACCAAGGTCATCGAGCTCGACGTCACCAACGACGAGCACCTGGGCCGCCTGGCCGACATCGTCGGCGAGGAGCTGGGCGGCCTCGACGGCGTCGTCCACTCCATCGGCTTCGCCCCGCAGGACGCGCTCGGCGGCAACTTCCTGAACACGCCGTTCGAGTCGGTCGCCACGGCCATGCACGTCTCGGCGTTCTCCCTGAAGTCGCTGACCACGGCCTGCCTGCCGCTGATGCAGAACGGCGGCTCGGTCGTCGGCCTCACCTTCGACGCGCAGTTCGCCTGGCCGCAGTACGACTGGATGGGCCCGGCCAAGGCCGCCCTGGAGGCCACCAGCCGTTACATGGCCCGTGACCTGGGCAAGCAGAACATCCGCTGCAACCTGATCTCGGCGGGCCCGATCGGCTCCATGGCCGCCAAGTCCATCCCGGGCTTCGGCGAGCTGGCCTCCGTGTGGGACAGCCGCTCCCCGCTGGAGTGGGACCTGAAGGACCCCGAGCCGGCCGGCCGCGGTGTCGTCGCCCTGCTGAGCGACTGGTTCCCGAAGACCACGGGCGAGATCATCCACGTCGACGGCGGTCTGCACGCCATCGGCGCCTGACCGGACGCCTCGCCGAGGGCCCGCATCCCGTACGGGGTGCGGGCCCTTCGCCGTCGGCCCGGATCAGCCGGCGGAGGGCGGACCGAACGGCCCGGGACGGCACATGAACGGATAGGCGGCGGCCTCCTCGGCCGCCGTCGCCGCGTCACCCGCGCGGATCGCGTCCACCAGCCGGCCGTGGTCCATGTGCGCCTCGGGGGACATGTCCTCGCCCATGTCGCCGCGCAGCCAGTCCCGCAGCACCTCGCTCAGGTCCGCGTACATCGCGGTCATCACGTCGTTGTGCGAGGCTGCCACGACCGCCAGGTGGAACGTGGCGTCCGCCGCCACGAACACCTCCGCCTCACCCGACTCCCAGGCCTCCTCCCGGCGCAGCAGCAGGGCGTCGATCTGCTTGAGGTCCTTCTCCGTGCGCCGCTCGGCGGCCAGCCGCGCCGCCGCCGACTCCAGGGTCGAACGCAGCTCGGCGATGTGCCGGGGGTCGGCGTCGGCGAAGCGGCGGTGCATCACGCCCGCCAGCTCGCTCGTGGCCACCACGTACGTGCCCGAGCCCTGGCGGATGTCCAGCAGCCCGTTGTGCGCCAGCGCGCGGACGGCCTCACGGACCGTGTTGCGGGCCACCCCCAGCTGCTCCACCAGCTCCGGCTCGGTGGGGATGCGCGCGCCGACCGGCCACTCGCCCGAGGTGATCTGGGCCCGCAGAGCGGTGATGACCTGCTCGGAGAGGGCCGAACGACGGGGATGGCTCAACGGCATGACACACCTTCGCACGACAGCGGCGCCGCACGGCGTCCTCGGCATGGACAACCAATCATCCCATGATTCTATGATGGGCGTCATGACTGGCGAGGAACCCCGGACGCGCACGTCCACGACCGTACGCACACCGGCCGCGTCCGAGGTCCGGAGTGTCCGCCGGGCCGGCGCCGCACGCGCGTGGCGGACGCGACTGCTCGTCGTCGGCATCGTGCTGGCCGCGTTCAACCTCCGCCCCGCCATCACCAGCCTGGGCGCGCTGCTGGAGGAGGTCCGCGACGGGCTCGGCATGAGCGGGAGCGTCGCCGGACTGCTCACCTCCGTGCCCCCGCTGTGCTTCGCCGTCTTCGGCGTCACCGCGCCGCGGCTGGCCCGCCGGTTCGGCGCGGGCGCGGTGGTCTGCGCCGGCATGGCCGCCATCGGCGCCGGCCTGCTGATACGCCCGTACGTGGGCGGCACGGCGGCGTTCCTGGCCACCAGCGCGCTGGCGCTGATGGGCATCGCCGTCAGCAACGTCCTGATGCCGGTCATCGTCAAGCGCCGGTTCCCCGACCGGGTCGGCTCCATGACCGGCCTGTACTCCATGGCCCTCGCCCTGGGCACCGCCACGGCGGCGGCCGTGACCGTGCCGCTGACCGACGCGCTGGGCGGGAACTGGCGGTCGGGCCTCGCCGTGTGGGCGGCCCTGGCGGCAGCCGCCGTACTGCCGTGGCTCCCCTTCGTGCGGGAGCGGGAGCGGGAGCAGGACGGGGCGCGGGGCGCCCGGAACGAGCGGGCCGCCTCCGCCGAGGCGCCCGTGCTGCGCGTCACCCGCAGCCGCACCGCCTGGGCGCTGGCCGTCTTCTTCGGGCTCCAGGCCACCGCCGCCTACATCACCATGGGCTGGATGGCGCAGATCTTCCGGGACGCGGGCGTCCCCGCCGGCCGGGCCGGGCTGCTCCTCGCGGTCACCATGGTGATGGGCGTGCCGCTGGCCTTCGTCATCCCGCGCCTCGCCACCCGGCTGCCCCACCAGGGCCCGATCGTGCTCGCGCTGGGCGCCAGCGGCCTCGTCGGGTACGCGGGGCTGTACCTCGCGCCGGCCGCCGGCGCCTGGGCCTGGGCGGTGCTGCTGGGCATCGCGAACTGCGCCTTCCCGCTGGCGCTCACCATGGTCGGGATGCGGGCCAGGACCGGCGCGGGCGTGGCCCAGCTGTCGGCCTTCGCGCAGAGCACCGGCTACCTGATCTCCATCCCCGGGCCGCTCCTGGTGGGCGTGCTCTACCAGCACAGCGGCGGCTGGGGACTGCCGATCGCGCTGATGGCCGGCCTGATGATCCCGCAGACGATCATGGGCGTCCTGGCAGGCCGCGACCGCACGGTGGAGGACGAGGCGACGACCTCCTGACGACTCCGGACAGCCCTTGTCCCCGGGGGCGCGGGGTAGTACCCCCAGGGGCGCGGGGAACTGCGCACGGGGGTCTGGGGGCGGAGCCCCCAGGGACGGGAAGGGAAGGGGCGGCGGGGGCGAAACAAACGAACCCCCCCCACGACCAGGAGCCGCCCCGACCGGCCCAGGCCGGTGCATACGCCCCCAGCCCCGCCGCACCGCGCGGTCCGGCGGGCGGAGCCGTGTCGCGCCGGAGGACGCAGCCGTCACACCTCACGTGCCAGGCCGGCGCCCCCCGCCCGGCGGGCAGACCCCCGGCCGGCGGGCCACCCGCGCCACGCGCCCCCCGAAGCCCGCCGCAGGCGAACGAAGTGCGAGACTTGCCGCATGCCAGTCCTCGACCCGAACCCGCAGAACGGCCAGAAGAAGATGCTGCTCGTCTTCGGCGCGTTCTTCGCCATCTTCATCGTCATCGGCGTGATCGCGACCGTCCTCGCCCCGTGACGGCCCAGGGTGGTGCAGGCCCCCCTACCCCCTAGGGGGTCAGGCTCAGGGTCAAGTGGGTGGATCACCGGATGGGTTGGGCTCCCGGAAGTCCGTACCTTCGAGATGTGGCCGCGAACGGCGGACCACGGACCGTACGAAGAGCGGAGTCCCCATGTCGGCGCGCACGCACACCCGGCCCCACCCGGCCCCCCGGGGCGGCGTCGACACCCGGCTGCCGTGGTGGGCCCTGGCCCTGCCCGTCCTCGCCTTCGTCGCCCTGCTCACCCTGGTCCTCGACCCCTCCGACGCCCACGCGGCCGCCGGCGAGCCCGCGCTCACCCACCTCGTCGAGCGCGCGCAGCAGCTCATAGCCCGCTGAAGACCCCCGGAACCGCCGGTCAACTCCCTGCGCCTCATGGCCTGTTTCATGCGAAGCTGGGTCACATGAGCGTCGCAGAACCTCGCAGGATCGTCCTTTTCCGGCATGCGAAAGCCGACTGGCCACCGGTCTCCGACCACGAGCGCCCACTCGCCGAGCGGGGCCGCATGGATGCCGCCGTCGCCGGACGCAAGCTCGCCGACACCGGCATCGCCTTCGACCTGGCCCTGTGCTCCACCGCGGTCCGGACCCGCGAGACCTGGAAGCTCGCGGTCCACGAGTTCCCGGAGCGACCGAAGACCGTCTACGAGGAGCGGATCTACGACGCCTCGCCCGGCGAGCTGATCGCCCTGCTCAACGAAACCCCCGACGACGCGCAGAACGTCCTCCTGATCGGCCACAACCCGGGCGTCCAGGGGCTCGCCGACATCCTGGCCGGCACGGCGGAGGGCGACGCCCGCGAGCGCATGAGCCGGCGCGGCTACCCGGCCGCCGCCTTCGCCGTCCTGTCCTTCAGCGGCTCCTGGAAGTCCCTCGAGCCCGGCGTCGGCACGCTGGTCGACTACTGGGCGCCCAGCGAGTGACACCCGGCACGGCAGGGGCCCGGCGCCGACCTCCGTCGGCGCCGGGCCCGCCCCTCTCCGTGCCCCGCTCCGGGCGGCTCAGCCCACGTCGAGCGTGTCCGCCGACTCGACCTCTTCACGGGTGACGCCGAGCAGGTACAGGACCGTGTCCAGGAAGGGGAAGTTCACCGCCGTGTGCGCGGCCTCGCGCACCACCGGCTTGGCGTTGAAGGCGACACCGAGCCCCGCCGCGTTCAGCATGTCGAGATCGTTCGCACCGTCACCGATCGCCACCGTCTGCGACAGCGGCACCCCCGCCTCGGCGGCGAACCGGCGCAGCAGCCGGGCCTTGCCCGCCCGGTCCACGATCTCGCCGGTGACCCTGCCCGTCAGCTTCCCGTCGACGATCTCCAGGGTGTTGGCCTGGGCGAAGTCCAGCCCCAGCCGCTCCTTCAGATCATCCGTGACCTGGGTGAACCCACCCGACACCACACCCACTTGGTAGCCGAGGCGCTTCAGCGTACGGATCAGCGTACGGGCCCCCGGCGTCAGCCGCACCTCGCTGCGCACCTTGTCCACCACGGAGGCGTCCAGCCCCTCCAGCAGCGCCACGCGCGCGTGCAGCGACTGCTCGAAGTCCAGTTCCCCGCGCATCGCGGCCGCCGTCACCCCGGCGACCTCGTCCTCGCAGCCGGCGTGCGCGGCGAAGAGCTCGATCACCTCGTCCTGGATGAGCGTGGAGTCCACGTCCATGACGACCAGACGCTGCGCCCGCCGGTACAGTCCCGCCCCGACCACGGCCACGTCCACCCCGAGCCGTGCCGCGTCGGTCACCAGTGCGGTGCGCAGCGGTTCCGTCTCCACGCCGGACACCGCGAACTCCACGGCCGTCACCGGATACTTGGCGAGCCGGAAGATACGGTCGATGTTGCCGCCGGCCCGGGTGATCCGCGAGGTGATCGCCGCCGTCGCCTCCGCCGTGAGGGGGTGGCCCAGCACGGTGACCAGGGAGCGGCCGAGCCCGCGCGGACGGTTGTCGCCCATGCCGGAGATGATCTCCGCCTGCATCTTCATCGACTCCGCCCAGCTGTGGACGGTCGCCCGCAGATCCCCTTCCAGCCCCTCGGGCGGCTCGGTCACGAGCGCGCAGAGCACGATGCGGCCACGGGTGACGACCTGCTCGATGTCGACCACGTCGACCGAGTAGGCGGCGAGGGTGTCGAAGAGGCCGGCCGTGATGCCCGGCCGGTCCTTGCCGAAGATCTTGACGAGGAGGGTGGGAACGTCGGTGGTCTGCGATGCGCTCATGGTGTTCCCACCGTATCCGGCACCCAGTGCCCCGCGCCCGCGAGGTCCGCCAGACGGACAACGAACACTGCCCGTCACCGGGGTGTACCGGAGCTTACGCACCGTCCGGTCTCCGGGGCGCCGGGGGAGGGGGCGGTGGCGGCGGAGGAGGCTCGTCCGGCCACAACGCCGACCGGCCCCGGCCCCGCGGCCCGGACCCGCGCCGGGGCGGCTCGACCGGCCCGATCACGGTGGGCGCCCCGTGGACGTCGCCGTCCCCCTCGGGCTCCCCGGACACATGCGGCTCACCGCCCCTCGGCGCGGGCACCGCATCCTCCGGCCCCCACGGCCCCTGCGTCCCGGCTTCCCGCGGCTCGTGCGGTCCTCGCGGCCCCGCTCCCCACGGTTCCCGCTCCCCGTGCGCTTCCCGCGGTCCTCGCGGCGGCGGCCCCTGCGCCCCCGCTTCCCGTGATCCGCGCCCTTCCCGCACCCCGTGCGGTGCCCCCGGCGAGCCCCACGGTTCTTCCCGCACCCCTGGCTCCCGAGACCCCCGCGGCTCCCACCCCACCCGCAGGTACGGATTGGTGTCCGGGCCGGGGGGCCGGTAGGGAACCCCCGGCTCGTACGGTCCGGCGGCCGGCGTCCCGTCCGTGCCGTCGACGTCGCCCACCGCCCGCCACCCACCGCCCGCCTTCGTGTCACCCCGTGCCAACGGCGCCGCCCGCACCCCCGCCGCCCCGCTCGCCCGGGTCAGCAGCGCTCCCGCGGCGCCCGCACCCGCGCCCCAGACCGCGCCCAGCAGGAGCGCCGTGCCGGGCCGGCCGCGCAGCTCGACGCCGGCGCCGAACACGTCGAGGCCCAGCACGGACAGCGAGGCGTTCGCCGACACCTCCGTCAGCCGGACCAGCAGCGGCAGGGCCAGCGCCGTAGCGACACCCAACCGCAGCGCACACCGCCCGGCGAAGCCGGCCGCTGTGCGATCCGCCGCGTCCCCGACCGGCGTACGCACGCCCGTCAGCACCCCCGCCAGCACCATCAGCAGCGCGGCGGCCACCGCCAGCAGCCACACCCGACCGTCGAACTCCGCCAGCCGCCCCAGCGTGACGGACCGGTCCGAGCCGGCCCGCAGCAGATCGTCCACGGGATGCGGCAGCACCCCGAGCGGAGCCCCGCTCGCCCGCCCGTCCCACGGCACGAACAGGCCGATCGGCACCCCGGTCCACACCCCGTTCGGCGCCCCCAGCAGCGCCGCCCCCGCGATCCGCCGGGGGTGGTCGTCGCCGGTCGCCGCGTACCCCGCCGCCGCGAGTCCCGCCGCCACCGCCACCAGCCCCACGGTGACGAGGGCGGACACCGCCGGCCGCACGACACGGTGCACCGCGTCCCAGCCGCGCGGCAGGGGAGTGCGGCGGGACGCCAGCAGCGCGACGAGCAGGACGCCGGCCGCCCAGCCGAGGCCGCCGAGCAGCGTCGGCACCGTGTCGACGCTGAACCCCACCGCCGCCTCCGCGTCGACGAGATCACCCACCCGGTCCGGCAGCAGCCCACCGACATCGCCCAGTCCCGGGATCTCGAGCCCGCCACCGCCCGTCCCCGGCAGGTCGTCCAGTCCCAGCGAGCCCCCGTCGACGGTGACGACGTCGTGCCCCGCCCAGGCCGACCCGCCCGCCATCGCCCCGAACAGTCCGACCACCGCGCCCGCACGCGCGAGGAGTTCGGCGCCGGAGACCACAACCCCCGCCGCCCGCAGGGACCGCAGGAAGAAGTACGACAGCAGCAGCGCACCCACCAGGCTCACGCCCAGCGGCGTGACCTCCAGGGCCGTGCCGGCCTTTGCGCCCGGCAGTCCGAAGGCGGGCACGTCACCGGACGGAGTGACCGAACCCCCCGCCCCCAGGGCCACCACCGCGGCGGTCATCGGGCCCGGTGAACCGGCCGCGTCCGCGTCCAGCAGCCACAGCCCGCACGCCGCCGTCCCCGCCATCCCGATCAGCGCCCAGCTCACCGCGGCGACCGCGGACATCACCACATCGACCCAGGGCACGCGTCCGTCCCGCCCCGCGGTGCGGACGTTCGTGGCAGTACTCATGGCAGACCCCCCGATCCGCGACGCGGTGTGACGGCCGCGCTTGTCCCCCTCGCGTGGTTTACCACTCTCCGGGCCGATTTCAACCCCGTCGGCGAAAGCTGGTGAACACCTTGGTGCGCGCTCGTGACAAGGCCGACTTTCGGTCAGTGGGCCGAGCCTGAAATAGTTCCTCCCGATGTTCGACATCCCTAGACTCCCTGCGACGGGGGAAATTCGGGGGACAACTCAGTGGGGCATGGAGTGCCGGAACTCGTACTGGAATCAAACGGACGGACCTGGACGCTCGATCCGTCCAGGTCTTACACCCTCGGACGTGATCCGCAGGGCGATGTCGTGCTGGACGACGCCAGGGTCTCCTGGCGTCACGCCACGATCAGCTTCAACGGGCGCGGTTGGGTCGTCGAGGACCACGGCAGCACCAACGGCACGTTCGTGCGGGGGCAGCGGATCCACCACCTGGAGCTCGGCTCCGGCACGGTGCTGAACCTGGGCAACGCCACCGACGGCCCGCGCGTGACGCTGTCCGGCGCGGGAGCGGCCGCCGCGGCCCCGGCCGCCGCGTCGCAGGCCCAGCCGCAGCAGCCGTACGCGGCCCAGGGCGCGCACCCCGGCTGGTCCCGGCAGGCGCCGCAGCAGCAGCCCCCCGCCCAGCAGCCCGGCTGGCAGCAGCCTCCCGCCCAGCAGCCCGCGCCGCACGTCCCGCAGCAGCAGGGCGGCCCCGGCAGCGGTGCGGGGGCGCCACCGGTCCACGGCGACCGCAGCCCCACCACGTTCCACCAGTTCTCCCTCGGCCGCGTGATGCGCATCGGCCGTGCCCTGGAGAACGACCTGGTCGTCTCCGACCTCCAGGTCTCCCGCCACCATGCCGAGTTCCACTCGACGCCCGACGGTCGCATGGAGATCCGCGACCTGGGCTCGCACAACGGCACGTACGTCAACGGTCAGCCGATCGCCAAGGGCGGCTCGCAACTGCTCGGCCCCACCGACGTCGTGGGCGTCGGTCACTCGACGTTCCGGATCGTCGGCGACCGGCTCGAGGAGTTCGTCGACACCGGTGAGGTGTCCTTCTCCGCCCGCCATCTGACGGTCACCGTCGACGGCGGCAAGCAGATCCTCAAGGACGTCTCCTTCGGCGTCCCCGAGAAGTCGCTGATCGCGGTCATCGGCCCGTCCGGCTCCGGCAAGTCCACGCTCCTCAAGGCCCTCACCGGCTACCGCCCCGCCAACCAGGGCGAGGTCCTCTACGACAACCGGAACCTCTACAAGCAGTTCGCCGAGCTGCGTCAGCGCATCGGTCTGGTCCCGCAGGACGACATCCTGCACAAGGAGCTGACCGTCAAGAAGGCCCTCAAGTACGCGGCCAAGCTCCGCTTCCCCGCCGACACCACGGCGGCCGAGCGCCAGTCCCGCATCGACGAGGTGCTGCGCGAGCTCAAGCTGGACATCCACAAGGACAAGAAGGTCACGTCCCTGTCCGGCGGCCAGCGCAAGCGCGTCTCCGTCGCCCTGGAGCTGCTCACCAAGCCGTCGCTGATCTTCCTGGACGAGCCCACCTCCGGTCTCGACCCGGGCATGGACCGCGACGTCATGCAGCTGCTGCGCGGACTCGCCGACGACGGCCGCACGGTCCTCGTCGTCACGCACTCGGTGGCCGAGCTGGCGATCTGCGACAAGCTCCTGGTGATGGCGCCCGGCGGCTCCGTCGCCTACTTCGGCCCGCCCGAGGAGGCGCTGAACTTCTTCGGCTACGACACCTGGGCCGACGTCTTCTCCGCCTTCGAGAACTACCGCGACTACGACTGGGCGGGCCGCTGGAAGGGCTCGCAGCACTACCAGATGTACGCCGCGGACATCGACGCGGTCGCGCCGCAGTCCGTACCGGTGCCGCCGATGCAGGCGATGCGGCCGCCGAAGCCGCAGGGCTGGACGTCGCAGTTCGTGACCCTGGTGCGCCGCTACGTCTCGGTGATCGTCTCCGACAAGGGCTTCCTCGCCCTGATGGTGATCCTGCCGGCCGTCCTCGGCGCGGTCAGCCTGCTCATCGACGCGGACAAGGGCCTGCTGCCCAACCCGCCCCACCCGCAGACCGGCCGGATCATCCCGAACGGCACGGCCACCACGGTCCTGCTGATACTCGCGGTGGGCGCCTGTTTCGCGGGCGCGGCGAACTCCGTGCGCGAGCTGATCAAGGAACGGGTCATCTACGAGCGGGAGCGCGCCACCGGCCTGTCCCGCTCGGCGTACCTGATGTCCAAGGTGTTCGTGCTCGGCATGATCACCGTGCTGCAGGGCCTGCTGGTCGGTGTGATCGGCTTCTCCAGCCGGGAGATCCCGGAGGAGGGCCTGGTCTTCGGCGGCTTCACGCTGCTGGAGCTCTCCGTGCCGATCATGGCGCTCGGCTTCACCTCGATGATGTTCGGCCTGATCATCTCCTCGCTGGTGAAGACCGCGGAGAAGACCATGCCGCTGCTGGTGATGTTCGCGATCATCCAGGTCGTCTTCACCGGCTGTCTGTTCACCCTGCACGGCTCGATCGGCGTCAACCAGTTCTCGTTCCTGATGCCGTCGCGCTGGGCGGTCGCCGCCTCGGGCGCCACGCTGGACTTCAACAGGATCAGCCCGCCGGAGACGGCCGGCGACACCGACCCGCTGTGGGAGCACACGGTCGGCGCCTGGGCGATGGACATGGGCGCGCTGATCGTCCTCGGTGTGATCTGCGGCTTCTTCGTGGCCCGCTTCCTGCGCCGCCACGAGCCCGAGGTCATGCGCAAGTAACCCGCGCCGTACGGCCCCGAAGGGCGGCACCCCGTCAGGGGGGTGCCGCCCTTCGGCGTCCGTGTTCGCGAGAAGAGGTCCGCGCCGACCTCAGTACGCGCTGTCGACGTTGTCCATGGTGCCGTACTTGTCGGCCGCGTAGTTGCAGGCGGCGGTGATGTTGGCGATCGGGTCGTAGATGTCCTTCGGGGTGCCCGGGACGTGGTAGGCCTCGAACGTCGGCGGGATCACCTGCAGCAGGCCCTTGGACGGGATGCCGTTCCGGGCGTTGATGTCCCAGAGGTTGATCGCCTTCGGGTTGCCCGAGGACTCCCGCATGACGTTGCGGTGGATGCCCTCGTAGGAACCCGGGATGCCGTGCTTCTTCATGATGGCCAGGGATTCACGGATCCAGCCGTCCAGGGTGTTGCCATAGCTCTTGCGCGGGGCGTCCTTCTTCACCTCGGTGCGCTCGGCGGCGCGGCCGGCGGCCTCCTCGGCCTTGCGGGCCTTCTCGGCCTTCGCGGCGGCGGCCTCCTTCGCGGCGGCCTCCTTCGCGGCGGCGGCCTCGGCCGCGGCCTCCTTCTTCGCCGCGATCCGCTCGACCTTGAGGCTGGAACCGGCGAGCTGGTCGGTGACGTCGGCCTTGACGCCCTCGATCGGCTCGGTGCTGTACACCACCTTCGCGGCCGGGGCGGCGACCTCGCTCGTCGTGCTCGTGGACGCGTTGCTCGGGACGGCCGAGAAACCGATCGCGGCGGCGCCGAGGGCCGCGACGCCGGCGACGGCGATCTTGTGGTGACGGGTCAGGGCGCGACGACGACCACGGATGAGGATGTTCTTGGACATGCGGGAAGGACCTCTTCGAATAGCGCGGAGGCCGCTCAACGTCCGGTGGAGACAGGGTGCTTCCAGCACGAACGCCGCGGGGGAAAACCCACGGCGCTGAGCGACGCAGCCATTCTTAGCGGCCGCGAAATGCATGAGCAAAGGTGTGACGTACGAAGCCGGGTAGTGGATCAGGGAGGGGTAAATCGGGGCAGAGGGGGCTGTATGCCCCGCTCAAGTGGGCGGTATGTCTCTCCTAATCCTCTTCGTACGTGATGTGCGCCCTATGCTCGGCCTCACATCGGCCGCCCTCCGACCTCACCGAAAGTTGCTGAAGCGATTCCCTGCGTGAGGGGGTCGGTCACTCCGGCAGGACCAGATGCACATCGCCGAACTCGTGCCACAGGTAGCGTCCGCGCAGCGCCTCCTCGTACCCCCGGTCGATCGCCGCCCGCCCCGCGACCGCCTCCAGCATCAGCAGGTGCGAGGCCTCCGGCTCGTGCAGCCCGGTCAGCAGCCCGTCCACCACCCGCACCCCGCGCTCGGGGGTCACCACCAGATCGGTCCACCCCGCGCGGGCCCGCACCACACCGTCCGCGCCGGCCGCCGACTCCACCGCCCGCACGGCCGTCGTCCCCACCGCGATCACCCGGCCGCCCCCCGCCCGCACCGCCCCGATCAGCCGCGCCGACGTCTCCGGCACCACGAACCGCTCCGGATACGGCGGCTCGTGCGCCTCACCCGACGCCACCCCGGTGTGCAGCGTGACCGGGGCGAACTGCACCCCCCGGCTCACCAGCCCGACCACCGTCCGCGCGGTGAACGGACGCCCCGCACTCGGCATCTCCGCACTCCCCGCACCGTCCGGCGACGGCAGCGCGAACACCGTCTGGTACGCCGACAACGGCTGGTCCCGCTCCGTGTACGCGTACCGGACGGCCCGCCCGTGCTCCCGCAGCACCCCGAGCACGTCCCCCGCCACGCGCGCCCACCACAGCCGCTCACCCCGCGCACTCAGCGGCTCCTCCAGCACCAGCCGCGTGCCCCCGGTCAGCCGCACCTCCGTACCCGCGGGCCCTCCCGCCCGCGCCCGCGTGGTGCCGCGCCCGTCGGGATCCCGCAGCTCGACCGCCCAGCGGCCGTCGTCACCGCGGGTGGAGAAGTGCACCACCACGCGCGTGGGCCCGATCCACCCCCCGACGGCCGCCGCCAGCGTCGGCGACGTGTTCACCACCAGCAGATCCCCGGCCCGCAGCAGCCGCGGCAGCTCCACGAAGGCGTGGTGCGACACCGCCGTGCCCCGCGACACCAGCAGCCGCACCGAGTCCCGGTCCAGCCCCGGCCCCCGCTGCTCCACCGGCACCCGCGCGGACAACTCCTCCGGCACCTCCACGACCACGGTCATCGCCGCTCCTCCAGCAGCGCCGGAGCGCCGTAGCGACCACTGGCCGGCCGCTCGTCCAGCAGCCGCAGGAAGGCGGGCGCCACATCGGCCGGCTCCGGCCGCGGACCGTCGTCGTCCGGTACGGCCGCCGCGTACAGGTCCGTCGCCATGTCGCCGGGATCGACCGCCCACACCCTCAGCCCCGGCTCCTCCACCGCCAGCACCGCCGCCAGCTGGTCCAGGGCCGCCTTGGACGCCCCGTACCCGCCCCACGTCGGATACGCCTCCGCCGCGGCGTCCGAGCTGACCACCAGCACCGCCCCGGCCGCCGCGGACCGCAGCAGCGGCAGTGCCTCCTGCACCAGGCCCAGCGCCGCCACCAGGTTCACCTCCAGCGCCCGCCGCAGCCCCTGAAGCGGCAGCTCCTCCAGCCGGACGAGCGGCTCGGCGCCCAGCGCGCTCGCGTTGTGCACCAGCAGATCCACCCCGCCCAGCCGCCACGCCGCCGCCACCAGCTCCGCGCGGTGCGCGGCGTCCGTGACGTCCCCGGGCAGCGCCGTCACGCGCGTGCCGTGCGCCGACACCAGCCCGGCGGCCTCCGCCAGGGGCACCGGATCCCGCGCGTCGAGCACCAGATCCCAGCCACGCGCCGCCAGCGCCCGGGCGAGCGCCTCCCCGAGCCCCTTCGAAGCCCCCGTGATGATCGCAACCGGCATGGCAGCCTTCCCCTCGTCGTCCGACGCCGCTCGATCGGCGTGCCCTCAACGTAGGGACCGGCCCGCCGCCACCGCCTCGGGCCCGGGACGCAGCGCCCCGGGTACCTTCGCCCTACGCCGTCCACCCCGGGCCCGAGGCCCTACGCCCCGACCGGGACGGCGGGACCTCCGGCCTAGGTCCCGCGGCCCGCCCGACGGCCGACCCGCGCCCGATCCCGCCGTCCCGGCCCGCCGGTACCGTGAGGGCATGAGCCACGGCCCCCGGTCCGGCCTCGCCGCGGTGAGTTCCGCGTTGCTGGCCATGAGCAGGCACCTCGAGGTGCGCGACGTCCTCAAGACGATCGTCGCCTCGGCCCGCGAACTCCTCGACGCGCAGTACGCCGCGCTCGGCGTGCCCGACGACCACGGCGGCTTCGCCCAGTTCGTGGTCGACGGCGTCAGCGACGACCGGTGGAAGGCCATCGGCCCCCTCCCGCGCCGGCACGGCATCCTCGCCGCGATGCTCGACGAGGCCACCCCGCAGCGCCTCGCCGACGTACGCCGCGACCCCCGCTTCGAGGGCTGGCCCAGCGCCCACCCCGACCTGGTCGACTTCCTGGGCCTGCCCGTCCGCGACGGCGACGAGGTCATCGGCGCCCTGTTCCTCGCCAACAAGAACTGCCCCAAACCCGAGGGCGCCTGCGGCTTCACCGCCGACGACGAGGAACTGCTCGGCATCCTCGCCCAGCACGCCGCGATCGCGCTCACCAACGCCCGGCTCTACGAACGCAGCCGCGAACTGACCATCGCCGAGGAGCGCTCCCGCCTCGCCCACGAGCTCCACGACGCCGTCAGCCAGAAACTCTTCTCCCTGCGCCTCACCGCCCAGGCCGCCGCCCGCCTCGTGGACCGCGACCCCTCCCGCGCCAAGGGCGAGCTCCAGCAGGTCGCCGCCCTGGCCGCCGAGGCCGCCGACGAACTGCGCGCGGCGGTCGTCGAACTGCGCCCCGCGGCGCTCGACGAGGACGGCCTCGTCGCCACGCTGCGCACGCAGATCCAGGTCCTCGACCGTGCCCACACCGCGCGCGTGACCTTCACCGGGCACGGCGTACGCGCCCTCCCGGCCGCCCAGGAGGAGGCGGTGCTGCGCGTCGCCCAGGAGGCGCTGCACAATGCCCTGCGGCACTCCGGCGGCGACCACGTCGACGTCACCCTGGACCGCAGGGGCGGCGGGGCGGTCCTGCGGGTCAGCGACGACGGCGGCGGCTTCGACCCGCGGATCGTCCGCCGCGCGGGCCGCCATCTGGGCCTGGTCTCCATGCGGGACCGGGCGAGCGGGGTCGGCGGCAGGCTGACCGTGGAATCGGCGCCCGGCAAGGGCACCACGATCGAGATGGAGGTCCCCGGTGGCTGACGCGATCAAGGTGCTGCTGGTCGACGATCACCAGGTGGTACGCCGGGGCCTGCGCACCTTCCTCGAGGTGCAGGACGACATCGAGGTCGTCGGCGAGGCCGCGGACGGCGCCGAGGGAGTCGCCCTGGCGGGGGAGCTGGGGCCCGACGTCATCCTCATGGACGTCAAGATGCCCGGCATGGACGGCGTGGACGCGCTGCGCCGGCTCCGTGAACTGGAGCACCCCGCGCGCGTGCTGATCGTCACCAGCTTCACCGAGCAGCGCACGGTCGTCCCCGCCCTCCGCGCGGGCGCCGCCGGGTACGTGTACAAGGACATCGACCCCGACGCGCTCGCCGGAGCGATCCGCTCCGTGCACGCCGGGCACGTCCTGCTCCAGGCGGAGGTGGCCGGAGCGCTGCTGTCCCAGGAGGAGACCGGCTCGGGGCCGGGACGCGCCGGCTCCCTCACCGAACGGGAGCGCGAAGTCCTCGGGCTCATAGCGGACGGCCGCGCCAACCGGGAGATCGCCCGCGCCCTGGTGCTCTCCGAGAAGACCGTGAAGACCCACGTCTCGAACATCCTGATGAAACTCGACCTGGCGGACCGCACCCAGGCCGCCCTGTGGGCCGTACGCCACGGCCTGAGCGGCTGACCCGGGACGTCGCACGCCCTGCGGAAGGTTCCCGTCCGATCCGAGATTCATACCGTAGGGGGAATGTCCCCCGGATGGCCGTATCCCTCGTCGGCGTCCGCCGTTCCCCAGTGCGTACCGCGGCGCCTGCCGCGGTCATCGCGAGGAGGGCTCGGAAAGTGAAGAACCTGAAGAAGGCAGCGGCCGTGACGATGGTGGCCGGCGGTCTGCTCGCGGCCGGTACGGGAATGGCCTCCGCCACCGACGGCAGCCACGCCGACGGCACGGCCGTGGGCTCCCCGGGCGTCGTCTCCGGCAACGTCGTCCAGGTCCCGGTCGACGTCCCGGTCAACGTGTCCGGCAACAGCGTCAACGTGATCGGCCTCCTGAACCCGGCCTTCGGCAACACCGCCGTCAACCACTGACGCGCACCCGCCAAGCCCCGGCCGCCCGGCCCCCACCCAGGCGCCCGGGGCTCAGCGCTGCCTGCACAGCTGCGAACAGCCATGCCTCCGCCCCTCCCCGCGGGCAGTCATGCCTCCGCCCCCGGCGGGCAGTCGCGCCTCCGCCCTCCGCGGGCAGTCGTGCCGCTGGGGCGGCACGGGTGGGCGCGACGGCACCCCGCCGGCGCCGGGCTGCGCAACCCACCGCCGGTCGGCACCAACGCCGGCGCCGAGTAAACAGTCCTCACCCCGCCCCCCGCTCCTCCACAACGG
>NZ_LGCN01000189.1 GCF_001279005.1 Streptomyces caelestis
GTCGTGCAGGAAACCGCCCGAGCGTGTGTACGACGTCCCGGGCACACTCCGGTCCGGGTGGTAGAGGGACTCGACGTCCCATCCACGGTCAGCCGGGAAGTCCGACATGGCGTCGACACCCTCGGACACCAGCCGCCACAGGTCCTCCGGCGACGACACCCCGCCCGGATAACGGCACGCCATCCCCACGATCACCACCGGATCGTC
>NZ_LGCN01000190.1 GCF_001279005.1 Streptomyces caelestis
GGGCGCAGGACGCAGCGCCTGTCGGTGAGCCACGCCTTCCACTCGCCGCTGATGGAGCCGATGCTGGCGGAGTTCCGCCGGGTCGCCGAGAGCCTCACCTACACCGAACCGCTTCTCCCGGTGGTCTCGAACGTGACCGGTGGGATCGCCGGCCCCGGCCTGCTGTGCTCGGCCGACTACTGGGTGCGCCACGTCCGCGCCACCGT
>NZ_LGCN01000191.1 GCF_001279005.1 Streptomyces caelestis
CACAGCCAGTCGCTGCCGACCGGTTCCTTGGGGTTGGGTCCGCCGTTGATCCACGCCTGGACCGAGCTGTCGGCGTTGACCTTCAGGTAGTCGGCTCTGTTGTCACCGTTGAGGTCGGCGAAGCGGATGGTGCTGCCCGCCGCGCCGACGCCACTGGCGACGGTCTGCTGCGGGTACCACAGCCAGTCGCTGCCGACCGGTTCC